>NZ_JBLWFI010000001.1:0-137814 GCF_048898065.1 Tepidibacillus infernus
AAAGGCGTAGGCGATGGACAACAGGTTGAAATTCCTGTACTACCTTTCCTCCGTTTGAACGATGGGGGGACGCAGAAGGATAGGGGAAGCGTGCTATTGGAAATGCACGTCCAAGCGGTGAGGCTGAGTCTATAGGCAAATCCGTAGACTCAAGGCTAGGCCGTGATGGCGAGGGAAAAATAAAGTACCGAAGTCCCTGATTTCATACTGCCAAGAAAAGCCTCTAGTGAGGAGGAAGGTACCCGTACCGTAAACCGACACAGGTGGGTGAGGAGAGAATCCTAAGGCGCTCGGGAGAACTCTCGTTAAGGAACTCGGCAAAATGACCCCGTAACTTCGGGAGAAGGGGTGCCTCGATAGGGTGAAAGCCCGAGGAGGCCGCAGTGAATAGGCCCAAGCGACTGTTTAGCAAAAACACAGGTCTCTGCAAAGCCGCAAGGCGAAGTATAGGGGCTGACGCCTGCCCGGTGCTGGAAGGTTAAGGGGAGAGGTTAGTGACATTAAGTGACGAAGCTTTGAACCGAAGCCCCAGTAAACGGCGGCCGTAACTATAACGGTCCTAAGGTAGCGAAATTCCTTGTCAGGTAAGTTCTGACCCGCACGAATGGCGTAACGATTTGGGCACTGTCTCAACGAGAGACCCGGTGAAATTGTAATACCTGTGAAGATGCAGGTTACCCGCGACAAGACGGAAAGACCCCATGGAGCTTTACTGTAGCCTGATATTGGATTTTGGTACGATTTGTACAGGATAGGTGGGAGCCATAGAAGCCGGACCGCCAGGTTCGGTGGAGGCAACGGTGGGATACCACCCTGATCGTATTGAAATTCTAACCTACATCCCTAAACGGGATGAGGGACCGTGTCAGGTGGGCAGTTTGACTGGGGCGGTCGCCTCCTAAAGAGTAACGGAGGCGCCCAAAGGTTCCCTCAGAATGGTTGGAAATCATTCGCAGAGTGTAAAGGCAGAAGGGAGCTTGACTGCGAGACATACAAGTCGAGCAGGGACGAAAGTCGGGCTTAGTGATCCGGTGGTTCCGCATGGAAGGGCCATCGCTCAACGGATAAAAGCTACCCTGGGGATAACAGGCTTATCTCCCCCAAGAGTCCACATCGACGGGGAGGTTTGGCACCTCGATGTCGGCTCATCGCATCCTGGGGCTGAAGTAGGTCCCAAGGGTTGGGCTGTTCGCCCATTAAAGCGGTACGCGAGCTGGGTTCAGAACGTCGTGAGACAGTTCGGTCCCTATCTGTCGCGGGCGTAGGAAATTTGAGAGGAGCTGTCCTTAGTACGAGAGGACCGGGATGGACACACCGCTGGTGTACCAGTTGTGCCGCCAGGCGCATCGCTGGGTAGCTAAGTGTGGAAGGGATAAGCGCTGAAAGCATCTAAGCGTGAAGCCCCCCTCAAGATGAGATTTCCCATGGAGTTAGTCCAGTAAGACCCCTTAAAGATGATAAGGTTGATAGGTCCGGTGTGGAAGTACCGTAAGGTATGGAGCTGACGGATACTAATCGGTCGAGGGCTTAACCTAATTACTTTTCTTGCTGCTAGTTTTGAAGGTACAAAGATTCCTTCAAAATCTTAATATAAAGTAGGCATGTTTAAAGAAGTTCGACTAAAATCCGTCACGTCCATGTGACAACGTCGAACGACTTGCATCCTGCAAGCCTGGTGATGACGGCGGAGGGGATACACTCGTTCCCATCCCGAACACGACCGTTAAGCCCTCCAGCGCCGATGGTACTTGGACCGAAGGGTCCTGGAAGAGTAGGACGTTGCCAGGCATAATGTTCCTCGTTAGCTCAGTTGGTAGAGCACTCGGCTGTTAACCGAGTTGTCGCAGGTTCGAGTCCTGCACGAGGAGCCAGTGGAGAGGTGTCCGAGATGGCCGAAGGAGCACGATTGGAAATCGTGTAGGCGTTAAAAAGCGTCTCGTGGGTTCGAATCCCACCCTCTCCGCCACTTTAGATGTGAGAAGTTAGATATAGTGCTGTTTCGTATTATAATTATTTTTTAATCTAACCTCCAACGAATTAATCTCTAAATTTCTAGTATGGACGATTAGCTCAGCTGGGAGAGCACCTGCCTTACAAGCAGGGGGTCGGCGGTTCGATCCCGTCATCGTCCACCATTTCTTTAAGTATTTTGGAGCTGTGGTGTAGAGGCCTAACATGCCTGCCTGTCACGCAGGAGACCGCGGGTTCGAATCCCGTCAGCTCCGCCATATTTTTCGACATTGACATTGCAACTTGTTTCATGATACTATAATTTTTGTCATGAATTAGGTTCGGTAGCTCAGTCGGTAGAGCAGAGGACTGAAAATCCTCGTGTCGGCGGTTCGATTCCGTCCCGAACCACCACTTGTTTTGCCGGTGTAGCTCAATTGGTAGAGCAACTGACTTGTAATCAGTAGGTTGGGGGTTCAAGTCCTCTCGCCGGCACCATCTATATTGAGTGTGACTACGTTGAAGTGAATATAATTTTTTATATTTGGAGGGGTACCAAAGTGGCCAAATGGGGCGGACTGTAAATCCGTTGCGGAAGCTTCGTAGGTTCGAATCCTACCCCCTCCACCATCCTAAAGGGGTGTAGTTTAACGGTAGAACAGCGGTCTCCAAAACCGTTAGTGTGGGTTCGATTCCTGCCACCCCTGCCATTGTATTTGTGGCGGCCATGGCGAAGTGGTTAACGCACCGGATTGTGGCTCCGGCATCCGTGGGTTCGATTCCCACTGGTCGCCCCATTTAATGGGCTGTAGCCAAGCGGTAAGGCAACGGACTTTGACTCCGTCATTCGCAGGTTCGAATCCTGCCAGCCCAGCCATTTTTTATTATTGGATTGGCGGACGTGGCTCAGTGGTAGAGCATCGCCTTGCCAAGGCGAGGGTCGCGAGTTCGAATCTCGTCGTCCGCTCCATATTAATTCTGAGTAAGACAACGAGTTAACTTCATTGATTGAAGTAAATTGTTGTGTCTGTAGGGTGCTGCATTTTGGCGGCATAGCCAAGTGGTAAGGCAGAGGTCTGCAAAACCTTTACCACCGGTTCGAATCCGGTTGCCGCCTCCATAAATAATAAATTAAATATGCCGGGGTGGCGGAATTGGCAGACGCACAGGACTTAAAATCCTGCGGTAGGTGACTATCGTACCGGTTCAAGTCCGGTCCTCGGCACCACATTAATTTTCTAATACGACTTCAAATAATCATCCTTGTTGGATAAATATTGAATATATATTTGTGCCCTTAGCTCAGCTGGATAGAGTGTCTGACTACGAATCAGAAGGTCGGGAGTTCGAATCTCTCAGGGCACGCCATTGATACAATATGCCGGTGTGGCGGAATTGGCAGACGCGCGCGACTCAAAATCGCGTTCCCTAAAGGAGTGGGGGTTCGAGTCCCTTCACCGGCACCATATCAAAAAGGATTGTTGTACTCTTAGAGTGAGCCATACATAATTAATAAACTTCAAGCCAATGCTTTGGGTAATTCAGAGTATTGGCTTTTTTGTTTTAACGGGTATAGTATATATTTCAACGCCTCCACCGATTTGTAAATAATATACTCGAAAAAGGGAGACCGATTAAAAATTTTAGCGAGATTAGAAGGAATTTGGTAATAAATGTCGAATTGAAAGGAAAAAAGATAATGGCACACCTATTGAAAAATAGGGCCGCAAAGCTAAAGGGGCTAAGGTGTTTTACACTATGCCAGCCAGTTGCCGAAATTTGAAGAATGATCCTCTATTTCGGGGGATTTTTTTGTTTAAAATGTTTTTAAGTAAAGTAGGGGGGTTGTTAAGGTTGGAACATCCCATTATCGCTTATCCTTCAGAGAATAGAATTGAATGGAGTTATCGAAGAGAAGACAGTGTAATGATACTCCTAGAACTTATTGAGAAGAATTTACTTTTACTTCAGGGGAAACCTTTTGTTTTTTTAGTTGACATTCGCTTGATTCGATATATTTTACCTGATGATAAAAAGATCATTTTTCAATTGATTCATCAAATAAAAAGTCATGGATTGGTTGGGTTAGCTTACCTTGTAGATTTTCGCAACTATATACGAATGCAAACCTTAATTTCCTTAAACCAACTTCCATTTAAGGAGGTGGTTTTTAAACGCGAGGATGAGGCAAGAAAGTACTTAAATGATCTTATTACAGACAGTTTAAAAAAATGTATTTTATAATTTAAAAAAGCGGAGGTAAATCAAATGAACAAAACAGAGTTAGTTCAAAAAATTGCTAAGAACACAGGAATCAAAGTGAAAGATGTAGATGCAGTCTATAAGGAACTTGTTGAGGCAATTAGTGAATCATTATCAAAAGGTGAAAAAGTTCAACTTATTGGTTTTGGAACATTCGAAACCCGTAAGCGTAGTGCTCGCAAAGGAAGGAATCCTCAAACTGGCAAAACGATTCAAATAAAAGAAAGAAACGTGCCAGCTTTTAAACCAGGCAAAGCATTAAAAGAGCGTGTATAAAAATAGATAGGGGTTTTCCCCTATCTATTTTTTAAGGCAAAAAAAAGACCCTATTTTTCAAATGAAAAACAGGGCAATAACTCCCAACCAATTCATTGTTTAAATTGGTCTGTTCTTATTTTACAAATTAACAGCGATTTAATCAATGGTTAAATTATGTTTGCTATAGTAACTATAGGAAAGAAATTGGTGATTAAATGAAAACATTAAAGAGAAATAATTAAAATGAAGAAGTTATTAATTTTTTGTGAATTTTTTATTATGAAAAGGTTGCCCTAGGACAAAAGACATGGTATATTATATTTTGTCGTTACAAATGTAGAACTTTGTCGACTTAATCAAGTTACATAAGTATCGCTAGGACTAACGCGGTTTTTCGTTCCTTAAGGACGAAGGGTCGCGTTTTTTTTAAAAAGATAAAAAAATATAACTTTCTTTTCATTATTTTAATGGGGCCCCACAAAAGTACTCGGATTACGCTTCGAAGGTAGTCTTCACTTTTGTGGGCTAATTTACACATTTGGATTTTATCGTTTAAGAGGATTTTTGTAGAACTAAAGCGAAAAAAGAGGGAAACTTAAAAAATAAAGTTAGAAATATGACGTATATAGGAGGAAAAAATGAACATCGAAAAATACGAGGTTTATACAGATGGTGCATGTGCGAACAATCAAGCAGCTGGTGGCCAACCAGGAGGATGGGGAGCTGTTTTTTTGGATGGTAGACAGTTTTCTGGCGGAGAAATCTCTACAACAAATAACCGGATGGAATTAACTGCTGCCATTGAGGCGTTAAAAAATACCCCAAAAGGGAGTAAAGTCAAAATATACTCCGATTCAGCCTATCTAATCAATGCCTTTCAACAAAATTGGTTAAAATCTTGGATAAAAAAAGGCTGGATCACTTCACAAGGAAAACCTGTAGAAAACCAGGATCTATGGAAACGACTTTTACCATTGGTAGAAGAGAGGGTAGTTGAATGGGAAAAAGTAAAGGGACATTCAGGGAATAAGTGGAATGAAATGGCCGATCAGATTGCGGTTGCAGCTATTCCATCCTCCAAAAGTCCTAAATCTGAAAAAATAGATAAAAAGAAGACAATTACGCTTTCCTATCAAAATTACGAACTCTTGGTTGATACTATCCAAAAATTAGCAGATAAAGATGAAAGGTTTCAATATCTATATCAAGAGATCAAATGAAAAATAACCAAGATTTACAGACTTTAATCCAATATGCTGCTTAGGTTATAATAAAAGCCGATCTTATTCAGATTAATTCTAATATATAGAATTGAGTGGTTGTAATGAATGAGAAACTAAAACAAAAAGTGATAGATTATGCACAGCAAATTGGAATAGATAAGATAGGATTTACTTCTGCAGAACCATTTAGGGAACTAGAAAAAATACTACATCGTCATCGTGAATTAGGGTATGAATCAGGTTTTGAAGAAAAAGACATTGATAAGCGTGTAAATCCAAAATTTACACTAAAAAATGCAAAATCAATCATTGCCATTGCTATTGCATATCCTTCTAAGATCCCACAGCCACCAAAGGGAGTAGAAGGGGAATATAGAGGCTTTGTAGCCCGTTCAGCATGGGGAATTGATTACCATCTAATTCTTCAAGAGAAACTAAACCAATTAGGAATATATCTCAAACAAATGGTGCCTGACGCAGAATATGTGGCTATGACAGATACAGGAGTACTGTCTGATCATGCTGTAGCTGAACGAGCAGGAATTGGTTGGATCGGAAAAAACTCTTTGCTCATAACCCCTGAATTCGGATCATATGTCTATCTTGGGGAAATGATAACAAATATTTCTTTTCCTGAAGATCATCCTATGGAAAATCAATGTGGAGACTGTACAAGATGTTTAGATGCATGTCCTACTCAAGCTATTGTTCAGGCTGGCCAAGTAAATGCAAAAAGATGTTTATCCTATATCACACAGAGAAAAGATATGTTAGAAGAAGAACTAATGGAAAAGTTAGGGAATCGATTATATGGATGCGATACATGCCAAATTGTCTGTCCTAAAAATAAAGGGATAAACTTTGGCCACCAAGAAAAGACCTTACCTAATCCTGAATTGGCGAAACCCTTGTTGAAGCCTTTATTAACAATCTCTAATAAAGAATTTAAAGAAACTTGGAGACAGACGGCAGCTGCTTGGAGGGGAAAGAAACCGATTCAAAGAAATGTGATAATTGCCTTAGCTCATTTTAAAGATAAAACAGCATTACCTCTATTAAAGGATCTTTTAATCAATGATGAAAGGCCAGTGATCCGCCAAACCTCAGCGTGGTCTTTAGGGAAAATAGGGGGAAAAGAAGTAGAAGAAATATTGCTTCAAGCGAAAATTAAAGAAAAAGATGACAAAGTACTGCAAGAAATCATAAGATCATTAAATAAGCTTGCAAATGAAGGTATACTAAGTTCGCTAAAAACATAATAAATCGGTATGATAAGGAGAAACAACCTCTTGGAGGGGATAGGATGAAAGAATCATCTAAGATGGTTTATTATAAAGAGATGGATTCACCGATTGGACCTCTAACCATTGCTGCAACAACAAATGGTGTTTGCTGGATTGAATTTGGTATGATTGAGGATAGTTTGTTTTTGCTAAAAAGATGGGTTAAACAATGGATAGGTACAGATCAAATCGTAGAAGCAAAAAATGAGTTAAATACCGTTATCCAACAATTAATAGAATACTTTAGCGGGCAAAGAACGGAATTTAATATTGCTATTGAATTATATGGTACACCCTTCCAGAAAAAAGTTTGGGAAACTTTATTAACGATTCCTTATGGAGAAGTAAGAACCTATAAAGATATTGCAATTCAAATGAATGCCCCAAAAGCGGTTAGAGCAATTGGTGGTGCAAACCACAATAACCCGATTCCTATTATTGTACCTTGTCACCGTGTAATCGGGTCAAACGGTAATTTAGTAGGCTATGGTGGGGGAATAGAGATTAAGCAATATCTGCTTCAGTTAGAAGGTTATCTACCCAAAGATAAATAACTGAAATAAAAGAAAGGAGAGTATCCTTTCTTTTTTGTTCTATTTACATCTTGAACACCATAGAGATGGGCATAGGAGGTGGTAAAAGTGGGGGTTTATAACCGTAAAAAGGCCGCTGAATATGCTGACCGATGGTGGAATAGTTATAATCCTAGATTTCGAACTTTTGAAGTAGACTGTACCAACTATGTTTCCCAGTGTCTTTGGGCAGGAGGAGCGCCTATGACAGGTTTAGGACAAAAGGGAAAAGGATGGTGGTATCAAGGAAATGGGAATAAGTCTGACCGTTGGAGCTATAGCTGGGCTGTTGCTCACAGCTTGCGATGGTACCTACAGACTAGTAGAACAGGGTTAAGAGCGATTGAAGTTAAATCCCCAGAGCAACTAACGATTGGTGATGTCATTTGTTATGATTTTGATGGAGATGGTAAGTGGCAACATAATACCATTGTTACAGCCATAGATCCTATTGGAATGCCATTAGTAAATGCCCATACTGTAAATTCAATCAAACGAAATTGGGCATACAAAGATTCTTATGCTTGGACAGAAAAGACTCAATATAAATATTTTCATATTGTAGATCAATTTTAATTTTTAGTTCAGAGAAAGGCTTGTCTTAGAATAGATGAGCCTATTCTTTTTAAAAGAATATCTTCACTTTTGTGAGCATGATCTTGTTGTAGTATAATGTAAGGTATTGATGGGATAGACTGATTTAGAGGTGAGGAGAATTGGCACTAAATATCGTATTACATGAACCCGAAATTCCAGCCAATACAGGAAATATTGTACGTACTTGTGCTGCTACTGGTACTAGATTACATCTAATTAAACCCCTAGGTTTTTCAACGGATGATAAAATGCTAAAGAGGGCTGGTTTAGATTATTGGCATTTTGTTGATATTAAATACTACGATTCGATTCAAGAGTTATATGATACATACCCTCAAGGACGTTTTTTTTATGCTACAACAAAAACAGAGCGTTTTTATACCGATGTCCAATACCAGGATGAAGACTTTTTGGTTTTTGGAAAGGAAACCGCAGGAATACCTATGGATATTTTGAAAAAAAATTGGGATATGACGATCACCATTCCAATGGGAGAACTGATTCGTTCACTAAATTTGTCTAATTCAGCGGCCATCATTGTTTATGAAGCGCTTAGGCAACTCAATTTTCCTTATTTAAAATAATCTAATAACCAATCAATAAAGAAAATAGTGGAGGTTCATATGGCAAAAGCATTATTATTTGATTTAGATGGCACTTTATTACCGATGAATACCGATCAATTTATAGAACAATATATGAGAGCATTAGCACCAAACGTTGCTTCTTTTCTAGATCCAAAAGCCTTTATAAAAATAATCTGGGAATCAACGAATGATATGATAAAAAATACAGATCATAATCTTACTAATGAGCAAGTATTTATTGACTCTTTTGTAAAAAGGACAGGGATCCAGCAATCAGATATTTGGCCAACATTCGTTCGCTTTTATGAAGAAGAATTTCCTTTGTTAAAAATACATACCAACCCCTCTCCCCTATCAAAAGAAATTGTTGAAATCGCTAAAGAACAAGGAAGAAAAGTAGTGATTGCCACCAATCCTGTTTTCCCAAAAGCAGCTATTTATGAACGTTTAAAATGGCTGGATTTATTAGATTTTCCTTTTGATTTAGTTACGGTGTATGAAGAATCTCATTTCTGTAAACCCCAGCCAAAATACTATTTAGAGATTTTAGAGAAAATTGGAGTGGAACCACAAGAAGCGATGATGATTGGTAATGATATGCAAGAAGATATGATTGCTAGCAAACTAGGGATGCCAACATTTTTAGTAACAGATTATTTAATTGATCGTGGGACCTTAACTTATGAAGTCCATCAAAAAGGATCACTTGAAGAGTTAAAAGAAGATATAAAAGCTAAAAAAGGAGTTTTTGCACTTTAAAGTAAAGCATAGATACATGGACAACGGAGCGCGTTAGAATATACAAACTTATTCTATGTTATAATACTGTAAAATATCTATCTTTTTATGATAGTGGTTTGAATAAAAGCGAAAAGGGGAAGTCGAGATGAAAATAACCGTGATTTCTGATACCCATCTGCCTAGAAAATCTACTTCATTGCCAGATTTTCTTTATGAAGCAATCGAAAAGAGTGACATGGTTATTCATGCCGGGGATTTTACCTCTATAGATATCCTTTATGATTTACAAGCGTTATCTTCTCGTCTTGAAGCAGTTGCAGGAAATAATGATGGTCCGGAAATCTTATTTCGATTAGGAAAAAAGAAAATCATTGACATAGGTAAATATAAAATTGGACTCATTCATGGCGATGGTGTATATGGAACCACCTTACAACGGGCAAAACAAGCATTTGCTAATGAAAAGGCTGATATTGTTATCTTTGGACATAGTCACCAAGCGTTTAAAGAATGGGAAAATGGTGTACTGTATTTTAATCCTGGTTCACCTACAGATAAAAGAAGAAGTCCAAAGTATTCATATGGTGAAATCATTTTAGATGATAAGATTCAAGCCAAGATTCACTACTTTTAAAGAATCCAGATGTATAAATATAAATACATCTGGATTTTTTTTATAGTTTGAGGAGGAAACAAAGCATATCAATAAGCATACATTAAAATTAAACAAGGTTAGCTATGGAAATCCATCATGTTATTTTTTGTTTAGAATATAGTAGTAGAAAAAACAAAATAATTCCCATCTTATGTTTTAGGTTTATTACATTTTGTGTGATGAGGAGAGGAGGCTACTATGGATATATTAAAGCAAATAGCCGATTATCGTGCGAAGGAAAAAGAGTTGGCTTGGGAAGGCACTTTTGTAGATTATTTGCAAATTGTAAAAGAACGTCCTCATGTAGCTCAGACAGCTCATTCTCGAGTTTATCAGATGATTGCAAACAAAGGAAAGAAAATAGTTGATGGTAATAAACAATATGAATTTTTTAGTACAGAACTATTTGGATTAGATAAAGCGATTGAACGATTAGTCGAAGAATATTTGCACTCAGCTGCTAAACGTTTGGATGTGAGAAAAAGAATTTTACTTTTGATGGGACCAGTAAGTGGTGGAAAATCGACAATTGTTACAATGTTAAAACGAGGACTAGAAAAATATACAAGAACAGATGAAGGAGCATTATATGGTATCAAAGGATGTCCCATGCATGAAGATCCTTTGCATTTAATACCAAACGATTTAAGGCCTGAATTTGAAAAAGAATTTGCGATTAAAATTGAAGGGAATTTATGTCCGTTATGTCAACTACAACTTGAAAATGAATATCAAGGAAAAATAGAAAATGTCAAAGTAGAAAGAATCCTATTCTCTGAAGATAAGCGGATAGGAATCGGAACCTTTTCTCCATCTGACCCCAAATCTCAGGATATTGCTGATCTAACGGGTAGCATTGATTTCTCTACGATTGCTGAATATGGATCAGAATCAGACCCAAGAGCTTACCGATTTGATGGTGAATTAAACAAAGCAAATCGCGGTTTAATGGAATTTCAAGAAATGCTAAAGTCTGATGAAAAATTCTTATGGCATTTATTATCTCTTACTCAAGAAGGAAACTTTAAGGCAGGGCGTTTTGCCTTAATTAGTGCAGACGAATTGATCGTGGCCCATACGAATGAGGCAGAATATAAATCCTTTATCAGCAATAAGAAAAATGAAGCTTTGCAATCCAGAATTATCGTAATGCCCATCCCCTATAATTTAAAAGTCACTGAAGAAGAGAAAATATATAAGAAACTAATCTTACAAAGTGAAATCAATGATGTTCATATCGCTCCACATGCTTTAAATACAGCTGCCATATTCTCCATATTAACTCGTCTTAAAGAATCTAAGAAACAAGGAATGGATATTTTAAAGAAACTACGTTTGTACGATGGTCAGGATGTAGAAGGGTTTAATGAGGCGGATCTAGAGGAATTACACAATGAGTATCCTGATGAAGGTATGTCAGGAATCGATCCAAGATACGTGATCAATCGTATTTCTAGTGCTTTAATAAAAGAAGGAGTAAAATGTATCAATGCTCTAGATTTATTAAGGGCATTGAAAGATGGATTGGATCAACATCCTTCTATCACTCGAGAAGAAAGAGAAAAATATTTAAATTATATTTCTATTGCTAGAAAAGAATATGATGAAGCAGCAAAAACTGAAGTACAAAAAGCATTTGTTTACTCTTTTGAAGAATCAGCAAAAACCTTAATGGAAAATTATCTAGATAATGTAGAGGCCTATGTGAATAACTCCAAAATAAAAGATCCAATCACCAATGAGGAACTACCACCTGATGAGCGATTGATGCGATCCATTGAAGAGCAAATTGGGATCTCTGAAAATGCCAAAAAATCCTTTAGAGAAGAGATTTTGATTAGGATTTCTGCTTATGCACGCAAAGGAAAAAGATTTGATTATAAAAGTCATGACCGTTTAAGAGAAGCAATTCAGAAAAAATTATTTGCTGATCTTAAAGATGTTGTAAAGATCACAACTTCAACAAAAACGCCAAACGAAAATCAGTTAAAAAAAATAAACGAAGTGAGTAAAAGCCTAATTGAAAAATATGGGTATTGCCCTGTATGTTCCAATGAATTATTGAAGTATGTGGGTAGCCTCCTAAATCGCTAAAAAAGGAGGGAAACAAATGACAGACCCCCTTTTCATCGTGTCTAAGGAAGATTGGTCACTACACCGCAAAGGTTATGAGGATCAGATGAGGCATAAAGAAAAAGTTCGTGAAGCAATAAAGAAGAACCTTCCTGATCTAGTTAGTGAAGAAAATATTATCTTATCCAATGGGAAAGAAATTGTAAAAATACCCATTCGCTCACTAGACGAATACCGCTTTCGTTATAATTACCATAAACAAAAATTAGGTGGGCAAGGAAAAGGAGATTCTAAAGTCGGTGATGTTTTAGGAAGAGATGCAACTCCAGAACCAGGGAAAGGTCAGGGAGCAGGTGACCAACCAGGTCAAGATATTTATGAGGCAGAAATTACAGTGGAAGAGATTGAAGAAATGTTATTCAAAGACCTTGAACTACCTCATTTAAAGCGAAAGCCAAATCAAGAGATAATCGTAGAGGAAATTCGCTTTAATGATGTACGCAAAAAAGGCCTAATGGGGAATATCGATAAAAGAAGAACGATTCTTGAAAACTTAAAACGAAATAGTTTAAAAGGAGAAGCGAAAATCCATCAAATTTCAAACGATGACTTGCGCTTTAAAACATGGGAAGAAATTATCATCCCCCATTCAAAGGCAGTGGTGATTGCCATGATGGACACAAGTGGTTCAATGGGGATGTTTGAAAAATATATTGCTAGAACCTTTTTCTTTTGGATGGTGCGTTTTCTAAGAACAAAATATGAACATGTTGAAATTGTATTTGTTGCTCATCATACTGAAGCAAAAGAAGTGACAGAAGAGGAATTTTTTACACGGGGTGAAAGTGGAGGAACGATTTGCTCATCTGCTTATCGCAAGGCGATTGAAATTATCGACAAACGATATCCACTTGATCGTTACAATATCTATCCTTTTCATTTTTCCGATGGAGATAATTTAACTTCAGATAATGAAAGAAGCGTTTATTATGTGAAAGAACTGATGAAACGTTCAAATATGTTTGGGTATGGGGAAGTAAATCAGTATAATCGCCATTCTACTCTAATGAACGTTTACAAGAATATAAAAGATGAGAAATTCATCTACGCGGTGATTCGGGAAAAATCTGAGGTTTATCAGGCTTTGAGAACATTTTTTACTAAAAAAGAGCCTCAGGCCGCAGAATAGGAGGTCTGAGTGTGATGATCGATATGAACGAATTAGAAAAGGCAATTGCTGAGATTACGGAAATTGCCAAAGGATTTGGACTTGATCCATTTCCAATGCGCTATGAAATTTGTCCACCGGAGATTATCTATACCTTTGGCGCTTATGGAATGCCAACCCGTTTTTCTCACTGGTCATTTGGTAAAGCCTTTCATCGAATGAAGCTTCAATATGATCTAGGACTAAGCAAAATCTATGAGTTGGTAATCAACAATAATCCAAGTTATGCCTTTTTATTAGAAGGAAATACGTTCACTCAAAATAAGCTGATTGTGGCTCATGTTTTGGCCCATTCGGACTTTTTCAAAAACAATATTCGTTTTATGAACACACCAAGGGATATGGTAGAGAGCATGGCTAGAACAGCAGACAGGATACGCCATTATGAAAAAGAATATGGCAGACAAGAAGTTGAGGAATTTATCGATTCCGTATTGGCCATTCAGGAGCATATAGATCCAAGTTTGTTTAAAAAGAAGGATCGGGAAAGAAAGATTGATGAGAAACCTAAACCGAAAAAAACAAGTGAGTATGATGATTTATGGAAAATCGATAAAACCAATGAAACAGCATTAGTGAAAACCGATGAAGAGCAGAAGTTTCCTCCTTTCCCGGAAAAGGATATTGTTCTCTTTTGTGAAGAATATAGTCGAGTTTTAAAAGATTGGCAGCGAGATATTATGACCATGCTCCGTGAAGAAATGCTATATTTTTGGCCGCAGATTGAAACAAAGATCATGAACGAAGGGTGGGCTTCGTATTGGCATATGCGAATCCTACGTGAACTTGATTTAAATGAAGAAGAAACCATTGAATTTGCTAAGTTAAACGCTGGCGTTGTACAGCCTTCAAGAACATCAATCAATCCCTATTATCTTGGCGTCAAAATCTTTGAAGATATTGAAAAACGGTGGGATCATCCTACAAAAGAGGAACAAGAGCAATTAGGAAGAAAGCCAGGAGAAGGAAGAAAGAAAATCTTTGAAGTAAGGGAAATAGATGCAGATATCTCCTTTTTACGAAATTACCTTACGAAAAAACTTGTGAACGATCTAGATCTATATTTATATCAAAAACGTGGGAATGAATGGGTAATTGTCGAAAAGGATTGGGAGAAAGTTCGTGACCAACTGGTTCAGACCAAAGTAAATGGTGGATTCCCATACATTGTTGTGGAAAATGGAGATTATCTTAAAAATGGGGAGCTTTATTTGAAACACCATTACGAGGGAATAGAACTAGATATCCTGTATTTAGAAAAGACTTTGCCCCATGTTTACAAATTATGGGGACGAACGGTTCACTTGGAAACATTCGTTGAAAACAGACCTGTGTTATTTTCCTATGATGGAAAGAAGACATTTAGGAAGTTTTTATAATGGTAAAAAGGGCAAACTCAAAAGTTAACATTACTTTTGAGTTTGCCCTTTTGTATTCTAAATTAAAAATCAATAAAAACAGGGCCGAAAATGAAAATTCAGCTCTGTTTTTATTTTTTTATTATCAAAAACAATTTCTTAATCATTAAATATTCAATTCTTAAAGTTGCTGCTCTTTTTTTCTTCCCGTAAACCTCCTTTACATGTTCTATATATGCCAATCCCCAATTTGTATTTGTGTTATCCTTGGCCATAGGCTCTCCTTTTAATTTAGGATTTGGACAGGTCTAACAAACCTAATTATAAGGAGTTTTTTTAACGATTCTCAATTCTCTATCCAATCAATTGTATAAACTTACCATTAATGATATAGTTCTATTTAAAAATATGAGTAATAAAAAATTACTCTAAAGGAGTAAGATCGTGATGAATATCAAGATTATTACAGATAGTGCTGCAGATTTATCTAAAAATGTGATAGAGCAATATAATATTGATGTTATACCATTACAAGTATTCTTAAATGATCAACAATTTGAAGATGGGGTTACGATTCAACCAAATGAGTTATTTCAGGGTATGAGGGAAGGAAACGTATATAAGACGTCACAGCCTTTATTAACACGTTTTAAAGATGTTTTTGAAAAATATGCAAAAGAAAAAACTAGCTGTATATATATTGCTTTTTCATCAGGTCTATCTGGTACCTATCAATCTTCTGTCATGATTAAAAATGAGGTGCTCGAAGAATACCCTGATTTTGATTGTGAGATTTTCGATACAAAATGTGCTTCAGTTGGTCTTGGCCTTGTCGTTTTAAAAGCTGCTCAACTGGCTGCTGATGGGAAAAGTAAAGCTGAAATTTTGGAAGCCATCGATTTTTATGCGAAACATATGGAACATGTATTCACGGTTGATAATTTAGAATACCTTTATCGTGGTGGAAGAGTTAGCCGAACAGCAGCGATTATTGGAGGATTATTAAACATAAAACCAGTTCTTAATGTTGAGGATGGAAAGCTGGTACCAATTGAAAAAATACGTGGTAGGAAAAGGGTTTTTAAACGAATGATTGAACTGATGGAAGAGAGGGGTAACAACCTTCGAGAGCAAACCATTGGGATTTGTCATGGGGATGATGAAGAGGGTGCAGAAACACTAAAAATAATGATTAGAGAGAAGTTTGGAACAGATAAATTTTATGTAAATATCATTGGAGCTGTCATTGGAGCTCATGCGGGTCCAGGGACCCTTTCTGTTTTTTTTCTGAATAAAGAGGCAAAATAATACTTAAACGAAATTTAGTTTTTCTTTTGATGAATATTATGACCCAGAAAATCTTAGTGAAAAAGGATATACTCTTTTTTTAAAGATTAAAAAAGTATAACTTTCTTCCATTTGTCATTTTCTCCGTAATCTTTATTCATAGAAGGGCACGGATGACGGAGCGCGATGGAATATACAAACCTTTCTTATTTTGTGAAATATATCACAAACAGGTATTTTACCTTCAAAGAAGAGTTATTTTTTCATTGGGAAAAACATTATTACTATTTTAATTAAATAAAGAACCCCTCACAATTTCATCACAAAATGTGGCTATTTTGTGAATATTTAATCAAACTTATGGTAGAATTGTGATGATAGGTTTATAATCAGAATTGAAAAGAAGTTATTCTAAATTAGAATGACTTCGAAAGTAATAGGACTTATATTTTAAAAAAATTTATAGGAGGGGAAAGAAAATGATTAAATTTTTAAAGGAAAATGTGTATGCTTCTTATGTTTTAACTCTTGTTCGTCTTTATCTAGGGTATGAATGGATTCAAGCAGGGTGGCATAAGCTTACAAGTGCAGAACCATTCAATGCACAAGGATTTTTAATGGGAGCTGTAAAAAAGGCAACAGGTGATCATCCAGTAGTTCAAAGTTGGTGGGCAAATTTCTTAGACGCATTTGCTATTCCAAACGTAGGATTATTCAACTTCTTAGTCCCTTACGGTGAATTTTTAGTAGGTTTAGGACTTATCCTTGGAGCATTAACGACAGCGGCAGCATTCTTTGGTATCTTAATGAATTATGCATTTATGTTTAGTGGTTCTACAAGCACAAACGTACAAATGTCTTTACTCACTATTTTCATTTTGGTTGCAGGATTTAACGCAGGTAAAATTGGCTTAGATCGTTGGATTATTCCTTACATTAAAAAAGCAGTTAAAAAAGATGCAACATTAGAAGCGTAAAAAACATTCATAAATTTCACTTCCATAAAATAACCCTCCTGTTTTTAGGAGGGTTATTTGCGTGATCTTAATGAACAACTATCCTTTCAATCGTGGTGAAATTGATTTGTAATATTGTCCCTTTTCTACATATTCTCTTCGAATTCGTTCCATCTCTTTTATTTCTTCTTCCGTTAATGGTCTTATGATATTAACTGGATGTCCGAAGGCTAAGGTGTATGGAGGAATTTTTTTTCTAGGTGGAACGAGACTTCCAGCACCAATCATTGCACCTTCACCAATGTCAGCCCCATCTAAAATAATGGATCCCATACCAATAAGGGCACCCTTTCTAATCGTTGCACTGTGGAGAAGAACACGGTGTCCTATTGTTACATTATCTTCAATGATGAGCGGCGTATTAGGGCTTTGATGAAGAACAGAGTGATCTTGGATATTAACACGATTACCGATGATCGTAGGTGCTACATCTCCTCGGATCACTGTATGAAACCAAATACTAGATTCTTCACCGATCGTTACATCTCCGGTAACGACTACGGAATCTGCAATAAATGCGCTAGTTGCAATTAATGGACTTTTTCCTTTATAGTTGTATAGTATCATTGATTTATCACACCTTTTGAAATCATTATTCTTGGTTCAACGAAAGTCGATAGAAGTTTTTTTACAATAAGTGTAGCAAAAAATGATAAAGATATACAAATGAAAGTTGGTGAGGCTTGGATGTACGATTGTATTGTGATCGGTGGTGGACCTTCAGGATTAATGGCTTCAATTGCAGCTGCTGAAAAGGGGGCCAAGGTTCTTCTTCTCGATAAGGGAAACAAGTTAGGTCGTAAATTAGGCATATCTGGTGGTGGCCGCTGTAATGTAACTAATCGGATGCCTGTGAATGAGCTTATTCAACATATTCCGGGTAATGGGCGATTTCTACATAGTGCATTTTCAATGTTTAACAATGAAGATATTATTATCTTTTTTGAGAAACTGGGAATAACGCTGAAAGAAGAGGATCATGGGCGAATGTTTCCTGCTACTGATAAGGCTCAAACCGTGGTCAATGCTTTAGTCAATAGGGTAAAAGAGCTAGGGGTAGAGATTCGCACAAATGCTTCAGTTAAGACTGTTCATTATCATGATGGCCGTACAACTGGAATTGAATTAAAAAATAGGGAAGTGATTCTAGCAAAAACAGTGATTATAGCAGTAGGTGGGAAATCTGTCCCCCAAACGGGTTCGACCGGTGATGGGTATGCATGGGTAGAAAAAGCTGGGCACACCATTACAGAGCTGTATCCGACAGAAGTACCAATTACCTCAAGCGAATCATTTATCCAAGAAAAAGTATTACAAGGCTTATCTTTACGAAATGTGGGCCTTTCTGTTTTAAATGAGAAGGGAAAGATTATCGTAACACATCAATTGGATATGATTTTTACCCATTTTGGAATTAGTGGGCCTGCAGCATTACGTTGTAGTCAATTTGTTGTAAAAGAATTGAAAAAGTCAAACGATCGTACTGTTACCATGATGATTGATCTTTTTCCTGATAAAAATGAAGAAGACGTCGTACAAGAGATCACATCAGTTCTGGAAAAGGAGCCAAAAAAGGCAATCAAAAACGCTCTGAAAGGCTATATTCCAGAACGTTATTTGTTATTTTTACTAGGCCATATAGGTATTGAATCTGATATGATTTATGCTTATTTAGCAAAGGAAAAAATAAGATGGTTAGCTAAGACAATCAAAGGTTTTACCTTCAAAGTAAATGGTACTCTCTCGATTGAACAAGCCTTTGTTACCGGTGGTGGAGTATCCATCAAAGAGGTGGATCCAAAACGAATGGCCTCAAAAAAAATGAAAGGTCTTTATTTCTGTGGAGAGATTTTGGATGTACATGGGTATACAGGAGGATTCAACATTACAGCAGCTTTTGTAACAGGTCATGTGGCTGGAAAAAGTGCGGCAGAAGAAGCGATTCAGCAACCATAGTTGAACGGTATTCTGTATATGTTTGCTTAAGCTCAAGTTGCTTGTAACACTAAATTTCCGCTTGTTCAGTTAAGATAAGTGGTCCTTTTTTTGTGATGGCAATGGTATGTTCATACTGTGCAGATAAACTTCCATCTACTGTTTTAGCCGTCCATCCGTTAAGCTCCATTCTTGTTTGGTAAGAACCGATATTTATCATAGGCTCAATTGTAATGACCATTCCTTCTTTTAATCTAGTCCCTTTCCCAGGGGTTCCAAAATGAGGGACATAGGGAGTTTCGTGAATCGTTGGACCTAAACCATGCCCGGTAAAATCTCTAACCACTGAAAATCCCTTCGATTCTACAAAACTTTGAATCTCGTAACCAATATCTCCTAAGCGATTTCCAATCACTGCTTTTTGTATTCCTCGGTATAAAGCTTCTTTTGTCACTTCTAATAATTCCTTAGCTTCTTTGGAGATTTTCCCAACCGGGTAAGACCATGCCGAATCAGCAAGATACCCATTAAAATTAACCACCATATCAATAGTAACAATATCTCCCTCTTTTAATGGGTTTGCATTAGGAAAACCATGACAAATTTCATCATTCACAGATGCACAAGTAGCAAAGGGATAACCTCGATATCCTTTTTGTTCTGGTGTAGCCCCATGTTTTTTTAAATAATCCTCAACAAATAGGTCAATCTCTAAAGTAGTGATTCCTGGTTTGATCATTTTAGCAATTTCTTTATGACAAGAAGCTAATAGTTCCCCTGCTTTTTTCATCATACTGATTTCTTTTTCACTTTTGGTGTTCACAGATAAACCTCCATTTCTAATTTTAAGGTCATATCACTATTTTATGCAGTATCTACTTCTTTCTACATCATTTTTTGACTTTGTGAATGAATAAAAAGGCTAATGTCAAAACTAAAAAAATGGAGATTAAACATAAAGGAGTACAAGCAGTGAATATTAATCCTTATCAATTATTTACATTGATCGTCTTTTTTGAATCGAGTACCGCTATTGCTGTTGGTACCGGTTCTGGTGCGAAGCAGGCAGCTTGGATAGCCATTCTGATAGGAATGTTTGCTGGTATACCATTATTTTTACTTTACCATTATCTATATCAAAAATTTCCTGAAAAACCTTTGATTAGTTATTCGCAAATGATTCTAGGTAAATATTTAGGCTGGCTCATTGGAATCATATACGTTCTATATTTTATTTATATTGCTTCAAGAGACTTAAGGGATTTTGGTAGCTTAGTTGGGGTTACCTTACTAGGTAATACCCCTTTATTGATTGTAAATATGTTTATGATTGTATCTGTAGCTTATGCGATAGGAAAGGGAATAGAAGAATTAGGAAGACTAGCTGAATTTTTCTTTATTCCAACCATTATTCTTTCAACAGTCTTTATCACTGCGTTTCTTTATTTCTCTAAAGTGATTGAATGGAATCGATTATTGCCATTTTTAGGAGATGGGTGGAAATCGGTTCTCACAACAGCATTTCCCTTAACATTTACCTTTCCCTTTGGAGAAATGATCGTATTTACGATGATCCTGCCTAATCTCAGCCAAAAGAAAATGGCATTAAAAACAGGATTGGCAGGAATGGTTTTTAGTGGCCTTCTGATAAGCAGTGTACTTGTTCTAGAAATTATGGTTCTTGGAACCTATGAAATTCAAAACTCTCTATTTCCACTCATCCAAACTGTTGGATTAATACATATTGATTTTTTAACTCGCTTAGATGCGATTGCGGTTATCATATTATTATTCGGCGTTTTTTTTAAAGTTTCGGTTTTTTATTATGCAGCTCTTCTTGGAACAGCAGATTTGTTTAAAATAAAAAACAAGAATCAACTGCTTATTCCAATTGGTTTTATCATTCTTCTTTCTTCAATCCTAATAGCAAGTAATATTTCGGAACACCTAGAAGAAGGTCTAAAAATTGTTCCCTATTATCTTCATCTTCCTCTTCAAGTAGGGATTCCTTTTCTTCTATTCGTTGTGACTTTGATTCGAAATCGTTTGAAAACGAAACATCGAATGAAGAATGGTTAATAAAAACAGGATAATTAGAACAATTAATTCACTTAGATTCATGTGTAAAATAGCCTCGACCATTTGATTGGTAGCCTTTTTCAGTGGTATTCCCATTAATATATCCATCAAGATATCGATGCTTAAAGATGAAATAAGCAAGAGCAAAAAGATTCCTAAACCTTTCACTTTCATTTTTTTCCTCTTTTCTATGTGATGGTTTTATTTTTCCCTTTATTGATGGAAATATTAAAACAAGCCATTTTTGTTGCATTTTTCGTTTAGCAATTAGGTAGATGAGTGACATTTCAGATGGTAAAAAATTTCTCCCCAAAAGTAATAGGAATTTGTTACGAAGTAAGACGTTACTTTTGTGGGTTTTGCTAACACCTTTTAGGCGAATGCAGAATACGATGAGGAGAGGGAATAAAAAAGAAGGAGGGAAAAAGATTGCAGATCCATGTTGTTCGTAGAGGTCAAACATTATTTGGAATTGCTCAAGCATTTAATACGACTGCTCAAGCGATTACTGTGGCCAATGAAATACCCGATCCTAACCGATTAGTCGTAGGGCAAGCATTGGTTATTCCAATTGTTGGAAGATACCATTGGGTTCAACCTGGCGAATCTTTGTATAGTATTGGACGACGTTATAATATTAGTCCTAGTGAGCTGGCAAGAGTTAATCGGATATCACTAACAACAATACTTCCTATTGGTTTTAGGTTATATATTCCCCCAAGACCAAAACCTACGATTGAAGTCAATGCTTACCTTGAACCAAGGGAACGAATTACACCTGCCCAAAGACAAGAAGTAAGAAGGGTAGGGAGGTACTTAACTTATTTAGCACCATTTAGTTTTAGGGCAAATCGAGACGGTTCATTGACTCCGCCTCCACTCGATGATATTCCTAACATTGCCCGCTCTTTAGGGATTACGAATATGTTAGTTGTTACAAATCAAGAAGCAGGACAATTTAGCAAGGAGCTAGCACATATTTTATTTACGAATGAGAGCATATCTAATCGTTTCCTTAGTAATATTATCAATACTGCTAATCGTTTAGGTTTCAGGGATATCCATTTCGATTTTGAATTTATTGATCCGAACGATCGAGAGGCATACAACCAGTTTTTAAGAAGAGCTCAAAGCAGACTAAAACCAGCTGGCTTTTTATTATCTACGGCGTTAGCCCCAAAAACAAGTGCGGCACAAATAGGTGCTTGGTATACTGCACACGATTATAGAGCTCATGGTCAAATCGTTGATTTTTCCGTTCCCATGACGTATGAATGGGGATATACTTATAGTACACCACAGGCAGTTAGCCCTATTGGACCAGTTCGTCAAGTGATCCAATATGCTTTAACAGAAATGCCTGCCAAAAAGATTATGTTAGGGCAGAACTTATATGGTTATGATTGGCGAGCCCCCTTTAGGTATGGTGGAGAAGCAGCAAGAGCATTAAGCCCTCAGCAAGCGATTGAATTGGCTAAGAGGGAAAATGTAGCGATACAATATGATACCCGTGCCCAAGCCCCATTTTTTAAATATGTTGATGATCAAGGACGAGAACATGAAGTATGGTTTGAGGATGCAAGGAGTATTCAAGCTAAATTTGACTTAATCAAACAATTAGGGCTAAGAGGAATTAGTTATTGGAAATTGGGACTTTCCTTCCCGCAAAATTGGCTGCTTCTAGAGGATAATTTCAATATCACCAAAAGATAATCATTACCTTATTTCTTCAGTGAATCCTGAAGCTATAAAAACTTTCTTCCATTTGTCATTTAAGGGTTTGTATATTCCATAAGCTGCGACATAGCGTGACTAGCAGCTTTAGCTGTGTAGCACGACTTGTACACTTTGTGTGCCTTCAGAAGTGCCCTTCTCTCCGTAATCTTTATTCATAGAAGGGCACGGATGACGGAGCGCGATGGAATATACAAACCTTTTCTTATACTATTATGGGCTATATATTGAACAAATGGTGAACAAACATGATCCATCAAAAATAAAAAGAAAACGAGTGTAAACGGTTTAAATAGAAGATAAATTGCTCTAATTTCGTTAAATCAACTTTGTGTATAGAGTTAATACATATTAAGATAAAAACAACAATAACATGTGAAATATTTCACAATAAAACAGAATAATTAAACCTATATAAATTTGAAGGCGCCATTTATAGTTGATAAGTTGTTGTTATAAGTAGGTTTATTTAATATTTTAGAAACAAATGAACATTTTAATTCTTTTGCTTGTTACAATTTATTGTGTATTTATTCACATTAAAAATGGAGGAGAGCATAATGGAAAAAGTGCTTGAGAAAGCAAATCATCAAAATGAAAAGATGCAAGATGAAGGGAAAGAGATGGTTCAGACTACAATTGATGAATTAGTAAAAAACGCTAAAATTGCTTTACAAGAAATGATGAAATTGAATCAAGAACAAATTGATGAGATTGTAAAGCAAATGGCTTTAGCTGGATTAGATCAACATATGCCACTTGCTAAAATGGCAGTTGAGGAAACTAGAAGAGGAATTTATGAAGATAAGATCATTAAAAATCTGTTCGCTACAGAATACATCTACCACAGTATCAAGTATGACAAGACGGTAGGGATCATCGAAGAAAATGAACTAGAAGGCTACTTTAAAGTAGCAGAACCAGTGGGTGTTATCGCAGGGGTTACACCGGTAACCAATCCAACATCTACAACGATGTTTAAAGCAATTATCTCTTTGAAAACAAGAAATCCAATTATCTTTGCTTTTCATCCCTCTGCACAGAAATGTAGCGTAGCAGCTGCAACAGTTGTTCGGGATGCAGCAGTAAAAGCTGGTGCTCCAAAAGATTGTATTCAATGGATCGAAACGCCTTCGATTGAAGCAACACAATTATTAATGAATCATCCAGGCGTTGCGCTTGTATTAGCAACAGGTGGTTCAGGGATGGTCAAATCTGCTTATAGTACAGGAAAACCTGCATTAGGTGTGGGACCAGGTAATGTACCCTGTTATATAGAAAAAACAGCCAATATTAAACAAGCGGTAACCGATTTAATTCTTTCCAAGACCTTTGATAATGGAATGATTTGTGCTTCTGAACAAGCAGTTATTGTAGATCAGGAAATAGCAAAAACGGTTAAACAATATATGATGGAAAATCATTGCTACTTCTTAAACAAAGAAGAAATAAAAAAACTTGAGAAACTTGTAATCAATCCAACCACTTGTGCAGTAAATGCATCGATTGTTGGTCAATCACCTATAAACATTGCAGAGCAAGCAGGCATTCAAGTACCAAAAGAAACCAAGATGTTAGTTGTTCCGCTAGAGGGAGTAGGAGAAGAATACCCCCTTTCTCGAGAAAAGCTTAGCCCAATTCTTGCTTACTATGAAGTAAAAAATGTGGATGAAGGAATTAAGCGAGCTGAAGAAATGGTCTTGTTTGGCGGGATGGGTCACTCTGCTGTGATTCATAGTCAAAATGATGAAGTGATTCAAGCATTTGCTAGTCGAATTAAAACAGGCCGACTCATTGTTAACGCACCATCAACTCATGGAGCGATTGGGGATATCTATAATGTCAATATTCCATCCTTAACCTTAGGGTGTGGCACTTATGGATCGAATTCAACAACAGATAATGTATCCTCTGTCAATTTAATTAATGTTAAAAAGGTAGCTAGGAGAAAAGTAAATATGCAATGGTTCAAAATTCCATCCAAAATCTACTTTGAAAGTGGTTCTGTTCAATATCTAGTAAAAATGCCTGAGATTTCTCGAGCATTAATCGTAACTGACCCCATGATGGTGAAATTAGGTTATGTGGATCGGGTCTTATATTATCTAAGAAAACGACAAAATTACGTGCATAGCGAAATCTTCTCTGAAGTAGAGCCAGATCCATCTGTAGAAACCGTCTTAAAAGGAGCCGAATTGATGCGTCAATTCCAACCAGACGTGATTATTGCTCTAGGTGGTGGCTCAGCAATGGACGCAGCAAAAGGCATGTGGCTATTCTATGAATATCCTGGAGAAAAATTCGAGCATATGAAACAAAAGTTTATGGATATTCGAAAAAGAGTTTATAAGTTCCCTAAACTTGGTGAAAAAGCAAAATTGGTTGCTATTCCAACAACATCAGGTACAGGTTCAGAAGTAACTAGTTTTGCGGTGATCTCAGATAAGAAAAATAATATTAAATACCCACTTGCAGATTATGAATTAACACCAGATGTTGCGATTATTGATCCAGATTTTGTGATGACAGTACCAAAGAGTGTAACAGCCGATACTGGTATGGACGTACTCACTCATGCGATTGAAGCATATGTCTCGGTGATGGCGAATGATTATACGGATGCACTTGCAATGAAAGCAATCCAATTAGTCTTTGAATATTTACCAAAAGCCTACCACAATCCCAATGATAAAGTGGCCAGAGAAAAAATGCATAATGCTTCTTGTATCGCGGGTATGGCGTTTGCTAACGCATTCCTTGGTATCAATCATAGCTTAGCTCACAAATTAGGTGGAGAATTCCATATTGCGCATGGTAAGGCAAATTCAATTCTTCTTCCCTATGTGATTCGCTATAACGCAACAAAGCCAACTAAATTTGTCTCATTTCCTAAATACGATCACTTTATTGCCAATGAAAGATATGCTAAAATTGCTAGAATGCTAGGATTAAAAGCGAGAACAACAGAAGAAGGAGTGCAAAGTTTAATTGAAGCCATTATTCAGTTAGCAAAAGAATTAAATATGCCACTCACCATTAAAGAAGCAGGAATCGATGAGAAAACATTCGAAGCGAAAGTGGAAGAGTTAGCAGAAAAAGCGTTTGAAGATCAATGTACAACAGCAAATCCAAGATATCCACTTGTAAGTGAACTAGCAACGATTTACCGAGAGGCTTTTCAAGGAAAAGGAATTGTATAAGATTTTAAAAGGGGCTGAATACTAATGATCAGTGAAAAAGTAATTCCAGCTTGGGCTGGATTTAAAGCAGGTAAATGGATGGAAGAGGTGAATGTTAGAGACTTTATTCAATTGAACTATACACCATATGATGGGGATGGAAGTTTTCTAGCAGGGCCATCTGATCGTACTAAGAAACTATTAGACAAAGTATTTATTTTAATCGAACAAGAAAGAAAGAATGGGGGAGTACTAGATGTTGATACGGCAACCCCATCTACGATTACCTCCCATGGTCCAGGATTTATCGATAAAGATTTAGAAGTGATTATAGGATTACAAACTGACGAAGCTTTTAAACGTTCTATTCATCCAACGGGCGGTATTCGCATGATTGAGGCTGCTTGTGAAGCCTATGGCTATGAAATGGATGAAAAGGTTCAGGAGATTTTTACGAAGTATCGTAAAACCCATAACCAAGGGGTATTTGATGCATATACAGAAGAAATGAAAAAGGCAAGAAAAACTGGGATTATTACCGGTTTACCAGATGCTTACGGTAGAGGCAGAATTATTGGGGATTATCGTCGTGTGGCATTATATGGAGTCGATTTCTTAATCGAACAGAAAAAACAAGAAAAAGCGGCAACAGAAGATGACTTTATGTCTGAAGATACGATTCGTCTTCGCGAAGAATTAACGGAGCAAATTAGTGCATTAAAAGAATTAAAGGAAATGGCATTATCTTATGGTTATGACATTTCAAAACCTGCAACCAATGCAAAAGAAGCAATACAATGGCTTTATTTTGGTTACTTAGCGGCTATTAAAGAGCAAAACGGGGCAGCTATGAGTATTGGCAGAATTTCAACCTTCTTAGATATTTATCTTGAAAGAGATCTTCAAAATGGGTTGATCACTGAAGAAGAAGCTCAGGAAATGATTGACCAACTTGTTATTAAGCTTCGTATCGTTAAATTTTTCCGTACTCCAGAGTATAATGAACTCTTTAGTGGTGATCCAACTTGGGTAACGGAATCCATCGGTGGAATCGGTGAGGACGGTAGACATTTAGTTACCAAGAACTCTTATCGTATTCTTCATACCTTATATAATTTGGGACCTGCACCAGAACCCAATTTAACGGTATTATGGTCCACTCAGTTACCAGAAAACTTTAAAAAATTCTGTGCTCAAGTCTCGATTGATACTAGTTCCATCCAATATGAAAACGACGATATCATGCGACCAGAATATGGTGATGATTATGGGATTGCTTGCTGTGTATCTGCCATGAGGATAGGAAAGCAAATGCAATTCTTTGGTGCAAGGGCAAATCTTGCAAAGGCATTACTCTATGCGATCAATGGTGGAATCGACGAAAAGAGTGGCGAGAGAGTTGGGCCTTATTTTGAGCCAATTGTCGACGAAGTACTTGATTTTGATACTGTGATGGAACGTTATGACAAAGTATTAGATTGGCTAGCTAATCTTTATATGAAGACTTTAAATGTAATCCACTACATGCATGATAAATATTCTTATGAACGGATTGAGATGGCATTACATGACCGTGATATCTTAAGAACGATGGCATGTGGAATCGCCGGGCTTTCCGTTGTTGCAGACTCTTTATCTGCGATTAAATATGCAAAAGTAAAACCTGTACGTAATGAAAACGGCTTAACGATTTCATATCAAATTGAAGGAGATTATCCTAAATTTGGAAATGACGATGAACGTGTTGACAGCATAGCTTCAGAGCTAGTGGAAAGGTTCATGAATAAATTACGTCAAAATAAAACTTATCGTAACGCATTACCAACCATGTCGATTTTAACCATTACATCCAATGTCGTCTATGGTAAGAAAACAGGGGATACGCCTGATGGAAGAAAAGCAGGAGAACCTTTTGCACCAGGAGCAAATCCAATGCATGGCAGAGATATAAAAGGTGCTGTAGCTTCTTTCAACTCGGTATCCAAGCTACCTTACGAACATTCTCAAGATGGAATTTCTTATACTTTCTCGATCGTGCCAAAAGCACTGGGAAAAGAAGAAGAAAGTCGTAATTCCAATTTAGTTGCGCTCTTAGACGGTTATGCTTATCAAAGAGGGCACCATGTGAATGTAAACGTCTTTGACCGAGAATTATTACTAGATGCAATGGATCATCCAGAAAAATATCCACAATTAACGATTCGTGTATCTGGATATGCGGTCAACTTTACCAAATTAACTAGAGAACAACAATTAGATGTCATTCATCGAACATTTCACGAAAGTATGTGATAGCAATGAAAGGGTATATTCATTCTGTAGAAACCTGTGGGACTGTTGATGGTCCTGGTATCAGATTTGTCGTTTTTATGCAGGGCTGTCCTCTTCGCTGTCAATATTGCCATAATCCTGATACATGGCAGTTGAAAGATGGAAAAGAAACCGAAGTAGAAGAGTTAATGAAAGACATTAGAAAATACATCCCCTATATGAAATTTTCTAATGGAGGGGTTACCATCTCTGGTGGAGAGGCCACCATGCAAAAAGATTTTGTTATCGAATTGCTGAAGCGTTGTAAAGAAGAGGGAATTCATACAGCAATTGATACATCAGGGTTTGTTTGCTTGGAAGATGCCAAAGAAATCCTCGCTTATACCGATTTAGTTTTACTAGATATCAAACATATCTCAGCGGAAAAGCATCTGCAGATTACAGGGGTTTCTAATGAATGGACTCTACAATTAGCAAAGTATTTACATGAGCAAAAAATCCCCTTTTGGATTCGTCATGTGCTTGTACCTGGAATCACCGATAGAATCCAAGATCTTCAAGCTTTAAGAGCATTTATCAATACAATCTCATCCGTAGAAAAGGTAGAAGTATTGCCATATCATACAATGGGAAAATACAAATGGGAAAAACTTGGTTTACCAGAACCATTGCCTGGTGTGAAACCACCAACAGAGGAACAAGTAAAAAGAGCAGAACAAATCCTCGTTCCTCAAGTCACAAATCAATTGGTTGTATCGTAAACAAAAAAACGAAGCATTAGTTGAGGAAACCTGATTTAAACTGGCTTCCTCTTTTTTTCCTTCTTTATCTATTATCTTTTTTTATCATCGTTTCTGTTTAAAATAGCTGATTGCTAACAAGATGGATGGGATTACAAAACCAAACATTAGGGCATAAGGTGTCCATGTCGTTGTAGCAAATTCAAAGGTTTCAACAATATTTTTATTTAGAATGACAGATAAAGCAACCACGATAAAGACTAATGGCATGGCAATAGGACGATAATCAGATAAATGGAACACCTGAGCGATTACTAATATTCCCGCATAAAAGCTGATTGTCATTTTTATAAAGATCGTTAACATATAGGATAAAGCAATAACTGCTTCCACTCTTGTTAAAAATCTTCCAACATCAATCAATCGAGCCATATTAAATGTAGCAAAAAGGGACATTTCGGTTGGGCGAACATTTAAAACAAGGATCGTTCCTAATACCACAAAAAATAAAGATAAGCCACCTACGACTACTCCGCTGATAAAAACAGATTTGATTCGTTTTCGTTGATTCACAAATGGGAGAATCATTAAAAATGCAATCGTTTCTGCAAAGGGAAAACCAAGGGTAGGAACGGTCCCCCTTAATACAGGTTTAAAACCCTCTGCAAAGATGGGATACACATTTTTAAATTTCATTTCAGGAATCAGTAAAAAGAGGGTGATCCAAAATCCTCCTGATGTAAAAAGAGAAAAAAATTCATTGGAACGCCCTATTCCTTCAATTCCTTGATTTATGACCATATAGAGTAATACTCCCGCCATTATGCTGAAGAGAATCATTGGTGTCTCAGGGAAAATAGCTGTTGTGACAAAATCAGTTGCATTCCGCATGACAAGTGCAGAAAGATGGAGAAAGAACCAAGCATAAAGCAAACCAATACCTTTCCCCAACATTGTTCCAAGAAGCGTCTCTGTAATTCCAACTAGGGTTTGATTTGGGAATTGTTCAGCTAAAGAAACCATAATATAAGTTAAACCAATTGCCAAAAGTGTTCCTAAGAACATCGAGATCCAACCATCTTGCTTTGATTTAGCAACGATGGTTGAAGGTATGATCAGCAAAGCACTACCAATGGTAAAATTAACCTCTAATAACCATAGTTGAAACCGATTGATCACTCCATTTTCTAACATAAGTGGTTCCTCCATATAGAAGTAAGTTAGCTTAATAGCTTATCTATCCAATGTTTGATTGGTTGAAAAATTAGTCTTAAGCCATTGGTTGGATTGGGAATGTAGAGATCTAACATTTTACCAATCGATAGATAAGCTGCAATCGCCATTAACCCTAGATATACATAGGCATCCCTCTTTTGTTTTTTCACCAAGAGATTCTTCACTTGTCGGTAAGAGATGATGATGATCAAAAAACCTAATCCTACAACCATCATTTATTTCCTTTCATTTCGATTTGGAATGATTTATTTTTCATTCCTATTTCTCCTATTGTTGTATTCACTTTAACATGAACTGTTAAATCGACAAATTCCTTTTCCCAGTCTTTTTTCAAGGTTTTCCATTCTTTTGAATGCTGGCGTTCAAAGGCTTCACCAAAACCAAAAATATCAACTTTATAGCTCTTTTGCACCTTTTTCAGAACATGCTCTATGTTCTTTTTGACTGTAGCATTGGTAGCCTTCTCTAAGTCTTTAATCACCGATTGTTTCGTTAAATCAATGGGGCCTAGGACAGATCCAACATTGGCATCGATTTTTATTTCTAAGTTAACCTCAGGCTTGCCATGAATCAATGTTGTTTTTATTTTTGTTTTAGAATTTATGATTTCAATCGAATGGTCTTCTCCTTGATAGGGGACAACGATGACAGTCTTATCAATTTCATCGGTTACCCAAAGAACTGCTCTTGCTTCCTCGCTATTTAGATAACCAATCACCTTATCTTGTTTAAAGACAGCAAATCCTTCAGTCTTGATCACTGATTCCTGTTTTGATGCTTGTGTTGCTTCTAAGGTATCCTTTTTTGGATTGATCGGGTTCGAGACAAAGATATAGGGAACAATTGCACTCCTTGTTGGACTTGTCAACATATTGATCAATTCTCTTAACTCCACTTGACGAGTAAAACTACCAGACTTTTGGGTGCTTTCCAGATGCTTTTTAATTGCAATCCCATTAACAGAGTCGATCGGAAATTGGGTAGATAAGACACTTTCTACCTTGCAATTTTTTGTAATTAAAATTGGAATGTCTTCACGAATTTCCGGGTCGCGATATAATAAGTCAAGGAAATCTCTGACACCGCTTTTTTTTGCTAAATTTTCATCGATCACCCATGCTTGGAGATGGGCGAAGTATAATCTCCTAGACATTTCCTTTGTCGCCTTGCGAATTGCCTCAAACTGCGTTCTTCCAGAAGTTTTTAGTGTGATAAACGGAGTCATTGAGCTACTTACCCCTTGCTTTCCTGAGATAGATGAAGGGTTTACAATTTGGTAGACCAAGGTGATTTCCCCTTTTTTGGGGCCAGGATCAATACCAGCAGCTGTCACAATCGCGATTTCATTGAGCTCTCGCCGATTCCAACAGCCAGTCGTCAATAAAGTGAATATAATCATCATGAGAAGAATCATTATTTTCTTTCTCTTTCTCTTCATGATTGATCTTCCTTCCTATTAATACGTTGATGACCTTTAGGTGGTTTAGGCATCTCCGTATCTTCCCTCACTTCATTTGCTTGGCTAAATAAGCGAGGGCGAGTTAACATCATAAACCATGGTACTCGTGCAAAAATATCTTTTTGATCGCTAAGATTAAATGGGGCAATACCATTTAAATAGGGGATACCAAAGGAACGAAGGCCAACTAAATGAATGACAATCACCATTAAACCAAATAAAATGCCAAATAAACCAAAGCTTGCACTTAAAACAAGTAAGACAAAGCGAATGAGCCGTGCAGCGATGGCGATATCTACGACGGGTGTAGTAAAACCAGCAATTGCTGTCATTGAAACAATAATGACCATGGCTGCTGAGACAATACCTGCTTCTACTGCTGCTGTACCTAATACAAGTGCACCAACAATCGAGACCGCTTGTCCCACTGCTCTTGGCATTCTAACTCCAGCTTCCCGTAATATTTCAAAAGTTAATTCCATTAACACGGCCTCAATAAAAGCTGGAAATGGAATTCCTTCCCGTTGGGCAGCAAGGCTGACTAGCAAGGTTGTAGGTAATAGCTCTTGGTGAAAGGTAGTGATCGCAACATAAAGGGAAGGTAAAGTCATTGAAATTAAAAAAGTTATAATCCGTAAGAAACGTAAAAATGAAGCCATTCCTGAACGCATATAATAATCATCGGCAGATTGAAAAAGCATAGCTATGGTTACAGGGACAATTAAAACAAAAGGAGTTCCATCGACGAGGATGGCTATTTTTCCCTCCAATAATTGAGCTGCGACGATATCTGGCCGTTCTGTATTGTAAACTGTTGGGAACACAGACCATGGTGCATCTTGAATAAGTTCTTCAATATAGCCACTTTCTAAAACACCATCGATTTTAATTTTGATAAGTCGTCTTCTTACTTCTTCAACGATTTCAGGGTTTGCATTTCCTTGAATATACATGATGGCAATACTTGTTTCCGTTATGGTTCCAAGACGCATTTGTTCCAGCCTTAACTTAGAACTAGGTATCTTTCTACGGATTAAAGCCGTATTGGTGCGGATATTTTCTGTAAAACCCTCTCGTGGCCCCCGTAAAACCACTTGGTTATCAGGCTCTGTGACCCCCCGATTTTCCCATCCTTTGGTGCTGGCAATCAGCGTCTTATTTTCTCGATCGATTAATATTGCTGTTGAACCCCTAAGAATTTCATTGATGATTTGCGTTTTGTCTTGTGCTATTTTCACATCGCCAATATTTAAGAGGTGTTCTTTTATAAAATTTATAGGAGATAAGGAGATTTGGTCACTTGGATATTGGGTGAATAGGGTTTTTAAAAAGTCATTGATATCGCCGTTACTAACAAGACCGTCTGTATAAATAAGGGCAGCAGAAACCTCTTTTTCTTTTCCTAAAATAAAACGACGAACGATAATATCAGGACTATTCCCTAAATCTGTCGTAATCTCCTGAATGGCTTTTTCAAGATGACTAGGGATAGGTTGAATACTAGATTGAGTTTGAGTATTTGCATCAGGCTTTGAAGTCTTGGGATTTCTGTGTAATTTTTTGATCCATCTCCAGATTGACATCCGACCACTTCCTAAAAATGCTTATTAGTTATAGTGTGGTAAGAATCATGGTAAATTATGCATCGTTTAAAAACTATTATTTGACTGCATGCTGTGTGATTAGATAGATAGAAAGAAAATGAAACAAAAATAAGGAGCAAAATTCTCCTCATTTTTGTTCTTGAGCCCATTCGCTTGCATCCCAGTTTCCAATGCCTAAGACAAAGGTTGGTTTTCCGGTTGGACCCTTTGTTAGGTCAAATGCCTTCATCCCAGCGGCAAAGCATAGTTTCAAGCTTGGTACATTATCATTGGCCACTTTAACATAATATCGGTCAATATCTTCTAACGCTTCTGTTACTAATTGATAGGCTACCCCTCTATTTCGAACTTCAGGGTGAACCACAATGATTGCCTGATCTAGGCCAAAACGAGCAATGGCCAATACACCTACTATTTTTTTTCCCTCTAAGATGACGTGAATCAGATCGCCATTGCTTTGGTTAAGCTTTTGAAAAGGGGTTTTCTTTAACCACTCTATTGCTTTCCTCGTAATATGTCCATCCCCATATTTATTGATAAAACGGATTAAGGGTTGTTTGAAGCGTTCTGGTACAGAGGCATTGATCTTCATCTTTCTCATGATTTCACCTCTTTTGGAACAAATCCAGACAAATATCTAAAATATTGCAACAATCTGAGTAATGAGGTTTGACGAATATTAGGTTCATCAAATTCCATGGGTTTGGCATTTGCCTCAAAAAACCATATATCTCCGTTTTTATCGATGCCTAAATCCATCGACATTTCTCCTAATGAATGTCCTACCTTTTTTTCAATGTGTTGAGCAATTTTTGTCGTTAAAAGAGCAGTTTTATGTTTCCATTTCTCAGTTAATTCGTTGCCAAAGGTTTCGTGAAAAACAGTATCGACAGATTGAATATAACCACCTTGTGGTACATGAGTTGTAATACTTTGCTCTCCAGCAACGCGTATACCCATTCCTGTCATATGCCATTGACCTTTACCATTTTTTTGAACAAGTACCCGGATATCGTAAGGTCTTCCTTGGTATGTGCTTAAATGGATTCCTTGCTGAATAATATATTCTTTGTTATTTGCTAGTTTTTTTACCTTTTTCCATAAGTGATTAAATTCAACAAATTGCTGATGATAGGTAATTTGCTGGGCTTGATACGTTAGATTGAATAAGTTATCTTTTTTTTGAACTTTCATAAATCCAATTCCTGCTTTACCATGAATCGGTTTAAGATATAGCATTTGATACTTTTTTAATAGGTTTTGTAAACGAGTCCTTTCTAAAATCGCTGTATCTGGTAAAATCGGTGCAAGTTCATGTGATTCACCCATCCATTGATAAAGGGACCATTTGTTGAAAAAATGGGGATTAAAAAAGGGAATTCCTTCAGTTTCTAAAAATTGAATCGTTTGTTGAACGATAGGTAAACGTTCTTCTCTTCTTGTGGGAATACGATTATATACTACATCTGGTAGAGGCATTGAGACAGAATCCCATTTTTTTTGTTCAGGATAATAGAGGTGAGCTTTTACTGTTTTTGATCCTTGTTCTATTGATTCAGGAGTGAATACATAAACTAGCACTCCTGTTTTAATCCCTGTTTGGATGATGTCGATAAAATTCTTTCGATTTCCTCTGAAAGTTTTGAAGCCACTTGTAGTTAGAATACCAACGATTGGACCAATTTTATATTGAAGATTTTTTTTGATTACACGTACAGGGAATGCTCCTCTAAGATCGGAGACATTTTTTTTAGAACTGATAATGAAAGATTTACTTTGGTTATTATGGCCGATTGTGTAGGCCATTGACGAAATCTTAGCGGTTTGATTATAGTGAGGAAGGATTAATTTCCAAGGTTTGATAGATGAGACTCGAACCCAAGCATAATGTGATGAATTCATAAATTTATACCCCTCCCTGCTACTTTATTTTTTCATTCAAAAGAAATACATAGATAACGGAGCGCGTTGGAATATACAAACTTATCTAGAAACCAGATAAATAAATCGGATACTCAAGCAAAGATTTAATCGATTCCTCATTTGCCTGTTTTAAACTTGGATGCTTAAAAATAGAACGACCTGGTTTTGAATTGACTTCAAAAAGCCAAACATGATGATTTTTGTCTACACCTACATCTAATCCTAATTCACCAAGGGGTTGGTTTAGGTTTTGTTCTAAATGTTTAGCAATCTGGATACTTTTACTTTTTATTTCTTCAAGCACATAGGAAGTATCCTGTTTAAAGATTTCTTTTATAAATTCCGATGCATTGATCAGTTGGCCACCTGTTCGAATATGGGTAGTTACACTACCTTTTCCTGCAGCTTTTGCACCGATTGCAATCAATTTCCATCGATTCCTTTTATTTTTGTGTAATTGTACCCTAAAATCGACCGGCCTGTGTTGATATTCAACTAAAGTGATTCCTTGCTGAATAATATAACGGTTAAGTCTAATTGGCTGTTTGGTTAGAAAGGTAAAGAGGGCATTTATTTGTTTAAAATCAAATGATTGATTGAACTGTTTATTTCTAAATTGAAGCGTATACGCGTTGTTGGTTTTTGTTATTTTGTAGATTCCTTTGCCTAAACTTCCTCCAGCTGGTTTTAAATAAACGATCGGGTACTTCTTGAGCATATTTTTTAACAAAGGGAGTGAGGGATTGGCATGCGTTTCTGGAATCGAACTTTTTATAGTAGGATCGTTAGTTAAGATCTGATTAATCTCCCATTTATTAAAAAAATTATCGTTAAATAGTTTACCTCCTGATTGAAGATACTGTTTTTTAAATTGTTGCACGGATGGATGTTGTTCACTTCCACGGTTTAAAACCCGATTATATACAACGTCTGGTAAAGAAATGGTAGCATATTCCCATGTTTTATTTTGATTCGCTGTTGGAAATAGAAAAATTCCTTTAACCGTTTTATCTCGCCAATTGACGGTACCTGGTTGAAATACAAAGTAATAGGCTGGATAAGAACCCTCTTTTGTTAATAGGTCAAAAAAGAATTTACTAAAGGGATGTCGAAAGTGTTTCAGTGATTCCAGAAAATCCGCGCCTGAATAAGCAGAAGTTAAAATCCCAATAATTGGCCCAATTTGTAGACCACGGTGATCACGCTTGATCATGAGCTTTTTGTGATAGGGCAGTTTGATTTTCTTTTCGATTAAAGACGAAATGAGAAGTAAATCTTGATTTGATTGGTGTTGAAGAACACGAACCATGATAGGCTCTTTTAAGCCAAAATAAATAGGGATGGTTTGATTAGGTGTTAAATGAAGTTGTTGCAATAAAGATTTTGAAAGCCAGATCGTGTCTTTATGCTGATTTACTGTTTTAATGTGGATTAAAATGGGAACCACCTTCTTTAAATAGAAATTCCATATATTCAATCGGTTGAGTCATTGATTTTCTACTTAACTCAAGCTCGCCTAATAAAGAAAAAACTTGACGACCTGGTTTGGAGTTTGCCTCAATCACCCATACTTTACCTTGACGATTTATACCTAAATCCAGGCCTACTTCAAATAAATGACCATGATTAGATTCGATAAAAGGTGGAATGCTTTCAGACAGTGATGAAATAAGGTTTTGAATTTTATTCGCTTTTGCTACGCCAAACTCTTCAAGAAGCAGTTTATTTACTGGTTGAACTGTACCACCACCATGGAGATTAGAAGTAATATTGGTGGAGTCGCCTATTCTTGCTGCCATTCCTGTGATTTCCCATCTTCCAACATAGTTTTTTTGGACTAAGACTCTAATATCATAGGGCTGTTTTGATTTTGTAGTAAGGTCTAAATATTGCTGAATAATATACTTTTTTCCACTGATAAAATTTAATATCCATTGACTTAATTGGCTACGATTGAGAAATATTTGTTGAATTTTTTGATTGGCTTGATTACGTCCAACCATTTCATATTGATGATGTTTTTTTTGAACCCTGATGATTCCTTTACCATGACTACCACTTATGGGTTTGAGGATGATAGGGAAGTGGTCTAACCACGTAAATGATTGTTGAACTCCTTTAAAAATAGCTGTTTTAGGAAGGTGTTCCTTATAGATTGGATTCGCTGATAGAATTTGATAGAGTTGCCATTTCCCATGTAAAGCTTCACTAAGGAAGGTGATTTGTTTTTCCTTTTTCATTCGCTCAATATAAGGTCTATATTTGCTATAATCCGTAAAAATCCGGTCATAAACAAAATGGGGAATGGGGAACCAACCTTCCACCCATTTTTTTGAAGGTAGATTAAATTGAAATCCTCGTACTCGTTTATTTTTCCAATCGATTTGATCGGGATAAAAGACATAAACCAGTATATTACGTTGTTTTCCTATTAGTTGAAGGTTTTGATAAAAACCCTTTTCGAGGAATAGACGATTTTTTATTTTCCCCACCATAATACCTAATATTGGTTTATTCATTGGTTTCCACCTGACTTCAAGCGTTTTTTCCCTATTTTTGTTTTCAAATGATTTTTAAATCCGGAAACAAAAAGCACATATTTTAATAGTTGCATTACAGATGGCCTTGGTCCATTTAATTGAGATTCTTCCGTTTTTGAAGGTTTTGAATTAACTTCTAAAAGCCACACATTTCCGTTTGTGTCTAAGGCGAGATCAATTCCAAACTCAGCAAAATTTCCTGTGGATGATTCTTCAAGATGTTGTGCAATCGCTAATGCAAGGGTTCTAAATCTCTGCTTAGAGATTTTTTTGTCTTTCACAGAATCAGACAAACGGATCGTTTTCATTACACCACTTTGTGTGCCACCACGAGCCAAATTTGAGACAAAATGTTGATCACTGGCTATTCTAGCAACCATCGAGGTGATCGCCCATTTTCCATATTTGTTTTTTTGAGTGAGAATGCGGAAATCAATGGGTCTTTTTTCAATTTGAATCAGTGGTAAGCCTTGTTGAACCAAGTAAGGCTCTGTATTTAGTCTAGGTTGTAAGTGTTTAAACATTTGCCCGATAGAATGAAAAGTATGGGTAATCGAACCTTGGGAACGGGAATATTGGACGATAAACAAATGATTATTTTGCTTTTCGATTCTGATAATCCCCCGTCCTAATGCACCATTTGTTGGTTTTAAATAAAGGATAGGATATTTGACTAACATCTCTTTTATAGTTAAGATTCCTTTATAATATCTCGTTTCTGGCATCATTGAGTGGATGGGGGTTGGCTTTAATATTTCGTAGACTTGCCATTTATTCAAGAAATGTTCATTAAAGAAATGAAGATGGTATTGTTGTTTTAAGTTTGTAATCGATTCTTTTAAGGATTTCTCAATGTTTCGTGAGGATATTCTGTTGTAAACAACATTGGGAATAGGAAAAATATGTTTTAGCCAATGTTTGTCTTTAAGTACCCACCCTGTCACACTTTGTGTTTGTTTGTTGATATCTTTCATTGTAAAAACATAGGTTAATAATCCTTTGCTTTTTGATACCATGGAAATTTCCTCACAAAAGGTAGTTAATTTTCCAAAGGGTGCTTGTGGGTGTGAGGAGTCGATATGCTGAACGAGAATGCCAAGTATGGGTCCTAATTTAAGGCCTTCTGCTGTATCGTATCGAGCATGGATTTGTAAACCATTTGGTATTAATAATTTTGTAGCGATAGAAGAAGGGATTCTTAACAAATGACCGAAGTTTGAACTTACTCTTACCATCACCTCAGTTTTTTTGTTGCCAAAGGAAATAGAAAATGGTTTTTGAAGTGGAAGGTTTAATTGACTGATCAGTGTTGGATTCACATAGATGATATTGTTTTTGATTTCATGTTCCTCTACTTGAATGGCCAATACTGTCATGTTTTTCATCCCCTTCCTTAGGTTGTGCCAAAGCAAAATAAGCTACTTCATAATATGTTTAGGTGACTAACATGGTGTTAGGCTAAGGTCACATAGAAAGAGGGAATTATTTATGTTTTTCATTATGATATCTATAGGAATAGGCGCGTTGATTGGTGCTTTTACCAATGCATTAGCGATCAAAATGTTATTTCGACCATTCAAATCATGGAAGATTGGAAGCTGGCAAGTTCCTTTTACCCCTGGTTTGATTCCAAAAAGAAGAAGTGAGATTGCAGAACAACTGGGACATATGGTTGAGAACTATTTATTTACCGCAGAAGGGTTAAAACAATTTATTGAAAAATCGGGAATCAGGAACCAATTATTAGAGAAATTACAGCTAAACATACAGGGGTTGGTTCAACAGAATCAAACAGTCAAAGAGATGATGAATCCATTCTTATCTGAGGAATGGGAGGCAAAGATAAAAGGGATGATTCAACAAAAGGCTCTAGATTATTTATCTAGAGATGAGGTAAGGGCAAAATCCTTAGCCGACTTCTTATCTGAACCAGCTTTAATCAAAATTGAAGATCGTTTAGGACAGCTTTCCCAAATGTTTATTCAGGAAATTAAAGACTTTCTACACTCATTTAAGGGAAAAGTTTGGCTTGATTCGATTGTTAAACAATTATTTGAAGGCAAAAGAATGATTGGTTTTTTAGCTGGTATGCTGTTAGAAGGCGAACAAATTCAGCAAAAACTTTTATCCTATTTTGATCAAATACTTGAAAAGCCTGATACACAGCAAGTTTTTCAAACTTTTTTAGTTAATGAGTGGAATCAAATGAAAGAGAAACCGATTGGCGATTGGCTAGATGACTTCGACCCTATCTTACATACGCAATTGGAGGAGATCTTAGATAAAGGATTGGAGAAGGCTCAGAATCTCCCCTTCCAGCAAGTGATTGATCTATTAAATAAACATAACTTTTTAGAAAGAGCCTATCATTGGTTTTTTGAGCTTTTTCAAGAAAAAATGGACAAGATCTTTTCCTATTTATCGATTGCAGAGGTAGTGAAGACCGAAGTTAACGCTTTTTCTTTAGAAGAATTTGAAAAAATGATTTTGGAGATTACCAATCGAGAATTAAAGATGATTACTTATCTTGGAGGAGTATTAGGGGGATTTATCGGGCTTTTCCAAGGGGTTTTGTTTCTTTTCTTTAAATAAAAAAGGTTTTAAGATGGAAAACGATAAATATATATAAAAAGAAAAAAAGGAGGGAAGTATCATGTCAAATCCTTATGACAAGGCCTATGAACTAGCGAGAGTGATTGAAGAAAACGAAAATTATAAGACGGTGAAGGAATTAACAATAAAAGTGATGTCAAATCCGGATCAGATGAAGTTGATTGAAGAATTTCGCAGGAAACAGTTTGGCATGCAAGAAAAACAACTAAAAGGCTTATCCATTGAACAGCATGAGCTTGAAGAGACTAATCAATTATATGAAAACTTAAGTGAAAATCCAGAGATTAAGAAATTACTTGATGCAGAAGAAAGGCTAAGCATGTTATTTGTAGATATCAATCGAATTTTAACTGAACCATTAGAAAAAATTTATAAAAAATCATAGAAAGGGTGGAAAGAATGGAAATTCGTTATCATGGACATAGTTGTCTAGAATTAAGGGGACAAAAAGGCTCTCTAATCATTGATCCTTTTATTACGGGAAATACCCATGCAAAAGTTTCTGTAAGTGAAATTAAGGTAGATTATATTTATCTTACTCATGGGCATGGAGATCATATTGGCGATGCTGTACAAATAGCCAAAAATAATGATGCTACCATTATTGCCCCCTTTGAACTAGCCACTTACATGGGATGGCAAGGTGTGAAGGCCCATCCATTACACATTGGTGGAAGTTTTGCTTTTCCTTTTGGTCGTGTTAAGGCAACCCAAGCATTTCATGGCTCAGGATTTGTGAATGAAGCGAATCAACAAATCGTCTATCTCGGTATGCCAAGTGGTGTGGTTGTGGAGATGGATGGAAAAAAGATCTATCATGCAGGTGATACCGGGCTATTTGGTGATATGAAGTTATTAGAAAACGAACAACTTGATATTGCCTTTCTACCGATTGGAGATAATTTTACGATGGGGCCAGAGGATGCTCTGCTAGCAGCAGAATGGATTAAAGCGAAAAAGGTGGTACCAATTCATTTTAATACATTCCCAGTCATTCAACAGGATCCAGAGCAGTTCGTTGCTCGCCTAAAAGCCAAAGGGATGGATAGCGAAGTCATACCAATGAATCAGTGGATAAAGCTTTAGTTCTTTTTTACCATCTTTGGACATACATTGGATGTGGGAGGGATTAAAATGAAAATATTTAAAACGATTATTTATCTCATTCTCACATTAGCTGTTATTTTTTACGCGATTCCAAGGGTTCCCTTATTTGATTCGTCTAGTTTGGCAAAAGCCTTTAGTATCGTTTGGTTCTTCTTTTCATTACTCATTCTAGGTTCCCATTTAGACCATTTGCTAGGATTAGATGAGGAGAAAAGAATACGCTTAGCACACTTAGAAAAGGTTCGGCTTTGGAGAAAAGAACAACATCTCTTACAATCTTCTAAAAGGCATTACGAAAAAGCGTAATGCCTTTTGTCTTCATTGAATCCAAATCATTCTTTTTGTTATAATTGATTATAACAGAAATGATAGCTGATGTTAGAACAGCTATTTTTAAGAAAGTTTGGGTGAAAAAATTGACGACAAAACATGAACAGATTCTAAGATATATTGAAGAACTTCCAGTAGGGACAAAAATTTCTGTACGACAGATGGCAAAAGAACTAGAAGTTAGTGAAGGAACTGCCTATCGGGCAATTAAAGAGGCAGAAAATCAAGGATATGTAAGTACGATTGAACGGGTTGGGACAGTAAGGATCGAAATGAAACAAAAAGCAAATATAGAAAAGTTAACTTTTGCCGAAGTGGTTAATATTGTGGATGGCCAGATTTTAGGAGGTAGGGGAGGCTTACATAAAACCCTAAATAAGTTTGTGATTGGCGCGATGAAATTAGAGGATATGATGAAATATGTTGATCCTGGCAACCTATTGATTGTAGGTAACCGGGTTCAAGCACATAAACTCACATTAAAACAAGGAGCAGCTGTTCTTATTACTGGCGGATTTGATACAAGCGAAGAGGTTAAAGAGTTGGCAGATGAAATGGAATTACCGATTATTTCATCAAGCTATGATACCTTCACTGTCGCTTCTTTGATCAATCGCGCAATTTATGATCGTTTAATTAAAAAAGAGATTGTCATGGTGGAAGATATTATTCCTGAACAGGCTGAAGTGACTTACTTGAATGATGATCAGACGGTTGGTGATTGGCAACGTTTAGTTGAGAAAACCCATCATAGTCGTTTTCCTGTTGTAGATCATCAATTAAAATTAGTAGGAATTGTCACGCCAAAGGATATTGTGGGGAAGGAATCTTCAGTCCCCATTGATAAAGTGATGACCAAAAACCCAATCTCTGTTACAGCAAAAACCTCTGTTGCTTCAGCAGCCCATATGATGGTTTGGGAAGGTATCGAGTTGCTACCAGTCGTAGATACTTACCGTCGTCTGATTGGAGTGATTAGTCGTCAAGATGTGATTAAGGGTTTACAGTATATTCAAAAACAGCCGCAAATTGGAGAAAAGATTGATGACTTGGTGAATAAACAATTTGAGGAACGTAAAATAGAAGATGGCTCGATTATCTTTGTTGGAGAAGTAAATCCGCAAATGACAAACCAGTTGGGGGCATTATCAAGCGGACCCCTTATTAGCCTGATTACAGAAGCAGCTCATCGTGTGTTAAGGCACCATAAAAAAGGAGATCTTGTCCCTGAAAATTTAATGATCTATTTTGTAAAACCTGTGCAAATCGAAAGTGAGATCGAAATACGACCTAAAGTGATCGAAGTTAGCCGTAAATTTGGGAAGGTCGATGTAGAAGTCTATCATAAGAACCAATTGGTGAGTAAGGCCATGATTACTTCTCAAGTTTTAGAACGTTAACCATCAAGATAACCCGACATTTCATAGGAAGAGATGTCGGGTTATTAGGTAAATTCTTTTTTGCTATTCATCGGCTTTGACGGGAATAAACCAGCAACCTTTTTCTGTTTCATCAATATGAACAGAAATATTTTCTTCTTTTAACATTTTTTTAACTAATGAGATGACCTCTTGTGTTTCAGCAAACGCAGAGAAACCATTTTTAATTTCTGCTACCTTTCCCCTAGCAATCTCTTTGCGATTTATTACCATTTCTTTTCCCTCCTTTTTAATCATTAAAGAAAGTACTACTTTCTTTTCATTATCATAATGGGAACCCACAAAAGAAATCAGAATAACACTTATACCTATTTTACACAAGGTTAAACGTTTTTGCGACCTACAAAGTAAAATTTCACAGGATTATGAATCTTGTTCATGGGCAGATAGCCAGATCTCTGTCGTCGATTGAATATATATAATCTTTACCTTGACTAAAAAAGTTTTATCCTTTGTTTTGAATGATTTATTATTTAGCAGCTGGTAGATAAATTCAGGATTTTTTCCTACCTCTATTACATTCTTACCTACAAGAAAACGAATTTCAGCCGTTAATGTTTCCAACAAGGCGGTTTCGTCGAATGGATCTAACTTATTTTCAATATGGAAAGTAACGATTCTTATCAATTGGTTTTGTTTTCGTTCTTTTTTTTCTTGTTCTAAACTACTGATATATAATTTGTTATCATTCAATTCTTTTTGCAACTGAGCATTTTTAATATGAAGTTGGTCTAATTGGTTGCCATGTAAAAATAATGCAATGAACATACCAAAGTAAATTCCCATCATAAAAAATAACAAAGTGCGGATCAATGGTTTATGAAGGACCCAGGAAATATATCTCATGATGTAATATCCCCTTTTGCTAACAAAACGATGACTAATTTTCCTGAGTAGGCACCTGCTAAACCCATAATAATATAGATGATTTGTTTCATCATCGGTGATAAGTCCCCACCCAGTACACCTGTTTCAAGTATTTTAAATGAATCAAACGTTCCTCCAAGAGCAACAACTAGTGCCCAAATACGCAATTTATCTGACAAGTCTATCATGGTATGGATCGGAGGCTGTTTTGTAAATAATGCGCCTAATCCGCCAAAAAGAGAACCTCCAATCATGACGCCAAAGGCAACAAAATAATTCATAAAGAGATTTCTGATAAATTCTTGCATCTTAATCCCCTCTAACCTATAATCATTTTTTTTTACCGCGTTAGAATATACAAACCTTTTTATACTTAAACTTATGGAAAAAACCTTAAGAACATGAATGAAAAACGTAGTGTATAAAACATAGGCTACCTTGACGAAAAAGGTATAATAGGAATGATTAGAAGTTTTTTATGAAGGAGAAATTACGATGGTAGAAATGGTGGAATTCGTCCATCTTCATGTACATACAGAATACAGCTTATTAAATGGAGCTTGTCGAATTGAGCCGCTAGTAAATAAGGCAAAAGACTTAGGGATGACTTCTTTAGCCATTACCGATCATAGCGGTATGTATGGTGTGATTCCTTTTTATAAAGCATGTCAAACTGCTGGGATAAAACCAATTATCGGTGTAGAAATCTTAGTGAACGGCTTCCCGCTTGTACTTCTTGCTGAAAATAATCTAGGGTACCAGCATTTAATGAAACTTGTTTCTATTTCTCATCTAGAATCTTCATCTTTTCAACCCACGATCGATAAGAAAGCATTGCAACAGTATCATGAAGGAATCATCGCTTTAAGTGGTGGATTAACTAGTGAAATTAGTCAATATTTGGTTCAACAACAATATAAAAAAGCACTGGAAACCGCACTTGAATATCAAAAATTGTTGGGTACCGATCACTTCTACTTAGAAATACAGAATCATGGATTACCTGAACAAAAACAAGTGAATCCTTTATTCATTCAGTTAAGTGAAGAAACGGGTATCCCAATGGTTGCAACAAATAACGTACATTATATTGAGAAAGAAGATGCATTGATACAAGAAGTATTAGAAGCGATTGGAGCAGGTCATACATTAGATCAATCAGATCAGGCAAAACTTCCTACAAAGGAATTTTATTTAAAAGATCAAGAAAAGATGAACCAGCTATTTGCAACTGTAAAAGGTGCGGTTGAAAATACAGTTCATATTGCCAATCGATGTGATGTAACGATCGAATTTCATCAATTGGCTTTACCAAAATTCCCTTTACCATCTTCTATTCGTGCAGAAGAATATTTAAAAGCGTTGGCACAAAAAGGATTACAAAAAAGGTATAAGCAGATTACTGATCAGCTACAAAAACGATTAATGAAAGAATTAGCGGTCATTGAAAAAATGGGATTTGCCGATTATTTTTTAATCGTTTGGGATTATATGAAATTTGCCCATCAACAGGGAATTATGACAGGACCTGGGAGAGGATCAGCTGCAGGAAGCTTGGTTGCGTATGTCCTTGGGATCACAAATGTTGATCCGATAAAGTATGGATTATTATTTGAACGTTTTTTAAACCCTGAACGAGTAAGTATGCCAGATATAGATATTGATTTTAATTATGAGAGACGTGACGAGGTGATCCAATACGTTTCAAAAAAATATGGACATGACCGAGTTGCACAGATTATTACGTTTGGTACATTTGCTGCAAAAGCAGCGATTCGCGATGTGGGTAGGGTATTAAATATTCCTTATATCGAAGTGGATAAAGTGGCCAAATTAATTCCTTCCCAATTGGGGATTACGTTGGAGCAAGCATTGACAGAAGTTGATGAATTAAGAGAGCTTTATCAGAAAAATGAACGAATGAGGGAATTGATCCAGATTGCTATGAAAATTGAGGGAATGCCAAGGCACCATTCTACCCATGCAGCTGGAGTTGTCATTGCTGACCAAACATTAACGGTATATACCCCTTTACAAAAGGGGCAAGAGAAGGTTTCCTTAACCCAATATCCAATGGGAATCTTAGAACAACTAGGCATGTTAAAAATGGACTTTTTGGGATTGAAAAATCTCACGATTATCGAAAAAACATTGGCTTGGATCAAAAAATCAAGAAATAAACAAATTCAATTGCATCATTTAGATGATTCAGATCCATTAACCTATCAATTGTTGAGTCAGGGACATACAAAAGGGGTGTTTCAATTAGAATCACCTGGAGTAACTAAAGTGTTAAAAGAGCTAAAACCTAGCCATTTTGAAGATATTGTAGCGATTTTAGCTTTATACCGCCCTGGCCCAATGGAATCTATTCCAGACTATATTCAGGCAAAACATGGTAAAAAGACCGTTCAATACCCAGACCAAAGTTTAGAGCCGATTTTAAAAGATACCTATGGAATCATCGTCTATCAAGAACAGATCATGCAAATTGCATCGAAAATGGCTGGTTTTAGTCTAGGTGAAGCTGATTTGCTTCGAAGGGCTGTAAGTAAAAAGAAAAGGGAGATTTTATTAGAAGAAAGAAATCACTTTGTTCATGGTGCCATTCAAAACGGAATTGAAGAGAAAAAAGCAAATGAAGTATATGATTTGATCGTTCGCTTTGCAGACTATGGTTTTAATCGATCCCATGCAGTTGCTTATGGTGTGCTTGCTTTTCAAACCGCATATTTAAAGGCACACTATCCAGTAGAATTCATGACAGCCCTTCTCTCTGAATCGATGGGTAATCAAGATAAAATAGCAGAGTATACGGATGAATGCAGGAAAATGGGGATTGAAATTTTGCCTCCAGATCTTTTGCAAAGTGATGCTAGCTTTACTGTCCAGGATGGGAAAATTCGATTTGGTCTAGCAGCCATTAAAAATATTGGTATCCAAGTGATTGAATCGATCATTCTACTACGTCAAAAACATTCGACTTTTTCTTCACTTTTCGATTTTTGTATGAAGGCTGATTCTAAGGTGTGTAATAAAAAAACGTTAGAATCGCTTATTTTAAGCGGTGCATTAGATCGATTTGGGATTCATCGGGCAAAACTGATGGCTAATTTGGATGATTTGATCGAAAGGGTTCAAAAAAAGAAGAAATTACAGGAAGATTTGCAAATTCATTTGTTTGCAGATTTAGAAGTAGGTACAAAAGAAGAGGATTTTGATTGGTTTGAGGTTCCACCCTTTTTAGAACAGGAACAATTACAAAAGGAAAAAGCAGTTTTAGGCATTTACGTATCAGCACATCCTCTTAGTGCCTTTAAAGAGATTCTAAATGAATACACTACACATTCTTACGATATGCTGGTTCAGCTTAGCGAAGGAACCTCTGTTGTAATCGGAGGATTGTTAAATGATCTAAAGCTGATCTTGACAAAAAAGGGGCAACAAATGGCTTTTGGCCAAATAGAGGTTGATTCAAATCTGTTAGAATTAGTGATATTTCCTAAAGTTTATGCTACCTATCGGAACCAATTAGTAAAGGATGAGGGAATTCTTGTTCAAGGAAAAGTTCAACATCAAGAGCATCGAACAAAACTGATTGTAGAAAAAATTACTTTATTGTCCCAAGTAAAAGAAAAAAGAAACATAAAAAAACAGTCAAATCATAAACATAAAACAAGCCCTAGAATGGTGATTAAAATTAGTGAAGCTAATGAAAACAGTAAAACTCTAAACCAATTGAAACAAGTCTTAGCAGACAACTCTGGAACCATACCAGTCATCCTCTTTTATGAAAAAAATAAAAAAACACGACAGCTAGCGAAGGAATACTGGGTAGAGGGAAGACCATCATTATTCCAAACCATTGAAGAAATATTAGGTAAAAACTCTTTTGTTATGCAGGAAAAACTTTAATAAAATTGTGAAAAAATTAGAATTTAGTTTTATATCCTAATATCTTTTGATATAATGGTGGTGGTCAGACCACTTCCTAGTTTTTAGCAACCATCTAAATTATAATCGGGGAGATGAATATCTGTGTCTACATTGAAAGAAGAAGCATTAAAAATGCATCGCGAAAACCAAGGAAAACTTGAAGTGCATGGAAAAGTTGCTTTGGCAAATTCCCATGACTTAAGTTTGGCTTATTCGCCTGGGGTTGCTGAACCATGTATGGCTATTCATGATGACAAAGAAAAAGCTTACGATTACACCATGAAGGGGAATTTTGTTGCTGTTGTATCTGATGGAACAGCAGTATTAGGGCTTGGACATATTGGTCCTGAAGCTGCACTACCAGTAATGGAAGGCAAATCCGTATTGTTTAAAAACTTTGCAGGTGTTGATGCTTTTCCAATCTGTCTTAACACGACAGATGTGGATAAAATTGTAGAAACAGTTAAATTATTAGAACCTACTTTTGGTGGTGTAAACTTAGAGGATATTGCTGCTCCAAATTGTTTTATCATTGAAGAAAGACTAAAAAAGGAATTAAACATTCCTGTTTTTCATGACGATCAGCATGGAACAGCAATTGTAACTTTGGCTGGACTCATCAATGCTCTTAAATTGGTTAACAAAAAAATGGAAGAAATAAAAGTCGTTGCAAATGGAGCAGGGGCTGCAGGTATTGCCATTATCAAATTATTAATGAGTATGGGTGTAAAGAACGTGATTATGTGCGATACCAAAGGAATTATTTATGAAGGTCGCCCTAATGGGATGAATCCTGTGAAAGAACAAATCGCAAAAATTACAAATCATGAGAAAATCCAAGGTTCATTAGTAGATGCGCTTAAGGGGGCAGATGTTTTTATTGGGGTATCTGTCGCAGGTGCAGTTACTCAGGATATGGTAAGATCCATGAATCAAGATGCAATCATTTTCGCTATGGCAAACCCAGTTCCAGAAATTTTCCCAAATGAGGCAAAAGAAGCAGGGGCAAGAATTGTAGGAACTGGTCGATCTGATTTACCAAACCAAGTGAATAATGTATCCGCTTTCCCGGGTATTTTTAGAGGGGCGCTAGATGTTCGAGCTAAAGAGATTAACGAGGAAATGAAGATTGCAGCCGCTTATGCAATTGCTAACTTGATTGAAGAAAATGAACTTCATGACGATTATGTGATTCCAGATGCTTTCGATCCTCGCGTAGCACCAAAAGTTGCAGCTGCTGTTGCTAAAGCAGCGATGGACTCAGGAGTTGCTAGAATCACTGTGGATCCTCAAGAAATTGAAGAAAAAACAAAAAGATTAGCTGTAATTAAATAGTTGTAGGATAAGTTGATGAGATGGTTTTGAGATAGGAGAGGTGGCTTAATGCTCGATGATACTAAAGAGCTTAAATTATATCAGGAAGTTTTACTAAGGATCAACCAAATCATTGAAGCAGACAATCTATCTACAGGAGACCGGTTACCTTCTGAAAGAGAACTTGCTGAGCGATTAGGTGTGGGAAGATCTTCTGTAAGGGAAGCGTTGAGAGCATTAGAGTTATTAGGTTTAATTACTACCCGTCGTGGTGAAGGAACGTTTATCGAAGATTATACTGCCCACCACTTAGTAGAAATTCTAGCTTTTTATATCCTTAGAAATGAAAAATCAAAAAAAGATCTTTTAGAGATAAGAAAAATCATTGAGCTTGATGCCGTACGATTAGCGGCTGAGCGGATGGATGAGAGTAAGATTAGGCAAATAGAAATGGTGATTGAGGAATCCGTCAAAAAACTTGAGTCTGGTATTCTCCCTTTAGAGGAAGACTATTTTTTCCATGAATCAATTGCATTGGCTAGTCGTAATTATCTTCTTTATCGAATTTGGAAACCTGTCTTTGATTATGGGAAAACGATATTGAAAGAATCGTTAGGGCGAAATGGAAGACCTGAAGTATCCATACAAGAGCATCAAAATATTTTAAAAGCATTAAAGGCACGTAATGTAGAAGAAGCAGTAATACAAATGAGATTGCATTTGGAGAAAAGTGAATTTTTTGCTTAAAATATGACATTTTTGAGGCTATTCTTTGAAATCTTGATAAATATCGCTATAATGAAAGTATTGTTAAGGTTTTTGAGGAGGATACTTCATGTGGACTGTCATTTATATTGCACCTAATGAAAAGATAGCTGAAAAAATTCGAGATCAATTAACTACTGAAGGATTTTTAGTCAAAATTAGACAAAGTCATGTTTTGAAACAGTATGAGATCCTAGTACCAGAAGGAGAATTAGATGAAATAAGAGAGGTATTGGCGACGATTCTTCCTTAAAACCATCCTATGTGAGGTGTTGGTGTGTTAAAGGATTTTTTTTATAAACGAAGAAAATATGCAACGATCCCTTCTGAGAAGGCTAGAAAAGATATTCCAGAAGGAATGATTGTCAAATGTGACAAATGTGGCAAAATTACTTTTGCGAAAGAAATACAAAAAAATCTTCATGTATGCCCTCATTGTGATCATCATATGTCTGTTTCTTCTCCTGAACGCCTTATGATGACGCTGGACCAAGGAAACTTTTTTGAATATGATACGGATTTGATCTCTTCTGATCCTCTTCATTTTGAAGGCTATATCGATAAGTTAAAAAAGGATATGGATAAGACGAATTTAAATGAAGCCGTTGTGACTGGTGAAGGAACGATTGGTGGTTTTCCTGTGGTCGTTGGTGTAATGGATTCACGCTTTCGTATGGGAAGTATGGGTTCTGTTGTTGGTGAAAAAATTGCAAGGGCAATTGAGAAAGCAATTGTAAAAAAATATCCCTTTATTTTATTTTCTGCATCCGGTGGAGCAAGAATGCAAGAAGGTATTTTAAGCCTAATGCAGATGGCGAAAACAAGTGCCGCATTAGCAAAATTGCACCAAGAGGGTATTCTATTTATCTCTGTATTAACGAATCCTACGACAGGTGGGGTGTCTGCTAGTTTTGCATCCTTAGGTGATATCAATATTGCAGAACCTAACGCATTGATTGGTTTTGCTGGCCGGAGAATTATTGAACAAACGATCCGCCAAAAACTACCTGATGATTTTCAAACAGCAGAATTTTTATTAAAGCATGGTCAATTAGATATGATTGTTCATCGAAAAGATATGAAACAAACATTAGCGAAACTTTTGGATTTACATATGGTAAGGGGGGAAGCTAATGGCTTTTGAGCTACCTTTTGAAAAACCCCTCATAGAACTACGTAAAAAAATCGAAGAGTTAAAACAATTTACATCTAAAGAAGGTATCGACTTTTCAAAAGAAATTGAAGAGCTAGAAAAGAAAGCAAGAAATCTTGAACAAGAAATTTATGGACAACTTACTCCATGGCAAAAGACGCAAATTGCTAGACATGGACAAAGGCCTACTACATTAGACTATATTGAGCATATTTTTACTGACTTCATTGAGTTCCATGGAGACAGAGTTTTTGGCGACGATCCAGCGATTGTTGGTGGAATCGCAAAATTAAATGGGAAACCGGTTACTGTTATTGGTCACCAGAAAGGAAAAGATACGAAGGATAATATTCTACGTAATTTTGGTATGCCTCATCCGGAAGGCTACCGAAAAGCTCTACGGCTAATGCAGCAGGCTGATAAGTTTCATCGACCTATCATTTGCTTTATTGATACACCTGGTGCATATCCTGGAATTGGTGCTGAGGAAAGGGGGCAAAGTGAGGCCATTGCTAGAAACTTAAGAGATATGGCTTTATTTAAAGTACCGATGATTTGTATCGTAACAGGCGAAGGTGGAAGTGGTGGAGCTCTTGCTTTAGGGGTGGGTAACCATTTATATATGTTAGAAAACGCGATTTATTCTGTCATCTCTCCAGAGGGAGCAGCAGCTTTATTATGGAAAGATGCGACTCAAGCTTCAAAAGCAGCCAATACAATGGGAATTACTGCTCACCATGCCTTTGAGTTTGGAATTTCAGATGGTGTGATTAAAGAGCCTCTAGGCGGGGCACATAAAGACATTAAATTTCAATCGAAGGAAATTAAGAGGTATATTGAAGAATCGCTTGCAACCTTATCTTCGCTAAGTCCAACTCAGTTGGTAGAACAACGTTATCAAAAATTTAGAAAAATCGGTCAATACTCCTCATTGATCTAAATGAAAAGAAAGTCTATAAAAGTCTATAAAAAGTTTGATTTCATGGTATAATAATGTTGATCAAGGTACCCTAAAAAAGGGTACACTCTTTTTTGTCCACTATGGACTTAAAATGTCCCTTATGGACATTTTATGGTATAAAAGTATACAAAGAGGTGAGAAGCATGAAGCGAATTGCAGTACTAACAAGTGGTGGAGATGCACCTGGTATGAATGCAGCGGTTAGAGCCGTTGTTCGAAAAGGTTTTTATCATGAGTTAGAGGTTTTTGGTATTTATCATGGATATAGTGGTCTAATAAACGGGGAAATAGAGAAATTGGATTTAGGCTCTGTAGGTGATATTATTCATCGAGGGGGAACGATCCTTTATACAGCGAGAAGTGATGAATTTAGGACACCAGAAGGCCAAGCAAAGGCAGTAGAACAATTACAAAAGCATGGAATTGAAGGCCTTGTCGTTATTGGTGGAGATGGTTCTTTCCGTGGAGCACAAAAGTTAATTCAACATGGCATTGCTGCCATTGGCGTACCTGGTACGATTGATAATGATATTCCTGGTACAGATTTTACTATCGGTTTTGACACAGCAGTCAACACAGTGATTGATGCGATTGATAAAATAAGGGATACGGCAACATCGCACGAACGTACATATATAATTGAAGTGATGGGTCGCAATGCAGGGGATATTGCCTTGTGGTCAGGTTTAGCAGATGGTGCAGAAAGTATCATTATTCCCGAAGCCTACTACAACATGGATGAAATCATTGAACGCTTAGAACGTGGCCATAAACGGGGTAAAAAGCATAGTATTATTATTGTAGCTGAAGGCGTAGGTAGTGCGGTTGAGTTTGGTAACAAAATTAAAGAACGAACAGGTTTTGAAACGAGAGTAACCGTATTGGGTCATATTCAAAGGGGTGGATCTCCAACAGCTTTTGACCGTGTATTAGCTAGTCGTTTAGGCGCTGAAGCAGTTGAATTGTTATTAAAAGGTCAATCCGGTAGAATGGTTGGTATTCGCTACAATCAAATCATTTCTTTGGACATAGATGAAGCTTTAATGCAAAAACATCAAGTTGACTTAGCGTTGTACCAATTAGCTAGTATTTTAGCTATTTAGAAAAGATAAGAAGAGTTATTAATGTTGTAGAAGGGTGGAAAAAAGAGAATGAGAAAAACAAAAATCGTTTGTACGATTGGCCCTGCGAGTGAAAAGGTAGAAGTATTAAAAAAACTCATTCATGAAGGAATGAACGTAGCTAGACTTAACTTTTCTCATGGGGATCATCAAGAACATTTAGCAAGGATTCATAACATCAGGCAAGCTGCAAAGGAAACAGGAAAAACAGTTGCCATTCTCTTAGATACGAAAGGTCCTGAAATTCGCACAGGTGTGATAGGTGCACCTGAAGTTGAATTAAAACAAGATGGGACGATAATTTTAACCACGGATGAAATCATTGGCGATGAAAATAAAATTTCGATTACATATGCAGGTCTTCCAAATGATGTACAACCTGGTTCTAAAATCTTAATTGATGATGGATTAATTGGGCTAGAGGTTATAAAGATTGAAGGCAATGAAATTCATTGTAGAATTTTAAATGGTGGTATTCTCAAAAGCAAAAAAGGTGTAAATGTACCGGGAGTAAAAATCAATTTGCCTGGTATCACAGAAAAGGATGCAAAGGATATCCTATTTGGAATCGAGAATGACCTTGATTTTATAGCTGCTTCTTTTGTGAGAAAAGCGAGTGATGTACTTGAAATTCGCAAGATTTTAGAGGAACACAATGCAGACATTTTGATTATCTCCAAGATTGAAAATCACGAAGGTGTTGAAAATATTGATGAAATCTTACAAGTTTCCGATGGGATCATGGTGGCTAGAGGGGATTTAGGTGTTGAAATCCCAGCTGAAGAGGTACCTCTTGTTCAGAAGATGATTATTGAAAAGTGTAATAAAGCTGGTAAACCAGTCATCACCGCTACCCAAATGTTAGATTCCATGCAAAGAAATCCACGTCCAACCCGTGCTGAAGCAAGTGATGTGGCAAATGCAATTTTTGATGGTACTGATGCCATTATGTTATCAGGTGAAACTGCTGCAGGGAAGTATCCTGTAGAATCAGTTGCAACGATGGCAAGAATCGCAGTGAGAACAGAAGAGGCTCTTAATTACAAAGAAATTTATAATAAGAGAAGCTCATTACAGCAAACTACTGTAACCGATGCCATTAGTCAGGCAGTAGCTAATACTGCTATTGATCTAGAGGTAAATGCAATTTTAACGCCGACTGAAAGTGGACAAACTGCAAGGCTTGTTTCTAAATATCGTCCAAAGGCTCCGATTATTGCGATCACACCAAATCCGAAAGTGATGAAGAAATTAAGTGTTAGTTGGGGAGTATATCCCATCTTAGGGCAACAAATTAGAACAACGGATGAGATGATCACACATGCTGTTGACGAGGCTCTAAATGCGGGAGCTATTAATCAAGGGGACTTGGTCATTATTACAGCAGGTGTTCCAGTAGGCAAAACAGGTACGACAAATTTAATCAAAGTACATTTAGTTGGTGATATCGCAGTAAGAGGACAAGGAATTGGAAATCGAGTCGTAACCGGGAAAGTAATAAAAGGGAAAACAGTTGAGGAAATAGCGAGTAAAATGGAAGATGGAGCAATCCTTGTTACTTACTCCACAGATAAGGACATGGTAAGTTCTTTTGAAAGAGCAGCAGCTGTAATTACTGAAGAAGGTGGACTAACCTCACATGCAGCGGTGGTAGGGATTAACTTAGGAATTCCTGTGATTGTCGGTGCTGAACAAGCTTATGAAAAATTTGAGGATGGTATGATCGTTACAGTTGACCCAGAACGAGGCTATGTCTATGCGGGACAAATTCCAATGATGTAATAAATAGATAAGATGATACATCAAGAGACCGTTATTAAGACGGTCTCTTTCTCTAGAATTTTATTGTTAAAGAAGTAAGGGGGAAATAACAGTGGAATGGACAGAGACACCGATTCGTGTTCGCTATCAAGAGACTGATCAAATGGGTGTTGTGTATCACGCTAATTATTTTGTTTGGTTTGAAGTGGCGAGAACGGAAATGATCAAAAAATTTGGGATCAGTTACAAAAAACTAGAAGAAAAAGGCTTACTATTACCAGTTTTTGATGTATCCTGCAAGTATAAGGTTGCGGCAAAATATGATGATGATTTGTTGATTCAAGCCCGATTAAAAGCATATAGTAGTTTAAGAATGACCTTTGAGTACCAGGTGATACGTGTTACTGATGAAAGATTACTAGCGATAGGTGAAACAAGTCATGTCTGGATAGACAAGAACTTTAAACCTGTTCGATTAGAAAAAGTAGCACCAGAAATTCATCAAACATTAATCAGTTTAGTTAATCGTTAAGGGGGAGAATTTGTGTTCAGAACCATTGTATTTTTAATGATTGTGATTCCTGCCTTGGAGATTTGGGGGCTTATCAAAGCTGCTCAATTTATCGGTGGGGTGCAAACGTTTTTGGCTGTCATTTTAACTGGGGTTATTGGAGCCTTTTTAGCCAAAAAGGAAGGATTAAAAACATGGAATAAAGCTCAGATTGAGCTTAGAAATGGACAACTACCAGGAGATGCGATCTTAGATGGGATTAGTATTTTTGCAGGAGGACTTTTATTACTCACGCCAGGTTTTTTTACAGACACAATCGGTTTTTTTATGATTTTTCCCGTTACAAGGAAACTGATAAAGGGGTATCTAAAAAGATGGTTAGAACGAAAAATTCAAACAGGACGATGGTATTTTTATGATCCAAATTCCAAATGAAATCATTTTTCTAATTTTATTGTTAGGAATTGGTCTACTAAGTAAGAATCAATCGATTGTGATAGCCGTGGCCATTCTTCTGGTTATTCGCTTAAGCCATTTGGGAGACCGCATTTTTCCGCTGTTGGACAAGCATGGAATGAATATCGGCATTATAATGATCACGATTGCTGTATTAGTCCCTATTGCTAAAGGAAAAATCCAACTGCAAGATTTAATCGAATCCTTTAAGTCAAGCTATGGTATCATTGCGATTATATCTGGAATGATCGTCGCTTTGTTTGCAGCAAATGGCATTCAATTATTAGAAAAAACACCGCAAATCACAATAGCCTTAGTATTAGGCACGATTTTTGCCGTGGTTTTCCTTAAAGGAATTCCCGTTGGCCCTTTGATTGGTGCTGGGATTGCAGTGACATTGATTAAAATCTTTGAATGGTTAAAATACTTTTTCGACTAAGAGAAGAGGGAATGAATCTATGTAAGCATGATTTATTCCTTTTTTTTGTTCAATTTTAAACAAATTAGGCAAAGGCATAAAAAATGAAAAAAGAAGTAAGTGTTAAACAAGATTTCTAAAAAGATTATACTACTTCGTAATCCAGAAATTCTCCATCTTCAAAAAGCCTTGGTAATTCTATTTTTGCACAAAGTTTAATATAATAGAGGATATAAATGTCAATATATACAAAAGAATATAATTTTTAAGAAAAATTAGAATAGTAGTTCACAAAATTGCAATAATATATTACAATATATTCAAGATATTATTATTTAACTAAAATTCTGAAAATATAGAGATCATATTTTGGTTCGTTGATTTGAGGATATGTATCTTTCATATCTTCTAATTATAAAAATGAAAAAAGGGGAGAGGGTGAGGTGTTTATATGTCTACTTTAAAGAACGTACTCGCCAAAAAAATTGAGGAGCACAGAAAAAGAACGACAAAGCTCTTAGTTGAAAGTGGCGATGTCAAAATTAGCGATGTGACGATCGCACAAGCAATTGGTGGGATGAGAGGAGTCAAAGGTCTAGTTACTGACATCTCTTATTTGGATCCATTTGAAGGGATTCGCTTCAGAGGGTATACAATACAAGAAGTTATGGAAGGTCTTCCAAAACCTGAAGGCAAAGATTACCCTTATGTAGAAGGATTCTTTTATTTACTTTTAACAGGTGATATCCCCACAAAAGAACAAGCTGAAGAAGTAGTAGAGGATATGAAACATAGAGCAAAAGTACCAGAGTATGTGTTTGATATTCTTAGGGCGATGCCGAGAGATTCACATCCCATGGTAATGTTTTCGGCAGCAATTGTATCGATGCAAAGAGAGTCAGAGTTTGCTAAAGCCTATAACGAGGGAAAATTTAATAAATATAATAGTTGGGAATACATGTATGAAGATGCATTAAACCTGATGGCAAGATTACCACAAGTTGGAGCTTTTATTTATAGGCTAAAATACAAAGGTGATACACAAATTGATCCAGATCCAACTCTTGATCTTGGTGGAAACTTTGCTCATATGATGGGATTAGAACCTCCTTATGATGAAGTAGCTAGAATGTACTTTATTCTTCATTCAGATCATGAAAGCGGCAACGTATCTGCTCATACCACTCACTTAGTCGCATCAGCTTTATCTGATGCTTATTATTCGCTATCTGCTGGCATCAATGGATTAGCTGGTCCTCTTCATGGCCTTGCAAACCAAGAGGTGCTTGCATGGATTCAACAATTTATGGAAAAATTAGGTGGTCAAGTTCCTACAACAGAACAATTGAAAAAAATTGTATGGGATACGCTTAATAGTGGCCATGTTATACCTGGATATGGTCATGCAGTTCTTCGTAAAACTGATCCAAGATATACTTCTCAAAGAGAATATTGCTTAAAGCATTTACCAGACTATCCTCTATTCCAACTTGTCAGTAAGCTTTATGAAGTTGTTCCTGATATTCTAAAAGAGCAAGGCAAAGCAAAAAATCCATGGCCAAACGTAGATGCTCAATCTGGTGTTATCCAGTGGTATTATGGTCTTACCGAATATGATTTTTATACAGTTCTATTCGGAATTGGTAGAGCACTAGGTGTTCTTGCTAATATTACATGGGATAGAGCGCTTGGTTACCCAATTGAAAGACCAAAATCTGTAACAACTGATATGTTGGAAGAATACGCAAAACAGGCACAAGAAGCAAAGAGTAACGAACATAGAGCCTAGATGATTTTGTTGTTTATAATAAGAAAACTGGAAGCGTTTGCATCATAATTTATTTGTAAAGGAATATAAAAAAAATTAACAAAATTTTAAAAATGGATTGACGTTCTAGTTTTTAATGTGCAGAATAGGAATTAATTGGGGTGTTTAAGTTTTCTTAAACCCCCTTGATTCATTCATATTAGACAAAAAACAATGGGAGAAATGGGAGGTAACAGACGATGTCAATTTTTGAAAAGTTTGACATGCCAACAAGAGGGGAAAAGATTACCATTGAAAATGGAAAATTAAATGTACCAGACAATCCAATCATTCCATTTATCGAGGGGGACGGGACAGGGCCAGATATTTGGGCAGCTTCTGTTCGAGTGCTAGATGCAGCAGTTGAAAAGGCATATGGCGGCAAAAGAAAAATTGAATGGTTTGAAGTTTACACTGGAGAAAAATCTTTTGAAAAATGGGGAGAATGGCTTCCAAAAGATACTTTAACAGCGATGAAAGAGTATTTGGTAGGAATAAAGGGTCCATTAACTACACCGATTGGTGGTGGAATTCGTTCCTTAAACGTTGCATTACGCCAAGAATTAGATTTATATGCTTGCGTTCGCCCTGTTCGTTATTTCCAAGGGGTTCCTTCTCCGATTAAGCATCCAGAATGGACAGACATGGTGATTTTCCGTGAAAATGCGGAGGATATTTATGCAGGTATTGAATGGCAAGAGGGAACAGAAGAAGTTCAAAAAATTGTCCGCTTTCTAATCGATGAAATGGGCGTAAAGAAAATTCGCTTCCCTGAAACCTCGGGTATTGGAATTAAGCCTGTATCCAAAGAAGGTACATACCGTTTAGTTCGTTCAGCTATTGACTATGCCTTAGAAAATAATCGTAAGAGTGTAACGTTGGTTCATAAAGGAAATATTATGAAATTTACTGAAGGGGCTTTCAAAAACTGGGGTTACGAAGTAGCTGAAAAGGAATATGGTGATAAAGTATTTACTTGGGCACAGTATGATCGCATTGCGGCTGAACAAGGTACAGAAGCTGCAAATAAAGCACAAGAAGAAGCATTAGCATCAGGCAAACTATTGATTAAAGATGTGATTGCAGATGCATTCTTACAACAAATCTTAACTAGACCAAAAGAATATGATATCATTGCTACCTTGAACTTAAATGGTGATTATATTTCTGATGCTTTAGCCGCACAAGTGGGTGGAATTGGTATTGCACCTGGAGCCAATATTAACTATACAACAGGTGTTGCATTGTTCGAGGCTACTCATGGTACAGCACCAAAATATGCGGGATTAGATAAAGTGAACCCATCATCTGTTATTCTATCTGGAGAAATGATGTTACGTTATATGGGATGGACAGAAGCTGCAAACCTCATTATTTCTGCTATGGAGAAGACCATTTCCAATAAAACAGTAACTTATGATTTTGCTCGTTTAATGGAAGGTGCAACGGAATTGAAATGCTCCGAATTTGGAACAGAATTAATTAAAAATATGTAATTCCAAAAAAATGGAGGGAATCACAATGGCAATGAAACGGAATAAAATTTCTGTGATTGGTGCTGGTTTTACTGGAGCTACAACTGCCTTGTTTTTAGCTCAAAAAGAATTAGGAGATGTTGTACTAGTTGATATTCCTCAACTAGAAAACCCAACAAAAGGGAAAGCCTTAGATATGTTAGAAGCTACTCCAGTTTTAGGGGTGGATGTAAATATTGTCGGTACAAGCAACTATGAAGATATTACTGGCTCTGATCTTGTGATTATTACTGCGGGAATCGCTCGTAAACCTGGAATGAGCCGTGATGATCTTGTTAATACAAATGCGGGTATTATAAAATCCGTTGCAGAACAAGTAGCAAAATATGCACCTAATTCCTATATTATCGTCTTATCCAATCCTGTAGATGCAATGACCTATGTTGCTTATAAGACAACAGGTTTCCCTAAAGAGCGCGTGATAGGTCAATCGGGTGTACTTGATACTGCTCGTTTCCGTACCTTTGTCGCCCAAGCTCTTAATGTTTCTGTTGAAGATGTAAATGGGTTTGTATTAGGTGGCCATGGAGACTCGATGGTTCCTCTTGTTAGATATTCATTTGCTGGTGGCATTCCGTTAGAAACATTATTATCAAAAGACCAATTAGATGCGATCGTTGAACGGACACGTAAAGGTGGTGGCGAGATCGTCAATCTATTAGGAAATGGTAGTGCTTATTATGCACCAGCTGCTTCACTTGTTCAAATGGCTGAAGCCATTCTAAAAGATAAAAAACGAATCATTCCAACCATCGTTTATTTAGAAGGTGAGTATGGATACAATGATATTTATCTTGGTGTGCCAACATTGATTGGTGGAAATGGTATTGAAAAAGTATACGAATTAGAATTAACAGAAGAAGAAAAGGCTGCACTTAATAAATCTGCAGAAGCCGTTGAAGCAGTTATCAAGTTAGTTCGATAAAAAAATAGATTACGCTTCAAGAGATAAACCCCGGGATTCCCGGGGTTTATAACCGTATAAGAAGGTATAAGCTTATTAAAGTAATAAAGTAAAGTTTAACAAAAAAATTGAGTGAATATTAAAAAAGCTATGATAAAATAAAGTTAGACAGTGAAGAATTCAAAAAGGTTGGAGGGGAGATCTGTGAGGGAGATTCACGTAGATAGCATTATTGATGCAGTAGCAGAAATGGTTCAAACAGCTAACTTTGACTTAGGTGAAGATGTTGAAAACGCTTTCAAACAAGCGTTAAAAACAGAAGAATCTCAAACAGGTAAAGATGTTTTAAACCAATTATTAGAGAATGTCAGCATTGCAAGAAACGAAAGGGTGCCAATCTGTCAAGACACTGGATTTGCTGTGTTTATTGTTGAGTTAGGCCAGGATGCACATATTGTTGGTGGAAACTTAAATGATGCGATTAATGAAGGCGTACGTCGTGGGTATAAGGATGGTTACCTCCGCAAGTCAATCGTAGGCCATCCACTTGAGAGAAAGAATACTGGAGATAATACACCTGCCGTTATCCATATCGAAATAGTAGATGGAGATCAAGTGAAGATACATATGGCTGCAAAAGGTGGCGGTAGTGAAAATATGTCGTTTGTCAAAATGATGAAGCCTTCGGATGGGGTTGAAGGGGTAAAAGATTTTATCGTTGAATGCGTGAAGACAGCTGGACCCAATCCATGTCCTCCAATTGTGGTTGGTGTGGGAATTGGTGGTACATTTGAAAAAGCTGCATATTTAGCTAAAAAGTCTTTATTTAGAGAATTAGGAAAACGAAGTCACCTAGAAGATATTGCACAGTTAGAAGAAGAATTACTAGGTAGAATCAATAAATTAGGTATCGGGCCTCAAGGTTTAGGTGGTCGAACCACTGCTTTAGATGTTCATATAGAAATCTATCCTGCACATATTGCTTCTCTTCCAGTAGCAGTAAATATCAATTGCCACGCTGGAAGACATAAAGAAGTAGTATTGTAAGGAAAGGAGTGACGAGGATGGCAACCGTTCATATAACAACACCTGTTTCTGCGGAGGAAATTTCAAAATTACAAGCTGGAGATCAAGTATTCATTTCTGGAGTGATCTATACAGCTAGAGATGCTGCTCATAAAAGATTAGTAGAATTGGTGGCAGATGGAAAAGATTTGCCGTTTGACATCAAGGATCAATTTATCTATTTTGTAGGACCAACACCTGCAAAGCCTGGAAAAGTCATTGGATCAGCTGGGCCAACGACAAGCTATCGAATGGATAAATATTCTCCTATATTACTAGAGTTAGGACTTCGTGGAATGATTGGAAAAGGGAGTCGAAGTCAGGATGTGAAAGACTCTATGGTGAAAAATAAAGCAGTATATCTTGCAGCTGTTGGTGGAGCAGCCGCATTAATTGCCAAAACGATCAAAAAAGCAGAAGTAATTGCTTATGATGATTTAGGACCAGAAGCGATTAGAAGATTAGAAGTAGAAAATTTCCCAGCAATCGTTGTAAATGATGTGCATGGCAATGATCTTTATATTCAAGGAGCAGAACAATATAAAATCGTAGATTAACCGTGTATTTTCATTTGTTTAACATTTATTTAACATTATTTTAATATAGTTTTAAACAAGCGAAAAATTCCACTTGTCAATTAGCCGATATTCAGTATAATTATTGATATAGTTTAAATAATATTTTCTAATTACACTATATATATAAAATATTCAGAAAATAAAGTATTCAGTGATTAGAAAAAAAGATGACGTGGTATCTATTTCTACTATTTTTTAAGTAAGGTTGAATTTCAACCTTTACTATAAAAAAACATAACATAAGGGGGTCTTTTAATGAAGAAAACTAGCAAATGGCTAGTGCTAATGATTGCAATCATTATGGTTGCAAGTGTTGTACTTGCTGGTTGTGGTGGTGGAACCAGCACAGATGGCGAGAAAAAAGATCAAACTGCAGGAGAACAGCCTGCGAAAGAACAAGTTTTAAGGCTTAATGCAAAGACTGAACCACCAAGTTTAGACCCAGCTACTACGACTGACTCAACCTCTGGAGACATCTTACGCGAATTGATGGAAGGTTTAGTCCGTCTAGATGAAAATAGCCAGGTAAAACAAGGTTCTGGTATGGCTGAAAGCTGGGAAATTAGTGAAGATGGCTTAAAATATACTTTCCATCTAAAAGATGCTAAGTGGTCTAATGGTGACCCTGTTACTGCACATGACTTTGAATTTGCATGGAAACGTGTATTAAATCCTGAAACAGCATCTGACTATGCTTACCAATTATATTACTTAAAAAATGGTGAAGCTTATAATGCAGGTAAAGCAAAAGCTGAAGACGTAGGGGTTAAAGCACTTGATGACAAAACTTTAGAAGTAACGTTAGAAGCTCCTACACCTTTCTTCTTACAATTAACTGCTTTCTACACTTTATTTCCTGTAAACCAAAAAGTAGTAGAAGCTAATAAAGATTGGGCTGCTGAAGCTGCAACATATGTTAGTAATGGTCCTTTCAAATTAACAAAATGGGAACATGATTCCGAAGTAGTGATTGAAAAGAACGAAAACTACTGGAATAAAGACAAAGTGAATTTATCCAAAATTTCTTGGGTTATGATCAATGATGATAACACTGAGTATCAATTATTTCAAAACAATGAGTTAGATATCGCACAACCACCAACTGAATTAACCAAAGAGTTAATCGACAAAGGTGAAGCAACAAGTAAACCAGTCTTAGGTAACTACATGTTTGTCTTCAATGTTGAAAAAGAACCATTTACTAACAAGTATGTTCGTCAAGCCTTTGCTGCTGCGATCGACCGTGAATCATTGATTAACAATGTAACTCAAGGTGGCCAAATACCTGCATATGCTTTTGTACCACCGGGGGCATCTCCTGATATGGGAGTAGATTTCCGTGAGAAAAATGGAGACTTCGTTAAAAAGCCTGCTGAAGCAAAAGCATTATTAGAAAAAGGAATGCAAGAGTTAGGGTTAAAAACATTCCCTAAAGTAACATTATCTTATAACACAAATGATGGTAATAAGAAAATTGCTGAAGCAGTTCAAGCAATGTGGAAACAAAATCTTGGTGTTGATGTAGAATTAACAAACCAAGAATGGAAAGTTTACTTAAAAACTTTAAGTGCTGGAGACTACCAAATCGGACGTTATGGATGGTTAGCTGACTACATGGATCCAATGACATTTATGGATATGTGGGTAACTGATGGCGGAAATAACGATACAAACTGGAGTAATGCTAGATACGATGAATTGATCAAACAAGCAAAATCAACTGGCGATCAACAAGTTCGTTTAGCTGCATTCCAAGAAGCTGAACAAATCTTAATGGATGAAATGCCTATCATTCCAGTTTATTTCTATACTCGTGTGTTCATGCAACATGACAATGTCAAAAATGTTGTTCGTCATGCTGATGGAAGTTCCGACTTTACATGGGTAACGATTGAGTAGTAAAATAGTATAGTTAATGTTTGAAAACAGGTTAGGGTTAGAGAGGTATGCCTATGGGTATGCTTCTCTACTTCTTTGTCTGTGCCATTTTTATGGAGGTGTTAGACTTGCTAAGATTCATACTTCAAAGATTAGGGATGTTAATCATCACCCTTTGGGTTATTGTGACATTAACCTTTTTTTTAATGCATGCAATCCCTGGGGATCCATTTACACAAGAGAAGAAATTACCGCCGCAAACGATTGAAAACTTAAAGAAGCATTATGGGTTGGATAAATCACTGCCTGTACAATATTTAGATTACTTGGGAAACGTTGCAAAATTAGAACTAGGTCCATCTTTTTCATCTAAGACATTGACGGTTAATGATATTATCAATAATAATTTTCCTGTTTCTGCACAATTAGGGTTACAATCTTTAATCATTGCTTTAGGTATAGGACTTACATTAGGAATAATCGCGTCATTAAAGCATAATTCAGGACTAGATTATACAGCGATGGTTATTGCTGTATTAGGCGTATCTGTTCCTAATATCGTCTTGGCTCCAATTTTGATTGACATATTTGCAGTGAAACTTGGGTGGTTTCCAATCGCAAGATGGGGAACTTTTGCACATACTATTTTACCTTCAACAGCACTAGGTATGCACTCAATGGCAGTTATCGCTCGATTGATGCGTTCCAATATGTTGGAAGTTTTAGGACAAGACTATATTCGTACAGCGAAATCGAAGGGACTTAATTCTTTCCAAGTGATTTGGAAGCATACCATTCGTAATGCCATTATGCCTGTTATTACGATTTTAGGTCCATTAACTGCTACACTTTTAACGGGTACTTTTGTTGTTGAACAAATTTTCGGTATCCCTGGATTAGGTAAATATTTCGTAACTAGTGTGACAAATCGTGATTACCCAGTTATTTTAGGTACAACTATTTTCTATAGTGCAGTTTTAATTTCTGCGAATTTTCTAGTTGATCTAGCCTATGGATTTATTGATCCAAGAATCAAAATTGGAGCTAAGGGGGAATAAGCATGCCAGAAATCACAAATCAAAGCTTTCAACGTATCAGTCATGACCGTGACCAGGCTGAAAAAATTGTTCGTCCTAGCTTAAACTTCTGGCAGGATGCATGGAGACGTTTGAAGAAAAATAAGCTTGCTATGTTAGGTTTATGGATAATCGTTTTTTTGGCAATTATGGCTCTTATAGGTCCGCATTTAACACCTTATGATTATAGAACTCAAGATTTAACTATTACCAATCATCCAATGAGTGCTGAACATTGGTTTGGGACAGATGATCTTGGCCGTGATGTGTTTGCGCGACTTTGGTCAGGAGCACGAATTTCATTATTCATTGGTTTAACTGCAGCATTAGCCGATCTGCTTATTGGTGTCATCTATGGTGGAATTTCTGGTTATGCAGGTGGCAAAGTTGACCAGTTTATGATGAGGGTTGTTGATGTATTATATGGGCTTCCATATTTACTTGTTGTTATTCTTTTAATGGTCGTCATGGATCGTGGTTTGGGAACGATTATTCTTGCATTAATTGCAACTGGATGGATTGGTATGGCGCGTTTGGTCCGTGGCCAAATCCTACAAATAAAAGAAATGGAATTTATATTAGCAGCTAGAACATTAGGTGCGAATACAACCAGATTATTATTTAAACACTTAATTCCAAATACATTAGGGCCAATTATTGTTAGCATGACTTTAACTGTTCCTGGTGCAATTTTCTCAGAAGCATTCTTAAGTTTTATTGGTTTAGGTGTACCCGCGCCTTTAGCAAGTTGGGGTACAATGGTAAATGAAGGAATTGTTACAATTCTTTCTGGCCATTGGTGGAGATTGGCATTCCCTGCCTTTATGATTTCATTAACGATGTTTGCCTTTAACGTATTTGGCGATGGTTTGCGAGATGCGTTAGATCCTAGATTAAGAAAATAAGGGAGGAGAGAATCATGGCAGAAAAAGTGTTACAAGTCAAAGATCTAGAAGTCTCCTTCTTGACATATGCTGGAGAAGTAAAAGCCGTTCGTGGCTTATCATTTGATGTTGAAAAGGGAGAAGCTGTCGCAATCGTAGGAGAATCTGGTAGTGGAAAAAGTGTTACCTCTCAATCGATTATGAAGCTGATTCCAACACCACCTGGTGTATATAAAAACGGAGAAATCATTTTTGAAGGTAAGGATTTGATTAAATTATCCAATAAAGAAATGGAAGAAATCCGTGGTTCTTCAATTGGTATGATTTTCCAAGACCCAATGACATCATTAAATCCAACAATGACAGTAGGTAGACAAATTTCTGAGGGCTTAATTAAGCATCATGGAATGAATAAAGCAGAAGCTTTAAAACGATCTGTTGAGATGTTAGAACTTGTAGGAATTCCTAACCCTGAACTACGTGTTAAACAATACCCACATGAATTTAGTGGTGGGATGAGACAAAGGGTTATGATTGCTATTGCCTTGGCATGTAGTCCAAAACTGTTGATTGCAGACGAACCAACGACTGCTTTGGATGTTACAATTCAAGCGCAAATTCTTGATTTGATGAAAGATTTGCAAAGTAAATTAGATACTTCGATTATTATTATTACTCACGATTTAGGCGTTGTAGCTGATATTGCACAAAAAGTAATTGTTATGTATGCGGGTCAAGTTGTGGAACAAGGATATTTAGATGATATCTTCTATAACCCACAACATCCATATACCTGGGGATTATTAAAATCCGTACCACGCTTAGATTCTAAAGGTCATCGTTTAGATTCAATCGAAGGAACGCCACCAGATTTATTAGCCCCGCCAAGTGGATGTCCGTTCCATCCAAGATGTCCTTTTGCAATGGAGATTTGTACAAAGGAATTCCCTGAAGCGTCGATCATTGGCCCAGGTCATAAGGTTCATTGTTGGCTACAACATCCGCAAGCATCTAAAGAGGGTACACCATTAGCGGTAGGAGGTGCGAATCATGAGTCAAAATAAACAAAGTGGCAATAGTGAAACGATTTTAGAGGTAAAAAATTTACAAAAGCACTTTAAAGTTGGAAATGGTGTTGTAAAAGCGCTAGATGGTGTTACTTTTAGCATGAAAAAAGGGGAAACCCTAGGACTTGTTGGTGAATCAGGATGTGGAAAGTCAACAACAGGAAGAACCATTATCCGTTTGTATGAACCTACAGGTGGCGAAGTTATTTTTAAGGGGAAAAAGGTTAATAACCTTAGAGGACATGATTTAAAGCAATTTAACAGGGAGATGCAAATGATCTTCCAAGATCCTTATGCATCTTTAAACCCTCGAATGACTGTTGCAGATATCATTGGTGAAGGAATTGATATTCACAATTTAGCATCAGGAAAAGAAAGGTTAGAACGAATTTATCATTTATTGGAAACTGTTGGTTTAAATCGTGAACATGCTAACCGTTTTCCACACGAATTTAGTGGGGGTCAACGTCAAAGAATTGGGATTGCTAGAGCCTTAGCAGTAGAACCTGACTTTATCATTGCTGATGAACCAATTTCAGCTTTAGACGTTTCAATTCAAGCACAAGTTGTTAACCTACTACAAGATTTACAAAAAGAAAGAGGTTTAACTTATTTGTTTATCGCCCATGATCTTTCCATGGTAAAACATATAAGTGACCGAATTGGTGTCATGTATTTAGGTAATCTAGTCGAATTAGCAGAAAGTATTGAATTATATAATAAGCCTCTTCATCCTTATACAGAGGCATTATTATCTGCTATTCCAATACCTGATCCTAAAATCGAGCGAACAAGAGAACGCATCATCTTGGAAGGGGATGTTCCAAGTCCATTAAATCCGCCAAGTGGTTGTCGTTTTAGAACACGTTGTCCAAAGGCAATGCCAGAATGTGCAATTGAAACACCTGTTTTAAAAGAGGTTCAACCAGGACATTTTGTTGCTTGCCATTTATATAAATAAGATCTGAAAAGAACCCTGTTGATCCATTTTTAGGATACAATAGGGTTCTTTTAAATACTAAAGAAGGTTTAACTTTCTTTCAAATTCGTGTGATCCCACAAAAGTAATTGGAGTTCGCTTCAGAGGAAAGTCGTTAATTTTGTAGGTTTAGTTATATACCAATAAATAAAGAAAAAAATAGGATTGAATAATGAGAAATAGTGAAATGAATAAAGGTATAAAGATAAATAACTCTCTTTTTGCATTTTTTCTTAAAAGATCATCTTTACTTTCACCATTAGCGTTTATTTCATAACGCCAATGTGATCGATCGACAGAGGGATCCGATTTAAAAAATAACTGTTTCCATCCTTTTGCAAACAGATCAAAAAAACCAGAAAAAATAACAACTGCAACTCCACTTATCATCAAAAGAAATAGACCAATCATAAAAGAGATATTGATATAATTGGTAAGAAATTTACCTTCAGTTATGATCGATATCATACCCGATAGGATAGAAAAAGTGATAGCCAAAATAATGCGAATAAACCATTTTCTTTTTGCCACGTACAAATCATTCCTTCAATTAGTTCATTGCATAATGAAAAATCATCACTAAATATCATATCAAATATGGAAGGGATACACAATTTACTTAATGTATGTTTTAATTAAACTAGGCATGTTAGGTTGGTTAATTTATTTAGGAAAGGACTGGCATTTTCATGCAAAAGAGAATATTGGTGGTTGATGATGAACCTTCAATTGTCACCTTAGTTAAATTTAATTTGGAAAAATCGGGGTATTCTGTAGAAGTAGCGTCTGATGGTGGACAGGCGGTAGAGCTTTGTATGAAAGTCCCATACGATTTAATGATCTTAGATATTATGTTACCTGGCCTAGATGGGATAGAGGTTTTGAAGGAACTTAGGAAAAATCAAATGGAAATTCCAGTTATTTTATTAACTGCAAAAGATGAAGAGTTTGATAAGGTTCTTGGTTTAGAATTAGGAGCAGATGATTATATGACAAAACCTTTTAGTACTAGAGAATTAATAGCACGAGTAAAAGCGGTATTAAGAAGGTATCAATCAGGTTTATCTGAAAAAGTACAAGATGAAGAGTTAAAAAACATTCAAATTGGTGATTTACAAATTGAAGAAGAAAAGTTCGAGGCAAGGTTAAAAGGAGAATTATTAGAACTAACACCAAAGGAATTTGAATTATTACTTTATTTGGTAAGGCATCAAGGAAAAGTTTTAACAAGAGACCAATTGCTAAATGCGGTCTGGAATTATGATTTTGTAGGAGATTCAAGAATTGTTGATGTTCATGTGAGCCACTTACGAGAAAAAATAGAAGAAGATACGAGACAACCAAAGTATATTAAAACCATTCGTGGCATCGGCTATAAATTTGGTGATCCTAGCAATGAAAAAAATTAGAAATCGTTTAACATTAACATTTACACTTTTAATCGGGATCTCCTTACTTAGTTTAGGTTTTTTCCTTACCAATTTGATTGATAAGATCTACCTTAATGCATTAGGAGATCGTTTAGTCAAAGAAGCTAATCTTACGAAAGATATGATTTCCTGGGAAATCGGTTCAAAAGAGGGTTTAGTGTTATTTCAACAACTAGCTAACAATACATCAAAAGAATTAAATACGAGAATTACTTTTATTGATAAAAATGGCTTGGTACTAGCTGATTCGAAATATGACAAAAATAAAATGGATAATCATGCTAATCGTCCAGAAGTACAGACATCGTTAAATGGAAAGATTGGAAAATCAATTCGTTATAGTCATACACTAGGAATGGAGATGTTGTACACTTCCGTCCCAATCATGAAAAATAATCAAATTATAGGTGTTGTTCGTTTATCTCTACCTGTGAATGAGATTAAGGCATCACTAGAAAGTTTTTGGTATAGTTTGGTCATTGGCTTATTTATTGTCTTTTTGATTACTATTCTTATTAGTTATCGAATTTCTAATAAAATTACAAAACCAATTGAAGATATGACAGAAATCGCAAAAAGAATAACCAATAAAGACTATTCTGCAAGGATTCATTTAAACAGTAATGATGAAATTGGGCAATTAGGAATCGCCATTAACTTGATGGCAGACAGTTTAAACAATCAGATTATGACCATTCATGAAAATGAGAAAAAAATAACAACAGTATTAAACAATATGGCAAATGGGGTTTTATTAGTCGATAAATCAGGGAAGATAATTCTTGCTAATCCAGCAATTGAATGGTTATTGGGAGAACAAATTGAACAAATCATAGGTAAATATCATATAGAAGCTGGACAAAATTACGCTTTAAGTGAATTGATAGAAAGGTCCTTAAATACCGGAGAATCTATTCACGCAGAAATTAGTATCCAATATCCAATCAAAAAATATCTAGATTGTCATTTAGCTCCGATCTATGATGCAAAAGGACAGATTAATGGGGTTGTCTCTGTCCTCCATGATATTACAAAACTAAAACACTTAGAGAATATGAGAACGGAATTTATTGCTAATGTCTCACATGAATTAAGAACACCGATTACTGCGGTGAAAGGTTTTGCAGAAACTTTACTAGATGGTGCATTGAAAGATGAGGAAACAAGTAGAGCTTTTCTGCAAATCATCTATAACGAAAGTGAACGCCTTCATCGTTTAATAAGTGATTTATTAGATTTATCTAAAATTGAGTTAAACCAAAACTTATTAAACTATTCTACGGTAGATTTGAGAGAGCTTATTCATAGCACCATTGAGACGTTCAAACCACAAGCTGTAAAAAAACAATTAAATATTGTTGAAGAGCTTGATGATATCCATGCTGAAGTAGACGGAGATCGAATAAGACAGGTTATTATCAATCTTTTGACAAATGCAATGGCATATACACCTGCGAATGGATCTATAAAGGTGACGCTCAAAGCTTTCAAGCCCGAACAAATAAAAATAACGGTTGAAGATACAGGAATAGGTATTCCGAAAAAAAGTTTATCTAGAATTTTTGAGCGATTTTATCGAGTGGATAAAGCTAGATCAAGAGAATCTGGAGGAACAGGTTTAGGATTAGCAATTGTAAAACATATTGTTGAATCCCATGAAGGTTATATTCAGGTGGAAAGTGAAGTTCAAAAAGGAACGAAGTTTGCTATTATTCTGCCTAAATATAAAAAGGAAAAGATCGATGGAAATGGGATTTAACAAATGAAACCTTTCTTATTTTAAATCGTAGTAAATAATGAATATATAACGATCTAGAAAAGATTAGTTTGATGAAACGAGAGGAGTAAGGAAATGGATAACGAAAAAGTGATTGATATGAAACCAAAAATGAATTTGAAAACAGGACGTACCATTTCAATGTTTGTTATACTTGGGCTCATTGTCTTGTTAGCTTTAAATTCATTTGTTATTGTTGAGGCAGGAAATAGGGGAATTGTTTTACAACTAGGCGCTGTTAAACCTATCGTATTAAATGAAGGACTTCATTTTAAGATTCCATTTATTCAAGAAGTGATTCCAGCAGAGGTTCGTGTACAAAAAGCTCAATCTGAACAAACTGCTGCATCCAAGGATTTACAGGTCGTTACTACTGTAGTTGCTGTTAACTTTCATCTTAATCCAGAAGAAGTGAATAAACTTTATCAAAACGTAGGTTTAGCCTATAAGGAAAGGATTGTAGACCCTGCAATTGGAGAAGCGCTTAAAGCTGTTACAGCTCAATATACAGCTGAAGAGTTAATTTCAAAAAGGCCTGAGGTAAGTACGAAAGTAAAAGAACAATTAGCGAAGAAGTTAGCAAATTATAATATGGTACTTGATGAAATCAATATTACTGAATTTAAGTTTAGCAATGAATTTAATAATGCGATCGAACAAAAACAGGTTGCTGAACAACAAGCATTAAAAGCAAAATTAGATTTGCAAAGAATTGAAATTGAGGCAAAACAAAAGATTGAGCAAGCAAAAGCAGAAGCAGAATCATTAAGATTACAAAAACAAGAGGTAACTCCAGAGCTTGTTGAATTAAGAAAAATCGAAGCACAAATGGAAGCCATTAAGAAATGGGATGGTAAGCTTCCAAATGTTACAGGTGGGGCAACACCTTTTATTGATGTAAATGGAATTAAATAAGATCAAATATCAATGATTATAAAATTACAGTCCCCTTTTTGGAGGGCTGTTTTTTATTGGGACACCAAAAAAGTTATTGGAATACGCTTCAAAGGAGATCGACACTTTTGTGTGCTATCTTGTATTGCTTGAAGAGGATATCCTTACAGTGTTATGATAGATTGTGAATATGAGACGAGGTGAAAAGATGGGGAAGTTGGTTTTAATCGATGGAAACAGTATTGCGAATCGAGCATTTTATGCTTTACCACTGCTTAGTAATAGACAAGGTATTTACACAAATGCGGTTTATGGATTTACACAAATCTTATTAAAAATCTTAGACGAGATTAAACCAGAATATATTCTTGTGGCTTTTGATGCTGGAAAAGTTACGTTTAGACATGCGGATTTTAAAGAATATAAAGGAAAAAGGCTGCAAACCCCTTCTGAATTGTCTGGGCAATTTCCAATGTTACGTGAACTACTAGAAGCATTCCAAATTCCATATTTTGAACTTAATGGTTATGAAGCTGATGATATTATTGGAACTTTAACCAAAACAGCAGAAATAGAAAATTTGGATACGATTGTTGTAACTGGGGACAAAGATATGCTTCAGTTGGCTTCTGATCATGTTTCCATTTATCTTACTCGTAAAGGAATTACAGAGGTAGAAGCTTATGGGCCAAACGAGATCAAAGATAAATATCAACTCACTCCAAAACAAATTATCGATCTAAAAGGATTAATGGGAGATACCTCTGATAATATTCCTGGAGTACCTGGAATTGGTGAAAAAACAGCATTAAAATTACTTCATCAATATGGTAGTGTTGAAGAAGTTCTAGCACATATTGATGAAATTTCCGGTAAAAAGATAAAAGAAAATTTATCAATCTATCGTGAACAGGCAATATTAAGTAAGCAATTGGCTACTATTTTTAGAGATGTACCGTTGCAATTTTCAATCGAACAGCTAACTTATCATCGTTTTGATCAGGAAAAAGTATATGAGTTGTTTTCAAAGTGGGAGTTTCATTCACTTATTGAACGATTAGAAATAGATAAAGGAGAAAATATACACCAAGATCAAATCTTGCAACTGAAGATTAATTCTTTTACAGATGAAAGTAAACAAATCTGGAATACCATCTTCAATCAAGGTGACCAACCACTTGCACTTCATGTGGAAACAAATGGGGAAAATTCTACGGATAAGATTTTGGGGATCTCTTTGTCAAATGATACTGAACAATTGTTTCTGTCTATTGAAAATGTTATGGATTGGCCTGAGTTTCAAAATTGGCTTAAAAATCCGGATGCTGCAAAATGGGTGTATGATGCCAAGCGAACAGAAATGGTCTTTTTCTGGAATCATATTCAAATAGAAGGGATACAATTTGACCTATTATTAGGTTCCTATTTGTTAAACCCTTCTGATGGAGCTGTCTTTCTATCTGACATCGCCAAGCAATACAATTACATGGGTCTACAATCAGACGAAGGATTTTATGGAAAAGGGGCAAAAAGAGAGATACCTGAGCAGAATCTATTAATGGAACATATCAGTCGAAAAGCTCATGTGATCTATCACTTAAAGCCATTTATCGAGAACAAATTAATAGAAAATCAATTATCTGAGTTATTGTATGCTGTTGAGCTTCCATTATCAAGGGTATTAGCAAAAATGGAGAAAATTGGAGTGAAAGTAGACGAAGAGCGCCTAAAACTAATGGGAGTAGAAATTGAGCAGACATTAAAGAAGTTGACAGAGGAAATTTATGAGTTAGCTGGAGTGGAGTTTAACATCAATTCACCAAAACAATTAGGTGAAATATTATTTGATAAGCTGCAGTTACCGATCATGAAGAAAACCAAAACAGGTTATTCCACTAGTGCTGATGTTCTTGAAAAATTGGAGCCATACCATCCAATCATTGGACAGATTTTACATTATCGTCAGTTAGGGAAATTATATTCAACCTATATTGAAGGACTTTTAAAGGTGATTCACCCTAAAACAAAAAGGATTCACACAACCTTTAATCAAGCGATTACAGCTACGGGTCGTTTAAGCAGTACAGAACCAAATTTACAAAACATTCCGATCCGTTTGGAAGAAGGAAGAAAAATTAGACAGGCATTTATTCCTTCTGAACCTGATTGGCTGATCCTTGCAGCAGATTACTCACAAATTGAATTAAGGGTACTCGCCCATATCTCAAATGATGAAAAATTAATAGAAGCATTTCAAAAAGATATGGATATCCATACAAAGACGGCGATAGATGTATTTAGGGTCAATGAGGATGAAGTCACTTCATTGATGAGAAGACAAGCAAAAGCTGTTAATTTCGGCATCGTTTATGGAATTAGTGACTATGGTCTATCCCAAAACCTTAATATTTCCCGAAAAGAAGCTGGAGAATTTATTGATCGATATTTTGCGGTTTTCCATGGCGTCAAGCAATATATGAAGGATATTGTTGAAAGGGCAAAAAAAGAGGGTTATGTAAGTACCTTATTACATCGTCGTAGATATTTACCAGATATCAATAGTTCTAATTTTAACTTGAGAAGTTTTGCAGAAAGAACAGCTATGAATACCCCAATTCAAGGAACAGCAGCTGATATTATCAAATTAGCGATGATTCAGGTGGCAGAACAAATGGAACAAAAGCATTTAAGAAGTCGTTTATTACTACAAGTTCATGATGAATTGATCTTTGAAGTCCATCCTGATGAGATAGATGAAATGAAGGTTTTAGTCAAAGATACCATGGAACATGCTTTAGACTTAAACGTTCCTTTGAAAGTTGATATGAATATTGGAAAAACGTGGTACGAAGCGAAATAAGATTGAAAGAGGATTCTTTATGCCAGAATTACCTGAAGTTGAAACAGTGAGAAGATCATTGGAAATGTTAATTATAGGAAAAACGATAAAAGAAGTAAATGTCTTTTATCCTAAAATCATTAGAACACCTGGTGATATCGGAGAATTTAAATGGATATTACAAGGACAAACGATTGAAGGTATCGGAAGAAAGGGAAAATATCTTCTATTCTATATGAATAGTGTAACGATGATTTCTCATTTACGCATGGAAGGAAAATATATTTATCATGAAGAAAAAATGAAGGAATTTGATAAGCACACACATGTTGTTTTTACCTTTACTGATGGAAGTATCCTTCAATATCGTGATGTCAGAAAGTTTGGAACGATGGATGTTGTCTCAAAAGGTAAGGAAATAGAATTTGAATCTTTAAAAAAATTAGGTCAAGAACCGATTGATCCAAACTTTGATCCAAAGCTTTTTAAGCAACAACTGAAAACAAGATCTGCACCGATTAAACAAAGCTTATTAAATCAGGAAATTGTAAGTGGTCTTGGTAACATCTATGTGGATGATAGTTTAGCACTAAGTAAGATCCATCCTTTAAGAACGGGTAATTCCCTTACAGATGAGGAAATTGATCAACTTATCCTAGCTATGAAACAGGTTTTGTTAAAAGCGATTGAAAAAGGTGGGTCGACGATTAGAACTTATGAAAGCTTTTATGGTAGAGGTTCAATGCAAGATCATTTAATTGTCTATGGTCGTACAGGTCAACCATGTTATCAATGTGGAACACTAATTGAAAAAATCAAGGTAGGTGGAAGAGGGACACATTTTTGTCCTAATTGCCAAAAGAATTTTAATAGCTAACATTGCACCCCTTTTGCGCCCACTCCATAAGATATTAAGGTAAGTTTTCAATGTAGAGCTTTTGGAGAGGGGAGAGCAATCGTGCATATGATTTCTCTAATCATTTTAAGTTTAGCTGTAAGTCTAGATAGTTTTGGTGTAGGTGTGACTTATGGTATAAGAAAAGTACGTATTCCTATATATTCTATTTTGATTATTGCATTGCTTTCAGCTTCTATGATTCTTTTATCTATGCAATTAGGGGTATGGATTAGCTATGTATTGTCACCTTATATGGCTAAATGGATTGGTTCTATCATATTAATATGTATAGGAGTTTGGGCTATCTTCCAAGTGACTCGACATAGCCATGAGGATGTTGAGTGCCCTACCCCTGTAAATGAATATCAAGAAAAAAAGATGATTTCGATCGAAATTAAAAAATTAGGCCTTGTCATTCAAATTTTAAAGATGCCAATGAAAGCAGATATCGACCGTTCAGGGGTTATTTCGACAATGGAGGCAGCTTTTTTAGGAATAGCTTTATCCTTAGATGCATTTGGTGCAGGATTAGGAGCAGCTTTAATTGGTTTCGAACCATTAAAGACAGCTACGATGATTGCAGGAATGAGTGGGCTTTTTATATTAGTAGGGATGAAGGTAGGATTATTGTTTTCTGATGTAGAATGGTTAAAAAGATTTACAATTCTACCTGGACTTATTTTGATCATGATGGGGATTATTAAAATCTTTTAATGGAGTGATTTGATGCTTATTGGGTTAACGGGAGGCATTGGTAGTGGGAAAAGTACAGTATCCAAATTATTTGCAAAGTACGGAATACCTGTAATTGATGTAGACCAGATTGCAAGGGAAATTGTAAAACCTGGTGAAGAAGCATGGCAAATGATTATTGATCATTTTGGCTCGGAAATCTTATTACCAGATCAAACGATTGACCGAAAAAAATTAGGGAAGATTATTTTTAATGATTCTCAAAAACGGGAAATACTTAATGAGATCACACATCCCATTATCTTTGCTTCTCTCGTTAAACGAGCAAAAGAGTTACAAACGAAATACGATCACGTCATCGTGGACATTCCATTATTATTTGAATCAAAAAGAGAGCGACTGTTTGATTTGATTGTTGTTGTTTATGTTGACCCAAAAATTCAGTTAAGTCGGCTCATGGAACGAGACCGGATCACCAAAGAAGAAGCATTATCAAAAATAAGAGCGCAACTGGACTTGAATTTGAAAAAAGAAATGGCAGATATCGTTATTGACAATAGTTTGGGCATATCCAACACAGAATTGCAGGTTGTTGAATGTATAAAAAAATGGTATGGAAAGTTGGATTAAAAAGAAGGATGGCAAATAAACCATTTACCAAAAAAACGGCTCTTATTTTTTTTCTTTTATTTTTAGTTTTTTTAAGTTTAAATTCAAAATGGCTTTGGCAACTCATGTATCCAATCAAATATAATGATATCATCTACAAATATTCTCGCCAATTTGACATTGATCCCTACTTAATTTTGTCTATCATACAAGTTGAAACTCGATTTGATGAAAAAAAAATTTCTAAAAAAGGTGCAATTGGATTGATGCAAATCATGCCTGAAACAGCAAAATGGATTATTGAAAAAGGCAATTTCCCACCACAATCACTTGATTATTTATCAAGGCCTGAGGTGAATATCGCATTGGGAAGTTGGTATTTAGCAAATATCCATCAACAATTTCAAGGCAACGAAATTTATACGATGGCTGCATATAATGCTGGGCCTGGTAATGTAAAAAAGTGGATTGAAGATGGGATATGGGATGGGAATGCTGGAACCATTGATCAAATTCCATTCGGAGAAACAAGGCATTACATACAAAGGGTTCTCCATTTTTATGAACGCTATCAATGGATTTATTCGTCTGAATTTGATATATAGTATTTTATAAATAAATTTGTATATTCCATCGTGCTCCGTTGTGAGGACTCCCAAAAGTCGCTGCTTATGGAATATACAAACTCCTTTTTATAAGAAGGCTCTTTATTGAGTCTTTTTTTTTTTTTTTTGAAACAGAACAATTTTAGTGCTATTTTTTTTAAATATGTTATACTTATTATAGTAAATAAGATAAATTAGTATGTTATAATGTGAAGGAGAGAGTAGAAATATGCCATTAAGATTAGCGATTAATGGATTTGGTCGTATTGGGCGTATGGTTTTTAGAAGGGCAATGGAAAATCCAGAGATTGAAATTGTTGCAATTAATGCAAGTTACCCTCCTGAAACTTTGGCTCATCTGTTAAAATACGATACAGTACATGGGAAAATAAATGCAAATATAAAGGTGAATGGACAAACGATTCTTGTAAATGATAAAGAAACTATGATCGTATCTGAACGTAATCCTGAATTCTTACCATGGAAAAATCTAAATATAGATGTGGTTATCGAATCTACCGGAAAATTTAGAGACAAGGAAAGTGCGAGTAAACATCTTTCTGCTGGGGCGAAGAAGGTGATTATCACTGCGCCGGCAAAAGGAGAAGACATTACGATTGTCATGGGAGTTAATCATGATCAATATGATCCTGAGCAACACCATATTGTTTCCAATGCTTCCTGTACTACTAATTGTTTAGCACCTATTGCAAAGGTTTTACATCAACATTTTAAAATTGAATCAGGAATGATGACTACAGTTCATTCCTATACCAATGATCAGCGAGTCCTTGATAATATGCATAAAGATTTAAGAAGAGCTAGAGCAGCGGGGCAATCGATTATTCCAACTTCAACTGGAGCTGCAAAAGCAGTGTCTCTTGTTCTTCCCGAATTAAAAGGAAAGTTGAATGGAGTCGCTCTCAGAGTACCCACTCCTGATGTATCAATCGTAGATCTTGTTGTTCAAGTTGAAAAAAAAGTGACAGTTGAAATGGTGAATGAGGTTCTGAAGAAAGCAAGCTTGCAGGAATTAAACGGCATCCTTCAATACTGTGAAGAACCCCTAGTATCTTCTGATTTTATAGGAAACGATCATTCATCGATTGTAGATAGCTTATCGACAATGGTCATTGGAGAAAATCAAATCAAAGTAATGGCTTGGTATGATAATGAATGGGCTTATTCATGTCGGGTAGTTGATTTGGCTAAATATCTTCATGATAAAGAAAAACAAAAACAAAAAAATAAAGTTTTAACCGCATAAATTTGAAATGCATAAGATACTATAACAGCACTGAGTTTATCAGTGCTGTTAATTTTTTTCTGAAGCATATCTCCAAATACTTCAGAGCATCTTATTTAATTATCTAGTTACAGTTTGTCCTGCAAGTTGTTGTTCAGCGATTTGAACTAAACGACGAGTAATGTTACCTCCGATTGCACCGTTATCACGGGAAGCGATGAATCCCATGTAACCGTCTTGAGGAATTTGAACTCCTAATTCATTAGCAATCTCAAATTTTAATTGGTCTAAAGCTTGACCTGCTTGAGGAACTACTAATTGATTGCTACTGCGCTCTTGCCCTGCTGCCATTGTTGTTCACCTCCTTATCGGTTGGTAATCGTATTGTATGTAGAATCAAATGTTTCAATACAGGTAAGTGATTCCAGTGTCAGCAGATGAAAATAAAAATAAAAATTCTCTTGCAAAAAGGGGATAAAACCAGTATACTGAAATTCGTGAAATTCAATTTACTTTTTAAATAACTAAGGAACCAGTATCTACTCAAAGGGTTAGGACCTCATCGGACTAACTTTCCCCCGTGGTAGATGACGTAGGTCCCGCATGCTTGAGAGGGCATGGAATTATTGTAAAAAGGGGGATGACGTTATGGATACTATGGGACGTCATGTAATTGCAGAATTATGGGGTTGTAATGTTGAAAAATTAAATGATTTAAAATTTATTGAAAAAACGATGGTTGATGCAGCACTTGAAGCTGGCGCAGAAATTCGTGAAGTTGCCTTTCATAAGTTTGCACCGATGGGGGTTAGTGGAGTTGTCATTATTTCAGAATCCCATCTAACGATTCACAGTTTTCCTGAGCATTCTTATGCAAGTATTGATGTATATACTTGTGGTGATCGAATTGACCCAAATGTTGCTGCAAATTACATTACGAAGCAACTTGAAGCAACAACTCGTGAATCTGTACAAGTTCCACGTGGTGTTGGGCCAGTCGTGATTGAACCAACAAAAATTGAAACGTATAGCAAATAAGCTATCCAAAAAGAAGGATCTGATCCTTCTTTTTTTACTGTTGACATAATAGCATTAACTTAGTAATATATAAAAGTCGAACAAAAATTATAATAAGCGAATATGAACTGGTAAGTATAGAGGTGCGGTTACTTAAGAGTAAGATTATCTTCAATAGGGCTTTGGGTAATCTGAAAGGAAGAACCGCCGAAGTGTATAACTTTAGCCCAAAGAGTTATATGCTGGTTCTGCGTAAAATATATGTAGAACTGTCACAAAATGTATTTTGTGGAGAGCTATCTGCCAACAAGTGTTTTTTTATGAATTACTTATTTATTTGGGCATAATAAACCTTGAGGCATATATAGCTTCAAGGTTTTTTGTTTATCATATGCTTTTGTTCGAACATATTTAAAATAGATAAAGGAGATGCAAAGAGAGTGAGAAACAAAATATCTGTGTTTTTATTTACTTTATTCATCATATTATCTCAACATTTGCCTGCTTTTGCAGAAGAAATCGATCAAGCCGCAGAACATGCAAAACAGTTTGGTTTTTGGACATTAATCCCGCCATTGATTGCAATCATATTAGCTTTTATTACAAAAAATGTTGTGTTGTCGCTATTTATCGGCGTCTTTTCAGGAGCATTTTTGTTACAACTTACATCGTATAATGTTTTAGGTGCCTTATTTCAGGGATTGCTTCAGGTTGTACAATATATTTTGACATCTTTAGCAGACCCTTGGAATGCTGGAATTATCCTTCAAGTTTTAGCAATTGGTGGGCTAATCGCCTTAGTTACAAAGATGGGTGGGGCAAGAGCGGTAGCTGAATCGTTAGCAAAAAAAGCAAAATCCCCAAGAAGTTCACAAGTGATTACTTGGCTTTTAGGCATACTGGTCTTTTTTGATGACTATGCGAATTCACTCATTGTTGGACCGATTATGCGTCCTGTTACAGATAAATTACGAGTGTCAAGAGAAAAGCTTTCATTTATTATTGATGCCACTGCAGCGCCAATAGCGGGTATTGCATTAGTTTCTACTTGGATTGGCTATGAAGTAGGGTTAATTAAAGATGCATATTCTTCAATTGGGCAAGATGTCAATGCTTATGGTGTCTTTATGGATACAATCCCTTTTCGATTTTATAATATTTTATTATTAGTCTTTGTTGTAGCTACGGCATTATTTATGAGAGAATTTGGCTCGATGTATCAGGCAGAACGTCGAGCAAGAACAACAGGAAAAGTATTAGCGGATACAGCAAAACCAATGGCAACTGATGATAAAGATGTTCAGCCAAAAGAGGGTATCCAATTAAATATATGGAATGCAATTATTCCCATCGGGCTTTTAATGATTCTATCCTTTGGTGGCTTTTACTACAATGGGTACATGGCGATCATGGGTGGAGAGGATGAGGCTGTAAAACAACTGATTCAATCTAGTCCATTATCCTTTGCAGCCATTCGTGAGACTTTTGGATCATCTGATGCAAGTGTAGTATTATTCCAGGCTGCTCTTTTTGCAAGTATTGTGGCCATGATCATGGGTATTAGTAAGAAGATCTTTACCGTTTCGGAAGCGATTGAAACATGGATTAACGGAATGAAGTCTCTTTTGATCACTGGGGTTATTTTACTATTAGCGTGGTCCTTAAGTAGTACAATGAAAGAATTAGGTACAGCAAAATATCTTGTTGGTCTATTATCTGATACCCTACCAGCATTTGCTTTACCAGCGATTATCTTTATTTTTGGAGCAATTATTTCATTTGCAACTGGTACTTCTTATGGTACGATGGGTATCTTAATGCCATTAACTATTCCATTGGCAGCTGCATTATCTTCAGACCCTAATTTTATTATCATGAGCGCAGGAGCAGTATTAACAGGTGCAATTTTTGGCGACCATGTTTCTCCTATCTCAGATACAACGATTCTATCTTCGATGGGAGCAGGTAGTGACCATTTAGATCATGTAAGAACCCAATTAGATTATGCGATTCCAATAGCTATTTTAACTATTTTCTTAGGTTATTTACCTGTCGGATTAGGACTATCAGTTTGGTTTACACTTCCAATCGGTATCCTTGGTGTTATCTTGTTAGTTCGCTTTGCAGGAAAACCAGTTGAAAATTAATATAGTCGACAAATTTCCTTACTCCCACTTTTAAAAGTGGGAGTAATCATTTTTACGGTGAAATATAGGAAGGATTTCCCCTTGACCTTTTAAAGAAATTAAGGGAAACTTATAATAACTTGTACAACCTTAAGCGCACATAGATGTGGGAGAAAAAATTGGGGTGAGAAATATTGAGATGTCCTTACTGCAATTATAATGGAACAAGAGTATTAGACTCTCGACCGATCAATGATGGAAAATCCATACGAAGAAGAAGAGAATGCGATTCATGTAATAGAAGGTTTAATACCTATGAAGAAGTAGAAGAAACACCCATTTTAGTCATTAAAAAAGATGGAAGTCGTGAAGAATTTAGTAGAGAAAAAGTGCTAAGAGGGCTTATTCGAGCATGTGAAAAAAGACCAGTGCCATTAGAAACGTTAGAAAATATGGTGGCAGATATTGAAAGAGAATTAAGAAATGATTTGAAATCAGAAGTTGACAGCAGAGTCATTGGTGAAATGGTGATGGAAAAACTATATCAGATTGATGAAATTTCCTATGTTCGTTTTGCCTCAGTCTATCGCCAGTTTAAAGATATTAATGTATTTATTCAAGAGATTTCTGAGTTACTGCGAAAAGGATGAAGAGAATCCCCTCCAATTCGGAGGGGATTTAAATAATGTGATATTATGAGCAAGTTGAACCAAAAGTAGATCTAACAGTAAAGCCACTTCCCCAGCGGGAATCACGAAAATCTACTTCAACATCGCCTATATTTTCAAGCTCTTTAGCATTGACGACCACTTTAAAGTTCTCATATTCGAAAACTTTATCTTCTTCATTTGGCTCATCCAGAGCCAATCCCAAGGATGGACCGCCTCAGCCAAAACCAGCAATATATACACGGATTGCTGCGCTACTTTGTTTCTCTTTCAGTAACTCTTCAAGCTTATCCTTTGCACTTGGTGTTACGGAAACCATATCATTACCTCCCCTTCTCAATGTTTAAGCATCTAGTTGTGAGTTAAATACCCATAAAGGTATTATATATGGATTGGTTTGGAGAAACAAGTGTTGTTTTTGTTAAGTTAGAGTGATGGTATAATAAAGATAAGCTTTTTATAAAAGGGGTTGATTTAGAATGTCTTACATCTTCAATGAAATTACACCACAGGATTCTTATATTATAAGATTACCTAATTCAATCGAAACTACCCAATTTTCTTACATGATTGAGTTATATCAACCCATTATTGGCACAGAGGCTCTAAGTTTATATTTAACCTTCATTTATCACCTTCCTTTAGGACAGGCAGGTGTTTCAATACCAAATCTGCATAGAGGTTTAATGACACAACTTCAGCTTTCCTTTCCAACGATTATTAAAGCGAGAAAAGTTTTGGAGGCTGTTGGTCTTTTAGAAACTATAAAGTATAAACACGTTGAAAAAAATGAACATATCTTTGAATATACCCTATTTCCACCATTACATCCTATCCAATTTTTTCAGAGTGACGTTTTAAGCCTATTGTTGTTAAATCGATTAGGGAAGTCAGCTTTTCAAACCTTAAAATCTAAGTTGACACCAAACTTAAATTGGAACCATGGGTACTACATATTTGCTGAGAAAATAACCAAGTCATTTGATGAAGTTTTTGATACTGTTTTAGCCTCTGAATTCAAGATAAAACCAGGTTCTGAAATAGAGCAATTGATTCAACCGCTCGAATATCAGGAAGAGAAAAAACAATCACCTAAACTAGATATTAAGAAAAAATATCTTGATATTGATTTTATAAAAGGAATGGGTAGTTCCATCTATCCCTTAGAAAAAATCATCGATTCAGATTTAGAAAAACTTTTACATGAATTAGCTTTCCTTTATCAATTATCTGAAACTGACATGATCAATCTATTAAAGGATCATACCATTTATGATTCAACTGGAAAAATTGATAAGCAGTCACTCAGAAAAAGGGTAAAAGAGCGAGTTCAATTTGCTGAAAAGGAAGTTGTCATTGTTCAAAAAGAACAGCTGGTTGATGAAAAAAAACAGAAATCAGCCCACAATCTTAGTAAAGCAGAGCAACATCAATGGGAATTAGAACATTTAACTCCTATAGAACTAATGAAACAATATCAAGGTGGTGGAAAGATAGCAGAAGCAGATTTAAACTTAATTGAAGGACTGTTAATTGATTATCAATTGCCATCAGGAGTAGTAAATGTATTAATAGAATATATTATGTTGACTAATGAATATAAACTTCCTAAGAATTTAACGGAAAAGATCGCGGGGCATTGGAAACGTCTAAAAATCAAAACCGTAAATGAAGCGCAAAATGTGGCCAAGAAGGAGCATCAATTGTATAAAGAATGGAAAGAGGTAAAAAAAGGTTCAAAGAATGCAGCCAAGAAAGCTTTTACTTCCACAAAGTCGGGAAAGAAAGAGAAGATACCAGATTATATTTTACAGCAAGAAGAAAAGTATCATCAGAAAGAGAATACAACTGACTCTATAGATAAAGAAAGTCAGGATGAAATCAATCAATTGTTAAGGAAATTAGGAGAAATTTAATGAGGGGAAAGATGATAAAATGGATCCTTTAAGTCAAATCATAGGTGAATTAATACCCAACTTAAGCGTTAATAAGCAAAAATGGGTTCGTTATTTTGAACAACATCCAGAATTACAGTCACTTTTTCAAACAAACGAACTCTCTAAAGAGATGATTCTTCCTTCATTAAATCAACTTTATCAATATATCGAGGATAAAAAGAATTGTTCCCTCTGCATTGGAATTGATAATTGTCCAAATTTATTAAAAGGGCATTATACGACTTTAAAATTTGAATATGGCCAAATTCAAAGTATATTAACAAAATGCCAAAAGTTACTTAACCAAGAAGAAGAGGAATATAAAAATCAATTATTTAAGAGCCAATATATTCCAAAGGAAGTTTTGAAGGCTTCTTTTAAAGAGATTGATCAAACGTTAGGACGTAAAGAAGCCCTTATGGGATTATTAAAATTTATTGACCTTTATCAATCTGGTCAAAAACGAAAAGGAATCTATTTATATGGTCCGCTCGGAGTTGGAAAAAGTCACATGTTGGCAGCGACTGCGAAGAAATTAGCAGAAAATAAAATTTCCACTTTAATGATCTATGTACCTGATTTTTTTAGAGAAATGAAAAGTTCTATCCAAGACCAAACCTTAAATGAAAAAATGAAGCTTTTACAAGAGGTTGAGGTTCTAATCTTAGACGATATTGGAGCAGAAACGATTTCTCAATGGGAAAGAGACGAAATACTAGGAGCCATCTTACAAGCTAGGGTAGTAAAAGGGTTGCCTATCTTATATTCCTCTAATTTAAATTATGATGATTTAGAAGAGCATCTGGCGTATTCAAATAAAGGTGGAGTGGAAAGCTTAAAGGCCAAAAGAATTATGGAAAGAATTCGGCATTATACAGTGCCTTACTTTGTCGATGGACCTAACAGAAGAATGTTGGAATGACCCCTTTGATGCGAATTTTTTAGGTTTGAAAGTGTTGAATGTAAATGAAGAGGATGCTATAATAATTTTTGTCTTAAGAATGGGGCATTAGCTCAGCTGGGAGAGCGCTACACTGGCAGTGTAGAGGTCAGGGGTTCGAGCCCCCTATGCTCCACCATCAATAAAACCAATAACAGAAAATTCGCTTTTAGATCTAAACCTTCGATAATTAAAAACTCGTTTATTCAGAACTTGGATGTCTGCATCACGCTGATCCAACTTGTTATTAATCGTCTGAAGCATTGCATGAACGTTTTCTGGATTGCTTTCTTCGATACGTTGAACAGTGGCCTTAATATCTGTAACATCTGATTGTAAATAAGATGCTTTTGTTTCAAGTGTATCAAATTGGGTGTTCATGTTGGATTTGATATCTTGTATCTCTGATTTCATATTTTTCATTTCATTCTCTATGCTATTTAATCTTTGATTATTCATTATCCAATTTTAAGCTCTCCTCAAATACTGTAATATTTTATTTTTAACAATTATAGCATATAAAGCAATAAAGAATAACAAAGTTTGAAACAAAACCTATTGTCTGTTTTAGTTATTGTAGTTATAAGGATGATTGCTGTTGTTCCTCAAAAAGAAAATGTCCGCCCCCTAATCATCATAAGGGCGGTTTTTTTACGTAACTCCTCTAATTCCTTCTTTTTTTCCTCCTCATTAACTTCAATTTGTAGATCATCATTCCAATCCAAACAGCGAAACTCTCAACAGCAACGTAATCTAACCAATTCGTAAAATCAATATCATTTAGTGTAGTCATGAATAATAGTAAAAATAAGATATCCGTACTATTTATTTTTTTTCATAAAAACCAGCTCTTTAATTTCTAGGTGTGTTATGCTCCACCATACTTAAATATTACAAAACATATACTCCTTAATAGGCTATAGTACAATCAAATGCTAGACATTTACATAGTATTTGTATTGTGAGATTTACACCTACAAAGGAGAGATGATAATAATGAAGAAAATAGGAAAAGATGATGCTTATCCAGGTCTTGTGCCAAACCATACCCATGGTTCTGTGGATTATACTTCAATCGAATTAGATCATGTTCATCAATGCCTAGATATTACTTCACCACCAATACTAACTAGTGATGGGGGACATATCCATTCTGTCGAAGGTTACGTTTTGTTTGAAAATGGTCATACACATTATTACGAAGCATACTCTAGTCCAGCCATTCCAGTGGGCAGTGGAAGGCATGTTCATTACTATGATTTCTATACAACAAAAAATGTCGGACACAAGCATCGTATTAGAGGTGTAGATCAACCGGCGCCTGGCGATCTTTAACCTTGACAAATTGTGTTTAACATTTTTAAAATATATAGTACACAATTGATCGGGATGTGGCTCAGCTTGGTAGAGCACCACGTTCGGGACGTGGGGGTCGCAGGTTCAAATCCTGTCATCCCGACCACTATGAGCTTTCATAAAAAAAGAAGAAGACCTACTTTAAATCATACTAAGTAAGGCCTTCTTTGTCGTTTATAGGTTAGAATTACTTAGATAAATTTTTTGTAACAGCAAGCATAAACTTTAATCCATTTTGAACACCTGGATCTTTCATTAGCTTTAACAATGAGCCAAAGCCAACTTTAGAGGTATCATGTTTTATATCTTCTTTTGCCTGTTCAACGGCATCTAGCACTTTATTAATCGTTTCCATGCCACCTAAATCAGCTAGTACTCTATCTCCAGTTTCTACTGCTGTCCCGGCGATATTAGCCATTTTAATTACTGCCCCTGTGTTAAATGCTCTTGTTGCACCGGAAATGAAGTGAGCTAAATCTAATAAATCTTTTAATACATTTTGCTCTTTCATGGTATTAATTGTTTGTACTAATTCTTTTAAGGTATTTAATTCTTGTTCAGTTAATTCTAACGTATTCTTACATTCTTCCATTGTCACACTCATTTTTTACACCCCTTTTCCTTTCTATAATAGTCCTCGAGCTGTCATCCAATACATTTCGTTAAATGCATGTTTAAACCAATGGATCATAGCAGATGGTGGAACTGGATTTGGAGGATTTTTATAATCCATATTAATGTAAGTTCCTTCTTCTAGACCTGCTTCGATAAAACAGAAAACTTTTCCATCATAGAAGTGAGTAGGTGTTTGACCATGAAGTTCTTGCTCAATATTTTTAGCAACATATTCAGACTCATAGTGAGCTGTAGAACCAGCTTTACTAATTTGGATTGCAGTTGCGTCTCCAACTACATAAATAGAAGGATCTACTTCAGATTTTAAAGTGTATTGATTAGTCGGAATAAAGCCCATTTCATTACCAAGTTTAGAATCGAAGATAACTTTTGCTCCGCGATGAGGTGGAATTGAAATTAACAGATCAAAGGATTCTTCTTTTCCGTCCTTGGAAGTAAGAACCTTTTTCTCTGGATCTACTTTTGCAGGCACGAATTGAGTAACATAACGGATATTACGTTTTTCAAGTTCAGGTTTTAACCATTTAGCAACCTTAACTGCCTGATGAACTTCCTCAAGCGGATAGGTATAAACGAGCTCAACCTTTTCTCGAATACCTTTCTTTTCAAAGAATTCATGTAACATTAAATACAATTCAATAGGTGCAACTGGGCATTTATGAGGTTGGCCAAGTGTAATAACGATCTTACCACCTTGGAAGTTTGTGATTTTTTCTCTTAGTTTAAGAGCACCCTCCATTGTATAGAAGTCATCACCAGCTTCAGGTAAGCCAGGAATTAAGTCGAAACGAGGAATTGCACCTGTACCGATGACTAAATAATCATAAGTGAAGTCACCTTTGTTTGTTTTGATTACTTTTTTATCTTTGTCGATCAATGTTGCATCAGCGATGACAAGGTTTACATTTGGATGTACTAAAGCCTTCTGTTTTTTTACATAATGCTCAGGATTTTGCAAACCAAAAGCAATGAAGAGATAACCTGGTTGATAGATATGATCCTCTTCTGCTGTAATCATGGTAAGTTTAACTTCACCATTTTTAATTTCGTGATTTAATCCTTTTGCCAAGTGGTTAGCAACCATGGTTCCACCGGTTCCACCACCAAGAATTACAATGTTTTTAGCCATTTTTTTTACCCTCCCTTAACTTTGGTTCTATAAAGAGAATTGCCTAGGCCAAACTTTGTTCAATATTGAACATGGAACAAAGATACCTTAGGCGGTATGTCTCTAACTCATATTTTATACAAGTCTCGATTATTTTTCCAATGATTTTTTTAATAAATACTAATAAGTAATCATTCTTTTCTGAGCGAGAGAAAAAAAATAAATAGATGGGTGATCACATAAGAAAAAATACATTATTTTCATATAATATATTAGCTATCTTTTTAGTTTTCTGAAGGGGGGAAGAATGATGATTGAAATGGGTATTATTATAGCTTTAGCCATGTCTTTAACCCCATTTCTAAGTGATTATATCCATATTCCTAAAAAGCTAAGAGCATGGACTACACTATTGCTTATCGTTTTGCTAAATATAGGGAATGCATTATTATTTGCAGACCATCAAATTATCGAATCAATCAGACAGGGAATAAATGATGGAGTCATTGCAGTGGGTTTATATTCTACAGGCAAGAATACGTTTGAATATATGAAGTCAAAAAAAAGATTAAATTGACATTTATTCGTTTTAATGGTATGATAATTGATGTCTCAAAAGAGGTTCGGTAGCTCAGTCGGTAGAGCAGAGGACTGAAAATCCTCGTGTCGGCGGTTCGATTCCGTCCCGAACCACCATTTTTTAAATGAAAAGTGGACAACTATTTAAAGTTAATGTTTATTTGCGGACGTGGCTCAGTGGTAGAGCATCGCCTTGCCAAGGCGAGGGTCGCGAGTTCGAATCTCGTCGTCCGCTCCATATATTTGAGCGCAGCTACGTCGATTTTACTTCTAGCAAGCGAATATAGTTGTGCCCTTTAGGGTACTCCATTAACGTGCCGGGGTGGCGGAATTGGCAGACGCACAGGACTTAAAATCCTGCGGTAGGTGACTACCGTACCGGTTCAAGTCCGGTCCTCGGCACCATTAATATACTCAGAGAGTGCACTATATTAATTTTCGAGTACGACGTTGAATGACATCATTATCAGATGAATTTCATATTGCAAATAAAATAGTAGCTTTTGATAGCTACTTTTTTATTTAACTTAATTTTACATTTGTTTAATAATTTATCAACAATGTGTCGTTAAAATAAACATTTGACATAGATTTGACCTCACATTATATATGAAAAAGGGATAGCGCTTGCTATCGCTCATTTTTTTCTGTCATCAATGTCTTCCTAATATTCTTTTCTTCTTAAAGCAGAGATAACTCATATGAGTATGGATGAATCATAATAAAAACGGAAAAAATAAAAAAACAGATCAAAATTTACAATTCCTTAACAATTCATTAACGCTAGCTTGATATGGACAAAGTATACTCAAACTTGTAAGGAAAACAAATCAAAAAATTCAAGGGGGCTTTTGAAAGTGAACTTTAAAAAATTAGGCTTACTCTTCCTAGCATTAGTGATTGTCTTTACTTTAGGAGCATGTGCTGCTCAAAATCAACCAAATCAACAAGGCGGAGAACAAACACAGCAAGGTGGAGATGCTGCGGGTAAAGATATACTATTAAACGGAGCTGGTTCCTCTTTCGTTAACCCATTATTACAAAGAATGATTCCAGATTATGCAAATGCTAAAGGTGTTAAAGTAAACTATCAATCAATTGGTAGTGGTGGCGGAATTCAGCAATTGATAAAGAAAACAGTAGATTTTGCTGCATCTGACGCGCCTATGAAAGAAGACGAGATCAATCAAGCAGGTGGAAATGTGCTTCACATTCCAGTAACATTGGGTGGGGTTGCCGTTACTTATAATTTAGAAGGTGTAGATAAATTAAAATTAACTCCACAAGTATTAGGAGAAATTTACACAGGAAAAATTACAAAATGGAATGATAAAAAAATCACCGATATTAATCCAGGTGTAAACTTACCAGATGAAGAGATTAAAGTAACACATCGTTCTGATGGATCAGGAACAACTTATATTTTTACTAGCTACCTAAATGCTGCAGTACCCGAAATTTGGGGTGATAACTTAGTTGGTAAATCAATCGAATGGCCAGTTGAAGGTATTGGTGCAAAAGGTAATGAGGGTGTAGCTGGACAAATTCAAAATGAGCCTGGTACGATTGGTTATGTTGAATTAGCCTACGTTATTGAAAATAAAATGACAGCAGTCGAGCTTCAAAATAAGGATGGCAATTTTGTGGCTCCAACGCTTGAAACAGTTTCTGCCGCAGCTGCTGGAGCAGTAGCAAATATGCCTGAAGATATGAAAATATCTTTAGTAAACCAACCTGGTGCAAATAGTTATCCAATCGTTGGAACAACATGGTTATTGGTTTATGAGAATTCCCCAATGGATAAGGAACGTACTCAACAAGTGGTCGACTTCTTAAAATATGCTGTTACTGAAGGACAAAAATTTGCTGAAGAGTTACAATATGCTCCATTACCAAAAGAAATTCAAGATTTAGATGTTAAACAATTAGACAAAGTTCAAGTGAAATAGTAAAATGACATACGGATGGCAAAAAACCCTAAATAACAGGGTTTTTTGCTGTGTATTTTAGCTTGGTAAGGGGTGTATCGCTTGAAAAAACATTACGGAGACAAAATCTTTAAGGGAATCGCTTATCTATTTGGTTTTTCAGTTATGTTTCTACTTTTCTTAATGATTTATGAAATGTATTCTGGATCGAAGTTATCGATTGCTGAGTTTGGGTGGGATTATATTTTTGACTCGAAATGGAATCCAGTTGAAGAACAATTTGGAGCTTGGCCTTTTATTTATGGGACAGTGGTTTCTTCACTTATTGCACTTCTCATTGCAACGCCGATTAGTGTTGGGATTGGCATCTATTTAGTAGAAATAGCACCTAAATGGGTTCGAAACTCGGTAGGATTTATGATTGAATTATTAGCAGCAATCCCTTCAATTGTGTATGGCTTGTGGGGAATGTTTATTTTAGCTCCATTTTTACGGAACTATATCGCACCTATTTTTATTAATACATTAGGAGAATTTATACCTTATTTTTCAGGTCCGGCGTATGGCGTGAGTTTATTTACAGCTGGTGTGATCTTAGCTATTATGATTATCCCTACAATTGCATCAATTTCAAAAGAAGTGATTGCAACTGTACCAAATACACAACGTGAAGCAGCTCTAGCTTTAGGAGCAACCAAATGGGAAATGATTCGAACAGCTGTTTTAACCTATGCAAGAACGGGAATATTAGGTGGTATGATTATTGGGTTAGGACGAGCAATTGGTGAAACGATGGCAGTAACGATGGTTATCGGGAATAGACCTTCTGTCCCAAAATCTATTTTTGATCCAGCCTATACGATGGCAAGTGTAATAGCCAATGAATTTACTGAAGCTTCATCAAATCTGTACTTATCTGCATTGATTGAAATTGGTTTGGTCTTGTTCGGGGTTACTTTACTTATTAATATTATTGCAAGATTATTGGTTTGGTCAGTTTCAAAAGGAACTCAAGAGGTGAAATGATGAAATCACTTAAGAACAGAAAGATAAAAAGTAAAATAATGGTTATTCTCACAATTATTGCAACAGTAACTGCCTTAATTCCACTGTTTAGTATTTTTGGATATGTTATTATGAAAGGTTTACCTGCATTAAATTTAAGTTTTTTCATTCATACGCCAACTCCCCCTGGAGTTGAAGGTGGTGGAATAGCAAATGCAATCATTGGAACGTTTACTTTAATTTTAATTGCTTCAATTATAGGTATTCCTGTTGGTCTCATGTCAGGGATCTTTTTATCTGAATATGGGAGAAATAGGTTGGGTAAGTCCATTAGTTTTCTTACTGATATTTTAATTGGTGTCCCTTCCATCGTTGTTGGTATTGTCGTCTACACTTTATTAGTCATTTCCATGGGTGGTTTTACAGCGATTGCTGGAGGAGTTGCATTAGCATTTATTATGATTCCTGCGGTTACACGTACAACAGAGGAAATGTTAAAATTAATCCCAAGTGATATTCGCGAAGCTGGATTAGCATTAGGGTTACCTAAATGGAGAGTTATTTTATTCATTGTTTTACCTTCTGCAATGAGGGGAATTGTAACTGGAATTATGTTAGCTGTTGCACGTGTATCTGGAGAAACAGCACCATTATTATTTACGGCGTTTGGAAATATTTATTTTAGCAGAACTTTACTAGAGCCTATGGCTTCTATCCCCGTTCAGGTCTTTAACTATGCGATCTCTCCATATGCAGACTGGAAAGCTCAAGCTTGGGCAGGGGCATTAGTGTTGATCCTTCTAATTTTAGTTCTTAATGTGTCTGCACGTTTTCTCACAAGAAGTAGAGCTTAATTTTTCTAGGGTTCTCGCAAAAGTAATCGGAATACGGTTCGAAGGAGGACGTCACTTTTGTGGGTTATCTTGTGAACTCATCTTACTTATCGTCATACATTAATGAGGTGGAATCTATGTCAATTCAAGTAAATAATTTGAACGCTTGGTATGGAGATTTTCATGCTATAAGAGATATAAATTTGGATATAAAAGATAAACAAGTTACAGCTTTAATTGGACCGTCTGGTTGTGGGAAATCTACATTTATTCGTACGATCAATCGCATGCATGAAGTGATTGAAGGTGCACGAGTTACTGGTGAAATCATCGTTGATGGCCAAAACATTTATGATACGAATATAGACCCAGTAAGCGTACGCCACCGAATTGGGATGGTTTTTCAGAAACCTAATCCATTCCCGACGATGTCGATTTACGATAATGTGATTGCTGGCTTACGTTTAAATGGAACGAAAGATAAAAAAATCTTAGATGAAAAAGTAGAGACTAGTTTAATTCAGGCTAATCTTTGGGACGAGGTCAAGGATCGTTTAAATAAAAATGCCATGGGGTTATCTGGTGGTCAACAACAACGTCTATGTATTGCTAGAACCTTAGCAGTAGAACCAGATGTAATATTGATGGATGAACCAACATCTGCACTTGACCCGATTTCTACATTAAGAGTTGAAGAATTGGTTCATTCTTTAAAGGATAAGTATACAATCATCATCGTCACTCATAATATGCAACAAGCGGCTCGTGTGTCTGATAAAACTGCCTTTTTCCTAAATGGTGAGTTGATTGAATATGATGATACTGTTAAAATCTTTTCAAACCCTAAAAACCAAAAGACAGAGGATTATATAACTGGTCGTTTTGGTTAATACAAGGAGATGATACACTGTGCAAAGAAAAAGCTTTGATCAAGAATTGAATACTTTGCAACAAAACTTGTTGCAAATGGGTAATCTTGTTGAAGAAGCCATTGAAAAATCCCTTGAATCGTTGTCTAATTTGGATAAAGATTTAGCAAGAAAAGTGGTAGAGGATGATGTCAAGGTAAATGAAATGGAAGATCAAATTGAAACACTTGCCGTTCAATTAGTGGCTACTCAACAACCAGTTGCTAAAGATTTAAGGAAAATTATAGCAGCTATTAAAATTGCAAGTAGTTTAGAAAGAATGGCTGATTTATCAAGAGATATTGCGAAGGTAACGATTCGAATTGAAGAAGACCACTTATTAAAACCCTTAGTTGATATCCCTCAAATGGCGCAAATGGTAAAACAAATGTTAACGAACGGATTAAAATCTTATATTGAGGAAAATGTTGAGTTAGCGTTTGGTTTAGCTGAAATTGATGATAAGGTTGATAAATTGTATAGTACGGTTTTACGTGATTTATTAGAGATTATGACCAAAAAACCTGAAACGCTAAGCCAAGCAATGTTACTCTCATTTGTAGCCAGATATATCGAACGAATTGGAGATCATGCTACAAATATCGGAGAGAGTGTCATTTACTTGGTAAAAGGGAACAAACCAGATTTAAATCTATAGTGAAACTTGACTTTTATCATAGCCATTCTTATAATACTAATTATTAAAAAACTTAGTTAAAAAAATAGTTAGATCGACGATGATGAGGACATGAATGATCAAGTACCAGTGTTTATAGAGAGAATCCTTGGCTGAGAGATTCTTAACTAGGGTTGATGATTTACCCCCTTTGAGTCATAATAGCGAAAAGAAAAGTAGCTATTATCGGTAGTCACCGTTATCTATATGAGCATTTATTTAGGAAGTAGGGATATTTCCTTCATAAATGAAATTTGGGTGGAACCACGGCACAATCGTCCCATAGAGGATGAATGTGCTTTTTTTATTGAAAAAAATTTTTTGCATCAAAATCACTAAAAAGGAGTGTTATGAAGGATGGATAAGATTAAGATTACGTTTCCGGATGGTTCTTTTAAAGAGTTTGACAAGGGTATAACTATCGAAGATATTGCTGCTTCCATAAGCCCAGGTCTAAAGAAAAAAGCCATAGCTGGTAAAGTAAATGGTAAATTGGTAGATCTATATTTACCCATTGAAGAAGATGCTACAGTAGAAGTTGTGACAATGGACAGTGAGGATGGACTTGAAGTCTATCGCCATAGCTCTGCTCATTTATTAGCACAAGCTGTGAATCGTTTGTATCCTGGGACAAAATTTGGTATTGGTCCAGTAATCGAAGACGGTTTTTACTACGATATGGATATTCCTGAACAGCTCTCAACAGATGATTTAGAAAAAATTGAAAGAGAAATGAAGAAAATCATTAAAGAAGACTTACCGATTCGTAGAAAGGTAGTATCACGTGAAGAGGCATTGGAAATTTTCAAAGGAATAAATGATGATTTGAAAGTGGAGATCATCAATGAGTTACCAGAGGATGCTGAAATCACGATTTATGAACAAGGTGAATTCTTTGACCTTTGCCGTGGCCCTCACTTACCATCAACAGGAAAAATTAAAGCGATTAAGTTATTAAGTATCGCTGGTGCTTATTGGAGAGGGGATTCTGATCGCCAAATGTTACAACGAATTTATGGAACCTCTTTCCCTAAAGAAAATCAATTAGAAGATTACTTACATTTCTTAGAAGAAGCAAAAAAACGTGATCATCGCAAACTAGGTCGGGAATTAGAGCTCTATATGTTCTCAGACGAGGCTCCTGGAATGCCATTCTACCTAGAAAATGGAATGATCATTCGTAACCAATTGGAGAATTTCTCAAGAAAACTTCAAGAAGAAGCTGGATATAGAGAGGTTCGTACTCCACTTGTGATGAATCAACGTCTCTGGGAGCAATCTGGACACTGGGAACATTATAAAGAAAATATGTATTTCACTGACGTCGATGATACCAAATTTGCACTAAAACCAATGAATTGCCCAGGTCATATGTTGATTTATAAAAATCAATTACATTCTTATCGCGATCTTCCATTACGTATTGCTGAATTCGGCCAAGTTCATCGCCATGAGTTATCAGGTGCATTAAATGGAATGATGCGTGTTCGTACCTTTACTCAGGATGATGCACATATTTTCGTAAGACCTGATCAGATTGAATCGGAAATTAAAGAAGTTATTAAGTTGATTGATAAAATCTACAGTGTATTTGGTTTTGATTATAAAGTTGAATTATCTACTAGACCTGAAGATTCAATGGGGTCAGATGAATTATGGGAACAAGCAGAGACAGCGTTAAAAAATGTGTTGGATCATTTGGGAATGGAATACACCATCAATGAAGGAGATGGCGCATTCTATGGTCCAAAAATTGATTTTCATATTCTTGACGCATTGAAGCGTAGCTGGCAATTGGCAACCATTCAGCTTGACTTCCAAATGCCTGAAAAATTTGATTTACACTATATCGGGGAAGACAATCAGCGTCATCGTCCAGTTGTCATTCATCGTGCGATTATGGGTTCTATTGACCGATTTATTGGGATCATTACTGAACATTATGCCGGTGCATTCCCTACTTGGTTAGCACCTGTTCAAGCAAAACTTCTGCCAATTGCTGAACCTCATCATGATTATGCAAAAGAAGTATTAAAAAGAATGCAAGAAGCAGGCATTCGTGTTCAATTAGATGATCGTAACGAAAAGATTGGTTATAAGATCCGTGAAGCACAACTACAAAAAGTGCCTTATATGCTTGTGATTGGTGATAAAGAGATGGAAAACGGTACTTTATCTGTTCGTAAGCGTGGAGAAGGGGATCTAGGTGCACAAGCGATTGACCAAGTAATCGCCCAATTGGTTGAACAAATCAATCAGAGAACAGCAAACTAAAATCTTTTTGTTGTGTTTGACAAAGAAGTAACAATTATGGTAATATAATTTAGTAAATTTTTATATAGTGGATATTAAGCAGAAGCGCCCGCTTCTCACCTGATCGACATGGGGTTGACAGGTTCATATGGTCGGTGAATCAATGATAGTGTGGGCGCGTGGCGTCTACACTTTTTTGCTTTTTTATCCATTGAATGTTTATTGGAGGTGGCAGGTTATTAGCAAAGAACATTTGATAAATGAGGAAATTCGTGCGCGTGAAGTTCGTGTAGTTGGACCAGATGGAGAACAAATTGGGATTCTTCCGCTTAAAGAAGCGCTTAAATTAGCTGAGGAAAAAAATCTAGATTTGGTAAATGTTGCTCCTACAGCAAAACCACCAGTTTGTCGTATTATGAATTATGGTAAGTTTAGATATGAGCAAAGCAAGAAAGAAAAAGAAGCTCGCAAAAATCAAAAAGTAATCAATGTCAAAGAAATTAGGCTTAGTCCGACTATTGAGGAAAATGATTTTCAAACGAAACTTCGTAGTGCAATTAAGTTCCTTAAAGCTGGCGATAAAGTGAAATGTAGTATACGTTTCCGTGGGCGTGAAATTGCTCACCAATCGATTGGTGAAAAAGTTTTAGATCGTCTAGCAAAAGAAGTAGAGGATATTTCAGTCATTGAACGCAAGCCTAAGTTAGAAGGCAAAAGTATGATCATGATTTTAGCGCCAAAATAATAGTCGTTATAGATAGGAGGAAATAGTCATGCCAAAAATGAAAACTCATCGTGGAGCTGCAAAACGTTTTAAGAAAACAGGTAGTGGAAAGCTTAAGCGTAGTCATGCTTATACAAGTCACCTTTTAGAAGCTAAAAGTCCAAAACGTGGACGTCAATTACGTAAAAGTGCGGTAGTAAGTAAAGGTGACCAAAAACGTATTGAGCAAATGTTAACTTATTTATAATCATCGAAAAGATTCGCAATCTAGGAGGGAATAGATATGGCAAGAGTAAAAGGCGGATATGTTAGTCGTCGTCGTCGTAAAAAAATCTTAAAACTTGCTAAAGGTTATTTTGGTTCAAAACACCGTTTATTTAAAACAGCAAAAGCACAAGTAATGAAATCATTATTATATGCTTATCGTGACCGTCGTCAGCGCAAACGTGACTTCCGCAAATTATGGATTGCACGTATCAATGCTGCTGCACGCATGAATGGTCTTTCATATAGTAAATTTATGCATGGCTTAAAAATAGCAGGTGTAGATATTAACCGTAAAATGCTAGCTGACTTAGCTGTAAATGATGCAAAAGCATTTGCAGACCTTGCAGAATTAGCTAAAGGAAAAATCAATGCCTAAATTTTTATAAAAACACCCTATATGGGTGTTTTTCATTATTCCATCACTTTTGTTGGTAATATTGGGGGTCCAATATGAAGGTCATTCTGTCGACATTAAATGCAAAATATATTCATTCTTCACTTGCATTACGTTATCTTAAGGCATATAGTCAACGTGAATTTCCTGACATAAAAATTCTTGAATACTCGATTAAAGAACCGATCTTACAAATGGTCAGTGAGATCTATCAAAAAGACCCTGACGTAGTAGGTTTCTCTTGTTATATTTGGAATATTGAAGAGACCATTCAGTTAATTCAACTATTAAAAAAAGTGAAGCCTGAAGTCAGGATTGTATTAGGTGGTCCTGAAGTTTCCTATGACCTTGATTATTGGTTTAAAAGAGTACCAGAAATTGATGTCATTGTGGTTGGAGAAGGAGAAGCCACTTTTTTGCATCTACTTCAAGCTTTTGAAATGAACAATTCTCTTGATCAAGTGCTAGGGATTGCCTATCGAGAAAAGGATACGTATCGCATAAATCCTTCGCAGCCTAAATTGGATTTGAATGAAATTCCTAGCCCATACAAAGATCTGGATGATCTTCAATCCCTAAAGGATCGAATTGTCTATTTTGAGGCAAGCAGAGGCTGTCCTTTTTCATGTGCTTATTGCTTATCTTCCATAGAAACAGGGGTTAGATATTTTGCATTAGAGAGGGTAAAGGAAGATCTTCTTCAATTGATCAAAAGCGGTGTCAAGCTGATTAAGTTTGTGGATCGAACCTTTAATATCAATAAGAAATATGCACTTGAAATCTTTCAATTTCTCATCGAAAACCATCAAGGGACTGTATTCCAATTTGAAATCACCGCTGATATTATGAAACAGGATGTTCTACAATACCTTATTGATTATGCACCTGATGGAATCTTTCGTTTCGAAATCGGTGTTCAATCAACCAATGAGTATACCAATTCCTTAGTTCATCGTCGGCAAAACTTTAAAAAGCTAAGTGAAACGGTACTCAAATTAAAAGAAAGCACCAAAATTGATAAACATTTAGACTTAATTGCAGGACTTCCAGAAGAAGATTATGCATCCTTTCGCAAAACCTTTAACGATGTATTTGAGTTAAGGCCAGAAGAATTACAACTAGGTTTTTTAAAAATGTTAAGAGGGACGGCTATCTGGAAGGAAGCCAAAAAATATGGTTATATTTATATGGATAAAGCACCCTATGAAATATTGGCAAATAACGTTCTTTCTTTTTCAGATGTCATTCGGATTAAAAGGGTAGAAGAGGTATTAGATAAATATTGGAATGCACAACGAACAAATCGAACCATTGAATATCTAGTTCGTTATGAGTTTGCATCAGCATTTGACTTCTTTCAGCAGTTTGGAGATTATTGGGAAAGCAAAGGATGGAACCGAATTGGCCATCAATTAGAAACCTTGTATAGCAGATTACATGATTTTTTAATTGAAACGGGTATTCAACATTTAGAGATTGCTCAAGGTTTGATGAAACTAGATTACTTTCTTCAATTTAATCATAAGCCAAGAAAAACATGGTGGGAATTTAGCCTATCCAAAAAAGAACAAACAGAAATATTAAAGGAATTCATGCGAGATTTAGATTTAAGTGAAAATGAGCTACATAAGCATGTCATGATTGAAGTGGTTCCTATTGATATCGAAGCTTTTTTAACAATAGGTGAAATAAAAGAACAAAATACTTTGCTAGCGGTCTATTATAACCCACCAATTAAGCCAAAGTATTTTACTAAAAGACGATAGTGTGATAAAATTTTGTTTTAGTGAGACTAAAATATAGGGGAGGAAAAACGACGTGCATAAGACAGTCAATCTTTTAAGGGAGTTCTCCATTCCCTTGATCTCCGGTGTTATTGTTGCTTTATTATGGGCAAATCTTTCGCCACACAGTTATGAAACCTTTGTAGAAGGCGAGTTTTTTAATGGGATTAGCTTTCATTTCTTTGTAAATGATATCTTTATGGTTTTCTTCTTTGCGATTGCAGCTGTAGAGATCGTTCAAAGCTTATCGCCTGGAGGGGATTTAAACCCGTTAAAGAAAGCGGTTAATCCGTTAATGGCTACATTGGGTGGAGTACTTGGGCCAGTAGCTGTTTATTTACTTCTTAATTCACTGATTGGCTCTCCAGAATATTTAAGAGGATGGGGGATTCCAACAGCTACGGATATCGCGCTAGCATGGCTAGTTGCTCGCTTTGTTTTTGGTGATAAACATCCAGCTGTTTCCTTTTTATTATTATTAGCAATTGCAGATGATGCCATCGGGTTAGTGATCATTGCAATTTTCTATCCTGATCCTGTGAATCCTGTAGAACCTATTTGGTTACTAGTAACATTTGCAGGTATGGCAATCTCTTTTATTTTAAGAAAAAAAGGAGTAACCAATTATTGGCCTTATCTTCTCTTAGGTGGCGTTCTTAGCTGGATAGGCTTACATAATGCTCATTTGCATCCTGCACTAGCATTAGTCGTGATTATTCCATTTTTACCAAATCCAAAAGAAGAACATGGGCATTTATTCGAAGATGATGAGACCTCTCATACTACCCTTACGAAATTTGAACATGAGTGGAAAATCTTCGTAGATTTCGGATTATTTATGTTTGGTTTATCCAATGCTGGTGTAGAGTTTTCTGAAATTGGGACAACGACTTGGTTAGTTTTTGTCGGATTACTTGTCGGAAAAACGGTGGGAATCTTTATTTTAGGTTCTATTGCCAAAATGTTAGGTTTCCCATTACCAACAGGTATGGGAATGAAAGAATTATTCCTTGCTGGTGTCGTTGCTGCGATGGGATTAACAGTCGCACTCTTTGTGGCAGGGGCTGCGTTTACTGATCCAGTGATCCAAGGAGCAGCAAAAATGGGAGCGCTCTTTAGTGCAAGTGCTGCAATTTTTGCCTTTATCCTTGGCAAACTACTAGGTATCAAAAAGATGAAAGAAACCAGTACGCAAAATTAAGTCTTAATGACCCACGTAAAACTATATTTTAAGCTAAATGAAATGAATGATGAAAGACTCTAAGGAAATTAATAAAGTGTACCCTTTGTAAAGGACATTTTAAAAAAACTCTAAGCAACTTGGAGAAGATGATGTCTGTATTGTGCAGGCGTCATCTTTTTTAAGTTCCACTGACCTCGATAATGATTGTAATAGATTATATAACTCTTTATCTCTCGTTTTACATCTTCTAACGTTTCACACGATTCAAAGTCCGTTTCATCTTTCAAATGCCCAAAGAACGATTCCTGCGGCGCATTATCCCAACAGTTCCCACGACGTGACATCGATTGACCTAATCCCATTCTCTTCACAAGTATTTGAAATTGGGGGCTGGTATAATGCACTCCTTGATCCGAGTGGATGAATGCACCCTCCGCTAGTTTTCCACCTTTCTTCTTTAATTTCTTTACCGTATTTAGGGCGATATCTAGTGTTATTTTGTCAGACACTTCATAGGATAGAATTTCATTAGTTTCGGCATCTTTTATAGTAGATAAATAGGCGCGTTTTCCTTTTCCATAACTTAAATAAGTGATGTCTGTTAATAATACTTTTCCAGCGATTCCTTGCTTAAATTCACGATTTAATAGGTTCGGTAATGTTCTATGCTCTTTTGTAGCCTTTGCCATTCTTCGATAAGGATTTGCTTTTCGAATCGGGCAAACGATGCCGTACTTTCTCATAATGCGACGAATTCGTTTTAGGTTATAGGTAATTTGAAACTGATTTTCTAACGTCATTTTAATTTGACGTGCGCCTTTCTTACGACGACGAAAATTGAACGCTTTTAAAATAACTTCTTTTACTTCTTCGTCTGCTTGATCATAAGCTTGTCTAGTAAGTTGTGCATCTGTCGAAAAATAACGATAATAACCTGATCGAGAGACCCCAACTAATTCACAAAGATAGCGTACCATCCGATTCAAGTTGTATTTTTCTATGACATACTGGATTAACTGAAATTTTTGTTCTGCTGTTAATTTCCCTTTTTCTTTACCAGCATCCTTTCTGCTAAATCGATCTTTTTTAATAATTCATTTTCTGCACGTAACAATGCATTTTGTGCCTCCAATCTCGCATATTTTTCTTCTATACTTAATTCACGTTTAAATGGACGCCCTGAATGGTTTTTACGCGAATCTTCAAGTCCTGCTATACCATTTTCTTTGTAAGCAGTACGCCATCGTTTTAAAGCAGATTTAGCACGTTCTATCCCAACAATTTCAATATCAAACCCTGCATCTTCAAAGATTTGACGTGAAAATTTCCCTTCCTCATATTCTTTAACTGCCTTTGCTTTAAATTCATCTGTATATGTAATTGCTTTTTTACTAACAGATTTTACATAAGGATGCTTTTTCAATATTTCCTGCTCTTGTTTTGTAAATAATATTTTCGACATTGTTTTCCGCTCCATCAACTTTTTACTTCAATTATAAATAAAAGTACCCTACAAGGGAGACTTTTTTTAAGTGTCCATCTTATAGGGTACATTTTATTTTATTCAACCTTGGAGTCTTTTTTTATTTCGTTACATATGATTTTTCCTTAGGAAATCGTAAATAATAACAATGTGTTTCATTGGAAAAACTTCTCTAGATTTTAATTGAAACCAATTTAGAAATCATTCGTAATATACTTTTAAGCATATGCACAATTAAAAAGGAGGAGATGAGGGATGTATAAAACAATTCAATTATTACGGGAATTCTCAATCCCACTTATCACGGGGGTTATCGCTGCATTAGCATGGGCCAATCTTTCCCCTGAAGGGTATCAGGCATTTGTACATTACAAAATTTTTGGCGATATTGACTTGCATTTTATTGCAAATGATATCATTATGGTGTTTTTCTTCGGTATTGCAGCTGTAGAGATCACACAAAGTGTTTTACCAGGTGGAGATTTAAATCCAATCAAAAAGGCGATTAATCCTTTATTTGCAACACTAGGTGGAGTTATAGGCCCAATTGTTGTTTTCTTTGTTCTTAATTCCATAATTGGTGACCCAGCTTATACAAATGGTTGGGGAATTCCAACTGCGACAGATATTGCATTAGCTTGGTTAATTGCAAGATTTATCTTTGGGGCAAAACATCCAGCCGTATCATTTTTGCTACTTTTGGCTATTGTAGACGATGCGATAGGCCTTGGAATTATAGCCATTTTTTATCCCGACCCAACTCACCCAGTTCAACCGATCTGGCTATTACTTACTGTTATTGGGATGGGAGTCGCTTTTATTTTAAGAAAGGTGAAGGTAAACAATTATTGGCCATATATGATTATTGGTGGGCTATTTAGTTGGTTTGGCCTATATAAAGCATCTATTCACCCAGCATTGGCATTGGTCTTTATTATCCCATTTCTACCCCATGCACCTAGGGAGAGAGACCATCTTTTTGAAGAAGATGTGGATGACCATACCCCTCTTGCTCAATTTGAGCATGAATGGAAAGCATTTGTCGATTTTGGTTTGTTCGTCTTTGGATTAACAAATGCAGGAGTTGAATTTTCTGGAATAGGTACAATTACCTGGATTATTTTCCTCTCCTTATTGTTGGGCAAAAGCTTAGGTATCTCATCTTTTGCCTTGCTAGGTGAAAAATTTGGATTTCCATTACCACAAGGAATGTCACATAAGGATGTTTTTTTAGTAGGTGTGATTGCTGGATTAGGTTTAACAGTGGCTTTATTTGTTGCAGGTGCTGCATTTACTGACCCAACCATTCAAGGAGCAGCAAAAATGGGTGCCGTCTTTAGTGCCTTTATTGCGCTTATTGCTTTTGTGTTGGCTAGGTTTTTTAAAGTAAATAAAGAACCAAATGTTACTTTAAATAAAAGGAACATTAGGTTGAAAATGTTTTAAAAGTTTTAATCATTCGCTATAATAAGATTGGATAGGAATTCCAATGAGAAAGGGGCGTTAAAATGGAAGATTTGACATTACAAATGTTTAAGGAATTAACTGAAGCACCAGGAGCACCTGGGAATGAAGCAGCTGCTAGAGAAGTGATGAGAAAGTATATCGAACCTTATGCTGATGAGGTTTATACTGATAACTTAGGGAGTTTAATTGCGAGAAAAGGAAATCACGGTCCTAAAATCTTAATTGCCGGACATTTAGACGAAGTCGCTTTTATGGTAACACGGATTACAGATGATGGATTTATCAAGTTTCAACCCCTTGGAGGTTGGTGGGAACAAGTCATGCTTGCTCAAAGGGTAACGATACATACGAGAAAAGGTGAAGTGATTGGTATCATTGGCTCTAAGCCACCACATATTTTACCACCTGAAGCTAGGAAGAAGCCAGTTGAGAAAAAAGATATGTTTATCGACATTGGAGCAAGCAGTAAGGAAGAAGCTGAAGAATTCGGTGTACGTCCTGGAGATTCAATTATACCGGTTTCTCCATTTACAGTAATGAAAAATCCAAAAATGATAATGGCAAAAGCATGGGATAATCGGATTGGTTGTGCGATTGCAGTAGAAGTGCTTAAACGATTAAAAGATGAACAACATCCTAATACTGTATATGGAGTAGGTACAGTACAGGAAGAAGTGGGTCTTCGTGGTGCACAAACTTCTGTGAATACCGTTCAACCAGATATTGCTTTTGCTATAGATGTAGGAATCGCTGGCGATACCCCAGGAGTTACAGATGATGAAGCAGTGAGTAAAATGGGAAAGGGTCCACAAATCTTATTATTTGATGCGTCTATGGTTCCTCATCGAGGCTTAAGGGATTTTGTCGTTGATATTGCTGAAGAAGAAAACATTCCTTTTCAATATGAAGCATTAGCAGGGGGAGGAACAGATGCAGGGCGTTTTCACTTGTATGGAAAGGGAGTCCCATCCACAGTAATAGGGATTGCTACTCGTTACATTCATAGTCATGCTGCGATTCTTCATCGAGATGATTTTGAACAAGCAGTCAATTTACTTGTGAAAGTCATTAAACGATTAGATGAAAAGACGGTAAAAGGAATCATGGCTAGATAAAAAGAAAGAATGAGTCTCCTCTGTTGGATGGCTCATTCTTTTCATTTATATATTCCATAAGCAGCGACTTTTGAGAGAGTATTTCTTACCTTATGTTTTATTCGAAGAAATGCACGGACAACGGAGCGCGTTGGAATATATAAACTATTATATATTTTTACTTAGTGCATCAATCATTTCGTTCTGTGATTGTGAATCACTGTGTTGCCAAATCACTTCAAATAAGACACCTAATCCAGGTAAGGTTTTTTCTTCATGATCTTTAATCGCTGTATTGATCATGTCTTTTAATTGTTCTTCATCTTTTCCTTTTATGTTTTGAATGATAGCTTGACGTAGGTCAATGTTCATCTCTTTAACCTCCTATATTTAATGGTAAGGAAATGGTCACTTTTATGGAATTTTTTTTAGTATACCCTATATTGATCAAACCATTAGTTTTTAGGAAAAGAGCTTGTAGATATGATATAATATAAAAAAATCATGGTGAAGGGAGTAGCCATATGAGCAAGCAATTTGCAGTGATTGGTTTGGGCAGGTTTGGATCAAGTGTAGCAAAAGAATTGTATGATCTTCATTATGAAGTGATGGCTATAGATATCAATGAAGAAAGGATTCAAGAAAACGTTAACGTGGTTACCCATTGTGTACAAGCTGACTCCACTGACGAAACCGCGTTAAAGGCACTTGGAATCCGCAATTTTGATGTGGTTGTTGTCGCGATCGGACAAAATATTCAGGCCAGTATTTTAACTACTATACTTTTAAAAGAACTAGGTGTAGAAACGATTGTGGTTAAAGCGCAAAATCAATTACATGCAAAAGTATTATATAAAATTGGAGCCTCAAAGGTCGTCTTTCCAGAACGAGATATGGGAGCAAGGGTAGCGCATAATCTGGTTACACCGAATATTTTAGATTACATCGAACTGTCTGATGAATATAGCATCGTTGAAATTATTGCGAGTGAAAAAATGAACCACAAAAGCTTGGTTGAATTAAATATCCGTGCACGATTTGGATGTAACGTCATGGCAATCAAGAATGACCATCGTATCAATGTAGCCCCTGATGCAAATGACATGATCAAAACAGGGGATATCTTAGTCGTTATTGGACATAATAAAGATTTAAGAAAGTTTGAAGATTTTGTCATGAATGGAAAGTGAGAAAAAAATGGAAGTCATTCAATCAACCAATAATCCTAGAATTAAGACATGGTATCAACTAAAGAGTAAAAAGGGAAGACAAGAACAAGGGTTATACATCATTGAAGGAATCAAACTTATTGAGGAAGCGATCGATGCAAAACAAGAAATTGAAGCCCTAATTTTTGATCAGGGAAAGGATCTTCCAGAATCATTAGCTCTTCATCTAGAGAAGTATGACTTGTCCATTCCTATTGTTTCCGTATCAACACCTGTGATTGAAAAATTATCAGATACTGAAACCCCCCAAGGGGTTTTGGCTATATTAAAAAAGAAAAATATCGAGATAGAGAAACTGCTTGAAAACCAATTTTCTTTTTACTTGCTGATCGATCAAATTCAGGATCCTGGAAATCTAGGAACAATTATTCGCAGTGCAGATGCAGCCGGGGTACAAGGCATTATTTTAGGAAATAGTACAGTCGAGCTATACAATTCAAAGGTAATCCGTTCTGCAATGGGATCGATTTTTCACCTGTCAATCGTACAAGATGAATTAGACCAAATTATTCCTAAGTTACAGAAAAACGGTGTTAAAGTGATTGGGACAAGCCCATATGCTAGCAAAACTTATTTTGAAGTTGATCTTACACAAAAAGTGGCTATAATAGTAGGAAATGAAGCAAAAGGGTTGTCTGATTCAAGAAAACAACAAGTAGATGAAATGATAAAAATCCCTTTAGTTGGGAAAGCAGAATCGCTAAATGTAGCAATGGCCACAACGCTTATTTTATACGAGAGAGTAAGGCAAATGGAAAAGGGTTGGGCTTGAAGTCTAGCTTATACATCAGTATAATGATACATAATAACCAAAGATATAATTTTATATTTGAATGCGAGGAAAGAGAAGAGTAGATAAATTCCCATCTTTTAGGGAGGAGATGTCATAGACTGGAAGCATCTCTAAGATGGTTTTATTGAAGTTCGCTCTGGAGCAGATCTCTGAAAAGGATCAGTAGGAGAATCCGTTTTGTCTACGTTAAGACACTAAAGTTGAACAATCAATCTTGTTTAATTGTTCATAAATTAGGGTGGTACCACGGTCTTTCGTCCCTTGCCAAGGATGAAAGGCCTCTTTTTTGTGGGCTATTTTTAAGTATATGATACAAGGGAGGAAATGTTATGAAGGAGCGATTAGAGCAATTGAAGCAAGAAGCTCTAACGGAAATTGATCAAGTAAATGACATCCAAGCTTTAACTGCAGTAAAAGTAAAATATTTAGGCAAAAAAGGGCCCATCACAGAAGTGCTACGAGGGATGGCAAATGTTTCAGCAGAAGAGCGCCCGCTCATTGGAAAGTTGGTTAATGAAATAAGGGAAGAAATTGAAAGGGGTCTAAATTTAAAAGAGACCGCAATAAAAAACAAGGCTTTAGAAGAAAAACTTGAGAAAGAAACTATTGATGTCACTTTACCTGGTAAACCAATAAGCCAAGGGAATAGGCATCCATTATCAAAAGTGATTGAGGAAATTGAAGATATTTTTATCGGTATGGGATTTGAGGTAGCTGAAGGTCCAGAAGTAGAATCAGATTACTATAACTTTGAAGCATTAAACTTACCAAAAGAGCATCCTGCTCGTGATATGCAAGATTCATTCTATATTACAGAAGAAATCTTGATGAGGACGCATACTTCTCCTGTTCAAGTGCGGACGATGCTAAACAAAAAAGGAAATGTTCCTGTAAAAATCATTTGTCCAGGAAAAGTTTACCGTAGAGATGACGATGATGCGACTCATTCCCATCAATTTATCCAGATTGAAGGACTTGTGGTTGATGAAAACATAACCATGACTGATTTAAAAGGGGTTCTTCTTAATTTTGCTAAGAAAATGTATGGCGATCATGCAAAAATTCGCTTACGTCCAAGCTTCTTTCCTTTCACAGAACCAAGTGCAGAGGTAGATGTATCCTGTATGATGTGTGGTGGAGATGGCTGCCGAACATGTAAAAATACTGGCTGGATTGAAATCCTTGGTTCAGGGATGGTTCATCCAAAAGTGTTAGAGATGGCTGGTTATGATCCAGAAAGGTATTCCGGATTTGCCTTTGGTATGGGTGTAGAAAGGATCGCTATGTTAAAATATGGTATTGATGACATTCGCCATTTTTACACCAACGATTTAAGATTTTTAGATCAGTTTAAACGGGTTTAAGGGAGGTTAGAAAAGATGAGAGTATCCTATCAATGGTTATCCCAATATGTTGACATTCAAGATATCGATCCATATGAATTAGCGGAAAAGTTAACTCGTAGTGGTGTAGCAGTTGATCTTGTAGAAAAAAGCAATCCTGCTTTAGAAAAAGTAGTAATCGGTTATGTAGTAGAACGAGAACAGCATCCAAATGCCGAGAAATTAAGTTTGTGTAAGGTAGACGTGGGTCAGGGTGAACCTTTACAAATTATTTGTGGTGCGGCAAATGTTGCACAGGGTCAAAAGGTACCTGTCGCATTAGTTGGTGCTACCTTACCAGGAGATATTAAAATTAAAAAGGCAAAATTGCGTGGAGTTGACTCTGAAGGGATGATTTGTTCCGCCAAAGAATTAGGAATGAATGAAAAATTATTATCTAAAGAAAAAACCGAAGGGATTCTAGTTCTTTCAGACGATGCCAAAATTGGTGAGCCGATTGAACCTTTGTTAGGGTTTAATGATTACATCCTAGAGTTGGACTTAACGCCAAACCGTTCAGATTGTTTAAACATGATTGGTGTTGCATATGAGGTAGCCGCTATTTTAGACAGGAATATAAAACTACCTGAAATAAATCTAGAGAATAACATTGACCAAAATCATCCTGTTCAAATTAAGATTGAGTCACCTGAAGCATGTCCTCATTATGCAGCCCGTCTAGTTAAAAATGTAAAAATTTCAGATTCTCCACAATGGATGCAAAATCGTCTGATTGCAGCAGGAATCAGGCCCATAAATAATGTGGTTGACATTACCAACTTTGTCATGTTGGAATACGGGCAGCCTTTACACGCCTTTGATTTTGAAAAATTGGATCAAGCAAAAGTTGTTGTTCGGATGGCAAAACCTAATGAAAAAATCGTCACCTTAGATGACCAAGAACGAGAATTAGACGAACAAATGCTTTTGATTACCGATGGAGTAAAACCTATTGCCATCGCAGGAGTAATGGGGGCTGCCAATAGTGAAGTTACAAAAAACACAACCCAAATTTTATTAGAATCAGCCTATTTTAAGGGCTTTTCCATCAGATCAACCTCTAAAAAGCTTGGGCTTCGTTCTGAAGCAAGTATGCGTTTTGAAAAAGGGGTTGACCCCAATCGAATCTATGCGGCATTAAATCGAGCAGCGGCATTATTAGTAGAGTATGCTGGGGGTAGCATTGAAGGTGGAATAACAGAAGAAAAGTTAGAACAACCAACAGAATTGATGATTCCATTAAAGCCAGATCGTATCAATCAAATTCTTGGTACTGAGTTAAATGTACAAGAAATGGTTGCTATTATGAAACGCTTAGGTTTTTCTGTAGAAGAAGAAACGAGTGGCCTAAGGGTAATCATTCCTACTAGAAGACCAGATGTTACGATTGAAGCGGATTTAATTGAAGAAATCGCAAGAATTTATGGGTATGATCATATCCCGACAACATTACCTATTGGCGAATATATCCAAGGTGGGCTAACCAAAAAACAAAAACTTCGTAGAATGATAAAAAATCTTCTGGAGGTTTCTGGTTTACAGGAAGTAATCAGTTATACTTTTATCGGGGAATCCCAACTTGATATATTACAAGGGTTGGCGAATCAGCCAAGACCTATTTCTTTAGCCATGCCAATGAGTGAAGAAAGGCAATTTTTGAGAACACAACTTCTCCCACAATTGTTAGAAATAGCTAAATACAATGTGAATCGTCGCAATCATAATATTCGTATATATGAAATAGGAGCCACTTTTATTTCCAATGAAATTCATTTAACTGAACTTCCTTCTGAGAGATGGACTGTTGCAGGTTTTATGATGGGTTCCTTACCCATACATTGGCAATCCAAAGAACACAACATAGATTTTTATGAAGTAAAAGGGGTTCTAGAACACTTATTTATTAGCTTAGGATTAAGAAATGTCGAATATCAAGCGGTTAGGGCAAAAGGCTTTCATCCTGGTCGAACAGCAGAGATCAAAATTGGGGAAAAAATCATCGGTTATATTGGTCAGATTCACCCAGAAGTTCAAACTCAATATGATTTAGATGAATGCTATGGTTTTGAATTAGATTTGAATACCATTCTGGAACTAGCAGATATAGAAATTGAATATCAGCCATTGCCAAAATATCCTGCAATTCAAAGGGATATAGCAGTGGTTGTTGATAAAAATGTAGAATCCAGCTCGTTAATGGATACTATTTATGAAAATGGTAGAGAGTTGTTAGAGGATCTTACCTTGTTTGATGTTTACATGAGTGAACAATTAGGGGAAGATAAAAAAAGCATCGCTTTTTCACTTATCTATCGTAGTCCAGAACGTACCTTAACAGATGAAGAAGTAGCAAAGAGACATGGACAAATTCTGGAACAACTGAAGGAAAAGTATCACGCAGAATTAAGAAAATAATTACAATCCTTTTCGAACATTGAAGCAAATCGACGATTTACTCAAAGAATAAGAGGTTGCCTAAACTTAAGGTGACCTCTTTTTTCCCTCATCGCTTATAAATCATGATATACTGGTCTATATTGAAGGAATTTTATACCTTTCTATAGAATGTATTACAACATCGAAGTATATAGAGGCAGCAAGGGGGTTCTATAAGTGAATGAAGAGCAAAAAAATCGTCTACCCGTCATGATTTATGGACAACAGTATAAAATTGTGGGAAAAGCGAGTTCAAATTATATGCGGATGGTTGCTGGATATGTTGACGAAAGAATGAAACAAATTGCGGATTCTAATCCTCGATTAGATACAACTAAAATTGCGGTGCTTACTGCGGTGAATATTGCTGATGAATATTTTAGGTTGAAACAAGAGTATGATGAATTGTTAAAGTTGATTGAAGAAGAAGAGTAGGTGAAAAGATGAATACAATGGATCTGATTATTGTGATCATCATCATTGTCTCCATTTTTCGAGGTTATCAGTTAGGATTAATTCGTCAGTTCATTCACTTTATAGGTTTTTTTCTTTCTCTTTATTTGGCCTATCGCTTTTCAGGTGAATTAGTACCTTTGATACAAAGTGTAGTGCCTATGCCAACATTTGAACAGTCTTCTTTGTATTTATTTTCGGAAACTTTTCAGCTTCCCACAATGTTTTATAATGCGATTGCATTCTTTCTTATCTTTTTTGGTACTAAGCTTATTTTGAATATTGGGGGTAGCATTCTACATCAGATTGCCAGTTTACCCGGTATTGCCATTGTAAATCGACTTTCTGGTGCATTATTAGGACTTGTCCAAATTCTTTTTATTCTGATTATATTGGTTCATATCCTCTCAGTCATGCCATGGGCGGAATTAAAAAATGTTTTAGAAGGATCCTATTTTGCTAAATATACGTTGCAAATGACACCTGTTATTACTGAGAAATTATATCATCTATGGAACACCTCTAATTCTTCATATCTTTAATCGTATAAGTTAATATACATTACAAATCATGCCAAATTAGGTATGATTTTTTTTATGAATTTCGTTGACATTTTCATAGAAAATAAGTAGAGTACTATATGTGTTTTCTTGTGTTTATAAGGGCATTATTTTAGGAGGAGAAAAAAGTGGCTACACAATTTGCAGTCATTGGTTTGGGACGTTTTGGTTCAAGTTTAGCTGGAACACTATATGAAATGGGCTATGAAGTACTAGGAATTGATTCAAAAGAGGAAAAAGTTCAAGAAATGGTCAATCGGGCTACACATGTATTACAAGTAGATTCTACAGATGAAGTTGCTTTAAAAACCATTGGGATTCGTAATTTTGATGTGGTCATTGTGGCGATTGGTGAAGATATCCAATCAAGCATTTTGACTACATTGATTCTTAAAGACTTAGGAGTGCCAAGAATTGTAGTAAAAGCCCAAAATGAGCTTCATGGAAAGGTGTTGGAAAAAATTGGTGCAGATAAAATTATCTACCCAGAACGAGACATGGGGATCCGTGTCGTTCACCAGCTTATTACTCCTAATATCCTTGATTATATAGAACTAGCACCAAACTATAACATTGTAGAGATTGCGATTGGACCAGATATCGTAGGAAAGACCCTACTTGAATTAGATATACGCGCTAAATTTGGCTTAAATGTGATGGCAATCAAATCTAATGAGCAGCTAAAAATTGCACCTCAAGCCAATGATCAATTTCAAGAAGGTGACATTTTAGTATTAGTTGGTCATATTGATGATATAAAACGGTTCGAAGAATATTCAAATGGTAAAAAGAAAAAATTAAAGATATAATAGAGACAAACAATATACCTGTTAAGGTATTTAATGTATAAGGATATGTGATGGAGGTGGTTCTATGAATTACTCCCCAGAGATTAAGAATCGCTTAAAGAGAGTAGAGGGACAGGTAAGAGGCGTCCTCCGAATGATGGAAGAAGGACAAGAATGCAATGATGTCATTCACCAATTGTCTGCGGTACGTAATGCTGTTGACCGTGTGATTGTTCACGTCATTGGCACAGATATGAGTAAATGTTTAATGGATGAAATGCAAAAAGAGGACGAACAACGTGATACGGATAAAATCATTAAAGACGCCATACAATTACTATTAAAAACAAGGTAGACGATCAGGGGAATAAAGCTGCTGTTGATGTATCAGAGGAGATGTTATCTTATTTTCGCGAAAAGTTGAAAGAAGAAAATGCAGACCAAACGAAGTTCAGTATTTATTGGTTTGTGATGTAAGATAAAAAGGTTTGTATATTCCAGCGCGCTCCGTCATCCATGCCTTTCTTTGATTAAAGAAACCCTTAAACAACTAAAGGAAGAAAGTGTACACTTTCTTGTCCTTAAAAAGAGGCGCTAGGCCTCTTTCTTTTGTGGGCTCTTTATTCCTTGTTGGAGCAAGAACATCTTATGATAGAGGCCACCTTTTGCAAGGAGTTCTTGATGAGTTCCTCTTTCCACGATTTCACCATGGTGTAAGACTAGGATCAAATCAGCATCTTGAATCGTAGAGAGCCGATGTGCGATAGCGATGGTCGTTCTTCCTTTTCTCATCTTTTCTAGCGCTGTTTGAATCGCTTCCTCTGTCTCCGTATCAATACTAGCCGTTGCCTCATCCAAAACCAATATTTTTGGCTTGATAGCCATTGTTCGAGCAAAGGAGATCAGCTGCCGTTGTCCAGATGAAAAAGTGGCTCCGCGTTCTACAACAGGTTCGTAATAGCGATTAGGAAGATTTTGAATAAAGAAATCTGCTTGAACATACTTAGCTGCTTCGATGATTTCCTCATCGCTAATTTCCTCATTATGCAACCGAATATTTTGTTTAATATCTCCGACAAAAAGAAAGGGATCTTGTAAGACTAGACCGATTTTTTTACGCAATTCCTCATTAGGGTAATGGGAAAGGGGGACACCATCAATTAGAATTTCCCCGTGCTCAATTGGATAAAAACGCATCAATAAATTGATAATCGAACTTTTACCACTGCCTGTATGTCCAACCAAAGCAACAGTCTCACCAGGTTTAGCAACAAAAGAGATATTTTTTAAGATATCTGTTTTTCCATCATAGGAGAAAGTGACATCTTTAAATTCAATATGACCTTCTTGAATCACTGATGAATCATCACCAATTTTGGCTGGAGCCATTCGTTCATCATCAAGTAGTCCAAATACTCTTTCAGCGGCAACGATCGCTTGTTGAAATTGACTTAGGCGAAACATCATCATATTGACGGGTTCAAAGAAACGATCTAAATAATTCAAATACGCATAAACGACACCAATTTCAATCGACGTGTGAATAGACTCGATCCCAAAAAAACTTAAGATTAAGCTTAAAGCTACGAGGTAAAGGAAATCTACAGCAGGTCTAACCATTAGAGAGTTGATTTTGATTTGCTTGATATTAAATGTCAAGTAGTCTTGGTTGGTCTTACCAAATTCACTACTTACCCTTCTTTCTTGACGCATCGCTTGAATGATATTCATCCCTTGAAGAGATTCGTTTAGTTTGGCATTTAGCTGGCTTAATTTTTTTCTCGCTTGGTGAAAAATCTTTGCACTTAATTTTCGATATCCATGCATCAGTAAAAGGATAAATGGCATGAGCAAGAGAAAAAGCAAGGCCATTTTCACATTAAGGAAGAACATTCCTACAATGATTCCCATCAGAAAGATCATATTTTGAACGAAAGTAGATAACACACTAATGTATAATTCTTTGATCGCTTCTGTATCATTAGTAATCCGAGAAACGATACTTCCTCCTGGAGTGTTATCGAAAAATGTGAGCCCCATATGTTGAACCTTCGCAAACACATCGACCCGCAATTGATGAATGATCCATAGGGCGATTTTCTGAAAAGAAATCAGTTGGTAAAAGTTTAAACTTACAGATGTAATATGAAGAAGTAAATAACCAGCCCCAAGTAAACTGATTGCTTTCCATTCAAAAAGACCAGGTGTTAGGTAGTCGTCAATAAAGATTTTAATGAGAATCGGGCCAACAACATCAGCAGATGTAGCAACAAGCAAAATGATAAAGGCATTCGTTAATCCCTTGATATGGGGTTTGATATACGACAAAAGCCTACGAAATACCCTTTGTTTTGAAATTGCCTCCGTTTGAGGAGTTGTATTCATTCTGAAACGCCCCCTTTTTCGACTAAAAATTCTAGTTGTTGACGTTGATACATCTCTTTATACCATCCCTCTAATTGCATTAATTCTTCATGACTTCCTCGCTCAATGATTTGGCCTTCTTTAAGGACGATAATCAGATCTGCGTGTTGCACAGCACTTAAACGGTGTGAGGAGATCAATGTTGTTTTATTTAAACGATTTTTTAAAAGCGATTGTAAGATGCCTTCCTCTGTCTTGGCATCCACTGCTGATAATGCATCATCTAGGATTAGAATCTCCGGATCTATAAGTAAAGCGCGGGCAATTGAGATTCTTTGTTTTTGTCCCCCAGATAAAGTGACCCCTCTTTCTCCAACCATCGTTTCATACTTTTCTTCGAATTGCAGGATATCTTTATGGATTGCAGCTAATTTTGCCACTTCGATTACTTCTTCTAACGTGGCCTTAGGTTTTGCAAAGGAAATATTTTCTGTTATCGTACCTGAGAAGAGGAAATGTTCCTGTGGTACATAACCGACCGAAGAGCGTAGAGCGTCTAAAGTATAATCATAGATTGATTTATAATTAATGGTGATATCACCTTGATCGAGATCAAATTCCCGAAGTAATAAACGAAGTAACGTTGTTTTCCCACTTCCTGTTTTTCCAATCACACCAAGAGTTTGCCCTTTTTTTAATGTGAAATCAACATTTCTTAATGTTGGTTTCTCTTGTTCAGGATAGGTGAAAGAGTTAATCTGATAGGCTAGATCGCCAGTAGGAGGCTGCTTAATTGCACCTACTTTGTCAACAATGGCAGGTTTAACATGAAGTAACTCCTGAACGCGATCATAGGAAGCACGACCACGTTCAACTATATTAAATAACCAACCAAAAGCTAACATTGGCCAGATCAATTGACCCAAATAAATTGTAAAAGATGTCAACTGACCAATCGTCATCTCTTTCCCTATCACAAATTTGGCGCCAAAGGCCACTGCAAGAAAGAAAGAGATCCCTACAATCAATTGAATGGTAGGATCAAATAATGAATCGACTTTGGCTACTGCAATATTCTTTTTAACCGTATCCATGGATTGATTTGCAAAAATATTCTTTTCTGCCTCTTCTTGACCAAATGCTTTAATAACACGAATTCCCGAGACATTTTCCTGAACTTTTTCATTTAAATGAGAGAAGGCATCTTGTGCTTGAAAAAAACGTTCGTGTACGAGAGAACCATAAAAGTTAGTCAGCCAAGCCATAAAAGGCATGGGTAAAAGCGTAATCAGCGTTAATTTCCAACTAATTGTAGTGGCCATGGCCACGATGACAAGTGTTCCCATTGTTAAGGAGTCTACTAGGGTTAAAACCCCTTCTCCAGCAGTGCCTTCAATCGCTTGAATATCATTGGTTGAATGAGCCATTAGATCACCGATTCGGTGCTTATGATAAAATTGCGATGATAATTTTGTAAAATGATCATATAAACGTTGGCGTAACAAGGCTCCCAATTTAACGGCAGATCCAAAGATCATCATACGCCAAATATAGCGCAAGACGTACATAAGGATTCCGGCAAATAAAATAAGCAAAATCCATAGCAATAATTGTTCTGTCGTTAACGTTTGTCCTTTGATTTGATCGACGATTTTACCAACGGCATAGGGTGGAAATAAATTAAGGAATGAGACCAACATCAAAAGAAGAACACCAGTGATATAGCTCTTTCTTTCTAACTTAAAAAACCACCATAAATCCCGAAAAATACTCATAAAGACTCCTTTCTTGTGTTGTTATATGGAATATAAAGCCGCGGTTTGGAAATTATATCTCGTTTTTGTTGCAAAGTAAAGATTTTTTTGAATTTTCCTTCCATATAATCAATCGGAACAAGCATTAAAGAAAACAGTCACTTTTGTTGATTTTGTATCTAAAAATAGATGTAATTTATGGATGTAATTCTAATAATTACATCTTTTTGATCTGAGTAAATCTACTAATTTTTAAATACTTTTATTAAAATGAAAGAGGGATTTTTCCAGTACTGCTCTATATTTTGGGAATTTATGAAGAAAATATGAAGAAAGATGTGAACATCAGTAAACCAAAAACTAGCAAAGAAGTTGGTAGATATTACATCGTCCATCACAACACTACCTATGTTACCATGTAAATACGCACCAAGAATAAATCTAAATCCTAGAATAAGAGATTTAGAAAAAACAACATAGGAGGTTATGTATGAGATATACTGCAAAGAAACTGGCTGGCTTGGCTATTGCCACCACAATGGTATTTGGTTCCTTTGGACCAACAAGTGCTATTTTACCAAGCTTAACCGCTCAAGCAGCAACTGTATCAAGTACAGACATAACAAGGGATGCGTTAAATCAAGTAGGAGTACCATTTAAATATGGAGGAGCCTCTCCTCAAGAAGGATTCGATACTTCAGGTTTAATCTATTACGTTTACCAAAAGAATGGAATTGACTCACCTCGAACAGTGAAGTCTCAAGCATTCTATGGCGTTCATGTAGATCGTAATGAATTAAAACCAGGAGATGTGGTGTTCTTTTCCTATAAGGGATCCTATCCTGACTTCAATGGAATCTATTTAGGTGATGAAAAGTTTGTTAGTTCTTTCAGTGGAAAGGTAGCTGTTCATTCGTTATCTACAAGTTACTATAATGGTAAGTATTTTGGTGCGAGACGCTTTTTAACAAGTGGACAAACTTCAACAGGAGCAACATCAACACCTTCAACGCCTTCAACGCCAACATCACTAACGAATAATACGGGTTCATCTAATACGGGGTCAACTGCTCCATCAACAGTCCCTACTTTAACCAACACGATCGCAGATTCAATTATTGAGACTGGTGAAAAGTATATGGGAACACCATATCAATTTGGTGCGAGAGCCTATCAAACCAATACATTTGATTGTTCTTCTTTTACACAATATGTCTTTTATAAGAATGGGATCAAATTACCAAGAAATTCTCGTCAACAATCTACTGTAGGTGCATATGTACCATATGGAAAATGGCAAAAAGGAGATTTACTCTTCTATACCTTACCTGGATATAATGGTAGAATTGGCCACGTGGCCATCTACGCTGGTAATGGAAAAGTACTTCATACCTATGGTAAACCAGGTGTAACATATACTGATATGAATGTTAGATGGTTGAAAGATTACTATGTTACAGCACGTCGTGTGATTAAATAAGCAATATAGCAGTAAAAAAGTGAAGGATTGATTCCTTCACTTTTTTGCTTTTATACTATCATCCCTTGTTTATATTAGGCATAGATTTTAAATTATTGAAAAAAAATCACTAGCGTTGCATAAATATAGTCGAAATTTTCAGTAAATATGTTTTTGTGAATTAGAGCCAAAAGGACAAAACCTAAAGAAAAGGTGATTCTGTCCATTTGGTAAATATATACATTTAAATACTGGAGTGACAGGAATCATGCTTTTATTTATGTGCTAGATCGTTCGTCAAACCGACGTAACCAAATATATGCTGGCTTCCATATCGCAGCCTTTAACCAGCGAGTGATTTGAAGTAAAGATTTCTTACTCTTCATCTCAAGTTGCACGAGAACATTTAAGCAATTAGTAATTAGTGCTAAGTAGATTTGATTTTGTATTGCCGTTTCACTCATTCCATAAAAATGTTTGATCTCAACATGCTGTTTGAGCCATTTAAAAAATAGTTCAATTGCCCAGCGTGATCGGTAAATTTCACTGATCTCTTCGGCGCTCAAATCAAATCGGTTCGTGATTAAAAACGTTCATAGTCAACATACCCGCGGTCAAACACATACATGGCTTCCTTGTCATCTACAAGGACTTCAAGTTGATTTCTGTCATGTTCTTTTGCTGTTGTCATCACTGCTTTTTCAGGATAGACAGTGTCCTTGTCCATGAACACAAGTCGTAAATGCAGTTTTACACCCGCTTTTGTTTTACGAAATTTTGCCCATTTGTAATGGGTTAAGTTAAGCGGTAGTGTACTTGAATCAATGATCTTTAATGGCATGTTCTTTCTATTTTTAAAGTGGATTTGTTGAATTTGATAAACAAGATCTATGAATAGGGTTGAAAGAATTTCTGGATTGATTTCATTGTTTTTTCGTGATAATTGAGAGGCACTTATCGATTCAAATCCAAGTGTTTTTTGCAGATCTTCATTAAGTAGTGCATCACTCATGGCTTGTAAACTCTCGGTTTCATGCAGCTGAGCAAAAAGCAGAAGTTTAATAAAAGCCTCTGTTGTTAGTTTCTTGATGTAGTAATCTTGTTTACCATTTTCAACATGTTCAAAAATTTTTTTAAAATTTATGGGTGAAACCCATTTACCAAATGACGAAATTAGTGTATTCTTGTCCATAATGTGGTCCTTTACTATTGGATTTGGACAGGAATCACCTGTACTTCCATTGTAAAGGATTTTTTTGTTGTATGGACAATTTTTGAAGATTGCTATTATTTTGAATCATCAGATTTAATTAATGCAACGCTAGTGAAAAAAAATAAATGATGAAATATACTACTATTAAACATATGAACAATTATTCATATAAACATATGAAAGGGGGATAAAGGTGGCTGAAACAAAACGTTATGCAGAAACCTGTAGTTGTACCATCATTCATAATGATGTAGTCACGAATGTGAAAGAAGCAATGCCAGAAGAAGAAACACTTTATGATTTAGCAGAACTATTTAAGGTGTTTGGTGACACGACGAGGATTAAAATTTTATATGCCTTATTTGAAGCTGAAATGTGTGTATGTGATATCGCAGCCCTTCTTGGGATGAATCAATCGGCGATCTCACACCAGCTTAAGGTCTTAAAACAAGCTAGATTAGTAAGAAATCGTAGAGAAGGGAAAATTGTTTACTATTCATTAGATGATTATCATATTAAACAGATTTTTGATCAAGGGTTAGTCCATATTAATGAAAGGTCATAGACGAGAGCGAGGAGGAAGGAGAAATGAGTTCGACAACGATAATAGAAAAAAGAGAACTTATTTTGGAAGGTTTGGATTGTGCAAGCTGTGCAGCAAAAATAGAAGCAAAAGTAAAAGAGTTAGATGGAATTAAAGATGGGTCGATCAATTTTGTTACACAGGTATTAACTCTAGAAATTAATAAACCTGATCGGACTGATTATTTGATATCTGAGGTTAAAGCAATTGTCAATGAATTAGAGCCAGATGTGATCATTCAGGAAAAAACAACGAAAAAACTAACGAAAGCTTCTAAACTATTTATTGAAGTAAATGATAAAAGCCATTTACCTAGTCTTATTGAAGAAGCAAAAAAAATTGTAGTGAATATTGAACCAGATGTGAAAGTACATGAGGAAATAAAAACAGCAAATAAGCATTCACTTCAAGATGACCATGACCATGGCCATGGTCATGGTGAAGCAGGGGAAATGAAGAAAGAGTTAATTCAATTAGGGATTGGTACAGCGTTTTTTGCCATAGCCATTGCTTTTAAGTTTACTTTTTGGATGGAGTTTCTATTATATTTCATCAGTTACATCTTAATTGGTGGAGAGGTTTTAGTAAGGGCAGGGAAAAATATTAAACGAGGTCAAATATTTGACGAAAATTTCTTAATGAGTATAGCCACCATTGGCGCCTTTGCAATAGGAGAGTTTCCAGAAGGGGTAGCCGTTATGCTGTTCTATCAAGTTGGTGAATTATTTCAAGACTTAGCTGTAAATCGATCCCGTAAATCGATCGCTGCATTAATGGATATTCGTCCTGACTATGCCAATCTAAGAATAGGTGAAGAGGTTAAAAGGGTTTCTCCAGAAGAAGTAAACGTTGGGGATGTCATTATTGTTAAACCGGGTGAAAGAGTGCCGCTCGATGGCAAAATCATTGAAGGCAGCTCAATGGTTGATACGTCCGCTTTAACTGGCGAATCAATTCCTAGGGAGGTAGAGGTAGAAAGTGAAATCCTTGGTGGGTTTATCAATAAAAATGGGCTTATTGCTGTTGAAGTCACGAAAGAATTTGGAGAATCAACTGTTTCTAAAATCTTAGATTTGGTGCAAAATGCAAGTAGTAAAAAAGCTCCGACAGAGAATTTTATAACGAAATTTTCAAGATACTATACGCCCATTGTTGTTGTAATTGCTCTCTTATTGGCTCTAATACCCCCACTTGTGGTTGAAGGGGCTACTTTTTCACAGTGGATCTATCGAGCCCTTATTTTCTTGGTCATTTCCTGTCCATGCGCATTGGTGATTTCCATCCCATTAGGATTTTTCGGAGGAATTGGCGGAGCATCCAGAAATGGAATTTTAGTTAAAGGTGGAAATTATTTAGAGGCATTGAATAACGTAGATATAGTTGTCTTTGATAAAACAGGCACGCTTACAAAAGGAGTATTTAATGTAACAGAGATTCATGCGAAAGAATCGATGTCAAACGATGAATTGTTGGAAATAGCAGCCTATGCTGAGAACTATTCCAACCATCCAATCGCCTTATCCATTTTAAAAGCTTATGGTAAAGAAGTGAACAGAGACGAGATTGAAAACTATGAAGAGATTAGTGGTTATGGTATAAAGGTTAGTGTTAAGGGGAAAGAGATCATTGCTGGTAATCGTAAATTGATGACCAAAGAAGGTATTGAATTTGAACAGGTAGACGCACCTGGAACGATCGTTCATATTGCAATAGATCAGCAATACGCTGGTTATATTGTGATTTCTGATGAGATAAAAGAGGATTCAATTGATGCCATTCGCTCTTTAAAAGAAATTGGAGTAAGAAAAACAGTGATGTTAACCGGAGATATTCAAAATGTTGGAGAAAAAGTTGCTACACAACTAGGATTAGATGAAGTTCATGCCGAGTTGCTTCCAGATCAAAAAGTAGAGAAATTAGAAATTCTTGATGCGAAAAAGCCTCATAAAGGAAATTTAGTTTTTGTCGGCGATGGAATCAATGATGCACCTGTATTGGCAAGGGCAGATATTGGGATCGCAATGGGTGGTTTAGGTTCTGATGCAGCGATAGAGGCTGCGGACGTTGTCATCATGACTGATGAACCTTCAAAAATTGCTACTGCCATCAAAATTGCAAGACACACCAGAAAGATTGTATGGCAAAATATTATTTTTGCATTAGGTATGAAATTATTTGTACTTGTACTTGGTGCAGGTGGTTTAGCAACTATGTGGGAAGCGGTGTTTGCTGATGTTGGTGTTGCATTACTTGCAGTATTAAATGCTATGAGAATACCCCTTAAAAAGTAGTTCAAGGGGTATTATACTCGAATAACCATATAATCTCCAGTTTTTAGCTGAACGATATCTGCTTTTAAGGCTTTAGCAATATCTACGGATAAGGTTTTCTGAATTTCTTCATTTTCAGCATATAAAGCAATAGGATTTCCGGCGAGTACTCTATTTTTATCTAATGTAATATAAGCTAAAATCTCATAGCTAGGTTTCATAGTTGCTTCTCTTCCCATCCTTATTCCTCCCCAAATAAATTGGTATTCATCACTGAATGGCTCTTTTTCACAGTTTCTAATAGTGGTGTTTGGATAACCGCTTCAACTAATTTATCGTAATCGTTAAGTATAGGAACCAATGTGACTACAATTCTCCCTTTTTCATAATCTTTTCTTGTGAAATGGTAACGTTTTAAACCAATTGCTCTCGTTGCCTCAAATAGCATCGCTTGACGTTGGCCAAAATGATCGAGTGCAATGCGAAAATGATCTTTTTTGGGATAAACGACAACGGCCATGCCTTCCTTTTGAAATAACTCACGACTATTATCGCCACCAAGTAAGTTACTGACGAAAATGTCATCGACATAAAGCTCAGAACCTTTTATTTCAATTTTCCCTGGCTTTACTTCTGCAATATCACCAACAGTTTTTCCCTTTGAAAACCGTTTTAGAATATAGATGAGAGAAAAACCAACGATTACTGACCCTATCACCTTAGGGACATATGAAAAGGGTAAGATGTACATGGTTAGTGCAGTAAAGAGAGATACAATGAGTGAAAAATAACTTCTAGCCTCAAACGTTTTTGCAATTCCATCAATGTAAGCTGCACCTCGGAAAGTGTATTCCGTCTCTTCTAAATCTTTTAGGCTATCTCTCTCCATTTTTCTTATATCGCGAAATTGCTGAATGGCTAGAACAAGGAAAGTGACGGCCACATAATTCTTGGACAACAGTGCTGGAATCGCCACTGCTCCTAAAGATGCAGCAATAAAACCCGTAATTAAATGAATCAGATAGCCATTTGGATAACTAGGATATTGGCGAAAGTCTTCCTTTAGCATCAGGATTCGAGAAATGGTTCCAATCAAAATTGCAGTAAGAATTGTGATGAGATCACGTGTTTCTAACATTTTTTCACCTGAATTTTTATAGTATAATTTATGTTTACTATTTTTTCTTTCCTTCCATAAAATATTCAGATGAATTTTCTGAATACAAATTCATTATTTCTCCATATTTTGCATGTATTGTAGTAGATGTAAAGGTTTGAAGGCGTTAGCACAAACTTGATTTATCACTTGTGAAAGGAAAGGTGAAGAAAGATGTATGATTTCGTTATCATAGGTTCGGGAAGTGCTTCGTTCTCTGCAGCCATTAAAGCAGTTGAATTCGATGACAGTCGCCTTCAAATGATATCAAGCCAAATTTTGATTGCGGTTCCTAAAATAAGGATGGCCAATACATATTGCAATGATTTGGCTTTCATTTTTTTCCCTACTTTTGCCCCTAGCGGAGCCCCGGCTAAGCTTCCTATGACTGTCCAAAAGGTTGGCCAAAAGAGAATTGACCTTGACATGACTTTTCCAACCGTTCCACCAATCGATGATAGAAATACAATAACTAAAGAGGAAGCAATAGTAGTACGAAGAGGAATCTTTAAGAAAAACAGCATGATTGGAATTAAAATAAAGGCCCCACCTGCACCGACAATACCTGAGACAACCCCAACAATAAAAGCTAAGATTGCAGCCAATATACGATTATATCTAAGTTCTGGTTCATGTTCTTCCTGAACTGGTCTAGGAATGAACATTAAGATTGCAGCCAAAGTGGCGAGTACTCCATAGGTCATATTGATCATATCACCAGTTAGATATTTTGAACCAAAGCCTCCTAAGAGCCCCCCAATAATAATACTACTTCCCATGGTAATTACTAGATTTTTATTGATAAAATTTGATTTTTTATAGGCAAATGAAGCAGTTAAAGAAGAGAAAAAGACTTGTAACATGGTAATAGCAGAAACTTCTTGAGGAGTAAAAGCTCCTACTCCAATCAAAACAGGTATATATAAAAGCATGGGATAATTAACGATTGCCCCTCCAATTCCAAGCATTCCAGAAAGAAAAGCACCAATCAATCCAATAAAGAAAAGAATCATCGCCAAGGAAATAGTCAAAGAAGAATCACCTCTAGCTTTGTTGTTTATTGTGATACCGGTATGCGTATACCAGTTTATTTTGTTTAGCTCAATTAGTCAACAAAGAACCATAATTTAACCAAAGAGAAAGCCGGCATAAACCGGCAATTTTAAATGTTCAAGTATAACTTTCTTTTCATTATTGTGGGCTATCTTAACCATGATTAACTTTACCGTTTCCCCTGAAATAGTAGAAAGAGTTTTAGATATATTTGATTCCCCCTTCTTCTGTTACAACTTTTCCTGTCCAATCCAACATTCCGCCAACAATATTTTTCACTTTTTTAAATCCTTGATGTAGTAAAAACAGTGTTGCATATTCACTACGATTACCACTACGACAAACGATGAGATATTCTTCTTGTTTATCTAATTCCTGATATCGATAACCTAATGTTCCTAATGGAATAAGGATCGCTCCAGGAATATGTCCATTCACAAATTCAAAGTCTTCGCGTACGTCAATGATCTTTACATTGTCGCCATTTTTCAATCTTTTTCTAACTTCTTCAGTACTAATTTGATAATCCATTTTGCTATTCCCTCCTTTTTATCTCTACATATTAGATAAGATTTAGTTAAAAATTCAACATATATTACTATTTAAACTATGAATATAGTAAAAATAAATTAAACAAAAAAGCAGATTTAATATTTATACGGGTATATAGTTTAAAGATAAAATAGAAAAAAGTCAATCGAGAAAGCATTACATTTCGATTATCAACTTTTGACAAATATAGCATGTTTTATTTTTTACCTAATATATATGAATCAGAGGATGTGAAAAGAGGTGGTTAGTCAAAATGTCTTATGCTTTTTGGGTTTTTGTTGCCATAATTGTGCTGCTTTCGATCGCAGTCATTCTCTATGTAGTAAGAAAACGCGAAAAGATTACCTGTATGACAGGGATGATGATTGCGATGACATTGGGAATGATGGTGGGAATATTATCTGGAACATTGATTGGAATTCTCTATGCCGGTAATCTATTTTTTTCTACATTAATTGCGATGGCCATTGGTGGTGCTGTTGGATTAATTACAGGAGCTCCTGTCACATTGATGGCAATGATGGATGGATTGCTTTCAGGTTTAATGGGAGGTATGATGGGAGCCATGCTAGGAGATATGATTTCCACAAGTAAACCAGACACGATGATGAAGATCTTGCTTGTACTGTTTATAGGGATTATTTTAATTCTGTTTTACATGATGATTGATGAATTAAATAAAGGAGATCAACCTCGTTTTTTTCGAAACCCACTATTGATGGGGATGATCATTCTTGTGTTTTTCTTTCTTTTTAACCAGATGGGACATATTGTGACTGTTGAATCAGAAATGGAGCAAAACAATCATAATCATCTAGAAATGGAGCAGAGAAAATAACTAAAAAAAAATTCTTTAAATCCTGAGTGTTCAATGAAGATTCAGGTTTTTTTTTGCTTTCTTTACAGATTCTCCATACTCTTTGGGAAAGATGGAATCATCACCACCAAAATTTAGCCAAATTTTCTAAACAAAATAAATGGGAAAGAAATCTCCCTTGAAATTGGTGGAATTGGCGAAAAACAGCGGTTTTGACATGACAGGAAGAATAATTAGAATGATTCTAAAAAAAATTAAATTCTTCATTTTTTCTTCATTTTTGCTCGTTATTCTATAACTGTAAAGAAGATAGCACCTTAAAGGGAGCATAAAAACAAATAAATGAAAAAAGGAGGAAAAAGAAATGTTACTTTTGCTTATTTTGGTGATTGGGTTTTATCTATACAAAACAGGTGAACTTCAAAATATCTTAAACAAGATTCAAGGAAATGGAAGTAATAATTCGAATGAGGCAAGACGGATCATTGATATTCGTTTTGCAAAAGGTGAAATCTCTGCAGAAGAGTATAACAAGTTAAAAAATATTTTGTAATTTTGTAACAAACTATTTGAATTCCCTTTAGGGTTATCTCCATTAAAACAAAGTAAAAGGAGGAAACGAAGATGATGTTTGGCGGAGGACATATGGGCGGTTTTGGAGGACCAGGCTTTGGTGGATATGGAAATGGATATGGGTATAATAATGGCTGGGGATATGGTCCCGGCGGTGGATATGGAAATGGATTTGGTTATGGAATGATGTCTGGTTGGAATCTAACAGGAATTTTATTCCTCGTACTTGTTGGATTTCTTGTCTACCTTTTGATTAAAAGAAGTAAGCAACATGGTGCATTTTCGCAACCAAGTCAACTTCTAGCACCTACAAAAGCAACTTCAAATGAAGCAGTAGAAATAGCCAAGCTTAGATATGTTCGTGGGGAAATTTCTTATGACGAATATCAAGAAATTGTAAAAGTCATCAATTCATAATGAAAGGGGATTGGACAAGTGCTAAATTTAATTCTAACGATTATTGTTGCCTATTACCTTATCAAAACTGGAGATTTATTTAAACTTCTAAGAAAAGCACAGAAATTTGTGACTGAGTTTTTCACTTCCATCAAGCAAGAGACGCAAAGTAGCAAAAAAACAGAAGATCCAGTTGAGATCTTAAAAGTCCGTTTTGCTAAAGGTGAAATTAGTCAAAGTGAATTCGAAAAAATGAAAGAAAGTTTTTAAGTTCCATAAAGTCTTCATAATTGAGTGTTACAGTATAAGTATAATAATTTAAGCAAAACTATCATAAATGGAGGTTTTCATCATGGGACCTGGCTTTGGAGCTTTCGGAGGATGTGGATTAGGAGGTGGATTTGGAATGATGTTCTTAGGTTTGATTGTTATTGGAGTAATCATCTACCTATTGGTTAAAGGGAACCAAAATGGTACAACAGTAAGAAATGTAACAGCTACAAACTCTGATGCATTAGAAATTGCGAAATCAAGACTAGCTAAAGGTGAAATTACAACCGAAGAATTTGAAAACATCAAGAAAAACTTATTATAAGAATATAAATAATGAAAGTGAAAGGAAGAGTATAATGAAAAAGAAATTATTAACTGGTGTATTAGCCACCGCGTTAGTTTTAGGAGTAGGAACAACTGCATATGTTAGTTATGCTAAAGGAGTCGATTACCGTTCCTTTATGCAACAACAAGGTTTTAACGTAAATCAAATGGAAGGGTTTATGGAACAACAAGGAATCGATGTAGACCAGATGTATGAATTGATGAATTCTGGTGCAAGTTATGAAGATATGCAAAAGTTTATGCAAGATCAAAACATCAATTTTGGACAAATGTATAAATATATGCAACAAGTATATCCAGATTTAAAAGCAGATGATTTTAAAGCTCATTATGAAAGCATGCATGGAACTGTAGGTTCCTCTAATAGCAATAATTTTACTGGAATGAATGGTTTCAGTGGTATGATGGGTCAATAAAATGATTTCTTTTATAAAACAGCAACCTATACAAGGTTGCTGTTTTTCAAAATGACTACATGCCTGTTTTAAATGTTTTACAATCGGTTTCTTCAGATCTTCTTGCCATTTCTTGTTTTGCAACAATATAAATAGAGTCAGCATTACACAAATTGCCATCTCCCCAGTAGTGGCAATTCTTTACTTCACATAACACATCTTGAGCCAAAGTTCTCCCTCCTTTCTTCCTTAAAATAAACTGATTAATATTTTTTTATACTTTAATTTTTAGTGCAAATCATATTTTTACAGATTTGGAAATAAAATAGATTCATTCTTTTTTCACACTTTCAGGGTAAACTAGATAACAAAGAGGGAGGAGGATTTATCATGGGATTAGGATGTATGTTTGGACATTTAATGCATGGTCGTCATTCACATTCAGATCACGATCAACGTCGATATCAAGAGCAAGAACATCAGCAAAATCATAATCACAACCATAATCATAATGAACATCAAAATCATGGAAAACAATCGTCAGATCCATTAGAAGTTCTTAAGTTAAGATTTGTTAAAGGGGAAATAACGGAAGAAGAATATCGCAGAATGAAAGAAGTATTAAGTGAATAGATCGTATGATTGACCATTAGGATTTGATCCTATATGGTCATTTTTTTTTTTTGACTTAAAACAGTGGATTCATACTTTCTACATATTTGCCAAGTAAAAATAATTTATCTCTTATTTTTAAAAATAGTTGCAACTAGAAAAATGGAAAGAGGGGTTAAAGTGAGGGTTATTTTATTTCATATTGGGAGTTACGGAGTACGGTCTTATGGCTTAGTCGTTGCATTAGCAATTTTACTGGGTATGGGTGTTGCATATTTTTTAGCGAGAAACACCAAGTATCGTGATCATGTCGTCAATTTGTCCATGTATAGCATCATTGGAGCAATTGTTGGCGCCAGAATTTGGCACGTATTTTTCTTTCAATGGCCATATTACTCAAAAAATTTAGATCAAATCTTTACATTTTGGAATGGGGGAATTGCCATACAAGGGGCAATTATTGGTGGAATTCTAACCGCTATCATTTATACGAGATACCACAAGCTTAATTTTTGGGAATTGGCTGATATCATGGCTCCGGCAATCATTTTGGGACAAGCGGTTGGTCGCATTGCTTGTTTCTTAAATGGAGATGCGTTTGGTGCACCAACTAACTCTGGATTTGGAATCGTTTATCCTCCTGGAACGATGGCCTATGATACTTATGGTTCACAACCATTGTGGCCTGCAGAAGTTTGGGAAGGACAATGGGATTTGATTGTCTTCGGAATTTTAATTGCATTGAGAAATGCTAATGTGAAATGGACAACAGGATTTATTTTCTTAGCCTATAATATTCTTTATTCCATTGGACGCTTTTCGCTTGAATTCTTAAGAGGGGACTCATTTAGATATTTGTTTAATTGGACAGCAGGGCAGTGGACAAGTGTGATCGTTATTTTTCTCTCAATTATTCTTATGGGATATTTATATTACAAAGAGGGAAAAAATCAAACGATTGTTGGTGAAGTAGCATAGTTTGCGATCAGTGACTGAGATGGTCATATACCATTTTCATGAGACCCACAAAACAATCGAAGTAGCTTTTAAGGAAGTTATCACTTTTGTGGGTTTCCTTATGTAAAGATTGGTACATTCTACATCGTTTCTTTATATTTACTGGTTATCATTGATAATGAAAAGTAAAGAATCAAATTAAATTATTGCCTGTTCTAGGTATTGGTGGTGGTTATATGCGATGAAAAAATACTTTTCTGATATTTTAAATATCATATTAATGATTATCGGTGTATCATTTTTACTCTTTGTATTAAAAATGATTTGGTTTCCTCCTTCTTCAATGGGTTTAATAATGGATTCAGCAATGATGTACCATCACATGGGAACATGGCTGAAAGGGACTACTATTTTATTTCTTCTCTTTTTTGGTATTGGAGCACTAATTTGGTTTATTATCGATAAATTTTTGAACAAGTTTAGAAAAAAGTGAGCTCACTCCACTTTTTCTTCATATTTAATGGTTACACTAAATTTAGTAAAAAATATTAGCCATATTTTTTACCTTCCCAATAAAAGTGACTGTTCGCCAATCAGTCACTTTTTTTTTAAAATTAAAATGATAGAACTTTATTCCATTAGTCATTTTGGGGTTTGTATATCTATAGCAGATATTCTTTGTCACAATTTGTTCACATTTTCTGTAGAAAAAATCCATAAACAAAGGGTATATTTAACAGCATAAATACTATAGGGGGGTATGGTAAATAACATACAAACCTAATTATGAATAAGGATGGAGGGATACCATGGCAACAACCACATTAAAAATCCAAGGAATGACTTGTGCCTCCTGTGCCACAAGAATTGAAAAGGGTTTAAACAGGTTGCAGGGCGTAAAATGTGAATTTGGCTTTAGAAAGGGCAAGCATCGAATATGATGAAGAGCAAGTTTCAATCAATGATTTTGAGAAGAAGATTGCAGACATTGGCTACAAAGTCATTTCAGATAAAGTAGAGCTAGATATTTTTGGGATGACATGTGCATCATGTGCGACAAGAATTGAGAAAGCATTAAATAAATTACCAGGTGTTAAGACAGCCAATGTAAATCTTGCGTTAGAACGTGCAACTGTAGAATACATTGGTGCTGATGTAAGCATAGCTGATCTAATTAAACAAGTTGAATCGGTTGGCTATCGTGCGAAGGAGCGAAAAGCAGATAACGTCGATGCGGAAAAAGAGGCAAGGGAAGCTGAGATCAGGAACCAAAAACGTAAATTCATTATTTCGGCTATTTTATCTTTACCTCTTTTAGTAGCCATGCTGGAGTATATCAATATAAGGATTCCAGAAATTTTCCTTAATCCATGGTTCCAATGGGTATTTGCAACACCTGTTCAATTTTTTGTAGGTTGGCAATTTTACGTAGGGTCATATAAAGCATTAAAAAATGGCAGTGCTAATATGGATGTTCTTGTTGCGCTAGGAACTTCAGCAGCCTACGTCTACAGTCTATGGGAAGCATTGATTGGTGGAGACAAACTTTATTACGAGACAGGCGCTATTATCATTACGCTAATCGTACTAGGGAAATTACTAGAAGCTGTGGCAAAGGGTCGTACATCTGAAGCGATCAAAAAATTGATGGGGTTACAAGCAAAAACAGCCACTGTGATTCGTGATGGTGTAGAACAGGAAATTGCCATTGAAGAAGTTGTAGTAGATGATATTATATTGGTTCGCCCAGGGCAAAAGATTCCTGTTGATGGAGTGGTTGTAGAAGGAAACTCAGCGGTTGATGAGTCAATGCTTACAGGTGAAAGCATTCCTGTAGATAAAAAAATAGGTGACAATGTGATTGGTGCAACGATCAATAAACATGGAACTTTTAAATTTAAAGCAACGAAAGTAGGGAAAGATACTGCACTAGCTCAAATCATTAAAGTAGTTGAAGATGCTCAAGGTTCCAAAGCACCGATACAAAAATTAGCAGATAAGATCTCAGGGATCTTCGTTCCGATCGTAGTTGGTATTGCAATTCTTACCTTTATCGTTTGGTACTTTGTTATTGGCGTTGAATTTGCGATTGCACTAGCCGCGATGATTGCTGTATTAGTAATCGCATGCCCCTGTGCTTTAGGACTTGCAACTCCAACCTCAATCATGGTGGGTACAGGTAAAGGGGCAGAAAAAGGAGTCCTTTTTAAAGGTGGAGAGCACTTACAAAACACCTCAAGATTAAATACTATAGTTCTAGATAAAACGGGAACCATTACCAAAGGTGAGCCAGAATTAACGGATATTTATGTCGTAAATGGCTTTAATGAAGACGAAGTTCTTCGTTTAACAGCTTCAGCGGAAAATAGCTCCGAACATCCGCTTGCAACAGCAATCGTAAAAGGGGCTAAGGAAAAAGGGATTGAATTGGTTGAAGCTGATTCCTTCAATGCCATTCCAGGGTTTGGTATTGAGGCAGAAATTGAAGATAAAAAATTGCTTGTTGGTACTCGTAAATTGATGAAACAGCAGAATATCATGTTGGGTGAAATTGAGAGTAAGATGGAACAAATGGAGCAAGAGGGAAAAACGGCGATGCTTGTTGCCATCGATCAGCAAATAGCTGGAGTTGTGGCTGTTGCTGACACAATTAAGGAAGATTCTAAAGAAGCAATTCATAAACTACAACAATTAGGGCTAAAAGTGGTTATGATTACAGGGGATAACAAACGAACGGCAGAGGCGATTGCCAAACAAGTCGGTATTACCGAGATTCGCGCAGAAGTCCTTCCAGAAGATAAGGCGTCTGAAGTACAAAAGTTCAAAGATCAAGGTGAAATTGTTGCGATGGTTGGTGATGGAATTAATGATGCTCCAGCACTCGTTACAGCCGATGTAGGGATTGCAATTGGGACAGGTACTGATGTAGCGATCGAATCCTCTGATGTAACTTTAATGCGGGGTAATTTAACAGGTATTGTTGATGCCATTCTACTAAGCCGTAAAACAATGAGAAATATTAAACAAAATTTATTCTGGGCGTTTATTTACAATACGTTAGGAATACCAGTTGCTGCTTTAGGTTTATTGGCACCATGGATTGCCGGGGCAGCGATGGCCTTTAGCTCAGTCTCTGTTGTCTCTAACTCATTACGGTTAAAAGGTGTTAAATTAGTACACTAATCCATTATTTCTATACTAGTTTAAGGAGGTGAGGAGAATGGGCTGCTGCGGAGGACATGATAAAGAACATGACCATAAGAATCAAGGTCATGAGCATGATCACAATCATGAACATGCTGAGGTGAAAGCTGAAAAGCAGGAGCATGTAGAAAAACATGATCATGGACATGATCATGGTCACAAAAAAGGGCATTGTTGCTAATTAAAAAAGGGATTCAGTTCAGATTTTGAATTGAATCCCTTTTTTCGTATGATATTGTATAATAAAACCATGTTGAAAATCACAAGCAAGGCTAGGAGATTGATATGAGTATACTGACGGTTGAGAATTTAGTGAAAACCTATGGGGAAAAGGTTTTGTTTAACCATATTTCATTTATGATTGCTGAGAAACAAAGAATTGGACTAATCGGGGTTAACGGAACTGGGAAATCAACCTTGTTGCGTGTGATTGCCGGAAAGGAAAAGGCAGAAGCAGGACAAATCATTCACTCCAACCATTTTCAAATTGAATTCTTATCACAACATCCTGAGTTGAATGATGAATTAACTGTTTTTGAGCAAATCTATTATGGCCATTCAAGCCTCATGTTAGCGATGAGAGAATATGAACAAGCAGTACTCGCACTTGAAGCTGATCCAAACAACCGGATGAAACAGGAATATCTAATGAAGATGCAGCAAAAAATGGATGAAGTAGGGGCATGGGAAGCGAGTACCATTGTCAAAACGATCCTTAACCGCCTTGGAATCAAGGATATGACTCAACCGATTAAGGCATTATCAGGTGGGCAAAAGAAACGTGTAGCGATTGCGAAGGCATTAATCCAACCAGCTGATCTACTTATTTTAGATGAACCAACCAACCATTTAGACCATGAGATTATTGAATGGTTAGAAGGGTATTTGGCACAATATAGGGGCGCTTTGCTCGTGGTAACACATGACCGCTATTTCTTAAATCGGGTGACCAACCGTATTTTTGAATTGGATCATGGTGAACTTTACGTATACGATGGCAATTATGAGGTGTTTTTAGAGAAAAAGGCAGAACGAGAAGAACAAGCAATCGTTGCTGAACAAAAGAGGCAGAATCTCTTACGCCGTGAGTTAGCATGGTTAAAGCGTGGCGCAAAAGCAAGAACCACAAAGCAAAAGGCAAGAATTCAACGAGTCGAGCAGATACAAAAAGAAAAGAACGACACGGTAAATGAAGAGTTAGATATTGTTTTAGGCTCAAATCGATTGGGAAAAAAAGTATTTGTAATCGAAGGAATCTCAAAAACCTTTGGTACTTCAACAATTATCGATGATTTTAGCTACATTGTTGTTCCCAATGAACGCTTAGGAATCGTTGGACCTAATGGGAGTGGGAAATCAACTCTATTAAATCTATTAGCGGGAAAAATAAAGCCGGATCGTGGGTTTATTGATCGAGGAGAAACGGTGAAAATTGGCTATTATACCCAAGATCATACAGAGATGGATCTTAATCTGCGTGTGATTGAATATATAAAGGAAGCTGCAGAAGTGGTAAAAACGGCGGATGGCCAGTGGATTTCTGCAGAACAAATGTTAGAGCGGTTTTTATTTTCAAGAGATATGCAGTGGACCTATATTCGCAAGTTATCAGGTGGGGAACGGAAACGATTATATTTATTAAGAGTGTTAATGACTGAACCCAACGTTCTTTTACTTGATGAACCGACAAATGATTTGGATATTGAGACATTATCGATTTTAGAAGATTATTTGGATCAATTTCCAGGCGTTGTCATTACGGTTTCTCACGACCGTTATTTTCTTGATCGAGTGGTTGATCATCTTCTAGTGTTTGAAGGAGATGGAAAGATTGGCCGATTTGAAGGAAATTACTCTGAATATTTGACATTACAAAAGCAAGAAAAACAACAAAAACAATTAATGGAAGAAAAGCAACCTAGTGAAAGCACGAAAACAGTAAAAGAACCACGCAAGAAATTATCTTATAAAGAACAAATAGAATGGGAAGAAATTGAAGATCGAATTGTGACACTAGAAGCACGACTTCAGGAATTACAAAAAGAACTCGAACAGGCTGGAAGCAATATCGAACTTGTTCATCAAACCTATCAAGAACAACAACAAGTTGAAAAAGAGTTAGAAGAAGCAATAGAACGTTGGACAGAATTATCGTTAATGATAGAGGAGATCGAACAAAATAATAGAAAATAAGATAATACAAAACGTATAGGAGGTTGTAAAAACGATGAATAGTATTTTTGATCGAACAACTTTGCATAATGGGGTTCATATGCCTTGGTTAGGACTTGGGGTTTATCAGGCCAAAGAAGGTAAAGAGGTTGAAAATGCGGTGAAATGGGCCATAGAAATAGGCTATCGAAGTATTGATACAGCAGCATTATATGAAAATGAAGTTGGTGTTGGAAAGGCAATCAAGGAATCGGGTATAGCAAGAGAAGAGCTTTTTATCACAACAAAAGTGTGGAACAATCGACAGGGTTATGAATCGACATTGGCCGCTTTTGAAGAAAGTCGACAGAAATTAGATCTAGAATATATTGATCTCTATCTGATTCATTGGCCAGTGAAGGGAAAATACAAAGAAACCTGGAAAGCTCTTGAAAAATTATATCGAGATGGAATTGTAAAAGCCATTGGCGTAAGTAATTTTCAAATCCATCATTTAGAAGATTTGATGGCGGATAGTGAAATTGTACCAATGGTGAATCAGGTGGAGTATCATCCAAAGTTAACACAAAAGGAACTTCTTCATTTTTGTCAAACCCATCACATTCAATTAGAAGCTTGGCGGCCATTGATGAAAGGGCAGATCTTTGGTGAACCTACAATTGTAGAGATCGCCAAAAAATATAATAAAAAACCTTCACAAATCGTTCTACGTTGGGATTTGCAACATGGAGTGGTCACCATTCCAAAATCAGTACATCGGGATCGAATTCAAGAAAATGGGGATATCTTCGACTTTGAATTAACCAAAGAAGATATGGAAGCAATCGATGAATTAAATCAGAATCATCGACTAGGGGCAGATCCAGACAACTTTGATTTTTAATTATACCGAATAAAAAACCCACACAAGTATCGCCTTCCTTTGAAGGAAAACCGATTCTAGTGTGGGGCTTTATTTATTCAGCAAAAATTTGGTGCCATTCATCTTTATGTGCGAGCATTTTCCGAGCTTGTTCTTTTGCACCTTCCAAACTGTGACTAGCTGCCCATCCACATTGGGTTTCATTGCTAGCAGGTACTTGTTCTGCTTTTAATACATCTTCAAGTGTTTTTTCTACAATTTCAAGGATTTCATCATAATTTGTATGGTTGATCATCGTTAGATAAAAGCCTGTTTGACATCCCATTGGGCTAAAATCAACCACTTGATCTGTATAATATCGGATGTTTTCAGCGATTAAATGTTCTAGAGAGTGTAGAGCTGCCATTTCCATATGTTCTTGATTAGGTTGACAAAAACGAACGTCATATTTATAGATCTCATCCCCATACTTCCCCTTTTTTATACCAGCTAATCGAATATAGGGAGCCTTTACCTTGGTATGATCTAAATTAAAACTTTCTACATTCATTTTTTTAGTCATTTGATTTCAACTCCTTCACCATTTCAATGACCAGATTTGCAGAATTTACTGCTGCTTTTTTAAGAAATTGTTCAAAGGATACTTTCGATTCTTTTCCTGCAATATCAGAAAGAGATCGAATGATAATAAAAGGAACCTTGAATTGATAACAGACTTGAGCAATCGCTGCTGCTTCCATTTCTACTGCATAAAGGTTTGGGAATTTGGAACGAACATAATCAACGCGTTCTGGATCATTCATAAAGGAATCGCCTGTAGCGACTAGGCCTTCAACCACTTGAACTCCTGTTAATTTCTCAGCACTGTTTATTGCAATCTCCATTAAGTGTGGATCTGGTAGGAAAGAAGCTGGCATCTTAGGAACTTGTCCGTATTCATAGCCAAAAGCGGTTACATCTACATCATGATGTCGAACTTCTGTTGATATAACAACGTCCCCTACATTTAACTCTTTATGAAAGCCTCCAGCGGAACCAGTATTAATCACATATTCTGGAGAAAAAAGCTGATTAAGTAATGTGGTTCCAATTGCCGCATTTACTTTGCCAATCCCTGATTTTAATAAGATGATATCTTGATTTTCCAACTTTCCAGTAGAAAATTCACTTCCTGCTATTACGATGTCTTCCCTTTGTTCTAGTTTTTCTTTTAATCTCTCAACTTCTTCATCCATCGCCCCAATAATACCGATCTTCATGTGCTACTCCTTTCCGTTCTTTGTGAATTCATTGATGGTGTGAACTACCCGCCACCTACGCTTCGCTTAGAGGTGGGGGTTTCTAAGGTAATCGCACCTAACGGTACGAAATTTACTTAGCTATCGAGCCTGTTCCATGCTCTATTTATGATTATACTAACAGTCGCAATCCTTCACGCTTGATATTGATAGAAGCGTTCCAATCTCTATCTGCCACAAAACCACAATCACA
>NZ_JBLWFI010000001.1:138118-146180 GCF_048898065.1 Tepidibacillus infernus
TTTCCGTTGACCACGTTGGTTGTGTAGGACTGTCTCGCCTTGCGGCTTTTGAACTTAGGAAATTCAACACGACCAGAGAAGAAGTTTTGGTATGCCTTCTGCAAATTCAGTTGAGCGTTTGCCAACGCAAGGCTATCGACTTCTTTGAGCCATGCAAACTCCTTTTTGTACTTGGCAGGGGTCGGGAATTTTTGCTTTTTCAAGGCTTCTTTGTCGTCCTTGAACTTCTCATATGTTTCCTTTCGTTCAGCCAACATTTTATTGTAGACGAAACGAACGCAACCGAAGGTTTTCGCAAGAAATTGCTCTTGTTCTTGTGTTGGGTACAGACGGAACTTATATGCTTTGTTTGCCATATCGAATCACCTCACTTCAATGGGCGCACCACCCGTTGTGAGTAAGCAAAAGCTTCTCAACATCGTGCTTCCATTCTACTAAGGAAATATTGTAATTTTCACCCAGTCTAACAAACATATCTTTTGCATAGTCAGATATGGTATCATCAATCACTTGTCTGCGATATTTTACGACCAGAACAAGATGATAGATAATATAGGAGGAACACAGAATGGTTATTACTGTCTAATTTCATTGATATATCATCCTTTCATTTATATAAGACTAATTATATCATAGCAAAAAAAGACAACTTTAGGCTACGCCTAACCGAAATTCATCTCCCACTTTCACTGGTGCTGGCACACCTTCACGTTTAGAAGTGGGAGACTTCTTTCGGAGGGAAGTTAAAAAATACCACAAAAAGAGATCTATTTCAATGGAATACGAATTTCATTTTTTCTTCATATCTACAGACTATCCTTTTAGTAAAAGATGAGAAATGGATAGTAGGAGTGAGGGATTTGCAAGCGCAGTTAAATGTTTTAAATGGTCAGGTAACACCACTTAAAATGAAAACAATTCAGAATGATTTTACTTCTATAAAGCCAAAGGGAGGACTCTGGATCTACTTCATAAAAACTTCATATTTATACTTTATAATATACCCATAGTGGTATTAGTATTAATAAAAATGTAAAAAATATTTTTGCAAAGAGGAGAGATAAGTATGGTACATTATACAGTAACGACACGAAAAGATATGGATCAACTTTTAATAGATATAGAAGCTGCTTTAAAAGAGATCCAATTTGGCATCCTATGGAAGTTTGATCTTCATGAGAAATTAGAGGAAAAAGGATTTTCTTCAGAAAAAGAACATACAGTCTTAGAAGTATGTAATCCAAAAGAAGCTTCTGAGGTGTTAGCAATTGCCCCACTTTCTAGTTACTTTCTTCCATGCAAAATTGTGATTTCTAGAGATGAAAAAGAAACACAAATCGGCTTCATTCGTCCAAGCGTTTTGATTGGAATCATGGAGAATGAAGAACTAATTAAAAAAGGCAAAGAGATTGAAGAAAAACTTACCCTTGCGATTAACCAAGCAAAATAATCAAGTTAATAAAAAATAGATTAGAACGCCGAGACTCTCGGCGTTTTTTGTTTGGTTTCATCAAATTTTCATTTTAATCTGGTACACTAATCACTATTCGAGATAATTTCAATAAAATAAACACCGAGAGGAGATCAAAATGGATAAAAAAAGGCAACGGAAGAAAATCTATCTCTTTACACTATTTATTCTATTAGGTGCGATTACATTATTTGCTGCAGGATGTTCTGTTCAAGAGGCTGTTGGCAGTGTAAATGGAGAACCGATTACCAAAGAAGAGTTATATGACCAAATGGTTAAACAATATGGGCAAGAAACATTCGATTATTTAACGACACAAAAAATCATTGAACTAGAATCCAAAAATCAAAAGATTACAATTTCTGATTCAGATATTGAAAAAGAACTGCAAAAAATGATGGAATCTTATGGTGGAGAAGAATCATTTAATCAAGCATTACAAATGAGTGGTATTACATTAGATGAAATAAAAGAAAATGTAAAAATAAACGTGCAATTAAAAAAGCTGCTTGAACCGCAGATTTCTATATCCGAAGAAGAAATGAAAAAATATTTTGATGAAAACAAAGAATCATTTGCTGAGCAAGAGCAAGTTAAAGCACGTCATATTTTAGTCGACAGTGAAGAGAAAGCAAAAGAAGTAAAAGCAGAATTAGAAAAAGGTGGAGATTTTGCCGAATTAGCAAAAAAATACTCGACTGATACAGGGACGAAGGATCAAGGAGGAGAGTTAGGTTATTTTGGAAAAGGAGAAATGGTTGCGGAATTTGACCAAGTTGCATTCTCTCTTGAAGTTGGTAAGATCAGTGATCCTGTCAAAACAGATTATGGCTATCACATCATTGAAGTTGAGGACAAAAAAGAAGCCAAACCAGCAAACTATGAAGAGAGTAAAAATGAGATTAAAGATATACTATCTGACCAAAAAATGCAAGACCTTTATCCAACATGGTTAGAAGACCAGAAAACGAAGTATAAGATTGAGAATTTTCTTGAGAAAAAGTAGTAAAAATAGGATAGTTTAGATTAGAGGTAGCTTATATTTTAAGCTACCTCAATGGTTCTTATCACAAAAATTTTGATCGATAATGGCTTAATGCAAGCAGTGGCCAAATGTAGCGATAACTATGGTAAAGAATATAAAAATTTCCTGGGAAACCTGCTCCAGTAGGATAGGTCGTCCGCCAATCCTTTTCTTTTCCTAAATCAATTAAACATTGAATCCCGCGTTGAATGGTTGGAGTCGGACGATTATAAACTGCGATTAAGGCATCGACAGCCCATGCTGTTTGCGATGGGGTGCTTGCCTGAAGAGGCACGTATTGTTTCTTGGCATCACTAATACAAGACTCCCCCCAGCCACCATCTTCTTTTTGGATGCTTAATAACCATTGAATTGCTTTTTGAATCCTAGGATGGTTAGAGGAAATACCTACTGCTTTTAACCCGGTAATCGCTGCCCAAGTACCATAAATATAATTAATCCCCCAACGCCCATACCAAGACCCATTTCTCTCTTGATTGAAGAATAACCAGCGAATCCCTTTTTGGACCGAAGGATGATAAGCATTTAAGCCTGCGTAATTTCCGAGGAATTCTAACGTTCTTCCCGTTAAATCGGCATGACTTGGATCAATCGTCACCGACTCAACCCCTTTAATTGGTAGTAAAGAGGTGTATTTTTTATTAGTGTTTTTCTCAAAGGCGGGCCAACCCCCGTCTTGATTTTGCATGGAAAGCGTCCAGATTGTCCCTTTTTGCCAAGCATAAAGATAGGAAGGATCATAGAATGCATTTGTTTGAATTGCTCGTAATGCAACAGTGGTATCATCTATATCTGGGTTAATGGTGTTACTTGGGGAAAAGCCCCACCCTCCGGGAATGGCTCTTGGATTGTGAAGTCGCCAATCCCCATATTTTGTATGCTGTTTCGCTAATAGGTATTGGTTAGCTTTTACAATCATCGGATCAGATGGAGGAATACCTGCTTCTTGAAGCGCATAGCTGATGAGAGCAGTATCCCAAATGGTTGGAGGGGAGTTTTGAATCGTTGTATATCTATCCGTTTTACATGCATAGGATTTTAAACCATTCACTGCTTTTGTGATCGTTTTTGAATCTTTTGAATAGCCTAGTGCTAATAAGGCGAAGATCATGACAAACGTCGCAGTGAAATAACTATAAAGGGTACCGTCATTTTCTATTCGATTCAATAAGAACTCTTCTGCTTTTTGAAAGGCAAGTTCACGTGGATTTTTCAGGTCAGAAAGTTGGTTTAAGGCATTCTCAATCATTTTCTCTTGCCAAGCCATTAGTTTGAAAGTTGACTCATTCGACTTTTCTGCAAGATATAACTCAGATAAGTTAGGCGATCTTAATGTCTTTAAGGAAAATTTTTTATTTGCTCCAATCATGATGGGGACAAAGTGAACCCTCGCATACCCGACAAAATCAAAGATATTAAAGGGGATAGGTGGAGGAAGTAAAATCAATTCAATCGGTAATCTTAAATTTTCTGGCCAATGATACTGCCCGGTAAAGGCTAGCATCACTTTTGTGAATAGGCTTACTTGAGACAAACCACCTTTTTCGATGATAAATTGTTTTGCTGCGATCATTTTCGGTTCCTCTGGATTCACATATCCTGAATAAAGCAAAGAATAGTAAGCTTCCACTGTAGCTGATAAATCTCCCTCTTCTTGATCATGATAAATCTTCCATGTGCCACTCGATGTTTGTTTTTCTTTTATTCGACGAACTAATGTTTGGATTAAAGCTTCATCATCTATCTCCAATGATCTTAGAAGAATAATCAGATAGGCATCAGCAATGATTCCATTTTCAAAGCAAAAATACCAAGCTCCATCACTCGCTTGTTTTTCCTCTAAAAGGCCAATCAAACGGTTGATTTCATCATTAACCCTATTTATCATTTATTTTCATCCTCTGTTAATAGTAAAGAAAGTTTAACTTTCTTCCGCTTATCGTTTAAGTTTTATATTCATAGAAATACACGGACAACGGAGCGCGTTGGAATATACAAACTTATGTAATTGCCTATCTTATGTTATTCAAATGATAAAAGAAAGGTTAATTTGAATTGATTTCATTTACATCAAATTTTCACATTTTCCGATTACACTCGATTTACAATCCAATCACCGTTCGCATCTCAGGGGCTAATATCAATCGAAGAACTCTATAAAATATTGAAAAATCCGGATTTGTGATTGAGGAAAATGGGTGGATATCCGCCGTTGCAGAAATGCCTTCCTTTCAATAGGATAGTTTATGAGCTTCATTCCACTTTTTTTGAAAGGAGAGCTAAACTTGTTTAAATTTCTTAAATTTTTACCTTTTATAACAAATATCTCTAAAATTGCAGTGCTATATTGGGGATTAAAAACACCATTGCGTCTATTTAAACGAATGTTTCTTCCTAAAGGGAAAGGATTTGCGTCACTCTTCAGCTTTTTTCCAAAAATAATAAGATTATAAATTTGTGATAGGTAAACAAAAAACCGTCTACAACATCACGTAGGCGGTTTGATCCTTATTTTTTCATTTGTTTTTTCCTATTAATCATATGTCGCTGTGGTTGAATGGTAAGCTCTGTCAGCACCGTACCTTCTCGTTGAGAAAGGATCGTTTCAACCGCATTTGCTACACATTCAGGTGTTAGATAGCTCTCAGGTACGTCACCTTCTTGAAAATCCAAATGATCATAGAAGGACGTTTGCGTCATGTCTGGATGAATAGTGACAACTTTTACTCCTGATTTCCGAATTTCATCAAATAGGCTGATCCCAAAATACGTAAGTCCTGCCTTTGTTGCTGCATATGCACAACCAAAGGTACTGGACTTTTTTGCTGTGATCGAAGAAATGTTAATGATATATCCTTTTGATTTGCGAAGTTCTCGCAATAATAAATTACTGAGAATCAGTGGTGCTTGGAGATTTGTAGCAATCATGGTTTCAATTTGTTTTGGACTTAAGGTTTCATGAGGACCAAAATAGCCCACTCCTGCATTATTCACAAGGATATAGATTTCATTCTCTTCGTCTTTGATTTGTTTTGTCACTTCAACGAGTTGTTTTGTGTTGGTAACATCGCAAACAATTTTTTGAAAGTGTTCGTGTTGATAGTCCGTTTTTGAAAAATCTCTTGCTAACCCATACACTAGAACATTCATTTGATTCAATTTTTTCGTAATGGCTAAGCCAATCCCAGTGGATGCTCCTGTTACAATTGCCGATTTCATTGTAGACTCCTTTTTTGATATTATGATGTATAAATTTTCTCTTTTGGTACATACTTTTCGATCATCTGAGTTACTTCTTGAATCAGTTGATTACGAATTTCTTTTGGATAGGTATAAACACCTTCCATATGTTCATAAGGGTAGTAAATCAGATCAGAATTATTTCGATATTTACGAATATTTTTCAGATAATCTTTGGGCATCCGAAAAACTCCCACACTGATATCCAGAATCTTCTCAACAGGTATGGTCATAAACGTTTGATCCAGACATTCCTGATAGTGTTCGCGCCAATCATCAATGTGTAAAAGAGGATCAAAACTTAATCGAACCTTCCATCCGTCATTGATCGCTTGTCTGATATTCGCAAGCCTTGCTTCTAAAGAAGAGGTGCCTCGTTCATAATGTTTCACGATAAAATCAGGGGATACCGTCCATCCCAAGATCACATTGTTCAAGGGTTCAAAATGACGAATTGCTCGATAATTGACACTTTTCGTTCGAATCTCAATCGTTACATTCGCATGATTTTTGGCATAGTGAATCCATTCCGCTGTAAATGGAGCAACGTTCTCAAATGCTAGTAGATCGGTATCATAAGAGATAGGAAGATAGACAGAATGTTTTTCTAACATCTGATCTAATTCGGCAAAATAATCTTCTATATTCACAAACATCACGACATGAGCAGAAGAAAACATGCCTTGTAGATAGCAATAATCACAATTATAAATACAATTTAAGATATTAGTCGAGTAGTAAAAATGTGGGTTCCCAAAATCATGACAAACTTCTGCACCAGGATAAAAATAATGATCTTTTTTTTTCGCTAAAATAAGCTTTTGTGCATTTTTTTGGACAAAAAAGTTTTGTTTTGGACGATGGAAAACTTCTTGATAGTGATCGATTTCAATTACTCTAGCATTGGGAAAATGCTGAAGAATCTTTTGTGCCATCGGATGATCTTTCATATTTTCCTCAACATAGATATGAGAGAACCTAGGTGTATAGAAGTTGTTTTCGGATTTGTTCAAAATAGTTCTTCCCTTCAGTCTTAGTTTTTACTTCAACATGAAGATACGATTGCAAAAGATCTAAAGGTTCCTTAGTACGAATTTTATATTGTTTTGTAAGATGAATCAATTGATGATACATAGTAATGGTTAGATGAAGGTGATCTCGAAGTTGCTGTAAAAGTTGCAGATCCTCTTCAGTTAGTACCTCTGGATCGGTAAAAGAAATCTCTTGTAATTTTTTAATAAATGCAGCAATTGGTTCCATTTGGTTTCTCATTAATTGTGAGACATCAAGAGATGTGATTTCATTTGGCTGCAATTGGTCAGAAATAATTTTTAGCATATGAATTTGATGGGGTGGCAAGAAAGTAGAAGCAGCTTCAAAAAATCCAGCCTCTTCCATATCTACAAGATCCCCTATCACTTCCTTACTTATTGATAGATCAACGATTGTAGAGAATGTCTCTAACACCCCTTCAGAAAAAGAATGTTCTACCAAGATGTCTGGATAGTAGTTATGCTTTGTATCATGATGAATGATTTTGTGACAGTAGATGAGATCGCCTTGTAACTTTTGGCTCTTAGCTCCCGCAACCCCAATATTCAGAATGGTATCTGTGGCCTTTACTTCATATTTTGTTAATAGATAAGTTGTAGCAATCGCAGAAGAAGTGATACCCACACCACTTACTGCGAGAACAATCCCGTTATTTTCATAGAGTTGAATCCTAGAGACTTGCAAAACTTTTTTTAGTTGAAAATACTCAATCAACGGTTTTGCTTCAGGGTATAATGCACTTATGATGAAGATCATTCACATCACCTGTCTTTTAAAAAGAAATATCTTTTCTTATTATAAATGAATGGTTGAAGGTAAGCATAACGAAAAAGATGATAAATGTATACTGAAAATCACTAGCGTTGCATAAATATAGTCGAAATTTTCAGTAAATATATTTTTGTGAATTATAGCCAAAAGGACAAAACCTAAAGAAAAGGTGATTCTGTCCATTTGGTAAATATATACATTTAGTGCAAGAGTGACAGGAATCATACTTTTATTTATGTGCTAGATCGTTCGTCAAACCGACGTAACCAAATATATGCTGGCTTCCAAATCGCAGCCTTTAACCAGCGAGTGATTTGAAGTAAAGATTTCTTACTCTTCATCTCAAATTGCACGAGAACATTTAAGCAATAAGTGATTAGTGCTAAGTAGATTTGATTTTGTATTGCCGTTTCACTCATTCCATAAAAATGTTTGATCTCAACATGCTGCTTGAGCCATTTAAAAAATAGTTCAATTGCCCA
>NZ_JBLWFI010000001.1:146727-166915 GCF_048898065.1 Tepidibacillus infernus
ATTTGATAAACAAGATCTATGAATAGGGTTGAAAGAATTTCTGGATTGATTTCATTGTTTTTTCGTGATAATTGAGAGGCACTTATCGATTCAAATCCAAGTGTTTTTTGCAGATCTTCATTAAGTAGTGCATCACTCATGGCTTGTAAACTCTCGGTTTCATGCAGCTGAGCAAAAAGCAGAAGTTTAATAAAAGCCTCTGTTGTTAGTTTCTTGATGTAGTAATCTTGTTTACCATTTTCAACATGTTCAAAAATTTTTTTAAAATTTATGGGTGAAACCCATTTACCAAATGACGAAATTAGTGTATTCTTGTCCATAATGTGGTCCTTTACTATTGGATTTGGACAGGAATCACCTGTACTTCCATTGTAAAGGATTTTTTTGTTGTATGGACAATTTTTGAAGATTGCTATTATTTTGAATCATCAGATTTAATTAATGCAACGCTAGTGACTGAAAATATAACAAATAAACAAATTTACGAACAATTGTTCTTTTGATATAATATAAATTAAAGATAAGAGTTGGACGAGCCAAAAATCGATGACGAATGAAAAAGGGGGAGTTTTTACATGGAGGAAATATTGAAGGAGATTCTCAATCGTCTTGATCATTTTGAGCAACGATTTGATAATGTTGATAAACGGTTCGATCAAGTCGAGAATGAACTCAAGAGGTTAGACCGCATTGAGCGACGACTTGACAATGTAGAAAATCAATTAACTCGTTTCGATCACATTGAGAATGAGCTAAAGCGATTTGACCACATTGAGAATGAGCTAAAGCGGTTTGATCAAATTGATAAGCGGTTTGACAATATTGAGAATGAACTTACTCGTTTTGACAGAATTGAAAATCAACTAGACATATTAGTCCTTAAAGTGAACGACGTACAGACCAGCCAAGATAAAATGTTTAATAGCTTAGAAGAGGAACAACGTGAAATGCGTAAGGAAATTGCCTTCTATTATGGTTCGCTTATGAGAGGACAAGAAGATATTTGAGTTGAAATGCGAAGTAATTTCAAGCACCTTGAGGAAGTTGTACAATTCCATCAAGGAGCAATCGATTCTATTGCGGAAAAAGGAAAAAATAAATACAGAATAGATGAATAGGGAAATAAAGTTATTTAAGAGGAAAATAAGTTAATTAATGATGTAATCATTCCTACATCAAAAGGAACCAGCCAAATCGATCACAAAATGTTAGTGTCACCTCAGATGTGATATATCCTGATGAATTGTATAAGACAATAACTAAATACAAGGGAACACCAAAGTTGTCTACAAATGAAATTGATCAAATTGTTAACCGAATTAGAAGTGTTGCTTTAAAAAATAAAAAAGTAAAAAAAGAACATGTTTCAAGAATTAAAAATCAAGTAAGGGAAAAAAGGGATTTAGAAGAAAAATTAATCTGCCCGAAATGTGGCGGAAAACTTGTAACAGAGAAAGTAAATATGGAGAATTTTTGGGATGTAGTAATTTTCTGAAATATAGATATATAAGAAGTTTGTAAACAATTAACGAACTAAGAAGAGTAAAGTTTGAGGTTATCATGGGTAATGTTAGGTATTCTGTGGTATTTTTTTCATGAGGTTCAGAGAGGGGACAATTCATGAAACTATTAAAGAAGTTATTAAATGAATCCAATTACACTGTGATCTTTACAGGAGCTGGGATGTCTACCGAAAGTAACTTACCCGATTTTCGTTCCGCTGCTTCTGGCCTTTGGAACAAGTTCGATCCGTTAAAGTTAGCTACTGTTAATGCGATGAGAAATAACCAGGAAGAATTCAAAGAGTTTTATACCATGAGAATAGAAGCCGTTCAAAACACGGAACCACATATCGGTCATTATATTTTTGCGGAATGGGAAGAAAAAGGGCTTATTCAATCGATCATTACCCAGAATGTAGATGGCTTTCATCAACGTGCTGGAAGTAAAAAAGTTGCCGAATTACACGGAACACTACGCCATTGTAATTGTCATGATTGTGGCCAAATCTATCCAAATGAGAGATTCTTAAATAATGAGACAACATGTAAATGCGGAGGGTTTATTCGCCCTTCTGTTGTGTTATTTGGAGAAAACCTTCCAGATGAAGCATTGGATATGGCTGAAGCAGAAGCGAAAAAAGCGGATCTATTTATTGTATTTGGTTCGTCACTTCAAGTATCACCTGCAAACTATTTTCCTTCGATTGCAAAAAGGAACGGAGCAAAACTAGTAATTGTCAATATGGAACCGACACCGCTAGATGATATGGCTGATCTAGTGATCAATGGGAGAAAGATTGGGGTTGTGTTGATGGAGTTGGATAAATAAGTATCAAATCAAACTCGAACAATTAGAAAAGATTACTGAGTTAACCCCTCTTTTATATTATCGAAAAGCAGTCTTGTTGTTATCATTAGAGAGAATGGATAAGGCTTTGGAATTGTTTCGAATGCTTGTAAATGCCCATGATGTTGAAAGGTTTATTCGAGATCGCAGTAGAGCTTATTTATTAAAGGATTTTTCTAATTTTATTCGTCCTATTGAAGCCGAAAAATATATAAAAGAATGAATATCATTAATTATCACTTTTCGCCTCAAACGACGATCTGCGCCTTTTACCTAAAAGAATGGAAACAAAATTTAGAAATGATGTATGAAGCAGAGTGACTTTTTCGCTTTGCTTTTTTCGTGTCAGAAGATGTCAGAAGGCTTATGCAGTAATAGAGCCATAACAAATAGATAGGAGTGTTATTAATACCAAACAATGTTTTTGTTTATGGAACATTACTCGAGGGTGAGGCCAACCATGAATTAATTCTGCCTTACGTAAAATCAATCCAAAAAGCGTCGATGAGAGGATGAATGGTCAATATCGGACATTATCCTGCTGTTGTGAATGGAAGTGGTATTGTCACTGTTGAACTCATTGAATTAATAAATCCAGAGGAAGCATTCGAGTCAATGGACCGTTTAGAAGGGTATAATGGTCAAAATTCAAACTCTAACTATTATGACCGTATTCAAACGACTGTTATCACAGATAAGGAAATACCCGCAGTATAGAAAATTGCTAATCGAGAAGATGGATAGTTTGAGAAAGTAGCGAATTTTCAACTTCGACCTAAATAGAAACATCCATTCCCTGACAATGATGTGTCAGAACCGAATGGTAAAATATTAAAAAAGTAAAGAAAATAGGGGAGGATGTTTATTATGGGTACAATGACTGCGATGATTAAAATTGGAGAAAATCATCCGAATGATCAAGGATTAGTCAATTAACGCATACCCTATATTTATCGGAAAACGGAGTAGCCCGTTGGACGCTTCGAAAGGAAAATTTCCATAACCATCATAAAGGAGATATGAAAGCAATTTCCTGGATTCCTACACCTCGAAATATGTTACAAGATGCTCTGCTCATGATTGGCCTATATGTGTATCAAGATGAAGAATTAATCAAAAATACAGAACAAGTTTTATCAAATGGAATTAGAAGTAACGAAAACTATCTATGCTAGATTTTATGATCATTGGAGTGGCAGAATACGCGAACAAGGAGAATTGCCTTCTAGAATAAGATACTAGGAATAGTGACAAGGCCCTCAATTAGGGCCTTGTTGTAAAAATTAAATGCAAAAAACTAATCAATTTTATGATATGATTGAGCTGTAAATTATATGGAAACGGGTGGAACGAAGGAGAGCGGCTTAAGCATGTCAAGAGGAATTATAGATAATAAACAAACCGGGCTTGTAGGAAATGTCCTAAAAGAGCATCTTTCAAAAGGAAGCAAAATTTCGATTGCAGCAGCCCATTTTACACTCTATGCCTTTGTAGAGTTAAAGAAAGAACTGAGGCAAATAGACGAATTTAAATTTGTCTTTACAGAACCTGCTTTTATAGAGGGGATAGATTTCAATCAAGATCAAATTAGGAGAAACGAAACCTTACTATTCGGTGTAGAAGAAGAACAAAAATTTAAAATAGATTTAACACAAGGATATATTGCAAGAGAATTAGCAAAATGGCTAAAGAATAAAGCACAAATAAAATCAGTGACTAGACAACGCATTCAAGGTGGATTGTATCATATTCAAAACAAGGATGGGAAGCAGATTGGTTTAGTTGGTGGTGCTCCTTTCTCAAGCCCAGGATTAGGTTACAGCAATTCATCAAACATGTACATAAATAATATCGTAGATGATGAAGAAACGAATAATCAGCTTCTGCGAAATTTTGATGCAATATGGAGAAATGACCAACTGTTAGAAGATGTGAAAGAGCAAATCTTACAGCGTATCGAGTTGTTATACCGTGAGAATTCCCCTGAATTTATTTATTTTGTTACCCTCTATAATCTGTTTAAAGATTTTCTAGAGGGGAATCGGAGTTTTGATATATTACAAACAAAAACAGGGTTTCAAAATACAAAAATATGGAATAAACTCTATGACTTTCAAAAAGACGGTGTAGTAGGAGCCATTAACAAAATAGAAACATATGGTGGATGCATCATTGCAGACAGTGTTGGTTTAGGAAAAACATTTGAAGCCTTAGCGATCATCAAACACTATGAATTGCGAAATCATCGGGTATTGGTTTTGGCTCCCAAAAAATTAAGGGAGAACTGGTCGATCTATCGCCAGAACGATAAACGTAATATTCTATCTGAAGATCGTTTTTCGTATGATTTATTAAATCATACTGATTTGTCACGTCAAGGCGGATTTAGTGGTGATATTAATCTAGAACACGTCAACTGGGGAAATTATGACTTAGTTGTTATTGATGAATCCCATAACTTCAGAAACAATGAGGCTCGGAATGACCGAGTCACAAGATATTCAAGACTGATGAATGATATTATCAAATCAGGCGTAAAAACTAAAGTGTTAATGTTGTCTGCAACACCGGTAAATAACAAACTAGATGATCTGAAAAATCAAATTGCTTTTATTACTGAAGGAGATGACTCAGCACTATTAGAATCGGCTAATATAAAAAATATCTTTCAAACCATTCGCGTTGCTCAATCTCAATTTAACAGATGGAGTGAATTACCCGAAGAAAGTCGAACGACTGAACGATTGTTAGATATGTTAAGTTGGGATTACTTCGCATTATTAGATTCATTAACGATTGCGCGATCACGTCGTCACATTGAGAAATATTATAATATGAACGAGATAGGAAAATTCCCCAATCGATTAGATCCAATAAATATTAAAACGGAGATTGACAAAGAGAATCAATTTCCTGCTCTTGAGAAAATAAACAACGACATCTTGCGATTACGCTTAGCTGTATATTCCCCGATGCAATACATTTTGCCACATATGAGAGAATTGTATAGTGAAAAATATGATACAAAGATAGCAAATGGAAAAGTGTTCAGACAAACAGACCGTGAAGATAACTTGATTTATTTAATGAAGTCTAATTTATTAAAACGACTAGAAAGTTCTGTACACTCGTTTTCCTTAACGCTAGAAAGTATCATTTCTAACATCAATTCCTTTTTAGGCAAAATAGAAAATTATACACCTTCTATAGATACTGCCAATGACATTCTAAATCTAGATCTCGAAGATCCAGAACTAGAAGATGCACTTATTGGTTCAAAAGTAAAAATTTTACTCAAAGATGTTGATTTGATTCGCTGGCGACAAGATCTATTATATGATCGTGAAATATTATCAAAACTATTAACTTATGCAAAGAGTATTACACCTGATCGTGATCAAAAACTATTAAAATTAAAAGAAACGATAAAAGGAAAAATTGAAAATCCGCTAAACGGGGATAACAAAAAAATATTGATATTTACCGCCTTTGCAGATACGGCAAAATATCTATATGACAATTTACATGCTTGGATTTTGCAATATTTTGATCTTCATACGGCGGTTGTCACAGGATCAGACAATCCAAAAACAACCTTAAAGCTGAAAAAGATCGATTTCAATAATGTATTGATGAGTTTTTCACCAATCTCGAAAGAAAGAGAAAAAGTAATGCCAGGAATGGCTGATGAGATTGATGTTTTGATTGCAACAGATTGTATATCAGAAGGACAGAACTTACAAGATTGTGATTATCTGATCAACTATGATATTCACTGGAATCCCGTTAGGATTATCCAACGCTTTGGTCGTATTGATCGATTAGGAAGTCGAAATGAAAACATACAACTCGTCAATTTTTGGCCTTCAATGGAACTAGATGAGTACATCAATTTAGTAGGTCGAGTGAAGAATCGTATGACCATTTTGGATATTTCTTCAACAGGTGAGGAAAATGTGATATCCGAGAATGCAAACGAAATGAGAGATTTAGAGTATCGTCGGAAACAATTAGAAAAATTACAAAATGAGGTTATCGATTTAGAAGATATCTCTGGGAATATCTCACTTACGGATTTTACAATGGACGACTTTAGAATGGACCTACTAAATTTTATGAAAAAAAATAAGAGTTTAGTAGAAAATGCCCCGTTAGGACTATTTAGTATTACCACTAACAGAAATGAAAAGTTAAATGAGGAGATTGAAAGGGGAGTTATTTTTTGTTTAAAACAAATCAATAATTTCGCAACATCAAATGAAAAAAATGCTCTCCACCCTTATTATTTAATCTATATGAAAGAGAATGGTGAAGTCCTTTACAATCATGTTCATGTGAAAAAGATATTAGACATTTATCGTTCGTTAAGTTATGGTAAGCAGGAAGTAGAAGAGCAATTGTATAACTTATTCTATGAGGAAACAAATGACGGAAAATACATGAACACGTATAAAGACCTACTAGAGAAAGCGATAGAAGAGATTGTCGGCAAGATCGATCAACAAGTAACCCTTTATATATTTAACCTCGGCAATTTAGACAGTATAGTGAACAGTGCGAATACGCACTTACAAGATTTCGAGATCATTTCTTATCTCATTGTAAAATAAAGGGTGGTATCTATGTCTGCTTCAACTTTTTATCGGCAGATTGGATTAGAAAGCAAACTACCTTCTTTAAATAAAAAACTGGACAAAAAAAACTTTTATGATTATGTAGATTTAAATCGAAAAGAAAAAGATGTCATTACAAAAGCTATCGAACGAATGGAGTTAACTTTCTTACTAACTCCTTCAACCATTAACATTCAACCGTTTATAAATGAAGAATTTCATTATGAAGGGATTATGTTCATCACCATTCAATTAAGAGAAACAGCGACAGATAAGCAAATATCAGTTATTGATGAGGTTATACATGGAGCATTGCCAAATCCAACCATTAATGTGTTCCAAAAAACAAACAGCGACATTTTGATCAGTACAGTGATAAAGCGATTAAATAAGATAAATCGATCGAACATTGTTTTGACCGAAATACATCGCACACCATGGATAAATGTAGACAATCCAACTCAAACAGCTAGAGAATTTATCCATTCGTTAGATTTAATAAAGCTTAATTTCTTGAATTTCTATGAATTTTACAAGGATATAGATAGAGTCGTAGAGGCTTTCCAAAATACCACGATAACTGGAAAGTTCCACATCGTAGAGGATGAACAACAAAGACAGCAGAATTTAGTCTTAATTCAAAAACTGAAAGAAGTTGAAATGGAAATATCCAAATTGAAAGTGGCAATGAAGAAAGAAACACAATTTAATAAAAAAGTGGAGATGAATATAGAAATTCATAAGTTACAAGAAAAAATCGCCGAATTAAAACAACAATTAACATTGTAAAGGAGAATTCATAATGCAAAGATTAGATGGTAAATCTCTCGACTTAACACAAGAGAACATTAATGCACTAAAACAGCTTTTTCCAGAGATCGTAACTGAAGGAAAAATAGACTTTGATAAAATAAAACTTATACTAGGTGAAGAAATTGAAACACGTAAGGGAAAATATGAATTCACATGGCATGGAAAAACACAAGCGATAAAATTAGCTCAAACCCCTTCAACAGGTACATTACGTCCAGATAAGGAATCAAGTAAAAATTGGGATACAACAGAAAACCTTTATATTGAAGGGGATAACTTGGAGGTGTTAAAACTTCTCCAAAAATCTTATTTTGGAAAAATTAAGATGATCTACATCGACCCGCCTTATAATACGGGAAAGGATTTCGTTTATAAAGATGATTTTAGGGATAATATAAAAAACTATAAGGAATTAACGCATCAAACAACAAAAGCAAATACAGAGAGCAATGGAAGGTATCATACAGATTGGCTGAATATGATGTATCCAAGATTAAAACTTGCAAGGAATCTTTTAACTGAGGATGGGGTTATTTTTATAAGTATAGATGATAATGAAGTGGCTAATTTAAAAAAGATACTTGATGAGGTTTTTGGAGAGGAGAATTTTGTAGGAACAATTAATTGGAAGGGTAAAGGTGGGGGTGCAGATAATAAATATTTGATGGTTGCACATGAATATATAATTTTATATTCCAAAAATAAATCGAATTTTATAATAGGTGAAGAAATAAAAGAAGAGGAAAATTATAATAAATATGATGAATTTAAAGGAAAAAGATACAAGACACAATTAGCAAGAAAATGGGGAGCAAATAGTAGAAGAGAAGATAGACCAAATTTATTTTATGGTGTAAAAGCACCTGATGATTCTATAGTATATCCAACTTTACCAGATGGTAAGGATGGATGTTGGAGATGGTCAAAAGATAGAATGAAGAAAAAAATAGAAGAAGGGAATATTGAATTTATTAAAGATGATAATGGGCAATGGATATTATATGAAAAAATATATGAACCTGATGAAGGAGAATTTAATACAAAAAAATATTCAACGTGGTTTGATAATTTGGGAAATACAGCAATGGGAACAAAAGAAATTAAAGAAATATTTGATGGAAAAGTTTTTGACTTTCCTAAACCAAGTTTATTAATAAAGACATTAATAAAAATTTCTGGTTCAAAGGATACTGAAATAATCCTCGACTTCTTCTCAGGTTCGGCAACAACTGCCCATGCAGTTATGCAGCTAAATGCTGAGGATGGAGGAAACAGAAAATTTATAATGGTTCAGCTTCCTGAGCAAACGCCAGAGGATTCAGAGGCTTATAAGGCAGTATATAAAAATATTTGCGAGATTGGAATAGAAAGAATAAGAAGAGCAGGGGAAAAGATTAAGCAGGGGACAGGAAAAGAGGATTTAGACATTGGTTTTAAAGTATTCAAATTAGATTCATCAAATCTAAAAGCATGGGATCCTGACTTCGAGAATCTAGAACAGAACCTATTTGATCTACAGGAAAACATCAAAAAAGATCGCACTAAAGAGGATCTACTATACGAAATCCTATTAAAAATAGGGATTCCATTAACAACACAGATTGAGGAAATAGATTTTAATGGTAGAACTATATATAATGTTGCCTATGGTTCCGTTCTCTTATGTTTAGAAGATAACATTGACCAAGAGATTGTAAACGAAATGATTAAGCTAAAACCAGAAGGGTTCGATACCAAGTTTATTTTTAAAGAGTCAGGTTTCATCAGTGATTCAGTAAAAACAAATGCAATTCAAACGTTAAAGAAAAACGGAATCACGGATGTAAGGAGCGTGTAAAGGATGAAGTTGAAATTTATCTCTGACTTACCTTATCAACGCCAAGCTATTGATTCTGTTGTAAATATCTTTAAAGGGCAACCAGTGAAACAATCCAACTTTACGGTATCTTATGGAGAGGATGCCGGGATGATTCAGACCGATTTAGGAATTGGAAACCGATTGGATTTAACGCCAAATGAGATTTTGAAAAATGTTCAAGAAATACAGATAAAGAATGGTTTATCAAGAAGTGAATCTTTAAATGGACTAAATTTCACAATTGAAATGGAAACAGGTACTGGGAAAACTTACGTATATTTACGCACCATTTACGAGTTAAATAAGCATTATGGTTTTACTAAATTTGTGATTGTTGTTCCATCTGTAGCCATTCGTGAGGGAGTGTATAAATCCCTTCAAATCACGGAGCAGCATTTTAAAGAATTGTATGATCGAACACCTTTAGAGTATTTCATATATGATTCAAGTAAACTCGACCAAGTGCGTAATTTTGCTACAGCTACTTCCATACAAATGATGATTATCAATATTGATGCTTTTCGCAAAAGTTTTGAGGATCCTGAAAAAGAGGATAAAGCAAATGTCATTCATCGAGCTAACGATCGTTTAAATGGTTATCGCCCCATTGAGTTTATCCAACAAACCAATCCGATAGTAATCATTGATGAGCCACAAAGTGTGGACACCACACCAAAGTCAAAGGAAGCGATTTCATCTTTGCATCCATTATGTACGCTTCGTTACTCTGCAACACACGTCGATAAATACAATATGATTTATCGATTAGATGCAGTAGATGCTTATAATGAGAAGTTGGTAAAGAAAATTGAAGTCATGTCTGTAAGATCAGAACAGTCGTTTAATCTACCTTATATTAGATTGGTAGAAGTAAAAGAAGGCAAAGCAAAAATCGAACTAGATGTAGATTCACGTGGAAAAGTAAAGCGAATGGTCAAAACTGTTAAATATGGAGATGATTTGTACGATGTATCAGGTGAACGTGAGATATATCGAAATTATCTAGTTGAACAAATCGATTGGACAGAGGGTAATGAATCCATTGAAGTCAATGGTCATCTATTACATGTAGGGGATTCAATTGGGGACATTGATGAAGATACGATTAAACGATTCCAAATTCGCAAAACGATCGAAGAACATCTAGATAAAGAATTACGTTTAAATCCTCGTGGAATTAAAGTATTAAGCCTATTTTTTATTGATAAGGTTGCAAACTATCGTGATTATGATAAAGAGGGGAATCCAATAAAAGGTAAGTATGCCGTTATGTTTGAAGAAGAATACAAAAAGCTTATTCAGAAGCCAAAATATCGTACATTATTCAATGATATAGATGGTGATATGGATATAGAAAAGATTCACAATGGTTATTTTGCGCAAGATAAAAAGGGAAAGTTAAAGGATACAAATGGAAACACACAAGCAGATACAGATGTATATAGTCTGATCATGAAGGAAAAGGAACGATTGTTGAGTCTAGACGAACCCCTTCGTTTTATTTTTTCCCATTCTGCATTACGTGAAGGTTGGGATAACCCAAATGTATTCCAAATCTGTACCTTAAAAGATTCCGCTGGAACCTATGTAAGTCGTAGACAAGAGATTGGCCGTGGTCTTCGCTTAGCGGTAAATCAAAAAGGAGAACGAGTACAAGACTATCATGTGAATACATTAACGGTGATGGCCAATGAATCTTATGAAGATTTTGTGGCTAATTTACAAACTGAAATGGAAGAACAAACGGGAATTACATTTGGAAAGATCGAGAAGCATATGTTTGCTAAGTTAGCTTATATTGACGAAACCACCGATGAACCAGTGGCTATGGGGTATGAATTATCTGAGAGATTATATAATAGTTTGAAGTCCAACGAGTACATCGGTAAGAAAGATAAGGCCACACAAGTTCTTAAAGAAGCGATAGAAAACTATGAACTTCACCTTCCTGAAGAGTTCTCCCCTTGGAGATCGGCGATTGTGAAAGAATTGAAACACATTACAAACCGTTTACCCATTAAGGATGCTAGTAAAAAGAAAACAGTAAAATTAAATAAAGCCATAATCGACAGTAGAGAATTCCTAGAGCTATGGGACAAAATCAAATACAAAACCGTGTTTACCATTGATTTCGATAGTAGTGAATTAATTAATAAAGCGATTGAAAGTATTCAGAAGATGGATCGAATCGAAAAAGTAAGAATTCTAAGTCGAAAAGATGGAATTTCGAAACTAGATCGTACGACCGGTATACAAGGTTCGATAGTGAGTGAACGATTTGAAGATTATGTAATGGTTCAACATCCTTTACCAGATATTATCACTGAATTGCAGAATCGCACAAACTTAACCAGACGAACCATTGTTGAAATTTTAACGGGGAGCAAACGACTTGAAGATTTTAAGAACAATCCCCAAAAGTTCATTGAAGTCGTTACCAAAATGATTAAGCGTGAATTGAAGCTATTATTAGGGGATGGTGTGAAATATTACAAGATTGGTGATGACGCATACTATGGTGTCGAGTTGTTCCAAAATGAAGAACTATTAACGTATTTAAATGATAAAGCACTTCAAAGCGAGAAATCTCCTTTTGATCATGTCATCTATGATTCGGATGTGGAAGCAAATTTTGCGAAACGCTTTGAAAATGATGAGAATGTAAAGGTTTATGTAAAACTACCAGGGTGGTTTAAGATTGAAACACCGATTGGAGATTATAACCCAGATTGGGCAGCTGTGATCAATAAGGATGGGGAAGAAAAACTCTATTTTGTGATAGAAACAAAAGGAACAGATGTAGAGGCTTTCCTACGGCCAGAGGAACAAGCAAAGATTAAGTATGCAAGAAAGCATTTCGAAGCAATGAATACTGACGTAATCTTTGAAGGGCCGGAAAGTGATGTTAATCAATTTATGTTGAAAGTGACTTCTAGTTAAACTGTAATCCGTAAGATAATTTTCTAGGAGGTTTCATAATGGCTGAAATCAAGTACGATATCATTAAAAATGTGGGGATTCTATCAGAAAGTCCAAAAGGCTGGACGAAAGAACTCAACCTAATAAGTTGGAATAATAAAGCCCCTAAATATGATTTGCGAGATTGGTCGCCTGACCATGATAAGATGGGAAAGGGAATCACGCTAACAAAAGAAGAATTAATGAAATTAAGAAATATATTGAACAATATGGATATTTAATGATTGATAACCATCGGTATGTCGATGGTTATTTTTATGCTTTCATAGATTTAATATCACTCATAATGGTATAAAATAGAACTAGAAATATTTAGAATTATCGTCAATTCTACTAATATTTCCAGAAATAGTTTCATTATAAAATAGTGAAACTATGATTCGGAGGTATCTATGGAAGCGATTATCAATGAAGAAAAAGAAATAGCGAAAAACAAGTTAATGAAGGTATTTAAGTATTTACAATCTCTAGATCAAATTCGAAATCCAGTAAAACGCTCAATCACAGAACAATTGTGGACTCTTTGGTTACATGATTTTCCTGATCATGAGACGATCACTTTTCAAAACGGAATTGATAATGAAAGTGATATTTTCATCGTAAAAGTACGTAGACCGGAAATAACAAAATGTCCTCCACCTTCTGCTGAAATAAAAGAATGGTTAGATTCAGGATGGGAAAAACCTGAAAACATGGTTTCATTCCAAACAGAAAAAGAATTAATGGATGAAGAAGGAGAACCAATTCTTATTCAATTTGATGAAGATGATGAAAGAGTACGTTTATCTGAGCAATGGATGAAAAAAAGAACAGAATGGGCAAAGTTAGAAATCCCTGCAAGAACAGCTATGAGGATTTATGAACGTCTATATGATCTTTACGCGAGGATTGAAAGAGAATATGAACAAGTAGAGCTTTTAGTAGGTGATGGAGTATTAACGTGGCGTACTTACAATATATTTCATCCAGTATTGCTACGAAAAGTACAACTTGATTTTGATCCGAATATCCCGGAGTTTACTATTCGCGAAACTGAACAAACGTCTGAGTTTTATACTTCGTTATTTCGTGAAATTGATGAGGTTCATCCACAAGCCGTTCGACGTATCTTAGATGATTTGGAGAATGGACATTGGGAACCATTAGACGATTTAGAAACAACAGAGTTTTTTAAACGACTAGTGAGTCTGATTTCATCAAACGGAAAATATGTAGAAGATGACAAGAATCTAATGGATAGAACAATTCCATATATCAAACGAGATCCTGTATTTTTTCTCAGAAGAAGATCATTAGGATTTACCAGAACGTTGGAAGCGATTCTGGAAGATTTACCACAAAGAGAAGAGGTGCCAGAAGCAGTAAGTCGAATTGTGGGGATTCATCCGAAAAAAGAAGTGGAGAGCGAGGAATTTTCCTTTGTTAATTTGGATGTGAATGGGGAAGATGAACGTATTCTTCTTAGTAAAGAAGCCAATCAAGAACAACTAAAAATTGCCCTTCAACTTAAAAAGTATGGGTCTGTTTTAGTTCAGGGTCCTCCTGGAACAGGAAAGACACATACGATTGCGAATTTAATTGGACATCTTTTATCTGAAGAGAAAAAAGTATTAGTGACAAGTCATACGGCAAAAGCTTTATCTGTATTGAGAGAAAAAGTGGTAGAACCTTTGCAATCTTTGTGTGTGAGTGTCTTAGACCATGACTCAAGTAAAGAACAACTAGCAAATTCCATCGATGAAATCAATGAACGGTTATCACTAATAGATATTGAAGTATTGCAAAAAGAAGTGGATAAAATAGAAACGGATAGAAAAAAGATTATTAAAAAATTAAAGGAATTACGACACCAATTAACACAGACACGATTAAATGAATACCGACCCATTGTATTTGCGGGACAAGACTATGATCCTTCAAAGGCTGCAAGAAAAATCGCCAATTCAAGTGAGGATGAATGGATACCAGGTCCTGTTAAACTTGGTGAGCCATTACCATTATCTATTGAAGAATTACAATTGCTATATGAAACAAATGAGAAACTTACAAAATTAGAAGAAGTCGAGCTGCGTATGCCGTTATCTAAGACAAGTGATTTGATGCCTCCTGATCAGTATCAAGAAATCATTAGTGAGCAGCATCAGCTACAAATGAAGAGTGTCAACGATCAAAAAGAACTATGGAATAGCGACAATCAGAGTATGGAAGCGTTACGCAAAGTGTTAATGAGTTTAGAAAAAGCAAAGAACCTGTTGAAAGAAGATGGATGGGCGTATTCGCTTTTCGATGCGGGTAAGGAAGATAATAAAAAGAAAGTCTGGCTGGAGTTTTTTAATGAGATCGAGGAAGTGTATCAGCTTTCGTTAAAAGCCAATTCATCATTTATTAAATACGGGCCACAACTTCCAGAAAACATGGAATTAAATGAGATCGTACAAACATTAGAACAGATTTTAACTTATCTTAAGCAGAATAAAAAAATTGGATCCCTTCAATTATTATTGAAAAAAGATTGGAAACAATTGATCAATCAATCAAAGGTTGACGGAAATAAGCCAGAGAGTATCGAGCATTTTGAAGCATTATATCAACAAGTTCAGTTGAAAATTGCAAGAAATAAGTTAGTAAATCGATGGGATCGACAAGTAACATCGATCAATGGCCCAGACTCAAAATCGCTAGGAAATGAACCAGAAAAACTTGCCCGACAACATGTAATTGAAATGAAAAAGTGGTTAGAATGGTTTTCTCAAGATTGGAAAAAGTTAACGATCGACATGAATAGTATAGGATTGAAATGGGAAACAATCCTCGCCAAAACACCCAAGAAAGTTCATGTTCATGGCGATATTATTCAGTTAAAAGAAGGCATTGATTCCGCTATACAATTGATTCAATCCAGAATTAATAAGCTTAAATATAATCAGAACCAAAAATCTATCTCTATACTGAAGGAAAAGCTTGAAAAATCGTTGGAAGCATCTCCTGACTCCATGGTAACCAAGGGATTACTTCATGCAGTCGCTTCTGAAAATGTTAAAGATTATCGAAACCATTATGAACGACTAAGAACTCTAGAGTTAAAAACAGAGATTTATCAATTAAGGACAAAGCTTTTAACTAAACTGAAATCCTTTGCTCCAGCCTGGGCTGAATCCATTAAGGAAAGAGTGGAGATTCATGGTTCGGGAAAAATTCCTGGAGATGTTGAAAAAGCATGGATATTTAGGCAATTGTATGATGAGCTTGAGTTAAGAGGTTCTACATCGATAGAAGGCTTACAAACAGAGATAACGCAACTTAGTAATCAATTGAGAATAATAACAACAACATTAATTGAGAAAAAAGCATGGCTAGGGCAAGCAAAAAGAACGACGAATACAGAACGTCAAGCCTTAGCCGGATGGAAAGCATTAATGAAAAAAGTAGGGAAAGGTACTGGAAAAAGAGCTCCCTACTTATTAGCTGAGGCTCGGAAACAAATGGCTGTTGCCCAATCTGCTGTTCCTGTTTGGATTATGCCCATTAGCCGAGTGGTTGAAAGTTTTAATCCAAAAGAAAACCAATTTGATGTTGTCATTATTGATGAAGCTAGTCAATCGGATGTCATGGCTTTAACGGCGTTATATTATGGTAAACAAGTGGTTGTCGTCGGAGATGATGAACAGGTTAGTCCTGATGCGGTAGGGCAAAAATTAGACGTTACACAGCAGTTAATCGATACGATGCTAGACGGCATTTCAAACAAACAATTATATGATGCCAAACGTCAGTTTATGATTTGGCTAAAACTTCTTTTGAAGGAATGGTCCAGCTTCGGGAACATTTCCGTTGCGTTGAACCCATTATTCAGTTTAGTAATCACTTATCTTACAAAGGGGAAATAGAACCCTTACGTGACGAAAGTGAAGTGAAAATTAAACCACCTACTATAGCTTATCGCGTTGAAGGTATTAGTGATGGTAAAGTGAACGAAGTAGAGGCGATTCATTTAGTCTCGTTACTGTTGGCTGCGAGTGAACAGAAAGAATATGAAGGAGCCACATTCGGAGTGATCTCCTTGATTGGAGAAGAACAAGCATTAAAAATCGATACACTATTACGCAAATATATTTCTCCAGTGGAATATAAGAAAAGAAAGATTCGTGTTGGCAACTCATCGCAATTTCAAGGAGATGAACGGGATGTTATTTTTCTCTCGATGGTACATGGGCCCTCAGGAGATGGCCCAATCCGTCGTCTCTCTGACCCTAATGAACGAATGAAAAAAAGATTTAATGTTGCAGTGAGTCGTGCTAGGGACCAAGTCTGGTTGATTCATTCACTAGATCCTGAACAAGATCTAAAAGATGGTGACATAAGAAAAAGATTAATAAAACACATGCAAGATCCAAATGCTGTTGTAATTACATTAGAAAAGCAAGAAAAGAAAGCCGAATCTGAATTTGAACGTTTGGTTATAAGAAGATTGATAAGTGCCGGTTATCATGCTACATCCCAGTGGAAAGTCGGTTCACTTCGCATCGATATTGTCGTTGAGGGAGGCGGAAAACGTCTAGCAATAGAATGCGATGGAGATCGTTGGCACCCTCTTGAAAAATTAGAAGAGGATATGAACAGGCAAGCCATTCTTGAAAGATTAGGTTGGAAGTTTGTTCGAATTAGGGGATCCGCATTCTTTAGAGATCCAGATAAAGCGATGATTTCTGTTTTTGAAAAACTGAAGGAACTAGAGATTCCACCAGAAGGGTTTGATCATTCTGAAATGGACCATTCTCATTATGGGGAAGAATTAAAGAATCGAATTATTCGAAGAGCAGCAGAGATAAGATATGAATGGGAACATCAAGATGAAGAAGAAATACATTCTCTTTCTAAAAAGGGTAGTTCAACAGTACCATCTCAACAAGAGGAAAGACGGGAACAAAAAGAAGAGCCGATCCAAGAATCTTTTTTAAAGGTAGCATCCAATGAGATGATTTTGATAGAACCACAAATAATAAGTGTTAAAGAAGTGCACAGAAATACTCAACAATTAGAATTAAATCTAGACTCGAATAAAGAAAACAATTTTACTGAAGGAAAAATTGATCACATAAATTTTCAATTAGCTTCTTTTCTTGAAAAACAAGGTTTAGAAGTTATCGACAAAAGAGGTGAAGGCGGATCATTATGGGTGATTGGAAACAAAGAAAAATTAACCCCCATAATGACAGACTTGAAGGAAAAAGGTGTTCGTTTTCTTTTTTCTAAAACTGGCAGTAGTGTTACAAAAAATAGATCGGCGTGGTATACAAGTTATAAATATTGATTTTATTTTAAGGTCTGCTAATGCAGGCCATTTTTGTTTAATGAAAGGGATATCACCAAACACCCATTCCCTGACAATAAATTGTCAAAAATCTTTGTTACAATGTATGCAAAATTTGAAGGTTTTTTTACAGATTGTATCGAATTGTGATGGCGGAGGGGATTGGCTTGGAGAAACCATATCATTCAATATTTCTATTTGTATCAGAGATTGATGAAGACCGTATCCATCATATTTTCCAATACATAAAACAAGGTATAAAGATTTATTTGTTTACTTTTGTTTCATTAGAAAACTATGAATCGAATGAAAAATGGAAATATTTACGAAAGAAGGGTTTATTTGGATGGCGGAAAGTCCCTTACCATTCAGAATATGAGATGGATGGATTGAAACAATTATTAAGATGTATAAAAACGGTATGAGCAATAGTGAAATCGGTAAATTTATCGAAAGGATTCTAGGTTTTACTTACTCACCAACAACGATAAGTAATATCACTGGCCCAGTTATTGAAGATACGAGGAATCAATTTTATTTAGAATTTAAATAAGAAGGAGAAATTTTTAGATTAAGTGAATTCATATTAATAAAAGGGAATGGATTATATAGATTACAACTATTGGTGAAAAGTTGAAGTAAGGTGGGAGATTATGTCTGTTAATTTAAATAGTGTAAATTTCTCATATGGTGAAAAACAAAATAGATTTGAATTATCTGATTTTGATATAAATGTAATTCAAGGTTTACTTAAAGAAATTAATCACAATAAAAAACTAGTATATTTTCTTCCAAAGACGAGTTTTTCGCCAACTTTAATTATATTACCAACTATTCTTAATTTGATTAATGATATTTCGCAGAATAAAAAAGAAATTACTTCTACTGACGAATGGATTAAGTCTTATTTTCCTATAGGAACATACGTAAAAGTTAATTCAAGATCGCTAGCTATAATACAAGATCATATACATAATAAAAATGGAAAACTAGAAAAAATAAAGCTTGGTTTAAAAGATAATGATTCTTATGAAATGCCAATAAGTTATATATGGAGATTACAAAAATATGAAGGGAATGCAAGAAGATTAAACCGACTGGAAGGAATAGAAAAAGGGGACAATAATGCTTTTTTTAAAAGATAAGAAAGTATAAAATTTTGATCTACCACAGTCCTTGATACTGTGGTATTTTTGTTGTATGGAGACGAACATATTAAAACGTATTTTCTTTGACCAACATCAACACTGGGAGAAATTCAAAAATAAATATGGTAAAAAGATCAGACCCATTGTTATTAAAGAAGTAGAGAAATTTCGCGATTGTGGAGACTTTAAAAAAGGATTTAAGCTTTTCGTGTGTGAAGGATGTCATGATGTTCGGAAGGTACCCCATCGCTGTAAAGGACGTTTTTGCACAACATGCTCAGTTGGGGAAAGTGAAGAATGGAGTAGGTTGTTGACAGAAGACGTTTTTCAGGTTAATCATAGGCATGTTATTTTTACAATTGATGAGGGATTGCGAGATGTATTTCTACTTCATCGACATTTATTAAAAGATTTAATGGATAAAGCCGCAAGGCTTTTAACCGACTTCTTTCAAAAGAAAGCCAAAGTAACGCCAGGGATCATCGCAGGATTACATACTTTTGGCTCAAGGATTAACTTTAATCCACATGTTCATATGTTAGTGACTATGGGTGGGTTGACGAAAAAAGGGGAATGGAAACAATATGACTACTTGCCCTTTACAATGCTTCGAAAACAATGGCAAACTGTTGTACTGAAACTAATACGTAAAGGATTAACAGGAAAAGAAAAGAAAAAAATACAATCCCGACTTCAAAAGGCGTTTACCGAAAATGGTGAAGGCTTCTATGTGTATGCCCCAAAACAGAAAGGGAGCATAAAAGAGCAGCTACGCTACATTGGTCGTTATATTCGTCGACCTGCAATTGGAATCAATCGGATTGAAGCATATGATGGTCAATGTGTAACTTTTAAATACCATGACAAAACAGATGGGAAAGAAAAAACAGAAACAGTCAGTGTAGAAGAATTTATTTCACGGCTCATTCGTCATATACCAGATGAGCAATTTAAAACGATTCGTCATTATGGGGTGTATTCCAGAAGAATCAAAACAATAAGCAAAAAAATACTCACTGTATGGCAAGAAAAAGCAAGAAAATGGATTGTGAAAATTAAAAAGACCTTACGTCGTCAGACGTGGAGGGAAAGAATAGTGGCAAGTGGAAGAAGAGAC
>NZ_JBLWFI010000001.1:166925-443089 GCF_048898065.1 Tepidibacillus infernus
GATATGTCCTCATTGTGAAAATTATTATGAATATAAGGGTGAAGTATGCCTTGAAGATGGTATACTAGTAATAAAATTTGCAATAGATCAAATGACAAAGAAATATTTGGAGGGAGAGATTCGTTATATCACCAGTTTCCAAACATCGGCGAAAAGGGAAAAAACGAAAGAAAGTAAACAATTTGACTCAAATAAAAAAGCAGCAAATGGTCATTTACCATTGCTTGCAGTGTGAATTAGTAGAAGAAATACCTTTAAGAGTTGTGCAAGATTTTGACGCAATGGATGATGGAGACCTTTCGGTTCCACCTATGTTTACTTGTGAAGAGTGTGGGGGAGAAATGTACCCTGAATATTATAAAGGGTTACAAGGTAAAGAATATCGACTAAGTGATATTAAATCACCAAAATAAAAAGGACCGGGCTATGCCCGGTTTTTCTTACTTTATCAAAAATCTTTCAAGTTGATAATCTATTAAGTCCATTTTTCGAACCGGAAAAAATAGTAATTTATATAGGTTCTAAAAAAGTAAAAGAATTATTGGAAAAATTGTTTTTAGAAGATGTTCCATTTCCAACTCTATTTCCTACAAAATATTATACCGAACCGGAAAATGGAATGAATTTGATTAATGATATATTTCAAAGAGAACCTATTTTAAAACTCACACCTTACTTGGAAAACGTTCTTACAATGAAAAAGCAAAACAAAATTCATACATTAATAATTGATCAGATTAAAACTATTGAAGGCCAACAATCCTTATTTGAGCGACTTTTATCTGATGAAAAAGTGGGAAATATTCTTTTTCTAGATTGGTTAGAGAACCAGGAAAAAGTTAATTTATTGAAAAATTATGATTTTAAAGTAAAAAAATTTTATCCAGATATAATAAATATTAGAAATAGACAATCAAGTAGTACAACATCATATTCGTCACAAAATGAATACTCCTATCATAAGATTTACATATCTAATCTTCAAAATCTAAAACACTTTATCTTAACGCCATCAATCAATGAAATAACTTTTTTAAAAGAATACATTTATTATGAAGAAAAAATTAAGTTGAACTTAGAATATTTAGGTAAAAGTATTTATGAAAATAAGTTTTTATCAGATCTTAACAACCTAACTTATTCTATTCTTTTTCATCTAAGATCTGCACCTGATTTTTATGATGAAGAATTTATAGATTCTTATTTTGATTCTTTATTTTTAAGCATTAAGGCTACATATGAAAAATTAAAAGACTACTGTAATAAAAAGCAACAAGTAAGTTTAGAAAAGATTCTGGAACTTATTGTGAAACTCATTTATTCAGAGGCCTTTAGAGAATTATCTTTAATAAAAAGAATGAAAATTTTGGATATTTGTAATCTTTATGTAAATAAAGATAAAAGAATAGCTATAGTTACAAAGAGAAAAAAAGAAGTTTTAATAATTCAAAATTTATGTTCAAGGACTAAACATAGAATTTCTTTTTTTACATTTAAAGAATATGTACGTGATAATAATAATATTTTTGATGCCATACTTTTAACTTTTTATCCTAGAAAATCGATTGAAGATTTATGGGTTAATGGCAAAACAGATACAATTTATTATTTTCTTTATCCTGATGAGATAAAATTATTTAAAAATGTATACTTAAGTGAATTAAATAAACATAGTTATATAGAAAAACAAGAATTTAAATTTCCTGAGTTAATTGAAGATTTTAAAACACCAATAGATTATGATTATGAACAAACAAAGGATTACTCTAAAGAATCGTCAGTTAATTCAATTTTAAATGAACAAATTAAGAAAAATTACAATGAAGAAGAAGCAAAGAGACATAAAGCATTATATGTTGAGTTTATAGAAGGCTATTATGCTTTCTTAACTGAAAAATATCATTGTCATTTAATCAATAGAAATGAAGAAAAAATTGAAAATAGAACAATAGAATTATTAGAAATCGGTGACGAGATCGGTTTCTTAAATGATCCCGATGATCATTTACTTGAAAAATATTTATCATTGAAATTTGAATCAGATAATTCATGGGCAGAAAATTATAAAAAGATAAGTAATAGAGCTGATTATTGGAGAAAAAAACTATTAATATATCAGAAAAAGAATGGGATTTCTTTAGAAAATCTTAGAAAAGAATTGAAAGCATTCGGATGTAAAAGAACAATACATACGATAAAACGTTGGTTTAATGATAAAAAAATGTATGCTCCTAGACAGGATGCCATTATTGCAATTGGAAAATTGCTTCAGGACGAAAAAATATTAAATAATGTAGATAAAATTATTGCAAGTGCAGAGAAAAAGAAAAAATTACACCAAAAAATTAGATCCCGAATTGAGGATTTTGCAGTCAACTCAGTATTTAATTCTAATTATGTTGGGAATACAATAATACGAAAAATGACTGATGATATTAAAAAAAGGTTCTTTCAAGTTGAAATATCTTATATTTCAAGTGACTATAGAGATGTTCCTAGTTATTTAATAAATAAATTAATTTCAAATTGAATTGATATCGTAAATCAAAGTCTTTAAGGCATGAGCAAAAATTTCAAGATTTAAGGGTGATTTTTCTATGGAGTTATATATTGATTTTCGAAATAGATTATTAGAAGAGATAGAAAAAGAACTGGTTGGACCTGGTTCTGAAGAAATATCAGGTGAAATAAATAATGAGATTTTAACAGAAGATCCGTTAAAAAGGTATACCGTGGGGATACTGTATCCAAAAGAATCAAAACTAGATGTAAAAGAAGAAATCAATTATACCGGTGAAGCATATATTTCCGAAAGTGATGAAGATGAGTTACTAGATTCTCATATTACCGCGGCAAACCTATATAGTCCTTCCGCATTAGGATTTAGTTTCTACATTTCACTTGATAACCCAGTATTAAAAATAAAGACATCCACTGCCAAATACCGAAAAGTAGAAGTGAATGAATGCAAAATTAATTTCAAAGATAACTTTATATCCATTGAAAATAACAAAATAAGCAATTTTGTTACTCTCGAAGATAATTATTTAAAATTTAGAAATGATAGATTGATTGATTTGGATAAATTTAGAAATTTGATCAATGAAATAAATGATAATGATCTGGTTAAAAAATATTTATATACACTTTTTTATCAGGGGAAAAATGGATATCTAAGGATACCTGTTGAACCAGATCAGATGACAATAGATTTAAGAGATTTAAATAAAAATATCGATACAATACCTATCGAAGATGGATTAAATCTAGTGATTAGAAGAAAAGAAGAAAAAGAATTAAATCGTAGTTTAGTAACTGTCGTCTTGATAAATAACAATGAAGGGTCTTCTAACCAAACATTAAAGTGTTATTTTCAAAGTAAAATTGAAGTTAGATCAAAGGGAATCATACCATATCATGAAAAAGAATTAGACCTAAAAGATGATGAAGAAGAAAGTTTAGAAATGCTTTACAAAGATAAGAAAAGTTATGCTATTGGCCATGGATGCTCGGTTATTTGGGATAACTCTGATTCAGAAATAATTTTAAATTCAACATATTTACCAATATATGAAGTTCCGCAAATGGACTTTGATCTTGATGATCGATTGGACGAAGATGATAAATCTATTTTATCCATGAAAAATTTATCCGATTTAAGCGAATTTGATAAAAAGCAAATCATTGAAAAATTAATTGGATTTAAAAACAAATATGCTGCTTGGATTCATAGCCTTGATAAGGAAGTTGCTGAATTACCTGATCAATATTTAGAAGTATCACATCGACATATCAAACAAATAAAAGTAACTTTAGAAAGAATCGAATCTGGAATTGATTTATTAAAAAATAACGATGAAGTGTTTAAAGCTTTTCAACTTGCTAATAGAGCAATGTATATGCAAAGGATCCATACTGATCAAAAGATGTTTAGTTTAAGATATCCTGAAGAGGGTGAAATAACATTTCCTGATTATAAATGTATAGACTACAAAGCAAGTTGGAGACCTTTTCAATTAGGTTTTTTACTCTTAACATTAGAATCAATTGTAGATCCAAATTCAAAAGATAGAGAAGTAGTTGATTTAATATGGTTCCCTACTGGAGGGGGAAAAACAGAAGCTTATTTGGGAGTTACTGCTTTTACCATTTTTCATAGACGCCTTACAAAAACGAATAACAGTGGCGTTACGGTAATTATGAGATATACTCTTCGTCTTCTTACTGCACAACAATTTGAAAGAGCAAGCACGCTGATTTTAGCCTGTGAGTTGATTAGACAAGAAAATCCTAAATTATTAGGAAAGGATAAAATTAGTATTGGATTATGGATTGGTAGTGCTTCCACCCCTAATAGCTTAGTTGAAGCAGATAATAAACTAAAAGAATTGGAAAAAAATATATATGCTGAAAATCCTTTTCAAGTATTGTCTTGTCCTTGGTGTAAAACATCATTAATCAAAGAAAAAAATAAACCTACATCTCGCCTTGGATACAGGATAAGTAATTTAAGAAGGAAAAAGAGATTTGTGATTTTATGTACAGAACCTGCATGTCCTTTTCATGATGAGCTTCCAATTCGAGTTGTTGATGAAGATATATACAACGAGCCACCTACTTTATTGTTCAGTACTGTGGATAAATTTGCTAACTTGCCGTGGAATGAGAATGTCTCAAGTATATTTGCTGTTGATTCTAAAAATACTGCGCCTGAATTAATTATTCAAGACGAACTTCATTTGATTTCGGGGCCACTTGGCACATTAGTAGGATTATATGAAACAGCTATTGATATGCTATGTTCACATAAAGGCGTTAAACCTAAAATCATTTCTTCAACAGCAACAATAAGAAAAGCTAAAGAACAAATTAAAAATTTATATAATAGAGATGTTCAAATTTTTCCTCCTCAAGGGGTTGTTGCAGACGATTCTTTTTTTGCTAGAGTTTCCGAAACGAAACTAGGAAGATTATATGTTGGTATAATGTCTTCAGGAAAAACCCAAACAACAACTGAAATTAGACTTTTAGCAAGTTTATTGCAATCAGTTGAAAGATTGGACTTTGATAATGAGATCAAAGATAAGTTCTGGACATTATTAGCATATTTCAATAGTATTAGAGAACTTGGAAAAGCAAAAACATTAATACAAGATGACGTGAAGGATCATATTGGAAGAATATTTAGGAGAAAACAGGATCAAAAAATACGAAAGGTATCTAACAGTAAAGAATTAACGAGTCGAATACCCTCGGATAAGATTCCAAAAATATTAGAACAATTAAATATTACATTAAGTAATATTGAGAAGAAGACAATTGATGTTTTGCTAGCTAGTAATATGATCTCTGTTGGCATTGATGTAAGTCGCCTTGGTTTAATGGTAATCGTAGGACAACCAAAAACAACTTCAGAATATATACAAGCAAGTAGTAGGGTAGGTAGAACTTATCCTGGAATTATTTTTAGCCTTTATGATGGGGCTAGACCGAGAGATAGATCCCATTTTGAACATTTTGTATTTTACCATCAATCTTTTTATAAGTTTGTTGAACCTACTAGCGTAACCCCCTTTTCTGAACCATCAGTTCAAAGGGGAATACATGCGTTACTTATATCATTGGTAAGACACCTAACAGATTTAAAAGACAATAATGATGCGGCAAGGTTTGATAAAAATATGCCGGAATTGGAAAAAATTAAAGATTTTATATTAAAAAGGGTGGAAGAAATAGACAAACAAGAATATCAAACTGTAAAAGAATATTTAAAAGAAATTGTAAATGATTGGGATAAGATACGACAAGAAAATGATCTAGTTTATTACACCGATAAAACAAATAAGCAATCATTAATGTACACATATGGTGAAGAGAGACTTTTTAATCAACATTATGCAACATTAAGGTCATTAAGGAACGTTGACTCCGAAGCCCATATAGAGGTGATTGAAGATGAAAATAACTAGAAAAAAATTCTCTTCCTTAAGAAGAAACCAAATGGTAACAAATTTTGGGGTTGGGGCAATCGTAGATTTTCCTGATCAATCATTAATGGGTTGTAATATTGAGGAATGGGGGAATAAAGGGGAAAAAATTCATGATACAAGATTAGAAAAGATTTTAAAAGTTGATCATTTTAGGTTACCACCTTCCAATAACCCTATCCCTTATGTTCGTTTCCCAAAATGGCATTTTTGCATCAGTTGTAGGGAACTTAAAAAACTTGGTGAATGGAGAAAATCTTACGTTAAAAAATACAATAAAGATTGGGAAGTTCCTACCTGTCCGAGCTGTAATTTAACTTTAATACCATCTAGATTTATTGTAATTTGTGAACAAGGTCATATTGATGATTTTCCATAGGTTGAGTGGGTCCACAGAGAGAAAAAATGTGATAACCCTAGATTAGAAATTAAAACTGCAGGAAGTTCCTCAGGGTTAGAAGGTATCCAATTATCTTGTAAAACATGTGGAAAAAAAACGAATATGAAACATGCGTTTGATAAAGACATTTTAGGAAGAATTGGTATAAAATGTTCTGGTAATAGACCTTGGGATTTAGAACGAAAGAAAGATGAATGTGATGGCGAAAGTGTGAAGTTGATAATTGCACATCGTGGAGGTTCTAACGTATATTTTCCAAAAATCATTAGTTCAATTTATATACCCTCAAAAGAAAATGAATATATAAGGAAATTAGAACATCTCAATGACTGGAATTATATTACGAATCCAACTTTATCTGATGAACAATTCAACGAAGATTTTGAACTTTTTACTAAACGAATAGCAAAAAAAACCGAAATTGATGAAACGTTAATTAGAAATTTAATCCTACAACAACGACATTTACTAACGGCAGATGATGAAAAAATAGATTATTTTCAATTTCGTTATCAAGAATATGATGCTTTTTTAAATCAAGTAAGACAAGATCCTAATTTTAAAACGGAAAAAATGGACGTACACGATTATAAAATTCCTTGGTTAGAAAATATAGTTCTTGTTAAAAAATTAAGGGAAGTACGTACTCTTATAGGTTTTACTAGGGTTTCGCCACCTGAACAAAAGAATTTTTATGACGATTTTGCAGACGAGGAAGATAATAGTAAAAAAGCTAAATTGGTATATGTTAAAAAAACAACTACAAATTGGTATCCTGCTATGGAGGTAAAAGGAGAGGGGATATTCTTTACTATAAAAGAATCTTATTTAAAGAAATGGTCGGAATTTAAAAGTGTAAGAGAGAGAGTTAAATCTATAAATGAAAAATATCAAGACTTGGTTTCTAAACATGGCTTCGAAGAAAGAAATATTACAGCTGAATTTATTTTTCTTCATACACTTGCACATTTGTTGATTAGAGAGTTAAGTTTTTCAGCAGGATACGGAAGTGCTTCATTAAGGGAAAAAATTTATTGTAATGAAACAGATAATCAACCTAATATGAAAGGTGTACTAATTTATACGGCCAGTGGAGATTCGGAAGGAACATTAGGAGGGCTAGTAAGATTAGGAAAACCTGATATTTTTCCTTCGATTGTTCAAAGAGCTTTAGAAAAAGCAGAATGGTGCTCAAACGATCCTATTTGTTTTGATAGTAAAGGTCAGGGAATACATTCAATGAATCTAGCAGCATGTCATTTCTGTTCTTTATTGCCAGAAACTAGTTGCGAGGTGTTTAATTGGTTTTTGGACAGGGGGTTAGTAATAGGATTGCCTGAAGATCAAAAATTAGGATTTATCAATCAAGAATTTAAAGATTAATATTTCTTTATTGATAGGGGATTAATATGAATATTATAGATTTATTCGCTGGAGCAGGAGGTTTATCGGAGGGATTTATTCGGAAAGGATTTAAACCTATAGCTCATATAGAAATGGACAAATATGCTTCAATGACCCTAAAAACAAGAATGGGTTATCATTATCTTAGAGAAAAGAATAAATTGCAGATTTATTATGACTATATTACTGGAAAGATGAGTAGAGAAGAGTTCTATTCTTACATTCCTGAAGAAATCAATGATACCGTATTAAATATAGAGATTAGTGATTCTACCATTAATTCTATTTTTGAAATAATAGACCAAAAATTAAAAGAGTCAACTGGAGAAGAAGTTGATGTAATTATTGGAGGACCACCATGTCAAGCATATTCATTGGTTGGTAGAGCTAGAGATCCATATGGAAAAGAACATGATCCAAGAAATCATCTTTATAAACAATATGTTAAATTTCTAAAACGATTTAAACCTAAAATGTTTGTATTCGAAAATGTGCCTGGTATTTTATCCGCAGGTAGAGGCGAATTATTTAAAGACGTTCAAAAATATATGTCAGAAGCAAATTACGAAATCGAAGCAAAGACATTAAATTCATTTGATTTTGGGGTTTTACAACAAAGAAAAAGGGTAATTTTAATAGGATGGCGTAAAGAATTAAATTTAGAATATCCAGATTTCGAAAAAATTAACCATAATAATGTAATGGTTAAAGATATATTAATAGATCTACCACCTTTAAAACCAAGTGAGAAAATAGAATATGGAGAATATCTAAGTCCTCCAACAAAATATTTGGAAGTAAGTGGTATAAGGGGTAAGTCTGATGTATTAACCCAACATATAAGTAGAGCGCATAACGATAGAGATAGAGAAATCTATAGAATTGCTATTGAAATGTGGAATAAGGAAAAAAGAAGACTAAAATACACGGATTTACCTGATCATTTAATCACTCATAATAATTTAGAATCTTTTTTGGATAGATTTAAAGTGGTTGCTTCAAATTTACCTTATTCTCATACTGTTGTTGCACATATATCAAAAGATGGCCATTATTATATACATCCAGATATTTATCAATTGAGGTCATTAACTGTAAGGGAAGTTGCTAGAATACAGTCTTTTCCTGATAACTTCTACTTTGAAGGTCCTAGAACAGCTATATTTACTCAGATTGGAAATGCTGTCCCGCCATTGATGGCTGAAAAAATTGCACAAAAAATTAAAAAAATGCTTAGTTCACTTTGATGTTTCTCTAAGTAATATTTTTAAAATAGTAGATGATCCTAGCATAGTTTCATGGACACAAGCAGGGAAAAACAATCCAATAGCGAATAAAATGTAATAACAGAAGAATAAGGAGGGTGATTGTATGCAAACACGAGTGATTATTTTTTCAATTTTTATAGGAGCATTGCTAATGTATATACTATCTTCGATGAAATATCTCAAAATGACAAGAAAAGTAAAAATGTTATAAAAGGAAAACGACCGATTGCAACAAGAGCTACAGGAAACGAAAAAACAAATGGAGGTAGAAACGCCTTAAAACCAACCATCCTTAGATTAAATGAAAAATGTACAAACATCCCTCTAGAAAATAAGGGGTGTTTTTTTATTTTGGTTTGATATACTAAAACTATGAAAAATACCTGAAAATGAGAGGAAATCTATGAATATTTGCAACAAAGTCTCCATTTTCAAGAATATACAGAAGAACAGTTGCAAAATGATTTAAACCAATTGGTTCAATGGAAAAACCTCATTCCTCGGCAGGAATCAGGAACAGTATCAAGCATTGAAGATTTCAAGAAAAAAAGTTTCGTTATCAGGCAACTCCTTATACGATCGAAATTGAGAGACTCTTTTGGAGGTTCTTTAGAAAGAACCTTGTTTGATCGCTTACTTGAATTCTTATTTCAACTAACGGCTTATCACAAACATCCCTTTCATGAAAGTAGAAGAGATGTTAGAGCAAATCATCGAGCAAAAGCAAATTGTAATCAGCCAACTGAAGAGGGTTGATCCCTATGTAAGAAAAACAATTTTGAACTGAATCGGAAAAGCAATGGGAATAAAGAGCAGATTGGGAAAACGGAGACAGGCAGACGTTTTAAATTATTCCAATTGGATGATTCAATGATTCAGCTTTTTCTTGTGTGTTAGCATTCTTAGAAGGAAAAGCGATCGATGAACTATTTTTACTAACAGAGATTGTAGAAGATCTGCAAGGATTTATCCAGGAGAAGATGGTTTAGACTGGACCAATTACGAACATCGCAAATCTTTAGTTCGTTTGTTGCGCTTCGCTCAGGAAATTGGGATTGTAAATGTGGAAGTACCACTGGTCTCCCGATATTTTATGCGTTCTTATCCAAAGGATCTATTTCAATTTGAGTCGATAGATGAGATTTTAAAAGTAGAATGGATGAAGGAAGAAGAGAATACAGGAGCGACAAGAAGACATCGAATCTATCGAAAACTATTTTTATCCCCGGTGATGTATAGTGAAGGTGTACAGGATCCTGACTTTTTGTATCTGCGCAATTATCGAAATCGTTTGCGAGAAGATATTGAAAAACATACTCCTTTTCAATTTAAATTGTACAAAAATACAGCGATGATAACCTTGCCTGAAAGAAGGGCACGCTTTACTCTCTTCCCAGATAATAAGGGAATTATGGATATTGCTTTACAATTTGCAAGTATTGTTAGAGAACAGCAAAGAATGGAAGATATCCCATATCAGTGGAATGGGACATTACTTTTAACTTTGCTCGATTTTGAAAGGTGGGTAGGACTTTGTAAAGAACAGTTTGGCTACGGATGGAGCAAGGAACATCGCGAAGCTACTGTTAAAGATACGGCATCTGAATTGTTTCGACTACTCAAAGATTGGAAACTAGCTAGAAAAGAACAAGACACTGGAGCAGTTATTCTTTATCCTGCATTAAGAGAGTGCGCCGATCATTTGTACTCATGGCCAATTCAAACTAGCTACTTTAATCTTACTTGATCACTTAGTACAAAATAGAACGAAAATTTATTATTCAGGTGATTATGATCCAGAAGGTTTACAAATGGCACAAAGGCTTAAGGTACGTTACCCTGAATATGTACAACTATGGCGATTTGAAATAGAAGAATATCTTGAAGCAATATTTAATATCGAATTATCGGATGCACGGCTAAAGAAATTGGATACGATTACTTTGGATGAATTACTGACATTGAAAAAACAGATTGCCATGAAACGGAAAGCCGGTTATCAGGAAAAATTGATACCAAAATTAATGGAAGATATTCAAAAGATCATGTGTAATGAATATGCAATTTGAACAAATGAAAAACCTGTTCAAAAGGGGAAAAGAATAATGAGTCAAACCATTCGAGATTATCAACAAAAAGTAGATAAAACGGTACGAGAATTAGGTGGTTATTGGCGACCACTTTCAGGGTTGGCTAGAGTTATTGAAGAATTAGGTGAGTTAAGTGAGCTCATAATGACATCGGAGAGTGATAGAGAAGAATTAGGTGGTGAGCTTGCGGATTTATTTATCATTACCGTTTCAGTAGGGAATCAGTATTGTACGGATCTGAATGAAGAATTATCATTAATGGGATACCCAATTCATATCGATGAACTGTATCATGGTATTTCATCAATAAATAATAAAAAAGAAGGTCTAATGAAACTAATGATAAGGGCTGGACAGATCGCTAGAATTCTCAATCATTATGAGGGAGATAAGAAAAAGAAACCGACAGAGAAGAAACGAAGATTGGGTGAAGAGATTGCTAAATTCAACATTGATCTGATTGCGCTGGCAAATCTCAATAATATCCCGCTTTTCACCTATGTAAATCAAATATTAGACCGTGATGTTGTGCGAGATAAGAATCGGTTTGACATCACTCACGATCCAACGACTGAACCTTCCCTCGATCATTTTCGTGAACTGACGAAAGGAACACCTTATGAATCGTTGAAGAAAGTTTGGGGTTCCTATGAATGGGATGAATCACTCTCATTAGAAAAGAACTTACAAAATACGCTTCCTACCTTTCAGCGTTTTGGGAAAGTAGGAGAAAATGAAGGACTTGAGGCGCTAGTTCTAGAAATTGTAGGAGAGGAATTTATCTCTGATGAAGAAAATCGCAATAAAACGATTCAAAGGACATTACAGTTCTTCCATCAATTTGATCCATACATTGGACAAGATCCATACGTAAATGATCTCGGTCTTCATGAGTTAACCTTTCGTTACCATTTTTATGGAGTAGAGTTTGACTGGGTTCCTATGGTTCATAGGCAATCATTGTTCCTCTTATTTATACGGTCAATGAGCTGACATCGAAGATTATTGCCATGGAAGCGTGGATAAGAAGAATGGAAAAAGGTTAAGAAGTATATAGTGCCAGTCCTCTTGGTTATCCTAAAGAGGAAAGGAGTGGAGTGAATGATAGTACAATTAACCATTATCCAACAAAATGATAGCCATAGTCATATTGAACCACATTGGGAAGGTTTTTATGGCCGTGAAATCCGTTATGATATGACAGGTGGTTTTGCACGGATTGCCCAATATGTGAAACAACAAAGAGAAAAAAACCCCAATCTTCTCTTTATCGATAATGGAGATCTGTTTCATGGAACAGGCCCAGCATTGTTATCGAAAGGTGAGACTTTGATTCCTGTAGTATCCAATCTTGGTCTTGATGCATGGGTTCCCGGGAACTGGGATTATGCCTATGGTCCTAAACAATTGCAAAATTTAGCGAACCGTCTCCCATTTTCCACGATCGCTTGTAATGTATTTGATTCGGTACATGGAATCCCTCTTTTTCTACCATATATTGTGAAAGAGATGCAAGGATTAAAGGTAGGAATGATTGGTCTCACCTTTCCATATGAAGATCAGACGATGCCCCCGTCTTTTTCGGAAGGTCTCTCATTCACTTTAGGATTAGAGGTGTTGCCTAAATATATCGAGCATCTACGTACAAAAGAGAAAGTAGACTTGGTTATTTTAATCGAGCATATTGGCCTACCATTATCTCAAAAATTAGCGACACTAGTAACTGGTATTGATGTGATCTTAAGTGGTCATAGCCATGACCGGATTAAACGGCCAATGAAAATTAACAATACATTAATTATCCAATCTGGTTCTCATGCATCTTTCCTAGGGCAATTGGATTTGAAAATTTCAAATGGGAAAATCATCGACTATACTCATCAACTTATTCCCTTGCTTACAGATCAATTTGAGGAAGATCCTCTTATAAAAGAGCTGGTTGATCAAGCTATCATTCCTTATCAAAACCTGCAAGAGAATGTCGTTGGCAAGACAACCATACCACTTCATCGAATGTTCTTATTAGAGACTCCGATGGACCACTTCATTACAGATGCCTATATGCATCACATTAATGCAGATATTTCTTTTTCTCATGGATGGCGTTATGGTGTTCCAGTTCTTCCAGGATCGATTACTATGAAAGACATCTGGCAAATTATTCCTTCTAATCCCGAACTATTTACAGTAGAAGTTGAGGGAAGAGAACTCATACAAATCTTAGAAAAAAATCTAACTTCCGTCTATGCTAGTGATCCATTTCAACAGATGGGCGGTTATATTTTGCGATCAACAGGACTCTATATAGCATTCAAACCATATAACGGGGAAGGTAATCGGATCGAATATGTGGAAGTAAATGGAGAACCCCTTAAACTTGATAAGTCCTATAAAATTATTGGAGCAGGCCAGCAGGACTTTAGGGAACTTGGAAGTCGAAGAAAGTTCTTAGGGATTAAATCCCATGATGCGATTGTTCAATATCTAAAGGAAATTAAAGAGTATAAGGGGAGAAACAGCAATTATGTAACTAGTATTTAAGTTCCGTTGAAAAACTCTTCTGTAGTGGAAGGGTTTTTTTTCGGAATAAGTCACTCTTTTATGCGTATCTTAAAAGGTATCTAAATCCTGTAGGTCTGTCCTTCTTTAAAATAAGGAATTATGAAATTGTTTTAAATAAAAAATTGACTTACTCTACTACATTAAAGCATAATAATATCAATATTCTTTTTTTAGTTTATTAGGAAAGGGTATCATTAAAATTTTAGATTGAGGTGAAATAAATGAATGAGAAAAAAGCCGTAGTAAGTGTCATTGGAAAAGATCAAATAGGTATTATTGCTCAAGTAACAAGTATTTTAGCAGAATATCGAATTAATATTTTGGATATTAGTCAAACGATTCTCCAAGATTTTTTTACAATGATGATGATTGTCGATTTGTCTAATGTAGAGGGAAAAGTGGATCAAGTGAGGGAAGATCTAAATAAACTTGGAGAAGCCCTTGGCCTAAAAATTAATGTACAGTTAGACGAAATCTTTAAAGCGATGCATCGCATATAAGATAGGAGGGACAAGAGTGACTTTAGCATTAACTGAAATGATGGAAACCATCAGGATGGTTCAAATGGAAAACCTCGATATTCGTACTGTAACTCTAGGAATCAACCTTCGTGATTGTTATGATACGGATTTTGAAAAAATGAAAGAGAAAATTTATAAAAAAATAACTACCTTTGCAACAGATTTAACCAAAGTGGCACAAGAAGTTGAAAAGGAATTTGGCATACCTATTATAAATAAACGAATTTCAGTCACCCCTATAGCAGAAATATTAGGAAGTTGTACAAAAGAACAGGCAGTTGAAATAGCAAAGACTCTTGATAAAGTAGCAATCGATTTAGATGTTGATTTTATTGGTGGTTTTTCAGCCTTGGTACATAAAGGTATGACTAAAAGCGACCAAACCTTAATAGAATCTATACCTGTCGCTTTGTCAACTACACAAAGGGTTTGTGGCTCAGTATCAGTTGCAACGACAAAAACCGGAATAAATATGGATGCTGTGAAGTTGATGGGACACGTAATAAAGCAGGCTGCTGAACTTACTGCAGACCAGGATGGGATTGCTTGTGCGAAATTAGTTGTTTTCTGTAACCCAGTTGAAGATAACCCTTTTATGGCCGGAGCTTTTCATGGTTCGGGAGAAGGCGAAGCGGTACTCAATGTTGGCGTTAGTGGGCCTGGGGTGGTTTTAAATGCTTTAAAACGTTATCCAAATGCTGATCTTGGAGAGATAGCAGAAGTGATTAAAAAAACAGCATTCAAAATTACAAGAGCAGGAGAACTAATTGGAAGGGTCGTAGCAAAAAAATTAAATGTTCCTTTTGGAATTATGGATTTATCTTTAGCTCCAACGAATGCTATTAATGATAGCGTAGCTGAGATTTTGGAAGAAATCGGACTTGAACGTACTGGAACCCATGGTACGATTGCTGCCTTAGCTTTAATGAATGATGCGGTAAAAAAAGGTGGTGCAATGGCTAGTTCTTATGTAGGGGGACTAAGTGGTGCATTTATTCCTGTAAGTGAAGATAACGGAATGATTCGAGCAGTAGAAGAAGGTGCATTAAGTTTAGAAAAATTAGAAGCGATGACAAGTGTTTGTTCGGTAGGATTAGATATGATCGCTTTACCAGGCGATGTCACTGCTTCAACACTATCAGCTATTATTGCTGATGAAGCTGCTATAGGGGTAATTAACAAAAAAACAACTGCTGTACGCGTTATCCCTGTTCCAGGAAAATCTGAAGGTGAACTTGTGGAATTTGGAGGTTTATTAGGTCGTGCCCCAATTATGAAAATCAATCATTTTTCTTCTGAAAAACTTATTTACCGTGGTGGACGAATCCCAGCACCTCTTCAAGCATTAAGTAATTAAAAATATTCTTTTACAAGGAACATATATATTTTTAAAAAGTAAGATTTGAAAAGGAGGATATTTATGAGTAATGGTCCATTACTGCCAAACACATCTACGGGTTCAAAAAAAAATATTAGTGTAATATTAGGAGCCATTTTTATTATGGCTACATCAGCAATCGGCCCCGGGTTTTTAACTCAGACTGCTGTTTTCACTGAAAAATTTATGGCTAATTTTGCCTTTGCAATTTTAGCCTCGATTATCATTGATATCGGGGCTCAAGTAAATATTTGGAGAATCATCGCAGTATCTAGAAAGCGTGGGCAAGATGTTGCTAATATGGTCTTGCCAGGACTAGGAAGTTTAATCGCCATCTTAATCGTTATAGGCGGTTTAGCATTTAATATAGGAAACGTTGCTGGGGCAGGTTTAGGATTAAATGTTATCTTTGGTGTTAGTCCAACTACTGGAGCGATAATTTCAGCCATCTTTGCTATCATTGTTTTTAGCTTAAAAGAAGCAGGCAAAGCAATGGATATTATTGCTCAAATTCTTGGCGGAATTATGATTTTAATGGTAGGATATGTGATGTTCATCTCCAACCCACCTGTAGGAGATGCACTTGTTAAGAGTATTTTTCCTGATGATTATAGTATATTATTTCTGCCAATGATCACCTTAATTGGTGGTACAGTAGGGGGATATATTACTTTTGCTGGAGGACACCGTTTGCTAGATGCTGGGATTACTGGGGAAAAAAATCTGCCATATATAAACAGGGCTTCGATATATGGAATCTTAGTAACTGGATTAATGAGAATTTTGCTGTTTTTAGCTGTTTTAGGAGTGGTATATGCTGGGAATAAGTTGGATCCTTCCAACCCGCCTGCATCAGTCTTTCAAATCGCTTTAGGTGACTATGGCTATAAGTTTTTTGGTATTGTTCTTTGGTCTGCAGCGATTACTTCCGTAATTGGTGCAGCTTACACAAGCGTATCATTTTTACGTTCTTTCCACGCACTTTTTGATAAATATACTAATTTTATCATCATGGGATTTATCATTTTCTCAACGTTAGTTTTTGTGTTAGTTGGTAAGCCAGTAACAATATTGGTAATCGTTGGTTCTTTAAATGGATTAATTTTACCTTTAACATTAGGATCTATATTAGTAGCTTCTAGAAATAAAAAAATTGTTGGAGAAACCTATCGCCATCCAACTTGGATGATCATTTTTGGAGCAATTGCCGTATTGATTACATCCTATATCGGGTGGGTATCTCTTCAAGGAATCGCTGAATTGTGGAAATAGTAACTCTTTTACACAGGGAATAATAAAAATGTTATCTCCTGTGTAATTTATTTAATACTTTCATTAAATTATATGAAGCAAATTATTCAATGTCTTCTTATCAATGTTTTGCTTTTTTATGATCTTTATGTTAATTTTGTAAAATAAAAATATGTAGACTTTTTTTGGAGGAAGGAGTATATGAACCTAGATTTTCAGCCACTAGGGGATACAGCAATTCGAGTATCTTTTGGAAATGAAATTTCTAAAGAAATTAATCAGGCGATTCGTTTATTCACAAATGGTTTAAGTCAAAACCCAATCTATGGGGTTATTGAATGGATTCCAACTTATGCTTCCCTAACTATTTTTTATAATCCTGCATTAATTGCATATAAAGAAATGTTGAATAAGTTAATAGAGATTAAAGACCATATTAAAGAAACTAATTTACCTTCAGCAAAGATATATGAAATCCCGACCTATTATGGCGGAGAAACAGGACCAGATTTAGCTTATGTTGCAAAATATAATAATCTTACTGAAGATGAAGTGATTTCCATCCATACGGGTACTGATTATTTAATTTATATGATCGGGTTTGTACCTGGTTTTCCATATTTGGGTGGTATGTCAAATAAGATTGCTACTCCGCGTCAAGAGAAGCCAAGAACCCGTATTCCAGCGGGATCCGTTGGTATTGCTGGTGAACAGACTGGTATTTATCCGTTAGAGACACCTGGAGGCTGGCAAATCATCGGAATCACTCCACTTAAGCTATATGATCAAACAAAGGAACGTCCCATTCTCCTATCAGTAGGACATTACTTAAGATTTGTAAGCGTTTCATATCATGAATATTTAGAAATAAAGAAAGCAGTTGAAAACGGGAACTATCAAGTAAAAACTTACAAAAAGGAAGAGGGGATGGATTATGTATTCAATTGATTTAAATAGTGACTTAGGAGAAAGTTATGGAAATTATCGTATTGGTAATGATGACGAGGTGCTAAAATATATTACTTCTGCTAATATTGCGTGTGGATATCATGCTGGGGATCATAATGTTATGATGAAAACAGTAAAAAAAGCGAAAGAATTAGGAGTAGGGGTAGGAGCACACCCAGGGTTCCCTGATTTAAGTGGTTTTGGACGAAGAGAAATAAGAATGTCCCCTGAAGAAATTTACAATATGATGATTTATCAGATAGGCGCATTATTGGGTGTAGCTAATTCACAAAAAGTAAGTGTTCAACATGTAAAACCACATGGTGCATTATATAATATGGCATCAAAAAATAAAGAAATGGCTATGGCGATTGCTAAAGCAGTGAAGGATTTAGATAAAGAGTTGGTTTTATTTGCTTTAGCTGGTAGTGAACTTTATAAAGCAGGGGTAGAACATGGACTGAAAGTAGCCCAAGAAGTTTTTGCCGATCGTACCTATCAGCCAGATGGCACATTAACTTCTCGTTTACAACCAAATGCGATAATTCATGATCTTGATTTTGCTGTTGAACGTGTGATTCGAATGGTTAAAGAGGGAAAAGTAAGAGCAGTAAATGGAGAAGATATTGATATTCAAGCAGACACCATTTGTGTACATGGGGATGAACCACAAGCTCTTTCATTTGTTAAGACACTAAGAGAAAAATTGAAACAAGAAAAGATCATGATTAAAAATTTTGGAGTGTCCTCGAATGTCTAAACCTTTATTAAAGGTAATCAAACCTGGGTTACTCACCACTGTTCAAGATTTAGGGCGGTTAGGCTATCAACAGTATGGAATTGTCGCTGCAGGTGTAATGGATGCTTTTTCAATGCAAATAGGCAATTTACTGGTTGGCAATCCAAGAAATGAAGCAGTCTTAGAAATTTCAATAATTGGACCCACTTTGCAGGCGTTAGATGATATGTTGCTTGCTATCTGTGGTGGTAATCTTTTTCCTACAGTTGATGGGAAAAAAATAGACATGTGGAAGAGTTTTATATTAAAGAAAGGACAAATTCTTTCTTTTGGTGCCCCAGTTGAAGGTGCAAGAGCCTATTTGAGTATTGCAGGCGGGTTTGATATTCCTATCGTAATGGGAAGCAAATCAACTTATATAAAAGCCGGAATTGGTGGATATAAAGGTCGTGCTTTACAAAAAGATGATATTCTATTTGGTAAAGGAATTCTAGAAAAAAGATATGTTGGACGGTTACTTCATTATGATGAAATTCCGACATATAAAAGTGAGATTCATGCTAGGGTTATTTTAGGGCCACACCTTAATTATTTTACTGAAGAAGGAATTCAGATCTTTTTAACCCAAACTTTTGAAATTTCATCTCAATCGGATCGAATGGGATACCGTTTAAATGGTCCCCAAATTACACATCTTTCTACTGCTGATATTATTTCAGATGCTATCCCCTTTGGCGGAATTCAGGTTCCATCAAACGGTCATCCAATCGTTTTAATGGCAGACCGACAAACAACAGGTGGATATACTAGAATTGCTACCGTTATTTCAGTTGATTTACCTTTATTAGCGCAAGCATTACCAGGCCATACCATTCGTTTTTCAAGTATTTCTGTAGAAGAAGCCCAGGTTTTATATAAAAAAAGAGAGAATTTGTTTTATACTCTATCATTACTAGCTTAAATTTTAAAAAAAACACTAACCGTAAAAACAATACCTATAAAAAAAGCTCTTCACCATAGAAAAGCAAGAATGGAGCAATTTCAAAAAAATAATCGCAAAAAGGTTTTTATAATAGGTAAAAAGTGAAATTAGTAAAAACATCCCTCTTGGAATAATGGGGATGTTTTTTTATGTTTGTTTGATATACTGTAACTGAGAAAATTTTTAAAAATGTGAGGAAATCTATGAATGATCAAATGTTAAGAGCGATATCAGAGGTTACCTATTTAACGACAGATAATGCATGGCGATACCGTTCAATCCTACGTTATTTTTATCAACAGCATGAACGATTACGTCATTATCTATTCCCAGAGGAAATCTATGAATATTTGAAACAAAACTTTCACTTTCAAGAATATACAGAAGAACAATTACAAAATGACTTGAACCAATTAGTTCAGTGGAAAAATATCATTCCCCGTCAAGAGACAGGAAGAGTTAATTCAATTGAGGATTTTAAGAAAAAGAAGTTTCGCTATCAGGCGACTCCCTACACCATTGAAATTGAACGGATGGTTCAAGGGTTAGAGAAATTAGGGGATTCTTTCGGTGGATCATTGGAAAAGACCTTATTTGATCGATTGCTTGAATCCTTATATCAACTCACTGCTTATCACGAAAATCCCTTTCATAAAGGCAAACGTGAATATGATGTGGACAAGCTAGATAATGAGGCATTATATCGTTTGTGGGAAGATATGTTTGATCAATTTCGGAAAATGGCGGAAAACGCTACAGATTATATTGCCTATCTTAAAAGTGAGAAGGTTGAAGAGGTCATGATGACTGAAACATTTCTCGCCTTTAAGGATGCTTTAACCGAATATCTACGGAATTTTATGTCTGCGTTACAACGGTCTTCCTTTAAAATCGAATCCGTTTTGCATGATACTAAGACTGATTTTATTGAGCATGTGGCTAATCGTATTGCAACCTATCAACTATCGATTCCTCGTTTAATAAATCTACCAAATGAACAGGATCTAATTCAGCAATCAATTGATCAATGGCAAAGCTTACAAAAGTGGTTTCTTGGTGAAAATGGTCGTGAAAGTGAACTTTCCTTTTTGCAAAATGAGACGAACGAGACTATTCGACGGATGACTCGATTTGCACAGCGAATCGGAGAAAGAAGTCAAAATTTCCGTAGTCGCCGAAAGGATTATCTTCATTTAGCGAAATGGTTCGCTGAGATGCAGGATATACAAGAAGCGCATAAACTATCGTCTGTTGTCTTTGGTGCTTTTCATACGAGGCATTTTCAAACAGATGGCATAGAGACAGAAGATATCTATTCCGAGGTTTGGGACCAACCCCCTACGATCTTTACTTTAAAACCAAGGATTAAACAATACAAGGAAAAAACCAGACCTGGAATCATTGTGAACAAAGAACGAGAGAAAAAAGAGACACTTCAACAATATTTGCTAGAAAAAGAGGCAGAACAGAAAATGATGGAACAAATAATGAATCAAGATCGAATTGTACTTAGTCAATTAACGATAGTAGATCCATACGTACGTAAAACCCTTTTGAATTGGATTGCAAAAGCGATGGGAAATAAAGAACAAATCGGTAAAACAGAAACGGGTAGACGATTTAAATTATTACAATTGAATGATTCTATGATTCAGCTTGAGTCAGAAGATGGATGGTTAAGAATGCCCAATTATGTTTTCTATTTCATAGATTAGGTGGAAAAAATGGAGAAACAAAATTTGATATTTGATGAAGTGGCACAAGAGGTTTTAGAGGATTTATTTGAACAATTTTGGATTCTACGTGAGAAGGATCCAGAGAAATACCAGATGATTCGGGAGAGAGAACATGCATTAAGGGATTATTTTCAGGAAAAATTTGGTTACCGTTTCATTGTGCATCGCCATTTTGCGAAATTAGAAAAAATTCCAGTTGATCCAGAACCATGGATGGGAATTCAAATGTTTATACATCCACGTGATTATGCCTTGTTTGCATGTGTATTAGCCTTTTTAGAGGGGAAAGCCGTTGATGAGCAATTTCTATTAATGGAAATTGTCGAAGACCTGTTAAGTATTTATCCAAGAGAGGAAGGAATCGATTGGACCAATTATGAACATCGTAAGTCTCTTGTTCGTGTACTCAAGTTTTCTGAAGAGATAGGAATTGTAAAGGCTGTAGATGGAGATATTGAAGGTTTCTCGCAAACAGAAAACCATGAAGTACTTTATGAAGTTCCGCTCATCTCTCGTTATTTTATGCGATCCTATCCAAAGGACCTATTTCAGTTTGAGTCTATGGAAGAGATTTTGAAAGTAGAGTGGATGGGAGAAGAAGCGAATACAGGAGCGATGAGGAGATATCGAATCTATCGAAAGCTATTCTTGTCACCTGTACTCTACAGTGAAGGAGTACAAGATCCTGACTTTCAATATCTACGGAATTATCGGAATCGATTACGGGAAGATATTGAGTCTCATACACCCTTTCAATTGGAATTATATAAAAATACAGCAATGCTCACATTACCTGAACGAAAAGCACGCTTTCATTTATATCCAGATAATAAGGGAATTATGGACGTTGCTTTGCAATTTTCGAGTATTGTACGGGAACAACAAGTTGAAGATGAGATCCCAATTCAATGGGATGGTTCTTTATTATTGACTTGGTTAGATTTTGAACGATGGGTAGGATTTTGCAAAGAAAAATATGGGATAGGTTGGAGCAAGGAACACCGTGAAGCCTCTATTCAAGAAACCACAATAAAATTATTTCAGCTTTTAGAGGATTGGAAATTGGCTAGAAGAGAATTGGATACAGGGGCAGTCATACTTTTACCAGCATTAGTGCGAATGATTGGGCGTTATCCAGATGATTTTAACGGAAATGAGGAGGTAGGAGAAAGTGAAGGGGAATAAATGGCAACTTCATCGTGCAGGTTTACTTAATTTTTGGTATTACGACGAGGAAGAGTTTCAATTTTCGGGAGGTAGATTACTTTTAAGAGGAAGTAATGGATCTGGGAAATCCGTCACCATGCAAAGTTTACTCCCTGTATTATTAGACGGAAAGAAAAGTCCCGACCGTTTAGACCCATTTGGCTCGAAAGCAAGAAAGATGGAGGATTACCTTCTTGGTGAAAAAGGGATCGTTGATCGCGATGAGAGAACAGGATACTTATATCTTGAATATAAGCGTCAGGATACGGAGCAATACTTGACAACTGGAATTGGCTTACGGGCTAAAAGACAAAGTAACATGGAATTCTGGGGATTTGTGATCTATGATAACCGCCGAATCGGACAGGATATACTCCTGTATAAGCTAGAAGCTGGAGAGAAGATTCCACTGACAAGAAGAGAATTAGAAAATAGATTAGAGAACGGTGGTAAGGTGGTTCGTACACAAAGAGAATATATGGAGTTGGTAAATAAATATATATTTGGTTTTGAAACATTAGATGCGTATGATGAATTGATTAAGTTACTCATTCAATTGCGTAGTCCCAAATTATCCAAAGAATTTAAGCCAACTGTCATTTATGATATCTTGAATGAATCTTTACCAGCCCTATCTGATGAAGAATTACGTCCATTATCTGATACAATCGAAAATATGGATCAAACCAAGCAACAATTAGATCAACTAATTCGAGACCAAAGATCCTTGAAACGCTTATGTAAAGAATATGATCAATATAACCAATTTGTTCTAGTAGAAAAAGCAAATGGCGTATTGGTGGCTCATCGAGAGCAGGAAAATGTACGCAAAAAGAAAGCAGAATTGCAGCGTAGAATGAGTGAGTTAAAAGCTGAATTGGATTTGCAGAGTAGGAATTTGGAACAACTTGAGCGAGAAGAAGAAGTTCTAAAGGATGAAGAAAAGCAATTACGAGATCATGATGTATTTAAAGCTGAAGAGAAAAAACAAGAATTACTAATAGCAGAAAAACAGATAGAATTCAAAAGAAAGCAAAAGGAACAAACCCTAGAAGAAAAAAAGCGTAAAGAAAGAGAGTTAAAAGATAAAATACGGATAGAAGCAGAAAAAGAGGAAAAAGCAGATCGCCTGATCCAGGAATCGCTTGAGGAATTGGAGTTTCTGGCGGAAGAGGCAGCCTTTTTCAATCATCAGATTGCCGCTCCAGAATTTAAACGAAATTACCAAGGGGTTTATCAATTTGATTTATGGAAGAAAGAAGTTCATGATTATCAAGGAAAACTAGATGAAATTCTTAAAATTCTTAGGGAGCATTCGATCATCAAAAAACGTTATCAAGAATTAGAAAAAGAGTTAGGAGAGGTTAATAAAGATCTTGATGATCAGCGGAGTAATGAACGGAAATGGGAGCAATATTTTGAAGAGGAGAGAGAGCGTTATTTAGAAGCTTTCCATATATGGCAACAGCAAAATAAACAGCTGGATTTGTCAGATAAGGATGTGCAAATGGTGGCCTCTCGAATTGGCCAAATCTATGACGAATATCCTTTAGAAGAAATTAAGGCTCCTATTGAAAAACGATATCGTGAAGTCTATCAAGTTCTCCAAAAAGAGAGCATTCAATTACAACAAAGAATCGAAACAAAGCAAAAAGAAATAGAACAGAAGAAAATAGAATTAAAAGAATGGAAGGAAAAGAAAGATCCAGAACCAGAAAGACATTACGAAACAGTAGAAGCTAGACAACAACTTATGAAACAAAATATCCCTCACCTTCCTTTTTACTCGGCGGTAGAGTTTCATGACGAGGTGTCAATAACGCAACGAGAACGAATTGAAGCAGCGATTACAGAGATGGGTCTATTGGATGCATTGATTATTCCTGAATCTTATTCAGTAGAACTCGTTCATGATCGAATCATTCGGCCAAACCCACAATTTTTTGGCTATACGTTAGCAGATCTTCTTTATCCAACACCGGTTGAGGGAATTGAGGTAACAGGAAAGGATATTGATCATGTATTAAGAAGTATTGTTATCGATGAAAAGGCTGATTCTCTCATTTCGATTAATGAAGAGGGTCGTTATCAGATTGGACTGATTGAAGGACATGCCCCTGATCAGTCACAGGCAATCTATATTGGCAAAGAAGCTCGAAAACAATATCGGTTACAAGTGATTCAACGAATTGAAGAGAAAATCAGTGCACTAGAAGAAGAGAAAATTCGAATGATACAGGAATCCCAACGATGGGAAATGAAACTTGCAACCTTAGAACGAGAATTTCTAGATTTTCCAGAAGATAAGGATGTAAAACATGTTTATGAAGAATTAGTAGAAACTAGACAAAAGATCAAATTACTTGCAGAGGAAGCAAAACGTAAGAATGATCGTGTAAAACAAGAGCTTGAACAATTACAGAGGATCAAAAATCAATTACGAGAATTAACAGAGGAAATCAGCTTGCCTATTCAGGAAGAAGCATATGAAACGGCAAGAACATCAATACTGAATTATCAACAGGAACTACGAGATTTAGAAAGTAATTATAAGGACTATCAACATAGTAAACAAAGCATCTTGCTATATCAACAAAACTTGGAAGAAATTCAGTTTGATATTGATGAATTAAAAGGAGAATTGAATCAAATTGAAGGAGAGATAAAGAAATATCATCTTCAGTTACAACAAATTGAAGAACGTTTAGCAGAGTTAGGAGCCGAAGAAATACGGCAACTGATTGAAAATATTGTTCAACGATTAAAGCAAATTCCAATTCAGATCAAAGAATTGATCGCAAACATACAAGATATACGCAATCAAATCAATCATACTGAAGCAGAGATCAACAAAAAGGAATCAGAGGTTTTATTTGCAGAACAGCTCTTTCAAAAATGGTTAACCATTTTCACAGAGGATGATCGATTACAACTGGTGAATGTGATCGAGGATTCGTCTATTCGGTTAGAAGAAGAGCATATTGTGAGTCGTGCTAAACAAGTCTTAAATCAATATGGTACACTACTCCAAAACCTAGATCGCGAAAAAGTGAATCAACGATTAACAAACGTTTATTATCAAGAACAGAGTGTGCTCGTAGAATATCGTCTTACCCAAGATACGATCTTTGAGATCAATGAAGAGATAAGTATTGATGATGAAAACATCATCATGAAATGGGATCAATTAAAACAGAAGGCAAGACGAATTCAACTGCTTATGGAGTATAATGGTAATCGTGTCAGTCCTTATTATGTTTTAACTCAAATCGATAAAGATATTGAATTGCAAAAAGTAATATTAAGTGAAAAAGATCGCGAATTATACGAAGAAATTATTTTAAATAGTGTAGGGAGAATCATTCGCGCTAGAATTAATCGGGCAGAACAATGGGTGGAGAAAATTAACCGTTTAATGTCTGAAAGGGATACATCAAGTGGGTTGACCTTTTCCATTCGATGGAAACCTAAGACTGCGGATATAGAAGAAGAATTGGATACTAAAGATTTAGTTGATCTTCTTCGTCTTGATTCTAGACTATTAAAAGCAGAAGATATGAATCGTATCACCACCCATTTTCAATCTAAGATCACTCGTGCCAAAGAAGTACTTGAAGAAAAAGGTTATGGAGAAACCTTGCACCAAATGATTAAGGAGATGTTGGATTACCGCAAATGGTTTTCATTCACTCTTTATTACAAAAGGGAAGGAGAACCAAAAAGAGAACTTACAAACAATGTCTTTTATACGTTTAGTGGAGGCGAAAAAGCTATGGCGATGTATATTCCGCTATTTTCTGCAGCTTATTCTAGGTATCTGGAAGCCCGTGATGACGCACCATATATCATCTCTTTAGATGAAGCCTTTGCAGGTGTGGATGAGAATAATATTCGTGATATGTTTGATCTAGTAGAGAAACTAGGGTTTAATTATATCTTTAATTCACAAGCCTTATGGGGAGATTATGACACAGTATCTCAATTATCGATCTGTGAATTAGTTAGACCGAAGAATGCATCTTATGTTACAGTTGTTCGCTACCACTGGGATGGTAGAAGATTGCAACTATTGAAAAGCGAAGGGATTGAAGAAAATCGTCTGGATCAAGAAAAGATAAAGTATATGGTGTAAAAAGAAGTTTAAAGGGGAAGTAATGCATGGATAAGCTAAACCATTTAACCAGTGAAGCGGTAAAATACTTCAAACAGGAGAAAGGTTTTCAAACACTTTTTCAACTATTGATCAACAAATATAAGAGCCTAGGAAGAATTGGGGGAAAAGTTACCATCGTCAATGTGAATGAACAGGAAAAAGAGGTACTTTCCTCTTTTTTTCGTAAGGACTTTTCCAAAGAGAAATCAATCTCCATCTCATTTTCACAGTTTGAAAAGGCACTTGAAAGGACAAAGTTTGCAGGAATTGATGTTAAGGATTTATTAGATGGTTACATTGGACATCCAATCATTTCGCAGGCAGAAGAAAAAGAACGCTATGAACGACTTAAAGCTAATTTTTTTGAGGAATTTAAACAACGATACAACGACCCACTTGCTCAAGGCTTTCTTCAACATATTCAAGAAAAGGGGAATGGAGTAAGAGGATTTCATCTTGCTTATGATAAAGATCGGGATTTATTTAAGAGTCAGTTGGAACAAGTGATAAAAGCCATTTCTATTTTAACGTTTCGTTTAGAGACAGATACTAGAACAAAAGACTATATTCGATTGCCTATCTTTGCCTACCAAGTGACACAAGATCCTCATGGTTTTGACCTGGATACAGATCAAGGTCGGTTTCTTATTGTGGCTTTACAATGGATTCGACAGTTGGAAGACCAAGATTATGAGATGGTAAGTTCGTTGACGGCTGAAGATGTTAGTGAATTGATGCAATATTTTAGAATCATTCGCGATGATATATTGAATTTTGTCACTTGCACTGGTATTTTAGGTTTTTGCGATGATGGGACGCCAGAATCGTTATGGTGGGAGGCATTTAAGGGGAATCATGTTATGAATGTTGCATTAAGGGAATTGATTAAACTCCATTTCTTTATACCCGGTGTTACGTATCATTCAAGAAAAGCCAATGTTGTTTTTGTTGTTGAAAATTCTGGTGTTTTTTCGGCAATCATCGACCAATTACAATTACAAGAGTCTCCACCAATCATATGCACTCATGGGCAATTTAAACTCGCTACCTTGATTTTACTAGATTACCTTGTTCAGAATGATGCTATTATTTATTACTCTGGAGATTATGACCCTGAGGGCCTTCAAATGGCTGAGAGATTAAAAAACCGGTACCCCGAACATGTCCAACTTTGGCATTATGAAGTTGATGAATATATGAAAGCAAAGTCAACCGTTGAATTATCTGATACGCGGCTTAAAAAATTAGAGACAATAACACTAAGTGAATTACTACCATTAAAAGAACAAATAAAGATAGAACGTAAAGCAGGGTATCAGGAAAAGTTAATTCCTAAACTAATAGAAGATATAGAAAAGATGATGGAAGAGTGTTAATACTAGGGGAAATTTTGTGTGTAGGAAATATTTAAGGAGATACTCAATCGCTTTGATCACATTGAGAACCAACTGAATGGTTTTGACGTGGAACTAACGTTTTAAGAGGATATTATGAATTTCCTCTCCAAAAATAGTTAACTATTTAGACACAATATTGACATAGACATGACTAAATTAGAAAGATTATAATTTATAATATACTACACGGGGGTATGGGTATAATTTGTGATGGATTTTTGTTTAGAGAAAATATTGATTTGGACAAATTAAAAAAGAATTAAAATTGAATTAGGATTTATGGGTTTGAGGGGGTGATATGGATGGAAAATATTACATTAGAACTATTTACAAGGCCAACATGAATAGATTGTCAAGCGGCGAAAGAGTTTCTTTCCCAACACAATATTGACTATGTAGAACATGATCTTAGTATTCATCCTGAAAGGGAGGATCTACTAAAAGAGGTTTCTGGTACAAGAATTGTTCCTACCTTTGTTTTTCAAAAACCCGGTTTATTTGGCCTTTTTAAAAAGAAAAAAATACTTATTGGTTTTGAAGTGAACGAAAAAGAAATAAAGAAATTACTTTTAGGATAGATTTTCCATTTGAGTTAACTTTACACCCTTCAATAGATACGGTATAATTTAATACATAAAGGGGGTAGGGGTATGGAAAACTTAAATGAGCATATGCACCCAAATGAGATGAATCAAAAAATTCTTCAACGTTTAAAACGAATCGAGGGACAAGTGCGTGGTATTCACAAGATGGTAGAAGAGGATCGTTATTGTGTAGATGTCTTAATTCAAATTGCAGCTGTACGTGCTGCTTTAGACAAAGTTGGATTATCCTTATTAGAGAGACATACACACGGATGCGTCCAAAAGGCAATTAAATCTGGTAATGGTGATCCTGCGATTGATGAATTGATGGATGTTATTAAATTGTTTATTAAATAGATAGATAGTCATCAAAGGAGTGAGTAAAATGGTGACGGAAGCAAAGGATCTTGGCTATGGTGTAGCAAAGGAAAAAGTAGAATTAGATCTAATTGGAATGACTTGTGCTGCATGTTCCTCACGAATCGAAAAGGGATTAAATAAAATACCAGGTGTTTACTCTGCTACAGTCAACCTGGCGCTGGAAAGAGCAGTTGTCGAATACAATGCTGAAGAAGTAGATGTGGATGATTTTATAAAGAAAGTTAGGGACTTAGGATATGATGGAAAAGTTCATGAGGATGAAGTGGATCAACAATCTGCTAAGGATAAAGAATTAAGTAAAAAGAGAACCAAGTTGATCATTTCTTCTCTCTTATCCCTTCCCCTATTATGGAGTATGTTGGGTCATTTTGGGGTTATGTATTTGGTGCCAGAAATCATCATGAACCCATGGTTTCAACTTCTTTTAGCAACACCAGTTCAATTCTATATTGGTTATCAATTCTATCATGGTGCTTATTCTGCTTTGAAAAATGGTAGTGCTAATATGGATGTCCTTGTTGCATTAGGAACATCTGCTGCTTACTTTTATAGTATTTATGGAATAATTATAGGCACTCATCAACTTTATTTTGAAACGAGTGCAGTCCTGATTACGCTCGTTTTATTTGGTAAATATTTAGAAGCCTTAGCGAAAGGTCGAACATCTGATGCGATTAAAAAATTGATGAGCTTACAAGCAAAGACTGCGATGGTTGAAAGAAACGGAGAACCGATTGAAGTTCCAATTAAAGAAGTGGTAAAAGGAGATATCATCATTGTTCGCCCTGGGGAAAAAATCCCTGTTGATGGTGAAATTATCGAGGGCTATTCGTCTGTTGATGAATCCATGATTACAGGGGAAAGTATTCCAGTCGATAAGAAAGTTGGCGATATTGTCATTGGGGCTACAATCAATAAGCATGGTTCTTTTAAGTTTAAAGCGACAAAGGTTGGGAAAGATACAGCCTTAGCACAAATTATTAAAGCGGTAGAACAAGCCAATAGTACGAAAGCACCCATTCAACGGATGGCTGATGTGATTTCGGGGATATTCGTGCCGATTGTTGTGGCCATCGCTATTTTAACCTTCTTAGGTTATTACTTCTGGCTAGATCCTAACAATTTTGAACATGCCTTAGTGAATGCGATAGCCGTTCTCGTTATTGCTTGTCCATGTGCATTAGGTTTAGCAACACCAACTTCTATTATGGTTGGGACCGGTAAAGCAGCTGAACATGGGATTCTTTTCAAAGGTGGAGAACACTTAGAAAACACTAAAAAAATCAATGCGATTGTATTAGATAAAACAGGCACCATTACCAAAGGGGAGCCTGAATTAACAGATTATATTCCGATTGATGCAAGTGAACAGGAATTATTACAATATGCTGGTTCCATTGAAAAAACGTCTGAACATCCGATTGGTAAGGCAATTGCTAAAGGCGTAGAAGAAAAAGGAATCGACTTGCTTCAAGTCAAAGATTTTGAGATTCTTCCTGGCAAAGGTTTAAAAGCAAAAGTGAACGATACGATGGTTTATGTGGGAACACGTAAATTAGTAAGAGAAATTGGACTTGATCCAGCAGCTATTGAAGAAAAAATGGCTCAATTAGAAGCACAAGGGAAAACAGTTGTTTTAGTTGCTACTCCTGATAAATTATTAGGAATCCTTGCAGTGGCTGATACGGTAAAAGCTGACTCAAAAGAAGCCATTGCCAAATTAAAAGAAATGGGTATCAAAGTCGTGATGATTACCGGGGATAATCAACGTACCGCAAAAAGTATAGCTCAAGAAGTGGGTGTTGATGAAGTTCGTGCAGAAGTAATGCCTGAAGATAAGGCAAAAGAAGTTGAATCCTTAAAAACTCAAGGATATACAGTTGCCATGGTTGGCGATGGCATCAATGATGCTCCAGCATTAGCTACTGCAGATGTAGGGATGGCAATTGGAACTGGAACAGATATAGCGATTGAAGCAGCCGATGTTACCTTAATTGGTGGGAGCTTAAAAGGGGTTGCAGATGCAATCTATATTAGTAAACAGACCTTAAAAAATATTAAGCAGAATCTATTTGCTTCTTTATTCTACAATTCAATTAGTATTCCAGTAGCAATGGCAGGTCTATTAGCACCTTGGATTGCAGGAGCTGCGATGGCAATGAGTTCTGTCTCAGTCGTTCTTAACTCCTTACGATTAAAAAATATTAAATTTTAAAAAAACAAGGTTATTGACTATTGTTTGTTACCCTAACAAGGGTTTCATATAATCATTCATCTATAATGGAGGGATTTTAAATGGAAAAAGTAATTAAAGTAGAAGGTATGACATGTAATCATTGCAAAATGGCGGTAGAAGGGGCACTAAAAAAATTAGCAGGGGTCTCCAATGCGGTTGTTAGTCTTGAGAACAAAAATGTAACGGTTTCTTTCGATGAGGGAAAAGTAACTTTTGAACAAATGAAAGAAGCGATCGAAGACCAAGGCTATGATGTTGTTGCATAATTAGAATAATCATGAAAAAACTTTTTGATTGTAGCACATTAATGGATTGACGATTTTCTATGAATCACAGTATGATCAATTACATATTATCACGTTCTTATCCAGAGTGGTGGAGGGACTGGCCCAATGAAACCCGGCAACCGATTTGTATGATACGGTGCTAATTCCAGCAGAACAATTTGTTCTGAAAGATAAGAAGAGTTATCTTAACACCTCTTCTTATGAGGTGTTTTTTCTTGCAATATGCAAGGACAATCCTGACTAAATTAGTCAAGTTTATACGTTAAAGGGGGAAATGGAATTGGTAAAAATTTTAGGGGCACGCCGATTACGGTGGGTAGGGATGTTTGTAATGATCATTTCTTTATTTTTAACCGCCTGTGGAGCAAACAAGGAGCAGCAAGCAAATACAAATCCACAAACAAAAGAAAAGCTACGTATTGGTTATTTAAACGTGATGGATGATGCTCAAGTGATGCTTGCTTATGATGCAGGTTTTTATGAAAAGAATGGGTTAGAAGTGGAAGTTCAAATCTTTAATAGTGGGCCTGAAATGATTAAAGCGATTGTTGGAGGACAATTAGACGCAGGGGTGCTTGGATTTACAAATGCTGTTACATGGGCTGATAAAGGTGCTGATTTAAAAGTAATCAGCGGTGCGCAAATGGGTTATCACAGTCTATTAGTGCGAAGTGATCGTAATATTAAGACGATACCAGATTTGAAAGGAAAGCAACTAGCTACACAGAAACAAGGGAGCACAGCAGACATCGTGCTAAATGGTGTTGTACTGAAAGAGGGTAATCTTACACGTAATGATGTGAATATGGTTTATGTTTCACCAAGTGTGGCGATCCAATCCTTAACAGCTGGGAAAGTAGATGCTGCTTTTCTCTTTGAACCATATGATCGAATTGCTCGTAAAACCATTCCTGTAACGCCACTTTATGATGTTGGAGAAGAATGGCCTTTCCCATGTATGGTGGCAATAACCTCAGGAAAAATTCTTCAAGAAAAACAGATTGCGATAAATAAGATGTTAGATGCTCAAAAAGAAGCGATTGAGATGTTAGAAAATCAACCAAAAGAAGCAGCAAAAATATTGGCAAAACGTTTTATTGAAACAGAAACCATCGATACAACAAATGGGAGAATCAATTCAGTAGACTTAATCGCTGAAGCAATTGAAGCTCAAACCTTTAATTGGGAAATTACTCAAGAGAATATTCAACAAATGAAAGATATTGTACAAATGATGGTAGATCAACAAATGCTATCAAAACCTCTAAATGTAGAGGATATTCTTGATTTATCTTGGCAAAACAAAAAACAATCTTAAGATGGTGACTTCAAGTGAAAAAAGAATCACAAATCATCAAGTCTATTGCTAATCAAACCATATTAAAACCGAATAAAAAGGTCAAGCGTCTAAGTATAAAATCGACACTTCCATATGTTTATGCGATTGTTACACTACTCGCTATATGGCAAATTACCGCATGGTTTTTACCAAACTTTTTATTACCAGATGTAGTTAATGTCTTTCAGCGATTTCTTAGTGAAGTAAAAGATCCAGCATTTTTAGACAGCATTCAAAGTAGTCTAATTCGATTAATCATTGGGTATCCTTTAGCTTGTCTTCTAGGTTCTTTATTTGGCTTATTGTCTGGTTTATCGAAGGGATTTAAAATCTATCTAAAAAATGTAATTTCAATATTGCAATCAATCCCTCCAATAACGTGGATTCCATTTTTAGTTATTTTATTTGGGTTTGGCGATCTTCCTATTATCATCGTGATCACGATTGCCAGTTTCTTTCCTATGGCTTTAGCGATGATTAATGCGACAGAAAATATAAATCGCACTCATCTCGAACTAGCAAAGGTATTAGGTGCGAATAAAAAACAATTAGTAACAAAAGTTTTTCTGCCTGAAACCTTTCCATCTTTTTTAACAGGTGCTCAAGTTGCTTTTGGCAATGCTTGGAGATCGCTTGTGGCTAGTGAAATGGTTGGAGGAGCAGCAGTTGGTCTTGGTTGGTCGATTAGTTATGCAGGGGAAATTGCCGATATGGAAGGAGTTCTTCTTAATATTGTAGTGATTGGTGGGATCGCCCTCATTCTAGATCATCTTGTTCTTGAGCAGTTAAAAAGGAAATTTCTTCGGTGGCGTGATCTGACAGGAGGAGGGGGTTCAGTATAATGCAAACAATCAAGTTGGAGAATGTTAGTAAATCTTTTGGCGATTTAAAGGTATTATCTAATGTGAACTTTTCTGTTGAAAGTGGTGAATTTGTTGCCATCGTCGGTCCTTCAGGTTGTGGAAAGAGCACAGCATTAAGAATGATTGCTGGTTTAGAAAAACCAACCACAGGGAAGGTAATGGCTAATGAACAGATCATTGATCAGCCTGATCCAGAGCGGACTTTAATTTTCCAAGAGCACGCTCTATTTCCTTGGCGTACAGTTGGTGAAAATGTAGAGTTTGGTTTAGAGCTAGCAAATGTTGCTAAAGAAGAAAGGGAAGCACGTATTCAAGCGATTCTTATCAAAGTTGGATTAACAGATTTTAAAGATTACTATCCAGGACAGTTATCTGGAGGAATGCGTCAACGTGCTTCCATAGCCCGTGCATTGGTTATGGATCCAGATGTGTTATTGCTTGATGAACCTTACGGTGCCTTAGATGCCATAACTAAATTAAAAATGCAAAATGAACTGATGAATTTATGGTTGGGTTCTCAGAAAACGATGATTCTGATTACCCATGATATTGATGAAGCGATTTACTTGGCCGATAAAATTTTTGTGATGAGTCCAAGGCCTGGTTATATCAAAGATATGATTATTGTTGATCTTCCAAGACCTCGTAATCGAAATGGAACTGAATTTATCAAGATAAGAGAAAGAATCATGAATGAACTTGATCTAACTACTAACTAAGAGGTGATTTGAATGCAAACAAACGTAACCGTTGCTAATCCTGCCCCTTCACGGGTAGGATATAATCGTTCTATTATAATTGCTACGATATTTGTGGCTTTCATCGGTGTTGTTTACTTATATCAAGCCGTTTCTTTACGCCAGGCTTCACTATATTTTGTAGGAATCATTGCAGGAATTGCTTTATATCATGCTCATTTTGGTTTTACCTCTGCATGGAGACACTTTATTTTAAATCGCCGTGGTGAAGGGATTCGCGTGCAAATGCTTTTAATGATGCTGGGGAGCTTTCTTTTCTTACCCTTATTAATTCAAGGTTCCTTTTTTGGCCAAACGGTTAATGGGTATATAAGTTCTGTTGGGATCTCTCTTTTATTCGGAGCATTCATTTTTGGGATTGGCATGCAATTAGGAGATGGATGTGCATCAGGAACACTATACCACTTAGGTGGTGGTGATCTTCGTGCTCTGAACACATTAATTTTCTTTATCATTGGTTCTGTACTTGGAGCAAAAGATTTTCAATGGTGGATGGATACACCAAATATTGGCCCAGTTTCTTTTCTGAATAATTTCGGAATTTGGCAAGGGATTGTTATACAAATGATTCTAGCGGTCATCGTTGTTGCCATTTCCATGTATTTGGAACGTAAACGACATGGTAAGTTGTTGAAAAGTAATCAACGGCCAAACAAGGATTGGAAAGTCATCTACCAAGGTCCTTGGTCATTAGTCACTGGAGTTATTATTTTAGCATTGGTTCAATTTGCTATTTTCGTTCTCTCTGGAAAACCATGGGGAATTACCTCTGCTTTTGCTTTATGGGGTTCAAAAATAGTGAGGGCACTCGGCGTACCAGTGGAAAGTTGGGGATATTGGCAAACACCAGCAAGGGTTAATGAATTGAATGGGAGTATTTTTGCTGATGTTACCTCTGTACTTGATATAGGAATCATATTGGGCGCATTACTCGCTGCTGCACTTGCTATACGTTTTACCAAACCCGTTCAATGGAAATTTTCGACTCGTTCAATCATAGGAACTGCAATCGGTGGAATGTTAATGGGATATGGTGCTCGAATTGCCTTTGGGTGCAACATCGGTGCTTTCTTTAGTGGAATTGTTTCTTTTAGCTTACATGGCTGGTTATGGTTTGTAGCAGCCTTTATCGGTTCAATCATTGGGGTTAAACTTAGACCATTATTTGATCTTCAAAATCATGTAAAGTAAAGAAGACTTTTTTTAAAAAACGCTCCTGTATTTAAACAAGGGGCGTTTCTTATTGAAAAAGCCCCCAAATAACTCCATAAGCTTGTATAATAAAAGTAATGATTTTTACAAAATAAACGAATGGACAGAGTTAACAAGTAGGGGGAGAAGCTTGTGAGCAAAACAAATAAAGAAAAAATACTGATTGTCGATGATGATTATAACTTATGCCAATTGATCAAATCATACCTTGTTCAAGAAAATTTTGAAGTAGCGATTGCTGATAATGGACAAGCTGCTCTAGAGAAATTTAAAGAGTTCGCCCCTCATCTTGTATTACTTGATATCATGTTACCTCAATTGGATGGTTGGAATGTATGTAAGGAAATTCGTCGGGTGAGCAATATCCCAATTGTAATGCTGACTGCTAGAGGGGAACAGTTTGATAAGGTTCTTGGTTTAGAATTAGGGGCTGATGATTATATCGTAAAGCCATTCGATTTCCGAGAATTGATTGCTAGAATAAGGGCTGTCCTTCGCCGTTATGCTCCAAAAGGGGTAGAAGTCAAACAAATTGTGTACCCAAACCTAATGATAGATATCAACGAATACCATGTTCGCTTAAATGGTGAGCATTTAAAATTAAAACCGAAAGAATTAGAATTACTTTACTTTTTAGCTAGTCATCCTAATCAAGTATTTACAAGGCAACAACTGCTTGAAGAAGTTTGGGGATTTGATTTTTCCGGAAGTACACGAACGATTGATGTACATGTTGATCGCTTACGTAAAAAAGTACATGATGATAAAGAATTATGGCAAATTAAAACTTTTTGGGGTGTAGGGTATAAATTTGAGGTGAAAAAACAGTATGTTTAAAAAACTGGCTAGGCGTTTAATGTTTAGTTACTTAACCGTTATCTTTATTGCACTCGTTGTTTTGGGAGGGTTATTATCTTATTTATTTGAAAACTATTATTTTATAGAAAAAGAACGGCGATTGAAAACTCATGGGGAAGAGGTTAGTAGAGTCGTTGAATCCTATTTTGAAGGAAAGCTAGATATATACGGAATGAATAAGGCATTAGAAAATTATGAACATCATTTAAATGCACAATTAGTCTTGTTTGATCGGAATGGAGAGAAATTTGAAAAACTTCGTTTATATGAACATGCCCAGAAGGAAGATCCTTTTACAAAAGAGGAGTGGAATCAAGTCCTTGATGATAAAACAGTGGCTAGAAAAGATATAGGTTATCTTAATTTTTATAAAGATACCGTTTTATCTGTTGCTGTACCAATTAAGAATAATGGTCAAGTAACAGGTGCCGTATCTCTTCATTCAACGATTTATGATATACGTGAAACGATGTTGCAAGTTCGAAAGTTTATTATTCTTGCAGGGCTGATTGCAATGGCAATTGCTACTTTGTTAACCTATTGGCTTTCTAAGCGAATTAGTCAACCATTAAAACAGATGAGTAAAGCTGCCAGTGAGCTTGCTGTTGGTAAGTCAACGGATCCCATACATGTTGATGGAAATGATGAAATTGCTCAGTTAGCACATACCTTTAATACAATGGCCAAAGAATTAGCGACCACTGAACAAGTACGTCGTGATTTTATTGCTAATGTTTCCCATGAATTACGCTCACCACTTACTTATATTTGCGGAGTTTTACAAGGAATTAATGATAGGAAATTTACTGAGGATCCAATCGCTATGGAGAATTATGTATCTGCGGCACTAACCAAAACAAAAGGAATGTCTCGACTCATACAAGATCTATTAGATCTTTCTAGAATGGAAGCCAAAACATTTCAACTGTTTAAAACGAAAATGGATTTAAATGAAACGATAAGAAGGTTATTAGCCCAACTAGATCCAATATTAGATAAAAAATCACTTTCTCTCAAAGTTCAGTTAAAGGATCGTCCTATTTGGATTAATGCGGATATAGATCGAATCGAGCAAGTCCTTACGAATCTATTAGACAATGCGATAAAATTTACTCCGGTAGCAGGAATAATTAAAGTAAAAACAACAATAGAGAAGAATTATGCTAGAGTTGAGATTACAGATTCTGGTCCTGGAATCCCAAAAGAAGAGCTACCTTTTATTTGGGAAAGATTTTATAAAGTGGATAAAGTGCGTACACCTGGCAGTGAAGGAACAGGACTCGGTTTAGCCATTGTGAAAAGGTTAATTCTTGCACATGAAGGTCAAATTGAGGTTCAAAGTGAAGTGAATAAAGGAACTACATTTATATTTACGCTACCAGTCATAGATTGATAACTCAAAAAAGAAGATCATCACAGAAGTTTTTTATTCCCATCTGATCAAATCATTTATGCCTTTCCTAAATGAAAGGTTATTTTTTTTCATATTTCTTGAGAAAAAGTTCACAAATTGTTCACAAGGTTGTTTACAATTTGGTGATATTTCAGTGATAACCCTCTGTTACTTTATTGAATGTAAACGATTTTACATTCTAAAGGGGGTTATTCTGTTGCACAAAAAGTTTACTGTTTTTATTGTTGTATTATTGTTAATATTTGTAAGTGCTCTACCTGTATTTGCTCATGGGGGAGAGGAAGAGGGCGCTGTAGATGTACCAACTCTAGTCCGACAATCTATTGCTTTTATTGAAGGGATTAATGACATGGAAATGGCAAAAGATAAATTAAATGAAGCCATTGAAGTGAATCAGGAGACCCAATTAGCTGATGGACAAAAACTTGAACAAGCTAAACTAGCAATGGATGAAATGAAAATGGAAGAAGCAAAAACATTGATGGTTGAAGCAATCGGTGGTAATCCAGAAAATGATTTGGAATATGAACCAAAGGTATCCTTTGGAGCAGGAAGTATTTTCTTTATGATTCTTGCTATTATCTCTGTCATATTAGGGGCATTCATACTTAAAAAACAACATGCTAATAAAGGTTGGTCTTTACTATACAGGTACGATCTTAAAGTGGGACCAAGAGGCATTTGAAGCATTAGAACATGCTCAAGCAGGCGGAGAACTGCTAGGCGGACCATTGGCTGCATACTTTGCAGAAAATCCAACTGTATCTATGTTAAGTAAATTCTTTAGCTTACACACAAGTATATTACCATTAGTCTTACTAGGATTAATTCCTTTACATTTATTATTGATTAAAGCCTTAAAAATTTCTCCACTACCATTTAAGTCAAAAGCAGAAAAAGAAGCAAACGCAGCAAAAAAATCTGCACATGCTAATCATCAAGATGATTTAGAGGGACAAAGCACATTCTTGGTTCATATCAAACATCTAACAGGTTATGGATTGATCATTTTTGGGGTATTGATCTTTTTAGCGTTAGTGTTCCCACCTGCACTTGGGGCATCACCTGTAGAGGGAATCGAAGCTACAAAGCCACCATGGATCTTTATGAGTATCTTTACCATTGAAAACTGGTTTGGCTTACAAGGGTTAATTGTTACATCCATCTTATTAGTGATTGGATTAGTTTTAGTTCCTTTTATTGATCGGAAACCAACACCTCATTTTGAGAATCGAAAAGCCTTGGTCAGTGTTGGAACTCTTGTAGTTTTACTATTTATTGGGTTCACAGTCAATGCTTATTTTACAAAGCCAGAACAACATATTGGTATGGGTGGTTCTGAACCTGCTGCTGCACAAGAAGAAACAAAAGCAGAAACAGATTCAACTATTCCAACAGAGGAACCTGTACAACAAGAACAAAGCAAAGAACTACAAGCACTTGATCAAGCAATCGCAGTAGCAGGTGAATTGAAAGAAGCCGTGGCAGTAAAAGATTTCAAGCTAGCCGCTACAAAAGCTGGAGAATTAGATGAAACAGTGGATGATATTGGTGATCAAATTAAGGTAAAAGACGCCCAATTGCGCGAAGCGATTGGTGAACCGATTCATGAACTAGGTAAATTAACAAAAGAAACTAACCCTAATGTAGAAGAAATCAATAAATTAGTAGATACAGCAGTCCAGAATATTACTAAAGCAAAATCCTTATTTAACTAATAGAAATAGCCAAAGGTTTTCCCCTCCTTTGGCTATCATTCTTTTATCAATAATCATTCTAAATCTCTTCATCCTTTCTCCATATTTTAAGGGTAGGTTTAAAGTAACTTGTCTTAATCTATGTCAAAAAAAGGGAGGCTGTCATGAAGAAGTTCAATCTGTTTGAATTTACCACCTTTAAAGGTAAATTCCAAGAGGGATTCACCCAGTTCAAATTATGGGGAAATCAACAACTTCAAAAAACTAAGCAGTACATATGGGAAAATAAAAGAAAATCTATCATAATCGGTTCTATTTCAGGAATAGTTATTGCTGTGGCAACCTTTGGTTTATTCTATTATCAGGCAAATATGGAAAAATTATACCATGTATATGTAGACGAAAAACAAATAGGTGTTGTTAATGATATTGCAGTTGTAGAAGATTGGAAGAATCAACAGCTAAAGAAAGCCCAAATCACGTATGGGTTAGAAATGGTTCCAGGTAATGATATCACCTATCATGAACAAAAGATCTTTAAAGGCAAATACGATAACGCGCTTGCATTGGATGCCCTTCAATCTAAATTTGTCATTCAGGGCAAAGGGGTAGAAGTAGTTATAAATGGCAAAGGCGTAGGCTATGTAAAAGATCATGCAACTGCTGAACGAGTATTGAATCAAATAAAAAATACCTATTTACCAATTAAGAATAAAACAAAGGTTACTGCTGCCTCTATGGATTATAACCCACAACCAAGCATTCAAGTTCAAAGTATTGATTTAAAAGAAGAAATATCAATGAAAGAAGTAAAGGTTTCACCGAATCAAGTTCTTACTGAAAATGAAATGATTACTTTACTACAAAAAGGAACGCTAGAGGAACAAAAATACATTGTAAAATCCGGCGATACAATTTCAGAGATTGCTGAGAAGTATGGGTTAACAACAAAACAGGTTTACGATCTAAATCCAAAACTGCAAGGGGAATATATCAATATTGGTGATGAACTTAAAGTGACGAATGTAAAGCCATTGGTAACCGTTCAAGTAAAGGAAATAGTGATTGAAGAACAAAGAATACCCTATCAAGTGGTTTATGAAAAGGATAATACTCTTTACCAAAACCAAACAAAAGTTGTAAAACAAGGTGAAGAAGGAAAGAAAAAGGTGGAATATGCGGTTGTAAAGGAAAATGGAACAACGATTCAGAAAAGTATTTTGAATGAAGAAGTGATAAAAAAACCAATAAATAAGATTGTAAAAAAAGGAACAAAAATCTCTACATCAAGTATTTCTTCAAGAGGTTCTGGGAACTTTAAGTGGCCGGTAATGGGGGGAATCATCACAAGTCCATTTGGCCAAAGATGGGGTAGAGCTCATACAGGAATTGATATTTCAGGAACGAATGGTCTTACAGTAAAGGCTGCAGATGGTGGGAAGGTCACTTTTGTAGGCTGGAAAAGTGGATATGGCAAAACGATCATCGTTAGTCATGGTAATAATGTAGAAACGTGGTACAATCACCTTAGTGAGTATTATGTTTCTGAGGGAGACAATGTTGTTCAAGGTCAAAAGATAGGGAAAATGGGGAATACAGGAAATGCGACAGGGACCGTTCTTCATTTTGAAGTAAGGATAAACGGAGTACCCAAGAATCCAATTAACTACGTTAAATAATAAAAGGAGCTTACCCTCAATCATTTTTATGACTTATGGGAAAGCTCCACTTTTGTGGGTTATAATTGAAACAAGTCACTAGATAAATACCGTTCTCCTGTGTCAGGTGCAATGCAAACGACTACTTCTTCAGGTGAGAAGCGTTTTGCTACCTGTATTGCAGCAAAACATGAAGCACCTGAGGACGGGCCAACAAGAATTCCTTCTTCTCTTGCTAGGCGTCGAGTGATTTCATACGCTTGTTCATCTGTGACTTGGATAATTTCATCATAGACGTTTTGATTGAGAATCGGTGGGATAAACCCTGGGCTTGTACCTACGAGTTTGTGTTTTCCTGGTTGTCCACCAGATAGTACTGGAGAACCAGCTGGTTCTACCACATGCACAGTTAAATGAGGACAATATTTTTTTAATTCTTCCCCTGTTCCCGTAATCGTTCCCCCTGTTCCTGCTGTTGCAACAAAGGCTGCAAACGTTTTTCCGGTTTGCTCAACAGCCTCAATTATTTCAACTGCAGTGGTTGTTCGATGGGCATCAGGATTTGCCATGTTTTCAAATTGCATGGGAATAAAGCTATCAGGAATTTGTTTTGCTAGTTCCTGTGCCTTACGTATCGCTCCAGGCATTCTTTCTTCCCCAGGGGTTAATACAACCTCTGCCCCATATGCTTTTAATAAATTGATTCGTTCGACAGTCATTGTATCAGGCATTACAAGAATCGCTCGATATCCACGGGCTGCTGCATTCATTGCTAAACCAATCCCTGTATTTCCACTAGTCGGTTCAATAATCGTGGATCCTTTTTTAAGTAATCCTTCTTTTTCTGCTTGGATGATCATATTGTAGGCTGCCCGATCTTTCACACTACGACTTGGATTAAACATTTCTAACTTTATGTAAACGTCCGCCCCTTCAGGATCTGCCAAACGGTTAATTTTTACAAGGGGAGTTTGGCCAATCAGTTCAGACATATTGTTCACTACTCGCATATAGATCACTCCTAGTAACTTTTAATTTTAATCTAATATACCACTTTTACCCTCATTTGTATTCAGTTCAATATGCTCTGGAAGCAAGTTTTTGTTTTTTTCTTCATTATTTCTTCATTGATTGTTGATAAACTATATTTTCAAATGATATAAACAATAGATTCAGATATACCCTTTTAGGTATAATAAAGAATAGCAAAATTTTCTTTTCAAATCAGATGAAAACGTCAATAATGAATGTGATAGGAGATGAATAAGATGTCTGCAAAAATTTTGATCGTCGATGATGAAGCACCAATGCGACAATTATTACAACTTTATTTAAAGTATTATTCATATCAACTAGATGAAGCTAGTGACGGAAAAGAAGCTTATGAAAAGGTGTTTAAAAACGATGATTATGATCTAGTCATTTTAGATGTCATGATGCCTGTGATGGATGGTTGGGAAGCATTAGAGAAAATTCGCAAAATCTCTGATGTTCCTATTCTAATGCTTACGGCGAAAGGAAATACAGAGGATAAAGTCGTTGGGTTAACAACTGGTGCTGACGATTATTTAGTTAAACCATTTGAAGAAGCTGAACTAGCTGCACGAGTTCAGGCTTTACTTAGAAGAACTCAGAAAAATAAGGAAGAGGATGAGGTCTTAAAGTATAAAGGAATCATTCTTAATTTATCTTCTAGAGATGCATTTTTTGAAGAGAAACTTATTCCTTTGACACAAACTGAATTTGACCTACTCCGCGTTTTAATTGATCATAAAGGAAAAGTACTTTCTCGTGAACAGTTAGTTGAATTGGTTTGGGGCATCGATTTTATGGGAGAAGATCGAACCGTGGACTCTCATATTAAAAACCTCCGAGAAAAGTTAAAAGAAGCTAATATTGAAGAACAAATCATTCAAACGGTGTGGGGAATTGGGTATAAGGCTCCATGATGAAGATGATTTTGAAACGTTTTAATGGAATTTCTTTTAAGTTAGGGTTATTATTTAGCAGTATTTTTTTAGTTTTATTACTATTACTTGGTTTCACACTATTTGAGCTATTCTCTCACTTGTTTGTTGATTATATTACTCAAGACTTGCTAAAACGTGGAGAAAATCATGCTAAAGTTTTGGAGGAAAACTTTAATGAGACAACGTTAACCCATGTTGCATTAATGGAACAAAACGTCATTACAAATGTTGTTGTCACGAATCAAGAAGGACAAATCTTGGTTGAGTCTGATCCAACCGATAAAGAAATGAAAGAGTATATAAATTTAGGAAATGCAATCAAAATAAGCCGAGTGCTAAACCAAAACTGGGATCAATTAAATTATATTGCTACAGTCTCACCCATTCGTAACGGAAATTTGGGATATGTTTATATGTACTATCCAACGAGCATTTTAAAAGAGATGGTTTTTGTATTAAAATTATTTATTAGTTTAGCGAGTATTGGGATTGTTTTGATCGCTGTAGGTATGATTGTCATCCTCTCTAAAAAGATGACGAAGCCGTTACTAGAAATGAAAGAAGCAACAAATGAAATGGCTAAAGGGGATTACAAACAACACTTAGATGTGAAGGGAAACGATGAATTAGCACAACTTGCTGATTCGATTCAATCGTTAGGTGAACAACTACAATATTATGAAGATACAAGGAATGAATTTTTAGCTAGTGTTTCCCATGAGTTGCGCACACCATTAACTTATTTAACAGGGTATAGTGATATTTTAATTAAAGGTCGAATAGTGGATAAACAGGAACAGCAAACCTACTTAAAAATTATCAATGAAGAAGCAAAACGTGTAACACATCTTGTTAATGATTTATTCGATATGAGTAAAATACAAACAGGACAATTTCAACTAAAAAAGGAATATGTTAATCTCATTAAACTAGTTGAGAAAGTTATCCAGAACCTTAAACCTGTTGCTGAGGGAAAAGGACTTTCTATTCTATTTAATCCGATGATTGATCTTCCTGTGCTTTATCTTGATCCTAATCGAATGGAACAGGTGATTTATAATTTGATTGAAAATGCGATTAAGTATTCGGATCAAGGAGAGATAAGAGTATCTTTAGAGGGAGATAAAGAATTTATCTTCATTAAAATTGAGGATCAGGGAATAGGAGTCCCAGAAAAGGAATTGTCCAGAATTTGGGAACGTTTCTACCGTGTAGAAAAATCAAGAGCAAGGAAGACAGGTGGGACAGGTTTAGGGCTTTACGTTGTTAAGGAAATTGTGCAATTACATGGTGGCCAGATTGAAGCAAAAAGTGTGGAAGGAAAAGGAACAACGATGATCATCAAATTTAAAAGAAAAGATGTGGTTTTATGAATAAATTCCTCGAGACTATTCTTATCATCTTTTTGATGATTATTGGTATATCATTTATCTTATTTGTATTTAGAATGATCTGGCTACCTCCTAGCTCGATGGGAATGATGATGGGAAGAACGATGATGGTTTACCATATGAACTTATGGCTGAGAGGAACATTTTTTATTTTTCTCATTTTTGTTATCTTATTTGTAATTGCTTGGTTTATTGAAAAAAATAAAAGAGATAAATAGATGAGCATAAATATGAAAAGGTAAGGTGTTAAATGTGAAAAAAGGATGGATCAGTATTGCTATTGCGGTCTTAGTTGTTGGAGTGATTATTTTCATGAATCAATCGAATACAGGTAATCGAGATACAAGGCCTGAAGCTGGATTTACGGCTCCAGATTTTACGTTATTGAATGAAGAAGGGAAAGAGGTTACATTAAGTCAGTTAAAAGGAAAACCTGTTTTTATCAATTTCTGGGCCTCTTGGTGTCCACCATGTAAAGAAGAGATGCCATTGATCCAGGAAGCCTATGAAAAATATGGGGATCAGGTGGTTTTCTTAGGTGTGAATCTCACATTTCAGGATTCAAGAGAAGAAGCGATTTCTTTCATGAAATCGAATGGATATGAAATGCCTATTTTATTTGATGATAATCCCGATGTAAAAAAGACAGTGGCCAAGCTTTATCGAGCTGAAAGTATTCCAACTAGCTTCTTTATCGACAAGAATGGCGTGATTCAGGTCAAAAAAATTGGGGCGATGAATTACGATGAAATTGAATCAAATATCAATAAAATAATAGGAGAATAATGATGGATGCAAATCAAATTTTAAGTTTGGGACCTTTACAAATCCCCGTCAATTGGCTGATTTTGTTTGCGGGGTTACTTATTGCAGTTTTTATCACCGAAAAAATAGCTCGAAAAAGAAATTGGGAGAAGGAAAAATGGTCTGACTTACTATTGATTCTTTTTCTTTCCTTTTTGATCGTCTACAAATTCGGGTGGATTTTATTTGATTTAAAAAGAGTGATTCAAAACCCAGGGATCATTATCTGGACATCTGGTTCAACCGCTAGTCTATGGCTGGCATTTATTTTATCAGCACTCGTTTTAATTTATAAAATAAAAAAGGAACGTTATCCCATTTATGATTTTTTTGAACTAAGTTGGCTTACATTAACGATTACATTGTTTCTTTATTACCTTTTCATTATGGATTATGGAAAAGTGACTAGCTTTATTTTTGGAGTTTCATTGGAAGGTGAATCAAGCTACCTATACCATCCTGTAAACTGGTATAAGGCCTTTTGGCTTGGACTTTTATTAATCATTCGTTTTGGAATTTGGTCTAAATTAGATGAAAACCATTTAATGCTACTATACGTTGCTTTTGGTATGGGGCTTCTAATTATTTCTATCTTTGATGTCTCTATGCAACTATATTTTGGCTTAACAGTGGAACAATGGTTTTTCTTAATCATCGCCTTAATTGGCGGAATAGGTTTGCTAAGAAAAAAACGTAATGAGTGAAAGAAAAAAACATAATGGTAAATAAGATAAAGCCCGCTGTATAAAACGGGCTTTATCTCATTAAGCATTCCCCTATGGGGTTTTCTTTACTGTTGTTTATATTGTGGCTCTTCAGTTGATACATAATTTAGACGAGCTTGTAGTGCAGAGATTGTATTATCCATATTCTGAGCCAACTGGTTAAACATTTGTTTTGCTTGTTGATCTTGTGTTTCTAGTGCAAATGTTTTTAGACTTGCGGAAACACTTTGAGCACTTGCAATGGCTTGTTGTAATTGAGTTCCAATGGTCATTCTAATCACCTCACTTTCCCACAGTGAATAGAATGTCCCAAATTCTTATTTCATATGATGTAAATTTTTGTAATTTAGTCTCGATCTTTGCCAGTAAATTTGGCCTTGATAGGAACAAACAAATCGATAATTCCAATGACTAGTGCTGCGATTAAAGCACCCAGAATCGTAACTCGAACGCCTGGAATAAAGAACTGGGTAAGATAAATGACTAAAGCACTAACCAGAAATCCAACGACTCCTCGACTATAAGGTGAAACATCTTTACCGAAGAATGCTTCAATCACCCAACCTAATACTGCGATCACTAAAGCAGCTAATAAGGCATTCCAAAACCCATTAACAGCAAAGTTAGGGACAAGGAAGCCAACAAACATCAAAACAAATGCAGCAACAACAAAACGGACAATGTGTCTTAAAATTGTCATGATTCATTACCTCCATATTCCATATAGAAAAAATTTTATCTCTTATTATCATTTCCATTTCACATGATTTTATAACCTACAATGGTATAATAACTTGTATATGATATTATAAATTTTTTAAATTGCTGAAGGAGGACATATTTGTGGATATCCGGGGATTAAGAACATTAGAATTCCCTAAAGTGATAGAGATGTTAATAAAAAAAGCTTCAACGACCATGGGAAAGGAATGGGCCGAAGGACTAACACCTAATAACGATTTTCAGATGGTTGAAGTTGCTCAACAAGAGACAAAGGAAGCAATGGATGCCATTCGGCTAAAGGGTGGAATTTCTTTTGGCGGTGTTAGAGATATTCGCGTTTCGATTAGAAGAGCAAAAATTGGTGGAGATCTAACAACTGAACAATTATTAGAAGTAGCTAGTACGGTTTATGCAGGGAGAAAAATAAAACGTTTCATCTCCAAATTAACAGAAGATACTTCTCTTCCGATTCTCCTCTCTCATTCAGAACAAATCACTGAATTAGGCTTTCTTGAAGATAAAATTAACGCTTGTATCAACGAGTATGGAGAAGTTGTAGATTCGGCTAGTCCTGAGTTAAGAACAATAAGGCAACAAATTCGAATGTTTGAGGGTAGGGTAAAGGAAAAATTAGAACAGATTTTACGTAATGCTAGTTATCAAAAAATGCTTCAAGAAAATATTGTAACGATTCGCAATTCCCGTTATGTCATTCCCGTAAAACAAGAATATCGCTCTGTTTTTGGTGGGATCGTACATGACCAGTCTGCTTCAGGAGCTACACTCTTTATTGAGCCTGAAGTTGTTGTCCAAATTAACAACCAATTAAAAGAACAGCTATTAAAAGAAGAAAAAGAGATCGAACGGATTCTAAAAATGTTAAGTGATGAAGTTCGCAATGTAGCAGATTCCTTGGAAATCAATATTCTGCATCTTGGTCAGCTTGACTTTATTCAGGCAAAAGCTGAGCTTGCAAAAGAAATGAAGGCCATCCAACCTAAATTAAACCAAAATGGTTTTCTCAACTTTAAAAAAGCAAGACATCCATTGATCCCAGCAGATCAAGTGGTCCCAATCGATGTACAGTTAGGTAAGGATTACCGAGCGATTGTCATTACCGGGCCGAATACGGGTGGAAAAACGGTTACATTAAAAACCATTGGCTTATTAACTTTAATGGCGATGTCTGGGCTACACATCCCTGCAGAAGAGGGAAGTGAAATTGCAGTATTTTCTTCTGTATTTGCTGATATTGGCGATGAGCAAAGTATTGAGCAAAGTTTGAGTACCTTTTCAGGGCATTTAACCAATATCATTAAAATTCTAAACCATATGGATAAAGGAAGCCTCATTTTACTTGATGAATTAGGTGCAGGAACAGATCCAACAGAAGGTGCCGCTTTAGCGATTGCTATTCTTGAAAAAATCCGTAGCATCAATGCTAGGGTGGTGGCAACAACCCATTATAGTGAATTAAAAGCATATGCATACAACTCTAAAGATGTGATGAATGCTAGCGTGGAATTTGATGTACAGACCTTAAGGCCAACCTATCGACTACTCATTGGTGTTCCTGGTCGAAGTAATGCTTTTGCGATTGCAAAACGACTAGGATTATCTGAAGAGATTATCGACTTTGCAAAAGGACAAATCAGTGAGGATAATCTCCAAGTTGAATCAATGATTGCATCGCTTGAGGTGAATAAAAAAACGGCTGAGCTTGAGCGATTGGAAGCTGAAAAATTAAGAATAGAAGTAGAAGAACTACGGCTTAAATTAGATAAACAGGTTGAAAGACTTGAGGAAGAAAGGATGAAGCTTTTACAAAAAGCTAAACATGATGCAGAAGAAATAGTGAAAAAGGCTAGAAGAGAAGCAGATGAAGTGATTTTTGAATTAAGGAAAATGGCTAAAGAAGAACAAGCAGGAATCAAAGAACATCGCCTGATTGATATGAAAAAACGCTTAGAAGAAACGATACCAGAAGTAAAAAAATCGAAAATGATTAAGACGAATAAAAATCAAATCATTGAACCAGGTGATGAAGTAAAAGTTCAAAGCTTTGGTCAAAAAGGAATCGTAGTAGAAAAAATAGATGAAAATGAATATCTGGTACAAATTGGAATCTTAAAAATGAAAATAAACAAATCAGACCTTGTTCTTATCACAGAAAAAAGTAAAGAAAGTAAAGAAGTGGTGATGACAGGGATTAAAAGAAATACTGATTTTGTTAAGCCGGAGCTGGATTTACGGGGAAGCACGGTAGAAGATGCCATCATGGAGATTGATCGTTATCTAGATGAGGCGTTTATCGCTGGATATGGCCAAGTATCCATTATTCATGGGAAAGGTACCGGTGCATTAAGAACAGGAATTCAAGATTTTTTGCGAAAGCATCCCCATGTAAAACAAACGAGAATGGGTCAATTTGGTGAAGGTGGATCAGGCGTAACCGTAGTGGAATTAAAGTAAATTTGAATGAAAGCATACTCTGTAGAAAAATAAAAAGGAAGAGGTGTTTGATTTGTCAGTTTGGGAGAATATGTACGTATTAACTGCTGCTTATTTTATTCTAGCAGTCGTCTCCATTATCATCTTTTTAGCCATCTTTGAAGTAGTTACCAAATATGATGATTGGCAAGAAATAAAAAATGGGAATCTATCTGTAGCGATGGCAATAGGAGGGAAAATTGTAGCTATTGCGATTATTCTTGCGTTTTCTATTTATCATAATGATTCCCTTTGGGGAGCCTGTTGATATTCGTTTAAAAAACATTGTTGGTACGTTTAACCAGCAATGTTTTTTTGTGCTTTTGGGAATAGTAATAGGAGGATTTTTATGGAGTGATGTCATTGTTAAATAAAGATGCAAAGTTACTACTTTTAGTCAGCACCTTATTTACCATTGCTGTGGCTTTATCCAATACTTTCGTGAATGTATATCTGTGGAAAATAGTAAAAAATTATTTTGTCATTGGCTGGTTTAACTTTTTTCATTTTACTGGGATGATGATTACCTTCATTCTTGCAGGGAAAATGGCAAAAACCATGGATCGAATTTTCTTGTTACGATTGGGTGTTGGCATGTTATCGGTCTTTTTTCTAGTGGTGCTTCTATTAGGAGATAAAGCGGCCAATCATTATATCCTTGTAGGACTCTTGATCGGAATCGGCCAAGGATTCTATTGGTTTTCTTTTAACCTTCTATATTTTGAAATTACTGATCCTGATAACAGGGATATTTTTAATGGAATGAATGGACTATTTACTTCTGTTGGTGGTATGATTGCCCCATTTCTTTCTGGTTGGTTTTTATCCCACCAAAAGGGTGTTACAGGCTATAAAACCATTTTTTTTATCTCTCTTTTAGTTTTTTTATTAGCGGTAATCGTTAGTTTCTTTTTTTATAAAAGAAAATCGATTGGTCAGTACCGATTAAAACAAGTCATCAAGCAAACCCTACATCAAAAAGCTTGGAGCCATGTCTTTTTGGCGATGATGGCACAGGGTGGTCGAGAAGGTGTAATTACCTTTCTGATTGGTTTATTGGTTTATATCTATACGAAAAATGAGTTTTCTTTAGGTACCTATTCAATGGTCATTTCAGGAGTATCACTGGTTACTTATTTTTTGGTTGGAAAATGGTTAAAAAAAACATGGAGGAATCATTCAATGCTGATTGGTTCAATCATGATGTCTGTGGCTGTGATACCTATGTTTTTAGATACAAATTATACCACGCTTTTAATTTATGGAATTGGTACAAGTATTTTTGCCCCTTTATATTTTATCCCGCTAACATCGGTTGTTTTTGATTTAATTGGAATAAATGAAGATTCGGCTAATCTAAGGGATGAGTATATCGTAATTAGAGAAATTGGGCTTAACCTAGGTAGAATGTTTAGTGTTTTGATATTTATTTTTTTAATAGCAACAGTGGGTGAAAAGAGTTTGCGTTTCCTTCTATTAGTAACGGGTAGCTTACCTATTTTAACATGGTTTTTTATGAAAACGTTGGCAGTGAAGGGGTATGAGCTTGAAGGAGAGTGAAAATACGTGGCAGTTAACCAATTGGAAGGGAAAAAATTAACGAAGCATCTAGATGAAAATGTAAAGTTAATCAATGAAATCCTTGGAGTTGGAAAAAGCTTCGATGTCATTCATCGAGAACTTCATTATGCTGGCTTAGATTTTGCTCTATACTTTGTCGATGGCTTTGCCAAGGATGACATTATGAACCGAATCATGCAATATTTAGGTAAACTTGAACACGAAAAACTCGTTCCTAATACCGTGAAAAAATTATTAGAACAACATATTGGTTATTTAGAAGTTGAATTAACAGATGATGTGAAAAAAATTGTAACTCAGGTTTTATCTGGGCCGTTAGCTTTACTAGTTGAAGGAGAAGAAAAAGCCATTTTAATAGATGCTAGAACATATCCTGCAAGAGGACCAGAAGAACCAGATATTGAACGAGTGGTAAGAGGATCGAGAGATGGTTTTGTGGAAACGTTAATTTTCAATACAGCATTGACCAGAAGGCGATTACGAGATCCCTCTTTAAGAATGGAATATATGCAAATAGGAGAACGTTCAAAAACGGATATGGCAATTGCTTACTTAGAAGATGTGGCCAATCCAGATTTAGTAGAACTGATTAAAGAAAAGCTTTCTAACATTGAGATCGACGGTCTTCCTATGGCAGAAAAAACCTTAGAAGAATATTTGTTTAAAAATCATTGGAATCCCTACCCTATGGTGAGATATACAGAAAGACCTGACGTAGCTACAGTTCATTTATTAGAAGGGCATGTCTTGATTTATGTCGATACATCGCCAAGTGTCATGATTACTCCAACTACTCTATTCCATCATGTGCAACATGCAGAAGAGTATCGACAAAAGCCGATTTTGGGTGCTTATTTAAGATGGGTTCGTTTTTTTGCAATGGTCGTTTCTGTGTTTTTGTTACCTTTATGGTACCTAGTGGTTAATAATCCTTCTCTTTTACCAAAAGAATTACAATTTATTGAACCAAATAAGGTTGGGGAAATTTCAATTTTCTGGCAGTTTATGATTGCCGAATTGGGACTAGATATTTTAAGAATGGCAGCCGTACATACCCCTTCAGCGTTGGCAACGGCGATGGGCTTAATTGCAGCAATCGTGATTGGGCAAATGGCTGTTGATGTAGGACTCTTTACAAAAGAAGTGATCCTTTATATATCAATTGCAGGAATCGGAACCTTTGCAACACCAAGTTATGAATTGAGTTTGGCGAACCGGGTCGTCCGAATTGGTTTGTTGATCATCATTTATTTATTTGGAACTGTTGGTTTCATTATTGGTATCGTACTATGGTTCCTTTTATTAGTTTTTTCCAAGTCTCTAGATACACCTTATCTTTGGCCACTTATTCCCTTTAATGGAAAGGCATTATTAGATGTGTTAGTTCGCTCACCCATGCCTTATAAAAATAAAAGGCCAAAGATATTGTCACCCGATGATCCTGATCGAAGCCCAGGAACTTAAGTATTAGTTTCTTCTTTGATTTTTTGGGTATTGGATATTTTGGTTCTGACATGATATACTGTATACTGTATCTCATTATTAGAAGATTTCTTTTTTGAGGAAGAAGGAGGATTTTTAAAATGGCAATTGTTCATGTAACTGATCAATCTTTTGCAACTGATGTAGAAAGCACAGGCATAGTGCTTGTAGATTTCTGGGCACCATGGTGTGGCCCATGTAAAATGATCGCACCTGTATTAGAAGAAATTGATCAGGAAATTGGAAATAAGCTTACCATTGCGAAATTAAATGTTGATGATAACCCATCCTCTGCTGCAAAATATGGCATTATGGGAATCCCAACATTATTGTTATTCCAAAATGGTAAACCAGTAGAAAAAATTGTAGGTTTTCAACCAAAAGAACAATTAATGGCAACCATTAGCAAACATTTATAATAGCTAAAATATGTAGAACCCCCTAAATTTTTAGGGGGTTTTTGATTATTTTGCTTTTTCTATAATCGTTTGGCGTAAACCCTGTATATTTTTTAAAAACCTTACTGAAATATTTTTCATCCTGGTAACCAACCAGACTGGCAATTTCACGGATAGGTAGATTGGAGTAGGTGAGTAATTCTTTTGCTTTGTCCATTCGAATCTTTACCATATAATCAGTGATATTCTCATTGTATTCTTGTTTAAATTTGCGGGAAATATATTCACGGCTAAGAAAAAAACGTTCTGAAATATGGTGAAGTTTAATATCTGTTTGGTAATTATTTTCTAGAAACTGTTTGATTTCATAGATGATATTACTTTCTTTTTTCACCTTTTCTTTATGATAAACAGAAAATAATGCAATAAACTGTTTGCGTTTTTCTTCCTTGAATTTTTCTATAGCTATACTTCCGCGCTCATCCCAAAAAATAATTCTTTCATCCCGAAAGTCACTTGACTTTATCTCGATTTCATCTAACCATTGGTTCTTAAGGATTTGATATTCTCTCTCCCAAATTTCTAATTGTTCCAAAGATAGATGTTGGTTGGTTTCTAATGTCGTAAATATTTCATTTAAAATATCTAACATGTGTTTTTCATTGCCGCTATACATTGCAAGACCGATTTCTTTAGAATAATCAAGAAGGTGTATGATTTTTCCGGCAGATACATCATTCTCATTGAAAATGGGCAGCATCCCGTTTATGCGGATTAGATTCACTTTGTTTAAAACATGTAATGCAGCTTTATAGGATCGGTGTAAATTGGAGAATTCAACACTGGTCCCCATAGCGAAGATACATGATAATTTTAAAGTATCCAATACGGCTCGATATATTTTTTTGATGACATCTTCAAAACGGTCTAAATTCTTCCATACCAGCAGAATAATTTCACTTTCTTTATTTAGATTGCGAAAGGCAATTCCTATATCATTTTTCCGTAAGTATTCATTAAAAATATTAAGCAGAGAAAAATAAAACAAATCCATATTTCCGTGATATTTTTCTTTAGCACGGGTATTCAGGTAAACAATCACTGCTTGGCATTCCGTTTGGCTGTCAAGTTTAAATTCCTCATTTACTTTTTTATACATATAAGAATGATTAGAAGAAGATTCTCCAAGCAGGTGAGTAAATAAATGATCCAAATAGATATGTTTTGCTTCATTTAAATCCATGCTGTTTTTAAGTTTAATCTTACGTTCATGTTCATCTTGATGCCAATCATTTACAGCATTCCCTAAGGTTTGATTTAATATTTTTTCGTCAATCGGCTTTAAAATATAATCATAACTGCTGTAGTGAATCGCGGTTCGCATCAATTGATAATCATCAAATCCGCTGATCACAATAATCTTGCTCTTAAAGCCTTGCTCTTGAATCCATTGCAAAAGAGCAACCCCATCTTTTTTTGGCATCATCATATCGGTAATAATAATCTCAGGACGATGCTTTATAATGAGCTCCATGGCTTCTTCTCCGTCACCGGCTTCAAATATACTGTCAATTCCAAGCTGCTTCCATCTGGCTAATAATTGAACTGCTTCGCGTACATGTGCTTCATCATCAATAATTATGGCTTTCAATGAATCACCCTCTCAAAAGCTATCGGTATTATCAATTCTATGCCAAAACCACTGTCTTGAAGATTGTAAATTTTTATACTCGCTTGATTTCCGTAGTATAGCTTAAGTCTTTGGTAAACATTTTTCAGGCCTATGCTTTCACCCTCGATTCTCTCAAATCCGTTATCTGTCTCTATCATGGATTGAAGCATATGAAGTTTCTCTACTAGAATTCCCTTACCGTTATCCTCAATCACAATCTGAAATTGTTGATCATTTAATACTTTACAAATAATATTTAACCTTCCAACTATTTTGCTGTAGTCAAATCCGTGCTTGAAGTAATTCTCCAATAAGGGTTGAAAGATCATTTTTGGAACTAGTGTCGTATAAAGTGCTTGATCAATATCGATGTAATAATCAAATTTTTCATCAAAGCGCTGCTTTTGGAGTACAAGATAGGACTCAGCATATCCGATTTCCCTATGAAGCGGAACCAAATTTTCCTCAATATTCATTCCATATCTCATGATTTGCGAGAGAGAAGTTATTAGGGAATATACCTGAGCACCTTGATTTTTTAAAGCTAAGGTTCCGATAGATTGTAGCGAGTTATATAAAAAATGCGGGTTGATTTGAGATTGCAAGGCTTTCAGCTGATTTATTTTATTTTCAATTTCTAATCGGTATTCTTGATCAATTAAATGATTAATTCTCTCAACCATCGATTTAAAATGTTTCCCCAGCAAACCAAACTCATCATTGCCCAATGAATCAAAATCGGTCTCCAATCTTCCGGATTCGATCTTTTTAATCGTATTGATTAAAATATTAATCGGAGAAGTAATTCTAAATGAGATAAACAAAGTGGCTAAGACAACGATACCTAGAAACAACAGACCGATGAGGATATTCATGACAGCGATTTCACGCGCCCTTTTATACAGGTGCTCATAAGGTATTCGCTTTACAATAAGCCAATTGTCGTAAGGTGCAGATAATTTATCATAAACAAGGACACCGGAAAACCGATCATCTGCCCATTCAAAGCTTTGCTGCTGTTTCTGTCCTGTTATGATTTGATCGTACCACTTTTCATGATTCATCTTACCGATTAAGGACTGATCGGAAGAGTAAACGATATGTCCTGTCTGATCCATTAAATAAAAATCTTCTGTTCCCAATGTGTAAAGACGATTTCCAATGGATTCTATTTTCTCTAAATCCACATCAATCGAAAGAAAACCAAGAAATTGTGAAGATGGTATCTGTTTTAAGCTATGGTGAAAGCTGACTACATTGATTGATGGGTTTTTAGGGATCAGCAAAAATCCATAATCGTTAATCTTATGTGTTGGTTCAATGGTAAAATATGATTGACTCTCCATTAATTTTCGATAAGGGTGTTCTTCTAATCCCTTTTCATTTTTTCGGCTAAGAATATTATCATTGAAAACGATTAAATCGTTTTTACTCTTATCGATATAAAGATAGATTTGTTTTATATCATCCCTGGTACTGTAAAGATTAAAGAGTGCTCTCTTAAGCTCCTGATACCGCTCTAAATCATCGTTTATTCCGAATTCAAGGATATTCATAAAATTACGGTTTAGATAAAGAGTTAAAGGAATCTGGTTAATACTCTGAAAATAATCGGATAAATCATATTTTGCCTGATGAATCAGCTTATAATTTTCAGTTATAAACTGATCTTTTAATGACTCCTTTGTATAATAATAAGTGATTGCAATAGAGGTGCCAAAAGGTATGACTGTGACCAGCATAAGAAACAGGATTAATTTATTTCTTATTTTATACAAAGGTAAACTCCTCCTCTTATGCATTGATGGGAATTGGTATATTGTATTCTGGCTCCGACGTCCGCTGTCTTTGAAGCACAGGATGTGCAAATGTCGACGTTGTCACAGGAGGTGACGTTTTTTAGTCAACCTTCCATCCGAAGGTAGCCATAGGCCACAAGTGACGCTATAGCACTACGTGCTAAGTCGTCCTATGTCGCTTTCATACAATATACCAAATTCCCTTTATGAGATCTATTTGATAAAACATAAAGTTAATATCTTTTCTCGTAAAAATATGATGTAAATGAATTCAACTTAAAATGATCGTTTTCCTTCCTCCTCTTAATTTTTGAGCCGATAAACACGAGCTTCATAGGGTTGCATAATAAAAGAATCAATTCTGCCTTCATTCTCTACCGGATAATTGCTGATTAATAAATCTACGGATTGATAGACCACCTTTTCCGGTAATACAAATGTTGTTGCTGCTTCGTAAAAATTCAGAACAATGAGCAGCTTTTCTCCGTTGTATGTACGGGTATAAGCGTAAATTTGTTCATGATCTTCCAATAACAGATCATAGGTTCCGTAAACGATAGTCGGATTTTCTTTCCGCAGACGAATCAATTCTTTGTAGTAATAAAAAATAGATTCTTTATCCTGTAATGCTTGATCCACATTGATTTCTTTATAATTAGGATTAACTGCTAACCATGGCGTACCATCGGAAAACCCGGCATTCTTGCAGTCATTCCACTGCATTGGGGTTCTGGCATTATCCCGTCCCTTTTTATAGATAAGGTTCATTAATGTTTCAACATCTTCAGTTCCTTTTTTTATTTTTTCACGGTACCAATTCAGGGTTTCAATATCCCGGTAATCATCTATTTTTTCAAATTTAACATTGGTCATGCCAATTTCTTCACCCTGATAAATATAAGGGGTTCCTTTCATCATATGGAGGCAGGTTGCAAGCATCTTGGCGGATTCCACCCGATATTTCGTATCATTTCCGAAGCGTGATACCATACGGGGCTGATCGTGATTATTTAAATAGAGGCTATTCCAGCCTTTTCCTTCCAATCCTTTTTGCCACTTCGTCATCACTTGCTTAAACCGGATTAAATTCAACTCCCGAACATCCCATTTTCCGCTAGGTCCCGAATCAAGGTCCATATGTTCAAATTGAAAAACCATATTTAATTCATTCCGGTCTTCACCGGTATAAAGTGCAGCGTCATCAGGAGTAACTTCAGGTGTTTCGCCGACGGTCATAATATTGTAATTGGAAAGCACCCTATTGTGCATCTCTTGTAAATAACGGTGTACACTGGGTCCGTTTGCATAATATTTTGTCCCGGGAAGCGTATTGTTGTCCATTTATGGCCGGAGCATCCGGGAGATCGGCATGTTTTGAAATAAAATTAATGACATCCATTCTGAAGCCGTCAATCCCTTTATCCAGCCACCATTTCATCATCTTATATATTTCATCGCGTACTTTGGGATTTTCCCAGTTCAAGTCAGGCTGTTTTTTGCTAAATAAATGGAGATAATATTCCTCTGTGTTTTCATCATACTCCCAAGTTGAACCGCTGAAAAAGGATTCCCAGTTGTTTGGTTCCTTTCCGTCTTTCCCTTTTCTCCAAATGTAATAGTCCCTATAGGGGTTATCTTTGGATTGGCGGGATTGAAGAAACCACGGATGCTGATCAGAAGTATGATTGACAACAAGATCCATGATCAGTCTGATTCCTCTTTTATGCATTTCGGCAAGAAGCTCTTCCCAATCCTCTAAAGTTCCAAATTCGTCCATGATCTCATAATATTCGCTTATATCGTAGCCGTTGTCATCATTGGGCGACTTATAAACGGGAGAAAGCCAGATCACATCCACTCCGAGTTCCTTCAGATAATCCAGTTTTGCTTGAATCCCTTTTAAATCACCGACGCCGTCTCCGTTAGAGTCCATGAAACTTCTCAGATAAATTTGGTAAACAACACTTTTCTTCCACCATTGGTTTTCCATCAGATCATACCCCTCAATCCGTAAATTAACGTTAAGAAAAAACTGGTTATAATACAAAACCAGTTTTTTCTTTAATCTATTCAATAATTTTTATCCCATTTATTATTTCTTTAAATTATCCCAAGCTGTTTGCAAGTCGTTTAAGAATTGATCCTTCGACTTTTGCCCGCCGACATAAGCTTGCATAATTGAACCAAATTCATTGATGACTCCGTCAGGGTATTTAAACCAGTTCCAAGAAAGAGTCTTGTTTTCATTGGAATATTTAATAATATCATCGGCAAGAGCTCCTAAACCGGTAGCTTCTATGTTATCAAAGGCAGGGATAAATTTAAACTTCTGAACGATGTAGGATTTTCCGACATCGGAGCTTACCATCCAATTTAAGAATTTCTTCGCTTCTTCCTTGTTAGGTGAATTTTTATTAACTACCCAGTTGTTTGGAACACCTACCGGAAGTTTATCCATCGCTTCAGCATCATTATTGATTGGAATTGGCAAGAAACCCATATTAATATTCGGATTAATTTCCAATATCATATTGGTTGTCCAGTTACCTTGTTGCATCATCGCTGTTTGACCGCTGGCGAATTGAGTAACCTGAGTATTGTAATCGGTTGTTAACGGATTTTTATTGCCGTATTTTATTGTTAAATCAAAAAGGTTCATAAATTCTTCGAATTTTTCATTGCCCGGGATTTTGGCTGTTCCGCTGTTCAGGCCTTGAATAAATTCATCAGGATTCGGTTGTTGTGCAAACGGAATATTCAGCAAATGAATACCCAATACCCACCATTCGCCATAGCCGACGGAAAAAGGTGTAATACCTGCATCGTTTAGTTTTTTTGCAGCTGCTTCTAACTCATCCAACGTTTTAGGTAAGTTTGTAATGCCTGCTTTGGCAAATAAATCTTTATTGTAGATAAATCCGTATCCCTCTAGATTCAAAGGCTGACCATAAATCTTTCCGTCAATAGTCATAGGAACTTTTGCAGATGGATAAACATGGCTGACCCAAGGTTGATCAGATAAATCTTCTAATTTATTTAACCATGTTTGAGCCTCGGCAAATCCGCCGTTATTAAATATATCAGGCTCATTTCCTGATGCAAACTGTGCTTTTAATGCAGCACCGTAATCAGCGCCGCCGCCTACAGTCTGAACATTGACCTTAACATTGGGGTTTTCTTTTTCATATTCCTTTGCTAATTGTTCCAGATCCTCCGCAATTTCAACCTTGAATTGGAAGATGCTTAAGGTAATGTTTTCCTTTTCAGCTGGTTGTGCCGGTGTTGTGCTGCTGTTGGCTTGATCGGCTTCGGTTTTTGCCGGTGCTTCAGTGGTTGTCGAACAAGCAGATAAAGATAATAGCATGATGATAGAAATAATAAGAGTGACTACAGTAAGCCTTTTCATTTTTATATCCATTCCTTTCGCTTCGCTCAAGGCACAAAACGTAATGAAATAGTTGTGCTTTGGGCGAAATTTTTATTATTCTAAACTCATAGGGATACCAGTGAACTACAAATCACGTGGAGGTGAGTGGGTTGCTCCAATTATGGAGTGACCGCATTTTTATATGTGTAGATTGCCTTTCCAAGCACAAATAAGTGTGACTTCGAGCACGCAGACTTATCTTTGTATAAACATTACTCGTTTATTGCTGGGCAATCAGTCAATGCTGGCTATCCCTATACACCTCAGAAAGGAGTTTTTCCTATGGCTTTAAAAATTGTTTATCCAATTTGTTGTGGAATTGATGTCCACAAAACCTTTGTTGTTGCCTGTATTGCTTCAACAGATAAAGGGGTTACCACTTACAAACGCCATCGCTTTTCGACTTTCACCAAAGGTTTGAAAGAGCTGTCAAAATGGCTTTGTCAAAATAACTGTAAGGATGTCTGTATGGAATCTACCGGGAAATACTGGATTCCCGTGTTTAATGTACTTGAAGATTCCTGCAATATCACTCTGGCACATCCTAAATACGTCAAGGCGATACGCGGCAAAAAGACGGACAAAAAGGATGCCAAATGGATTGCCGATTTATTTAAGCATGACCTTGTAGCTGGAAGCTTTATGCCTCCACTTGCGATCAGACAGCTTCGTGACCTTATGCGTTATCGTTTTAAACTGACTAACTTTATGTCCAGTGAGAAGAACCGTCTTCAAAACAGTTTAACCGTGTCTAACATTCAGCTTGGAAATGTTGTTTCGGATACCTTCGGCAAAAGCTCCATGAACATCATTGACAAGCTCCTTAAAAATCCTCTGGATACCTCTTTTGATTTAGAACCTTTAATCCATGGCTCCATGAAGGACAAACTTCCTGAACTGGAACTCGCCATTGACGGATTTATTACTCCAGAACAAGCAGAAAAATTAAAGGTGATTAAACAGCACTATGAAGACCTTGAATCCCGTAAAGCTGACCTTGAAACCATAATTCTTGCTCTTGCCGAGTCCTACTCAGAAGAAATTAACTTAATCTTAACTGTTCCGTCCTTTAAAAATATCTTTTCCGCCATTGCCGTGGTTTCGGAAATCGGTGCAAACATGGACGTGTTCCCAACAGCTAAGCATTTATGTTCCTGGGCAGGACTGACTCCCACCAATAATGAGAGTGCCGGCAAGGAAAAGTCAGTAAGAATTTCGAGAGCTGGCTGCTACATAAAGCCTCTTTTGGTACAGTGTGCGACTGCGGTAGTCAAAAGTGAAAAACATCCCGAAATTCGAAACCGCTATTTAAGGCTTAAAAAACGTCGTGGTCACAAACGAGCGATTATTGCGATAGCACGAATGCTTTTAACAGCGATATACCATATTCTCAAAAAGAAAGAACCCTATAATCCTGAATTGTACAAAAAATCCGATGTACTTCCAGTAAACCGTGAGATCACAGTAGAACAAGCAATTCTACTAGCTAAAAGTCAAGGTTTTCGAGTGATGGCAGTTACAACTACTTAAAGTTTTATTAACCAAATATTTCTAATAAAGTCATCGATCGATGGCTTGTTTGCTATGCCTTTTTTTATAGAATACTACTTCAAGTAATCATTTCAGACTTGACCCCCTAAAATAATCAATTTTTTTCAACCTCATTATATAAAGCATGCATCACTTCTAACACGTAAGATATTGTTCAAATAAGTGGAAAATATTGATGATTCTTTATTTGATTGACCCTGCCGTTATCCCTTTAATAATATGACGTTGCAAAAAGAAGAAAAAGATAAGAAGGGGAATAATCCCTAAAATTAAGGCTGCCAATGCCAAGTCCCACTGCTTCGTATATTGGCCGAAGAAGAAAAACGTAGCTAACGGGATAGTTCTTAAGTTTTGCTCTTGAAGCACTAATAAAGGCAACAGAAAGTCATTCCAAATCCATAAACTGTTTAAAATCACGATTGTAACGGTAATCGGTTTTAAAAGCGGAAATACGATTCGCCAAAACACACAAAACGAAGAACATCCGTCAACAATGGCGGCCTCTTCAATTTCACGGGGGATTGCTTTAATAAATCCGTGATAAAGAAAAATAGAGAACCCTGCTCCAAGTCCAAGATACATGATCACAATACCCGGGATACTGTTTAACAACCCTAACTGACTGGTCACCCGAACCAACGGAATCATGATGGACTGAAAGGGAATCACCATAGCCGAAATAAATAAAATAAAGATGATTTTGCTGATTTTATTTGGGGATCTGACCAAACGATAAGCAGCCATTGAATTAAAAATTACGATTACCAGGTTACTAAACACCGTAATTAAAAGAGAGTTTAGAAATACCTTTGGATATTGAAGACGTTTCCATGCTTCCGCATAATTATTCCATTGAAATTCTTTAGGCCATGCAGCCGTGTTTAACAGAATCTCTGAAAAACTTTTTAATGAATTAATAATAATAAAATAAAAGGGGATTAAAAAGATTAACCCTAATAAAATCGTTAAAATCTCCAGAAGAAAAGTTCGCTTTGTATATCTCTGTTCCATTAAGCTTCAATCTCCTTCTTCTTGGTATATAGAACTTGTATAGTTGTGATTGTAGCCACAATGATAAAAAACAGGAACGCTTTGGCGGCACCTAATCCATAACGATTGTTGACAAAGGCTTCCGTATAGATATTGATTGCCAGAGATTCTGTCGATTTAAACGGTCCCCCGTTTGTTAACGAGAAATTGAGATCAAAGATTTTAAATGACCAGGCAATTGTTAAAAATAAACAAATGGTAATCGCCGGCCTGATTAAAGGTAAAATAATATATCTTAATAAGTTCCAACCGCTTGCTCCGTCAATTCGAGCCGCTTCGATCACTTCATTAGGTATATTCAATAAGGATGCAATATAGATCACCATGATGTATCCGGCACCTTGCCATACGCTTACGATCACAATCCCCCAAAAAGCGGTTTTTGCATCACCTAACCAGGGTAATTGAAAAAAAGATAAACCTGTGATCTGTCCTATTGATGCAAAACCTTTAACAAAAATAAATTGCCAGATAAATCCTAATAGAAGACCGGAAATTAAATTGGGTACGAAGAAGACCGTTCGCAAGATATTTTTTGTTTTAAGCATCTGAGTTAATGCCAATGCTAACAAGAACCCTAACAGGTTGGTTAAAAATACGGATGCCAATGTCAATTTGAGCGTAAATAAGAAAGAATTTCTAACTTGCAAATCATTTTTAAAGATTTGGATAAAATTATCCAGTCCCACCCATTCAATTGTGCCTGACACCCCGTTCCAATTCGTAAAGGAATAGTACATCCCTAAAACAAATGGAATTAATACGATAACGCTAAATACCAAAAATGCTGGACCTACAAAAGAAATATAGGTTAAGGCTTGTTTAAATTTTATTTTGTTAAACACAAGGGTACACCTCCTTACTTTATTTTAGAAATTAAAATTTTAAAGAAACACAGAATAAATTGTTCACTAAGGTGGAAAATATTGATCGCAAATTTTTCCACCTATTTGTTCAATATTGTCTGTGTTTATAAACCTCAATATTGTCTGTGTTTATAAACCATGGAAAAAATTATAATTACGCTAAACTATTTATAGATTTGTATATTACATTTTGGCTCCGTCGTTCGTTGCCTTCTATGATTAAAAGAATATGAGAGAAGACAACTCTCGAAAGTCGCTTTCATGCAATATACAAATCCCTATCGTTTCATGAAATCTTCCTTAATTCTAGAGTATGGAGGGATGTAAATGTCAGTTTGTAGAGTAAAGAAAATTGCTGGTCGAACAGTTACTCTTATGTTAGCTTTATTGCTTTTGTTTTCTGTAGTCATTGAAACTGCTTACGCCAGAGATAGTGCAGTTACACGGGAGGGTTCAGGTCCGATGTATTGGATTGGTTATGAGTATCCGTTTACTACGGATACGGCATTAACAGAATCGCGCTGGCAAGCAAACATTGACTGGATCGCTGACAATTTTAAATCTTACGGCTACGAAATGGTCAGCACGGACGGCTGGATTGAAGGGTCAACGTTAACTAATGAAAATGGCTATATACTTAGTTATAATGACTCGTGGACACATGACTGGCAATATTAGGTAAATTATGTTGAGCAAAAAGGTTTGAAAATGGGAGTTTATTATAACCCGTTATGGGTAACTCAAGCTGCTGTAAATGATTCTACAAAAAAAGTGATTGGAACAGATATACCTATTAGTAGTATAGTAACTTCCGGAGATTTTTTTAATGGAAATCCGGATCCAGCAAAACAGCTTTACTGGGTAGATGTAACAAAACCAGGAACTAAAGAATTTGTACAAGGATACGTGAATTATTTTAAAAATATGGGGGTTATATTTTTACGTGTTGATTTTTTATCTTGGTATGAGTCAGGTACTGAGGTAGGTGCCCCTGACGGGGCGATTGCTCATGGTTCCGTGAATTACGAAACGGCATTAAGCTGGATTGAAGAAGCTGCCGGTACGGATATGACCATTAGTCTTGTAATGCCAAATCTCTATAATCATGCAGAAGTAGAAATGAAATATGGAGATATGATTCGAATCGATAATGACACGGCTACAGGCGGATGGACACATATCAGTCAAGGCAGCTTTGGGGATTTGAGGCAAACTTGGCAGGATCATTGGTCACAGTGGGCCAATCCATTTCAAGGGTTTACCGGTTTTTCAGACATAGCCGGCAGAAGGTCTATGATTCTAGATGGAGATTTTTTGAGAATGAATACATTTTCCGGCTCTTATGCAGATAATGAAAGAAAATCTGCTGTATCTTTATTTACCATGGCAGGCTCCCCTATTGCGATTGCTGATCAATATGACACTATAGGAGATAATGCAAAATATTATCAAAACACGGAATTAATTGCGTTACATCAGGATGGATTTGTAGGAAAACCAATATATTATAATGGAAATCCCTATGAACCAGAAACATCAGGTTATCCAGATACAGGAAGCCGTGACAGTGAACGATGGATAGGACAGACTTCTGACAGAAACTGGGTGGCTGCAATATTTAACCGATCTGATTACGAGAAAACTCAGTCGATAGATTTTGCTTCCATATTAGGACTTACAAATGGAGCTTCTGTAAGAGATTTATGGTTGCATACTGATCTTGGATTTAAAACCAACCAAACTGTAACCCTTAATCTGCATGATGTAAGTATAGTAAAAATTATTCCGAACCATCCTGATCCGACGATAAATCGATATGAAGCAGAGGTAGCAGCTTTCCAAAATGGGGCTCACTTTAACAATAATCATACCGGATATTCAGGGGAAGGATTTATTGACAAACTGGAATCAGGATCAGAAGGTGCAAATGTTGTCTTTTCTGTAAATGCAGCTAGTTCAGGCAATTATAATTTAAATGTCAGGTATGGAAACGCAATGGGTTATACCAGTACAGCTTCCTATACTGTAAATGATGCTTCCGGCAATATACTTGATACCGGAAAAATTTCATTACCCAATCTTAGTAACTGGGATACTTGGGGAAATGCAAGTATCACCATTCCTCTTTCCCAAGGATTAAATTTAATCACTATTGCTCGTAATTCAGATGATACAGGCGCATTTAATTTAGATTATATTGAATTAAATAACCGTACTCCTCAACCAGTCAATCGTGTTGTCAATCCCGGATTTGAAACAGGAGATATAACAGGTTGGACAGAATGGCACCCATCAGCTTCCTACGGAGTTGACTCGTATGATGTTCATAGCGGGAATTATAAACTCTATTTCTGGAATACTTCACCCTATCAACAAAGCGTTCATCAAATAATTAATAACTTACCAAATGGCAGCTACAATATAAGTACATGGGTAAAACTACAAGCCTATTCAGGTGTTGATCCTACTTATGCAAGAATGTAATTAAGTAATTACGGCGATAGCCAAATCAATATTAACTTTTCGCCAAATTCCAATTGGCAGCAGATAAATACAACGGTAAATATTACAAGCGGACAGCTTGATTTAGGTTTCTATCTTAATGCAGACGGCTACACTTCCCTGCAAATTGATGATGTGATTATTTCCAAACAATAAAGCAAGACTAATTCAGATGGAGTTTTAATAAACAAAGTGTAGAAGGAGGAAAAAGAATATATCTTTTTTTTAAAAACAAGTACATGATTTTCATACTATCAGTAATCCTTATTACTTCCATCTTGTTTGCTCCATTGCAAATTACTCAAGCATCAACAGATACATTACCCACTGATCAGTCAGTAACAAGCATTTACTTGAATAACTGGAAGGATGCAGTAAATATATGGATGGCGAGCGAATTAGCTCAAACGGATACAGGAAATTATGGTCCAAGAATTGGAGAAATGAGAATTGATGACGACTATACCGTGAATCAGATTCATGATTACTCTGCTTTTTTTCGTGATGAAACCAATGCAGTGAAATATACAGAACCGCACAATTTTGCCTCAGAAGCTTATTATGATGAAGGTGGAATTCTTCATACGAAATATTTGGACTACAGCGGTAATTCGTTGCCTATTATTATCGAAAAGGATTATGCGATGGTCCCTAATGAAGACTTTATGGTTGCTAAATATACCTTTATCAATCATAATGCAACCTCCATTGATTTTAACCTATTGGAGCAGATTCACGTCAATAATATTACCAAAGGCGGAAGCAACCAAGTTCATCATGGTTGGTATGATAGCAACAGAAATAGCCTATTTGTAGATATGACCAGTTCTGGTCAATATTACGTTGCTTTAGGGGCTTTTCAAACTGCTGACGGTTATCAGGTGGCTGATGATACCCAATCAGATTTGGGAGCAAACGATGTGAGTGCTTGGTATACCTTCGATAATAATGGAACAGTAAAAAATAATTCCGATGAATATGCGGTAGATATCAGCGTTGCTTTTCAGGATGAAATAACCATCCCGGCCTCAGATTCTGTATCGATTTCCTTTGTATCTACCGTGCAAAATAATTTGACGAATGTGCAAAGTGCAATAGACAGAGCTTTATCCCAAACGGCTGACTACTGGTTTCAGCAAACGACTACGGCCTACAGTAATTGGCTTAGCCAAGGAAAAACAATCAATTTTGCCGATGATGGAATTAATAAGACCTATACTCGAGGCTTAGTAACGATAAAAAATGCAACGAATCCGACATATGGAGCTACTCCGGCAACAACCAATCCAATAGCCTATGGCTACAAGGTATGGTTACGTGATTCTGCTGTAACCGCAATGATCTTGGATCAAGCGGGCTTCCACGACGAAGCAAAAAAATATTGGTATTGGCTGCAGGATCGTCAAGAGTCGGATGGCACGTTTAAAACAACCTCTGATTACTGGACGAACAATATGTACCTTTTGTAGAACCAAAGCATGATTCCATTGGTATTTTTTTAGTAGGTGCTTATCAGCATTATAAATTGACAGGTGATACCACTTTCTTAAATAATATCTGGGATAAGTACAGAAAGTCGGCAGATTTTATCTGGTCCAATGTAGGCTCTGATCCTTACGGATTTGGTGAAGAGGATGCAAGTATAATGCCTTTACTCAGGCATTGTATGTAGCAGGATTAGATGCTGCACAGCATATGGCTAGAGCTAAGGGGTTATTTACCTTGGCAGATGATTATAACGGTGCAGCCAGTGAAATTCGTTCTAACATTCAAAAAGATGTTACATGGAATCCTCCTGGACTTTGGAACGTAAATAATGGCTACTACAATTGTGCAGTTAATTTGGATGGAACGCCGAGAACTTTAGTAGACGGTTCATCCAATGCCTTGATTGTTTACGGCGTGGTAGATGCGAATTCCTCAAGGGCAAACAGTCATGTAAACAAAATAAAAACCAATCTGCAACACGATAATTTTGGAATTGCACGTTATGATGGGGATACCTTCTATTACACAGCACCATTTAGCCCTGCTGGAAATGAAGCGTTAAGTGACGAACCTACCTGGCCGCAAATGAGCGCTTATGCTGCACTGCACCATTTATATCGAGGAGAAAAACAAACGGCTTTAAATTATCTAAAGTGGATCGTTTCTCGGACGGCTGTGGGATATATGGCTCAGGGAGAGGCCGTATCACGAGTTACATTAAAACCTCTTCCCAGTACAATGGTAGAACCTGTGACAGCCGCTTGGTTTATTATTACGGCTTTAACCTATGAAGATCAGGCAGATTTACGTATTATTCCTCCGCAGTTTAACGCAGGAGCGTATAAGACAATTAATGTAACGACTACGGTGGCTAATGATTTACCTCAATGGAGCAATGTTCCATATTATCATGACCAACTAAATGACAGCGAATCATCTTCAGGGGATACAGATATTGCAAAAGTATATAATACCAATGACGCCAACAATCTATATGTACGGATTAAAAATGACAGCAATCATTTGTCCGGCTACAATACTGCTCCCCGTTTTGCCATGACGGTCTATGCTGAAGATTTTAAACATAGTACGATGGAATCAAAAAATACAGGGTTATATGGCGGAAGCTTGGATCGCCCGATGCAATATATGGTTAGCAGATGGAGTGATTCCAATGATTTTGCTAAATTCTATGTGAATAATGGAAGCTGGACATTTGATAAACATCTTACCGGAGTTACGATTCCGCAATGGGATGTAAATACAGGGGACATTGAAATGGTTATTCCCCTTTCTGAATTATCCAGCACCGGGTCAGTAAGTATCGGAGATTGGTCCAATCTGAATATTGTGTTGGTAAGACAGGATTCGAATACACTTAATTGGTCGGAAGATGATGTCATGGCTATTCATTACCGTGTAATGTCATCAGGTGAGCAATGGTACTATGGTAATGTAGAGTAGAAGTGTAAGAAAAAAATCATTTTGCAGATAGAAAAGAATTTTCCCTGTTAAGATAGTATTGTGTCTTAACAGTTTTTTTTTGATTATAGATAAAAAAACTAGTTTAAATTTTTAATAAATTTAGAAAAAAGATATTGACTAATTAATTCTTCAGAGGTTATCATTAAGCTGTAGTTAAACGTTTACGTAGGAAGAGTGAAATCACTGATGAATCCAACTATAAAAGATGTAGCAAAAAAAGCGAATGTATCTACAGCAACAGTATCTCGCATACTAAATGGACTTCCGGGTTACTCTGAAGAAACAAAGAAAAGAGTACTAAAAGTAATTGAAGAATTAGGATATCAACCAAACGCAGTAGCAAGGGGATTAGTGAGTAGAAAGACAAAAACCTTAGGTGTGTTACTTCCTAATGTATCAAGTTTGTTTGCCGCAGAAATACTCAATGGAATTGAAGATACTGCTCATGAATCTGACCATAGTGTCATAGTATGTAATACAGACTCTAATGGAATACGCACAATAAAATATCTGCAAGTTTTAAACGAAAAAAGGGTTGACGGTATTATTTTTACCAGTGAAGTATTAAAAAAAGAATACTATGATGCGATGATAGAAATGGATATTCCAATCGTTCTTATTTCAACGGCTTCCTATCGTTATCCGTTGCCTTACGTGAAAGTAGATGATAAGCATGCTGCATACAGTGCTACTGAATTTTTAATTATGAATGGACATGAAAGAATTGCAATGATCAGCGGAACAAAAGATGATCCAATCGCAGGAGTTCCCAGGGTGGAAGGATATAAGCAGGCTTTACGAGATTATGGGCTTATGGTTGATGAACAAAGAATTACCTACGGAATCGATTTTGGTTATAAAACAGGTATGATGGGTATGGAACAAATCATAAATGAAATGCATGATATTACTGCCGTATTTGCTGCAAGTGATGAAATTGCAATCGGTGCCCTATCTGTTGCTAATAAACATGGATGGAAGGTTCCTGACGATATATCCATCATCGGTTATGATAATTTAAAAGTAGCAGAAATGTCTATTCCTCCACTGACCACAGTGGCTCAGCCGTTATATGAAATGGGGGAAATCGCGACGAAAATGCTTTTTAAAATGATCAATACAGGACAAACCGTGGAAAGTCGTATTATTCCACATAAAATTATCGAAAGGCAATCCGTTAAAAGAATAGAACAATAGAAGAGATTTTGTTTTTTATCTTTTTATTTTTAAACAACGTAAACGCTTACGTTCTATTATTTTTTTCTTTAGTAAACGTTTACGTTTAAAAGATTAGCCTGTAAAAAAAGATGAGAGGTGAAAGGATATTGAATTTAAAACAAATAAGCCTGCATGTAATTAAGCAAAATCAACATCCATCCGGAGCATATATCGCAAGTCCTAACTTTGATAATTATCAATATAGTTGGCTTAGAGACGGCTCTTTTATTGCCTATGCGATGGATATGGTTTCTGAACATGATTCAGCAAGACGGTTTTATCAGTGGGTACATCATACGATCATAAGAAATCAACCAAAACTGAAAAAACTTTATTTAAAATATCAAGCAGGTGAAAAACTGGAAGCTAAAGATTTTTTGCCTTGTCGTTATACTTTAGAAGGTTTAGAAGCCAAGGATGAGTGGCCTAATTTTCAATTGGATGGATATGGAACTTGGCTGTGGGGATTAAGTGAACATATCAAGTTGACAGGTAATAATCATTTGTTAGAGCAATTTAAACAAAGTGTCGAAGATACCATCCATTATTTAATCACGTTTTGGCATTTTCCGAACAGTGATTGTTGGGAAGAAAATGAAGATAAAATCCATCCTTCTACATTGGCGGCAATTTACGGGGGATTAAGTTCCATTAATGAATTTCTGCAAAGAGAAGATATTGCTCAAACCGCTGCTCATATTAAAGATTTTCTATTAAAACATGCCATTTATGAAAATCGTTTTGTGAAGTACATCGGTTCAACCAGCGTAGATGCAAGTTTGCTTTGGTTAAGTATTCCTTTTCAAGTGTTTTCTCTTGATGAGGAATACATGGTAAATACAGTAAAAGTGATAGAAGAAAAATTATTACATAAGGGAGGTGTTCATCGATTTCCTGAAGATACCTATTATGGTGGTGGAGAATGGTTACTGTTGTCCAGTTGGTTAGGGTGGTATTACGCATCAGTAGGCAGAATCGATGAAGCACAGAAGCAACTGCAGTGGGTAGAAAGCCAAGCTGATGAACAAGGTTTAATGACTGAACAGGTATTACATCATGTGAACGATGAAGCTTATATTGATCAATGGGTCAATTTATGGGGACCGGTTGCAAAGCCGTTACTATGGTCCCACGCCATGTATCTGATTCTATTCGAGCATGTAAAAAAAAATGAAAGTATTAGAAAAGAGGGGAAATAATGAAAAGGTTTTTTCAATTTATGTTGATCACCTTACTTATTGTCAGTATGGCAGCCATTTCATTTGGTTGTGCCAAGTCGGAAGAAACAACAGAAGGAAATAACACCGGGAATGAACAGACGAATGCATCTAATCAGGAAGAAACGATAAAAGAACCGGTTACGATTGAATTCTGGCATACCTACAGTGATACAGAAGAAGTTATTTTTAACGAACAGGTACTTCCATTGTTTGAAGAAAAATATCCAAATATAAAAGTAACATCTACGAGAATGCCTTATGAAGGGCTAAAACAGCAAGTTATTGCAGGGGTTGCCGGTGATGCAGCACCGGATTTGATGAGAATGGATATCATTTGGGTACCAGAATTTGCTAAGTTAGGCGCTTTAATGTCTTTAGATGATATGGATGGTTTTGGAGATGTATCCGGGCAATTATTTCCCGGACCATTAGCAACCAATTATTATAATGGTAAATATTATGGTTTGCCGCTTAACACGAACACAAAAGTCGCTATATACAATAAAGAGTTATTGGCTGAAGCAGGTTTAACCGAAGCCCCTAAAACTTTTGATCAATTGATTGAAGCATCAAAAGCTTTAAAAGCAAAGGGTAAATTTGGAATTGGTATTGGAGGAACGGGACCTTGGGGCTCATTACCATACTTCTGGTCTCTAGGCGGTAAAATAACGGATGAGAATTTTACAAAAGCATCGGGATATTTAAACAGTCCTGAGAGTATTGCAGCTTTAGAAAAAATAGTAGAGCTAAATAACGAAGGATTGATCGCACCTACACTACTTGGCGGAGAACCGGGAACTTGGGATGGTGTGAAAGAACAATATTTAATGATCGATGACGGTCCTTGGTTTTACAGCATATTAGGTGATGAAGCATTAGAAATTACTACTCCTGCATTGATGCCTGAAGGAGATGGCGGAAGTGTATCTGTCGTTGGCGGGGAAGATTTAGTTATGTTTAATACGACAAAACATCCGGAGGATGCTTGGACTTTCATGAAATTCTTGATGACGGAAGAACCGCAGAAGATCATGGCACAAACAGGATTAATTCCTACCAATCAACAAGCTGCCGGATCGACAGAAGTGCTTTCCGTTCCATTCATTAAACCATATATCGAACAGTTAAAAACCGCCCAACCAAGAACACCACATCCAAATTGGGTAAAAATAGAAGAGTCTTTGGATCTTGCCTTTGGGAAAGCGGTACGTGGAGAGATGGGAGCAAAAGAAGCATTAGATCAAGCGGCAAAAGAAATTGATGAATTTTTAAAATAAGCATGGACAGTGGTTGTTAGCAGTGATCTACTGTTGACAACCACTGTAACATACAAGTACAAAGGGGGGAAAACCTTGACAAAAACACCGTTTCCTATTGATTCGCAAAAAAAACCCAAAAAAATCAAATTATCCTTTCAAAAAATTAAATCATTGTTGCAATCCCTTTTTTCAACGCTGGTCTTATCGCTTAAACAATGGTGGAATGTCTTTCCCTTTCTTTTTTTAGGGTTGTTAGGTGTTGCCGTTTTTGTTGTTTTTCCTTTAATTAAAGGGATTTATATGAGCTTTTTTGAATATAATGTCCTTTTGCCGAAAGAAAGTACTTTTGTCGGTTTAGATAATTATATACGTGCCATCCATGATGAAAAGGTATTTTTGGCATTAAGAAATACCCTTTTGTACAGTATTATCACCGTTCCGGGACAATGGGTTTTTGGGATTTTTATTGCCACGTTAATCAATGCCAAATTTATCAAACATAAAGTGTTTTTTCGAACGGTCTATTATATTCCCGTTATTACGTCCTGGGTCGTTGTTTCGTTCTTGTTTAAATATTTATTTGCTGATGGTAAATATGGTCTTATTAATTTTCTTTTATATGAAAAGCTGCATTTATTATCTCATCCGATCAGCTGGCTGCAAAATGAATGGACAGCGATGATCGTGATATGGACACTGGGGATATGGAAAGGTATAGGTTGGGTAATGGTTATTTATCTGGCAGCACTCCAATCCATTCCAAGACACTTTTATGAAGCTGCTGAAATTGATGGTGCAAAGGCAGGAGAAGTATTTCGATATATTACCTTACCATTATTAAAACCAACGACGATTTTTGTCATCATTAATTTAATCATTGGTTCGTTTAACGTTTTTATTCAGGTATTGCTTATAACAAACGGAGGACCTTTAGGCAGAACAGAAGTATTATTAAGCTATATGTATAAGCAGGCCTTTAGCTTTTTTGATTTTGGCTATGCTTCAGCAATCAGTGTGTTGATGGGAATTATGATTTTTCTAATTACGTGGGGACAACAAAAAACCATAGGAAAAGAAAAAATTGAGTTTTAGGTGGGATGAGGTATGGCATTGTTTTGGAAAATTGTCGTTTATCTGCTTTTGATCATTGGGTTATTTGTGGTTTTAACCCCTTTTGTTTACATGGTTTTAACCTCTTTTACACAAGATACTTTTTCACTCCCTCACCCTGATGAACTGTTGAAGGAAGAAAAATCTTTTCACAATTATACCGAAGCTTGGAATAAAAATAACTTTCAACGTTATTTTCTAAACAGTTTATTTGTTGCTTCCACGACTACCGTATTTGCTCTTTTCTTTTCTTCAATGACCGCCTATGCTTTTGCTCGGTTTCAATTTCCTTTAAAAGAATTCTTGTTTCGATTGTTTTTGTTTACGATGATGGTGCCGGGTGTATTGAACATCGTTCCGCAATTTACGGTAATTAAAGGCTTGGGGCTCGTCGACACCTATCGGGGGTTATTATTGCTCTATGTTGGAACTGGAATTGCTGGAAACACCTTTTTTCTCAGAGGTTTTTTTGAAAGGATCCCAAAGGAACTGGAAGAATCGGTGATTATTGATGGAGGCGGAAAGTGGACGATCTACAGACATATTTATCTCCCATTATCTAAACCATCCTTGGCCACACTAGGCATTTTTGCCTTTTCAGGAGCATGGGATGAATTTTTTGTTGCTTTAACCATTTTAAAAAGTGAGGCTAAGCGAACGCTGCCGATTGCGCTGCAGCTGTTCCAAGGGCAGCATGCGACAAAATGGGGGCTAGTTTTTGCAGCATCCCTCATTGCCATCATACCGATTATTTTGATTTTTATCGTTTTCCAGAAAAAATTTGTTCAAAGCACGACAGGTGAAGGTGCGGTGAAAGGATAATAATGGCTATGAAGAAACATCTAGGTCTTTTGTTTCGCATTATTTTTTTATTCCTATTTTTCTTTTTCGGTCTATATGTTGTTTTTCATCAAGATGTGTCCCTGGAAGTCAACCGTCTATTAGAAAAAGGAAGATGGATTGATGATGTTTATGTAGAACAGGCAAGGTATGGACCGGGAGAAACAGCAGTTATTTATACCCGACTAACTAATCGCTCTGAATTGGATGTAGAAGGGAAAATCATCATTACGATTAAACATTTGGGAGAAGAAGCAGCCAGACTGGAATCCGATCGATTTACAATTATAAATGGAGAGCAGAAGACTTTATCGGTGGAATGGAATTCTCCAAAAGAAGATTATAAGGGGTATTTAGTAGAAGCTTGGTTTATTTCTGATGGTGAACTTAAAGACAAAGGTAATACCGCCATTGATATTTCATCCGACTGGGCAAAGTTTCCCAGGTACGGCTATATTACAAACTTTGGGGAATTATCGAAGGAGGAAATAAGGAATAACATTGAACGATTAAATCGGTTTCATATCAATGGTCTGCAGTTTTATGACTGGCAGTATAAACACCATCAACCTTTAGCAGGAACCGTTCAGAACCCTTTAAATAAATGGAAAGATATTGCAAATCGAGATATCAATGTTGAAACGGTTATGGAATATCTTCATCAAGCCCATAAAAAAAACATGATGGCGATGAACTATAACTTGTTATTTGGTGCTTATCAATTCAGCGAACAGGACGGAGTTCAACCGGAATGGGGATTATATAAGGATGCAATGCATCAACTACAGGATGGGCATCCTTTGCCGAATACTTGGGCAACCAGTAAACTTATTCTTCAGAATCCAGCAAATGAAGGATGGCAGCATTATATCCTGCAGAAGGAAGAAGAAGTATTTCAGGTCTTCCCCTTTGACGGCTGGCATGTGGATCAGCTTGGAGATCGTGGACGCCTTTATGATTACCAAGGACATATCATCGAGTTAGATCAAACCTACGAGGTTTTTTTAAAGAAAGCAAAAGAAACACTTCATGTTCCTCTTGTGATGAATGCAGTGAACGATTACGGTCAAATCCGGATTGCACAATCCCCTGTTGATTTTTTATATACAGAAGTATGGAATCCGATCAACACCTACGGACAATTAAAACAAGTAATTGAACGAAATATCCGATTAACAAAGGGAAATAAAGCGATTGTCCTTGCGGCTTATATGAATTATAGAAAAGCAGATCAACCTGGACAGTTTAATAAAGCTTCTGTCCTATTAGCAGATGCAGTGATATTTGCCTCTGGAGGAGCACATTTTGAATTGGGAGATACCGGAATGCTTAGTAAGGAATATTTTCCAAATAACCATTTAGTCATGACTGAGGAACTTGAGAAAGCCCTCTATGACTATTATGATTTTTTAGTAGCTTATCAAAATCTGTTAAGAGATCAGGTGGTATCTGTTGAAAGAGATGTAATCATAGAAGCGAATGAAGCATCCAAATATCCAGAAAAGGGTGCAATTTGGTATTTCACTAAAGCCAAAAAAGGATATGAAATACTTCATTTAATTAACTTTACCAATCAACAATCACTTCAATGGCGGGATGATTTTGGTCAATACAAAGAACCGATAGAAATGAAAAACCTTAACGTCAAATATTATACAGATCAACCTGTCGAAAAAGTGTTTATTGCCACACCAGACGAAGATCATGGAAGTGCCCGATCGTTGGTTTTTACAGCAGCAAAGGATGGCAAGGGGAAATTTATTACATTTACCATACCTTCTTTGAAGTATTGGGATATGGTTTATCTAAAGGAAAGAACTACGAAAGAATAGGTGGTGTAAACGGTGGGACAAGTCAAAATCCATCATTTGGATGTATATCCGGATAAGGCACAATATCATCCGAGAGAGCAAGGCAGCATAATCGTGGAAATAGCGGGTAATCAAGAGGCTATGATTCAGATCAAAGTTTCTTTTAAAAGACTCCATCAATTGGAATGGGAAGAAAAGATGGAGATATATTTAGAAAAAGCAATTTTTAAACAGATTTCGATTCCATTTGAAGTGCCAAATGAAATTTGGGAAGGGTTTGGTGTGAATATTCAGCTGTTTGCAAATGGAAAATATCTTGCCCAAAAATCGACCGCATGGGACGTGGTTGATCATTGGCGGAGGGCACCTCGATATGGATTTTTAAGTGATTTTCATCAAGATGAAAAAGGGCAGCTAAACGATGTTGATTCCCTAAACAAATTTCATTTGAATATCATACAATTTTATGATTGGATGTACAGACACGATAACATGATTCCACCTGCTGAAAACTTCGTTGATCCCATGGGTCGCACATTATCTTATCCTGTGGTTCGAGAAAAGATCAATGCCCTGCATGAAAAAGGAATGGCTGCCCTCGCCTATGGAGCAGTGTATGCTTCATTAAAGGATTTTCATGAACAGCATAAGGAATGGGGATTGTACAAAAATAACGGAGATCCCTATCATTTAATCGATATTTTTTACATCATGGACATATCTCCGGATTCCCCATGGAATAAACATATGATTTCTGAATTTCGCAAAGTGATGGAAGAAGGCTTTGACGGAATTCATATGGATCAATATGGATTTCCTAAAAAAGCGTTCCGTCATGTCAATGGTAGAAAAGAATTGGTTGATTTAGCAAATTGTTATCCAGCATTAATCAATCAAACAAAAAAACATTTAAAAGAGGTAAATGCTGAAGTCGGACTGATATTTAACAATGTGAGTAATTACCCTGTACATACCACTGCAAAAGCTGACCAAGACGCCATCTATATTGAAGTATGGCCCCCTGTCATTCACTTGCGGGAATTAAAAGCTTTAATCGATCGCGGACGTGAGTTAAGCGACGATAAGCACGTTATTCTTTCTGCCTATCTTCCATCCTTTAAACAAACGGAAGGATATGACCAATATGACCAAACCGCTGCTGAAAATGGAGCTCTGCTGACCATGGCAACCATTTTTGCCAGCGGGGGTTATCATCTTCTCATTGGTGAAGAAAATAAAGTGCTTACGGAAGCCTATTATCCCAGTTATGGCACCATGAGTAATATCTTTATTGAAGAAGTAAGGAAATATTATGACTTTATCGTCCGATATGGAAAACTATTATACGATCATCAATTAGTTGATCTTTCTTTTGTATATACCGGAGGAATTAACACGGAGATTTCCTTTCAAGGGGAAGCTGCTTATACTCCTAATGGGGATGTAAATACGGTTTGGACGATGGTGAAACAACTTCCAGACTATCAAATCATTCACCTTATTAATTTAGTAGGATTAGAGGATGATTATTGGGAGCATGGAAAAAAACAACGTCCAAAAAAACAGAAGGAGATAACCTGTACGGTATTAATTGAAAAAGAGGTGAACGGAGTATATTTAGCAAGCCCTGATTTTGAAAATACCGAACCGATTAAACTAAATGATCAAATCGTTTCTCATGAACATGGAAAAGCGATTCAATTTACGATTCCAACCCTATCTATTTGGGACATGGTTTATATCGAATTTGTTCAATAGCGTTGTCCAAATTGATTTGAAAGGAGGTGGTAACTAGAGTTGTTCATGGATGTTTATTAAAAGATTACTTTCATATGGAGGTGTAAAATACCATTATGAAAAAAAGTTTACATTCATTTATTTCTTTGTTTTTAATTCTTGTATTATTGTTTTCGATCGCGTTAACATCAGAAATGATTCAAAAAGCACATGCCGCAACTGATGGAATCATTGATAGAGTTTACACGAACCAGTCTAGATACAGTCCTGGTGAAATAGTCACGATAAATGTAGAAATGACAAACGATTCAGGAACAGCTTTTAATGATAATGTTTACCTCACGATATATCATTTAGAAAATCAAGTGTATACCTCTAGTCAGCTGATCTCTTTACCTCAAGAAAGCTCGACGACAGTGACCTTCCAATGGACATCTCCATTAAACGATTTTCAAGGGTATTTTGTTTATGTAACCGCAGGATCCTCAAGTGGAGCAACTGCAATCGATGTATCCAGTGATTGGACGAAATATCCTCGCTATGGTTATATTTCTGAATTCAGTCCGAATGAAACTCTGCATCAGAGTCAGGAAAAGATTAATACTTTAGCTCAAGATTATCATATTAATGCATGGCAATTCTATGATTGGATGTATCGTCATGATAAATTTATCAAACGGACAAATGGTCAAATAGAACCCACGTGGTTAGATCTTTTTGATCGTGAAATTTCATGGGATACCATTCAGAATCAAATTGGTGCCGTTCATGATGTAAACGGAAAAGCAATGGCCTATGCTATGGGATATGCTTCTCGAGAGGATTATACCCAATATGGAATTGATCCTGCATGGGGAATCTATGAAGATAGCAGTGCAACCAACCAATATGATGTTGATTTCAATAGCGGAAAATATCTATATTTATTTGATCCCCAAAATGCAAACTGGCAGAATTATATCATTCCGGAGTATTTAGATGCTGTAAATACAGCAGGATTTGACGGGATTCATGTGGATCAAATGGGACAAAGAGATAATGTCTATGATTATTATGGTAATCTTATTGATTTATCCACGCGTTTCTCCCCATTTTTGGATGAAGCAAAGGCCAGTTTAACTTCCAATAATAGCAACAAAGATCAGATCACATTTAATATCGTTGATGGTACAGTAGACGGATGGGCAGCAAATGATATCGCCCAACATGCAGACGTAGACTTTTTATACAGTGAAATATGGTTTAAATCGAATAACTATATCGATTTGAAAAACTACATTGAACAAATTCGTTTATTAAGCGGCAATAAGGCCGTTGTTTTGGCAGCATATATGAACTACGAGGAAAATATTGGTCCTCGGTACGAAGCGGAGGATGCGGTTCTGACCAATGTAGCAGTTGACACGGATCATACAGGTTATACAGGGTCAGGATTTGTTGATCAATTTGCAGAAAACGGAGATAAAGTTAAGTTTACGATCGATGCCGTAGAAGATGGGGAATATGCACTGGTATTTCGCTTTGGCAACAGCACGGGAGGTACGAGCACAAGAAGCATATACATTGATGGGGTAAAACAAGATACGTTATATTTTGCCAATCAAGCGAATTGGGATACTTGGGCTCATGATACCTATTATACTGCAAATTTAACGCAAGGTACACATACAGTGACTTTAGCATACGATTCCTCTGATACTGGTGCTATTAACTTAGACAGTTTAACCTTAGGTACATTTGATAAACATTCTGTCCTATTAGCTGATGCTGCGTTTGCAGCAAGTGGTGCTACTCATATTGAGCTAGGTGAGAATAATCGCATGCTTGCTCACGAATATTATCCTAACACCAGTAAAGCAATTAGAAACGATTTAAAGCAAGGTTTAAAAAATCACTATAATTTTATTACTGCTTATGAAAATTTACTCTTTGATCAAGATGTTATAGCAAATGATTCGGGTAATCAGTTTATTCAAATACAAGGAGAAACAGTAAGTGGAGATGGAAGCGGTAATACCCTCTGGGCGATTCAAAAAAGAAATAATGATTATAACATTTTTCATTTAATTAACCTTACGCAAAATGATTCTGAATGGCGAAACAGCGGATCTGCACCAGTGGAAAAAAGTAATTTAACAACCAAGGTTTATATTGGAACTGATGAAACCATATCCAATGTTTATGTTGCATCACCGGATATTAATTTTGGAAAAACCCAAGAATTAGCTTTTACTACTGGATCAGACAGTAATGGGAAATATGTTTCTTTTACTGTACCTTCTTTGAAATACTGGGATATGATTTACATGAAGCGTTCCTTTCATGTTCCAGCCAATGATACCTATGAAGCTGAAACAGCCATATTGAGCAATGTTGCTGTTGATACAGACCATACGGGTTATACGGGCTCGGGGTTTGTTGATCAATTTGCTGAAGTGAATGATGGGATTTCTTTTGTCGTCAAAGCGACAGCCGATGATGATTACGTATTAAGCTTCCGTTATGGAAATGGAGGAAGTGATGCAGCAAGAGATGTATTTGTAGATGGCCATTATGCCGGTACGGTTCAATTTAATCATACAGGAAGTTGGGATGATTGGGGGATCGGTGAATTAACGGTAAATCTCAGCAAGGGATACCATACCATAGTACTTTGGTATTCTGCTACAAATGTTGGAGCCATTAATCTGGATTCTTTAGATTTAGATAAAACCTATATCTGGCAATTTGATCGTCAAATCACTTCTGCTCCTGCAGGTTATCGCATTACTTATCGTGTTGGGCTTCCCGGATGGGTTCATTGGGGAGTAAATAACTGGCAAAATGTCCAAGATACCGCATTTGTTACGAATGGAAGCACCAATGATAATTTAGATTATGAAATCTCAATTGGTCCGTTTACTTCTGGAACAACGGTTGATTTTACCTTCCTTTGGGATGACAATAACAACGGAATTCCGGAATATGATGTGGATCGATGGGAAGGAGAAGATTTTCATCTTAACATTCAATAATAGTATGAAAAGAATAGGAGGACGATAAAAATGGATCGAATCATGAAAAATAAGTATTGGATCTTTATGCTTACAGTAATCCTTATTACTTCCATCTTGTTTGCTCCATTGCAAATTACTCAAGCATCAACAGATACATTACCCACTGATCAGTCAGTAACAAGCATCTACTTGAATAACTGGAAGGATGCAGTAAATATATGGATGGCGAGCGAATTAGCTCAAACGGATACAGGAAATTATGGTCCAAGAATTGGAGAAATGAGAATTGATGACGACTATACCGTGAATCAGATTCATGATTACTCTGCTTTTTTTCGTGATGAAACCAATGCAGTGAAATATACAGAACCGCACAATTTTGCCTCAGAAGCTTATTATGATGACGGCGGGATTCTTCAAACCAAATATTTGGATTATAACGGAAGCAATCTGCCCATTGTGGTTGAAAAAGATTTTGCCATGGTGCCTAATGAGGACTTTATGATTGCTAAGTATACTTTTACAAATAACAATGCAACCTCTATTAACTTTAATCTTTTGGAACAGATCCATGTCAATAATGTGACAAAGGGCAGTACGAATCAAACTCATCATGGATGGTATGACAACACAAGAAATACCCTGTTTGTCGATATGACCAGTTCAGGTCAATATTATGTCGCCTTAGGTGCTTTCCAGAGTGCAGACGGTTACCAAGTGGCGGATGATACAGAGTCCAACTTGGGAGCAAACGATGTGAGTGCTTGGTATACCTTCGATAACAATGGAACAGTAAAAAATAATTCCGATGAATATGCGGTAGATATCAGCGTTGCTTTTCAGGATCAGGTAACCATTCCTGCATCAGGTTCTGTGTCCGTCTCCTTTGTTGCAACGGTTCAGGATAGCTTAACCAATGCTCAGAATTCGGTTGATCGTGCTTTATCCCAGAAAGCAGATTATTGGTTTACTCAGACGAGTAATACTTACAGCAGTTGGCTCAGTCAGGGAAAAACCGTTAATTTTGCTGACGGCGGCATCAATAAAACCTATACACGGGCTTTAATCACAATTAAGAATGCAACAAACCCGACTTATGGGGCAACTCCTGCTACGACTAATCCGATTGCTTACGGTTATAAAGTATGGGCACGGGATTCGGCCGTAACTGCGATGGTTCTCGATCAGGCAGGTTTTTACGATGAGGCGGAGAAATACTGGTACTGGCTGCAAGATCGGCAACAGTCAGACGGCACTTTCAAAACGACCTTTGATTATTGGACTAACAATTACGTATCCTTTGTTGAGCCTGAACACGATTCAATCGGAATTTTTCTTGTCGGTGCTTATCAGCATTATAAATTAACCGGAGATACCACCTTCTTAAATAGTATCTGGACGAAGTACAAAAAATCTGCAGATTTTATCTGGTCTAATTTAGGGTCTGACCCTTATGGTTTTGGTGAGGAAGATGCAAGCATCTGGGAAGAGCAAATTGAATATAACGCATTTACTCAAGCCTTGTATGTGGCAGGATTGGATGCTGCCCAGCATATGGCTAGAGCAAAGGGGTTAAATAGTCTGGCAGATGATTATAACGGTGCTGCGAGTGAGATTCGTTCCAATATTCAAAAGGATGATACATGGAGTCCGTCAGGGCTTTGGAATGTAAACAATGGTTATTATAATCGTGCAGTCAATACTAATGGAACAGCACGAACCTTGGTAGACGGGTCATCTAACGCTTTAATTGTTTACGGCGTAATAGATGCCAATTCTTCAAGGGCAAACAGTCACGTAAATAAAATAAAAACCAATCTGCAACATGATAATTACGGAATTGCCCGTTATGACGGGGATGATTTCTATTACACCTCTCCATACAGTCCCGGAGGGAATGAGGCGTTAAGCGATGAACCTTCCTGGCCACAAATGAGTGCTTATGCAGCTTTGCATCATTTATATCGGGGAGAAAAGCAAACAGCATTAAATTATCTGAAATGGATTGTCTCCCGTACAGCGGTTGGTTATATGGCCCAGGGAGAGGCCGTATCACGAATTTCATTGAAACCTCTTCCCAGTACAATGGTAGAGCCTGTAACAGGAGCATGGTTTGTGATTACCGCATTGGTTTACGAGGATCAAGCGGATATACGAGTCATTCCTCCGCAATTTAACGCAGGAGCCTATAAATCTATTAACGTTACGACAACGGTGGCTAATGATTTGGCTCAATGGAACAATGTCCCGTATTACCATGATCGTTTAAGTGACTCTGATTCAGGTTCCGATGACACAGATATTGCCAAGGTCTATGTCTCTAATGATGCCAATAATCTATATGTACGGATTAAAAATGCCAGTCATCACTTGTCAGGCTACAATACGGCTCCCCGTTTTGCCATGACGGTTTATGCCGAAGATTTCAAACACAGTACAGCCGAATCATTAACTACTGGATTATATGGCGGCAATCTGGATCGGTCGATGCAATATATGGTTAGCAGATGGAGCGATTCCGGAGATTTTGCTAAATTCCATGTCAGTAACGGAAGCTGGACATTTGAAAAACATCTTTCCGGAATGACAATCCCGCAGTGGGATGTCAATACGGGTGATATTGAAATGGTCGTTCCTCTCTCCGAACTGTCCAGTACAGGTTCCGTCAATACCGGTGATTGGTCAAACCTGAACATTGTCTTGGTCAGACAGGACCCGACCACCCTTAATTGGAATGAAGATGATCTGATTGTGATTCATTATCGGGTAATGACTTCAGGAGAGCAATGGTATTATGGTAATGTAGAGTAATAAGCAGCCAATTTAAACGCTTCGAGCTCTTCCATTAATGGCTTCTTGTTAAGTGATCATATTCGGATGCTATAAAACCGCTTAAATACGCGGGACTGACATGTCCGATGATTTGCGTGAATGGAGCAAAAAATTAAAAGGATTATGCCACATTTCGATGTGGCTATTCTTTTATCTATGTGTGGTCTGGGGATAAGGCCTGAAGATATACATGATGAACCAATTTTTTTAGAAGCTTCACCTAATCATCCGTTTAATTCAACTGTTGAAGCTTTGGTCTTACCTGGTATATTTATTTTGATAATGGCTTAAAGTAAGTAGCGGCCAAATATATCTTTAGCTGTGATAATTAGTATAAAACACGTCTGCTAAACCGGCGCCCGTAGGATATGAGCTTCGCCAATCATTTTCAGATCCAAAATCGATCAAACGCTGTAGACCCTGATCAATAGCAGGTGTTGGCTTATCATAAACAGTAATTAAAGCATCTAATGCCCAGGCTGTTTGTGATGGTGTACTTGCATTAAGCGGAACATATTGTTTTACTATGTCACTTTTGCAGGATTCTCTCCAGCCGCCATCATCATTTTGTATTTCTAACAGCCATTTAGCGGCTTTTTTAATTGTCGGATGATTTGAACTAAGCCCCACTGCTTTTAGACCTGTTAATGCAGCCCAGGTTCCATAAATATAACTTATTCCCCACCTGCCAAACCAGGAACCATTCTTTTCTTGATTGCGAATCAACCATTTTACTGCCCTGATAATATTAGGGTAATTCAAATTAAACCTTGCATAATTGCCAAGAAACTCTAATGTTCTGCCTGTTAAATCTGCAATTGAAGGGTCAATTGTAATTGATTCAGTACCCTTTTGAACAAAGAATGTTAATATTTCTTTATTGGTATTCTTCTCAAAAGCAGGCCAGCCGCCATCAAGCCGAAAAAAGCAGCCACCCCCCTAAGTGGAGAAGTGGCAGACAAAATCTTATAGCAAGCATATAGAAGGGACACATACCCTTCACTAGTTAATAGTGAAAGGGGGTGAACCGAATGGAGAAAGTCTATATTACTTTAGCGATGATTGAAGTCGTCATTGGATTTCTTGAAAGAAGTCTGATCTTATTATTATATGCATACAAGTTTTATAAACATTTTTATTCTAGTCACACTTCGTTAAAATAGGTTAGTATTAAAATAAACTTGTCGAACTTGAAGGGAGAACTTAATTCATATTTGGTAGGTGAAAAAGATTGGATCACATCAAGGAAAAATTAACATTGCTTCCTGATAAACCAGGTTGTTATTTAATGAAGAATAATCATGGACAAGTTATCTATGTTGGAAAAGCAAAAGTATTAAAAAATCGTGTGCGTTCTTATTTTACTGGGAGTCATGATGCAAAAACCCAAAGGCTGGTTAATGATATTGTAGACTTTGAATATATTATCACTGATTCAGCGATTGAGGCATTAATCTTAGAGAACCATTTAATCAAAAAATATCGCCCTAAATACAATATCATGTTAAAGGACGACAAAACTTATCCCTATATTAAATTAACGAATGACGAACATCCGCGTTTAGAAGTGACACGCAAAGTATTAAATGATAAAGCAAAATATTTTGGCCCTTATCCTAATGCCGGTGCTGCACAGCAGGTTAAGAGGCTTTTAGATAAAATATACCCGTTAAGAAAATGTAAAACACTAAAAGATCGGGTTTGTCTATATTATCATTTAGGTCAATGTGTGGCTCCGTGTGAATTTAAGGTGGAGCATTCTACTTATGAAGAAATGACCCGAAAAATTATCCGTTTCTTGCAAGGGGATTATAAAGAACTAAAAAAAGAACTTCAGCAAAAAATGGAGAAAGCGGCTGAAAATTTAGAGTTCGAACGCGCAAAAGAATATAGAGATCAAATTAATGATATTGAAGCAATTATGTCCAAACAAGTGATTAGTTTAAATGATCGTGTCAATCGAGACATTTTTGGTTTTTATATAGATAAAGGTTGGATGTGTGTTCAAGTTTTCTTTATGAGGCAAGGAAATCTGATTGAACGGGATGTTTCTATTTTCCCTTATTATGGAGTACCAGAAGAAGATTTTATGTCCTTTGTTACACAGTTTTACTTTGAAAATCCTGTATTGCCTAAAGAAATTTTGTTGCCAGAATCATTAGACAAAGAATTGTTAGAAGAATGGTTACAAATTAAGATCCAACAGCCAAAACGAGGTCAAAAAAGAAAATTAGTAGAAATGGCGATTGAAAATGCGAGAATTGCTTTAGAAGAGAAGTTTAAAATGGAAGAAAAAAATATATCTAAAACAAGTCTAGCCATTGAACTTTTAGGTAAAAGTTTAGGGATTGCAACTCCACATCGTATTGAGGCTTTTGATAATTCCAATATTCAAGGTGTCGACCCTGTATCCGCTATGGTTGTATTTATTGATGGTAAGCCTGATAAATCGAGTTATCGAAAATTTAAGATAAAAACGGTTGAAGGACCAGATGATTACCATACGATGCAAGAGGTGATAAGGCGGCGTTACACAAGAGTGTTAAAAGAAGGTTTAAATCTACCAGACTTGGTCATCGTTGATGGCGGAAAATTGCAAATTAATGCTGCAGTTGATGTACTAGAAAATGAGCTTGGTTTATTTATTCCAGTAGCTGGGCTTAAAAAAGATGAACGACATAAAACAGCAGTATTGTTAATGGGTGATCCACCTGTTCCAGTATCTATGGAAAGAAATAGTCCGGAATTTTATTTATTACAACGAATTCAAGATGAAGTTCATCGATTTGCGATTACGTTCCACCGTCAAACCCATAAAAAAACGGTGTTTGCTTCGCAATTAGATCAGGTTCCAGGTGTTGGTGAAAAGCGGAAAAAATTATTATTAAAACACTTTAGCTCAATAAAGAATATGAAAGAAGCTCCTGTTGAGGAATTTCGCAAAATTGGAATTGGCGATAAATTAGCTAAAACGATTTTGGAAGCAATAAATACTGAAGAATAAGGGTTTACATTTCTTTACCGTATGATATAATAACTTCAAAATTTAATAGTATACCTCACTATAATCATATTTAGTTAAAGTGAGGTAGGGGCGCGAAATTCATGAGTCATCTTTTAGAGGAAGCGAATCTGATGAAAAAAGATAAAAGGGACTTTCGCCGAAGCCTATTTCTTCGCAGGAAGTAGAGCTGGGTCTACATTGAATAAGTGTAGGACTGTCATAGTTAAATGATCCCAAATTTAACTATGGAGAACTATCTTGACTATTTGGGGGTGGGGAAACTTTTATGTTGTGATTCACAACAGGAGTCTATTTCCTGTTGTTTTTTTATATTAAATTGTACAAAGTACAATTCTGCGAAACTAGAAGAACATCGCAATATGTTGGAAAGGGTGGAGAAAATGGGGATCGTGGTTCAAAAGTTTGGTGGCACATCAGTAGGTACAATTGACCGAATCAAAAACGTTGCAAAGATTGTTACGAAAACGAAAGAACAGGGAAATCAGGTAGTTGTGGTTGTTTCAGCGATGGGAGATTCCACTGATGACCTTCTAGACATGGCTCACCAAATCACGTCTACGCCGTCTTCAAGAGAACTTGATATGTTATTGACAACTGGAGAACAAGTCTCAATATCCTTGTTAGCAATGGCTTTGCAAGAAATAGGTTTTTCAGCAATTTCCTTTACAGGCTGGCAAGCAGGAGTAAAGACAGAATCAGTTCACAGTAAGGCAAGGATTACAGATATATCATCCGAGAGAATAGTACAAGAGCTAAAAAATGATAAGATTGTTATCGTTGCGGGTTTCCAAGGGGTAAGTGAGGAAGGGGAAATTACGACCTTAGGTAGAGGTGGATCTGACACAAGTGCTGTTGCATTAGCAGCTGCATTGAAGGCTGATCTATGTGAAATCTATACAGATGTAGATGGGGTTTATACAACAGATCCCAGAATAGAACCTAAGGCTAAAAAGCTAAAAGAAGTTAGTTTCGATGAAATGCTTGAATTAGCAAATCTAGGTGCAGTGGTTTTACATCCTAGAGCAGTAGAAAACGCGAAAAAGTTTGGTGTTCATTTGGTTGTAAGGTCCAGCTTGGTTCAGGTTGAAGGAACTGTAATAAAGGAGGAACATGGTATGGAACATGTAAAGGTAGTAACAGGTGTAGCCTATGATATGGATGTTGCCCGTGTACAGGTTATTGGCTTAGAAAACAAAATCAATGCTTTGTCTGATCTATTCTCTACATTGGCAAAAGAAAAAGTCAATGTAGATATGATTGTTACAAGTGATTATGGGGAAGACAAAATCAATGTTTCTTTTTCTATCACAAGCAGTGATTTACAACATACGTTAGCTATTCTGGAACGTTATGTGGGAGCCTGTACAATGATTAGTCATGAGGATCATTTAGCAAAGGTTTCGATCGTGGGGGCTGGGATGATATCTAACCCTGGAGTTGCAGCTAAAATGTTTGAGGTCTTAAGCAATGCAGATATCCCGATCAAAATGGTAACCACATCTGAGATTAAGGTTTCCTGCCTTGTTCCTAAGGAGTATGCTATTTCTGGAGTACAAGAATTACATCGTTCTTTTGAATTAGATCATGAATAGAACATACCAATTCTTTATCCCTCTTTTTACAAGAGGGATTTTCATTTGTTCCATTTTTTTCATAGAAAGGCATGGATGACGGAGCTCGATGTAATATACATTTCTACTATTTTCTGAATAATAAAATATTTTTTTATATTGAAGGAATTATCATATTTCTAAAGAATAAATATTAAGAAGACTAAAACTTGTACATGATTGAACAAAGACTTTATATAACTTTTCTCAAATTTTCTAAAAAAGCGAATAAAAGCCGATATAACCAGTTTTTTGTGGGAAATAAACAATTAATCTAACTCTACTTATTCTTGACGCTTTTAAAAATGAAGGCGTACAATGAAAATGTCAAAAAATTTTCATTTTTTTGGTTTCACCATTGAAACTAAAGAGGGAATAGATTGTTAAATGAAAAAAAGGGGGTAAGGTTATAGGTTAAGGTAAGGTCTAGGGTGTTTTAAATGTCTTCTTTCATTTTAAAAGGGGGGAAAGTGATATTATGGCAACAACGCATTTTTTTAATCGCAAATTGCACTCTTTATTAGGAATCATTCCTGTAGGTGTATTTTTGTTGATTCATTTAACGGTGAATTATCAAGCAACCAAGGGTCCTGAAGCCTTCAATAGTGCAGCTGGTTTTATGGAAAGTTTGCCCTACTTGGCAGTACTAGAATGGGTATTGATCTTTTTACCACTTTTATACCATGCGATTTATGGACTTTATGTGGCTTTCCAAGCAAAACATAATGTAAACAATTATGGATATTTCCGAAATGTAATGTTCTTCTTACAAAGAATGACAGGGATTGTCACCCTTATCTTTGTTGGCTGGCATGTATGGGAAACCCGTGTTCAAATGGCACTTGGCACAGAATTAAATTATGAATTAATGGCTAACATTCTTAAAAATAATTGGGCTTTTGTCTTTTATTTGGTTGGAGTGATTTCAGCAGTATTCCATTTTGCCAATGGTATGTGGTCATTCTTGGTAAGCTGGGGTATTACGATTGGACCACGTGCTCAAAGAATTTCTACATATGTTTGGATGGTTGTTTTCGTAGCAGTATCGATTATCGCTGTTTCCGCATTATTTGCTTTTGTCAATCCAGTATACGTCGAACAAGTAAATTTAGGGTAAAGGGGGAGCGAGAACATGAGTAGTAGTCAAAGGATCATTGTAGTTGGTGGAGGATTAGCAGGCTTGATGGCTACCGTCAAAGCTGCTGAAGCAGGTGTGCACGTTGATTTATTTTCATTAGTACCAGTTAAGCGCTCTCATTCTGTTTGTGCGCAGGGTGGTATCAATGGTGCAGTAAATACAAAAGGTGAAGGAGACTCACCTTGGGTTCACTTTGATGATACGGTTTATGGTGGGGACTTTTTAGCAAACCAACCCCCAGTTAAAGCGATGGCTGAGGCAGCTCCTGGAATCATTCATTTATTTGATCGCATGGGAGTTATGTTTAACAGAACACCTGAAGGTTTACTTGATTTCCGTCGTTTTGGTGGAACACAACACCATCGTACTGCATTTGCTGGTGCAACAACAGGTCAACAGCTTCTCTATGCAACAGATGAACAGGTTCGCCGTTGGGAAGTTGCAGGCTTAGTTACTAAATATGAACATTGGGAATTCCTCTCTGTTGTTTTAGATGATGAAGGAAGAGCAAGAGGAATTGTAGCACAAGATTTAAGAAGCATGGAAATCCATACCTTTGCTGCTGATGCCGTCCTTCTAGCTACTGGCGGTCTTGGGATGATCTTTGGAAAATCGACAAACTCTGTTATTAACACTGGTTACGCAACTAGTGCAGTATATAGACAGGGAGCGATTTATGGAAACCCAGAATTTATTCAAATTCACCCTACAGCGATACCAGGGGATGATAAAAATCGACTCATGTCCGAGTCAGCTCGTGGTGAAGGCGGACGTGTTTGGACATATAAAGATGGAAAGCCATGGTATTTCCTAGAGGAAAAATATCCTGCATATGGCAACCTTGTACCACGTGATATTGCAACACGTGAAATTTTCCATGTTGTTGTCGACTTAGGTTTAGGTGTGGATGGAGAAAATAAAGTTTACCTTGATTTATCTCATAAAGATCCTAAAGAATTAGATATTAAACTAGGTGGTATTCTAGAAATCTATGAAAAATTTGTTGGGGATGATCCAAGAAAAGTACCAATGAAGATTTTCCCAGCCGTTCATTATTCAATGGGTGGTTTATGGGTAGATTACGATCATATGACTAATATTCCTGGATTATTTGCAGCAGGTGAAGTAGATTACCAATATCATGGAGCAAACCGTTTAGGAGCTAACTCATTATTATCTGCCATCTATAGTGGTATGATTACAGGTCCAAAAATGGTTCAATATATTAAAGGGTTGAAAAAATCTGCTGCCGATGTTTCCAAACAATACTTTGAAGACCAAAAGAAACTAGAAGAGCAGAAATATAACGATATCTTAAATCTAAAAGGAAATGAAAATCCATATAAGCTTCATGAAGAGTTAGGAAAATGGATGACTGATAATGTAACCGTTGTACGTTATAATGACCGCTTACTCAAAACAAATGAGAAACTATTAGAATTGATGGAACGTTACAAGAAAATCAATATTGATGATGCTGCAAAATGGAGTAACCAAGCAACAGCATTTACACGTCAGTTAGAAGGTATGCTTGTATTAGCTCAAGCGATTACGATGGGAGCTTATAACCGTAATGAAAGTCGTGGAGCACATTATAAGCCAGATTTCCCAGATCGTAATGATGAAGATTGGCTAAAAACAACCAAGGCCAAGTATACTCCTGATGGTCCTGTTTTTGATTATGAACCAGTAGATGTCTCTTTGATCAAGCCTAGATTAAGAAACTACGCTGTATCGAAGGAGGAGACAGTAAAATGAGTGAAAAAACAATTCATCTAATTATCACTCGTCAGGATGGGCCAGATAAACCATCCTATACAGAAGAATTTAGAGTTCCTTATCGACCTAACATGAACGTGATTAGTGCTTTAATGGAAATACAAAAGAACCCAGTGAATGCTAAGGGGGAAAAAACGACCCCAGTTGTTTGGGAAATGAACTGCTTAGAAGAGGTATGTGGAGCTTGTTCAATGGTGATTAATGGTAAGCCAAGACAATCTTGTAGTGCCTTAATCGATCAATTAGAACAACCAATTCGCTTACAGCCGATGAGCACTTTCCCAATCATTCGCGACCTAATGATTGACAGAAGTCGGATGTTTGATGCGTTAAAACGAGTAAAAGCATGGATTCCGATTGATGGTACCTATGATTTAGGGCCAGGACCCAGGATGCCAGAAAAAACAAGACAATGGGCATATGAATTATCTAAGTGCATGACTTGTGGGGTTTGTTTAGAGGCATGTCCAAACGTAAATAGTCATTCACCATTTATTGGTCCAGCCCCGATCAATCAAGTTCGACTATTTAATGCCCATCCAACTGGAGCAATGAATGCAGAGGAACGTTTAGAGGCTATTATGGGAGAAGGAGGAATTACCGATTGTGGTAACTCACAAAACTGTGTTCAGTCATGTCCAAAGGGTATTCCTTTAACCACATCCATTGCTGATCTAAACCGTCAAACAACCATTTATTCATTTAAACGTTTCTTAACAAATTAAACTAATTACATCTTTATTATAAGAACCTATGAGGTTTTTACCTCGTAGGTTCTTCTTTTTAAAAAAATAAGAAAATATAACTTTCTTCCACTTGTCATTTAGGGGTTTGTATATTCCATAAGCTGCGACATAGCGTGACTAGCAGCTTTAGCTGTGTAGCACGACTTGTACACTTTGTGTGCCTTCAGAAGTGCCCTTCTCTCCGTAATCTTTATTTATAGAAGGGCACGGATGACGGAGCGCGATGGAATATACAAACATTTTCTTATAGGTTCTCTAAAAGAGGATTTTGTAAAAATATGTAGAATTTAATATTTTTAAAGATAATTTTGGAAATAGAAATAGAGATGAAGACATAAGGGAGGACAGGGCGTGAGAAAAAAATTATTTAGTCTACCAAACTTAAAGCTAAAAGAAAGATTTAACAAGCTAATGTCAAGTAAACCATTAAACAAAAACGGGTCTAAAAAAAATAGCGAGACTAAAAGTAAGAAAACTAATTTTATCTCAGTCAAAGCAAAAATACTAGTTAGCTTCTTAACGGTAGTCATACTGATGGCTTTTGTGAGTCTTTTTGCATTATATCAAATGATACAGATCCAAAAAAGCTATGAAGATATTGTTCAAAATGACATGAACACAATGATAGAAGCCCAAGAATTAGAATCAAATATTATAAGGGAATTATCTTACATTCAAAAACTAGGACTGACAAAAGATGAAAGATTAATTGATCAAATTGAAAAATTAAAAACAGAGAACCACAAAAAGTTGAATGAATTAGTAACAAAGCTAAGGACAGAAGCCGACCAAAGAGAATTTAAAAAACTACAGATCATTTATACAAATTATAATGAAATTGAAAAACTAATGATTGAGGCTGCTCAACAAGATGATATTAGAGAATTTGTCTCATTAATGGACAAAAAAATGGCAGAAACCTTAGCAGACAAAATGATGAATAATGTGGAGATTATTAAACAGGGAATCTTTGAACAGCAACAAATAGATAACGATAAAGTCAATCACATTAGACAATTGGTATTAATTACAACCTTAATCACCATTTTATTAGCGGTTGCCATTGCAATTGTTTTTGCCAGAATGATATCTACTCCAGTTAAATTATTAGATAAACATGCAAGCCTGATGGCAGATGGAGATCTAACTCAACAAATACCCAATATTAAAAATAATGATGAGATCGGCCATTTAGTTCGTACATTTGAATATTTACAAGAACAATTAAAACAAATGGTAGCAAAAATTCAAGTTCATGCCGAACAAGTAGCATCTACCTCTGTAGAATTAGCAGCAAGCACAGAACAAACCACACAATCGACTGAGCAAATCTCACTCACCATGCAAGAGATGGCCGCCAATTCAGATACTCAGGTGGTCAATGTTCAAGAAACCGCTGAATTTATTGATCAATTCCAACAAGGAATTGTACATATTACTGAAAACGCGAATGATGCAAGCACAGGTGCAGCAAAAACATCTACATTAGCAAATAACGGAATGAATATGCTAAGAGAAACAATTAAGCAAATGAATGGAATTGGAAAAACAGTAGATCAATCAGTGAACGTGGTAACAAGATTAAATGAACGCTCACAAAAGATTAACGAAATCGTCGATCTCATTACCAATATCGCAGATCAAACAAACCTATTAGCATTAAATGCTGCCATTGAAGCAGCAAGAGCAGGGGAGCATGGAAGAGGGTTTGCCGTTGTGGCAGATGAAGTAAGAAAGCTTGCCGAACAATCCGGAAATGCAGCAAAAAATATTGCAGGGATGATTATAGAGATCAAAGAAGATACGACCAAAGTAGTTCAATCGATGACAAAAGGAAATGATGAAGTAAAAGAAGGAATTCTTGCTGTCGAGAAAGTAAATATTGCTTTTGAAGAAATCTTAACATCGATTCAGCATGTTGCGTTGACAAGTGATAGCACATTGAATGCGGCAAAGGCAATGGAACAATATGTAACTAAGGTGATTTCAGCAATAGAAGAAATGAAAAAAGGAATTGAAGGAAATGCAAGTTTTACCCAAACCGTAGCAGCAGCATCTGAAGAACAAAATGCTTCAATGGAAGAGGTACGTTCATCAATTGAGTCACTTTCTTATATGGCAGAAGAATTGCGGGAATTGATCAACCAATTTAAAATTGCTTAAAAAAACAAGTGCTATATCTTAAAAAGATATAGCACTTTGTCGTTGTGCGCCATGCATGGCGATTAACTTGGTGGTGAAAGTCCACTATGGGAGTTACGTAGTTACCAACCATTAGACTAATGCAAGGGTGTCCATCGTGAGGTGGAATTTGATTATGCTGTGGTTTGGTTCTGCTTTAAACACATTAGGAAGATGGGCTTCTCGTATTTTTTTACTTTTTATTATCAATTTTTTAATTATCTGGAGAGTTTGTGACTTAAGATAATACCTATTTGAAATGAAAGTATTCTTTGAACTTTATTCTGAGGTTTTGGATAAGAAGGAAGGATCAAGGACAGTTGAAAAGTTGGATAGAGTGTTCCAAGTCCATTCAAACCTTTTTATGATGAAGGCCATTCTGAAGATGTGGGATGAAATATTTTTTACGGGTTAACAATTTATAAATGTCCAGAGATACAGAAATACCGATTTAAATTGTTTAGTTAAATATTTAAAAATTCTGTAAATTTATATATACTAAAGATAGTGGGTATTTGGAGGTGATTTTTTTGCGTGATAAAGAGCAGTTGAAGAAAATTTGGGAAGAATTTGTATATGAGGGAAAGCAGGCCCCTGCTCTCAATGAAATAGTAAGAGAGTCGTGGCTTCGGTCCCTCTCTCTAGGGGTGGATCCATTTCAGGAAAAAGGAAAAGATGTGCTTCCAAAACATGAACTTCAGCGCCTCCAGAAATATAACCATTCACTTATAGAGACATCCCTCCCATTAATGGACAGCTTATATTCTATTGTAAAAGGTTCAGATTTTCTTGTCATTCTTTGTGATAAGGACGGGCGTCTCATTAAGGTAATAGGAGATGCGGAGACATTGGATAAGGCAGAAAAAATTAATTTTGTAGAAGGGGCAGACTGGAGTGAAAAAAATGTAGGAACAAATGCGATAGGAACGGCTATTGCTATCGATAAACCAATCCAGATTTTTGCTTCTGAACACTATTCAAAATCATGTCATCCTTGGACATGCTCCGCAAGCCCAATTCATGACACCTCTGGGAACATATTAGGTGTTCTGAATATGTCAGGTTCATTTGAAAAGGTGCATTCCCATACGCTGGGGATGGTTGTTTCAACAGTGAAGGCTATAGAGAATCAGCTGGAAATTCAAGAAAAAACACAAAAGAATAAAATGATGAAAAGTCTTCTTGAAGCAACAACCGACACTCTTTCAGATGGGATGCTGATCATAGATAGGAACGGAGTTATTATCAAAACAAATCGAAAGCTTCATGAGATTGTCGGGTTACGAGAAGAATATTTGCTCGGAAAGCCAGTTAATCATGTATTTGCAAATAAAACCTTCAGCAAAATTGTGGAAACCAGTTTAGAAGTGCAGGATAAGGAATTGAAATTAAAGATGATCAATCCAAATGGAAATTCAATCCACGTTCTGATTAATTCAAAACCGATTTTTCAACAAAACCGGATGATCGGGAATCTAGTCACTGTAAAGGAATTTCATAAAGTCCGTCAGTTTATTAACCATTTGTCAGGAAACCAGGCAAAGGTTACCTTCGAGGATATTATTGGAAACAGTACTGCTCTTCTACGTACAAAAGAGGAGGCTATGCTAGCTGCTAAGTCTGAATCAAACGTTCTTCTTATAGGTGAAAGCGGCACAGGTAAGGATATTTTTGCGCAGGCCATTCACAATGAGAGTCGTAGAAGTAAGAAGCCGTTTATTGCGATAAACTGTGGCGGAATTCCGAGAGATCTGCTGGGAAGCGAGCTCTTTGGTTACGAGGAGGGTGCGTTTACCGGTGCTAGAAAAGGGGGGAGCGCTGGTAAGTTTGAACTGGCTGACGGAGGAACGCTTTTTCTTGATGAAATTGGTGAAATGTCTTTGGAAATGCAGGTTCTATTGTTAAGGGTGTTGCAGGAAAAAGTAGTGGTCCGCATTGGCGGACACAGAGTGATACCAGCTGATGTAAGGATTATTGCTGCAACAAACAAAAATCTTCAAGAAGAGGTAAAAAAGGGTAGCTTCCGAGAGGATCTCTTTTTCAGACTGAACGTGATCCCACTTATGCTGCCGCCATTAAGGGAAAGAAAGGAAGATATACCCTTGCTGGTAAAATATTTTTTAAGCAAATTGTCGTCCAGATTGGATAAAACAATAGACCATATTTCGTCACAGTTTATTCAACAGCTGATGGCGTACCAATGGCCGGGAAATGTAAGGGAGCTTCAAAACATTCTCGAGCGCTCAATTGTCAGAACGAAGCGAAATATTCTTGAAAAAGATACTTTGCCGGAAGAATTGCAAATAAGTGGAATGAATACCAGTGAAATTCGCATTTTTCACAAACAGCTTCCAAAAAAAGATGAGATTAAGAGAGAAGCCCTTATTCATTCAATCCGCCTCTGTGAAGGAAACTACAGCCGTGCAGCGAAATATCTTGGTATTTCACGGAGTACTCTTTACAGGCAAATGGATAAGTTTGGCATACGTTAAAAGTTATACTGTCCTATTTCGGTACAATGTGTCATTACATATGATACAAACTGTTTCAAAATGGGACAGTTTATTTTTTTTTTCTTGATTCTAGCGGCTTAGTTAATTGGCATTGTTCTTGCAATATACATTTATGAAATTTATCTAAGGAGGAGATGAAAGTGGCACTTTCTGAAGGAAAAAAGAAAACGGTTCCAACGGAGAAGTTGAAATGGATGTATGAAATGATGGTTAAGATTCGCTATTACGAAGATAAAATGGCGGAAGCGTATGCGGAAGGAAAAACACCTGTCTTTAATATTGGTACAGGAACAGTTCCTGGAGAGATGCATCTGGCAACTGGACAAGAACCGGCTGCAGTTGGTATTTGCGCGCATTTAGGCAAGGAAGATACTGTGGTATCACCTCACCGTCCGCATCATCATGCAATTGCAAAAGGTGTCGATCTGAAAAAAATGACAGCTGAAATTTTCGGTAAAGAAACTGGATTAGGAAAGGGAAAGGGTGGGCATATGCATTTGTTTGACCCAAAAGTAAAATTTTCATGTAGTGGTATCGTGGGAGCTGGTATTCCTCAAGCGGCTGGTGCGGCACTTGCAGCGAAAATGAAAAAGAAAAACTGGGTTGCGGTTGCTTTTATCGGCGAAGGAGCAGCGAATTCAGGGGCATTCCATGAATCTCTTAATCTAGCAGCCCTTTGGAAGCTTCCGTTGATTGTGGTTGTGGAAGATAATTCTTACGGCATATCAGTGCCGAAAATAAAATCAACGGCAATTCAGTCAAATGAGCAGCGTGCTTCAGCATACGGGATTACAGGAGCACATGTTAAATTCAACGATCCGCTGCAGATGTACCTAGTATCCGAAAAAGCGGTTGAAAGAGCAAGAAGCGGCGGAGGGCCAACGATTATTGAAATTGAGACTTACCGTTATCTTGGACATTTCCAAGGTGACCCTGAATTGTACCGTGATAAAGGGGAAGTACCGGCGTTGCGTGAACAAGATCCGATCAAGAAGGTACGTGAGTTGTTGCTCGACCACAATATTGTTTCCGAACATGAAATAAAGGAAATGGAAGACAGAGCAGTAAAAGAAGTGGATGAAGCCTATCAGTTCGCTAGAGACAGTAAATTTCCAAATCCTGAAGCGGCACTTGAAGATGTATTTACATCTTGAACAAAAAAAGGAAGGAGATGTTAATCATGGAAAAGGTGAAGAAAAGACTGTTAACCGGAAATAAAGCGATGGTGGAGGCGATTGCCCAAGAAATGGAACGAGACCCAAATGTTTTTGTGCTTGGGGAAGATGTCGGAAAATACGGCGGGATCTTTGGATCTGCGCAGGGATTGTACGATAAATTTGGAGCGGAGCGGGTGATGGACACGCCAATTTCCGAGACCGCTTTCATAGGCGCAGCGATCGGAGCAGCTGCAGAAGGCATGCGTCCCATTGCAGAGCTGATGTTTGTCGATTTCTTCGGCGTATGTATGGATCAGATCTATAACCATATGGCAAAGATCCAATATATGTCGGGAGGGAATGTAAAGCTGCCAATGGTACTGATGACGGCTGTCGGCGGAGGGTACAATGACGCAGCGCAACATTCTCAGACCTTGTATGCTACTTTTGCTCACATGCCAGGTATGAAAGTGGTTGCACCATCAACTCCGTATGACCTCAAAGGAATGATGATTTCGGCCATCAGGGATGACAATCCTGTGGTGTTTATGTTCCATAAAACCTTGCAAGGACTTGGTTGGATGGACCAGTTTGATTTTTCTATAGGACATGTTCCGGAAGAAGCATATACGGTCCCACTTGATAAGGCAAAGGTGGTGCGCGAAGGAAGTGATGTTACCATAGTAGGCATACAGATAATGACTCATTACGCGGTTGAAGCTGCTGAAAAATTGTCTAGAGAAGGAATCGAGGCGGAAGTCATTGATCTGCGTTCGCTTGCACCTATTGACAAAGATACAATTATTAACTCTGTGAAAAAGACGCATAGACTTGTTGTGGTGGATGAAGATTACCGTTCATATGGCATGACAGCCGAGATTTCAGCTATTGTTGCAGAGGAAGCCCTGTATGAATTAGAAGTACCTGTCCGTCGCTTAGCTGTCCCGGATGTGCCGATCCCATACAGCGATCCGCTTGAAGACTTTGTTATCCCGGGTCCAAATAGTATTTACAGGGAAGTTAAAAAGTTATTGAGTGAGTAATAAATAATGGACAGGAGGAGTAACAATGATCGAGGTTAAATTACCGCAAACATCAGAAGAAATTGAGGAAAGTCTGGTCGTCTTCTGGCATGTCCAAGAAGGCGATCAGGTTGAAGAGGGGGATACGCTCGTAGATATACAGACTGAAAAGGCCGTCTTTGAAATAGCAGCAGAAAGCGGAGGAACAATTAAAGAAATCAAGGTAAAAAGAGGCGACAGCGCAAAGGTTGGCGATATTCTGGCGGTCATTGAACCGGCAGGAACCATAGGAGCGAATGATAATTTGAAAAGTGTTCTATCGCTCGGGCAAGCAAAGGAAGAAACGGCAGAAGAAAAGCAGAGCACCTTCGTACGGACTAGCCCAAGGTTAAGGCACCTTGCTAAAGAACTTGGTGTGGATCTGGCAACAGTCCGTGGAACAGGCTTAAGAGGAGCCTTAACAGAAGAGGATATCCGCAAGGCCGCCGCATTAGAATCGAGCTCTGTGGTGGAGGGATCCAGGGAAATAAAAATGTCAGGGATCCGCCGTGCGATTGCGAAAAGAATGATGGAAAGCATACATCACTCCGCTCAGCTTACGGAAACAGCCTGGGCGGATGTCACGGAACTTTCGGTTCTTAGAAAAAAAACGGATATAGAGATAAGCTGGAATGATCTCATCCTATTTGCTGTCGTTAAGGCACTTCAGAAACATCCTGCACTTAATGCCCATATTAAGGATGAAAGTATCATTCAATTTGATCATGTTCATCTCGGCATAGCTGTAGATACAGATAAAGGACTCCTTGTTCCGGTAGTGCGCAATGCCAATCAACTTGACGTTTTCGAACTGCACACACATGTTGTTCAGCTAGCGAAACAGGCAAAACTAGGTAAACTGTCCCATGAGGAATTATCAGGGAGCACGTTTACAGTAACGAATCTCGGCGCATTTGGTATCCAATTTTTTACTCCGATCATCAACCCGCCGGAGTCAGCCATTCTCGGAATAGGGAAGATTGAACACTATCTTGTGTTTGAAGAAGAAAAAGTAGTCGAAAAGGTGCGGTTGCCATTAAGTCTGACGTTCGATCATCGGGTAATTGACGGGGCTCCGGCTGCAAGATTTCTACAAACGCTGTCAGAAATTCTTGCTGATTCCGGGCAAGTTTTGAAAGGGATTAAGGGCAATTGATTTTGTTAACGAATAAAAAGTAAGTTTCAATTACAGCACCTTTTAAAACTTTTGTTAGGAACAATGGTATGAATAATAAAAGAGGAATAGGAGGAATAGTATGAATAATAAAAAAGGATTAGAAACAGTCTTTGTTAATACATTTACAAACGGTGTACTCGATCCAAATAAACCGATGCTTGGCCCAGTAAAAGATGGAGGGCATATTGTTGCAAATACAGCACCTGGATGCTGGGGGCCGATGATTACCCCCGCTCTTCTTGGTGGGCATGAAGTTACCCAACCAGTTTACGTGGAAGGAGCTGAAGTTGGCGACGCAATCGCAATCCGGATAAAATCGATTAGGCCAACGTCCATCGTCACTGCTTCTGGCAATGAAAAAGCGATAGAAGGCCGCTTTCTAGGCGATCCTTTTGTGGCCGCACAATGTCCTGAATGCGGAACATATCACCCGGAAACAAAAATTGAAGGAATTGGACCTAAGGCTATTCGTTGCGTAAATTGCGGAGCCGACGTTACCCCATTTATTTTTACAAATGGGTACACGCTGGCAATCGATACAAACAGAGGACTTGGAATCACACTGCACAAAGAAGCTGCTGAACGGATAGCAGGTGATGGGAACCACTATATGGCGATCCCTGGAAATTCCATCCAAAACCCGATTGTTACTTTTGCTCCTAGTGACATTGTCGGTGCTGTTACTAGATTAAGACCGTTTCTCGGTCAGCTTGGTACTACACCAGCACGGCCGTTTCCAGATTCTCACAACGCAGGAGATTTCGGTTCTTTTCTTTTGGGAGCTCCACATGAATATGCTATGACACCAGATCAATTAGAAGACAGGACGGACGGGCATATGGATGTTAACAGGGTAAGAGAGAACGCCATTTTAATCTGTCCGGTTAAGGTACCAGGAGGTGGTGTTTATCTTGGAGATATGCACGCTATGCAGGGCAATGGCGAAATAGCTGGCCATACAGCGGATATTGCCGGAATTGTTACACTTCAGGTTCAAGTCTTGAAAGGTTTATCTATTCAAGGACCGATCCTGTTGCCGGTGGAGGAAGATTTGCCTTACCTAGCGAAACCATTCACTGCTGAAGAAAAAGAAAAGGCAAAGCAGATGGCGGACTTCTGGGGATTAGAGTCCATTGAAGAAACGGCTCCGATTTCCTTTATTGGAACAGGTTCAAATCTGAATGAAGCAACGGATAACGGATTGAACCGAGCCGCTAAATTGCTTCAGATGACCGTTCCGGAAGTGTTGAACAGGGCAACAATCACCGGTTCTATTGATATTGGTAGGCATCCAGGTGTAGTAACGGTCACATTCCTTGCACCTATTGATAAATTGGAAAAGATAGGGCTCGTTGAACTTATTAAAACACACTATTCTTTGCGATAGTTTGCCGATTGTTTTTCAGGAAAATTAAGTATCAGTGAGAATTGTAAAAACCGGGCGGTTTGCCCGGTTTTTCTTAAAGATAAGAAAGTGTAACTTTCTTCCACTTGTCATTTAGGGGTTTGTATATTCCATAAGCTGCGACCTTCAGAAGTGCCCTTCTCTCCTTAATCTTTATTTATAGAAGGGCACGGATGACGGAGCGCGATGGAATATACAAACCTTTTCTTAAAAATAAATCTGAATAAGTCAACTTTACTGAGCAGCTTTCACTGCTTCAATCGCTTTTTCATAATTTGGATGATCAGTAACCTCTTTTACATATTCAACATAAGTAACTTCATTTTTAGAATTGACGACAAAAATTGCGCGAGCTTCCAAACGTAAATCTTTAAGATAAGTACCGTATGCAGAACCGAAAGACATGGTTTGGTAATCAGACAAGGTCACAACTTTATCGATTCCTGCTGCCCCACACCAACGTTTTTGAGCAAATGGTAGGTCTGCACTAATCGTTAAAACAGTCGCATTTAATTTGGCGGCCTCTTCATTGAAGCGTCTTGTTTGTGCATCGCAGACAGGTGTATCTAATGAAGGAACAACGCTAATCAATTTAACTCCCTCAAAGTCCTTTAATGTTTTAGCATTCAATCCATTATCCACCACAGTAAAATCAGGTGCTTGATCTCCAACCTTTATTTCTGGTCCTAATAAAGTCGCTGGTTTACCAGCAAAAGTAACAACTCCATTACGTTCTTCCATTTTAAAATCCTCCTTAAACAACATTTACATACTAATAAGTTTAATATATTTAAATAATAACAATAAATGAAAAAGATGTAAAGTTTTTTTTGTTATTTCAACATTTTGTTAAGACACCCATAGTCCCAGCAAAAAGATTATGAAGCATTGGTACAATAACCCAATCTGTTATATTGCCGATCAATGTAAAGAAAGAAAAAGCCCAAGGGGTTACTTGGGCGTGATTCAATGTGAAAAATTGTACCTTTAAACATGTGTACGTTCTCTAAATAATAATGAAATAGAATAGATACCAGCAATTCCAATGAGTGTATAAATCACTCTACTAAGCCATGCATCTTGGCCACCAAATAAGCTAGCAACAAGATCAAATTGAAATAGTCCAACCAGTAGCCAATTTAATGCACCAATGATTACTAGAATCAATGAAAGTCTAGTCATTTTAAATTCCCTCCTTCCTTAGCTTTTATTATTGCCAAGGAAAAGAGAAATATTACTCTCTTTTATCTTTTTTACTAGATTTTTGCAGATGTCTATCTAAAATATGTATTGTAATTTAAAAAAAATAAGAACCCTTGGGAGAATGTTAGGGTTCTTAAATGGTGTTATTCTTTTTCTTCAGTACGGGTTCTTGGTCTTTCTAAACGTTCAACTCTACGTTCTAATCTCTCAACCCTACGTTCTAGTCTTTCTACTCTTCTAATTAAATCTCTTGGTTGTGGTGGATATGGAGTTGGTGTTGGGGTGGAAACAGGAATGATTAATCTTTGACCAACATAAAGTAAATTAGGGTCAGTTAACCCATTTGCTTGCATAATGGCTTGGGGTGTCGTACCAAAACGAGCTGCAATTGCCCATAAAGTATCACCAGGTTGAACAATGTAAGTCATTAACAAACCTCCTTTTCATTTGTTCATCACAGCATATGGGAAATAAAAAGGAAGTGTGCTATTTTATCATGCCCAAAATTTAGTTTATCGCCCTGAAAATAAGAGTTTGCATATCTGTTGGTAATTCCGCCTGAAAGGTTAAATATTCACGAGTGATTGGATGATAGAACGATAACTTAGAGGCGTGCAAGGCTTGATGATTTAACCAATGTTCACCTGTCTTCCCGCCATACAATTCATCACCAACTAAGGGATGATTGATCCAGCTCATATGAACACGTATCTGATGGGTTCTTCCTGTTGCTAATAGTAACTCTAATAATGAAAAATCTGTAAAACTTTCGATGGTTTTATAATAAGTAATAGCCGATTTGGCTTCCGGTTGTTGGTCTGTTACTACAATTCTTTTTATAGCATGATTAGGATCTTTCATAATGGGTGCATCGATTACCCCTTTTTCTTTCGTTACATATCCATGAACCAACGCTAAATAAGTTCGTTTCAAACTTCGATCATGTAATTGTAATGCTAATTGATGGTGAGCATATTGGTTTTTAGCGACGACAAAAAGGCCGGTTGTATCTTTATCTAATCGATGAACAGGGCGAAAACGACATTGGTCCCCTTTTTCATTCCAATAATGCATCAGCCCATTAGCAATCGTGCCAAGATAATGATTTCTTGTTGGATGTACTACAATTCCTGCAGGTTTATTGATTACAATCACATCCTGATCCTCATAGCGAATATCTAAAGGGATAGGTTGTGGGAGGATATCAAAAGAAGTTTCAATAGGAATCAAAAGCCGTAATTGATCTCCTTGTTTTACACGGGTTGATACATAGACTGCTTTCCCATTTAGGTAAATTCCATTGTTAGTTTTAATTTTACTTAACGATTTTCTAGAAAAATGGTAATGATCAAATAAAATTTCTTTGATCATCATTCCTTCCCATTCAATAGGAATCGTTACATTCATTAATTCTTTCATCTTTTTCCACCCTTACAGAAATAGGTATCCTTCATTTGAACATACTAGAGATAGGAAATAAATGCTATACTATTTACAATGATAGACAAATTGTACACTTAATTAACAACTATATCAATCAAGGGAATTAAAGGAGAGAGCGAATTGGATAAACATCAGATCTATAAATTTGACAAATGGAATCAAATGCATGTAGAAGTACAAGGAAGGCAAATCATCGTTAGAAAAATATCGACAGAATGGGGAGAAGAAACCTTTACATTCACAGGGAGGAACGAATTGCTAAAATGGGCAGAGCAATATTTTAAGTTTACCCCTTTAGAACAAACAGATAAAGAATACAATTATTGGCTGGATTTATTTAAATCCATTTAATAAATGATGTACTTTCATGGCATTGATTACGAGTATTTACTTTATCAATATCCTGTTTTATCTCCGAGGTTAACGATTTTAAGACAAAACAAAACACAACAACAAGATAGACAACATTTATTAGAACGGTTTGGTTTTGAACCGGTGCATTTTTTAGAATCAAGTGCTTCTTATTCGATTCAACAAGCTATACAAGCTTGTTCAGCATTTGGTAATGTTATTTTCGTATACCATGTCTTACCATTTCCTATGTTGCAACTTTCAGAGCATGAAGTAGGGGTTCCTGCTATTGACACAAGAGAAGCGAATTGGATTTTTGTCAACCATTATCAACTTATTGATAAAATTCGACCTCTTTACCCGAATCTACCTATTCTATTTTGTAAAAAGCAACAATATTCCAACAAAATTAGGACTATCTACCGATGGAGAAAATACTCGAATTCTGTCAAAATAAAATTTAACTATAAAAATGGAGTGGTAAATTGAATTGGCGATCAAAAGAAACCTCAAAATCGAGGTTTTTTCTTTTTTAAGTTTAAGGTACAATAGAGATGCATATTGTTCAGAAAATTATGAAAAATATAAAGTAGGTGATTGAATGAATTATCAAGTTGTTCCTAAACAGGAACTAAAAGAGAGAGTTGCAAAACTACAACAACTACTTGAGCATCTGCAATATGACGGAGCATTGCTTACTCAGCATGTAGACCTCTTTTATTATTCAGGTACGATGCAAAACTCAATAATGTTTATCCCTAAGACCGGCGAACCTCTCTTGTTCGTCAAAAAGAGTATGGTTAGAGCAAAAGAGGAAACACCTTTTAATATCGAAGCATTAGGCTCGTTAAAAAATTTGCCTGAGCAACTTTTAAAAAAAGGATACCTTTTTAGAAAAGTAGGAATTGAATTAGATGTGTTGCCTTATAATCAATTTGTACGAATCAAAAAAGTATTTTCAGATACGCAATTCTATGACCTTTCTCCAACGATTCGTTTACAACGAAGCATCAAATCTGCCTACGAAATTGAGATGATTCGTCAATCTGCTCAAGTGGCGTATGATGCCATGCAAGCTGTTCCAAATCTTTTAAGATTAGGTATGACAGAAGTTGAATTTATTGCAGAATTAGAAAGATTTATAAGAGTGAGAGGACATATTGGTCAAGTTAGAATGAGAGCATATAACCAAGAAATCGTATTAGGGATGGTTGTTTCTGGAGATTCAGCAACAGTACCCTCATCTTTTGATGGCCCTGCCGGTGGAGAAGGTTTAACTCCAGCCATGCCACAAGGGGCCGGTTGGAAAAAGATTGAGAAAAATGAACCTATTTTAATAGATATGGCGATTGCAGTGAATGGTTATATTGTTGACCAAACTCGTATGGCAATCATTGGTGAACTGGAAAAGGAATTAGAAGAAGCTTATCAGGTTTCATTGCATATCTTAAAGGATACGGAGAAACAAGCAAAACCTGGCACATTATGGTCACAACATTATTTAAATGCTTTAAAAATGGCAAAAGAAGCTGGTTTAGAAGATTATTTTATGGGATTTAAGGAGGATCAAGTTAAGTTCTTAGGTCATGGGGTTGGACTTGAGTTAGATGAATGGCCAGTGTTAGCAAAAGGGTTAGACCAGCCTTTAGAAGTTGGAATGGTCATTGCAATTGAACCTAAATTCACCTTTCCAGGTAAAGGGGTGATAGGTATCGAAAATACCTATGTTGTTACAGAAAAAGGTTTAGAATCTTTATCTTTTGCAGCTGAAGAAATTATTAAAATTCCATGATCGCCTAGTTTACCCATGCACTTTCTTCATGCATTTCACATAATATAATTTGAAATCTCCCTTGTGAATTGATGAGCCCGAGCAAGGAGGGATGGAACTTTTGAAGGGTAATGACCAGCATGCAAAACCACTGTTGACGAATCGAGAAAGAGAAGTATTTGAATTATTGGTTCAGGATAAGACAACAAAAGAAATCGCAAAACAACTGTTTATTAGCGAAAAAACTGTTAGAAACCATATCAGCAATGTAATACAGAAACTTGGTGTCAAAGGAAGATCTCAAGCAGTTGTTGAATTGGTTCGGCTCGGGGAACTTAAAATTTAGACCGCTGCTAACCCCCTAAAAGACTCTACTATTTAGTAGGGTCTTTTAATCTAATGGGTTATCTTAATCATTTTCTGATATAATACATAAGTAAATGTAAAAGTATTTGGAGGTTTCTTAGATATGGAACACCCTCGTCAACAAATTGAAAAAATTGAATACGTACTCAGAAAAATTAGTGGAATCATTAAGAGAAAAGGAAGAGAAATCTTAAATGATTTTCCGATTACCCCACCACAATTTGTTGCTTTACAGTGGCTAAATGAGGAAGGGGACATGACGATCGGTGAATTAAGCAATAAAATGTTTTTAGCTTTTAGTACAACAACTGACTTAATTGATCGTATGGAGAAAAACCATTTAGTAGAAAGAGTTCGGAATCAAAAAGACCGCCGTGTTGTACAGATTCACTTATTAGAAAAAGGGAAGCAAATTATTTCTGATGTGTTAGAAGCAAGAAGGGATTATTTATCAAGTATTTTGCTAGATATGGAACCAGAAGAAGTAGAAAAAATTCAGTTAGCGCTTCAACAGTTATTTGAAAAAATGGATAAGGATATTTAACTTTGAATGAAGACTTCTTAGGGGGAACCGAAGATAATGGAAGAACAACCAATAGGGATATTAGATTCTGGAGTAGGGGGGTTAACGGTAGTTAAAGAGATCTTTAGACAACTACCAAAAGAGAAAGTCATTTACTTTGGAGACACAGCAAGGTGTCCATATGGTCCTAGACCTGCTAAGGAAGTAAAAGAATTTACCTTAGAAATTGTTAATTTTTTAGTGAAGCAAAAAGTGAAAATGATTGTAATTGCTTGTAATACCGCTACAGCTGCTGCTTTAGATACAGTGAAAGAGAAAGTGAATATTCCGGTTGTTGGCGTCATAGGACCTGGTAGCTTAGCTGCGATTAAACACACAAAAACAGGTAAAATCGGTGTGATTGGCACAGAGGGAACGATTTTTAGTGGGGCATACGAACAAACATTAAAAAAGATTAATCCTAAACTATCTATTGTTAGTCAAGCATGTCCTTCTTTGGTTCCACTCGTAGAAAGTGGTATTCAAGAAAAAGAGGAAATCAAAAAAATTGTAAATGAAGCATTAAAACCTATAGCCAAAAAAGAAATAGATTCATTGATTTTAGGCTGTACCCATTACCCGATTCTTAGTGAGTACATCCAAGAGGTGGTAGGAAGTCATGTAAAACTGTTAAGTTCGGCTGAAGAAACAGCGAGAGAAGTAAGTACGATTCTTCATTACCAAAACATTGCTGCTCATCATTTGAATTCATCTGCTCATCGTTTTTATACAACTGGAGATCCAATACATTTCAAACAAATTGCTGAACAATGGTTGGGTCAAAAAATAGAAGTAGAGTCGGTTAATTTGTAATTTTTTTGGACAATGTTGGTCTATTTCTCCTCAGGGCTCGTATAAATAATTATAGATATTGCCTTGAGGAGGGAAAAGATGATGATAAGAAACGGTATGAAATGGATCATCATGTTCAGTATGGTGGCTATCCTTTTAACAGGATGTGGATTATATGGACCAGAAGAAAAAACAGAGATTGATCCACCACCAGCAACCTTAGAAAGTCAAGATACGACAGGTAGTACACTTGAGGTAACGAATGTAAATCCAGATCAAACATCTTCAAGTGCTGAAAACGGCCAAGATATGAAGACAGTGAAATTTACGATTTATTTTTTAGATGAAAAAGGGGATGTCGTGCCATTAACCATGGATATTCCTAAAGTTGTTGGAATTGGTCAAGAAGTATTAAATTATATGATCGTAGATGGACCAGCAGCTGCAATGTTACCAGCTGGATTTAAACCAGTCATTCCTGCAGGAACAAAACTATCCATGAAAGTAGTAGCTGATCAAAAATTGGCAAAAGTAGACTTTTCAAGAGAATTTTTAAATTATGAAGCAGAAAGTGCAGCCGATGAGAAGAAGATTTTAGATGCGATTACATGGACATTAACTGAATTTCCAACAGTTGAACAAGTGGAAATTACTGTAAATGGTTATCCTTTAACAGAGATGCCAAAGTGGAAAACTCCAATATTAGGGCCTTTAAGTCGATTAGATGGAATTAATCTTGAATTAGCAAACAACATTCAAATGGGTCATACGACACCTGTGACAATCTATTTTCAAAGAACAACAGCTGATCATGAATATTTAGTTCCCGTGACAAGATTGATCCCGGCAACTGAAGATATTGCAAAAGCAACGATTGAACAATTAATTCTTGGTCCAAAGTCAGGAACTGATCTAACCAGTTCCTTGCTTCCATCGACCAAAGTATTAGATGTAAAAGTAAGTAACAATCTTGTCGTTGCCGATTTTAGCGATGATTTATTAGGCTTTAATCAAGAATTATCTCAAAAAGTGATAGATATGATCGTATGGTCACTTACTGAGAATACTCCAGCCAAATCAGTGCAAATTAAAGTTCAAGGAAAAACCGAAACCTTAAAAGAGAATCAATCGAAGCCAATTGTAAGACCAATTGCAATCAATGCAAGTTTATTGTAATAAAACCCACAATAAAAATGTTGAGAAATAAGTTAAGGGGAGGTTGGTTGAGAAACTCCCCTTTATTACCGTATTGGAAAGTTTAATTTTATTAAAGTAATTAAGTAAAGTTAAACTTGAACAATCGGCATCAAAAACTTCCTCTAAAGAAGGAGTTGACTACCTCTTCGAGAAAACTTTGATAGAGGTTTTTGTTAATGGTAAAACTCTTGCAAAGATCAAACGATATTGGTCATAATATATAATGAAAGAACAAAAATTGGAGGATTTGATGATGAGACCAGATGAGAGAAAGAATAATGAATTAAGAAAAGTAAAGATCACAAGAAATTACATAAAACATGCAGAAGGTTCAGTATTAATTGAAGTCGGAGATACAAAAGTCATCTGTACTGCGACGGTTGAAGAACGCGTTCCACCTTTTATGCGTGGGGAAGGAAAAGGTTGGGTCACCGCTGAATATTCGATGCTTCCAAGAGCTACCCATACAAGAAATCAAAGAGAATCGATAAAGGGTAAAGTAAGTGGAAGAACAATGGAGATTTCAAGGTTAATTGGTAGGGCATTACGATCAGTCATTAATTTTGAAGCCTTAGGTGAGAGAACAATTCTAATTGATTGTGACGTCATTCAGGCAGATGGTGGAACTAGAACAGCTTCCATTACTGGTGCTTTTGTTGCTATGGTCGATGCATGTCATCATATAATAACAAACGGTAAATTAGCTAGCATGCCCATTCAGACCTTTATTGCTGCAACAAGTGTTGGAATTATTGACGGTGAACCTCGTTTAGATTTAATGTATGAAGAGGATTCACAAGCAAAAGTAGATATGAATATTGTGATGACAGGTGAAGGCAAATATATTGAAATACAAGGAACTGGTGAGGAATCTCCATTTACAGAAGAAGAACTAGGACAATTATTATCTTTAGGGAAACAGGGAATATTGCAATTAATTGAGTACCAAAAAGAAGCTCTAGCAGAGGTAGCAAATTTAGTAGGGGTGAAATCAGTTGAAGATCAAGGAAGTAGTAATAGCCTCAACAAATAAAGGTAAAATTAAAGAATTTCAAGAGATGTTTCAGTCATTTGGAATCCGTGTTCAATCTTTAGAAGAATTTGGTGAGATTCCAGATATTGAAGAAGATGGAGAAAGCTTTGAGGAAAATGCGAAGAAAAAAGCAGAAACCATATGTGATCAACTACAGTTACCAACAATTGCTGATGATTCAGGCTTAATGGTTGATGCCTTAGGTGGGCAACCGGGTATCTATTCCGCTCGTTTTGCTGGAGAAGAAAAGAATGATCAAAAAAATATACATAAATTATTAAATATGATGACTAGCATTGAAATGGAAAAGAGAACTGCACAGTTTGTCAGTGTAATTGCTTTTGCCATTCCAGGAGAAGAAACTATCATTGTAAGAGGAACGTGTAAGGGTATGATTGGTTATGAACCAAAGGGAGAACATGGTTTTGGTTATGACCCGATCTTTTATCTACCACAATATAAAATGACTATGGCAGAAATCGATCCGACACTAAAAAACCAGATTAGTCATCGTGCTCATGCAATAAGAAAACTAAAAAATAAAATAGAGTATGTTGACCTTAAATCCTAAAATTGCTATAATAACATTTGTCGTTTAGAGATATTTTATTTAGGCGGATGTAGTTCAATGGTAGAACACCGGCTTCCCAAGCCGATAACGCGGGTTCGATTCCCGTCATCCGCTCCATCATCTTGTTTGTATTAAGACAAGTCTCAGTAGCTCAGCAGGATAGAGCAACGGCCTTCTAAGCCGTGTGTCGGGGGTTCGAATCCCTCCTGGGACGCCAGCTTTATAATATACATAACTGTTTTCTATATTTATCCCACAAAAGTAATCGGAGCAGCTTCTAAAGAAGTTGTTACTTTTGTGGGTTTTCTTATGATGATAAAACCTTCAACTTAGATGGTTTATTCAGTTATTGAAAAGAAACAGGTTTATGTTATAATGTAATGGTTATACTGTCATGTAGATCAAATTTGACCTAATAGAAGTAAACCATGTAATGGGTTTAAATAGGTGGAAGAGTTTTAGGAGGGGAATTTATAAGATGAAAGCAAGTGTCGAAAAAAAAGAGAAGAATCAAGTGGTTCTTCAGGTAGAAGTAGAGGTTGAAAAAGTAACAAAGGCCTTAGACCAAGCATTTAAAAAGGTAGTTAAGCAAGTAAATGTACCTGGATTTCGTAAAGGAAAAGTACCACGTAATATCTTCGAAAAACGTTTTGGAGTAGAAGTGCTTTACAATGATGCATTGGATATTTTGTTACCTGAAGCTTATTCCCAAGCAATTGAAGAAACCAAAATCGAACCAGTGGATCGTCCAGAAATTGATGTAGAACAAATTGAACAAGGTCAACCTTTTATCTTTAAGGCAACAGTTACAGTTAAACCTGAAGTTCAATTGGGCGAATATAAAGGGTTAGAAATCCTAGCTAAAGATTTCTCTGTAAAAGAAGAAGATATTGAAGACGAATTAAAACAATTGCAAAATCGTCATGCTGAATTAATTGTAGTAGAAGAAGGCTCTGTTGAAAATGGCGATATTGCAGTGATCGATTTTGAAGGTTTTGTAGATGGTGTTGCTTTCCCAGGTGGCAAAGGGAATAATTATTCATTAGAGATTGGATCTGGGACGTTTATTCCAGGGTTTGAGGACCAAATCATCGGTATGAAAAAAGGTGACGAAAAAGACGTTGTCGTTACTTTCCCAGAAAACTATCATAGTGAAGATTTAGCTGGTAAAGAAGCAATATTTAAAGTCGTACTCCATGATATTAAACGAAAACAATTACCAGAATTAAATGATGATTTTGCAAAAGATGTGGATTTTGAAACATTAGATGAATTAAAAGCGGATATTAAGAAAAAATTAGAAGAGAAAGCCGCACATGAGGAAGAACACTATCGTAAAGATACTGTAGTAGAAAAAGCAGCGGAAAATGCGACTGTAGATATTCCTGAAGTGATGATTAACAACGAAGTAGATCGAATGATTAAGGATTTTGAACAACAGCTTGCTTATCAAGGTATGAATTTAGATCTTTACTATCAATTCTCTGGGACAGATGAAAATGGATTAAAAGAACAGTTCAAAAAAGACGCAGAAAATCATGTTAAAACCAATTTAGTCTTAGATGCGATTGCAAAAGCAGAGAATATCGAAGTATCGGATGAAGAACTAGAGCATGAATTACAACATTTAGCAGAACAATACCAACGTGATGTAGAAGAAATTCGTCAAATCTTCTCCGCACGTGATGGTTTGGAAGGCTTAAAAGCAGATCTGCAAATTCGCAAAACCATTGATTTCTTATTAGAGCAAAGTAAGTAAAAGATTTGACAAAAAATAAAAAAGGCACGGAGTTCCGTGCCTTGTTTTTAACATTCATGACACAATTTGTGATACAATAGGTAAAAAAGTGCATAGAACTTTGATCGTAGCAAGATCCTCACTTTATACCTTAGTTAGGGGTGAATTTTTAGAATGTTTAAATTTAGCGATGAAAAGGGAACACTAAAATGTTCTTTTTGTGGTAAGTCCCAGGAACAAGTTCGAAAACTTGTTGCAGGACCTGGCGTATATATTTGTGATGAGTGTATTGAACTATGTAATGAGATTATTGAAGAAGAAATTGGCCATGAAGAGGAAGTAAACCTTCAAGATGTACCAAAACCACAAGAAATTAGGGAGATATTGGATCAGTATGTGATTGGTCAGGAATCTGCGAAGAAAACGCTTTCTGTTGCCGTATATAATCATTATAAAAGAATTAACATCACCAATAAATTTGATGATGTTGAATTACAGAAAAGCAATATCTTATTGTTAGGACCTACAGGCAGTGGAAAAACTTTATTAGCACAAACATTGGCTAAAATTCTAAATGTTCCTTTTGCGATTGCTGATGCCACTTCACTAACAGAAGCTGGTTATGTTGGGGAAGATGTAGAGAACATTCTACTTAAATTGATCCAAGCGGCTGATTATGATATAGAACGTGCTGAGCGGGGAATTATTTATATTGATGAAATCGACAAAATTGCTAGAAAATCTGAGAACCCATCGATTACCCGCGATGTTTCTGGAGAAGGAGTTCAACAAGCACTACTTAAAATCTTGGAAGGAACCACTGCCAGTGTACCACCACAAGGAGGTCGTAAACACCCCCATCAAGAGTTTATTCAAATTGATACGACCAATATTTTATTCATAGTAGGTGGAGCATTTGATGGTATTGAAAATATCATAAAACGTCGTATTGGTAAAAAAGTGATTGGGTTTGGCTCAACTGCTGGAACAGAACCCACAAAAGGAGAAATTCTTTCTAAGGTATTACCTGAAGACCTTTTGAAATTTGGTTTGATCCCAGAGTTTGTTGGTCGTATTCCCGTGATTTCTACCTTGGATCAGTTGGATGAAGAGGCGCTTATTCAAATTCTAACAACACCTAAAAACGCATTAGTGAAACAATATCAAAAGATACTTGAGATGGATAATGTAAAATTGGAGTTTGAACAAGATGCATTGGTTGCAATTGCTAAGGAAGCAATGAAACGAAATACCGGTGCAAGGGGGCTTCGTTCCATCATAGAAGGAGTTCTACTAAATGTAATGTATGAATTACCTTCTAGAAATGATGTATCTAAATGTGTCATTACCGAAGATTCCATCGTAAAAAAACTACCACCTACGCTTTATAATCATGAAGGAGAAATCCTTCCTGTGACCCGCAAAGAGGAAAGTGCATAAGATCAATGAATAAACAGTAATCACATTTTAGAAATGGCTGAAACATGCCATTTCTTTTTTACTCTTTGTGATTACCATTTCCCTCCTAAGGCAATACTATATGTTAGTTTCTAAATATTAAAAAAGGAAAACCTTGGGGGGATATCTATGAACTTTACAGCGATAATTATAAGTATACAAGTGTTTTTTGGGATCATCATAGGCCTCTATTTTTGGAATTTGCTAAGGAACCAACATCAAAATCGAACAGCAGTCGATCGAGAATCAAAGAAAGAATTAGAAAAGTTGCAGAAACTAAGACAAATTTCCTTAACCGAACCATTGGCAGAGAAAACAAGACCGAGTACGTTTCAAGAAATCATTGGACAACAAGAAGGATTAAAGGCTTTACGAGCAGCTCTTTGCAGTCCCAATCCTCAACATGTGATCATTTATGGACCACCAGGAATAGGTAAAACTGCAGCCGCTCGATTAGTCTTAAATGAAGCAAGGCAACTTCCTTATTCACCATTTAATATGGATTCAAAGTTTGTTGAAATCGATGCAACAACTGCTAGATTTGACGAACGTGGGATTGCAGATCCATTGATAGGATCTGTTCATGATCCTATTTATCAAGGAGCAGGGGCGATGGGAGCAGCAGGAATTCCTCAACCCAAACCTGGAGCAGCAACAAAAGCCCATGGTGGCATCTTATTTATTGATGAAATTGGTGAATTACATCCGATTCAAATCAATAAATTATTAAAAGTATTGGAAGACAGAAAAGTGATCCTAGAAAGTGCTTATTATAATTCGGAAGATCCGAATATACCAAAGCATATCCATGATATCTTTCAAAATGGTCTTCCAGCAGACTTTCGCTTGGTTGGTGCAACCACTAGACAACCCCATGAGATACCTCCAGCGATTCGATCAAGATGTGTAGAAATCTTTTTTAAACCATTAACTTCTAATGATATAGCGATCATTATTAAAAACGCTTTAGATAAAATTGAACTACAGTATGAACAAGATGTGATTGAAATTGGTAAAAAGTATGCAAATAATGGCCGTGAGGCTGTTAATTTGGTTCAAATTGCTGCAGGAATTGCGCTATCAGAGCACCGAAAAATGATTTTAGCTAAAGATTTTGAATGGGTTATTCAAAGTAGTCAATTATCGCCAAGACCTGATCACCAAATTTCTGGGAAAGCAGAAATTGGTGTAGTGAATGGTTTAGCTGTCTATGGGCCAAATATGGGAACCTTATTAGAAATTGAAGTCACTGCTAAAAAAGCTAGCCTTGGGCAAGGAAAGGTGAAAATCACTGGAGTGGTAGAAGAAGAACAGATAGGCGGTTCCCAAAAAACTATCAGAAGGAAGAGTATGGCTTTAGGCTCCTTAGAAAATGTGTTAACCGTTCTAAACCTAAAGACAGACATCAATCCTTATGATTACGATATTCATATCAATTTCCCAGGAGGAACTCCAATCGACGGACCTTCTGCAGGGATTACGATGGCCACGGCGATCTATTCTGCGGTCAAAAAGATTCCGATCGACTCAAAACTGGCGATGACTGGGGAAGTAAGTATTCATGGAAAAGTAAAACCGATTGGTGGTGTGATTGCCAAGGTTGAGGCAGCAAGACAAGCAGGAGTAAAAAGAGTATTGATTCCAAAAGAAAATTGGCAGCACATTTTCAAAGAATTTCAAGGTATCGAAGTAATAAAAGTAGAGACGATTGAAGAAGTCTTAGATTGGGCTTTAACAAAAGTCGAAGAAGAGTCTTATGCAATGACTGCCGAAGTTTTTTCTGCATCTCCTACCACCTTAAATTTTAAAGCTATGAATTAGACAAATAGATAAATATAGGTTAAAATTTCATTTGAATGTACATAGATATTGCTTTTTTGTTCTGTATTTTTGGCATGGAGGTGCTAAAGAATGGGTTCAAGTGATAAAAAAGAAAAAACCCTTCCTCTTTTACCATTAAGAGGCCTACTTGTTTATCCAAGTATGGTATTGCATTTAGATGTTGGCAGGGAAAAATCGGTTAAGGCATTAGATCAAGCAATGATGAAAGATGATTCCCTTATTCTATTAGCGACTCAAGAAAAAGTTCAAATAGAAGAACCTTCCATTCAAGATATTTATAAAATCGGAACCGTTTCAAAGGTTCGACAAATGTTAAAATTACCGAATGGTACGATTCGCGTCTTGGTTGAGGGACTTTATCGGGCGAGAATTGTAGAATACGTTAAGGAAGATTCCTATTTTGAAGTAGTTTATCGGGTGCTAGAAGAGCAGGATGAGGCGGATGCGATTGTCGAAGCATTAATGAGATCTGCCCTAGAGCAATTTGAACAATATGTGAATGTATCGAAAAAAATCTCACCAGAAACATTAGCCTCTATCGTTGATATTGATGAGCCTGGGCGTCTCACTGATGTCATTGCTTCTCATCTACCATTAAAGATTAAAGATAAACAAGATATTTTAGAGTTGGTGTCTGTAAAAGAACGTTTAGAAAAAATCTTAGAAATTCTAAATAATGAAAGAGAAGTTCTAGAACTAGAGAAGAAAATTAGCCAGCGAGTTAAAAAACAGATGGAAAAAACGCAAAAGGAATATTATTTGCGTGAACAAATGAAAGCTATTCAGAAGGAACTCGGGGATAAGGAAGGGCGAGCAGGTGAAGTAGAAGAGCTTCGTAATAAGTTAAATCAGCTTGAAGCTCCAGACTATGTACTTGAGAAAATCACCAAGGAAATTGATCGTCTTGAGAAAATACCTACTGCTTCTGCAGAAGGAACAGTGATTCGAACCTATATTGATTGGTTATTTGATATACCCTGGACACAAAGTACTGAAGATGATCTCGATATTAAAAAAGCTCAGGAAATCCTTGATACAGATCATTATGGTTTAGAAAAGGCCAAGGAACGTGTGCTTGAGTATTTGGCTGTTCAAAAACTTACCAAAAAATTAAAAGGGCCTATCCTTTGTTTGGTAGGGCCTCCAGGGGTAGGTAAAACCTCACTAGCGAAGTCGATAGCCAAATCTTTAGGAAGAAAATTTGTTCGAATTTCTCTTGGCGGGGTACGTGATGAATCAGAAATTAGAGGTCATCGAAGAACCTATGTTGGAGCAATGCCAGGTCGAATCATCCAAGGGATGAAAACGGCAGGAACCATCAATCCGGTCTTTATCTTAGATGAAATTGATAAGATGGCTTCAGACTTTAGAGGTGACCCTGCATCTGCTTTATTAGAAGTGTTAGACCCAGAACAGAATAATACCTTTAGTGACCACTATATTGAGATTCCATATGATTTATCAAAGGTTATGTTTATTACAACAGCCAATACAGTACATACTATTCCAAGGCCTTTATTAGATCGAATGGAAGTCTTAGAAATTTCAGGTTATACAGAATTAGAAAAACTACAAATCGCCAAAAAATACTTGCTTCCAAAACAAATGGAAGAACATGGATTATCAAAAGATAAGCTTCAAGTACATGAGGATGCAATTATCGAAGTAATCCGTCGTTACACAAGGGAAGCAGGGGTAAGAAATCTAGAAAGACAGATGGCGACATTAAGTAGAAAAGCGGCGAAAATCATCGTCATAGGGGAAAAGAAAAAAGTGGTAGTTACCGCCAAAAATGTAAATCAATTTTTAGGCAAATCTAGATTTCGTTATGGAATGGCTGAAACAGAGGATCAAATTGGTGCTGTAACAGGATTAGCGTGGACAGCTGTTGGCGGTGATACGTTAACCATAGAAGTATCTGTTTTTCCTGGCAAAGGAAGACTAACCCTAACAGGGCAATTAGGCGATGTGATGAAAGAATCTGCTCAAGCAGCATTTAGCTATATACGTTCAAAGGCAAATGACTTAAAAATTGACCCAGAATTTTTGGAGAAAAATGATATCCATATCCATGTTCCTGAAGGTGCAATACCAAAAGATGGCCCTTCAGCGGGAATTACGATGGCTACTGCTTTAGTTTCCGCATTAACAGGTATTCCAGTTTCTAAACACGTAGGAATGACTGGAGAGATTACCTTAAGGGGGAGAGTATTACCTATTGGTGGCCTTAAGGAAAAATCTTTGGCTGCTCATCGAGCCGGTCTAACAACGATTATCATTCCTAAAGATAATGAAAAAGATCTAGAGGATATTCCTGATAGTGTGAAGAAGGATCTAACTTTTATCCCTGTAGAACATCTGGATCAAGTGTTGGAAAAGGCGTTGGTGGAACAATGAAAGTAACGGAAGCAGAAATTGTCATAAGTGCAGTAAAACCTAGCCAGTATCCAAAGGAAGCCCTACCAGAAATTGCTCTGGCAGGGCGTTCCAATGTAGGAAAGTCATCTCTTATTAATAAAATGATCCAACGTAAAGGATTGGCAAGAACCAGTTCAAAACCTGGCAAAACTCAAACCTTAAATTTTTATCGTATAAATCAACAATTTTATTTTGTCGATTTACCGGGATATGGCTTTGCAAAAGTTTCTAAGCAGCAAAGGGCTGCTTGGGGAAAAATGATCGAAGAATATCTAACCAAACGTGAGGAATTAAAAATTGTTTTGCTAATAACAGATCTACGTCATCCGCCCACAAAGGATGATCAAATGATGTATGAATGGCTAAAGCACTTTAGAATTCCTGTTCTTGTCATTGGAACCAAAGCAGATAAAATTCCCAAAGGAAAATGGGAAAAACATCGTAAAATTGCCATAGAAATCTTACAATTGGCTCCTGAAGATAAAATCGTGTTGTTTTCATCAGAAACAGGATATGGAAAAGATCAATTATGGAATGAAATCATCCCTTATATCACAAATAAAGAGGAAAATGACCTGGAATAAAATTATACCAGGTCATTTCTTTTGCTTTTAAATCGAATTTTGTTTGCAAATGCTTCTGGTGGAATCTCTGCTAAGATCATTCCAAGGATAATAAACAATCCACCGATGATAGCAAAAGAGGTTAATCTTTCATTTTGAATCAAATAAGATGTTAAAGCGGCAAAGACAGGTTCCATAGAAAAGATTATGGCAACACGAGTTGATGTTGTATAGGTTTGTAGCATCGTTTGAGCGACAAAAGCAAAAGTAGTTGCAAAAACTGCAGTAATAAATAATGCGAATAATACTTCTTTTTGTAGGATAACACCTAAAATGACTTGATGAGTAAAGTCCTCAAACAAAAATGCAAAGATTAAACTTAAGATAGCAACAACACTAATTTGAATCCAAGCCAAGGGTAAAGTTGGATAATTCGGAGCGTATTTTCCAGTAAATACGATTTGTAAAGCAAAGAAAATCGCACACATAAAGATCAAGAAATCCCCAAATTGGATACTTGATGTTTCGACCATCGTCAAAAGATAAAGTCCAACAGCTGCAAGAATACTCCCTAAAATCGTTGGCCATTTTGGAAGAACCTTTAACAACAGAATTGAGAAAATGGGAACCAGAACAACGTTTAAACCTGTGATAAACCCTGCTTTTGATGCAGAGGTGTACAATAAGCCAACTGTTTGAAATGCGTATCCTCCAAATAAAAAAACTCCCAACAAGGTTCCTGCGATCCATCCTCTTTTGCCAAGGGATGTGAAACTATTTCGATCAATCATGAGAATGATAGGAAACAAAATTAATGAAGCAAGAGCAAAACGGATACCATTAAAACTATGTGGTAATAAAATAGAGATCGCGTTTTGAACCATAACAAAAGTGGTTCCCCAAATGAGAGCCACTATTAGCAGAATAGAATCTGCTAGAAAACGTTTATTTTTCACTATCTACCACTCCCACCTCTAAAATGTTAGTTATAGTTTGCTAGGCTTATTTAGTATATCATGTGGGACACCTATCTTTCCAATGATAAACTTATTCATGAATCGATAGAATTTTTTTCTCAAGAAGAGATACAGCTTGATACATAACGGTTGCTGCAATGCTAATGACAAATAAACTCATCATAACCAATGTTAAATTAAAAACTTGAAAACCATAGATAATCAAATAGCCGAGTCCTGCTTTGGAAACTAAAAATTCCCCTACAATGACCCCTACCCAAGACAAACCAACATTCACTTTTAATGTGGAGATGATCGTAGGAAAAGAAGCAGGCAAAATAATTTTGAAAAAGATTTGATACTTTTTCGCTCCAAATGTTTGGGCTAGTTTTAGATAATTAGGATCCACTTCCTTGAAACTTGTATACACGACGATCGTTGTGATGATAATGGAAATAGCTAAAGCCATCGCAATAATTGAGACATATCCAGCTCCAAAGGCAACAATAAAAATAGGACCTAAGGCAACCTTTGGCATCCCATTTAAAATAACTAAATAAGGATCTAACACTTTTGATATAAAAGGTGATACCCAGATAAGGGTGGCAAGAGCAGTACCAAAGACCGTTCCCAAGATAAATCCCACAAAGGTCTCCAATAAGGTAATATAGATATGATGCTGTAATTCACCTGCAACCAACATTTGTACAAATAATCCCCAGATTTTACTGGGTTTACTAAATAAAAATTCATCAACCCATTGAAGATTTACGGTTAATTCCCACATACCAAGAAAAATGATAACAATGATCAGTTGGGTAATTCGGACATAGATGTGGTTTAACCGCAGTTTGGCTAAGTAGGCACCGTGTTCAATAGATTTTGCACCTTTTGTAAAAAACTTATTCATCATTATCCATTTCCCCCCATATCATATGAAAATAAGTTTGAAATTCAGATTTTTCTCTTGTTATAAAAGGAAGAGGATCACGCAATTCATCGGGGATTGGAATGATTTTTTTCACGTGCCCAGGATTTTTTCCTAAAATGACGACTCGGTCTGACATGGCAATGGCTTCACCAAGGTCATGGGTAACTAGAATTGTGGTTTTTTGATGCTTACGAATCGTTTCGACTACTAGGTCTTCTAACTTTAATTTAGTTTGGTAGTCTAATGCAGAAAACGGTTCGTCTAATAACAATATATCTGGGTTTGTCGCTAATGTCCGAACCAAAGCAACCCGCTGTCTCATTCCGCCTGATAATTGGTTTGGATGTGCTTTAGCATAAGAAGATAGCCCCATTTCATCTAACAGGTATAGAGCATGTTTTTTCGTTATTTCATTTAATCTTCCTTGTATCTCTAAACCTAGGAGGATATTCTCTTCAATCGTACGCCATTTTAGTAAATAGTCTTGTTGTAGCATATATCCAATTTTTTGTGAAGGACCAGTTACTTCTTGACCATTAATGATAATTTTCCCTTCAGATGGTGGAAATAGGCCTGATATCATCGACAAAATTGTACTTTTACCACATCCGCTTGGTCCAACCAGACTAATAAATTCACCTTTTTTTATCGATAAATCAATATCCTTGACCGCTAGAATTTCATCTGTTTGTGTATGATAGTTCTTGCTTATGCGTTCCAAAATAATGGAGATTTCACTCATCGTCATCCCTCCTTCCATATTCTATTCACTAGGCAGAAGTTGGGTTCATCTTTAGATATAAGGAAAAATGAACTTTCCAAGAAGGGTTTTTCAATAGGATTGAGAATTATATAAAAATTTGGAAATAATCTTAAGGTGTAATCAAAAAAGGAGGATGAATCTATGAAAATGAGATGGAGTCTAGATGCTTTATATCCATCATTTGATTCAGATGCATTTAAACAAGATCTGACAAAATGCACAGAAGGGATTCGCCAGATTAAAAAATGGACAAAAATCAATTTATCAAATCAAGAAGAACCCGTGAAAAAGCTTGAAAAATACATTACAACTCAAAATGATTTTTTACATTTATATAGCCGTTTACATAGTTTTGCGCAACTAACGCTTAGTGTTGAGGCTAAAAATGAGAAGGCTTTAAAGACTCTGGAGAAGTTAGAAACGATGAGTACAGAATTGGCAGAACCTACTGTTCAATTTCAGAAATGGTTAGGTTCTCTTAACAATTTAGATCAGCTGATTTCATCTTCAGAAATTTTAAAAGAACACCGATTTTATCTTTTAGAGCAAGCGAATAAAAATCAATATCTCCTTAGTGAGCAAGAAGAAGTCATTCTTGCCAAAATGAAAAATACAGGTTCAAAAGCATGGGCGAAATTACAAGAGTTATTAACCTCTACCTTATTAGTAGAGATCACTGTAAATGACGAGGAAAAACAACTACCGTTACCTGTTGTTCGAAATATGGCCTACGATAGTGATCCTCAAGTTAGAAAGATGGCTTATGAGGCAGAATTAAAATCTTACAAAAAAATTGAAGAATCTTCTGCTGCTTCTTTAAATGGAATCAAAGGAGAATTTATAACCATTAGTGAAAAAAGAGGGTATCAATCCCCCTTGGAAAAAACCTTATTAGATTCAAGAATGGATCAAGAAATCTCAGATGCTATGTTAACAGCGATGAGAGAAAGCTTACCTTCTTTTCATAAATTTTTTCGTAAAAAAGCAGAATTATTAGGCTATAAAAACGGATTACCCTTTTATGAATTGTTTGCTCCAATGGGTGAAGTAGATATGAAATATACGTATGATGAGGCAAGAGAGTTTATTGTAAAGAATTTCAGAACTTTTAGCGATAAACTTGCAAATTTTGCTGATCGTGCCTTTGCAGAACATTGGATTGATGCAGAACCAAGAGAAGGGAAAAGAGGCGGGGCCTTTTGTTCTAATTTACATGTGATTAAGCAAAGTAGGATCTTGTCTAACTTTACAGGAAGCTTTAGTGATGTAACGACTTTGGCACATGAACTTGGACATGGCTACCATGGATCATGTTTAATGGATCAAACCTTTTTGAATAGCCACTATCCAATGCCAATTGCCGAAACGGCTTCAATTTTTTGTGAAACGATTGTAAAAAATGCTGCTCTTCAAGAGGCGGAACCAGAGGAAGCTTTTGCGATATTAGAGAATGAACTATCTGATGCTGGCCAAGTCGTTGTAGATATTTATAGTCGCTTTTTATTTGAGAGTGAAGTCTTTAAGCGTAGAAAAGAAGCCTCTCTATCAGTGAATGAACTAAAAGAAATCATGTTAAATGCCCAAAAAGAAGCTTATGGAGATGGATTAGAACCTGATTTTTTACATCCGTACATGTGGGTTTGTAAGCCTCATTACTATTTCCCAGAGCGCCATTTCTATAATTTCCCTTATGCTTTTGGGATGCTTTTTGCTAAGGGTCTTTATGCAGAATATTTAAAGAGGGGAGCAGATTTTGTTCCTGAGTATGACAAACTTCTTTCTGTTACAGGAAAAATGAACGTAGCAGATATCACAAAAACGATGGGGATTGATGTTCGTTCCCCAGAATTTTGGCGAAATTCCCTTAAATTAGTTGAGCAAGATATTGAGACTTTTATTCATATGAAATAGTCATTTAAAAACGGAGCTACAAATGGCTCCGTTGTCTATTTGATCCAAGTATCAGCCCATTTTTGAACCTCATCCATAACCGATTCTAGAGCTTTTCCTTTTTCGGTCAATTCATATTCAATGCGAACAGGGGTCTCAGGATAAACTTTTCGAACAATGATTCCTGCTTCTTCTAATTGTTTTAAACGATCCACAAGCATCTTATCACTCATATTGGGAATGACTTCGGATATATCTTTAAATCTTTTTGCTCCATGAAGGAGAACACGAATAATTAAACCCGTCCAACGTTTTCCTAAAAGTTCAAAGGCAAATTCGAATTTTGGGCATAAATGTAAATTTTCCATCATCACCATCTCCTTAAAAATAATTTTAACATATATACTTGACAAAAGTAAGTAACTGATCTATCATTACTTACATAAAGTTAGCTAATAACTTTTTTAAATGAATTTTACAAATTAAAGGAGATGAGAAAAATGAATTTAGGTTTACTTATTATTCGTTTAGTGGTTGGACTAACATTTGCAGGTCATGGTTCTCAAAAACTTTTTGGTTGGTTTGGAGGATACGGATTAAAGGGAACTGGAGGTTGGATGGAATCGATTGGTGTGAAACCAGGCGTGTTGATGGCATTTGCTGCAGGAGCAAGTGAATTGGTTGGTGGACTTTTATTTACATTTGGTTTATATATTCCCTTTGCAGCTTTACTTATTGTCATTACGATGTTAGTCGCAATCTTTACAGTTCACGGTAAAAATGGTTATTGGGCTACAGCAAACGGTTTTGAATACAATTTTATTTTGATTGCAGTAGCCATCGGCGTTGCATTGATTGGCCCTGGTGCATATACAGTAAGTGCTTTGTTAGGTTAAATGAACTACAAACGAAAAGGCGTATCAAATATCGAAATTTGAACGCCTTTCTTCTACTTATCATTTAGGGGTTTGTATATCCCATAAGCAGCGACTTTCAGGAGTACCCTTTTTATCTTGTTTTTTATTCATAGAAGGGTACGGTAACCTTTATAATTACTGTTCCATCGCTTTCTTCGCAAATTCTGTATTCACAATCGCTTCGTAAGGAATCTTTTCTTTAAGTTCTCCAGCATATTCCATTACTTTTTCTAAATTACGATATTCCTCTTCATCCACAATGGGGTCAGTGGCCCAGGAACCTTGGGAACGATATCGGTCTAATACTTTTAACATCACGTCTCGATTAAAGTCTTGGAATTGGGGGGTAATTACATCGGCGATTTCTTCTAAAGAAGCTTCGTTTACCCATTGTTGTGCCATATAGATTGCATTGGCGAATTTCTGCACGATCTCTGGATTTTTATCGATCAAACTTTGTTTTGTAATAAATACGGTATATGGAAGTTTTCCACTTCCATGTCCAAAGGAAGCCACTACATGACCTTTTCCTTCTAATTCAATTTTCGAAGCAATGGGTTCAAAAAGTTGAACAAAATCACCTGTACCAGATACAAAGGCACTTCCTAAATTAGCATAATCTATGTTCTGAATGATCTCATTATCTACTTTAGGCTCAACCCCATTTAAATGCTGTACATATTCACTGACCATTTCAGGCATCCCACCTTTTCTTTGGCCAAGGAGGGTTTTGCCTTTAAGCATATCCCAAGTGAAATTTTTGATTGGTTCTCTAGAGACTAAGAAGGAACCGTCTGTTTGTGTTAATTGAGCAAAGTTGATCGCAGGATCTTTGGGGTTTTGACTATACACATAAATTGTGGTTTCTGTTCCAACCAAAATCACATCTGCACTTCCACTAACTAGAGCGGTCATCGTCTTATCTCCACCATTGGCATTGGTTAATTCTACATCTAATCCTTGATCTTTAAAAAAACCTTTTTCAATGGCGACATAAAGAGGCGTGTAAAAGATAGAGTGTGTAACTTCAAATAACCTAACTTTATGATTTGTATCACTGTTTTTTGTATTGGAACACGCTATAGTAAAGGTTAGGGAAAATAGAACGATGACGATCAAACTGATTTTTAAACTTTTCTTAAACATATGACACCTCCGCATTTGCCTAATTCACTGCTATCATATGATTTAAATAGGAAAATGGTTCAAAAAAAAAGTGATGTAAACATCCTTCAATGGTATAATTAAACATAAGGTTTTGCTATGATGAAAAACTTTTTTTGGGGGAGGGGGAAATCATATGTTGGTAATGGTTGTTGGACTCAATTACCGAACTACCCCTGTAGAGATTAGAGAGAAATTTACCTTTACAGAAGAAGATTTAGCTGAAGCTTTAGATAAATTAAAAAAGACAAAAAGTGTATTAGAAGCAGTCATTGTTGGTACATGTAACCGAATGGAGATTTATGCTGTTGTCGATCAAGTTCATACAGGGGAACATTTCATTAAAAAATTTTTAGCCGAATGGTTTGCCATTCCCAAAGAAGAATTCGTTCCTTTTCTTTACGTAAAAAAGGAGGCGGAGGCCACTGAACATTTATTCCGGGTCATTACGGGTTTAGATTCCATGGTATTAGGAGAAACACAAATTTTAGGGCAAATCCGTGAAGCTTTTCTTTTTGCGCAAAAAGCGCAGGGAACAGGAACAATTTTTAATACCTTATTTAAACAGGCGATTACCTTTGGCAAAAAAGTTCATACGGAGACAGGTTTAGGTGAAAGCGCTGTATCCGTGAGTTATGCTGCAGTTGAATTAACCAAAAAAATCTTTTCCCGTTTAGATGACAAAGCGATCCTCATTATTGGAGCAGGTGAAATGAGTGAGTTGACGGCGATTCATTTTCATGCTCAGGGTGTAAAGCAAGTGATGGTTGTCAACCGTACCTATGAACATGCCTCTGCATTGGCAGAACCCTTTCATGGAACAGCCTATACACTGGAACAGTTACCGGTTGCGTTAAATAAAGCAGATATCGTAATTAGCTCTACCGGAGCAGATTCATTTATTTTGAATAAAACCGAAGTAGAAAAGATTATCCATGAGCGTAAAAATAGACCAATTTTCATGATCGATATTGCGGTTCCAAGAGATCTTGACCCAGAGATTAACCAATTAGATGGGGTTTACTTATTTGACATTGATGATTTACAGGGTCTTGTTGATGCCAATTTAAAAGAAAGACAAAGAATTGCTACACAAATAGAAGAATGGATCGATGAAGAAGTCTATAAGTTTTACCAATGGATCAATACACTAGGTGTGATTCCATTAATTGCTGCATTAAGAGAAAAAAGCTTCAAAATTCAAGAAGAAACGATGAAATCGATTGAAAATAAATTACCACATTTATCTGAGCGAGAGAAAACGATCATTCGAAAACATACCAAAAGTATTGTCAACCAAATGCTAAAAGACCCGATTATGAGGGTGAAAGAAATGGCTGTTGAATCAAATGCAGAAGAGATGATGCAAGTTTTTTGTAAAATCTTTGATTTAAAGGTAGAAATAGAGAAGGATAAAATGAATGAGGAACCTACTGCAACATATATCACGAGAAGAAGTAGGTCATAAGTATGAATACTGTGATTTTTATTCTCATTCTTCTTTATACGACTAGCTTCTGTTTTTACTTTATGTCAATCATCAAAGGAGTTACTCGTATTTCACCATGGTCTTATCGGTTTATCTTAGCGGGTAGTATAATCCAAGTCTTCGTCTTTAGTTTTAAAATGTTATCTGAACAATACTTTCCAATTATTACATTTTTTGATATTTTCTTTTTTTATTCATTACTTCTTATTTTATTGACTGTAATCACCCATTCCTTTTTCGAGTGGGAATGGTTTGAGATGGTGATGACATTTATTGCTATCATAATGCTGATGGGAGCGTTGTTGATTGGAGAAACATCACCCCAATTAAGTGATTCTTTTATCTCTAATTTATTATTTATTCATATTATCCTTTCTATTATCAGTTATGGCGCTTTTTCAATCTCTGCCATTTTCTCTTTGATGTATATTCTGCAAGAATACTTACTAAAAAGGAAGATTTGGCATCGGTTTTCAAAAGGGCTGCCTAGTTTAGAAAGTTTAGACCGAAATGCTTATCTGTCTAATTTGATTGGAGTACCATTATTGCTATTAGGATTGACATTTGGATCGATTTGGGCAGGAATTCTTTTTGATTGGAAAATTTTTGTAGATGCAAAAGTATTAACCTCTTTTTTTATTTTATTGATGTATGGTTTATTTATTTTTAATCGGCAAAAAAGAAGATGGATGATGAAACAATTAGCCATCTGGAATTTGATGAACTTTGTGATGCTGATCATCAATTTTACCATCTCCAACCTCTTTGTTTCTTTTCACCGATGGTTTTAGGAGGGTTGTGACCATGAATCGTTATTACGCCATGATGGTAAATCTTACAAATCGTCCTTGTCTCGTGATTGGTGGAGGAAGGGTAGCAGAACGAAAGATTCTATCCCTTTTAAAAGCGAATGCAAAAGTGAAATTAATCAGCCCGGTAATTACACCTTTGTTAGAGACATTGGTACAGGAAAATCGTATTTCCTGGGAAAAGCGTGGATATAAACGTCAAGATGTAAAGGGTTATTCGATCATCGTGGTTGCTACGGATCAAAAGGAATTAAACCAACAAATTTATCAAGAGATCGATCATCAGTACCAATGGGTTAATATTGTAGATGATCCAGAATTATCTACCTTTATCGTTCCAGCTATGATAGATCGAGGACATTTACAAATAGCGGTTTCCACTAGTGGGGCAAGCCCTGGACTAGCAAAAAAGATCCGCCAAGAATTGGAAAAGCAATACGGTGTGGAATACGAAGAGTATACAACTTTCTTGGCAGAAATGAGAGAATGGATTTTACAGCAGGGTTTAACAAACGAAGAACGGAAAAACTTATTTGAATATTTACTTGAACCAGACTTTTTGCGTAGGATCGAGAAAGGGGAAAGTAAAGACCTGCTGATTCTAAAGATCAAAGAAACCATAAAAGAGAATATCAATAAGGAAAGGGAATTGTTATCGTGAAGAATACATTCGTCGTTGGATCACGAAAAAGTCAGTTAGCTTTAACACAAACGGAATGGGTGATCGAAAAGCTAAAAAAACTTTATCCTAATATAAGGTTTGAGATTAAAGAGATCGTTACGAAAGGGGACAAAATTCTTGATGTTACCCTTTCAAAAGTAGGTGGCAAAGGACTATTTGTGAAAGAGATTGAGCAAGCTTTGTTAGATGGAGAGATTGATTTTGCCGTACATAGTATGAAGGATATGCCTGCTGAAATGGCAGAAGGGTTAACGATTGGTGCAGTACCGGAAAGGGAAGACCCAAGGGACTGCCTTATTTCAAACCAAGATTATACTATAGAAACATTGCCAATAGGTGCTAAAGTGGGAACAAGTAGTTTACGCAGAGCCGCTCAAATTGTTGCCTATCGTCCTGATCTAAAGATTGAGTCCATCAGAGGAAATGTTAACACCAGACTGTCAAAATTAGAAACTGATGGACTGAATGCAATTATCTTAGCGGCTGCAGGCCTTAAACGAATGAATTGGCAGGATCGGATTACGCAATATCTAGACGTGGATCTTTGTCTGCCTGCAGTTGGTCAAGGAGCCCTTGGCATTCAAGTGAGAGAGAATGACCAAGAAACCATACAAATGTTACAATACATCGATGATCAAGAGACAAGAATGATCATTTCAGCTGAAAGGGCGTTACTACATCATTTACAAGGGGGCTGTCAGATCCCAATTGGAGCTTATGCGAGATGGCAAAACGATCAAATTCATTTAGTTGGAATGGTTGCCGCAGTTGATGGCAAGCGTATTCTTAAAGCAGAAGCAACTGGTTCAAAGGAAGAAGCCGTTTCTTTAGGAATTAAGGTAGCAAACCAGCTTTTACAACAAGGAGCAGATCAAATATTAGCAGAGGTGAAGGAGGGGAAATAATGAAGGTAGGGAAAGTATTTTTAGTGGGTGCTGGACCAGGAGATCCCAAATTAATCACAGTGAAAGGCATAGAAGCGATTCAAAAAGCAGATGTGATTGTATATGATCGTTTGGCCCATCCTTCCCTGTTAAAGTATGGGAGAAGGGATGCGGAAAAAATTTATGTAGGCAAATCTCCAAATCGTCATACTCTGCAACAAGAAGAGATCAATCAACTCCTTGTTCAGTTAGCCTTAGAAGGAAAAGTGGTCACCAGACTAAAGGGTGGAGACCCTACGATTTTCGGTCGAGTAGGAGAAGAGGCTCTTTTATTAGCTGAACATGGGATTTCCTTTGAAATTGTACCTGGAATTACTTCGGCAATTGCTGTCCCTGCTTATGCAGGCATTCCTGTCACCCATCGCGATTTTACCTCATCGATCGCTATTGTAACAGGACATGAGGATCCAACTAAAAATGAATCCAATATCAACTGGGAAAAGCTTGCAACTGCTACTGGAACTTTGATTTTCCTCATGGGGGTTTCTAACTTAAAACTGATTCGTGATAAGTTAATCGAAAACGGCCGAGATTCAAGTACTCCTGTTGCACTTGTTCGAATGGGAACGAGAGTGGAGCAAAAAACGGTTACTGGAACATTAGAAAATATCGTACAGGTGGTAGAAGAAACAAAACTTACCTCTCCAGCGATCATTATTATTGGTGAAGTGGTAAAATTACGAGAGCAGTTAGCTTGGTTTGAGAAAAAGCCTCTTTTTGGAAAGAGAGTCCTTGTTACTAGAGCTAGAAATCAAGCAAGTGAATTATCTGCCTTAATTGAAGAATTAGGCGGAGAAACTGTCGAATTCCCTGTCATCAAAATTGTTCCACCAAAGCATACAAAGGAATATCAACAGGCTTTTCAACAGTTAGACCAATATGATTGGATCATGTTTACAAGTGTCAACGGAGTTCAATCCTTTTTCCAAACGTTAAAAGAACAACGTATTGATATTCGTAAAATGGCAAAGGCGCGGATTGCTGCCATTGGCCCTAAAACTGCAGCATTATTAGAAGAAAAAGGTCTGATAGTCGATGTGCTACCACAGGAGTTCCGTGCAGAAGGGCTTCTTGATGCTTTGACAGGCGAATTAAAGGTTGGACAAAAGGTATTACTTCCTCGTGCAGATATTGCTCGAAAGATCCTACCTGATCAACTAAAGGAAAAAGGATTAGAAGTAGTAGAAATCAATGCATATGAAACGGTGATTGATGCGGAAAACAAAGATGAAATCATTAAGATGCTAAAAGAGAAGCAGATTCAAATCATTACCTTTACTAGCTCATCTACCGTTAAGAATTTTTATGAGGCTCTTCAAGGGGAATCTTTAGAAAAATTGTTAAAAGGGGTTACTTTAGCTAGTATCGGACCAATTACAACAGATACCGCTCAACAATTGGGCTTAAACATAGATATTACAGCTTCAGAATATACGATTCCTGGATTAGTTAAAGCTATTTCAAAATCAAAGTAGAGAGAGTTAGGGAAGGAGAGGCAGATATGGATTTACAATTTACTCGTCATCGCAGATTAAGACAAAATCCCGCAATCCGAAATTTGGTTAGAGAACATCATTTACATGTACATGATTTAATATATCCTTTATTTGTCATTCATGGTCATAACGTAAGAAATGAGATTTCTTCCATGCCTGGAGTATTTCAGCTTTCTTTAGATCAATTAGAGCAAGAGATTAAGGAAATTGTGATGCTTGGGATTCAAGGTGTTATTCTATTTGGTATCCCAGAAGACAAAGATGAAATTGGAAGTGGTGCATATCACGACCATGGAATTGTTCAAGAGGCAACACGTTTGATCAAACAAATCGCTCCCGAACTTTTAGTTATTGCTGATACTTGCTTATGTGAATTTACCGACCATGGCCATTGTGGTGTCATTCATGAGGGTAAGGTATTGAATGACCCATCTTTAGATCTACTGGCAAGAACCGCTATTTCTCAAGCTAGAGCAGGCGCAGATATGATTGCACCATCCAATATGATGGATGGTTTTGTAGCAGCCATACGTAAAGGATTGGATGAAGCAGGGTTTGAGGATGTACCGATTATGTCTTATGCAGTAAAATATGCTTCTTCCTTTTACGGACCATTTCGCGATGCAGCTCATTCTGCACCACAATTTTGGGATCGCAAAACCTACCAAATGGATCCTGCCAATGGAAGAGAGGCTTTAAGAGAAGCCTATTCTGATGTGGTAGAAGGGGCAGATATCTTGATGGTTAAACCTGCTTTAGCTTACATGGATATTATTTATCAAGTGAAGCAGCAATTTAATCTACCCCTAGCAGCCTACAATGTGAGTGGAGAATATGCCATGATTAAGGCGGCAGCTCAAAATGGCTGGGTTGATGAAAAGAAAATCGTGATAGAAATGTTAACAGGGATGAAACGTGCTGGTGCAGATATCATCATCACCTATTTTGCAAAAGATGTAGCCAAATGGTTAAAGGAGGAATGAAAATGAGTGTAGAGCAGATGGATCTAATCAATCAGGAGCTATTAAACCGAATTCAAAAAGATTTTCCTTTGCAAGAACGTCCTTTCCTCGTCATGGCAGAGGATTTGAATCTATCAGAACAAGAAGTGATTGAACGCCTTCAAGCTTTGAAGGGAACGGTGATTCGCCAAATCTCTGCTATTTTTGATACCAGAAGCTTAGGCTATCAATCAAGTTTGGTGGCTGCGAAGATTGCCCCAGAACACCTTGACCAAGCGGCAGCAATTATCAATCAACATCCTGGTGTGACTCATAACTATAAACGCAATCATGACTTTAATCTTTGGTTTACCATTGCTGTTCCTCCAAACAGTAAATTAGGATTAGAAAAAACAGTAGAATTATTGGGTGAGATGGCAGATGTAGAATCTATTCGCATTTTGCCAACTCTTAAGCTTTATAAAATTGGTGTGCAATTGGATTTAACAGGGAAAGAGACAAAAAGTAAAACGGAATCCCCAGTTTACAGTGAAAAAAAGCGGCAAACCCCTCAAGCCTTATCGGAAAAAGAGATTGCATTGATCCGAGTTTTACAAAAAGATTTACCGATCATTGCTAGACCTTTTGATGCCTTTGCAGAAGAAGCAGGGGTTAATCTTGATGAATTATTTACAGCGATGAAGGAGTTTAAAGAAAAAGGACAAATGCGTCGTTTTGCGGCGGTCTTGCACCACCGTAAAGCAGGTTTTACAGCAAACGGCATGGGTGTATGGCAAGTACCTGAAGACAAGACAGAAGAGATCGGAACGAATTTTGCTGCTTATCAAGCTGTCAGTCATTGCTATTTACGTCCTACGTATGAAGATTGGCCTTATAATATCTTCACCATGGTACATGGTCGTAATGTAGAAGAAGTGGAGGAAATACTTAGTCTCATGTCTAAAGAAACAGGCATAACGAAAAGAGCCGTGCTTTACTCTACTAAGGAATACAAGAAAACAAGGGTAAAATATTTTACACCAGAAATGGAAGAATGGGAAAATCAAGTCATAGAACAATTCGGAATAAAGGGGTAAGGAAGATGGATCGTTATCAGAAATCTATCAAACTATTTGCGGAGGCAAAAGAACTGTTGCCTGGGGGAGTAAATAGTCCTGTAAGAGCATTTAAAAATGTAGATCGAAACCCTGTCTATATGGATCATGGAATAGGTTCCAAACTATATGATGTAGACGGTAATGAATATATTGATTATGTCCTCTCTTGGGGGCCATTGATAGTGGGTCATGCCCATCCAGAAGTGATCGATCTTGTTCAACAAACCCTTGTCAAAGGAACAAGCTTTGGTACCCCTACCGAACTAGAATCAGAGATTGCAAAACTTATAATCAAAACGGTTCCATCTATTGAAATCGTGAGAATGGTCAACTCTGGTACGGAAGCAACGATGAGTGCCATCCGTTTAGCAAGAGGATATACAGGAAGAAGTAAAATTTTGAAATTTGAAGGAAGCTATCATGGGCATAGTGATAGTTTATTGATCAAGGCAGGGTCTGGAATTGCCACTTTAGGTTTACCAGATAGTCCTGGTGTTCCTCAAAGTATTGCTTCTCAAACAATTACTGTTCCTTACAATGATATGGATGGTGTTCGTATAGCCTTTAAAAAGTTCGGCGAAGATATCGCTGCTGTAATTGTAGAGCCTGTAGCAGGTAATATGGGAGTGGTTCCACCAAAACCAGGCTTTTTGGAAGGATTACGGGAAATCACGAAACAATATGGAACCCTTCTTATATTCGATGAAGTCATGACTGGCTTCCGAGTAGGACCAAATAGTGCTCAAGGTCGCTTCGGTGTCACTCCAGATTTAACAACCTTAGGCAAAGTGATCGGCGGAGGCTTACCCGTTGGTGCCTATGGTGGAAAAAGGGAAATCATGGAGAACATCGCTCCAGTAGGGAAAATCTATCAAGCAGGGACTTTATCAGGAAACCCTGTGGCCATGGCTGCAGGTCTTTCCACACTTAGACTTTTACAACAGCCAGGTGTTTATGATGAATTAGAGCGCAAGTCTAAACTTCTAGCAGAAGGTTTAGGTAAAAATGCGAAGGAACTAGACATTCCTCATCATATCAACCAAGTAGGAGCAATGATCGGCTTTTTCTTCACAGGTGAGCAAGTCGTTAACTTTGAAACAGCCAAAACCTCTAATTTAGAATACTTTAAACATTATCACGGTTATATGCTTGATCATGGCATCTATCTTCCATCATCTCAATTTGAAGGCTTGTTCATGTCTACTGTCCATACAGATGAAGATATTGAAAGAACATTAGAAGTACAATATAAAGCATTAAAGGCGTTGAGGTAGGAGTTGAAATAAATGGATCATCAAACATTTTCACCTTATCTTTCTTTTGATCGTGAGGAATGGGCTGCTCTAAAGCTCTCTACTCCACTCACGCTTACCGAAGATGACTTGAATAATCTTCATAGTATCAACGAACGCATTTCATTAGAAGAAGTGTGTAAAATCTATCTTCCTCTTTCAAGACTTTTAAACTTGTATGTATCTGGAACTCAAAGTCTTTTTGAAGTGACCCAAACCTTTCTTGGTTCTATGTCTAGGAAAGTTCCTTATATTATTGGGATCGCTGGCAGTGTTGCGGTTGGCAAAAGTACAACAGCTCGGATTATTCAAGCACTACTTGCACGATGGCCAAATCATCCCAAAGTAGATTTAATTACGACAGATGGTTTTTTATACCCAAATGAGCTATTAGAGCAACGTGGGATCATGAATAGAAAGGGTTTTCCAGAAAGCTATGATACTCGCCGTTTAATATCATTTCTAAGGGATGTCAAATCAGGTGTACCAGAGGTAATTGCTCCTGTCTATTCTCACTTGTCTTATAATATCATCCCTAATGAGTATCATGTCGTGAATCAACCGGATATCTTAATTGTTGAAGGCTTGAACGTTTTGCAAACTTCAAAAGAAACCCGTTTAGATCATAAACCACAGCTTCATATATCCGATTTTTTTGATTTTACGATTTATGTTCACTCTGAAGAAGAATACATCAAAAGCTGGTATCTTGAACGTTTTCAGCTATTACGTCAAACTGCTTTTAAAGATAAAAACTCCTTTTTTCATCGCTATTCTGAATTAACCGATCAGGAAGCAAATGACTTTGCAGAACAAGTATGGCATGAAATCAATGAAATTAATCTGAGAGAGAATATCTATCCGACCCAACAACGAGCCCGATTGATTCTTGAAAAAGGATCTGATCATTCGGTACAAAAAGTTAGATTACGCAAGTTATGATCATTGAAATATGATTCTGATTTCATAAGTTGTAGGTAGTTCAAGGGAATTATTGTATAATAATATTTAAAAATAATTCCTTTAGCATCGAGGTGTACCTATGATTGATATAAAAAATATGTTAGAGACTGAATTTGAGAATTATCTACATGAACGGATTCCAATTACCGAAGAGATGAGTTTTAAAGTCGAAGAATTTAAACTAAATAAAGTAAGGATTGGCGCGAAGTTAAAACCAAACATCAATCACAAATCAACCGCTTTTGGGGGAAGTATCAATAGTTTAACAACAGTATGTGGGTGGGCATTGGTTTTTAATAATATGTTAGATATAGATCCGAACGCACATATTGTAATACAAAAAAGTTCAATTCAATATTTAAAGCCTATCGAAACAGATTTTGTCGCTGAGTGTGAATTGACAGATGAAAGAAAAAAAGAGAAGTTCGTAAATACGTTTAGAAAATTAGGGAAGGCAAGGATTGAAGTAGATGTTATCATTCGTGATGGGGAAGAGATATTTGCTCAATTTAAAGGATATTATGTGGTATTTAGATAAAACAGTTAGTCATCTAACTAAAAATAGGATCCCAGCCACCTTTAATGGTGGTTGTTTTATTACATGCATACTACTTTTGTTTTTGGACAAAAAGGTATTGTCATATGGAATCTGAATAGTATAATAATAATAGTAGTGCAATCGTTTTCACAACTTCTTTGTAAACGGTTAAATATTCAAAACACTAGGAGGCTGTCATGCAAGATACAAGTTTCGCCATTCATCCGGGAAATAAAAAGAAACTAGAAAATACACCATACCATGATATTGGTGATTTAAAAGAATTTGTCCAAGAGCATAACCTATACCGTTTTACTTGTGAACAAGGTTTTGTGAATATCTTGTTCTATCGTGATGATATTGTTCGTATTGTGATGAATCCATTTCATAAGCCAACTATGAAAAGTAGCTTTGCTGTAGTTGCAGAACCAGAGATAGTAAAGGTTAAAATTGAAGATAAAGAAGACAGCTTTTCTCTTTCTAGTTCAAAGCTTCAAGTTATGATACAAAAATCACCATTCCGTGTTAACTTCTATGATCAGGAAGGAAGACTACTTGTAAGTGAATCAGAAAAAGGCATGGGATTTAAAGAAAGCAAAGAAGTGGTTTGCTTTAAAGAAATGGATCCTGAGGACCATTTTTATGGTTTTGGTGAAAAAGCTGGATTCTTGGACAAACGTGGGGAAAAACTCACAATGTGGAATACCGATGTTTATGCACCACATAATCAAGAAACCGATCCATTATATCAATCACATCCATATTTCATGACATTAAGAAATGGTAAAGCCCATGGAATCTTCTTTGATAATACATTTAAAACTACCTTTGATATGAAAAAGGAGAAAGAATACTCTTTTGCTGCTGAAGGTGGTCAAATCGATTACTATGTAATGGCTGGGTCTTCCCCAAAACAGGTTCTTGAACAGTATTCATGGATTACAGGGCGTATGCCATTACCTGCTAAATGGGTGATTGGTTACCATCAATCCCGATACAGCTATGAAAGTGAACAAGAGGTTCGTGAATTAGTGAATTCCTTTATCCAAAAAGAGATTCCTTTAGATGCGGTCTACTTAGATATTCATTATATGAATGAGTATCGTGTCTTTACCTTTGATCGCGATCGATTCCCTAACCCAGAAAAAATGATGAAAGATTTAAAATCTGTAGGCAAGAGGATCGTTCCGATAGTTGATCCAGGTGTTAAAGTGGATCCAGAGTATTCCATTTATCAAGAAGGAATTCGCCAAAACCATTTCTCTAAATATATTGAAGGCGATATTTTCTATGGAAACGTTTGGCCTGGAAAAAGTGCTTTCCCTGACTTCACAAAATCAGAAACAAGAAAATGGTGGGGAGAAAAACATCGTTTCTATACTGATTTAGGGATTGAAGGTATATGGAATGATATGAACGAACCAGCTGTATTTAACGAAACAAAAACCATGGATGTAAACGTTGTTCACGAGAATGATGGTGATCCCAAAACCCATCGAGAAATGCACAATCTCTATGGCTTATTAATGGGGGAAGCGACTTACCATGGAATAAAAAATCTACTTCATGGAAAACGGCCTTTTTTATTAACACGAGCAGGTTACTCTGGTGTTCAACGTTATGCAGCCGTATGGACAGGGGATAATCGTAGTTTCTGGGAGCATCTAGCATTATCCATTCCAATGTGTATGAATCTAGGACTTTCTGGCGTTGCGTTATCAGGACCAGACATAGGTGGTTTTGCCCATGATACAACTGGCGAATTGCTTGCACGTTGGACACAAGTAGGAGCTTTCACTCCTTATTTCCGTAACCATAGTGCCATTGGAACTGCACGTCAAGAGCCATGGTCATTTGGCCCAGAAATTGAAAAAATCATTAAGAAATATATTCAATTGCGTTACCAGTGGTTGCCACACTTATATAGTCTTTTTGCAAAAACAAGCAAAACAGGAATTCCAGTGATGAGACCATTGTTTATAGAATATCCAGAAGATCGTCATACTTTTAATTTATCTGATCAATTTATGATTGGAGAAAATGTAATCATTGCCCCTATCATAAAACCAGATACCTACCATCGTGTTGTCTATTTACCTGAGGGTACATGGGTTGACTATTGGACAGATCAAATCTATGAAGGTAGAAAACATATCTTGGTCGAGGCTAATCTTGAAACATTACCTATTTTTATTAAAGCAGGAACAATGATTAGCCACGGTTCGATCAAACAATCAACTACTATACCAGAAAAGGATATGACTATCCATCTTTATCAAACAGAAAGTGGGGAATCCCATTATACTTTATATGATGATGATGGTGAAACCTTTGCTTATGAAAAAGGAGAATATCTAGAAAAACAAATCCGTTATCAAGCAAATGGAAATGTCATCAAATTGACGATTGAAAATTCTGTAACGGGTTATCAACCTACATGGAAGCATTGGACATTAAAGGTTCATCACGCAACTCCCTATCTAAAACTCATCATCAATGGCAAAGAAGTAGATGCGAAAGATATAAACTTCAATACAGAAAGTAATATTGCGTCAATAAGAATAAATCTATAATGAGAAAGCACCTAGGAACTGAATGACTCAGTCAACTAGGTGCTTTTTGGGTTGTATATATTATTTTATATCGTCTTTATTGAAAAAACTAGTATCATTTATATTTATTCACAAGTACGTCATAAATTTTTTGCAAAAATATGAAAAACGTGATAAGGATATGTTTAAATTTGTAAAAACTTAATATAATGATCTTGTAGTAAGGGCCCTTTATTAAATAATAATAATTTAAGGAGGTAGGAATCATATGGTTTTTAAGTGGTTACGAGAAAATTTGTATGCAAGTTTTGGTCTTTTAGTTTTACGTTTATACCTTGGTTACGATTGGTTAACTGCAGGTTGGGGAAAGATTACTGGTGAAAAACCTTTTAGTGCAGCAGGACTAATAAACAGAGCAATCGAAAATCCTGTAACAAGTCATGATGCAGTTGTATACCCTACTTATACTGCATTTCTAAAAGGATTTGCCTTACCAAATGTTGGACTTTTCAGTTTCTTAGTTGAATATGGCGAATTCCTTGTAGGTCTTGGTTTAATTCTTGGATGCTTAACTCAAGCTGCAATGTTCTTTGGTGTATTTATGAACTTCATGTTCATGTTTGCTGGTACAGTTTCTTCCAACCCTTGGATGGCTCTTCTCGGTTTCATCGTATTAGTTGGTGGAGCTAACTCTGGAAGAATTGGTTTAGATCGTTGGGTACTTCCATACATCAGACAATATTACAATAAAACCTTTAAGAAAAACAACCCTGTTTCTGCCTAATAATAATATAATAATAAAATAATAAACTGATAAATGGTAAAACCTCTCCAAGAATCTGGAGAGGTTTTACGTGTTTCACCCATTCTTTTTCAACAATTTCTTGAAAATGCAAAAAGGTTTCTTAAAAAAATTAACCGTGTAAGTTCTAAAGTAGGCTGATAAGGTCTACTTTTTTGTCATAACAAGGACGAAGTTAAAATATATTTAATCGAAGAAGACCTTTATAAGGGGTGAGTAAATTGACAGACCAACCATTTATGAGATTTGAGATTAGGGAAAAGGTAAAACATTTTAAGGAAAATCAGAGTTTTCAGTCGCTATCTAGTTTAGAATTACATCCGATAGTAAAAGTTTATGATTCTAAACATCACATAGATATCACAGGACATTTGGTATTAAATGGAGAATTTGAAAGAACTCCACTCGATAATAATTGGCAAGAAGAAGCAGATCAGGCAGACGCTATTCATCATGGATCATTTTTTACAGAAAATGAAATTGCTGATACATTCCAATATCAAATCCCTATCTCAATTCAAATTCAACATGAAAGAGTAAACGATCCAAACGATGTGTTCGTAACGGTAGAATTTTTTGATTATGAAGTCCTTTCAGATCAAGAAATTGAGATCGTTGCCCAGGTTCAGTTACTAGGCGTCCATCCTGATCCAAAACAAGAGACTCCAGTCGATGTGACAGAAGAATTCGAAACAGAATATCCTGTGGATGTTACCTTCGAAAATGATGCCAATATCATGAAAGAAGAAGAAACCGAAGTAGAACAAGTTCAAGCAAATCCGGTTGATGATAATGTTGATGAGGTTGAAGCAAAAGAAGTGATAGATGAGAAAGTAGACGAAACAACAGAAAATTCAGAAACTATTGAAACTGTCGAGATGGTAGAGACTCCTCTTCCTACTCCTGCAATGAAAATAGGCATCCAAGGCAAAAATCGAGAATTTAACCATGATCAGAAGAGTTCAACAAATCCGCTATACTCCCTATTGAAAAAAGAGAAAAGGGAAGAAACCAATGTCATAAAAGAAGAACAGGTCGTCGAAGAAAAGGCAGAAGAAGTGATTGAAGAAAAGGAATTAGCAGCCAATATTACGGAAGAAGAGTCCAAGCAGAAGATAAATACAGAAGACGTTGAAACGGATATCAATCCAGCAATTGAGAAAGTAGAACAGGAGGTAACCGAAGAAATCGGTGAAGATTCTGAAGAACAATCAACGAAAGATATGCTCTTTAGTTTGTTAAAAGGAAATGAAGAGAATAAATATACGTTAAAAATATACTTTGTACAAAAGGAAGATACACTTGAACAAATAGCAGAGAAATATCAGCTTCGTACTGCTGATTTAATGAACCATAATCATTTGCAAAGTGATGAATTAGAAGAAGGACAGATTCTTTTTCTTCCGATCCGTTAGACAAAGGGAGTTTTTAATATGATTGATTATCCTGTAATAGATGATGTTCTAAAAAACTATAATCTACAAGTAGAGGAAATAGAAGAATACTCCTCCTTCTATAAATTAAAAACAAACCGAGGAACAAAAATATTAAGAGCTTGGAATGATGTAGAAACTCTAGATTTTGCCTTTCAATTTAGAGAATCTCTGGCGCATGAAGGGTTTCGAAAGATTGATCGCTTTATTCGAACCAATGATGGGCAACCCTATATTTTAAATGAGGATCAGGGATTTGTTTTAACAGATTGGATCGAAGGAAAAATCCCTGTCTCCTCCAACCCAGAACACATGAAAACGATTGGGAAAACATTAGCAGAGTTTCATCAGGCGATGGTGAAAATAAAGACAAACCAAACGTTTGAACCTTGGTCTCATCATTTTAAACGGGGATTAGGACATTTAATGCAAATAGAAAAGGTTGTCTCACAAAAGCAAAGAAAAACACCCTTAGATGACATTGTATTAAAATATATCCCTAGTCAACAAGCACAAATGAGAAGAAGTATAGAAATGTCTGAAAAGTTGGAACGAACTTATTTTCGAAATGAAAAAGAACCCGGATGGTGCTTAGGAAATGTCCAACTGAACCGATTTAGAATCGATCGATTTGAAGAGGGATGGATTTTTGATCTAGGTTTACCAATCTATGATCTTCCAGCTTATGACTTGGCTAAGATGGTTGCACATGTTTATCAAAGAAATGGATTTCAAGAAGATATCATCTATAAGCTGCTCGATGCTTACCAAGAAAAGAATCCTTTAGAAATAGACGATAAAAAGTGGATTTTAACCTACTTGTCCTATCCGCATGATCTATGGAAATTTCTTTATATCTATTTTATTGCAAAGGTGCCTCAAAAGGGATACTCTTTAGAGATGCAATATCAACAATTAGTAGGGTTGCAGATCAATATTGAGCAACTTTATCAGGTCTTGTATGTTTATTTTCAACTTTAAGTTGACGTAATTAGGGAGGATCATATCATGGCCCTTACCCAAGAATGGTTTGAATTTGATATACATCCCCACGTAATCGATGAGTATGATTTTCAGGTAAGTCAGATAAAATGGTATGGTTCAGTAGCGAAAATAGAAACCCAACTAGGTGTTTTTGCCGTTAAAAAAGCAAATATGAGTGGGTCGCAAGCCATACGGATGAATGAGATTTTACAATTCTTACAGGAACATAGATGGAATACTTCTACAATTGTTTCTAATAAATTTGCTGAACCGTTTGTACCAGTCAAAAATGGGATTGTTTATGTGACAAAGTGGGTTGAAGGTGAACACTTAACTTTGAATCATCGGCCTCATTTCTTGGTCATGGTAAAGGTGATGGCTCATCTTCATAAGCTGGGGTTTGAATATAACCCCGAACCATTTTCTTATCATTTTGTTGATGAAACGTATCTTCGCAATTCATGGGAAGAACGCTTAAAGTGGTTAAAAAAATACCAAAAGAAATTAACGAGAAAAGAATCTTTAACCACCTTTGAACATGTCTTTTTAAGTTATCTACCATTTCTCAAGGAATGGTCTGAAGAAGCTTTAGAACATTTAACTCAATGGGTCATACAATATAACTCGATTGGTGATTTACGGAAAACCATCTGCCACGGCAAATTCCATCACCGGAATATGCTACTTAAACCAAATGGTAAAATGGTATTGATTGACTTTGACCATGTAAGTCTTGATACGCCTGTTAGAGATTTGGCTAATTTTATCCGAAAATATATTTTAAACAAAGAACACCGTTTTTGGGCGCAAGAGTGGTTTGATCGCTATCAAAAAATTGTTTCCTTGACAGAACCGGAAAAGAAATTATTAGCAATATACCTTCTTTTTCCAGAACGAATTTTCACCTTAGCAAAAAAATACGAGGAAAAGCAACAGTATGGATTAGAAGAACAGTATTTAAAAAAACTTCAGATTCGTTGGGGTCAAATGAAAGAAATCATATGGTTTATTGACCAACAATTTATATAATATTCATCATAAAACCAATATAAGCAATGAAAAGAATGAATAAAATGAACACATCAAACGGAGTCGGGAAAAATAAGGTTCTCAAAAATTGCAAAACAATAAGAGGAAAGAGGATTGTACGAAGGATTAAACGAAACCTTTTCAACCCATCCATATGACCACACATCCTTTACGTTATCATTTGGGTTTGTATATTCCTTAATCAGCAACTACCCTATTTTATATCTTCTATACTTTATGTAGTAAAGATCCATTTGGTTAATATCAGAACTTTTAAAAAATATTCCAATTTTATATTGACATGCGATATAAATGTCAATATAATAATTTCTAACAATGGAAGGGAAACTAGGGTTCCGTTTGCAAAGGCAAAGACAGGTCCGAGCGATTCCAAGCTTTTTGCTACACCGTGGGGATAAAAGACTCGTGCGGTAAGTTCCAATGGCGAACTTATCAGGAACGAGTCTTTTTTGTTTTACCATGATAAAGAATTAAATCAAAAAGGGGGAGGGTTATGATGTTAAAAGGAAAGCTGGTTCAATTAAAAGCGGTAGAAAGAGAAAATCTATCCAAATACCTAGAATGGGTGAATGATCCAGAAGTCACCCAATATTTATCACCACAAACACGTTTTCCAAAGACGCTTGCAGAGGAACATCGTTGGTACGATAACCTTTTAAAGCAGGATGATAAGTTTGTCTTTTCCATTTATACGCGAGCAGATGATCGAATGATTGGAAGTGTTGGTTTACATTCTATTAGTTGGAAAAATCAATGGGCAATCGCAGGGATTTTTATAGGAGATAAAGATTATTGGGGGAAAGGATATGGAACAGAGGCTTTTCGTTTATGTCTCTATATAGGGTTTCAAGAATTAGGATTACAGCGAGTTGAATTAGGGGTTTATGCTTTTAACGAAAGAGCGATCAAAAGCTATCAAAAGCTTGGCTTTGTTGAAGAAGGTAGAAGAAGAAGATTTTTGTACCGCAATGGTCAATTTTACGATGAAGTGATGATGTCTATTCTTCGAGAAGAGTACCTTGAACGCTACCAAAAGGAGGATGAAGAGAGATGGAAAACCTTTTAAAAGGAAAGAGAGTTCAGCTTAAGACCATCGATCCAGAAAAGGCACCATTATTTAACCAATGGTTTAATGATCCTCACATTACGGAAAATTTGCAATGGGGTACCCTTCCTATGCCAATGGAGTTATCCAAGAATTTTGGGGATCAGGCTCAACAACCCTCAAAAACAGATCAACACTTTTCTATCCATGCACTAGATCTTCCTGAGGGAGAGGAATCCTATATCGGCCATATTAGCTTACATCATATCGATTGGCGGAATCGAGTCGCTGAATTAGGAATTGTGATAGGCGATCAGAAGCACTTAAGTAAAGGTTATGGAACTGATGCAATCAAAACGCTACTTCACTTCACTTTTATGGAAATGAACTTAAACAAAGTGATGTTACGTCATTATCAATTTAATGAAAGGGGACATCGAGCCTATCTTAAAGCCGGTTTTAAAGAAGAGGGACGCTTACGTCTGCAGCTTTACCGTCATGGTAGGTTTTGGGATGTGATCTATATGGGTATATTAAAAGAAGAGTTCATGAACAACCAATGACCTACTTTCATAGAATAATTGTAAAAAGAAATTTGACTTTATCTTTTGTTGTGATTACAATATAGTTAAATATTTTGTCGGTTAACATGTAAATAGAGGAATAACCATGAAAGGGAGGAGTAAGTAACCTTACCTTCAAGAGAGGGAAACCATTAGCTGTAAGGTTTCCTAAGGCAGAAGTTACTGAAGGTCGCCCTGAAGTTGTCCATTTGAAATGATGTAGAATGGACCGGATCATCAACCGTTACTGATTGAGTGCATGAACACACAAATAGAGCTAGGTCTAAGCTAGTTGTGTTTCATGAACAAAGGTGGCACCGCGAAAACAAACTCTTTTCGTCCTTTGGGATGGAAAGGGTTTTTTATATTTTATGGGTATTATGAATAGGAGGAAAATCAATGGCTGAACAACTTGAATTACAAATCCCAACTCAATACGATCCGAAGGATATTGAGAAAAAGTGGTATGAATATTGGTTAGAGCACGAATTTTTTAAAGCAGGCAAAGATACATCAAAACAACCCTATAGTATTGTGATTCCACCACCCAATGTGACAGGGATGTTGCATATTGGTCATGCATTGGACTTCTCTTTACAGGATATCATCATTCGGATGAAGCGAATGCAGGGATATGACGCTTTATGGTTACCAGGAACAGATCACGCTGGAATAGCGACGCAAGCCAAAGTAGAGGCAAAGCTTCGAGAAGAAGGGATTAGCCGCTATGATCTTGGGCGGGAAAAATTTCTTGAGCACGCATGGGAATGGAAAGAAAAGTATGCTAATCGAATTCATGAACAATGGGCCAAATTAGGACTCTCTTTAGATTATTCTAGAGAGCGTTTTACCCTTGATGAAGGCTTATCCCAAGCAGTTCGTAAGGTTTTTGTTAGTTTTTATGAAAAAGGACTCATCTATCGTGGAAAATATATTATTAACTGGGATCCAGAAGCAAGAACCGCTTTATCAGATATTGAAGTAGAATATAAAGAAATCATGGGTGCTTTATATCATATGAAATACCCACTGAAGGATGGAAGTGGTCATATTGTCGTTGCCACTACTCGTCCTGAAACCATGTTAGGGGATACTGCGGTTGCTGTGCATCCAAATGATGAACGTTACCAACATTTAATCGGCAAAACGGTAGTCTTACCTATTACAGACCGTGAGGTTCCAATTATTGCAGACGAATATGTTGAAAAAGAGTTTGGAAGTGGTGCAGTAAAAATAACACCTGCCCATGATCCGAATGACTTTGAAATTGGCTTACGTCATCAACTTCCACAGGTTTTAGTGATGGATGAATCAGGACATATGAACGAGAATGCTGGAAAATATCAAGGCATGGATCGTTTTGAATGTCGTAAACAAATTGTCAAAGATCTTCAGGAACAAGGGATTCTTTTTAAAATTGAAGAACATCTTCATTCTGTTGGACATAGTCAACGAACAGGGGCGGTTGTTGAACCCTATTTATCTACCCAATGGTTTGTGAAGATGAAGCCTCTGGCAGAAAAAGCAATTCAACAACAAAAAAGCGGTAATGGTGTTCACTTTGTACCAGAACGTTTTGAAAAGATCTATCTAAATTGGATTGAAAATATTCGCGACTGGTGTATTTCCAGACAATTATGGTGGGGTCATCGTATACCTGCTTGGTACTGTGAAGATTGTGGCGAAACGATCGTCCAAATGGAAGAGCCAAAATCATGTTTAAACTGTGGCCACACCCATCTTAAACAAGATGAAGATGTTTTAGACACTTGGTTTAGTTCTGGTTTATGGCCATTTTCAACGATGGGTTGGCCAGAGCGAACGGAAGATTTACAAAGATTTTATCCAACAAATGTATTGGTAACTGGATATGACATCATCTTCTTTTGGGTGGCAAGAATGATCTTCACTGCCCTAGAATTTACTGGAGAAAATCCATTTAAAAATGTCTATATTCACGGCTTGGTTCGTGATAGTGAAGGAAGAAAAATGTCCAAATCCCTAGGAAATGGAATTGATCCAATCGAAGTGATTGATCAATATGGCGCAGATGCCCTACGTTTCATGCTGGCAACAGGGGGTACGCCTGGGCAAGACTTAAGATTCCATTTTGAAAGGGTAGAAGCTGCCCGTAATTTTGCAAATAAAATTTGGAATGCTTCCCGTTTTACCATCATGAACTTAGGCGATTTTTCTGTAAAAGATATTGATTTATCAGGTACATTAATGACTGCGGATCAATGGATTTTACATCGTTTTAATGAAACAGTAAAAGCTGTCACAAGACTGTTAGAACAATATGAATTTGGTGAGGCTGGAAGAATGTTGACCAACTTCATTTGGGATGAATTTTGTGACTGGTATATTGAATTAGCCAAACTTCCTTTATATGGTGACCATGAGCAAGCGAAGAAAACGACGAAATCGGTTCTTACCTATGTCTTAGATCGTACCTTACGTTTGTTACACCCTTATATGCCATTTATTACAGAAGAGATTTGGCAACACCTTCCACATGAAGGGGAAAGTATTACTCTAGCAAGCTGGCCAGAATATCGTGAAGAATTTGTTAATGAACAAGCAGCAAAAGAAATGGTATTATTAATGGATGTGATCCGCTCTGTTCGTAATATCCGTGCAGAAGTCAACGTGCCATTAAGCAAAAAAATTCAGCTTCTCATTAAACCAGTGAATAAAACCAATGAAGAGATTTTACTCAAAGGAATCTCATATATTAAAAAGTTCTGTAATCCAGAAACCTTAGAAATCTCTACAGAGGTTACTTCACCTGAAAAAGCAATGTCCGCAATTGTGACAGGAGCAGAGATTTATTTGCCTTTAACTGGCTTAATTGACATTAGTCAAGAAATAAGCAGATTGGAAAAAGAATTAGAGACCCTTAATTATGAAGTAGAACGAGTTCAAAAGAAATTAGCTAATAAAGGTTTTGTAGATAAAGCACCTGCTGACGTTATAGCCAAAGAAAAAGAAAAAGAGCAAGACTATCTAGAAAAAAGAGACAAAGTATTAGCAAGAATCAAAGAGCTAAAAATGTCATAGTATATTTTGAGAGTGGTGGATTGTCATGGGGTTAGGTAAAGTGAGAACAAAGGAAGAAGCAATTGAATGGATTCACAGTTTAAAAACATTAGGGATTAAACCAGGACTAGATCGTATGGAATGGATGTTAGAGAGATTAGACCATCCTGAACGAAGGGTTAAATTTGTCCATGTTGCAGGGACGAACGGTAAAGGGTCAACAGTAAGCTTTATTAGCCAAGTCTTAAGGAAATCTGGTTATAAAGTAGGTACCTTTACCTCCCCTTATTTAATTGAATTTACCAATCGAATTCAAGTAAATGGCAAGGATATTTCTGGCGAGGACTTAGTTAAGACCTTAAATCAGGTGATCCCTTTAGCTGAAGAGCTTTCCCATTTGGAATTGGGGGCGCCAACTGAGTTTGAAGTGGTAACAGCGATTGCTATTCAATATTTTGCGACTATAGCCTATCCTGATGTAGTGGTTTGGGAAACAGGGCTTGGAGGAAGGCTAGATTCCACCAATGTGGTTCACCCTATTGTATCTGTGATCACCAATGTGGGATACGATCATATGAATCTATTAGGAGATACCATCAAAGAAATTGCATGGGAAAAGGCGGGGATTATCAAACCGGGAGTTCCAGTTATTTCTGGAGTTGAAGATGAAGAGGCTTTACAAGTGATCAAGGAAATGGCTGCGTCTAAAAAAGCCCCAATTTATCAGTTAAATGAACACTTTACTTTTACTGCCAATAAAATAAATCAAGAGGGAAGTTCCTTTGATTTTACAGACCCTTTTTTGACCATGCCTGAGATTCAAATTAGGATGTTAGGCCCACACCAAGTGAAAAATGCGGCTGTCTCACTTATGGCATTAGATGTTTTGCGGCAGTTCTATGCTTTCTATATAGATGAAGAGGCATTTTATTCAGGGATGAAAAGCACGTTTTGGCCAGGTCGACTAGAAGTGCTTTCTGAACAGCCCAAAATCGTGATCGATGGAGCTCATAATCCTGAGGGGGCTAAAAGCTTAGCAGAGGCCATTTCTCTATTTTCTTATCAGCGCTGTATTATGGTTACAGGGATTTTAGCAGATAAAGCGATTAGCAACTTTTATCAAGCGATACATTCCATTGCTGATCTGCTGATTGTGACAGAACCTGATTTTCCAAGAGCGGCAAAAGCAGAAGATGTAAGAAATAAGATTCATTCTATTGATCAACAAAAAGAAGTGATAGAGATTTCTAATTGGCAACAAGCTGTTGATCGGGCGATTCAAATGGCTGATCCTGATGATTTGGTGATCATTACTGGGTCATTGTATATGATTTCTGATGTTCGTCGGTTTCTTTTAAACGAACGTGAAAAGAATTGAAGGTTGGTGAATAAGGTGAATAAAACACAACATGTTCATTTTATAGGGATTGGTGGCTATGGGATGAGTGCCATTGCACGCGTCATGCTTGATTTAGGTTATCAAGTAAGTGGATCTGATGTCACTCGTAAAGAGTTAACAGATAAGTTAGGCGCAAGGGGAGCAAATATTTTTATTGGCCATCACGAATCCAATATTGACGGTGCAGAATTAGTTGTCTATTCCACAGATATCCCAAAAAACAATATCGAATTGCTAGCAGCGGAGAAACAGAATATTCCCCTTATTCACAGATCTGAGATGTTGGCAAGACTTTTAAATGAAAAGAAAGGGGTTGCTGTTGCTGGAGCTCATGGAAAAACAACAACCTCTTCAATGATAGCTTTAGTCATGGAATATAATCAATTAGACCCAACCTTTGTAATCGGTGGAGAGGTTTTGAATATTGGCAGTAATGCTAAAGCTGGGAAAGGTGAATATGTGGTTGCTGAAGCCGATGAAAGCGATGGGACTTTTCTGCAATACTTTCCATCAATTGCTGTTGTAACCAATATTGAAGCCGATCATTTAGAAAACTATGATGGAAATTTTGATAATTTAAAAGAAGCTTATTGCAAGTTTCTTAATCAAGTTAAACATGACGGGATCGCTGTCGTGTGCTACGATGATCCTTACATACAAGAGCTCCTTCCAGACCTAAAAGGAAAAGTGATCACGTTCGGATTTGATCCAAGGGCGGACATGTATGCAAAAGAGCTTACTTTTATCGATCGAACGGTTTCTTTTACTGCTGTTTATCATGGAAAAGAGTTAGGGCAAGTGCAATTATCAATTCCCGGAAAGCATAATGTTTTAAATGCATTGGCTACCCTGATTGTTGGTCTTGAAGCAGACATTTCCTTTGAAGGAATTGCTCGGGCTTTACATGAATTCACAGGAGCGAAAAGAAGATTCCAAGTGATTGGGGAATATAATGGAATGACTGTTGTTGATGACTATGCCCATCATCCTACAGAAATTCAAGCGACGATTAGTGCTGCCAAAGCAACAGAAAAGAGAATTGTAGCTGTATTTCAACCTCAACGTTATACACGAACCTTTTTCCTTTTAGATCAATTTAGCCGTGCTTTTGCAGAAGCAGATGAAGTAATCATCACCAATATCTATTCTCCTGCGGGTGATAATAAGATTGAAGGGGTTAATGCTCAAAAATTGGTGGAATTAATCCGCCAAAACAGTAATGGAAACGTGAAATTTTTTCCTACAAAAGAAGAAGTATTCGACTATTTAGTTGAATCATCAAGACCAAATGATCTGATCCTAACGATGGGAGCAGGAGATATTTGGAAGGTAGCTTCCCAACTGGCAGAGGTTTGGAAGAGAAAGAAAAAAGAAATCGAATGATTGTGACCAATGAGGTATCCTTCTTGTTGTGAAGGGTGTCTTTCCTTTTGCCACAGTTTTTTAAAAAAATTTCCTTGATTAACAATTGAATCATTGCAGGGAAACGACTCCTTTTAACGAATATATAAAGATTAAGAATTATAGTTCAATAGTCCTATTCCGTGGGTTGAAGGGTGGATACTTTTTATGGCAAAAAAACGGATCGGAGATATTTTAGTAGAAAGTGGTCTAATTACACAGGAGCAGTTAGAGCAAGCATTAAAGATCCAAAAGCAAACCAAAAAAAGATTAGGAGATACCCTGATTACAAATGGTTTTATTACAGAACAACAATTGATCGAAGTATTAGAATTCCAATTAGGAATCCCTCACGTTAGTTTATATAAATATCAGATCGATCGCTCAATCGCCCAGATTATTCCAGAATCGTTAGCTATTCGTTATCAAGTTATTCCAATTAAAAAAAAAGGAAATAAACTTACTGTTGCCATGGCTGATCCTTTAGATTATTATGCAATTGATGATTTGAGAATGACCACCGGTTTTCAAATTGAACCTGTGATTGCAACCAAAGATGAATTATCAAAAACGATTGATCGCTATTACGGGATGCAGGAAACAGTAAAAGAGATTATGCAACAACTTCCAAAAGAGGAAGATGAAGATGAAGAGAATCAATCGGATGATGCACCGATTCGTCGAATGGTGAATCAAATTATTCAAAATGCCGTTCAGCAACAAGCAAGTGACATCCATTTTGATCCGACAGATCATGAATTAAGGATTCGTTTTCGTGTCGATGGCGTCATTCGTACGGAACAAACGGTATCCAAACATATGCAACCAATTGTAACAGCAAGACTAAAGGTGATGGGGAACCTTAATATTGCTGAAAAACGACTGCCTCAAGATGGCCGTATCCAAATGGTAATTGACCATCGTACCATAGATATTAGGGTTTCTACTCTACCTACCGTTAATGGTGAAAAAGTAGTTTTAAGATTATTAGATTTAAGTCAAGCAGTAAAACACATTGAACAACTTGGTTTTACAGAAGAGCATGCACAAAAATTTCGCCGAATGTTTAAAAAAGCATATGGATTGATCTTAATTACAGGACCAACTGGTAGTGGGAAAACTTCCACACTCTATGCAGCACTTAATGAATTAAATCATGACGATGTAAATATCATCACTGTAGAAGATCCTGTGGAATATCAACTGCAAGGAGTTAACCAAGTTCAAGTAAATGAAAAAATTGAACTAACGTTTGCTAAAGGTTTAAGATCTATTTTACGTCAAGATCCTAATATTATCATGGTTGGGGAAATTCGTGATACAGAAACGGCAGAAATGGCAATCCGTTCTGCACTAACAGGACATCTGGTTTTAAGTACATTACATACCAATGATGCCGTATCAAGTATGACTCGGTTAATCGATATGGGAATAGAGCCCTTTCTTATCTCTTCTTCTGTAAGTGGCGTGGTTGCCCAAAGGCTAGTTAGAAGGGTTTGTACCGATTGTGCTGAAGAATATAGGCCAACTATTGAGGAACAATTGTTACTTGATCAATATCATATAGACAAGCCCAAACTATTAAAAGGACGGGGCTGTTCTAAATGCAATCGTACTGGATATCGAGGTAGAATTGCCATTCATGAATTGTTAGAATTAGATGAGCAAATGAAACAAATGATTGTAGAGAAAAAGCCCGATTCAGCCTATAGAGAGTATTTTAAAGAAAAGGGTTTTGTCACAATGGTCGAAGATGGACTGAAAAAGGTACGCCTTGGGTTAACTACGATTTCAGAAGTAATGAGGGCGACGATGAATGATTGAGGTGAATCGATATGTATTCGATTGAAGAGTTAATGCTAGAAGCATTTAACCGACAAGCTTCTGATTTACATATTACAGTAGGGGCAAAACCTACCTTTCGCATTCATGGGAAACTCGTTTCGATGGGTGATACTGTGTTAACCCCTACGGACACGGTAGATTTTTTAAGATCAATTGTAACAGAAAGCCAATACCAAGAGTTTTTAGAAAAGAGAGAATTAGATTTTTCCTATGGAGTCCCTGGTATCTCAAGATTTAGAATCAATGCCTATCAACAAAGAGGGACAGTAAGTTTGGCTGTTCGCGTCATTCCTACCAAAATTCCTGGTTTAGAAGAATTAGGGGCTCCTCCAATCTTGAAAACCTTTATTGAAAAACCGCAGGGGCTAATCTTGGTAACTGGACCAACAGGCAGTGGAAAATCAACAACTTTAGCATCCATGATCGATCTGATTAACCAGACTCAAGATAAGCATATTATTACGTTGGAGGATCCGATCGAATACTTACACCGCCATGGAAGAAGTTTAATTGACCAACGTGAGATCGGTGTTGATTCTTCTAGTTTTGCAACTGCATTGCGCTCCTCCTTACGTCAAGACCCAGATGTTATTTTAGTAGGAGAAATGAGAGATTTAGAAACCATTTCAACCGCTATTACTGCAGCAGAAACAGGCCATTTGGTTTTTGCTACCTTACATACGACTGATGCAGCGAATACGATCGACCGAATCATCGATGTATTTCCTGCCTACCAACAATCACAAATTCGTATTCAGCTTGCATCGGTTTTAGTAGGAATCATCTCACAAAGGCTAATACCAACGATTGATGAAAAAGGTCGAGTGGTGGCAATGGAGATTTTGGTGAATACACCTGCAGTAGCCAATCTGATACGCACGGAAAAGGTTCATCAAATTAAAACCGTGATGCAAACAGGAAAAGGGTTTGGTATGAAAACGATGGAAATGGCATTAAAGCAATTAGTTGCACAAGGGAAAATTAATGATGAGATAGCAAAAAAAGTGGTACTTAATTGGAATGTATAAGTAGGTGAGAAGGATGGCCCAATTTCAATATCTAGTCGTTGATCGAAAAGGAAATCGAATCAATGGGACCATCGAAAGCGATCGACGAGATATGGCGATTATGGAATTAAAAAATCAAGGCTTCTATATTCTACAAATTAAAAAATCGAGAACCAATGCTTTAAAAAGAGAAATTGAAATTGGAAAAATAGTCAAAGTGGAAGAATTAGTAGTATTCATTAGACAGTTAGCTACCTTAATCAAAGCAGGGGTTACAATTATTGATGCCTTATTTGTTTTAACTGAACAGACAGAAAACAAAAAATTTCGTAAAATCCTACGACAAATTGAAGCAGATGTGCGAAATGGAGAAACCTTCTCTTCAGCACTTTCCAACCACCCTAAAATTTTTCCTGTTTTAATCATCAACATGGTAAGAGCAGGGGAAATTTCCGGGAATTTAGATGAAACCTTAAATGGTGTTGCCATTTTTTTAGAGAAAGAGAGTAACACAAGGAAAAAGGTAAAATCGGCTTTAACCTATCCAACAGTGGTCAGTATCTTTGCCGTTCTCGTAACCATCTTTTTACTAATTAAAGTAGTACCAGGGTTTGTGAATATGTATGCCGATTTTGGTGCGGAGCTTCCACTCCCAACGAGGATTGTGATTGGAATCAGTAACTTTTTTATCCATCAGTTGTATATGCTGATCGGATTTGTTCTTCTTATCGTTGGTTCTTTATATATGGTTAGTAAAAACCTGAAATGGAAATACTATTTAGATTATGCGAAATTAAAAATTCCTGTATTTGGTAAGTTGATGCAAAAATCGGCTTTATCCAGATTTTCAAGAACCTTTAGTACCTTATTAGCGAGTGCCGTACCGATTCTTCAGGCCTTAACGATGGTGAGTCAAGTGGTGAATAACGAAGCGATTGCAAAACCAATTCGCGATGCAAGAGACCATTTGCGCCAAGGCAATCCTTTACACGAACCTTTGAAAAAAAATCCGCTTTTCCCACCATTATTAACACATATGATGGCGATTGGAGAAGAAACGGGTTCGATTGATGAAATGTTGAATAAAGTGGCGGATTTTTATGAAGCTGATGTAGAAACGATGACAGACCAATTAAAATCATTGATTGAGCCATTGATGATCGTTTTTTTAACGGTGATTGTCGGTACAATAATACTGGCTGTTATTATGCCGATGTTTGGAATTTATAATCTGATTGGGAGTTAGTGTGGCCGAGAGTGCGATCCTCAGTGGCCACAACAAAGTTAATACTTTTATGTAAAGATAAAAAGAGAAATGGGAGGTGAGAACCATGAGAGAAATGATACGTAAACATGTAAAGAATCAACGCGGTGTTACTTTAATTGAGTTACTGGCTGTTATTGTGATCTTAGGTATTATTGCAGCAGTGGCTGTTCCGGTAGTTGTTAATCAGATCTCTGATGCTGGCAAGAATACTGACGAAGCATCAATAGCAATTATAGCAGATGCTGTTCAAAGGGCAGCTATTAAGGGAGACATTACAACTCCAACTTCAGAAACTGAACCGGTTCAATTAAGTGTATTAGTTGACAAGGGATATTTAAAAGAAGTTCCCGTACCAAAAGAAAAAGGTAAGACTAATTTTAGTGCTACAATTGATTCTAATGGAAAAGTGACTGTAACTGCAAACTAAAATAAACTTATACTCAATTATCTTCAGGTGCCAACTTTCCTGAGTTGGCACTTCCCTATTTTTTAAAAATCGAGGGATCTCTATGAATTTACTATTTTGGACAATCTATATTCTCTTAACCTTATTTATCGGCTCATTTTTAAATGTAGTCGCTTTACGCATACCCAAAAATGAATCGATTATTTATCCACCTTCCCATTGCCCATCTTGTCAACATCGTTTATCTGTACTAGATTTAATTCCTGTTTTAAGCTACATCGGGTTAAAGGGAAAGTGTCGATATTGTCGGGTTAAGATTTCTCCTATTTATCCATTAGGAGAGCTTTTGACTCTTGTTCTATTTTTTTTGATTCAGTTTTCTTTTGGTTTTTCTAAGGAGCTTATCATCGCTTATCCTTTTGCTATGATCATGATCGCCGCTACCTTAAGCGATCTTAAGTATCAAGTGATTCCTAACCGTATTACTTATTTTGGGATCGCCTTATTTTTGATTCTTCGTTTTTGGATTCATCCATTATCGATTTGGAATTATTGGATTGGCGCAGTTTTAGGTGGAGGGTTACTCTTACTAATTGCTATTTTAAGTCGAGGTGGAATGGGTGGTGGGGATATTAAGTTATTCTTCCTCATTGGCTTGGTCTTAGGATGGCAAAACACCTTGCTGGCACTCTTTTTGTCGACAGGGATCGGTGCCGTGATTGGTGGAATCCTGATGTTATTAGGGGTTGTAAAACAAAAGCAATTGATTCCTTTTGGACCTTTTATTTTTATTGGAACAATGATTACTTATTTCCTTGGAAATCAAATCTGGCAGTGGTATCTTGGGTTATATTAACAATTCAAAAGGAGGTAGTCCCTTTGAAAAATCAATATATACAGAATCAAAAGGGGATTACCCTGATTGAATTACTTGCTGCCATTACTATTTTAGCAATCATCATTATTCCTGTTTTTCAGCTATTGGGGTATAGTTATTCCTCCTACATCGATGATCTAAGAAAAGTAAAAGCTATTTCGCTTGCTCAAAAGTATATGGAAGAAGCAAAGATCGATTCAAAAATGGCTGGGGTTTATACAGACGAGTCATATAAAACACAAGTAGAAGTAAGTAAAAATAATCAATCGAAATTGGATCAAATCAAAGTAAGTGTCTATTGGCAAAATATTGATCCAAATCAACGTTTGACCTTTTTAATGACAGAAGTAAGGGATCCAAAATGATGAGAAAATACTTTAGGAATCAAAAAGGGGTTACATTAATTGAACTATTAGCTGTGATTATGATCCTAAGTGTGATTATTTTGGCGATCTCTTCTGTTCAACTTTACTTTCTAAAAAGTCATAAAGAAATCAATGAAGGCTCTTTTAAAAATGATGAGTCCGCTTTTTTTATTCAATGGTTTTCCAATCAAGTCCGAGATGCTAGTGACATAACTATTCAGACAGATTTCTTAGGAAATGCCATATCAGTCACGATTACAAAAAATATTGAACCATCCATTTCAATTGAATATGATCAAGTTACGAAAAAAATCAAAATGAAAGACTCTGAACTTACCTTGTTGAAAGATGTTTCTTCCTTTCAAGTTGTAAAAAGAATACAAGGGAACAGAATAGGTGTTAACCTTTCAATAGAATTTATGAATCAAAATCAATCTGCTCCTATTGAAATAACCATTTTTTCTCAAGTAGATGATAAAAAGAATTAAGGATGAGATCCATGTGCCAAATCAAGAATCAATTGAATAAAGAGAATGGTTCTGCACTCATCATGGTCCTATTATTCACAACGATCATTGGTATATTAGGGACAAGCTTGCTATATGTTTTATTTACACATCATCAAAATGTATTAAAAGAAGAATTAAAAATGCAAGCATATTACGCTGCAGAGGCAGGGATAGCGAGGGGAATTGATCTTATTGGTCTATTTGCTGGACAAGAAGAAGATGAAGTAGATGGTGAGAAAAATAATAATGGAAATGGGAATGAAAATGGGAACGGGAACGGTAAGAAAATAGGACTTAAAAACCGTGATACGATCTCTGAATTCCCGTTAACTGATACGATATTATCTGAAGATAAGATAAAATTAGAGTTTCAAGTCGTTCAAGATGGAGAACACTTAATTTCCACAGGAACGGCGACAAACGGCAATCTAGTTTATTCCACAAAGATCACCGTTGAGTTTGATTTCACCGCGACAAATGGCAACCATTATGGTTGGTATAAGTGGCTTGATGAAATTGACAAACAAAAGAAGGAAAAAGATAAAGACAAAGACAAAGACAAAGAAAACATACAAGATGAAGGCAATGATAACGGAAACCACAATGGTTGGAATAAAGGGTACAAGGTAAAGGGGCTAAGCATTATAAGCTGGAAAGTAGATTAAGCATCTTATTATCATTTGAACAAGATATTGTTTTTGACGGGGAGGAGGTAGGATCAACATGAGAAATATTTTTTCAAAAAAACAACGGCTATTATCGATTGTATTTGAAGAGCACAAGATTCGTTTTTTAGAAGCTTCGATAATAGAAAGGGAAATCTCTACCGTTCATCAAGTATTTTCCATAGAAAATTCCATCGTAGATGAAGGTGGGATACTAGATAAAAAGAAATGGACGGAGTTGTTAAAAACTCAAGTAAAACAATATAAGATTAAAGCTAAATCGGTACATCTTGTGATTCCAAGTTCATTCATTATTGTCCGACAGCTTACTTTGCCTGACGTGCAAGAAAAAGATTTAAAGCAAATGGTACAATTCGAAATAGGGAGTACTATCCATCTTCCGTTTGAACAACCGATTATAGACCTAGTAAAAATAAAAACAAAAGAACCAATATTGAATGAAGAAGGGGAATTGGCTGCCCAAGTCGTATTAGTAGCTGCACCAGGTCAACTCATTTATCCACTAGTTGAAGGGCTGCAAGAAAACCGTTTGAAAGCAAAAATCATCGATATTCCAGCCTTAAGCCTTTATCGTTTGTTTAAACAGCTACATCCACAACTAAAGGATGAACCGATCCTTCTGTCATATGTAACAAAAGAAGGCATCGATATTCATATCTTAGATGAAGGAATTGTTTGGTTTACTCGGCATATTCCCATGGTTATTACATCGTTTTTATCTGATTTGTCGGTTGAAGAAGTTTTGGATGCAAAAACCTTGTTGGAAAGAATTCAAAAGAAGGAGAATTACCAATCCTATGTCTTCGACTTAGGAAATGAAATAGAGCGGGCCATCAATTTCTTCCAATATACCTTAAACAAGAGGGACAAACGAATGAAAGGATGTTGGATTGCTACTGATCTTCCTTTTACGGATAGTTTCTACCAATACTTACAAGAGCGAATTGATGTTACTGTTCATCAGTTGACTTGTCAGCCTAAACAAATCACTGTTCCTATGACTAATGAACAATTATTGGGATATGAAGTGGCTGCTGGTATGCTTTTTAAAGAGGTGAGACATGGCCATGGAAATTAATTTATTACCACAGGTGCCGACAACTAAAAAATTTCTTTGGCCGATAGCAGTTGTAATAGGTTTGATTGTCATTGTCTATAGTTCCTTTGTAGGGCTACAAATCTGGAGTAAATCTAACCAGTTAACGAGTCAAACGCAGATTTTAGAGCAACTAAAAAAAGAACGTAAGGCTTCTACAAATCAATTAAATCAAATGAGGCAAGAACGTCAATTGCCTGCTCTTTATTTAGAAACCATAAAACAGTTAGATTCGGCTCATATCAATTGGATATCATTAGTAGATGAGATTAGCAAAAAATTACCAAAAGATGGAAATATTATTAGCATGAGCTGGAAAAATAATGGGAAAATAGAGATGATCGGTTATTTTCATTCATTAGAAAGAGTGGGACAATATATTCAATGGTTAAATCAAATCGAATGGATAAAGGAAGCTAATTTTATTAACACACAGGAAACAACGACACAGGAAACGTATATCCAAGACATATTGGTTTCTGAAAGCAATCTTACAATAACAAAGGAACCTACAGAAACGTTGATACAACCACCTGAAATAGACGTTTATCAAATTACAATTCAAATCGATCTTAATCTTCCATCCTTAGCCATAAAGGAGGGGAATTATAAGAATGAATGAAGGTAAAAAAGCATTACTTCTCCTCTTCGCCTTTTTTGTATTGATGGGAAGCTTTTACTTTTATAAAGTGAATCGGTTAGATAAACAAATCGACCAGATCGTAAATGAGATTGAGCAAGAAAAAGAACTATCCACCTTGACATCAGAGCAAATAGCCAAAATAAAAAAACAACCGATCTCTAAGGAAGTTACTAATTATTCTGTCCATTTACCTGCGAATAAAGGGGTACCTCAGATTTTGTTGTATTTAAATCAAATAGCAGACAAGAATGATATCGATATACTCACGATTAATATGGATGAAATGCAAAGACAGTCGAATCAAGCTAAAAGTTCGGAGCAACCAACTAATGGATTGCAAACTCTAGCAATTCAGTTAAAGCTAGAGGGAGATTATGATAGAATGAGAGCTTTTATTCAAGATGTTTATGAATCGGAGCGATTGATTGATTTAGTCAATTGGAAATGGGAAGTAAGTGGAGAAAGCGAAGCAAGCACTAAACTGACAGCAGAATTAACGTTATATACCTATTTTTACCCTGAGCTGAAAGACTTGATTCCAAACCTTCCAGCCATCCCAACTTACAAACCTGAAAATCGAACAAATCCAATAAAATAAGTTTGTACATTCCAACGCGCTGCGTTGTCCGTGTATTTCTTTCTACTTTTTTTGTTCTCCATGTTCTATTAATCTTCTAAATACATATATATGGGATTAAGAGATTAGGACAAGGAGTGTTTGAGGATGGACAAACCAAAAGTAAATGTAAGAGCATGGAAACCTCTTGATAAAAGAAATAAGGAAACGATTACCTGGAATATGGAAAAAGAACTAACGATACCAAGTGTAAAACCCACCCTATCGAAAAAAGAACCTACAGAATCCCTATTATTACCTATCGAATTACTAAATCAAAATACAAAAAACGAAAAGCAAAGCGAAAAGAAAAGTGAAAAAAAAGATGAAAACATCTTGGAAAAAGAACATTCGAAACCTAAATATGATATTGAAATTGATGAACAATTAGAAAATCGCCAAATGTATAATGATCAACTACTACCTAGGAATAGTTCAAAGAGAAAAAGAAATTCCTCCCACTCGAATTTACTTTGGCTAAAAACGTTTGCAGCAGGAGTAAGTGCCATTGCAACTGGGTTATTATTTGGTTGGATCGTTCTTCAATATTTTGTTTATCCAATGATGAATGGTGATGCGGCCCCTACTACCCCTCCGATCAATGAAATTTCTGTGGTGAATAATCCTGAACAGAATCAAGGAGCTATTGCATTGGTTCCAGAGCAATTCATGTATATGATTCAAGCTGGGGTATTTTCTGACCAAACTGGGGCGCAAAATGTGATCAATACGCTTGTGAATAAAGGGAAAGTAGGTGTGGTAACAAATAGCGCACCTTACCGGGTATTTATGGGGATTGCAATAAGAAAAGAAAACGCAGATAAGTTAAAAGAAATCTTAACAGAAAGCGGTATGGAAGCCTATGTAAAAGAGTATGTGATCCCTGCTTTTAACGGTAATATGTCAAAGCAAACAGCTGAAAGCTTCACAAAATGGATCAATACAGGCGAACAACTAGTCATTCTTTTAACCGACCAATCAGTAAAAATGTTAACTAATCTAAACGAGAAGGTAGAAGATGCTACAATCATTAAAAGCCACCAAGAATTTATCAATGAGGGTCAAGTATTAACTGGTTTACTTACACAGCATAATCAATTAAACGAACAAAATATCGTACAAAAAATGACGGAGCAGATGAACTATGCGATAACCGCACTGAATGCATACAAAAAAAATCCCAATCCTCAATATGCCTGGAAAATTCAAGAGGCATTGATGAATTATAAAATGAATTATCAGTCCATCTTTCCTAAAGTAAGTTAAAAAAATTGAATATTGATTGTTTTTCTACTGCCTCAGTGAGATAATAAGGATGGTAAATTTTGAAATTACATGGGGGTAACCTTAGATGAGTGAATTTCGCCTAGAAAAAGACCTGTTAGGCACAAAAGAAGTACCAAAAGATGCTTATTATGGAATTCAAACCATGCGTGCAGTAGAAAACTTTCCCATTACGGGATATCCTCCACACAAGGAATTAATTCGGGCTTTTGGCTATGTAAAAAAAGCGGCTGCAATGGCTAACTCAGAGGTAGGGGTATTAAACAAAAAAATAGCTGGTGCGATTATTCAAGCGGCTGAAGAAGTAATAGAAGGTAAATTGCATGAACATTTTATTGTTGATTCTATTCAAGGTGGAGCAGGAACTTCATTTAATATGAATGCGAATGAAGTAATTGCCAACCGTGCTATTGAAATCATGGGTGGGGAAAAAGGAAATTACCTATTAGTAAGCCCTAATACCCATGTCAATATGGCTCAATCCACCAATGATGCCTTTCCAACTGCTATACATATTGCTGTTTTCAACTTATCCAAGGGGTTGATTGAAGCATTAAAGGAACTACATCAATCATTGGAGAAGAAAACGCAAGAATTTGACGATGTAATTAAAATGGGTAGAACTCATCTTCAAGATGCAGTGCCTATTCGTTTAGGGCAAGAATTTAGCGCATATGGCAATGTGATTAGCCGTGATATCACTCGGATTCAACAATCCGTTCAACACCTTGGAGAAGTGAACATGGGAGCAACAGCTGTTGGAACTGGATTAAATGCCATGCCTCAATATATTAAGCGAGTTGTAGAAATTTTAGCTGAAATTACGGGTCTACCTTTAAAAAATGCCAAAAATCTTGTGGATGCAACTCAAAATACAGATGCTTACACAGAAGTCTCATCTTCACTTAAAATATTAGCGATTAACCTTTCGAAAATGGCTAATGACTTGCGATTGATGGCCTCTGGTCCTCGCACTGGATTCAATGAAATCAATTTACCGCCTCGGCAACCTGGATCATCTATTATGCCTGGTAAGGTGAATCCTGTTATGGCAGAAGTGATTAACCAGATAGCTTTCCAAGTCATTGGCAATGATCATACTATTTCCTTAGCTTCAGAGGCAGGCCAATTAGAGTTAAATGTAATGGAGCCAGTATTGGTTTTTAATCTTTTGCAATCATTAAGTATTCTTCAAAATGGTATTCGTGTTTTCACCCAATATTTAATTGATGGAATAACGGCAAATGTGGAACGTTGTAAACAATTGGTTGAAAATAGTGTGGGCATTGTAACCGCGATTAATCCGCATGTGGGATATGAGATTGCAACACAGGTGGCAAAGGAAGCATTAACAACAGGCAAACCTGTAAGGGAAATTTGTTTAGAAAGAGGTTTACTCACAGAAGAGGAACTAGAACTGATTTTAGATACCAAAGAAATGACTGCTCCAGGCATTGCTGGAGCCCAACTGATTCTTAGATGAACCTTAAAGATTTACTTAAGACTGTTAGGAGTTCTAGCAGTCTTTTTTACATTCTCCCCACAAAAGTGACGACTCCCTTCGAATTTTGTAAGGAAACTTCTGTTGTTTTGCTTGTCACCTTATGATACTTTTGCTACACTTAAATTGACATATCATGACAATTTTAAACAAAAAATATATTGTTTAGGGGAGAAATAGAAACAGATGAAGGCACCGCAGACATTGATATTTGTTATTATTCTCATTAGTGGATTGCTTTTAGGAAGTTTAATTGGACAAATCCTAGGAGAATGGCTTCCAATTTTGAAGGAAAGTCAACAAATTGTTTGGCACCCACGCGCAGATTTAAATATTTTGAAGTATGATTTCAATGTTCAGGTTAAACTAAACTTAGCTAGTTTTATTGGTCTAGGCCTAGCATTCTGGTTATATCGAAAATATAGGTGATTTCAATGGAAAAAATCATTTTAGCTTCTTCATCTCCTCGGCGTAGAGAGATATTAGAATTAATTGGAATCTCCTTTTTGGTTCATCCAAGTGATGTAGATGAAGGTTATAATGAGTCAAATTCCCCTGAAGATATAGTGAAACAGCTGGCAACAAGAAAGGCTATGGATATTGCTTCCTATTATCAAGAGGGAATCATCATTGGTGCTGACACAATTGTGGTATTGGATGGGCAAATTTTAGGAAAACCCAAGGATGAAGAAGACGCTTTTCAAATGTTAAACAGACTACAAGGTAGATCCCATCAGGTATTTAGTGGAGTTGCAGTCGTTGATGCAAAAACAAGAGAAGTGAAGGCATCTTATCAAATGACAAAAGTATATATGGATCCCTTATCAGAAGAAGAGATTCGTTTGTACATTGCGACGAAGGAACCGATGGATAAGGCCGGTTCTTATGGGATTCAAGGCTTTGGTGCCATATTTATTGAAAAAATTGAGGGAGATTATTTCAATGTGGTTGGGCTCCCTGTTGCTTTATTATCTACCTTATTAAAAGATTTTGGTATACAAATTTTAAAGGATATGATCCATCCTAAAAGCATAGTCTAAACCTCTATGTATCCTCTAACGCTTCGGATGTGATGTTTGGAGGAACTCACATGGAACAGATGAAACAAATAATGGTTAAGGACATTCCTGTAGATGAACGTCCGCGGGAACGAATGATCTATTATGGTGCTGACAGTTTAAGTAATGTTGAATTGTTAGCGATCCTGTTGCGAACGGGGAGTAGTAATGAATCTGTTTTTCAACTTGCCCAAAAAATTTTATCAGAAATGGAAACATTACAGAACTTATTAGACGTTACTATAGAGGAACTTACTAAAATTAGAGGGATAGGTCCGGCTAAAGCTGTGCAATTAAAAGCAGCGATTGAGTTGGGTAAAAGAATAGCAAAACATTCTCCTCAAGATAAAGTGACAATTCGTTCCCCAAAGGATGTTGCTGATTATTTAATGGAAGATATGAGATATCTTAAACAAGAACAATTTGTTGCTTTATTGTTAGATACCAAGAATCAAATCTTGGCAAAAGAGGTAATCACCATTGGAACATTAAATTCTTCAATTGTTCATCCTCGTGAAGTATTTAAACCGGCAATTAAGAAAAGTGTTTCGGCGATAATTGTTGCACATAACCATCCAAGTGGTGATCCAACACCTAGTCGTGAAGACATTGATGTGACAAAGCGTTTAGCACAAGCAGGTGAGATTTTGGGGATTGATCTGTTAGATCATCTTGTAATTGGTGATGGACGATATACATCGTTAAAAGATAAAGGATTTTTTACCTAAAAATGGTGATGGATTTATTTCTTTATTGAAGTATAATTTTAAATTGATTGGTAAACTTTTATGACATCATTTGTATAGGGCGAAGGGAGACTTTTTATTATGTTTAGTGGACGTTACATCGGTATAGATTTAGGAACAGCAAATACATTAGTGTATGTTAAAGGAAAAGGAATAGTTGTAAGAGAACCTTCTGTAGTAGCCATTAATAATGAAACGAAAGAGATTAGAGCGGTAGGTAATGCAGCCAAACAAATGATTGGGAGAACACCTGGAAGTATCGTGGCAAGACGCCCAATGAAGGATGGGGTAATCGCTGATTTTGAAACAACAGCAAGAATGATCAGCTACTTTATTAGCCAAGCAGTAAAAAATCGTGGTTTGATCCCAAGAAAACCATATATCATGGTCTGTGTTCCATCTGGTATTACAGAAGTGGAAAAAAGAGCAGTCATTGATGCTGCAAAACTAGCTGGTGCTAAAGAAGCTGAAGTGATTGAGGAACCTTTAGCCGCTGCTATTGGTGCAGATTTACCTGTTTGGGAGCCAACAGGTAGTATGGTTGTAGATATTGGTGGTGGAACAACTGAAGTAGCGGTTATCTCTCTAGGTGGAATTGTAAGTAGTCGTTCTATCCGTGTGGGTGGGGACGAAATGGATGAAGCCATTACTCAATATATCAAAAAAGTGTATAGTTTAATGATTGGGGAAAGAACGGCAGAACAATTAAAGATCGATATTGGAGCAGCGATTGCACCGATTAAGGATGAACAGATGGAAATCAGAGGACGTGACCTCATCACAGGTTTGCCAAAAACAATTACTGTGACTTCCAAGGAAATTGCTGAAGCCTTAACTGATACAGTAGATAACATTATCGAAGCTGTAAAGATTACATTGGAGAAGACCCCACCTGAATTAGCAGCAGATATTATGGATCGAGGGATCGTACTAACTGGTGGCGGGGCTTTATTACGAAATCTAGATCGTTTACTTAGTGATGAAACAGGTATGCCAGTTGTTGTCGCGGATAATCCATTAGATTGTGTGGCCATTGGTACAGGAAAATCTTTAGAACATATGCATTTATTTAAAGACAAGGATAAAGGAAAACGATCAAAGAAAAGTAAATAGGGGTAAGGTTTGACCGAACAAATAGAGAACGAGTAGGTGTTTGGATTGTTTTCTAAGTTATTTAGTAATAAGCATCTGATTATTATTTTGTTTAGTTTAATTATTTTGGTCATCGTAATGGGACTAACGCTTAATCATCGTGAATTAACATGGCCAGAGAAATTTTTAAAAGATACCATCTCGCTAACCCAAGGTATTTTATATAAACCCGCTAGCAAAATAGCGGGTTTCTTTGAAGATATCAACAATTACACCTTGACTTACAAAGAAAATAAGTCACTTAAAAAGATATTACATCAATATTCACAAGTCGTTGCAGAATTAAATCAGCTGCGAGACGAAAATAAACGATTAAAAGAAATGCTAGATTACAAGGAGAAGGCAGTCAACCAGTACCAACTTAAAGTAGGACAGGTTATTGCCAGATCTCCTGACCGCTGGAATAATATGCTTATCATAGATCAAGGTTCAAACGATGGGATCAAAAAAGATATGGCAGTTATTACGACCCAAGGTTTGATTGGGAAAGTATATAGTGTGTCTAGTTTTTCTTCTACCGTCCAATTGGTCTCTAGTAGCACAGATGGTGGCTTTATCTTTGCTGCTATTCAAAGTGAACCTATGACATATGGTGTGGTTGAGGGTTATGACAAAAAGAGAAATGAATTGCAAATAAAAAAAATTGACCTCGATGCTGTGATCGAGCCTGGACAATTGGTTACTACCTCAAATTTAGGTGGCGTATTTCCTTCAGGGATAGTGATCGGAAAAGTGGTTAGGGTAGAAGAAGGAGAAAATGGAGGTTTAACCAAAACAGCATATGTTCAACCTGCAGCAGATCTGTACCATATAAATGAAGTATATATTGTGATGAAAACCAATGTTCAATCGATTAACAGTGGAACAGTACAAGAATCTGAAGAGACACCATCGAAGGAGGTAAAGTAATGGGGAAAGGTTGGATCAATGGTTTACTTTTTCTTCTTTTCCTTTTTGAAGGTACAATTTTCCAATTCCTGACCGCTGATCGATATGGTTCTTCATATGGGATTGTTCCTCGTTTTGTTCTAGCCACAATCATTTTCATCTCAATTTTTAAAGGTAAAACTTATGGCTTGTATGTAGGACTTTTTTTTGGATTTCTTCAAGACATTGTCTATGGAAATGTAATTGGGGTCTATACGATTGGAATGGCTGCTATTGGTTATTTTAGTGGATGGTTAATTCAATATTTTCATCCTTCTTTATCAATCTATGTTTTGTTTCAACTTTTTAGCCAGCTCCTTTTTGAACTCTATCTATATGGAATGTTACGTCTATTTCATCTGATTGATATATCTATAGAATGGTCAATGTTACACTTAATGATCCCATCTGTTGTTGTGAATGTTGCTTTTGCTATATTGGTGTATAAACCATATTTCAGACTTATACAAGAAAAAAGAAAAGATGGCTAGTATAGAGTGAGGTGATGACAATGAAGAAAAAAACCAAAGAAAAGAAACCCATTTCTTTAATACGGATCAATATCTTATTTTTTATTGTGTTTCTTTTGTTTGCTGTCATTATCTTCCGCCTATCTTTTGTTCAATTAGTAGAAGGGGCTAAATATAAAGCTTTAGCTGATACAAATCGAGTTAAAGAGATTCCTTTTACTGCACCGCGTGGATTGATTATGGATGCGAACCATGAGGTGCTTGTGAATAACAAAACAGTTTGGACGATTACGTTCCAAATCAATGAAAACCAAAAACAAGATTACGAACAAATTGCAGCCTATTTAGCAGATATTCTTGTTAAGCCTGATGAAGACAAGCAAAAATTAAAAGAAACAATTTTAAATGATATGGATGTGGGTCCTTTTTTTAGGGCTTCAAAATATATTCCTAGAACGATTCGCGTAGATATTGATGAAAAAACCAGAGCTTTTATTGAAGAACATAAGTCGGAATTACCTGGAATTGAAGTGATTCCAGACCAGATGCGCAATTATATCAATGGGGATTTTATGGGTCATGTCTTAGGATATACCCGTAACATTCCTAGTTCTAAATTGGACTACTACCTTGCCTTAGGTTATAAATTAAACGATCGCATTGGGCGATATGGATTAGAAAAGCAATATGAGGAAGTCTTGCATGGAAAAGATGGGGAATATGTTGTTGAAGTAAACAGTGATTATGAAACAGTGGAGCAAAAATCGTTTACGAACCCTGTTCCGGGTAATAACCTCATTTTAAGTATTGATAAAAGGTTTCAAGATGAAGTAGAAAAGGCATTAGAAAAACAAGTCAATGAAATTAAAAATAGGCCTATAAAACCGGCAAAAGATGTCGAAATTGCTACGGCTGTGGTGATGAACCCGAAAACGGGAGCTATTTTGGCAATGGGAAACTATCCCCGGTTTGATCCCAATTGGTATAATGGCTCAATTTCCACTGAGCTTTATAAAGAGAAAATTATGCCTTATGAGGCAAATACGGCTATACGCGGTCGTTTTCCAATGGGTTCTACCATGAAGCCATTAACTGTTCTTATGGGATTACAAGAAGGCGTGATTACTCCAAATACGTATATTTTTGACAATGGTAGAATTCAATATGATAAGGATCCATTGGGTAATCCAATCTATATGAGAAATGCGCAAGGTCACGCCTACGGCAACTTAAATCCTCAAACTGCTTTACAAAAATCAAGTAATATTTTTATGACTGAAGTCGTCATGAGAATGAGAGCAAAATATGGTCTTTCAAAAACCATGGAAAAGATGCGGTATTATGATCAAATGTTTGGCCTAGGGAGTGTAAATACAGGGATTGACCTTCCTGAAGAACTACCAGGAATGATTGCAATGAGTTCTAAAACAATCAAAGTGAATGGAAAAGAAAAAAGAACTACTTTCCCAAATAGCAACTATGTTCAACAATCGATTGGGCAGAATGACACTTTTACGCCATTACAATTAGCTCAATATGTAAGTACAATTGCTAATGGGGGTTACCGTATGCAACCTTACCTCGTGCAAGCGATTGAAGAAGGAACCCCATCAGGAACAAGCGGAAAAATATTATTTAAACGAGAACCTAAGGTGTTAAATAAAGTAGAAATATCACCCGAAAATTTAAAAACCGTACAAGAAGGAATGCTTTTGGTAACCCAGCCAGGAGGAACAGCTTATAGCAGCTTAGGAAATCTCCCTATAAGAGTTGCTGCAAAAACGGGTACGGCTCAGTCCTCGGATCGAAGAAAAGAAGATAATGCTGTATTGATTGGATATGCACCATATGAGGATCCAGAAATTGCTTTTGCCATTATTGTCCCTCATGGTGGTTATGGTGGCTCAACTGCAGGGCCGATTGCGAGAGAGATCGTAAAGGCCTATTTAGAAATCTATAAAAATGGATCGAATCTTAAGCAGGAATAATCAATAACTTGGCGAATTGTAAAAGAACGAGGTGATCTTTGGCGATGACTATGAAACAAAATGTAATCATCAAAGGGACCAAAGATGGCCTAATGTTCCTTTTAAATGATGATTGTTTATTTGACGATGTCATTGAAGAAATAAAGGAAAAATTAGAACATAGCCATCAAGCGATTTTAACAGGTCCAATCATGAGAGTCACAGTAAAAACAGGAAATCGAAAGTTGACACCCTTTCAAAAGGAATTGATCAAGGATGTAGTAAAAATTCAGGGGAATTTATATATCCATTCTTTTGAAAGCGAAGAAGATGAATTAAAAAAACAACCGGAAGATCAGGTTCAATTGATCTCAGGGACGATACGTTCAGGACAGGTATATCGATTTGAGGGAAATGTACTTTTTGTCGGTGATGTAAATCCTGGCGGGAATATAATAGCGACTGGGGATATTTATATCCTTGGTTCGTTACGTGGGTTGGCGCATGCTGGTTTTGGGGGGAATAAAGATGCGGTTATTGCAGCATCCGTGATGAAACCAACACAATTACGAATTGCTGATGTGGTGAGTCGATCTCCTGATCAATGGGAAAAACATGCAATCCAAGAATATGCTTATGTAAAAGATGATCAGGTTGTCATCGATCCAATACAGTATTTTACTAAGTTTAAAAAGATTATGAATTCGGTGATTTAGGGGAGGGGTTAAAATGGGAGAAGCAATCGTCATTACTTCTGGAAAAGGTGGAGTTGGTAAAACCACAACAACCGCTAATATTGGAACGGCCCTTGCTTTATCTGGAAAAAAAGTATGCTTGGTCGATACAGATATCGGTTTAAGGAATTTAGATGTAGTGATGGGACTGGAACATCGAATTATCTACGATTTGGTTGATGTGATTGATGGTTCCTGTCGATTACAGCAGGCCCTTATCAAAGATAAACGATTTGATCACCTCTTTCTATTACCAGCAGCACAAACCAAAGATAAAAATGCTATTTATCCAGAACAGATGAAAGAGATCGTGAATGAATTAAAGAAAGACTTTGATTATATTCTAATCGATTGTCCAGCGGGAATTGAACAAGGGTTTAAAAACGCAGTGGCAGGTGCAGATCATGCTGTTGTTGTTGCAACGCCTGAAACAGCATCAGTCCGTGACGCAGATCGAGTGATTGGCTTATTGGAGGCTGAACGTCATATTAGCTCTCCCAAATTAGTGATCAATCGGATACGTCCTCACATGATGAAAAAGGGAGACATGCTAGATGTGGAAGAGATTGTTTCCATTTTAGCTATAGATCTATTGGGCATTGTTCCAGATGATGAGCATGTGATTAAATCTTCTAATCATGGTGAGCCGATTGCCTTAAATCCCGAGACCTTTGCAGGAATCGCTTATCGTAATATTGCCCGTCGGATTTTAGGGGAAACTGTTCCTTTAATCAATCTAGAGGAAAAACAAGGATTATTTTATAAAATGAAAAAATTACTTGGCATGAAATAGCAGGCCTTTTAAGGGTTCCTGCTATTTTTTCGGTGTGCTTTGTAGGTTATAATAGTAGTGTGCTTGGCATAGGCCGAGCTTTCTTTTAGGGAGGCTTCAAGGATGGATTTTTCAAAAAAATATCTCAAATATATTGATTATTGGATCATTATGATCGTTATTGGCTTAGGTGTATTTAGTTATTTTGGGATTTCTAGTGCAAAACCAGATAGTTCTTTTGCAACAAAACAATTGATTTGGTTTGTGTTAGGTTTCTTTGTCTTGATCATGGTCTTGTTGATTGATTATGAACTATTAAGCCAATACGCGTACTTTCTATATGGAATTGGAATGGTTCTATTACTAGGGCTATTATTTTTTGCAGACGAAACAAAAGGTATTACGGGGTGGTACGAAATTGCTGGGATAAAATTTCAGCCGTCAGAGCCGATGAAAATTTTTACGATTATCACCCTAGCAAGGTACCTTCATAAACGAGAAGAACGGCCTTTTAATCGATTTATTGATCTTTATCCTATTTTTTTGATCATTGGTGCTCCTCTCCTTTTAATTCTTTTACAACCTGACTTAGGGACTGGATTAGTCTTTATTACGATCATGGTTAGTATGATGTTAGTCTACGGAGTAAAAATCAAACATTTTGCCATCTTAGGTAGTATAGGAGCAACAGGGATTGCATTCTTAACGTATCTTTATTATTTTCAGGAAAAAATCTTCTTCAAAATCATCGCTAAATACCAGTGGCTTCGATTAACTTCCTTTTTAGATCCTAGTAAGGATCCAGTAGGCAGTGGATATCAAGTGATCCAGTCGCTAATCGCTGTTGGCTCAGGAATGTTAAAAGGAGTTGGCTTATATCAGGGAAAACAGGGGAAGAATAACTGGGTACCTGAGGCCCATACAGACTTCATCTTTTCTGTGATTGCAGAGGAGCATGGCTTTATAGGGGCTAGTTTATTGATCTTACTCTTTTTTCTCTTGATTTATCGTATTGTTCGGATTGGGATGGAATCAAAAGACCGCTTTGGTACTTATGTAGCTGCTGGAATGGTCGGCATGTGGGTCTTTACCATCTATGAGAATGTGGGCATGACCATTAGTTTAATGCCGATTACAGGGATTCCGTTACCTTTTATTAGTTATGGGGGAAGTTCTTTATTGGCCAATTTTATTTCATTAGGAATTATTTTAAATATAGGGATGAGAAGAAAAACATTAATGTTTGAATAAGGTATATATTCCTTTGGCTTGTCATATCTTTTATTAAGTTTGTATATTCCAACGCGCTCCGTTGTCCGTATATTTCTATGACAGAAAAAAAGGTGAGAAATACATTCCCAAAGTACACAAAGTGTACAAGTGACGCTACACAGCTAAAGCTGCTAGTCGTCCTACGATCGCTGTTTTTGGAATATACAAACCTCCAATGATGAGAGGAAGAAAGTTACACTTTCTTTACTTTTAAATAAGACAAGCCGAAAGGATGAGAAGTGTGAGGGGGCCGCAAAAACCTAGTCGTATCCCATTTCCAACCAAAAAGAAAACCTATCCCTATTCAACCCAAGTAGAGAATAAAGATCATTTTAAGTCTGTATTTAGGATTTTTTTATCGCTGGTGCTAATTACCGCCCTTTATTTTGTATTTCAATCAAACCATCCTGTTGCTCAAATGATCCAAAACTTTACAAAAGAGGCTTTAACAAAGGAATATAATTTTGCTGGTGTGAATCGTTGGTATCACGAAACATTTGCAGGGAACCCAGCGATTTTACCTACCTTCGCCATCAAAGAAAAATCATCCGAGACTCAAGTTTTTGGGTCCCCTATCAACACTCCACCTATTGATGTAAAAGGAGCAGATCAGGGAATCCTGATCCAAACCAATTCAGCTGAAACCGTTGTTGCGGTAGACAGAGGATTAGTTAAATTTGTAGGGGAAGACCAAAAGCTAGGACAGACCATCATAATTCGTCATACCAATGGAATTGAAAGTATTTATGGAAGACTTAGCAAAATTGAAGTAACTACAAATGATTGGATTGAAGCAGGTCAAATGGTTGGAAGAACAGAACGAATCTTGTTTTTTGCTATGAAAAACCAAGACAAATACATCAATCCTTTGGGTGTGATACCGTTTGATTAACATCCTATCTGAAACCAAAATCGCTATTAATCCTTTTTTTTGGCTTGTGATTGTAGGGGCAATTCTTACAGGGCAGTTTTTAGAAATCATTACCCTATTTGGAATTGTGATTATTCATGAACTTGGACATGTCTTTGCAGCAAGAAGTTATGACTGGAAAGTAACGGAGATTCAGCTATTGCCCTTTGGTGGAGTAGCCAAAGTAGAACAAGCAACAGATTCACTCTGGCAAGAGTTTATTGTAGCGATTGCAGGGCCATTTCAAAATCTAATGATGATTTTGGTCGCGATCGTTTTTGAGAGATTACATTTGTGGTCAAATGATTGGACCACTTTTTTTATTCAAGCAAATACTTGGATTGGTTTATTTAATCTTTTACCTATTTCTCCCCTTGATGGGGGCAAACTTATGAAGATCTTTTTTTACATCTTTTTGTCATTTAGAAAAGCGATCCATACCTCCATTTTTTTAAGTCTTTTTTTATCCGTGATTTTTCTTATTTGGGGAAGTGGGTTTGGATTTAGTGAGAAAATGAATATCAATGGTCTTTTTCTAGCGATCTTTTTTATCTACATCAATTGGATGGATGCAAAGCAATTACCTTATCATTTTTGGCAATTTCTCTTGATGAAGGTACAAATGGAACCAATGAGAAATGTAGCTGCTATTCCTATTATCGTCCATCAAGACACTACTGTGATGCAGGCTTTACGTTTATTAAGAAAACAACGTTATCATCTTTTTTATCTATTATCCAATAATGGTGAGGTGATTCGTGTACTCCCCGAAGAAAAAGTACTACAAACCATTTATCAGGGAAAAGAATTGTATCAACCCATTCATCATATACTCTGACTATCAGGATATGATAAAATAAATTAAATAGAATTTGGACGGGAAGGAAGGGAAACGATGAGAAAGATCATTGTCCATGTGACACAGCATGATTCAAGAGCAGCCATACTAGAAGATGAACGACTTGTGGAATTTTATGTTCAAAAACTTGATGATGAACAACTAGCTGGAAATATCTACCTAGGAAAGGTAGTTAACGTGTTGCCAGGAATGCAGGCTGCTTTTGTCGATATTGGCCTTGACCGAAATGCTTTTTTGTATGTGGATGATGCTGTCCCTTCCAAAAAGCAAGAAGAGCGAGGAAAGAAAGTGCTACCAACAATAAAAGAAGTTTTGCAAGTAGGGCAGGAAGTGCTCGTACAGGTCAAAAAAGAATCCTTTGGCAATAAAGGGCCAAGGGTGACAAGTCATATTTCTATCCCTGGAAGATATCTTGTTTACATTCCAGACGGGGATTATATTGGCGTATCAAGAAAAATAGAGAGTGAAGAAGAACGAAATCGATTAAAAACGATTGGAGAATCTTTGAAGCAAGCTAATGATGGAATGATTATTCGTACAGTAGCTGAAGGGGCTAGCGAAGAACAGCTAAAAAGAGATTTTCAATTTTTACGAATGATTTGGACAAAAGTATTAGAACAAAGTTGGAAGAGCCATTCACCAATGTTATTATATAAAGATTTGGATTTAGTCCCCCGTTTAGTTAGAGATTTATTATCTGAGGATGTCGTTCAATTCATGATCGACGATGGCTTCCAATATCGTAAAATACGTGAGATGATTCAATATTCCGCACCCGAATTAACAGAACGTCTTTATTTATATACAGAAAAAGAATCGGTATTCGATGCTTTTCATATCACAGCTGAGATCGAAAAAGCGATGAAAAGAAAAGTATGGTTAAAAAGTGGAGGATATTTGATCATTGACAGGACAGAGGCACTCACTTCAATCGATGTGAATACTGGTAAATATATCGGCCACACTAATTTGGAAGAAACCGTCCTTAAAACAAATATGGAAGCAGCGGTAGAAATTGCTCGTCAGTTAAGATTAAGGGACATTGGCGGGATTATTATTATTGATTTTATTGATATGGTACAGGAAGAACATAGAGAAAAAACGCTTCATATCTTACAAGAAGAAATGAAGAAGGATCGAACTAAATCCAATATCTTAGGTTATACTCAGCTAGGTCTAGTTGAAATGACGAGGAAAAAAGTACGCCAAAATTTGGAGAGTACTTTATTAAGGACTTGCCCCATGTGTGATGGAATAGGTAAAGTGATTTCAGAAGAGGAAATGAGTCGGAAGATCGAGAAGGAGCTTGTAACCTACCAAGATTACACGACTATTCAAAGTCTGCTAGTTGAGGCTCATCCCTATGTCACATCTTATTTAATTGGGATAAATGGAGAGAACCTACATCGTTTAGAAAAACAACTAGGAATGAAGGTTCAAGTGAAAGGAAATCCAGCTTTTCATCTTCACCAATTCGAGATCCATCACAAGGTGGATTAGTTCCATATTAAGAGATTTTGATTGGATTTGTTGACACTTCCCTTCAATTATGTTACTATTCTTAAAGTATGTGTTAAATACACGAGTACCGCACAAAATGGGTTAAAGCATCTTGTTGCACCTAATTTTGGCGAGTCCCTAAAAAGAGGAGGTTCAGCATTCATGTATGCAATTATTAAAACAGGTGGTAAACAGTACAAGGTTCAAGAAGGCGATGTCATTTACATTGAGAAATTGTCAGCAAATGAAGGGGAAACTGTTGAATTTGATCAAGTTTTAGTTGTTTCCAAAGACAATGGTATAGTCGTAGGTAACCCAACAGTTGCAGGTGCAAAAGTAACAGGTAAAGTAGAAAAACACGGTAGAGGTAAAAAAATTATCGTCTTTAAGTACAAGGCGAAGAAGAACTACCATAAAAAACAAGGACATCGTCAACCATTTACTAAAGTAGTTATTGAAAAAATCAATGCTTAATTAAAACGATGATTCAAGTTAAAGTAATAAAATCGAGCGATGAACAACGGATTTTACAAGTTACTATTCACGGGCACGCTAATTTTGGCAAGCTTGGTCAAGATATCGTCTGTTCAGCGGTTTCAGCTTTGGCTTTAGGAGCAGTCAATTCTGTAGAAATTTTACTAGGAATAGACTTAAAGCCAGAGGAAAATCCTAAACAGGGTGGTTATTTATTTTGGAACGTCCCGCAAATGGATGACCCTATAACAGATGATCGATTACAGTTGCTGATGAAAGCACTTGTTGAATCGTTGTTAATGATTGAAAAAGAATATGGTCGCTATATACGAGTCAATATACAAACATCCTAACAGGAGGTGGACATTATGTTAAAAATGAACTTACAACTCTTTGCTTCTAAAAAGGGAGTAGGTAGTACTAAAAACGGTCGTGATAGTATTGCAAAACGTCTTGGTGTAAAACGTGCTGACGGACAACACGTTTCTGCTGGTAGCATTTTAGTTCGCCAACGTGGTACTAAAATTTATCCAGGTGTAAATGTGGGTATCGGTGGCGATGACACTTTGTTTGCTAAAGTAGAAGGCGTTGTGAAATTTGAACGTCTTGGACGTGACCGTAAAAAAGTAAGTGTTTATCCTGTAGCTGCTGAAGCTTAAGAGTTTGATTTAAATCTGATTAGATTAAAGCGATTCCCAGTCAATAGGCTGGGAATTTTTTTTGCCAAAACCATAACCTTTGATATACTATATGGATGATAGGAATTAGAAAGTGGAGTTGAGTACATGATAGATAAGAATCTGATTCAACAAACGAATGAAGAAGGAAGCGATGATTATCATATAAAAATAATAGATCTGATGAAATTTTATCGTCATGATTGGTTAAACCATTTTCAAGTGATCTTAGGGTATGTTTCATTAAAAAAATATGAGCAAATTCCTCACTACATACAAAAGGTCATTGAAGATGCAAAAAAGCGAAGCATCATTTCAAATTTTGAACCAAGTGAATTAGCCGTTTTTTTGTATATGATGATGATCGAATACCCAAAACTAAATATAGAATTAGAACTAGATGAAGGGTTAGAAATCAAAGAAGAAGATGTGGATGGAAAGTGGATTTTACACCATTTAAAAGGATTTCTTGATCTTTTTGATCAAAGGGCAAAGATGGATGAAGAATACCATTCCTTATTTCTTTCACTAAACAACTTAGACAAAAAAATGATTATCATCTTTGAATATGAGGGAAATATTAGCCCCGTGATGGAGAAAATAAAAGCCATGGGCAAACAAATTGACTCTGAAGGTGGAAAATTTGAAATCGATTTATACAATGAAGATGAATGTATCATGGAACTTCACTTTCCGTTTAAAGGAATTAGAGGTGTAAATCATGTTTGTAGATAAAGTAAAAATTTATGTAAAAGCTGGTGATGGCGGCAATGGCCAAAAAGCCTTCCGCCGAGAAAAATATGTTCCTATGGGCGGTCCCGCTGGTGGTGATGGTGGAAAAGGTGGGGATATTGTTTTTCAAGTTGATGAGGGATTAAGAACCTTATTAGATTTTCGCTATCAAAAGCATTTCAAAGCGGAAAGAGGGGAACATGGCCGTAGCAAAGCACAGCACGGGGCTAATGCAGAAGACATGGTGATCAAAGTTCCACCTGGGACAGTGATTATTGATGATGATACCCAAGCAGTGATTGCAGATTTAACCCGTCATGATCAAAGGGTTGTCGTAGCAAGGGGTGGCCGTGGTGGCCGTGGGAATATGAGATTTGCAACACCTGCCAACCCTGCTCCAGATATCGCTGAAAAGGGTGAGCCTGGTGAAGAACGTTATTTGGTTTTAGAATTAAAAGTGATGGCTGATGTTGGGCTAGCTGGATTCCCGAGTGTAGGGAAATCTACTTTACTTTCTTCTGTCTCCAAAGCAAAGCCCAAAATTGCAGCATACCATTTTACAACCCTTTCTCCTAATTTAGGTGTTGTGGATGTAGGAGATGGGCGGAGCTTTGTAATGGCTGATTTACCAGGATTGATTGAAGGAGCCCATATAGGTGCAGGATTAGGCCATCAATTTTTAAGGCATATTGAACGAACCAGAGTTATTGTCCATGTTGTTGATATGGCAGGCACAGAAGGAAGGAACCCTTACCAGGATTGGGTCAAAATCAATCAGGAATTGGAGCAATATAATTTAAGACTGATGGAGCGCCCACAAATTATTGCCGCGAACAAAATGGATGTACCAGGAGCAGAAGAGAACTTAGCCCATTTTCGCGAAAATGTAGGGGAGCAGTATCCCATTTATCCAATCTCAGCTGCAACAAAACAAGGAGTTCAAGAATTATTATATGGAATTGCTGATCTGCTTGATCAAATACCAGCAACACCGCTTGTTGAAGAGATTGAACAAGAGGAAAGAAAAGTCTATAAGGATGAACCTGTGGAAGAAGATACTTTTACTGTAAGAAAAGAAAATGAAATTTATGTAGTTGAAGGAGCAAAAATAGAAAAACTATTTAAAATGACGGATTTCAATCACTATGATTCAGTTCAGCGCTTTGCTCGAATCTTAAGGAAGATGGGTGTAGATGATGAATTGCGTAGATTAGGTGCCGAAAATGGAGATAGTGTTCGAATTGCTGATTATGAATTTGAATTTGTAGAATAACTTAAAGGAATAGAATCATTTAGTGAAGACCAGCTTAGGGGAAACCCTAAGTTTTTTTTATTCCCTTAAAAATTTTACTTGTTTAAAGTGAAAAGAAGGATTACAATGTCTATTATAAACAAACAAATGTTTATTTCAGGGGGACAATAATGAGTAAACGAAAAAGTGAAGAAATCTATTATTTAGTGCGGTCAGACATTTTACCTGAAGCGATTTTAAAAACGATTGAAGCAAAAAAGTTACTGGATAGTCATGAAGTAGAAACCGTGTATGAAGCGGTAGAAAAAGTTGGCTTAAGTCGAAGTGCCTATTATAAATACAAAGATGGGGTCTTTCCCTTTAATGCAATGATGAAAGAAAAGATCGTGACCATTTCGATGGATCTTGAACATAAATCAGGAATTTTGTCCAAGGTTTTAACCTATATTGCTCAGATTGGTGGGAATATTTTAACGATCAACCAAACCATCCCTTTGCAAGAGACGGCGAATGTAATTCTATCAATCGATACCGTCTATATGGAATTAAGTGTTACCGATTTACTAGATACTTTAAAAAAAATGCCGGGAGTACGCAAAACACAAATATTAGGAAGAGGATAGGAGAGAGAAAAGATGAGTGGGGAAAAAGAGATTAAAGTCGGATTGCTTGGATTAGGTACGGTGGGCACTGGTGTGGCAAAACTGATTGAAGGCCATCAAGAGGATTTAATCAAGCAAACTGGAAATCGTATTACGATTCAAAAGATTTTAGTGCAAGATAAGGATAAAAAAAGGGAGATCTCTATCGATAAACAATTAGTGACAGATGATCCATGGGAAGTATTAAAAGACTCAGAAATTGATGTAATTATTGAAGTGATGGGGAATATCCATCCTACCTATGAATATCTGATGTTTGCTTTAGAGAAAGGGAAGCATGTGGTTACAGCAAATAAAGACCTAATGGCTCTTCATGGAGCAGAACTCTTGGCGATGGCAAGTGAGCACCATTGCGACCTATATTACGAAGCAAGTGTTGCAGGGGGAATCCCAATTATTCGTGCATTGGTTGAAGGCTTTGCCTCCGATCGTATTACTAAGGTGGTTGGAATCGTTAATGGAACGACCAACTATATTTTATCGAAGATGAGTGAAGAAGGACTACCATTTGATGAAGTTTTGGTAAAGGCTCAAGAATTGGGTTATGCCGAAGCAGATCCTACCTCTGATGTAGAAGGTTATGATGCTGCAAGAAAAATGGCGATTTTAAGCAATCTTGCCTTTCACATGGATGTGAATGTTCATGATGTAGAAGTCAAAGGGATCACTAAAGTGACCGAAGAGGATATTCGATTTGGTAAACAACTTGGTTACGAAATTAAACTCCTAGGTATTGCCAAACAAAATGATAATCTTCTTGAAGTAAGCATCCAACCTACCATGGTTAACAAACACCATCCTTTAGCAAAAGTAAGTGGGGTATACAATGCGATCTATGTATATGGGGAAGCGGTAGGGGAAACGATGTTTTATGGTCCAGGAGCAGGTCAACTTCCCACCGCTACAGCCGTTGTCTCTGACCTTGTCACTGTGATAAAGCAAATGAATTTGGGGGTTAATGGTAGAGGGGTCGTTGCTCCGTACCGGCCAAAACAATTAAAATCCGACGATTTAATTACCTCTCGTTACTTTATCCGTCTGAGGGTTCTTGATCAAATTGGAGTTCTTGCAAAGATTACCCAACATATGGCTGAACACATGATTAGCTTGCAAGAGATTCTCCAGTTACCTGATACAGAAGAACAAAAAGCTCAATTAATCTTAATCACCCATGAAACATCAAAAGCACAGTTAAATAAATTTTTAGCATTGATGGAAAAATTAGAAATTATTGATCAAATCAGTAGTGTTTATCCAGTTGAGGAGGGGGAAATCGCATGAGTTGGCAGCCATTATTAAGAAAATATCAAGAATTTTTACCAATCAATGAACAGACACCTATATTATCTCTTCATGAAGGAAATACTCCTTTAATTGAAGCAAAACAGCTTTCTAAAGAGTTAGGGATTCGCTTATTTTTAAAATTTGAAGGGATGAATCCAACTGGATCATTTAAAGACAGGGGCATGGTTTTAGCTGTAACTAAAGCCCTTGAGGAAGGAAACAAAACAGTCATCTGTGCTTCTACTGGAAATACATCTGCAGCAGCAAGCGCCTATGCAGCAAGTGCCGGAATGGACAGTATTGTTGTCATTCCAGACGCTAATATTGCTCTAGGAAAATTAGCGCAAGCCCTCACATATGGTGCAAAGGTCATCTCTATTAAAGGGAATTTTGACGATGCCTTAGATATTGTTCGGGAGATTTCCAAACAAGAAGCCTATACTCTAGTTAACTCTGTGAACCCCTATCGGATTGAAGGACAAAAAACGGCAGCTTTTGAAATTGTGGATGAACTTGGGTTTGCACCAGATTATTTGGCCATTCCTGTAGGAAATGCAGGCAATATAACAGCTTATTGGAAAGGATTTAAAGAATACAAAGAGGCAGGAAAAATGTCTTCTTTACCAAAAATGTTAGGCTTTGAAGCAGAAGGAGCAGCTGCTCTTGTCAAGGGGGAACCGATTTTACATCCTGAGACGATTGCAACAGCCATTCGAATTGGCCGTCCAGCAAGCTGGAATGGGGCTATGAACGCCGTTCAAGAATCTCAAGGGGTTATCGATTCTGTAACAGATGATGAAATTTTAGAAGCGTATCAATTGGTTGCTAGAAAAGAAGGTGTTTTTGTCGAGCCAGGTTCAGCAGCTTCTTTAGCAGGTATCTTTAAAAAGTGGAGGGAAGGATATTTGCCTAAAGGATCTACTGTCGTAAGCGTCTTAACAGGCCATGGACTAAAGGATCCGAACATTGCAGTACAGACGGTAAATACCAAGCCAACGATCGTTGAGAATAACTATGATGCCGTCCTACAAGCGATTCAATCTTTAACAGAGAGAGGTTAAGCAATATGAATGCACAGATGTTTGAAGTGAAGGTTCCTGGAAGTACAGCTAATCTAGGACCAGGGTTTGACTCCTTGGGGCTTGCTTTGCCACTGTATTTAATCATTCGTCTTAAACCAGCAGCAAAGACCTCGATCAAGATTATTGGAGATCATTTATCCTCATTACCAAGGGATCGAAGCAATTTGATTTATCAGGTTATGGAGCATTTATTTCACTTAGAAGAACAAAAATTGCCTCCAATTTCCCTTGAAGTTGAAAGTGAAATTCCATTATCACGAGGATTAGGTAGCAGTGGTTCAGCCATCGTTGGAGGATTATTAGCGGCAAATGAACTATTAGAAAGGAAAAAGTCGAAAGAAGAGCTTTTTCAAATTGCTTCCCAACTAGAGGGTCATTCAGATAATGTTGGTGCTTCATTGTTTGGTGGATTTGTTGCCACATCCTTTGATGGAAAAAGAGCAATGATCACACATTTTCCATTTGCTGAAAACCTTCGCTTAATGTTAGCTATCCCCACTTATACATTATCGACTGAATCGGCGAGAAAAGAAATTCCAAACCATATTCCAGTTAAAGATGCTGCTTACAATATAGGTCAAACGGCTTTACTCATCTCTTTTTTAATGACTGGGCAAATCGAAAAGCTTGCTACTGCAATGAACGATCGAATTCATCAGCCATATAGGCAAAACGTGGTAAAAGGGTTAAAGCGAATTTTGGATGATATGGAACAGATGGGCATTTACGGTGCTGCTTTAAGTGGGGCTGGGCCAACTATTCTACTTTTTGTCAATGAACAACAAATTTCTACGATGGAAAATTACTTGAAAAATGTAGCTATGGACGAGCAAATAGACTTTCAAATTAAAACATTATCCATTGAAAAAGAAGGGGCAATAGTATACCACTCTACGGCTAATCGACAGATTATTTAAAATTTTATATTGACTTCATTTCTTTAACTCTTTATAATGATGGTTAATTACAGTCATGTATTTTCAAAAAAATGGAAAGGGGATCTGGGGAGAATGGGAGAGAACTCAGAGGAAAAACGATATATTTACATGAATGGGGAGTATGTAACGGAAGAAGAGGCAAAAGTATCTGTTTTTGATCATGGTTTTTTGTATGGTGATGGTATCTTTGAAGGAATCCGTGTCTATTCGGGGAACGTTTTCCGATTAAAGGAACATATAGACCGACTATATGATTCTGCAAAATCGATCCTACTAGATATTCCAATGTCAAAGGAAGAAATGATCGAAAGCGTTGTAAATACAGTAAGGAAGAATAACCTTAAGGATGCCTATATTCGTTTAGTGATTTCAAGAGGAAAAGGTAATTTAAGTTTAGATCCATTTACATGCCATCATCCTCAAGTGATTATTATTGTTGATAAAATTAAATTATTTAATGAGGAAATGCATGAAAAGGGTCTAAAAATTATTACCGTACCGACAAGAAGAAATACTCCAGATGCTCTGAATCCCAAGATTAAATCTCTTAACTATTTAAATAATATATTGGTAAAAATAGAAGCTCATTTAGCTGGGGTAAGTGAGGCTTTAATGTTAAATGGTGAAGGTTATGTGGCCGAAGGATCAGGGGATAATATTTTCATTATAAAGAATGGAAAGCTTTATACCCCACCAAGCTATTTAGGTGCCTTAGAGGGAATTACCCGTCAAGCCATTATGGATATTGCTAGACGTTTGGGATTTGAAGTATTGGAACAGCCTTTCACTCGTCACGATGTTTTTGTAGCGGATGAGGTCTTTTTAACGGGAACAGCAGCAGAAGTGATTGCTGTTTCTGAAGTAGATGGGCGTATGATTGGAAATGGTTCACGTGGTCCAATTACCAAAGCCTTACTCAATGAGTTCCAAAAGTTAGTGAAAGAGGATGGCATTCAAGTTTATCCAGAAGTTCATCAAACAGCAATCTAAACGATAAGAAAACCTAAAAAAGGAATAAACGATGAAACTCGCTTCTTTAATAAGAAGGCGAGTTTTTTTGTGCCCAAATCATTAGCAAAATACTCATAGGCGCATATGATGTAGTGTATTTAGCAAGGAGGGTAGACAATGAAGATTTATATTGTCAAAAAAGGAGATACTCTTTGGAAAATTGCGCAAAGACATAATGTGGATTTGCAAACCTTAATCGATGCGAATCCTCAAATTACAAATCCTGATGTCATTGATGTTGGGATGAAAATTATGATACCAACAGGAGGAATGCCAATGGAACCGAAGCGTCCAACACCAAAGATGCCTGTTCCACAACCACCGGTCATACCAGAGCCGGAGACCCCAGCTCCACCAGCACCACAATTACTACCACAAATGCCTATGATGCCCATGCCAATGATGCCACCTCATCATAAGCATAAAAAACACAAACATCATCATCACCACCATTATATGCCGATGATGCCAGAAATGCCGATGCCGATGCTACCGACGATGCCAATGCAACCACAAATGCCGATGTCACCCTATGTATCACCATGGCAAATGGGTCCAAGGCCTAGAATTCCAAGAAGAATGCCGATGAGACCACAAATGCCATATGGACAAATTCCGTATATGATGGATCCATGTCTACAAATGCCAATGGGAATGTATCCAGCCTATGAATGGGATGGAAGCTCAAGCTATGGCTCTAGCAGTTCTATGGAAAGCAGTTCAAGTATGGGTTCTAGCTCGGATGGGAGCAGTTCAAGCTCATCAAGCCCAAGCTCCAGCAGTTCGATGGGGAGTAGCTCTCATGGTAGCCATCGGGCTCCTTTTCCTCAGAGACCTCGTCCATTCTTCTAAACAGGATGACTAATTACAAATGCATACCTGCTATCCCTTAATTTTTAGGGGATAGCATTTTATTTCACTTGAATATTAGGAGGTTTTTACAATGGAAGAATGGCTAAGTCAAGAGCTTATTAATAACTATGGGATAGAACCTACCCAGATCAAATCATTATATCATTTGTGGCAAGTCGAATCGAACCAAGGAACATGGATTATAAAGGCGTATCCTAAACAGGCTATTCTGATTCATTGGTTATATGATATGACTCAAGCACTAAAAAGAAAAGGGTTTGCTCATTTTTCGCAAATTGTAGCAAATCGTTATCAAATTCCCTGGTTTGGCACATTCGAGCATCCTTTTATGGTGATGGAATATGTTGAAGGTCGACATGCAGATTATCATTGTTTAGAAGACCTATCTCTAGTATTAAATGTTCTTGCAGAATTTCATCATCATGGATCATGGATTCAGACGAAAGCCCAGCCTAAAAAACGCTCTACAATCCAAGAAAAATGGATGGATCGCCTGAATGAATTTAAACAACTGTATCAGAATCTTCTTTTTAAAACAAATCTAGATCCTTTTGAGCAACAAATTATAACCTTAGGGCCTGATATGATTCATTTTGCAGAAAGAGCACTAGAAACGTTAGATGGCCAATGGATGAATCGCTTGCAGCAAGAAGCAATAGACAATCGAATGTTAGCCCACAGGGATGTAGCTAGTCACAACTTTTTAATTGGAGAAAAAACATCGATGATTGATTTTGATTTAGCTGGTTATGAAGTACAGATATTAGATGTTTGGCAGTTATTCAATCGAGCGATGGTTGAGTGGGAATGGGATTTGAATATATTTCAACAGATGGAAGAACAATACCAACAGAATCATAAACTAAGGGATCAGGAGAAAAAATTGATTCATCAATTATCTTTATATCCTAATGAATTTTTTCGTGAAAGTCTTGGTGTATATAAAAGACCAGAAAAATATAGAAGAAAGAATGTTAGCAAAATGATGAACCATTATATGGAGGAATGGGATCGTTTTACACAATATCAAAAAGAAATTGTAAGGATTTGATTAGCAATAAAAGAATTTGATTTGAAACAAGCTACAAACTTGTGTATGATTTTGGTAATGAATAAAAGACAAGCCTAAACAAAAGGAGGAAGTTCCATGGATATTTTTCAACAAAAACTAGAAGCCTACCTAGAAAATATCGAAGAAGATGTAAAAAAAAGAACAGATTTTATCCGTGAGTATATCGAAAGTGCTCATGCAAAAGGAGCAGTTGTCGGGATTTCCGGTGGGATCGATAGTGCGGTGTCTGCAGCATTATGTATAAAAGCCTTAGGAAAAGAGAATGTGCTTGGAATCTGGATGCCTGCCTATTCTAGTCCTGTACATGAAAAGGATGCAAAGGCACTAGTAGAAGCGATCAATTTAAAGTTGGTTACGGTGGATGTAGGCCCTGCCTTCGATGCCATTACAAAGGAAATGGAAAAGATAGAAAAACTAAATGATTTGGCAAAGGGGAATACAAAAGCTAGACTCCGAATGACCACTCTTTATGGAATCGCAGGACAATTAGGATACCTTGTTTCTGATACCTGTAACTATTCAGAGATCTATGTGGGCTATATGACAAAGGGTGGCGATGGATTAGCAGATTTTAACCCAGTTTCTAGTTTGACCAAACATCAAATTCGAATTTTAGCAGAATATATAGGTATTCCTAAGCAAATTATCACCAAGGCCCCTTCAGCAGATTTATGGGCAGGTCAAACCGATGAACAAGAGATGGGCTTTACATATGAAGACTTAGATCGATATTTGTTAACTGGGAAAGGAAAACCAGAAGTGATTGAGGAAATCGAACGACTCCATCGTAATAGTGAGCATAAACGGTTACTGATGCCTGGCATTTAACTAATTTTCTAATTACATTCACATTGTAGGTATAAACTCCTTATTTTTTGGTTATGAATAAAAAAAAGACCAAAAAAGGAGTTTTTTTCTATGTTTTTCGGGAATCATAAAACAAAATATTCATATTTGATTACATTACTTCTTATTGCATTGGCCATTGGCTTTTATCCTCTTTTAACTGAAAAGGGTGAAGAACCAAACAGTGATGCAACTGAACCACTGGCTCAAGAGGTAACCTCACCGATTAACACAAAACTAGTGATGGTCACTCACTATGTTGTAGGTGAAGATTTGGTAGAAACGAAAAATGAAAGTTATACTTCACTCACAGAATTAGAACAAAAATATGCTGGTTGGAAAATCATTGCAAAAACAGATCAGGAAATCAAGATGGAGAGGTACCTTGAAGATTTATCGCCAAAGATTAAGAATGGTGCTTATTTTGGTCTAAGCCCAGATGGTTATTTTACCTTATATCAAGGTACTCCAAATGAGAATGAAGTGATCGAAACTTTTTTCCGAATTGATATTGATAGTTTGGAAAGTGCGCTTCCTTCTGAACCGATCGAACAATTACATCAAGGAATTCCAATTCGAGATTTAGCAGAATATAATAGTATTTTATCGACCTACAGTGAATTTTCAATGGATGATAACGAAAGCCGCTAATAAGTGGCTTTTTTTGTTTGCTTTTTTCTGATATAATCAGCATATGAAAATATATGTTCGTATACATTTATGGGGGAAATAGTGTGATTATATTAGGTTTTGACCCAGGAATTGCGATCGTCGGCTTTGGTGTGATCAAAAAAGAGGGAAATCAGATTCGTCCTCTTCAATATGGTAGTATCCAAACCAAAGCAGGTTTAGATACAGGAATTCGTTTAAAACAGGTTTATGATGCAGCAAAAGAAATTATTCAGAACTATCAACCAGAGGCTGTTTCGATTGAAAAACTATATTTTAATAAAAACGTAACGACAGCTTTTACAGTTGGCCAAGCTAGAGGTGTTCTTATGCTTGCTGCCGTGGAAGCAAATCTTCCAATTTTTGAGTATACACCATTACAAATAAAACAAGCGATTGTTGGATATGGGAGAGCAGAAAAGAAACAGATACAAGAAATGGTTAGGATGTATCTTAGTCTAAAGGAAGTACCTAAGCCAGATGATGTAGCCGATGCTTTGGCTATTGCCATCTGCCATGTTCATTCTGCAAAAATGACAGCAATCATCAATAAGGGGAATAGCAAATGATCGATTTTATTCAAGGAATTTTGGTTGGAATTGAAGAGGATTACATTGTAATCAATGTGAATGGGATTGGCTATCAAATCTTTGTCCCTCGCCCTGAAAGCTATCAAGCTTTGTTAAACCAAGATTGCTTCGTACATACTCATCATTATTTTCGTGAAGATTGGATGGGATTATTTGGTTTTCAAGAAAAAGAAGAACGTTATTTATTTCGCCTATTGTTAAGTGTTTCTGGGATTGGCCCTAAAGGCGCACTAGCGATGATAGGTCAAGGCAATCCAAATCAGGTGATTCAGGCTATTGCTACAGAAGATGAGAAAACCTTAACCAAAATGCCTGGAGTAGGAAAGAAAACCGCCCAAAGAATCATTCTAGATTTAAAGGATAAAGTCAAGGGATTAACCTTTAAAGGAATGCCATCTGCTAAAATAGAAGAAGAAAATCTAAAGGTGGTTAGCGAATTACAGGCAGGATCTGAATTGATAGAAGCCTTGAAATCGCTTGGCTATCATGATCAAGAGATTCAAAAAGCAGTAAAAGCTTTGCAAGATTCGATTGAAAGTGGCCAATCTCTTGACCGCCTGATTAAGCAAGCATTGATCATATTGATGAGGGAATAGGAGGAAAGGGCAATGGAGGATCGCGTTATTTCATCACAAATGTTGTCAGAAGATCAAACCGTAGAATTTAGCCTACGTCCTCGTTTTTTATCTGAATATATTGGGCAAACTAGAGCAAAGGAAAACTTAAAGATCTTTATTGAGGCTGCCAAATTGCGCAATGAACCCCTTGACCATGTACTATTGTATGGACCGCCTGGACTTGGAAAAACAACGTTATCTAATATTATTGCTAATGAAATGGGAGTAGGTATTCGCACTACTTCGGGTCCTGCCATTGAACGCCCAGGGGATCTAGCAGCGATTTTAACCAATCTCCAAGAAGGAGACGTTCTATTTATCGATGAAATTCATCGTCTAAACCGTAGTGTAGAAGAGGTTTTATACCCGGCGATGGAGGATTTTGCGCTAGATATTATTATCGGTAAAGGACCCAGTGCAAGATCTGTGCGATTAGATCTACCTAAGTTTACTTTAGTAGGTGCAACCACCAGAGCAGGTCTATTGTCTTCTCCACTTCGTGATCGTTTTGGGGTAGTAAGTCGTTTAGAATATTATACGGTAGAGGAATTAAGCTATATCGTCACGAGGGCTGCTGATTTACTAGATGTGCAAATAGTAGGAGATGCAGCCAAAGAGATTGCTTTGCGTTCAAGAGGAACACCAAGGGTAGCCAATCGCTTATTAAAACGAGTTCGAGACTTTGCACAAGTAGTGGCTGATGGGATGATTACAGAAGAAGTAGCCAAATCATCCTTAGAACAAATTCAAGTAGACCGTTTGGGTTTAGACCATATCGACCATAAACTACTCACCACCATCATTGATAATTTCAAAGGTGGTCCTGTTGGCTTAGATACATTAGCCGCATCGATTGGTGAAGAGTCAAATACGATTGAAGATGTGTATGAACCTTATTTGATGCAGATTGGTTTTCTGCAACGAACACCTAGAGGGAGAATGGTAACCAACGCAGCGTATCATCATTTAGGAAGGAGTATTCCTGATGAATCCAATGTCTAAATTGTTCATTAGTCTTGGAATTCTATTGATTGTAATCGGAGTGATCTGGCAATTTGGTGGTCGATTCTTGTCATTGGGCAGGTTGCCAGGAGATATTGTGATTAAAAAAGAAAACTTCAGCTTTTATTTTCCGGTAATGACTAGTATTGTGTTGAGTCTAGTGTTGTCAGGAATTATGTGGTTGTTAAGGTGGTTTAAGTAGGAAAACAAGGGAATCTTATCATCCTTCCTGCTAAAAATTCATATGATGCGATTCGCCGTCAAGTGCCCGTATCCAATTCTATTAGAAATGGAAGAGTGATCGCGCAAACACAGCCTAGTGAAACTCATCTCTTTTTAAATAATCAGAAGGAACATTCAGAAATAAAATCCCTGTTCAAATATTATTACATTACATTTAATAGGTAAAAATTGGCCAAAATAATTGAGATAAATAAGTAAGAATATAATGAAATCAAATATGATGTTAGAATCATCGATTGGGGAATAAACATGCTACAAACTATCATGAATTATCTCAATGACATTGGAATGATTGGCCTATTTATAGCCATGTTTATTAAAGGTTCAACTCTTCCATTACCATCTCTCATTTTCATTGTTAGCTATGGATACCTTTTAAACCCAACCAAACAAGAGATGATTTGGCTGGCTATAGGGATGAGTTTAACCTTTACCGTTGCTAGTTATATACCCTATATGATCGGTTTTAAATTAGAACAAAAAATTCAAAAGAAATTTAGTAAACAGCTGGCGAAAGCAAAGTTTTGGTTTAAGCGCTATGGGGAATGGAGTATTTGTCTTACACGTCCATTTACGATAGGAATGTATATTTCTTATGTTGCAGGGATTGGGAAAGTTCCCTATTGGCGCTATACCATACTCACATTTACAGGGATTATTCCATGGAGTTTTTTTATTCTCTTTTTGAGCAAAGTATTTAGAGGAAATTTGTCAATGATTGTGATGACGTTGCGTAACTATTCATTGCCAATAGGTTTTATAATTCTGGTTCTTCTGGTGATCTATTTTTTTCTTAGCAAACACAGAACGAAGGGATGATGTTTCACTTTATCATAAAATAAACTCGTTGAACTAGTTTGCGAAATTCAAATTCAAATAGATGATTTGCACCTTTGGAACGTTTTTTTGGTCCAGAGGTTTTTATTCCCGCTCTTCGTGATTTTTGTGAGAGATAGCGTTCAAATAGGAGTTGATCTAAGTTATCAGCTTGAAATAAGAACCCATTAGGATGCATGGCAAAAGCCTGCTTCGCTAATACCATGGTAGCAACGCCATAATCTTGCGTGATCACAATATCATTTGCTTTGACATATTGGACGAGCTTCATATCAACTGAATCTCTTCCTTTATCAACGGTGATGACTTTGGAATAACCATCATCAATCAAATGACTCGTATCGGCAAACATTATAACCGGTAAATGAAATTCTTTTGCTACATTTACAATTTCTTTTTTTACAGGCATTGCATCAGCATCTACTAAAATTTTTATCGTCATGAATTTGTTTCCTCTCAACCTTTCCCTAGCTAAACCAAATTAAAAATAGACTGTTTCATTATATCTTCTTTCTTTCAAAAACATAAAATAAATTACATGCGATAGAGGGAGGTGTTAAAATTGGCACAGAGAGATTTTGTTCAAATTATTGGAATTACGGATCCTAGTGAATTTCCAGTTATCGGCCCATTAAACCCCAATAATGAAATAGCAATTCAAGAGAGATTAACCATTCCTGAAGCTAAACCTAATGTAGAACAAATCATTTCTGTTTTAGTCGAGGCAATAGTAACGGATAACCGAACAATACTAACCCCTACTGGAGTTAAAGTCATCGTAGAAGGTATATTGAGACAAAAAGTTGTCTACACAGCGGGTGTGCCTGAACAATCTGTTCATTCATCCCATTATGAACATCCGTTCTGTACATTCATTAATATACCACTAGTGATTCCTGCAGGATCTACCGTTGAGCAATTACTAACTTCATTAGGACTTTCACTCAAAGATATACTAGCAGGACCAGTAAATGTAATTATTGAAAACGTTGAAGTGAATCTTCTTGATCCACGCACTATTAATAAATGTGTAACATTGTTTGTTTGGACTACGCTAAATACACTTTTACAAACGGTACTAAAATAATTATTCTTCCTCTTCATCGTAATGAGGAGGAGGAAGATAATGATCAAATTCTATGATTGCACATAAAACTTTGCTTACTTGAATATTTCTTAAATCGTGGTGGAAAACATGAATATCTTCCACCACAATTTTTATTTTTAATTGTTTTAAATCCTCATTCACTTCGTTATCAATTATGATCATTTCACAAAAATGAATCTCATTATTAAAGGAATGCACGGATTGTTCAGGTGTTGCAGCAGTATACACAAATATTTGTTTCACTACACCATCAATTATAATTTTTTTATTATACGGTGTTTTTATTAATCTTTTATTAATGATTTTAACAATAGACATAACTTTGAGAATTTGTTCAATATCAGGTTTTTGCTCTGGTACATTTATTTTTTCATTAAGTGTAAACTGCTTAAAACAAATTGGTGTTTCAGGATAATCCTCGGAATTAGCAATCCCAACATAATTGATCATATCGCGAAAGATATTCATGTTAAACAGTTCACCTCCAATATAGGCTACAATAATATATGCAAGTCAACACTAGATTATGAATATTTTTTTATGTTGAATATCTTCTTTCGATACTAAGAAAATTTTTCATCATCATAACCTCCATTTAAGACTTATTTTAACAATGAGATCACTTCATGAATTTTATTATGAGCTTCTCGTTCTCCTGCTTCTATACATTCACGAATTTTCCCAATGTCAAACGCAAAAATATGTCCAACTTCTGGTCGAATCACTACATCCGCATATTTAAGATTCGCTCGTCGTTGTTCTGTTGTCATGATCGTATATGCCCGATAAATGACTTCCAAAAGATTACTAGGTTCTTGTTCTTCATGTTCTTTTTCAACATCAACGGCAACAACAACGTCTACACCAGCTGCACGCAATAAATCTGCTGGGAGGTTATTCAAAACTCCCCCGTCCACCAACACCATATCTTTATAATGAACAGGGGAAAAAACGCCTGGCACTGATGTAGTCGCCCGTATCGCCAAAACCAGACTATCTTTGTCAAAAACAAAAATATTTCCTTTAATTAAATCTACAGATACAGCCCGAAAGGGAATCTTCAGGTCTTCAATTTTCAAATCTCCAAGTCCTTTTTGTTCCAATAATTGAATAAGTATTGAGTAAATTTTGTTTCCGGCAAAAATTCCACGTTTTAAAATTCCAATATCGATTAACCGATAGGATGGAGTTGAAAGTACAAATTCCTCAATTTCTTCAATATCTATTCCCGCAGCAACCAATCCACCAATGGCACCACCCATACTGGTACCTATAATAAAATCAAGCGGAATTTGATGCTGTTTAAAAACTTTTAACACTCCTATATGAGATAAGCCGCGTATCGCTCCACCCCCTAATGAGATTCCCACTTTCATGCTGATTCTTTCCTTTCGTTACTAAAAATTTGTTGATCTTTTATTATTATGCAAAATGCTTAAAATAAATTTGTAAAAAATTTGATGATTTTATCAAAGAATGAGGTACTTTCCACTTTCTTATTCTCCGTTGTTCCAATTGTTTTTTGCTCTGGTGATCCTTTTGTTTGTCCTTTCTTTATCGCATCTGTTTTTAAGATAAACCGTACTTCACCATTTGCTCCCTCTGGTTTACCAAGAAATGTATTATATTGTTCAGCAGCTGCTATGGATTGATCCAAAATTGCTTCTCCTTCATACAGTTTATCCAATCCAGTGATCAATCCATTCTTCATTTCAGCGACTCCACCCGACAATTTCGTGATTCCAGTTCCAAAATTAAGAATCCCTTTCTCCAATTGATCTGCACCAGTCGCTAACTGATCAGCCCCAGCTCTTGATTGATTTAATCCTTCATTCATCGTATTTAAACCAGGAAATGGTTGTCCTTGCAACATTCCTCCATTAGCTAGTACCGTTAACATTTGTTGCTCTCCTTGAACCGCTTGAAGAAGCATCTGTAAACTTTGATCTTCTGGTTTTTGTGCAGCTAATTGTTGTGCTATAGCAAGAATTTGCTGATTCGTATCGAGCGACTGCTTCAAAAGGGCAGTTTGCGCCTGATTTACTTGAATCAGTTGATCAATCCCTTGTGATAGTCCATTTAAACCATTCTTTAACTGACGATGACCATTTGCTAATTGAGTCGCCCCATTGCCAAATTGCTCTAACGCGGTAGAAATTTGTTGAACACCACTAGTTAATTGTTCCAATTGTCCTTTTACTGGCACTTCTGGTACTGAAGGGAGTTTTGGAATGAGAGTAATCGTTATAGGTTCAAATTCAATATCTGTCCCCTTCATTTCAAGTGTTATCGTTTCTTCAGGATTAGGTACAACCATCCAAGTCGCATTCAGCTGTTTTCCTGTCATCACAGTGATGGCATCCCCAAGTTTCATATCTGTAAAATGATCACTTGGAATATTAATAGATACAAGGGACAACATTGGTGTCACCAAATCTGTCTTTACGCTTTGCTTTGCTCCATTGTATCCTTGATAGGTTATCGTTTTATTTTGTTTAAGAAGATTTTTTAACTTTACTTCAATTTTAACCGTACCGTTTTTCCCCGCGATGGAGGCAGCATCCATTTTTTGCCCATCTAGATAATAGCTAATGGATACATCAACCGGGAGTTGTTGGTTGGTTTCACCAGAATAATAAATAGACTTTTCGCCATTAACTTGAGTATTCCAGATAATTTGTCCATCCTGTATCGAAGGTTTCTCTGTACCACTTACATTTTTAAGATTTTTTAACTGTCCTATATCCTTCACGGTTACATTTCCATTTCCCTTTAATTGCAACCAATCGACAACAATCGATTTCTTCACTGTACCATCAGGATTAAGCAAACTATAAACTGTTTCTCGATCGGTCACATCTGTTGGAGATGCAGCAAAAGTTCCAGTTACGGGCGTTAAGAAAATGATAGAAGCCGTTAATACAGGGATTGCTTTTTTTATCACTTTCATTTTCATTTCTCCTCTCCATATATGTTGATTTCACAAAAACCGTTGCCGATTCAAATCATTATTTTGCTAAATCAATAGATTCTACTGTTCTCTTTTGTTGCTTTTCCATTTTTATTTTTGGCCAGCCAAGCGTTAGTTTTGATGTAAATGTTTCTAATGTAAGCAATACGGCTGGTAACAAGATAAGAATGACAGCTAAAGAAATAATCGCACCACGAGCAATCATAAATGTTAAGTCCCTCAGTAAACTAATGTCAGAGAATATATAAATTCCAATCACTGCAGCAAATAAAGCAAGAGCGCTACTTAAGATTGCTTTTCCACTCGCTTTTAAAGCCCGATACATCGCTTCTACCTTTGATAAATTTTCTAATTCCTCTTTATAACGGGTCACTAGCAAAATGGCATAGTTGATCGTACTTCCAAGTTGAATCGCACCGATGGCGAATGAACCGATAAACGGCATCGAGCGTCCAAGGTAAAAATCAAGTCCTTGGTTAAAATAGATGGCTAACTCAATTCCACCCACCAATATCACCGGCAATGCAATCGAGCGAAGGGCTAAAGCAATGATTAATAATACGGCCACTATAGAAATCAAATCTACTTTTTTAATGTCATCTTGTACAGTTTTTGTTAGATCGTTTTGTAACACCGATTGACCTGTGAGATAGATATGACCTTCATAGGGTTTAATCATGTTATTGATCTGTTGAATCGCCTGAGTGGTTCGTTCGTCATACGATCCATACTCCATTTGTACCAACATATAAATGTAATTGTCCCTCATAAACATCGTTTTTAAATTTTCAGGAATAAATTCTGAAGGAATCGTTGGATCTGCAAACGTATCATAGCTAATTACCTTCTTGATCCCATCCATATTCTCAACTTGTTTTTTTATAGTGATCCGATCTTGATCAGAAAGAGTCTGATCCATAACCAAGAAAGCCGAATCAGTAGATGGGAAATCTTTTTTAATAACATCCAGATTCTTAATTGAATCTAAACTCTTTGGCATAAGTTGATCGATATCATAAATAACATTGACGTTTTTCAACCCAATGACTGCTGGAATAAACAATAGCAAAAAGACGACAAATATCACTTTATATTTACGAGTCACCACTTGGGCCAATCGTTGAAAACTAGGGATAAACACAGGATGTTGCACTTTTTGAATCCACTTATCAAATACTAAGATTAATGACGGCAATAATGTCAAAATCAATAAAACGCTAAATATTACACCTCTTGCCATTGTAATCCCTAAATCTTGACCAATCCCTAATGCCATTGGAACCATGGCAAGGAAACCAGCTACTGCTGTTGCCGAACTCGTCAAAATAGCCAATGCTGTACGTTTAATCGCAACGATCATCGCTTCATTCTTTTCTTTATTCTTACGTTCTTCTTCATATCGATGAACGAGAAAAATGGAAAAATCCATTGTCACCCCTAGTTGCAAGGCTCCAGCAATCGCCGCAGTGATATATGACATTGAACTACCAACATAATATGGGAAGCCTAAGTTGTAGATGATAGAAACCCCAATTGAGAAAAGAATAAGAATAGGGATGATAAACGACGGCAATGTCAATCCCAAAAGCACCAAAATAAATCCAATTCCTGATGCCGAATAAACAAACATTTCACTTTCAAGCAGTTGACGTAGTTCGGTTAGCATAGGTGGAGTACCCGCAAAGTATACATTTGGCCCTAGAATTTTTTTAATTTCTTGTACAGAATGATAGGTTTTTTCCGACGCAGCTTCTTGTTGAAATTGAATCTGCATCATTGTGCTATCATTAGCGTAAAATTGATTAACCAAATCTTCTGGTAAAAATTCACGAGGTAAAGTAAGATCAGCCAAATCGGTAATCCAGTTGACCGTTTCCACGCCATCTACTTTTTCTATTTTTTCTTTTAAATTTTCCACTTCTACATCTGTTTTATTTTTCACCATCAATATACCTGTACCGCCATATCCAAACGTTTTATTCATAATGTTTTGGCCTTGTACAGAAGGAAGGTTTTCTGGAAGATAAGCAAAAATATCATAATTGATTGGTGTTCTCATCATTCCAATCAAGGCAGGAAATACAAGGATGATAGAAAAGAGAATAATAAATAGTTTACTTTTCACTACGAATTTCCCAAAAGCTTCAAGCATAGAAATCACCTACCCTAAGAAATAAAATTTTTAGCTTTTTCAAACACTACCGTATACCACCTCCTCTGATTGATCTTTCAATAAAAACAAAAATAACACAAAAGACCAAAAAAATAATCTAGTAAATGGTCAAGTAATATACCTTGACCATTAAGCAAGAGCTTCATTTAGAAAATGAGAGAGCATTCTCTTCTCATCCTCAGAAAGGTCATTGATCGTTTTTAGAAACTTTACGACCAAATCAGTAGTTTCAATGCCTATTTCATGATTCATTGTTTGGATGATTGTACCAACCACCGTTCCGACAAACATAGTGACTCCCATTTCATTTGTTGGAGCATTTTGAACCATACTTTTGATTAATGACTCGATTTCTCCCCCTATATTTTTAAGATAAACAAGAAAAAGTCCAATAATATATGCACAAAATGATATTTGAACCTGAACTTTTGAAATTTCTTCTAACATCTTTTCAATCGTAGTACGAAAACTATAATGGTGCTTATTATTCAAAAATTCATAGATGCTCTTTTTAATTTTATTCCATTCCTCTTGAGATATGTTATCAGAATGTTTAAAATCAAATAGATTTGTAGCCTTTGCTGATGGTTGAAAGACAACTTGGGATCGCCCTTTTTCACCAGGATTCACTGAATAACCACGGATGAGATAGCCATTTTTTTCGAGTTCCATCATCATATCGTATGCCGTCCTTTTATTGACACCTATCACTTTAGCTAATGTCTCATAATGAACAGGGACATTTGTTTTTTTGTAAAGATCGATTATTTTTTGCAGAAATTGCTTTCGGCGTCCAGACAAAATCATTTCATCTCACCCCAAAAAACCAAAATATACTTCATTGAAATTTTAATTGAATCCAAACTGATTGTCAATTTTATGATAGGAATCTTATCTAAAAGAAGGATATTTTCATTGAAATATAGAAAATTATAGAAAAGAATAATGAATAGCATTACACGTTACTGTTTTTATCTTACTTAAGTAGAATTGAAATGCGTACCAATAACCGTATATGTATCAGAGCTATATGTTTGCTACTGGTTTTGTTGGTTATAGCTTCATATAGTGATATGTAGTTAAAGGTATTACTCGATAAAATTAAAAGAACTAAAATTTTTTAGAATTCTTAAATAAATAGAAGGGTAAAGATAATAAGATGGAGAATATTTTCTTAGGAGTTGAGAAGGAGGGGAATAATGCGTTTTACAATTACACTATCGGGAAGTAATTCGCACATTATTTTACCAGTACATCATAACGCTCTCATTCAATCTGCGATTTATCATAATCTTAGCCCACAATTATCAAATTTTCTACACAATAGTGGATTCATCATTGATAATCGTCAATTCAAATTGTTTGCTTTTTCTCGTATTTTGGGAAAATACAAAATATTACGACATGAGCAAAAGATTCAATTTGAAAACGCTATTAGATTAATCATTACTTCTCCAGTACACGAATTTGTTCATGACATAACACAAATTTTATTAAAGGATGGATTTCGTATAGGGAATCAATTATTGAAAGTAGAATCACTTGATATTGATATCCCTATGGTTGATCAAGATGAACTTCTCATTCAAACGCTTTCACCTGTCGTAGCTTATTCCACAATGAATCGACCAGATGGACGAAGATATACTGCATATTTTGAACCGCGAGAAGAAGATTTTAAAACAATTGTTATTCAAAACCTATTACGGAAAGGGAAAATACTTTATGGAGAAGACTACCCATTTACAGAAACAACCTTTAAGCCAATCGGTCAACATAAACAAAATGTAATAAAATACATAAAAAAATGTCATGAAACCATTATTAAAGGATATTCGGGTCGCTTTATTTTAAAAGGGGATCGGAAAATATTACAGACGGCTATTGATGTGGGTCTAGGATCAAAGAATTCGATGGGATGCGGATTAGTGGAGATAATAAAGTAGTTTAATAAAGTGGGGTGAGAAGATGAATTTACCACAAATAACAGCCTATATCGGTGCAAAACAAAGGCGTAATCAACAGCCACTAGATTCAAGAATTAAGACACCTAAGCTGAATTTAAAGGAAAATGAACAGGCCTATATTCTTTTTATGACCTTCGATTTGGATCGCAATCAGATTTTTTTTGATGATCCATTGCCCTATAATGAGCAGCAGCCTAAGGCATTTAACTATTTTGGCAATAATCCTGGTGCCTCGTCTCAAAGTTATGTAGTGCGTGAAGTAGGCTCTCTTTATTATCTATTAACTACTGTATGGAATGATTTGTTTATCTCGCTTAAACAACAGAGTATGGAGGAGTGTGAGCTAGCACAACTGATTCTAGAGTTGCAGGAGAACTCTCTTGTTACTTTAGGAGATAAGTTAGGAGAGGGTAATGTTCAATTAGAACGAATCTATTTTCCGCCTAGTAAAGAGACAAGTATTGAAATAAACAAAGAGAAGAAAGCTATCATTCTAAATGGAAAAGAGTACAAGGGCGATGCATTCATTCAGTATCTTCGTGAGGATGATCATAAACGAAATAAATATCTCTTAATTATTCCAAGAGTTCATAAAAATGGTGAGAAAACGATCATCTCTCAGCATCCAGATTATATTCAATTTGTAATGAGAAAAAATAAAATTGGAGTGTCAGTTACAAAAGTTAATAAAGTTACCCATGAACAAGAAGAGCGAGTTTGCTATCTTTGCCATGCGAAAAAGGCAGATGTCTCCATTAAGAACTCAACTAAGTTTAGTCTATCTGGCATTAATAAATTTTTCACAACAACTACAATCAATTCATCTCGTTATCATAAAAGTGGAACAAACTATGATGATGTTTACTCATTTTGTGGAGAATGTTATCAAGATCTGTTAGCTGGGGAAAATGCGATAGAGCAGCGCCTGGTGGGAAGGATTGCTCGTGAACGTGTTTTTATTCTACCAGAAGGTCTGTTAGATTCCTTTGACTATGATTACATAACCAAAATTAAAGATCATATAGACTTTGCTTTTAAAAGTAAAGATGCGGAAGAATGGCTGAAGAATGTTGAGGCAGAAAGCAAAGAGATGGAACAGAGCCAATATATTGTTCATTTTATCGTCTATCGAACGGATGGCAAATCAGTGACTCTATTGGATTCGTTTGAAGATGTTCCTGTGTCTCGTTTTCTATTGTTGAATCGTATGTTTAGTAGTTTTGCTCATCAAATCAAACCTCACATCAAAGGATTCTCATTGGGCAGTATTTATCACATCATCCCAGTTCGAGAATCAGATAAAGGTCAAGTAGATGTTGGACGAGTACTCTCAATGTATAAAGCGATCTTATCAGGCTATTTGGTTGAGCGTGAAACGATCTATGCTTATGCATCTGAGGCGCTCGATAAGGGAATGCGACAGCTTTCCAAGAATAGAATAGATAACTATAAAAATCTTAAATTCGATTTTTATCATAAAAATGAACTGGAAAATTTTTTTATTAAGAGAATTGTGATGAGCTATCTCGTATTTATGCAGACTTTACAAGCATTAAACATTTTAAATAAACCATTCTTTCAAAAGAGCGATAAGGAGGGTGAGAAGATGAATGAAGCAAACAACAATTCAAAATATTTAAGTAGTATCAATGAAATGGAGAACTTTATTGCTCAGCAAGGGTTTACAAGTGAAGCAAAAGCTCTCTTTTTCCTTGGTACATTGCTGCATCGTGTTGCTGTAGCTCAGTATCAAAAGGAACACAAAACTAAGCCAATCTTAAAGAAGATCCAATTCCAAGGGATGGATCAACACGAAATTCTAAGACTATATAAAGAAATTATTGAGAAATTACGGCAGTATAACAAAATGACGCTTTTCTCTGAACATCTAATGAATCGCTATCATCATTATCATGGAGTATTACGTAAAGACTGGCCCTTAAGTGATCATGCCAATGTATTTTATATTATGGCTGGCTATGCTTATATGGTAGGAAATATGGCACCAGACCTATCCAAAGCCGAAATTGCATCAATTGAAGCTGAATCAGATATTGAGTCTATTGAAGAATAAAACGCATTATGCGATATAAGGAGGAATAATTAAGATGGTTGTTAAACAAAATAGCGATTTTATTTTTGCATTTGAAGCTGTGATGACCAATCCCAATGGCGACCCGGATCAGGAGAACAAGCCGCGTATGGATTATGAGACGTCAACTGTATTAGTTAGTGATGCTCGACGTAAACGCGACATCCGTGACTTTCTGAAAGAAAAGGGTTTTCCAATTTTTGTTGATACGTTGGCAGATAAGAAGGTGCCAATGGATAAGATGTTTGAAGAAGTTTATAACCAATGGCTAGGTGATCAGACACAATTAGATGAATTGCTAGATGGGGATGATCAACTAGCTCAACTGTGGAAGGAATTGGAGTTAGATGGTATAAAAACTTATGCAGAATTAAGTGAGAAAATTAAAAAGGATAAAAAGAAAAAGGAGTTAATCTCTGATGTTAACAATCTCTTTTTAACCCAGATAATTAAAAAATCTCTAATCGACATCCGTCTTTTTGGTAGTGCAATGGCGGTGGGTGATGTTACACGAACATATACAGGATCTGTTCAGATCACATGGGGGTATTCCCTGCATCCAGCCGAACTGGTCAAATCAAATACAATCACCTCGATCATGAATGATGATTCTTCTACATTTGGTAAGAAGCATAAACTTTACTATGCTTTAGTTGCTCATTATGGAACGGTTAATAAATTTAGTGCACGTAATACTGGAATGACGGAAGAAGACCGTGATTTATTCCGCAAATCGCTTGTTCAAGGAATGATGGCGAATCAGACCGATAGCAAACAGGGACAGGCTCCTCTCTTCTACCTAGAAGTGATCTATAATCCTAACTTTGACGGCTACTTAGGAGATCTTCGCCGTTTTCTAAAAGTGTCAGAGCAGTATGAACAAAAAGCCATTCGCAGCCTTCAAGACCTGTATGTCGATTTTCACGAATTAACAAAGGTGATTGACGAGATGAAGGTTCGGGGCTATATTGATCAAGTCATCGGCTGGTTCCATCCCTATGCCAATAAGGAGCATTTGCTCAATATTCCAGAGTATGAAGTGGTTGATCTTTGGGCTCCAGTCACTAACTAAGATGGAGGGTTACAATGAAACTCCTAACATTTCGTTTACAAGGTAAAATGGCACACTTTCGTCGTTATTACTCCAATTCTTCTGCACTTACCTATTCCATTCCGCCTAGGACAACGATAACTGGAATAATAGCTGGCTTACTAGGTTATGAGCGAGATACCTATTATGATCTTTTCTCTCTCGATAAATGTAAGATTGCAGTTGCCAATCGAGCACCAATCAAGAAACAGGTTCAAAAGATGAACTTACTTATGGTTAAGAGTCTAAATGACTTTAACGGATCAAAGGAGCATCATAGCCAGACGCCGACGGAGTATATTTTACCTCAGAATATTCGCTCTGGAATTATCGACTATCAAGTCTGGATGTATCATCAAGATAAGGAAGTAATGGAGAAATTGAGTCAACTTTTTCAAAGCACTCGGTATGGTTATTCCAGTTATGGTATTTCTCTGGCACTTGGATCAGCCTCACATCTTGGCTGGTTGCAGTTTGAAGGCGAGTTAGAAGGGGAAGAAGAGTCTGCTTCAAGGAGTATTGAGCTTTCTTCTGTAGTTCCTGCCAAAAATATAACAAGATTGGAGATGACATATACAGCTGACTCTAGTTATCGCCTGATAAAAGAAGACATACCGCTCGAGTTTGATCAGAATCGTAGACTAACAGAGATGGGTAAGGGCGATATGGTTATCAATCTATTATCAAATCCAATTAAGGCGGAAGTAGCAAAGCATGTGAAGTTAAGCAATGGGAATCATATTACATGGATGGAATAAATCGAATTGGCATCGGTTTTGGAATGCTTCCGATGCCTTTGTCGTATAAAGCCCAGCGGTAATATGTCAAGCACAAAAAAATAAAGAATTGGAAATTATTTTGGGATAGAAGTAAAAATCCCTTAAAAAAGGGTATACCAAATAGCCCTCACCTAATTACCAATTTTTGTTATTGAAATTTTGCTTGTGAGGCTCTGCTCGAAGGATGTGAAATAATCGAAAGTTGATTAATTTCTCCTTTCTGGTGGTGTGTACAATTGATTGGTGCTTAGTAGCGAATACACCAATCGTACCAATTTTCTAGCAGTAAGGACGAGTGCTCTTTTGTGTTGATGTTTAGGGACTTCGTTATATTTCTTTTGGTAAAACGCTCTGTATTCGGAATCATGTTGACGAACTTTATCAGCTGCCTGTATCAAATAGTATCGTAGATACTTGTTTCCAGAATTTAATCGATTCGTATCATCCGATTCGAATTCACCAGATTGATACTGACTCCATCTAAGGCCAGCGTAACTAGCTAAAGCATGATGATTTTTAAATCGTTTGATGTCGCCAATCTCAGCAATAAGACCAGCTGCATAAACATCCCCAACCCCTTTTATTGAGGTTAACGTCTGTGGGATGCCTTTCATGAGTTTGGCAATTTCACGATCAAGCCGTTTCACTTCGGATTCCATATGTCTAATTACACTTAAAGAAACGGAAAGTGAAATGTTGACTGGATCGGCCATTGCTTTATTTAGACGATATGATGAGCGAGCAAGTTTTTGAAGATACTTTGCAATTTCTTCCGGATTTTCGAAGCGATTTTTTCCCTTCTCTTGAAGAAATTGAATGAGTTCTTCCATGGACATTTGGGTAATTTGTTCAGGCTCTAGTTCTTCAATAACCGCTAAACTTGTGGATCCAAACATATTAGAAAAGGGATTATCCTGACGAAGTCCACTAAATTTTAAGAAGACTTGGTTAAGGAAGTAAATTTTATCCCTTGTAATATTTTGCATCAAATGAAATCGGGTTCTTGTCAAACGCTGCAAGGCTTCATACTGAATCGTATCTTTCATTTCCATAGGCAGTCGTCCGAAACGCAGGTGGTCTGCGATAACCCAGGCATCAATGCGGTCGTTCTTAACTAGAGTGTCATACCCTTTTTTAAAACGAGCCACTTTACGCGCATTTAAGACGTATACATGTGATTGAAAGGAAGGTTCGTATCCCTTTAGTTGTTCTCGTAGATAGTGAGCAAGATGCCAACCAAGGTTTGAGGTGGCCTCCATTCCAATCTGGAACAAGTTTAGCTTCTTTTTTTTCGCTGTTTCTAATATTCTTTGGATCAGGGTGTCTGCCCCATTTTGATCATTAGGAACAGAAAAAGAAGCTAATGAATCTCCGTCTCCGTCCATGAATTGAACATGGTGAGATTTTAAGCTTACGTCTATACCAACTAGCATTTTCGACATAGAATCACCTCCTGATAGTAGTTAATCAAGCAAATCTTAGACCTGGGTGCCCATGGGAATCATCTAGAACAACCTCGTCATCAGCACTCATTTCCATATAGAAGTCAATCAGGGTGCTACTCCCCCTTCTAAGTGGAAGGCGCAACCAGCGGTTAGAAAATTCAATGATGAGTCATGGGTAGCAGGCTTAAAAAGCAGTACACAAAAGTTGCCCGCAAGGAGTGAAAGAAACTTCCTAAGAAAAGCTTGTCGACACCATTGTCCCATGAGCAGGCCAAAGATTCTATAAAAAATGACGGAGTAAAGTGCTGGAGCCTCCTCCATTCTTCGTCATTCTCGATATTCAGTTTTAAAGGTACAACAAATAAACGTAAGAGGGCTGTCCCCCTACAGATTAGAACAACATATTATTCAATTTACTTAATTTAATTACTCGCCTCTGGCTTCCCCACCAGTTGGGGTAAGACAAGGGGGTAAAACAATTTTATTTTTGATGAGGAAGCCGAAAGGCTTATCATAAACCCTATAGGAATCTAGAGTGATTTCAGAGGATCCGGATCGACTGGAAATTCTTCTAGAAGGAGCTCTTACTACTAATATACGAGGAGTGATAAAATGAGTTATTACGCCCATTATTATCCAGATAAAGGGATCAAACAAGCTCTAAATCAGCATTTACTTTCGGTAGTAGATATGACTGCGAAAAGTACCTCCTCTTCTGTCCGTTTCTGTGATCTAAGCGATATGGAGTTAAACGAAGTGATTCGCTTAGAAAGCTTGTTACATGATTTCGGGAAGTATACGATGTATTTTCAACAATATCTTCTCGATGGGATCAGTTCAGATTTAAAGAGTCATGCGCATATATCGGCTTGCTTCCTTCATCCATGGATGCTTGATTCCCTCCCAAAGGGATTGGAGAGAAAGAATCGGTATTCTTGGGCATTCTTAACCTATCTATCTGTCCGCATGCATCATGGCAATCTTACACTAAAGGGTTTATTTGATAGCGATGATATGTGGGAGAGATTAGAGGAGCAGTCTCAGAACTTAATAGCACAGGGTAAAGAGATTTACCAGGACCTCGGATTGGAGAAAATGATTAGCTACGAGCAATTCTTAAATTATTTACAGATCGAGAATTTGCGCAATGAAGAAAGGAACTTCTTATCCGTACCTATATATCTTCAAAATGGACGATTTTCAGACGTACAGTGGTATTTTGTTCTGATCTATCTTTTTTCTACACTAATTGATGCAGATAAACTAGATTCTGTGGGATTAGAGAGAACATTTGTCAAAACAGTATCACCGCAACGTGTTATTACATTTCTACAGAGTAAGCATAAAGATGGAGGCAAAACTGACCTTAACGATCAACGGAACAAGGCGCGAGAGAGTATACAATCTGTAATCAAGAATCTAACGAAAGATGAGGTAAAGTCCCAACGCTTCTTTACTTTAACTGCCCCCACTGGAATTGGAAAGACACTTTCTGCACTTCAATGTGCTCTTGATTTACAAGAGCGTATTCAGCTTGAAGAGGGATATATACCGCGTATAATCACTGCTATTCCTTTTATTAATATTATTGAGCAAACGGAAGTAGATTATAGAGGCGTTTTTGGTCACGAAGTAAAACTGATCACACACCATCGCTTTACTGATTTTTCATCTGCGAATGTGGAAAGCAATGAGGAGAGGTCACTTGATCAAAGTCTATTGGAAGTAGAATCTTGGGAAGCAGATGTGGTTTTAACTACCTTTGTGCAACTCTTTCAATCGTTATTAACGGGTGAGAATCGATTGCTTAAGAAGATAAATAAGCTTGCGGGAAGTATTGTGATCCTAGATGAAATCCAGGCGATTCCAGAGGAATATATGCCATTAATCGGGGCATTGCTACGCAAGATATCTCAATTCTATGGAACTCGTTTTATCTTAATGACTGCAACACAGCCGAAACTATTAGAATTGGGAGACCTTCTATTAGAGACGAGTGAGCCACGTCCAGTTGAATTACTCACAGATCATGAAGAATATTTTAAAGGCTTGAAACGGACTAAATTTGTTCCATTGATAAACGAAACGCATAGCAGTGAATCGTTTGTTTCCTTGATTTTAGAGGTCTGGAAACAAAGTGAATCTGCATTGATTGTTGTGAATACGATAAAGCGAAGTATCGACATCTTTAACAAACTAAAAGAGAAAAAAGTATCGGGAGAGATAGCAACTAATGTTGAGATCTATTATCTATCGACCAATATCATTCCCAAACAGAGAAAAACTGTTATCGATTTAGTAAAAAAGAGATTAAAAGAAAAAATTCCGGTAGTTTTGGTCTCAACACAAACAATCGAGGCAGGGGTTGATCTCGATTTTGATCTTGGCTTTCGTGATCTGGCACCGATAGAATCGATCATTCAAACAGCAGGACGAATCAATCGAGAAGGAAAGAAAGGAGATTTTAAACCGCTTTATATTTTGAAAATTGAAAAAGATCATGAATACGTCTACATGTCCCATCACTTAGATCGAACGGAAAAAATATTAGGCGATCAAGAACAGATACCTGAAATTGAATATCGTAGCTTAGTCAAATCATATTATAAAGAGTTGATGTTAGGCGGGGTATCGGATAAGTCAAGAACTCTTTGGCAGGAAGGAGTGGTTCTACTTGATTTTGATAAGCTAAAAGAGTTCCAACTTATTAAAGATATTGGTCAAGTAGTGGATCTATATGTTGAATTACCTGACGATCATGAATCTACATTACTGGCTGACTCATATAAAGAAATTATGAAAAACGAATGGGCACCTAATGCGATCTTTAAAGTAATTGACGAATCAATTATCAAGAGCATGGGGAATCCGCCAACATTTTTTGAACGGAAAGCGCTATTGCGCATCCTGTTAACAAAGATGGGTAAATATATGATCCAAGTAAGAGTACAGCGTGCTAAAGAGAATAGACCCATAGAATTTATAACCCGTAATGGAGTGGAAGCCTCATTTTACTGGATTCCTCCAGATCAATTATCCCAATACTATGATATGGAGACAGGGTTTAAAGAGGGAGAGCGGGGTGGTTACTTTTGTTAGAATTCTTATCTATAAAAGTTACCGGAACTCACATTAATAGCTATTATATATGTCCGCGTCAAACATGGCTTGTCGCCCATCATTTAATTGGTAATCAAGAGGATGAGAACCTCGATTATGGTCGTTTTTTACAAGATAATGTTTATGAGCGAGAGAAAAAGGAGATTACCATAGGACATTTGAAAATCGATGTAATGAAATCAAAGGATGGGGAGTTGGTAATTGGTGAAGTAAAGAAAAGCTCAGCCTCGTTAGAAACGGCACGCATCCAACTTCTATTCTATCTGTATGAACTAAGAAAGATTGGAATTGAAGCGGCAGGTGAACTTCTTTTTCCAGAGGAACGCCGAAAGGAAAGAGTAGTTTTGGATGATCTGTTCATAAGAAAGATTGAGCAGTTAAAAACGGAGATTGCAGAACTGATTCAACAAGAATTACCGCCACCACCCAAGAAAGTTAAATGGTGTAGAAATTGTTCTTATCGCGAAATGTGCTGGGCGTAATTTAAAGTAAGAGGGTGATATAGTGAAAAAGAGCCAATATATATTTAGCACAGGAACCATATTTCGTAAAGATAATACACTCTGCTTTGAGTCGGAGAAAGGGAAGAGATATTTTCCAGTTGAAGATATCAAAGAGATTTTTCTATTTGGAGAGGTAGATTTTAATAAGCGGTTTTTAGAGTTTATTTCGCAGAAAGAGATATTACTTCATATTTTTAATCATTATGGATACTATATGGGGACTTTTTATCCGCGTGAACATTTGAATTCTGGCTATATGATCTTACAACAAACGCAAGCTTATCTGGATGAAAAGAGGCGTAAGGAGATTGCGTTCAAATTTGTCCAAGGATCAATGGATAATATGCATCAAGTGTTACGTTACTATAATAATCGAGGTACTGAGCTTGAAGATATTCTTGATCAGTTAAATACTTTTCAAGATAGGCTTCTGACCTGTGAAACGATTGAACAGATGATGGCAATTGAAGGCAATTATCGTGAACAATATTATCTAGCCTTTGATCGGATAATCGATCAAGATCATTTCGTATTTGAAGGACGTTCGCGTCAACCTCCTCTTAATCGACTTAATGCTCTTATTAGCTTTGGCAATTCAATGGTATATTCGATCGTCTTAAGTGAAATATACAAAACGCATCTCGATCCCCGCATTGGCTATCTACATACCACCAACTTCAGGGGATTTACTCTTCATTTAGATATTGCTGAGATTTTCAAACCAATACTTGTTGATCGCGTTATTTTTACTTTGCTAGGCAAAAAGATGATCACTGCAAAAGATTTTGAGAAAAAGTTAGAAGGAATAATACTTAATGAGAAAGGAAGAAGGACTTTTTTGGAAGAGCTAGAAAAGAGGTTGGCGACAACAATCAAACATCGAGAATTAGGACGTGAAGTTTCTTATCGTAGGCTAATCCGCATGGAAGCTTACAAGTTACAAAAACATATCATGGGTGAGAAAGAGTATATTCCATATGTGTCTCGATGGTAGTTATTAATACGTGATCGATTCTTGGATGGTGATATTTAGGTGTTTGTGATTTTAGTATATGATATAGGTGTGAAGCGTGTTGCTAGAGTTCTAAAAACTTCTCGTAAATACTTAACCTGGGTGCAAAACTCCGTTTTAGAGGGGGATATTAGCGAGGTGAACTTTAAGAAGCTAAAAACAGAGTTACTTGCTGTGGTCGATAAAGATGAGGACTCCATCATCTTTTACACATTTCGTACGAAAAATTACTCAAAGCGAGAGGAATATGGGATAAAAAAGGGTGGAGAGGAGATGTTCTTATAATCAGTGAGCGTACAGTTCAATAATTTGCTCATGTCGTCGAACGGGAGTAGTGCAAAAAAGCCCGTAGATCGACTAAAGCACATTTCTAGGTATATTAAGGGTATTGTTAAAGTAAAATGATGTTTAGTATAATGTGCATATGATATGAAAAACTTTATTTTTTGCGGATAAAATGGGTTATTAGACTACCTATAAGGAATTGAAACTACATATATGTTATTTTATATTCCAATCCTTCAAATTGTTATTAGACTACCTATAAGGAATTGAAACCAGATTCAATCACTCTTGCTTTTGCCACCGTTTTCTCGTTATTAGACTACCTATAAGGAATTGAAACCCACCTTCCATTTATCCCCTTTTGAAACAAAAAGGGGTTATTAGACTACCTATAAGGAATTGAAACTTAAAATCCAAACGTCTAAAATGAAAATCTAGTACAAGTTATTAGACTACCTATAAGGAATTGAAACCGGCAATACTCGGCACGGTCTGGAACCAGCTCAATCAGTTATTAGACTACCTATAAGGAATTGAAACATGCAACCTAAATATATAGCTTTTCCGTTCCAAACTTGTTATTAGACTACCTATAAGGAATTGAAACAGGTCCCAATCTGTCGCACTAGATGTTTCCGCACTAGTTATTAGACTACCTATAAGGAATTGAAACCGATAAGTGATAATGATATATGGTTGTGTTTGGATTGTTATTAGACTACCTATAAGGAATTGAAACACTGCTCTATTACGTATTTCTGCTATTTTTTGTTTTGGTTATTAGACTACCTATAAGGAATTGAAACTCCTATATTGCTTTGCATATTTATTGTTACCATGTGTGTTATTAGACTACCTATAAGGAATTGAAACTGCCATCTGGTCATAATAATGATGACAATTGCACCAGTTATTAGACTACCTATAAGGAATTGAAACACCTCATTCAAGTTTCTTCTTCCTTTTTGAGCGAAAGTTATTAGACTACCTATAAGGAATTGAAACAAATCATCAATATAGAAGTACTCATCTCCTTCGTAGAGTTATTAGACTACCTATAAGGAATTGAAACGCGAGCTTTATGCACATTTGGCCGAAACTGTGATAACGTTATTAGACTACCTATAAGGAATTGAAACCTCATTTGAGTGACTTTTTATTATAGCGAAAGTAGGTGTTATTAGACTACCTATAAGGAATTGAAACTCGATAAAGACAACTGAGAAATACCTCCACGTTACCAGTTATTAGACTACCTATAAGGAATTGAAACAAATATCCCTTTTTATACCAGGATGGGTAATCTTCGGTTATTAGACTACCTATAAGGAATTGAAACTAGTCCACTCGACTGCTATCTAGCCGGTAAGGTGTCAGTTATTAGACTACCTATAAGGAATTGAAACTCGTTCCAAGCCCTGATGTCGTCGTTTCCGTCTTTGGTTATTAGACTACCTATAAGGAATTGAAACTCACCATCGCGCAAAGGCGTTTTGAGATTGGCCGGGAGTTATTAGACTACCTATAAGGAATTGAAACTTTTAAAGTATTTCAAACTAAAATGGGCAAAATATGGGTTATTAGACTACCTATAAGGAATTGAAACATCGTTACGTTAGCATTACTTTTTATAGTAGGCAGCGTTATTAGACTACCTATAAGGAATTGAAACCCCGGCTTGTTCTGTAATATCGGGGGAGGTAGGTAAGCGTTATTAGACTACCTATAAGGAATTGAAACTTCCCAAGCGGCTTTGGAATGCCAAGTCTTACTGTGTTATTAGACTACCTATAAGGAATTGAAACAGGACTTGTTGAGCCCAGATAGCTGCCAAGGCAAACTCGTTATTAGACTACCTATAAGGAATTGAAACCAATATCATCCCAAATAAAATTAACTTTCCCAAAAAAGTTATTAGACTACCTATAAGGAATTGAAACCCGCTGAATTTGAGTATAGTTGTTAGTACAACAAAATCGTTATTAGACTACCTATAAGGAATTGAAACAGCAGATAGCGAAGTATATAGGGAAAAACTTTGGAGGTTATTAGACTACCTATAAGGAATTGAAACCTCTGGTGCAGCGTCAAATTGTGCTTTTATTTCTGCTGCGTTATTAGACTACCTATAAGGAATTGAAACGGATATAAAGGCGGAAAAACAAGAATGTATAAAGAATGTTATTAGACTACCTATAAGGAATTGAAACTTGGAAGGATATATGTCAATCATAACCCTTCCGACAAGTTATTAGACTACCTATAAGGAATTGAAACTCATCATGACGAGATGGCACGAGGATGACCTGGTCGGGTTATTAGACTACCTATAAGGAATTGAAACTTGGAAGGAAGATATAATTACAGATGAAACAGACGAGTTATTAGACTACCTATAAGGAATTGAAACTAAATATGGCTACAAATGAAAAAGTAAAAACTCAATTGTTATTAGACTACCTATAAGGAATTGAAACTCATAAGGGCGGTATTTTTTGCGTAGTTTTTCAAGTTCGTTATTAGACTACCTATAAGGAATTGAAACATGGATATGACAAAGCTAATTTTACGTGTTGGGAATGGTTATTAGACTACCTATAAGGAATTGAAACCTTAACAATAAATAATTAGTCTTACATTGATCCGCGTTATTAGACTACCTATAAGGAATTGAAACACGATGAAGAGTTGGAGTATTTAGCTAAGTTTTTTGAGTTATTAGACTACCTATAAGGAATTGAAACAAGTGTAAAGATTGATATACTCCCCTTCCTCTTCTAGGTTATTAGACTACCTATAAGGAATTGAAACCTGAACATCTGCATGACTAAAATCGAAAAATTTTTTTGTTATTAGACTACCTATAAGGAATTGAAACTCGTATTGTAAGATTGTAAATCAACTTTAGGAACATGTTATTAGACTACCTATAAGGAATTGAAACTGAGTATATTGGGAAGATCGCAATAGAACGCACAGGGTTATTAGACTACCTATAAGGAATTGAAACTCGTAGATGTATAAATGTAGTTGACTTAGGATACTCGTTATTAGACTACCTATAAGGAATTGAAACAAGAATGCGCACAAGTTAGTGATCGTATCATAATCTAGTTATTAGACTACCTATAAGGAATTGAAACAATATCAGGGAGCAGATGTTGAGAGAAGGCGAAAGAGTTATTAGACTACCTATAAGGAATTGAAACAACCAATGTTTTGTAAGAATATCCAGACAGGAGAAACGTTATTAGACTACCTATAAGGAATTGAAACTTGTTGATGTTTTCTGTGACAATGTGTTCATAAGCTGTTATTAGACTACTGATGCTAGAATAAAAATAGGACAACTTAAATAGAGATTTTTCCTAAGTTTAGTATAAAATAAATATAACTGAACCAGGGGGAAATGTTTAATGGGAAATCAAAAGAAACAATACAGTGCTGAATTTAAGCAGGATGCTGTAAACTATTATCATTCATCAGGCAAAAGCCTAGAACAAGTAGCAGGAGATCTAAAAGTTAGTAAATCTGCATTAAGTAAGTGGGTATTAAATGCTAATACAAACAATGGTACCGTTAATCACAGAGGATCAGGTAATTATAGCTCAGACGCTGAGAAAGAAATTGCTCGTTTAAAGAAAGAATTAAAAGATTCAAAGGATGCGTTAGACATCTTAAAAAAGGCTATAGGCATACTGAACAATTAACAGAATCTATTTATACAGAAACAAAGTTAGTATCGGAGGAGCGCAAGATTTCTGTTAACAGTGTGCTCAAACTATTGGGCGTTTCTTCATCAGGATATTACAGTTGGGTTAAAAGAATACCATCCAACCAAGAAAAAAGGAAGCAACAGGTAAAAGCGGAAATTATACAAATTTATAATGAGTCCCATCAGATATATGGAGCACCTAAAATAACGTCTATACTTCAGTCAAGAGGTCATGTAATAGCAGAAAAAACGGTTGGTAACTATATGCGTGAAGAAAATATTAAAGCTATTTGGGTTCGACCTTATATTAGAACAACTATTGATCCTGATTTTGATAATAAGTTAAAAAATATTCTTGATAGAGATTTTAAGCCAGTGGCACCTAATACCGTCTGGGTGACTGACATAACCTATATACACACCCTATCGGGTTTTGTATATCTTACGAGCGTAATGGATTTATTTTCACGAAAAATCATAGGTTGGCATGTATCTAATAGCTTATCAACAGAACATGTAATAAAAGCCATTGAGAAAGCAAAAGCAAGCCGAAAGCTAAGTCAACCAGTTATTATTCATAGTGATCGAGGAAGCCAATATGTATCTAAAAGCTATATTGAAGCTACACCAGCAGCAAAATTCATACACAGCTATTCAAATAAAGGTAACCCATGGGACAATGCATGTATTGAATCGTTTCATGCTTTAATAAAACGTGAATGGTTGAATCGTTATGTCATCAAAGATACTAGGCATGCACATGAACTAATATTTGAGTACATAGAGAGCTTTTATAATACAGTCAGAATTCATGAATATTGTGGTATGCTGTCACCTTATGATTTCGAAAATGCTTTAGTGTGTTAATTTACTAAACTGGAATTATATCTACTTTTAACTTGTCCGAAATCTTGACATAAGACCATACCTATAAGGAATTGAAACAAGGATACGTATGATAAATATGAAATATTTAATCCTAGTTATTAGACTACCTATAAGGAATTGAAACGTTTTTTGTCAGAACTGCTACGTGGGGACTGGACCGGGTTATTAGACTACCTATAAGGAATTGAAACTATGGTTGTTTAACCATCGTGTTCGACCTCGCTTTCGTTATTAGACTACCTATAAGGAATTGAAACTTTTCTCTAGCTCTTCACGAATGATGGTCCGAAGCAGTTATTAGACTACCTATAAGGAATTGAAACCGCATATGCTGTAGCGCAAGCGCAGCTTCAGCAAGGTTATTAGACTACCTATAAGGAATTGAAACTAGATTGAAACTGCTCATCTAATTTTGATTGCAAAAGTTATTAGACTACCTATAAGGAATTGAAACTGTTAACTCTGAACAGCCACTTATACAAGTAATTTTTGTTATTAGACTACCTATAAGGAATTGAAACTCTGAATAGCAGAAGGAGTTAATCTAAAGTCGTACAGTTATTAGACTACCTATAAGGAATTGAAACTTTGCTAGTTTTAGCAACGCTTCTTTGCTAGCATGTGTTATTAGACTACCTATAAGGAATTGAAACATCTCTAAAAGTTCTTCTATGTCTTGTTTGTCCATCGTTATTAGACTACCTATAAGGAATTGAAACTAAATTTGTTCTAAAGCATCAATGATTTGATCTTCGTTATTAGACTACCTATAAGGAATTGAAACTTGAAGCTTTAGAACAAGTTTTTGAAGGGTCTGTTAGTTATTAGACTACCTATAAGGAATTGAAACATAAAATACGATTATTTTCTCTATTCTTGTCTATCTTGTTATTAGACTACCTATAAGGAATTGAAACATAGACAATGTTACTCTTGTTTTAGCCATAATAAAATGTTATTAGACTACCTATAAGGAATTGAAACTAGATTTCGAATGTCTCGGAGGCATGGATATGATCATAGTTATTAGACTACCTATTTAAGGAATTGAAACGGCACTGTGTATATATCATCGTAGTGTATAGATGTGTTATTAGACTATCTAGGAGGATACAGCTAGAGAAACTATTAAGTTATCTGATGCAGTAACTAGACTCGACTAAAGATCCCAATACCTTTTCATATGATCAGCCATTCCCTCTTTCTTCATTCAGTAACTTAACTTCATAACTATCTTAAATAGAAAATATCTTTCCAATCAAATATTTAAGCAATAAAATAAGCCCCACGACCTATCAAACCTAAGCAGGATTCTAAGCCCTTATATCGAATCTATTATATTGGTAAATTGATAGATTCGATGACATCATTGCTTAGGAGGTTTATATGCAAAAGAAGCGATTCTCTTTTTTCCTTATCCTAGTTTTATTCCTTCCTATCTTATTCATGAATAGTCCTATCACTTATGCTAGTAGTGGAGAAGAGGTAGGAGAGATTCCAATTGTAAGAGTAGAAATCACCAATACCGATGCAACGAAGCAAAAGATGCCCGTAGACACGATAGGCTTTGCTCTTAGAGGAAAATACTTTGTAGAAGGAACGATCCTTGAATTAGAAGATAAAGATGATCAAGGATTGATTCATTATGATGTGGTGATGGAAAACAATAAATTATTTATTAAAAAAAGAGGGGAAACGATTAGCGACCCATTAGATACGATTCGTTTAATACCACTTCCATCAACGGATAGTAAGACTTTTCCTTTAGTCGATGTGGTTCGTTATTGGCAAGGGATCAAATACGATGTCAACCAATATCGGAACATCATGGAGTTTCGAATCGATCTTGTGAGTAACCCAACATCGCTTCCAACACCAACGATTAAAATGATCAATGAATTGAATATTGAGGATTATTTAAAAGGTGTGGTTCCGATTGAAATGAGTCCTTCATGGGAATTAGAAAGTTTAAAAGCCCAAGCAGTCGCAGCAAGAACCTTTGCCATGAAATATTCCAATCAAGTGATTGATGATACGACAAGATACCAAGCATATACTGGTGTTTACAGCCGTGGGTTTAGAGAGGGAGATCGTTCTAACCAAGCAGTAGGCGAAACAGCTGGACAAGTTCTCACATACAACAATTCACTCATTGCCGCACAATATTCTGCTTCAAATGGGGGTTATACTGAATCAGCAGAAAACGTTTGGGGTAGTTCTTATCCATATTTAGTATCAAAGGTTGACCCTTATGATAAGAAATATGCAGAGCTTTACGACTCAAGAAATGCTTATCATGATTGGCAAGTGACTTATACAAAAGAAGAGATTGAAAATCGACTTCGAAACAAAAATAAAGACATCGGCTCTTTAGAAAGTTTAGAAATCATCAATAAAGCCCCTTCTGGCAGAGTACTAGATCTGAGATTTATTGGAACAAATGGTATCTATGATACCTCGATTGATGAAAATGATAGGAATAAAGACTCAAAAGACTATTTAAGATCTCTTCTATCCTTAAAGAGCCAACTGTTCACGATCTCAAGTTCGACTGCGCCAGTCTTTGTTCAATCAGCTACACAGGTAACGTTAATGGAGCCATCCAACCTCTATGTAAAAAGTACATCAAATACACAAAAATTAGGCCGAAACGGGAAGCCAATCTCGGTTTTAGGGGCGACAAAAGCGACAAAATTAGAGCAAACGGCCTATACCTTTACTGGGGATGGTTATGGACATGGGGTAGGGATGAGCCAAATTGGTGCAAGACAAATGGCTAAAGATGGAAAAACCTATCAAGAAATTCTTCAATTTTATTATCCAGGAGCAACTCTTACAAAAAATTATAACCAGTGAGAAAGTACCAAATTAAATATAAAAAATAAAAAAGACGTGAAAACCTTATTGGTCAGCACGTCTTTTTTATGATCAACTCATTGTTTATTCAGCTGTGTTTAAAATATTTAAAATTTCTTCTGGCGTATTAGCTGTCATCAACTGATTTCTAAACTCTTCGTGAATCAGTTTACGAGAAATAGCAGCTAAGATTTGTAAATGCTCATTTCCCGCACTTTCTTCTGGGACTGCGATAAGGAATACCATCGTTACTGGATTTCCGTCAAGGGATTCCCACTCAATAGGTTGAGCTAATCTGGCAAAGCCAAGACCTGGCTTTTTAACACCATTTGATTTTCCATGAGGGATGGCCACGCCAAAACCAATTCCAGTAGAGCCTTGCTTTTCACGGTTCAGAACTGCCTCAGTATAGGTTTGAATGTCAGATAGAAAGCCTGCACTGTTCATAAGTTCCGTCATTTTCTTGATACTATCTTCTTTTGATGTAGCTTGTAGATTTAACGTAATCGTTTCTTCCTTTAATAGGGTAGATAAATTCATGTTGCTTAACCTCCAAGTCGTTTCTATGTTCTTATTTAACTTTTCCTTATTCTTTAGCTTTTTTTAGTATATTAACCACAATCGCTGTAACAACTGTACCTGCAATGATGGCAACGGTATACATCAGAAGGTTTCCAACTGCATGTGGAATAGGTAGAACGAAGATTCCTCCATGTGGTGCGCGTAATGTAGCTCCGAATAACATGGATAAAGCTCCTGTTAATGCTGAACCAGCTACAATAGATGGAATCACACGTAATGGGTCAGCGGCTGCAAATGGAATGGCACCTTCTGTGATAAAAGAGATTCCTAGTACAGCAGCAGCTTTTCCAGCTTCTCTTTCTTCAACCGTATATTTTTTTGGTGCAAGACGTGTAGCTAACCAAAGACCTAATGGTGGAGTCATTCCAGCAGCCATAACTGCGGCCATTGGTTCAAAAACATTACTTCCAAGTAATCCAACAGCAAAGGTATAAGCAGCTTTATTTAGAGGACCACCCATATCAAAGGCCATCATTGCACCTAAAATCAAACCAAGAAATATTCTATTCGTACCACTTAATCCTGTAAGCCAATTGGTCAAGCCATCCATCACAGTCTTTACTGGTGTTCCGATAACAAATACCATCAATAATCCAACAATTAAAGTAGAAAGGAAAGGAATAATTAAGATTGGGATAAGACCTGCAAAGTTTTTAGGCAACTTAATAGAGTCTTTTAACCACTTAGCCACATAACCGGCTAGAAAACCAGCAACAATACCACCTAAAAATCCAGAACCAATTTTGCTAGCTAACATACCACCAATAAGTCCAGGAGTTAAACCAGGTTTATCCGCAATGGAAAATGCAATGAATCCGGCAAGGACAGGAACCATTAGAGCAAAGGCAGAGCCTCCACCGATATCCATCAACGCTTTAGCGATTGGATTATAAGCAGGATCGTTAGGATCAAATGCTTTAATACCGAAGATAAATGAGATAGCTATCAGAAGTCCTCCGGCAACAACAAGTGGAATCATATAAGATACGCCATTCATTAGGTGTTTATATGCTCCAGTACGTTGAGAACTTCTCTCCGCTTTTATTTGTTGTACCTTCTCAGTATAACTAGTTTTGTTCGTAGGTTGTAGTGACAACGCTTTCTCAATTAGGCTGTTAGGATTTTTAATCGCTTCAGCCACACCTACTTTAATCACATTTTTTCCTTCAAATCGTGCTTCATCTACATCCGTATCGGCTGCGAGAATAACAGCATGTGCTTCAGCAATTTCTTGTTCAGTTAAACCATTTTCAACACCAACTGCGCCTCTCGTTTCTACTTTAAAATCCAGACCTTTTTCTTTTGCTGCTTTTTGCAAACTTTCAGCTGCCATATAGGTATGGGCAATACCTGTTGGACAAGCTGTTACTGCTAGAATTTTCTTAGACATATAAATCCTCCTTTTAATTTTTAATCATTTTATTTAAATTAAACGATTTACTTCGATTGATGGATTGGAGTATTTCCTCCAAAGTACAAACCTGTGTACCTTCTTTAGATGCAGTAATCGTTCCAGCAGTTGTGGCTAGTAAACCGGTTTCCTCTAAACTTTTATTTTGCAACAGTGAATATGCAAGGGTAGCAACCATTGAGTCACCGGCACCAACAGTGCTTTTCGGTGTAATTGAAAATGGGGTAATATGAAAGGCTTCTTTTGCATTTAAAATAATTGCACCCTGTTCACCCATTGAAATCATCACCAATGAAATACCTGATTCAATGATTTCCTTTCCTGCTGAAAGTATCTTTTGCTGGTGATCTAATGTCTGACCTAATAATTGTTCTAATTCATAAAGATTTGGTTTGATCGCAAACGGTTTCGCTTTGATCCCTTCTTGTAAGGCAGGTCCATCCGCATCTAAAATCGTTTTCGCTCCTTTTTTATTGGCCATATCTATAAGTTCTTGATAAATAGATGTAGGAGCATTGACTGGTAGGCTTCCGCCAAAAACAACAACAGAATGAGGGGTGATTCTTTCAGACAATTGCTGTTTAAAAAGCTCTATTTCTTGATTAGATATGCTAAATCCAGGTTCATTGATTTCTGTTGTCACATTTGCATCTTCGTCTACGATTTTTAAATTGGTTCTGGTTTCACCATTTACCTCTACAAAGTGGTTAGGGATTGCTAATTGATTTAGTTGCCCGATTAGTTGTTTTCCCGTTTGGCCAGCAATAAAACCTGTTGCTAATACATCTACATGAAAAGTTTTTAAGACCTTTGCCGCGTTAATTCCTTTCCCACCAGGATCGATACGTATTTCCTTTGTTCGATTTAAGCCTCCAATCTCAAGTTGATCGAGGGTAATCGTTTTATCTAAGGCGGGATTTAAGGTGACTGTAATAATGGTTTGATTCATGATTTCCCTCCTATGATGATACAAGATAGAGATCGACTCCCAGATCATTTAATTGCTTGACGACGCTTTCAGAAATTCCATCATCGATCACATATTTATCGATTTCCTGAAGGTCTGCAACCTTTGCAAAGGCAACCTTTCCAATTTTACTATGATCTGTAAGTAGTATCACTTGTTTTGCTGATTGAATCATCCTTCTTTTCGTAGCGGCTTCAAGTAAATTTGGAGTTGTAATTCCTTCTTTTAGATCGATTCCATTTGTTGCGATAAAGGCCTTATCCACTTTAATCATACTTAAGGATTGTTCTGCAAAAGGCCCAACTAATGCTAAAGTTTCTTTTCTTAAAGAGCCACCAATGATGATTACTTCAATTCCTTTTATATCTTGCAGTTCTTGCGCGAAAACAAGGGAATTCGTAACAACAGTCAATCTGTTAAATCTTTTTAATTCTTTAACCAAATAATAGATGGTTGTGCCTGAATCAAGTAAGATCGTATCTCCTTCTTCAATGAAATCAGTAGCCTTTTTAGCAATCATTTCTTTTTCCTTACTATAACGATCTTCTTTTTCTTGAAAGGTAGGTTCAAAATTGACCCCTTCAATTGGAATTGCACCACCATGAGTTCTTTTGATTAGCTTTTCATCCTCTAGTTCTTTAAGGTCCCTACGTACCGTCGACTCTGATACTTGAAAAAGTTCGGCTAATTCTGGAACAGAGGCTCTAGCGTATTTTTGCACATATTCTAATATCTTGGTTTTTCGTTCTTCACTAAACAAGAAAATAGCTCCCTCCTTTCAACATTAATATGACTGTTTATGAATACTTGCAAGCGTTTTACATTAAAAATATGACTGTTTGTTTTTGTTTGTGCTTATTTATGATTATATTATGTTAGTTTTATCTATGCAAGAGGGTAAGAAGAAGCAAAATGTAAGAATGGTGTTGTCAAAAACAACAAGGATTGCTATAGTAGATACCGTTGAATAGCTTGGGTATATATACCAATCCAGTTTGAAATACTAGTACATAATGTGGATCATAGATAAAGGATGAACTTGAATAATGAATATTGAATTATTTGACTTTTACTTGCCAGAAGAGCTGATTGCCCAAACCCCACTAAAGAATCGAGCAGAATCTAAGATGCTTACTTTGAATCGAAAAACAGGGGAGATTAGGCATCATCATTTCAAAGATATTGTGGACTATTTACAACCGGGGGATACATTGGTGCTTAACGATACTAAAGTACTCCCTGCTCGTTTGTTTGGCATAAAAAAGGAGACTGGGGCTAAAATCGAGGTTCTCTTATTAAAACAGCTAGAGAATGACCGTTGGGAAACCCTTGTTAAACCTGGAAAAAAGCTACGGGTTGGTCATCAGATTATCTTTGGCGATGGCTTATTAACGGGAATCGTTGAGGATATGACAGAGGTAGGGGGAAGAATCATCCGTTTTCAATATCAAGGGGTTTTTAATGAAATCCTAGACCAACTTGGCCAAATGCCGCTTCCTCCCTATATTAAAGAACAATTAGAGGATAAGGATCGCTATCAGACGGTATATGCCAAAAATTTAGGTTCTGCAGCAGCTCCAACAGCAGGCTTGCATTTTACAAAGGAATTGTTAGAACAAATCAAAGAAAAAGGGATTGAAATCCTTTATATTACTTTACATGTTGGTTTAGGAACCTTCCGTCCAGTACAAGCTCAGAATATTGAAGAACATCATATGCATTCAGAATTCTATTCTTTATCAGAAGAGGTAGCGGAAAAATTAAATCAAGCAAAGTCAGATGGACGAAGAATCATCGCTGTCGGCACAACCTCGGTACGTACACTAGAAACCGTGATAGACCAAGAATCAAGACGATTCATTGCAAAACAGGGTTGGACAGATATTTTTATTTATCCAGGTTATCAATTTAAAGCAATTGATGCGATGATTACGAATTTTCATTTGCCCAAGTCTTCGTTAATCATGTTGGTTAGTGCTTTAGCCGGAAGGGAGCAGGTGATGAAAGCCTACCGTGAGGCAATTCAACACCATTACCGCTTTTTTAGTTTCGGCGATGCCATGTTTATTTATTGAATACAAGGAGAGATATCATGTCGGCAGTTCGCTATGAATTGATCAAAAAAGATAAAAAAACAGGGGCACGTTTAGGGCGTTTACATACACCTCATGGCGTAATAGAGACACCAATCTTTATGCCTGTAGGAACACAAGCGACTGTAAAAGCGATGAGCCCGGAAGAGTTAAAAGAGATGAATGCTCAAATCATTTTGAGCAACACTTATCATTTGTTTTTGCGACCTGGACACGAGATAGTTAAAGAAGCTGGGGGTCTTCATTCTTTTATGAATTGGGATCGCCCAATTTTAACCGATAGTGGTGGATTCCAGGTCTTTAGTTTAAGTGACCTCCGTAACATTACTGAAGAAGGGGTTCATTTTCGCAATCATTTAAGTGGGGAAAAACTCTTTATCGGGCCAGAAACTTCGATTAAAATACAAAATGCGCTTGGCTCAGACATTATGATGGCCTTTGATGAGTGTCCACCATATCCAGCGGAACGGGAATATGTCAAGCAATCATTGGAAAGAACCACTCGTTGGGCAGAGCGTTCCCTAAAGGCGCATCAACGGCCAAATGATCAAGCATTATTTGGTATTGTTCAAGGTGGTATGTATAAAGATTTACGTGAACAGAGTGCCAAAGAGATTACTTCTTTAGATTTTCCCGGATATGCTGTTGGTGGGTTAAGTGTAGGGGAACCAAAGGATATGATGTATGAGGTATTGGAATATACCACTTCTTTACTACCAGAGAATAAACCTCGTTACCTGATGGGGGTTGGCGATCCTGAATCCTTATTTGAAGGGGTTATTCGAGGGATTGATATGTTTGACTGTGTCTTACCTACAAGAATTGCCAGAAATGGAACAACGATGACCAGTCAAGGAAGACTTGTTGTACGTAATGCTAAGTATGCGAGGGATTTTGGACCAATTGATCCAGTTTGTGGTTGTTATACCTGTCAAAATTATTCAAGAGCATACGTTAGACACCTTTTAAAAGCAGATGAGATTTTTGGATTAAGACTTACTTCATATCATAATTTATACTTTTTATTGGAACTAATGAAAAAAATTCGTGAGGCTATTATGGAAGATCGGCTTTTAGAGTTTAAAGAGGAATTTTTTGAACAATATGGAATAAATGAGTTACGCTCATTCTAAACTTTATGGTATGCTATACTCTAAGGAAAGGAGGGAAAATTCATGAATTTGGCTCAAGAGACAGCAGCTCAAGGTAGCTTATTAGCTACTATATTACCATTGATTCTAATGTTTGTTATTTTTTATTTCTTGTTGATTCGCCCACAACAAAAGCGAACAAAACAAAGAAATGTAATGCTTTCTAACTTAAAGAAAAACGATAAGGTGATTACCATTGGAGGTTTATATGGTACGATCATTGACTTAACTGACGATAAGGTTACCCTTCGCGTAAATGAAAGCACTAAATTAACATTTGATCGTAATGCAATCAATGGTGTAGTTGAAGATAACAAAGAAGAAAATAAGAAATAGACAAAAATACATAAAAAGAGATAGATCTGGTATCCAGAGTCTATCTCTTTTTTAGCATCACATTGGGGCACTTTTATAGATTTCTTTCTTTATCTTCGCGAAGAGCTAAGTCTTAACTGTTTGTTGGTAGAAAGGTTATCACTAAGAATATAGCCAGTTTGACTAGCGATCATTCCTAATAAAATACCAGCTGTCATATCAGATAACCAGTGAATCCCTAAATAAAAGATAGAGAAAATAATTACTCCCGCACTGAACATGGTAATCTTACCAAGCCATTTACTTTTTGAACGCAAAGCAATTAAAGCAATCGTGACAGAAATCGAAGTGTGTAAGCTTGGAAAATTGTTATCGAGACCTGAAAGAGCTCGATATTCGATCTCAAAGTTAGGATATACTTTTGGAATCAAAAACTGAACGTGTGGATCATAATACCATACTTCATAGACTGGGAAAAAGAGATAAAACGGGATAGCGATGATATAGTTTAACATCATTGCATAAATGAGTGAATAAAACGATCTGTCATCATCACGATTTGAATAAACAATAAAAGAAGTAACCATCATTGTTGGAAAGATGATGACATAGAAAAAGGTAAGTAGATAAGTTAACGAATCATTCATAAACCACTGCTGAATAAAATAAACAATATTACCTTCCCACTGATGTATCATTGGTGTAAAATCTGGCACAACTAAATCTTTCTCTATTTTTTGCTCGATTTTGTTGAAATAGAGAATAAGAAATAAGGCCAAAAAATGAAGTAGGTATTTTTTATCAGAAAAAAGTTTCACAAACATATCTTTAAGTGTTCGGTACGGATTTTTTTGTAATAGAACCGATGAAATTATGATGACTAAAATCGCAACGGTTAGAATGATGGTATTCATCGATTGAAACATAGAATCCCCCCTGAAAGAAGAACTCAACTGCCGCTTTGGCTAGTACTCAACTTTGGCAACTTTTTTAATTGTACCATAAACCCTAGTGGAGATATAGTATTCTATGTTTCATTTCAAAATTTCCCACAGTTACCCTAAACTATTTTTTACTATTTACGCCAAAAATACCACCAAGTGCTCCAAACAAGAAAGCTAAAATGATTAAAACAAGGTTTCTAAGATTGAAGCTTGCATCGAAACCTAAGAAACCAATAATGGCTAAGATCAAACCATAAATTGCTCCAGTAATCCCTCCATAATACCATCCTCTTGAACCTGCCCTTTTTCCAGAGACAAACCCGCCAAATAATAAACTGATGGCAGTAATTGTATAACTAAAAAGTGATAGATTCGTATCAGATAGAGAAGTAAAATAAAGAAGCAATGCCCAAAATAAAGAAGCGATGATCACAATAGCGTAAGTGTAAACAAGCCCGCTTAAGATTGGATTGGTAATTTTAGGTGTTATGTTTGTCATTGGATTTAATTTCATCCTGACCCCTCCCATTTTTATTAGTTTGTAAATATTATGCTGGGAATTCTAGCATTATGTTGGGTTCTTTAGTATAATATTTCAGTGGTCTTAAAGGGGGATTATCTAATGATTAAGACATATTATTATCATCGTAACGAACAAAAAATGTATCACGATATTGATTTAACTCAGTTGAATCGTTATTTACAATCTGCTGAGAATTTATTATGGATTGATTTGTATGATGTGAAAGCTGAAGAGCTTACCTATATCGGAAAACTGTTCCAATTCCACCCTTTAGCGATTGAGGATTGTTTGCAGATTAGCCCCAGGGCCAAAGTTGACCGCTATGACGATTACTTTTTTTTCGTCTTCCATGCATTAAAATATAATGAAGATAGTGATGATGAAATTTCCACCTTAGAACTGAATGTTTTTTTAGGAGATAACTATGTGGTAACCATTCATAAGAATCCATTAAATCCGATTGGTAAAGTAGCGGCTAGAAGTTTAAATCATTCAGATTATATGAGCAAAGGGCCAGATTATTTGCTATATGCCATTGTAGATGGGATTACAGATGAATATTTTCCTATCCTTGACCGAATTCGTGTTAGAATTGATGAATTAGAAGATGAAATGTATGAACATCGAATGGAAGAAATCACAGAAGAATTTATGGCGTTAAAACGGTCTATTATTTTAATCAGAAAAGTGATTATGCCACAAAAAAGAATTTTTGCTCATCTTAATGGGTTATGGACATTTGAAGTGAATGAAGAGAATATTCCGTACTTTATAGATTTAATTGACCACCTTGAACGAATCGTCGATAGCACTGAAACGTATCGAGATTTGGTGAATAGTGCATTAGATACGTATTATTCTATTGTAAGTGCCAAAACGACGGAGATCATGAGGGTGCTAACGATTATTTCTACCATTATGATGCCATTAACTTTTATTACAGGAATATTTGGAATGAATGTAAAGATTCCTTATGAAGAACATCCACTCTCGATCGTGGTTATTGTTTTAGGAATGATCTTTTTAGCTGTAACCATGTTGTATGCATTTAAAAAGAGAAAATGGTTGTGAGGGTGTAATAATTATCGGATAGTTGGTAAAGACTAAAATTTGAAACTCAGGATAAGAAGGAGTAGCAAATGACAATCTTTACTTCTCTATTTCGAACGCTCTTTATGTATTTTTTTGTATTAGTTGTTTTGAGATTGATGGGAAAAAGAGAAATAGGAAAGCTCTCAATCTTTGATGTCGTCGTTTATATTATGATGGCTGATATCGCGGTTTTGGTGATCGAAGATACAAATAGTTCTATATTAAAGGGAATATTGCCAATTCTTGCACTAATGGTAACCCAAGTTTTCCTATCTTATATTTCGTTAAAAAGTAAAAGAGTAAGAGATTTGGTTGAAGGGGAACCATCCGTTTTGATAGCGAATGGAAAAATTAGAGATAAAGAAATGGCGAAACAGCGTTATTCCATGGATGATCTCCTGATTCAACTAAGAGAGAAAAATATCAATAATGTGGCAGATGTGGAATTTGCCATTTTAGAGCCATCGGGGAAATTAACCGTTTTTCCTAAACCAAGTCAATTGCCAGTAACAAAAGAAGACCTGAATATCTCAGGTCAAGATTACTACGGACTTCCTCTAGCTATTATCGAGGATGGAAAAGCGATTAAGACCAATTTGGGAAAAATTAATAAGGATATCAATTGGTTAAAGAAAGAAATTCGTAAACATGGTATCAAAGATATTTCTCAGGTCTTTTTTGCCACCGTTGACCATACAGGTAAATTATTTATTGACTTAAAGGATCAGAAGAATTAAGGCAGGATACGAGCGATTCCAGGGCCAATCCATGGAATACGGGCGATATCCTGTTTTTTTATTACCTTGAATAACAGTAATAGATAAAGATAAGCGATCAGGCTTAAAACAAGTGATAAAATCATACGAATCCCTAAAGGAAACGGGAATTTAGCGTAGGACAGGATTAAATAAGAAATATAACCCATAGCTAAGGAGGATAGGCCAATCGTTAATATCGGCTTTAATTTAATGGTATAGCCAATCAAATGAACAATACAGCGGAAATGAAGAACTGTGACAAGCATCATCCCTAAATTGATCGCCATAGCAACCCCATCAATCCCAAAACGAGGATTTGAGGCTAACACAAAAATTGCAATCGTTTTGGCAATTGCTCCAATAATCGAGTTCTTCATCGACTCTTTTGCCTGATCTAATCCCTGTAACGTAGCTGCTAAGGGGCGTTGAATATATAAGAAGATGGCAAAAGGTGCCATTATTTTCATTAAATGGCCAACCTGTGGGGTTGCAAATAAAAGATTTGCTAACGGATCTGCCATAATAAACATCACAACAGAAGCAGGCAAACCAATCATATATGCAATATTGAGAGCTTGGTGCAACCGTTTATAAACCAAAGACATTTCTTTTCTCGCAGCTGCTTCACTAATCGCTGGAATAAGGGAAAGAGATAAAGAATAAGTGATTACGGTTGGGAAAAATAGGACAAGTAAGGCCATACCTGCTAATTGCCCATATAAAGCAGTAGCCATTGCTGTTGAGATTCCTGCAATTGCTAAACTATGTGAAACAATGCTTGGCTCAATAAAATAGGCAAGAGAACCGATTACCTGACTAGTAGTAACAGGCAGAGCAATACGATTGATTTTGTGATAAATATTTTCGTTTTGATTCAATAAGGGTCGTAATTTCTGTTTTTGAACAGGCCTATATTCGTTTTTATGAAATTGGTATTGAATGAGCAAGGTAAGAAATCCAGCCATTTCCCCAATCACCATACCAATCATTGCTCCAGCTGAAGCATACTCTACTCCTTTTTCTAATCCGATTAAAGAAAAGATCATCCCAAAAATCATTCTAAAGATCGTTTCGATAATGGTGGACATTGCAGAAGGAATCATATTTTGTTTTCCTTGAAAATAACCTCTTAATACAGATGAAACAGAGATGATTGGTATAATAGGAATTATTATAATTAAAGTATAATAAACTCTCTCATCCGTTAAAAAATATTTTGAAATTAAAGGGATTAGCAAATAAAATAAGAATGAGACAATCAAAGAAATAAGAATCACTAGAGAAAGGGCGATATGAAGAACTTTTTTTACCTTTGCTAAATCTTTTTCAGCCTCAGCTTCAGCAACTATTTTGGATACCGCAATCGGTAGACCTGCTGTGACAATCGTGATCATCATAATAAGTGTGGGAAAGGACATTTGATATAGGCCAATTGCTTCAGGGCCAATCATTCGTGATAAAAAGATTCGATAGATGGTACCAAGTGCACGGGTAATAAGTCCACCTACAACTAGGATCATCGTTCCTTTCACAAAGTTTTGTTTCTTCATCTCTTTCCCTTCTTTCTATGTCTATTTCTTGTCTATAATGATATATGTCCAAAAAGATGGACTCATGACTTCTATATGAAGGAGATGGCGATGAAAACAGAACTTTATATCCTTTTTATTAGTATGTTACCTTTTATTGAGTTACGAGGCTCGATACCAATTGGGATTAGCCTAGGATTACCCTTTTGGGAGGTATTCTTATTAAGTGTGCTTGGCAATATGATACCAATTCTTCCCCTCTTGATTTTGTTTGAGCCTATTAGTCGGATTTTTATGCGTTTTAACTGGTATCGAAGAATGTATCAATGGAGTTATCGGCGTACCCTAAGAAAAGGGAAAAATAATCTAGATCGCTATGGTGCTTTTGGCTTGTTCATTTTTACTGCCATACCACTACCAACGACTGGTGCTTGGTCTGCCGCATTACTTGCCACTTTTTTAAGAGTTAAGATTTCTTATGCTTTTCCGGCCATTGCTCTTGGTGTTGTATTTGCTGGTTTTATCATGGGAATTGCAAGCAACCTTTTATTGAGCTAGAAAGAATATAGTAGGACAATTCTCTGAACATATCGTATAATGAGAGTGAAAGAATTGGAAGTGTGGTGAAGAAAATTGGAGATGCATGAACTAAATCAGCAAATAGAACAATTGTGCAAAAGCAAAGCAGAAGAATTTGCTTTAATGGGCTATGAACATGTGACAGGTAAAGAGGTATGGGATTGTATTTCAGAGAAGTACAACGGGGAATTACCCCCTATCCATCAATTGGTAAATGATATTTTATCGTTGAAAGTGACTACTTTTATGAATTGGATGACGTTAAATGCTTATAAAGGATTAAATATAAATTAGTCTTTATATAAAGGCATCTTTGGATGCTTTTTAATTTTGTATATTTTTGTAGGTTAATTTATGTTTTCTTGCACCCTTTTCTTGAAAGAATTATAATGTTTTTATTGAGCAAAAAAGGAGGACAACTGTTCATGGTTCGTTGGAGTAAACTAGTCGGACTTATTATCATCATTGCAGCACTTTCCCTAACAATGATCTTCACTACTGGGAACGTATTAAAAAACATTACCTTAGGCTTAGACCTTCAAGGTGGATTTGAAGTATTATATCAAGCAAAGGCTTTAGATGGACAAGAAGTGACTAATAAAGCTTTAAAAGATACGGTTTCTGCCATTGAACGAAGAATCAATGTGCTTGGTGTAACTGAACCTGAGATTGATATTGAGGGTAATGATCGAATTCGTGTTAAATTAGCAGGGGTCACTGACCAAGATAAAGCCCGTAATTTATTAGGTAAACCTGCTAAATTAACCTTTAGAAATGAAAATAATGAAATATTGATGGATGGGAATGATTTAGTTCCAGGTGGTTCAAAAGTGGATGTCAACAAATATGGACAAGCCATTGTAGAATTAAAATTAAAAGATGCAGATAAGTTTGCAAAAATTACATCTGAATATATTGGCAAACCGATTGGTATTTTCCTTGATGAGGATATGATCACCAATCCGACCGTTCAATCTGTGATTTCAAATGGAATAGCAACCATTACCGGACAAAGAACAGTAGAAGAAGCACAGCAGTTGGCTGATTTATTAAATGCCGGAGCTCTTCCTTTAGAGTTGAAAGAGATTCAATCTCAAAGTGTGGGTGCAAGTTTAGGAATGAAAGCTTTACAATTAGCTGTAAAGGCCGGGATCATTGGTTCTATTCTGGTATTGCTCTTTATGATTTTCTATTACCGAATTCCTGGTATTATCGCTAGTTTTTCCTTGATTGTATACGTCTATCTGATCCTAGTATTGTTCTGGCAAATGCATGTTACGTTAACACTGCCAGGTATTGCTGCCTTGGTTCTAGGTGTCGGTATGGCGGTTGATGCCAATATCATTACATATGAACGGATCAAAGAAGAATTAAGAAGTGGAAAAAGCTTATTGTCTGCACTTCGTGCCGGTTCACATCGTTCTTTTGCTACGATTTTAGATGCGAATATCACAACAATTATTGCGGCTATTGTTTTATTTTATTTTGGAAGTGGACCAATTCAAGGTTTTGCAGTGACATTGATTGTAAGTATCCTTGTTAGTATGTTGACTGCTGTGTATGGATCAAGATTATTGCTTAATCTCTTCGTAAGATCCAACCTTGTCAATAAAACCTGGTTTTATGGTGTAAAGGAGGAAGAGATAAGTGAACTTTAATATTGATTTCGTTGGGAATAGGAAGAAGTTTTTTATTATCTCTGCATCTATATTGATCCTAGGTCTTTTATCCTTAGTTGTTTTTGGATTAAATTTAGGCATTGATTTTAAGAGTGGATCCCGTTTAGATGTGAATATTGGTAAGACTTTTGTTGAAAAAGATGTAAGAAATCTTTTTAAAGAAGCGGAATATAAAGCAAAACAACAAGGAATCAAAGACATCAATTTGACTCCTAGTGTAATCAGAACTGCAGGAGATCAAAATGAAATGGCGATAGCTCGTTTTGACCAAACAATCGATTCTAAAGCATTACCTGTGATAAAAGAGGTATTTCGTTCAAAATACGGTTCACAGGTGGATATTCAAGAAAGTACCGTAAATCCAACAGTGGGTCGTGAACTTGCGAAAAAAGCGATGTATTCTGTTCTGTTAGCTTCAATCGGAATTATTCTATATGTTTCAATTCGTTTTGAATATCGTTTTGCGATTGCTGCCATTATCGCTTTATTACATGATGCTTTCTTTACGATTTCAATGTTCTCCATTTTAAGAATTGAAGTTGATTTAACCTTTATTGCTGCGATCTTAACTATTGTAGGCTATTCGATCAACGATACCATTGTTATTTTTGACCGAATCAGAGAGAACTTGAAAAATGCTAAGATTAAGAGATTTGAGGATATCGCTGATGTTGTAAATACAGCGATCAATCAAACATTGACTCGTTCAATCAATACAGTACTTACTGTTTTCATTACAGCTTTAGCATTATATATCTTTGGTGGTACTGGCATTAAAAACTTCTCATTTGCCTTACTCATGGGCTTATTAAGTGGTACGTATTCTTCGATCTTTATTGCGTCCCAAATTTGGGTAGTGTGGAAAGCAAGAGATCTAAATAAGAAACGATTAGTTCCTCAAACTGAAGCATAAGAGTTACCGCGGTAAAAGCCGCGGTTTTTTCTTAAAAGATTAAGAAAGTATAACTTTCTTCCATTTGTCATTTAAGGGTTTGTATATTCCATAAGCTGCGACATAGCGTGACTAGCAGCTTTAGCTGTGTAGCACGACTTGTACACTTTGTGTGCCTTCAGAAGTGCCCTTCTCTCCATAATCTTTATTCATAGAAGGGCACGGATGACGGAGCGCGATGGAATATACAAACCTTTTTTACACAATATTTCATTGCCCCACCATTATTTTTCAATTATAATGAAATTCGTCTTAGAAGGGGTGGAAATATGCTTAAACCTAAAAAGCGTTGGCAAATTCAATATGCAGATACAGAAGTTGTAAAAAGCATCGCGATGACTTGTGGTATAAACGAAAAAGTCGCCCAGTTATTAGCGATTAGAGGTATCGACGAAAAACATGCCATGCAATTTCTACAGCCGGATTTAGCAGGACTGTATGATCCCTATTTACTTGATGGAATGAAAAAAGCGGTCGATCGTATTCACTCAGCCATTTTAAAGAATGAAAAAATTTTGATTTATGGTGACTATGATGCAGATGGGGTCACAAGTACAAGCTTGCTTTATAAGACCTTAAAAACCTTAAAAGCAAATTTTGCATATTATATTCCAAATCGATTTACAGAGGGCTATGGTTTAAATAAAGAGGCGTTAAGTCAAGCAGAAAAACAGGGTTTTGCGGTTGTGATTACAGTAGATACGGGAATAAGTGCGATAGAAGAAGCGGCATTTGCCAAAGAAAAAGGGATTGCTTTGATTATCACTGACCATCATGAGCCTCCACCGGTATTACCTGATGCATATGCTGTGATTAACCCTAAAAAGCCAAATGATACATACCCTTTTAAATATTTATCAGGTGTAGGAGTTGCGTTTAAATTAGCACATGCTTTGTTGGGGCGTGTTCCAACAGAATTGATTGATATCGCTGCTATTGGAACCATTGCTGATCTCGTTCCTCTTTATGATGAAAATCGAATTATAGCAAGTCTTGGTTTAAAGCAGATGCGAGAAACAATGCATTTTGGCCTTAAAGCGATGTTGGAAGAAACCGGATTAGCAGGAAAAGAAATCACTGCTGGTCATGTTGGCTTCGTCATTGCTCCAAGAATCAATGCTAGTGGACGTTTAGATACGGCAGGACATGCAGTACGGCTTTTTATTTCCGAAAAAGCGGAAGAGGCAACAGAATTGGCTCAATTATTAAATGAAATCAACCAAGAACGGCAGGGAATTGTAGAGCAAATTACGGAAGATGCCTTTCAATTGATTAAACAATCTCAATTAGATCAATATCAAGTGATCGTGGTGGCCAATGAAGGTTGGAACGTGGGCGTGATTGGGATAGTGGCTTCAAGAATTTTAGAAAAATATTACCGGCCTACGATTGTTTTAAGTATTGACCCTGAAACCAAGATGGCTAAGGGGTCAGCACGAAGTATTGAAGGTTATAATATTTACCAAGCCCTAACGACTGTGAAGGATATATTACCTCATTTTGGGGGACACCCAGCAGCGGCAGGGTTATCTATCCATGAGAAAGATATAGCACAATTAAGAACTAGATTACATCAATTAGCAAACGAATGGTTAACAGAGGAGGATTTCATCCCAATTGAAAAAGTGGATGTGATCTGTAAAATAGAGGATATTGATCTGCAATTGGTACAACAATTAGAACGATTAGCTCCATACGGAATTGGTAATCCTACTCCAAAAATCGTCATTGATCAAAGTGAAGTAACTGAGATTACAGTTGTTGGGAAAGAAAAACAACATCTAAAACTGAAGGTTAAGAGCGATGGGAAGACTATAGATGCTTTAGCATTTCACATGGGAGATTTGAAAAAAGAGATTGCCCATTTTTCAAAAATCCAGCTTCTTGGCGAATTATCGATCAACGAATGGAATCAAGAGCAAAAACCACAAATCATTGTAAGAGATGTAAATATTCCTCATTTACAAGTATTTGATTGGCGAAATTCTTCATCCCTATCCGATAGACTCTTAGAACTTTCCATCGATAACAATAAAATAATCTTACTTTATGATGAAGATTTAGGAAATGATCTTATTTCTATTAAAGATATGAACAAAATTTCATACCAAAATTGGGATCAAGTAGCTGATTCAAAGACTACTGCACTGGTGCTCGTTCACATGCCACCTTCTCTTTCTGTAATGAGAGAGATATTGAAAAAATATGCTAAGATTGAAAGAATTTATTGCATTTATGGACATAATGATAATAAATTGTTTTCTAAGGCTTTAGACCGAAATCTTTTTAAACAAATCTTTGCAACCTTAAAGCAAAATGAGTTATTAAAAAATCGATTCAAAGCCGAACATTATTTTAACAATTTAGGAATTAGTTCAGAAATATTTCAATTTGTTCTTGATGTTTTTAGCGAATTAGGTTTTATAATAGTAAAGGGTGAACAGATTCATTTCAATCCAAATCCGGAAAGAAAAGAATTAACTCAGTCTGACTTATATCGAAGTTATCTAGAGTTTGAAGAAGTAAAGCAATTATTCTTATATTCTACATCCGAACAGCTTGGAAAATGGTTTGTTAATCTAGAGGATCAATAGAAAATATTTAGGAGGAGTCATCGTGAATTTTAAAAAGTTAATTAGGGTTATTCCAGATTTTCCACAGGAAGGAATTAGCTTCAAAGATATAACAACCCTATTAAAAGATGGGGAAGCCTATCAAGCGGCCATTGATCAATTAGCTGAATTTGCAAGAAAAAGGGAAATTGATTTAATCGCGGGTCCAGAAGCAAGAGGATTTGTGGTAGGAACCCCATTAGCCTATGCTTTAGGTGTTGGTTTTGTACCTATTCGTAAATCTGGTAAATTACCTGCTGAAACCATTCAGGCTACCTATGATTTAGAATATGGGAAGGATGCACTAGCTGTTCACAAGGATGCGATTCAACCTGGACAAAAAGTATTGATTGCAGACGATTTATTAGCAACTGGAGGTACTATTGCAACTACCATTAAATTAATCGAACAATTAGGCGGAGAAGTCGTTGGAGCAGCCTTTTTTATTGAATTAAGTTATTTAAATGGAAGGGAAAAACTACCGGGTGTTGACGTTTTCTCCTTAGTCACGTATTAATAGTATAATAAGGATAGGAAAGCCCAACAAAGAATTGTTGGGTTTTTCTTGCAATCGTCATTTAGTTGACCATAGAATAGGTGAATAGATATGGAATTAGAATTGGCAATAGAACAATTGGTTAAAAAAGCAAGTAAATATATGTCTGACAAAGATATTGATCTAATTAAAGATGCCTATTTCTTTGCCAAAAAAGCACATGAAGGTCAAACAAGGCGTTCAGGAGAACCTTATATTATTCATCCAACAAAGGTAGCTGAAATCTTAGTTGATCTTCAATTAGACATGGTAACGGTTATTTCTGGACTTCTTCATGATGTCGTAGAAGATACAGAGGTAACCTTAGAACAAATAACAGAAAGATTTGGCCAAGAAGTTGCAAGATTAGTAGATGGGGTTACTAAATTAGGACGTATTAAATACAAGTCAAAAGAAGAACAACAAGCTGAAAATCATCGAAAAATGTTTGTTGCAATGGCAAAGGATATTCGTGTCATATTGATTAAGTTAGCAGACAGGCTACACAATATGCGGACACTAAAACATCTTCCTGAAGAAAAGCAACGGCGCATTGCAGATGAAACATTAGAAATATTTGCACCTTTAGCTCATCGTTTAGGAATATCTACGATCAAATGGGAACTAGAAGATACCGCATTACGTTATCTAAACCCACAGCAATATTATCGGATTGTCCACCTGATGAAGAAAAAAAGAGCAGAGCGGGAAGATTATCTTAATAAAGTCATCGAATCCATTCAAAATAAAATGGAAGATGTGGGCATTGAAGCAGAAATCTCTGGAAGACCCAAACACATCTATAGCATTTACCGCAAAATGGTAAAACAAAATAAGCAATTTAATGAGATATATGATCTGTTAGCCGTACGCGTGATTGTCGAAAGTATTAAGGATTGTTATGCTGTTTTAGGGACGATTCATACGCTATGGAAACCAATGCCTGGCAGATTTAAAGACTATATTGCTATGCCTAAGGCAAACATGTATCAATCCCTGCACACCACTGTCATTGGACCAAAAGGGGAGCCTTTAGAGGTTCAAATTCGTACCTATGAAATGCATCACACTGCTGAATTTGGTATTGCTGCCCATTGGGCTTACAAAGAGGGGAAAATACATTCTGAGCATTCTTTTGAGGACAAGCTTTCTTGGTTTAGAGAAATTCTTGAGTACCAGAATGATTACCGGGATGCAAGAGAATTCATGGAGTCCCTAAAGATGGACTTATTCTCTGATGTGGTCTTTGTTTTTACCCCTAAGGGAGATGTGATAGAATTACCTCAAGGTTCAGTACCTTTAGACTTTGCTTATCGCATCCATACTGAAGTTGGAAATCGTTGTATCGGTGCAAAGGTGAATGGAAAGATTGTACCACTTGATCATCAATTAAAAACAGGTGACATTGTAGAAATCCTCACCTCCAAACATAGCTATGGGCCAAGTCAGGATTGGCTAAAGATTGCCCAGTCTTCCCATGCAAGAAGTAAGATAAAGCAATGGTTTAAGAAAGAGAAACGGGAAGAAAATGTAATAAAAGGTCGAGAAAGTATCGAGAGGGAATTAAGAAGACAAGGTTATGACCCGACTCAATACATGACTTCTGATTTATTAAAGGAGATAGCAGCAAAATTTAACTTTAATGACGAAGAAGACATGATGTCGGCTATTGGTTATGGTGGGATTACAGCAGCCCAAATTGTAACTCGTTTAACAGACAAGGGTAAAAAATTAAGTGATGAAGATACGATTAAAAATTTTGATTTACGTCAGCCCACAAATACTGTTAAGAAAAAAATGGCTGCAGGGGTTAAAGTTAAAGGGATCGATAATCTCCTCATACGTTTTTCCCGTTGTTGTAACCCTGTACCAGGTGATGAAATTGTAGGTTTTATTACTAGAGGACGAGGGGTTTCCATCCATCGTAAAGATTGTCCAAATATCCAAATCCCTGAAGATAAAGAACGATTAATAGAGGTCGAATGGGATAATGTTCAAGAACATTCTTATAATGTAGATATTGAAGTGATTGGAATGGATCGTCGAGGCTTGCTCAATGAAGTCTTACAAGCAGTTTCTGAAACAAAAACGAATATGACAGCAGTTACTGGCAAATCAGACAAAAATAAGATGGCTTCTATTTTAATGACCATCTTAATTCATAATACAGAACATTTACATTCTGTGGTAGAGCGGATAAAAAGGGTTAAGGACGTTTATACTGTTCGTAGAATTATGCAATAGCAAACATGCTAGAAGGAGAGTCTTGCTTTGAGAATTGTGGTTCAACGGGCAAAAAAAGCCAAGGTTATCGTAAATCATCAGGTAGTAGGCGCCATTGATTATGGTTTAATGATTTTAGTAGGCGTTACTCATGATGATGGAGAAGAAGATCTTCAATTTATGGCAGATAAAATCGTGAATTTACGTATTTTTGAAGATGAAGAAGGGAAAATGAACTTATCTCTTCTTGATATCAAAGGAAGTGTTTTATCTGTTTCCCAATTTACTTTATATGGAGATGCTAGAAAGGGGCGTCGCCCCAACTTTATGAATGCAGCAAAGCCTGAAATAGCTAGAAAAGTTTACGAACGATTAAATGAACTGATTCGTGAAAAAGGCGTTCATGTTGAAACAGGTGTATTTGGTGAGATGATGGATGTAGAGTTTACGAATGATGGGCCAGTGACCATCCTCTTAGAGACCTAAAAATGATCAGGTAGGTAGTGTCCCTTAACTTTTTCTATCCTTAGGATTGAATGAAGAAAACTTTGGAGAAACTAAGGATAGAAAATGAGTGGAGGGATTTTCTTGCATCAATCAAAGAAAGAAGTATTAGCAAGACAATGGAACCAGAAGGTTTCTTTAGATTTGTGTGATCAAATTGAAATCGACGAAGCCAAGATGAATGAAATGACTAGAGATATTGAAAAGGATACATCTTCTCGTTTGCACCGTCATTCATGATTAAAAGGTGGGAGAGGCTAGATACATGAAGATCATATGGCAACAAAAAGATCATCCATTTAAAAGAGAGATTGAAATGATTTTTGATTTATTTAAAACGGAAACTGATCAACTCCTCTTTGAAGAAAAGGCTGAGGAAGAAGCTTATCTGGTCAATATAGATGAACAATATGGTAAAGATTTTGTCTTAGTAAAGGGTGAAGTGATAAAAAATAAACAATCCACATCCTATACCTATGAACGATGCGTTTCTATGAATCTAACAGAAGAAGAAAAGCGAAAGCTCGCAAAACAAGCGGTAAAGCATCTTTGGCTTAAAATCTTAGAAGATATCACAAGTGAAAAACAAGATTGGGGAATTCTTACAGGGATTAGACCAACTAAGCTTTACCATCAATTGCTGCAAGAGATGACAATGGACCAAGTGGATCAATTTCTGGAGAAGGAATATTTATTAAGGCCAAACAAAATCGCTTTGTTAAGAGAGATTGTTCAAAGACAATTGAAAGTAATCCCTGACCTATACGAGATTAATCAGGAAGTCAGCCTTTATATAGGTATCCCGTTTTGCCCAACAAAATGTGCTTACTGTACATTTCCTGCTTATTCAATTAAAGGGAGGAATGGAACCGTTGATGGTTTCCTAAAAGGCTTACATTTAGAGATTGAAAAAATAGGGAAATGGTTAAAAGAATCAAGTCGTAAGGTGACAACCATTTACTTTGGAGGAGGAACACCTACAAGTATAGAAGCCGAACAATTAGATCAAATCTTTGCGCAATTAAATCAATGGATTGATTTAGCAGATCTTCGTGAAATTACTGTTGAGGCAGGTAGACCTGATACGATTACCCTTGATAAAATCAACGTGTTAAACAAATGGAAGGTAGACCGGATCAGTATTAATCCGCAAACATTTACGCAAGAAACATTAGACCTCATTGGCCGCCATCATACAGTAGAAGAAACGATTGAAAAGTTTCACTTAGCAAGAAAAATGAAGATTGACAATATCAATATGGATTTAATTATTGGTTTACCTGGGGAAAGAACGGAACAACTTCAGTACTCACTTGATCAACTAGCAAATTTACAACCGGAATCGATTACTGTTCACACCATGGCTTTTAAAAGAGCTTCTTATTTGACAAAGAATAAAGCAGAATATGATATCATTGATAAAGATGAAATTAGAAAAATGATGGATTTAGCTAGCCGATGGGCAAGAGAACATCATTATCATCCCTATTATTTGTACCGTCAAAAAAATATGCTAGGTAATTTAGAAAACGTAGGATATGCTTTAGAAAACAGAGAAAGCATTTATAACATTCTTATTATGGAAGAAAAACAAACGATTATTGGTTTAGGGTGTGGAGCGGTAAGCAAATTGATGCCGCCAAATTCAAATATAGTCATACGGTTCCCAAATCCGAAAGAACCAAAAGTTTATATTGAAACGATTGAAACGCAAATTGACTTAAAGATAGAGAAACTAAATGAAATTTTTCAAGTGGTAGCTTGACATTCCTTATTTAGCAAAGTATGATAAAGATCGATAATAATACATGATGATTATATAACATGTGACATATGATTTAATAAGGATCCTGTGAAGGGAAGAGTAGTTAGGAAACGGATAGCCAGAGAGGGGATGAATAGGCTGAGATCATCTCTCTATTACGACCTAAGGAAAGACATCCTAGAGGACTCTTGGTGAAAATGTTTGGAAGTAACCAAGTAGCGTTTACCAACGTTAATGGGAATGAAGTGGGATTTTATCCAAAAAGGGTGGTACCACGGGTGATCTTCGTATCTCTCGTCCCTGATGAAAGAAAAACATCAGGAGAGGGATTTTTTTTATTGGTTTCAATCTTTTCATTCAGGAAAATATAAACAAGAATTTTGTAAGGAGGAGCGTTATGAAGTTTCATGTTCCAAGAGGTACAGCCGATGTTTTACCTGGAGAAACAGAATTGTGGACATATGTCGAACAAAAATCAAAAGATATTTACAAGCGCTACAATTATAAGGAGATTAAGACTCCCATTTTTGAGCATACTGAGTTATTTCAACGTGGTGTTGGGGAGACAACAGATATTGTTGAAAAAGAGATGTATACTTTTAAAGATCGAGGGGATCGAAGTTTAACCTTACGCCCAGAAGGAACAGCTTCTGTTGTTCGTTCCTTTGTGGAAAACAAACTTTTTGCAAATCCAGATCCTACTAAACTTTACTATATTGGGCCGATGTTTCGCTATGAAAGGCCTCAGTCAGGAAGAACACGCCAATTTACACAAATCGGTGTTGAGGTATTAGGAAGTAGTGATCCAAGTATTGATGCAGAAGTGATTTCGATGGCGATGCGTCAGTTTGAAGATATGGGGCTTAATGAACTTCGCTTAGAAATCAATAGTGTAGGTTGTTCAGTCTGTCGCCCAGTCTATAGAGAAAAGCTTGTGAACCATTTACATGGAGTTGAAGATCATTTATGTAAAGATTGTCAGTCGAGAATCGACCGCAACCCAATGAGGGTGTTAGATTGTAAAAATGAAACCTGTAAAGCAGTCACAGAAGATGCACCGACGATCGATCAGTATTTATGTGAAGATTGTAGAATTCATCATCATAAAGTGAAAGAATACTTAGATCAGATGGGAATCCAATATGTGGAGAATCCAAGATTAGTACGTGGTTTAGATTACTACACACAAACGGCTTTTGAAATCATGTCAGAAGGTATTGGAGCTGTAGGAACCCTGTGTGGAGGTGGCCGTTACAATAGGCTTGTAGCTGAAATTGGCGGTGATGATGTTCCTGGTATTGGTTATGCCTTTTCCATGGAGAGAATCACCCTGGCATTGAAATCAAAAGAAGTGGCATTAGATCTTGATCAAGGAATCGATGTTTATCTTGTCACTCTAGGGGAAAATGTACAAGCTGTTAGCATGAAGATTTTAGATGAATTACGTGAAAAAGGAATCTCTGCAGAAAAAGACTATCTAAGTCGAAAAATGAAAGCTCAAATGAAAGCAGCTGATCGACTACAAGCAAAATTAGTCTTGATTTTGGGGGATGATGAGTTAAATCAAAATAAAATTGTTGTCCGCAATATGAAAACAGGGGATCAAGAGGAAGTATCTTTATCAACGATTGTTGAGATAGTTAAAAGTAAACTTAAAGAGGAATAGGAGGAAAGAAAGATGTTACTACAAAGAACTCATCAGTGTGGAACACTTAATACAGAACATATAGGTGAAGAAGTTGTATTAAGTGGTTGGGTTCAAAAAAGGCGTGACCTTGGGGGACTCATTTTTATCGATTTAAGGGATCGAAGTGGAATTGTTCAATTGATCTTCAATCCAGAAGCTTCAAAAGATGCTCATGAGATTGCGGATAAAGCAAGAAACGAATATGTTATTGCTGTAAAAGGGATGGTTGTTAAAAGGGATGAAGCAACGATTAACCCAAATATAGCGACAGGAGAAATAGAAATTGATGTAAAAGAGATCCAAATCATCAATGAAGCAAAGAATCCACCCTTTTTCATTCAAGATCATATAGATATTGATGAGACTTTGCGTCTAAAATATCGTTACCTTGATTTAAGGCGAAATGAAATGCAAAAAACACTGATATTGCGCCATCAAGCTATGATCTTTATTCGTAATTTTTTGGATAAACATGGCTTTCTAGATATTGAGACACCGATGCTTACCAAGAGTACACCAGAGGGTGCAAGAGACTATCTTGTTGCCAGTCGAAAACATCCAGGTCATTTTTTTGCCTTGCCCCAATCCCCACAGTTATATAAGCAACTTTTAATGGTGTCTGGTTTTGAACGATACTATCAAATTACACGTTGCTTTAGAGATGAGGATTTGCGTGCAGACCGACAACCTGAATTTACACAAGTGGATATTGAGATGTCCTTTATGCCGTTACAAGAATTTCAAGATCTTATGGAAGAAATGATGGTTGGCTTATTCCAAGAAACCATCGGCTACAAAGTTGAGCGTCCTTTTTTACGCATGACTTACCAGGAAGCCATGGATCGATATGGTTCAGATAAGCCAGATATTCGCTTTGGTTTAGAATTAAAAGACATATCTGAGGTCTTAAAAGATAGCGAGTTTAAAGTATTCAAAAATACGATTGAAAACGGGGGGCAAATTAAAGCGATCAATGCAAAGGGTTGTGCTCATTATAGTAGAAAAGAGATTGATCAATTAACAGAATTTGTTACTCGTTATGGTGCTAAGGGTCTTGCTTGGCTTGCTTTTAAAGAGGGTGAGGTCAAAGGCTCGATTGCTAAATTTGTGACAGAAGAAGAATTAAAACAAATGAAAGCAATCCTTGAAGTAGAAAATGGCGACTTACTACTCTTTGTTGCCGATCAAAAGAAAGTGGTGGCGGATGCATTAGGAAATCTGCGTCTTAAATTAGGTAAAGATTTAAACTTAATTCCTCATGATGTTTATCAATTTTTATGGGTGACTGATTTTCCTCTACTTGCTTATGATGACGAAGAAGGAAGATACGTAGCAGAGCATCATCCATTTACCATGCCAAAAACCGAAGATATTCCATTGTTAGATTTAGACCCAGCTAAGGTAAGAGCACAAGCTTATGATATGGTGTTGAATGGGTACGAATTAGGTGGAGGAAGTATGAGGATTTATAAAAAGGAGATCCAAGAGAAGATGTTTCAGACTTTAGGATTCTCCAAAGAAGAGACTTGGGAAAAATTTGGCTTTTTATTGGAAGCTTTTGAATATGGAACTCCACCCCATGGAGGAATTGCCTTTGGGTTAGACCGAATCATTATGCTTCTAGCCAAACGAAGCAATCTGAGAGATACCATTGCCTTTCCAAAGACAGCTGGAGCCAATTGCTTATTAACAGGTGCCCCAACTCTAGTTGATAGAAAACAGCTAAATGAGCTTCATTTACAGATTGAAAAAGATGGCCAAGAATAGACAAGTTAGATTGGTAAAGATTTTGTAACAAAGCCCACTTGATTTTCGGCTTATCCATATGGTAACATAAAATTACAAGTTAACAATAAGAGCCCTAAGTTGTACGTGAAGTACCGACAGTTTTGAGCCAACACCTTTTTTACGGGAGTTCGGGTTCTTTGGTGGATAAGAAGCCATGATTTATCTTGGACCTATGAAATCAAAGACAGGACACCCACCTGCGAGAGCAGGTTCAAAACCTAGGAAACACGGCATACCCGGGGCTCTTTTTTTTGCTTTTTCTTCAAAAAAAGGCATGGATGACGGAGCTTGTTGTAATATACATTTCATCTGAATTTACATAGTATCAAATTGATAAATTAAATGAAAAAGATTAATGAATATAACGAATTTGAGAAAGGAAATCGTTCATGTTACATGCGTTTTCAAGGTTAGAATTAGCAATTGGATCAGAAAATCTTCAAATTCTGAAAAATAGTACTGTGGTCGTATTAGGAGTTGGTGGGGTAGGTTCTTATGCTGCAGAGGCATTAGCTCGCTCAGCTATTGGAAAAATTATTCTAGTTGATAAGGATGTTGTCGACATCACCAATATCAATCGACAAATCCATGCTTTAACTTCCACTGTAGGAATGTCAAAGGTAGAGCTGATGGTAACAAGAATCAAAGAGATCAACCCTGATTGTGAAGTGATTCCTTTACATATGTTTTACAATGAAGAAACTGCAGAGGAGATTTTTTCTCATCAGCCTGATTACATCGTTGATGCGATCGATACGATGACATGTAAGATCCAAGTTATTCTTGAAAGTAAAAAAAGAAATGTCCCTATTATTTCCTCCATGGGTGCTGCCAATAAAATGGATCCTACCCAGTTTGTCATTACAGATATCTCCAAAACACATACCGATCCAGTTGCTAGAGTAATTCGACAACAGCTAAAAAAACATGGAATTCACAAAGGAGTACAAGTGGTTTTTTCTCCAGAAAAACCAATCGCACTTCAAGAAGATCTTTATCAAGTGGTCGGCAAAAAAACAAGTGAAATTCGCAAAGAAAAAAGACCTCCAGCTAGCAACGCATTTGTTCCACCAGTTGCGGGTATGATTTTAGCTAGTGTGGTTGTGCGTGAACTTATTCAATCATAAAAATAAAGGAATTAAGCGATTTTTGCTTAATTCCTTTATTTTGGTTTTTTCATTTATTCCTCTTTTATTTCCTTTTGATATTGTAGGTATGAATATAAAGTGATTACCCCTACTGAGATAAGAAGGGAGCCAATTAAAAGGATAAAAGCAATCATACCTTGGAAAAGGCTACCGATGATACCCAATATCCCTGTGATCACAAATAACTTTCCTGCCAAACGATGAGTTTTGTACCAGACCTCTTTACTACTTAATGTCCAAGGTGTACGTATACCGATAAAATAATTGTCCTTAATCTTTCCGGAATAGTTGCCAATAATAATAAATAACACAGAAACAAGAAATGGAACGATAAAACCAACTTGTAGATAATTAGGGATCTGGTCTGCTCCTTTGATTGCATATAACAAGGTTAAGAGATAGATCAGAGCAAGGAACAGATGAATACTCCATCGGAAAATAATGTAAACCCCAGCAAATTTAGCATAACTCTCTTTTCTTGGATCAACTTTCGGAGTGACGAAAAAGAAGAAAAATAACAACAAATTCAAACCAGGGAAAAGCAATATCGCCTGCCATTTTTCACTATAGGAATCGACTTCTCCTTGTATATTCCAATGGGTTGGGATTTGATCTGGAAGTTGAGAAGAAAGAATAAGTCCAATGGCAAACGTAGACAAAATAATGGCTAATAAAAACCAATCTGATTTTTTCATGATTTTCACTCCTTGATTTTTTGTTCGGTTAAATCGATCATCCAGCTCATAATATCTTGAAAAACAGTTGTATTCAGCTGATAAAGAATAAATTGCCCCTGTTTTTCATCCTGGATCATATCTGCTTGTTTCAGGATATTTAAATGATGGGAGATGCTTGGCTTTGTCATTGCAAATTGATCGGCGATTTCTCCAGCCGTTAATGGCTTTTCTTTTAATAATTGAATTATCTTTCTTCTCGTCGGATCTGATAAGGCCTTAAATGTATGATTAAAGGATGACATGAATACACACCTGCCTTTCCACTAATGTTCTTGGGGCAATCAAGGTTAGTTTAATATTTAGATAAATTTCTAAATATCTAATTAAAGTATATCCTATCTTTTAAAAAATAATAAGCCCAAAAAAATGTGCAGAAAAATGTAGATTTCATTTATGAATGATTTAAAGAAGTGATATAGTAAATAAAGTAAAGAGATTATGCCGGAGGGAATTGTATGAGACTAGGTATTGATATAGACGGAACGATTAAACAAACACAAAGAACAGCGATTCAATTGTATAATGAAGTATTGAATCGCGATGTAAAAGAAGATGAAGTCACAACCTTTTATTTAGATGAACCGTATGGATTATCTGAAGAAGAAGGAAGAAGAATTTGGCGCAAACTTGAAGCCAAAATTTACACAGTTGGAATCCCACTTGAACATGCACCTGAAGCATTACAACAATTAAAGGGAGAAGGAAATCAGATTTATTTTATCACTGCAAGGCCTGATACGGATCGGATTAGAAAGATTACAATCGAGTGGCTAAAAAAACATAATTTTCCATATAATGGAAAAAATCTTTTTATGAATGCACATGATAAAGGAACCGTTGCTAATCAATTAGGAATTGATCTTTTTTTTGAGGATGACCCTGAGCATATCAATAACCTTTTAGCAAAAAAGATACACACCATCATCATGGATGCCAAGTATAATCAGGATTATCCTGCTGATATTCCAAGAATTAAAAACTGGCAGGAAGGAATTGAATATATTCACCAATTTGAAAAAGCGCTATAAACAGAAGCCACATGGTGATATGATATTTTTTAAAAGAATTAATTCTGGGAGAGTGAGATAAGATGATCGATTTACGAAGTGATACTGTAACAAAACCTACTCAAGAAATGCGTGAGGCAATGTATCATGCAGAAGTAGGTGACGATGTATATGGCGAAGACCCAACCGTTACAAAACTGGAAACTCTTGCTGCTGAAATGCTGGGGAAAGAGTCAGCCTTATTTGTAACAAGTGGTACACAAGGGAATCAAATTGCTGTCTTAACTCATGGCAAGCCAGGGGATGAAATCATTCTAGAAGCTGATTCACATATTTTTTATTATGAAGCTGGAGCAGTAGCTGCCCTTGCTGGGGTACAAACAAGAACGATTCAAGGTGAAAGAGGAAGAATGCCACTTGATAAAATTCGGGAAGCGATTCGTGAAGAAGGAGATATTCATCTTCCTCAAACGGCAATGATTGGCTTAGAAAATACACATAATCGTGCAGGAGGAGTCGTTATTCCACCTGATTATATGAAAGCAGTTTACCAGTTGGCACAAGAAAAGGGCATACCTGTTCATTTAGATGGAGCTCGTTTATTTAACGCAGCGATAGCATTAGATGTAGGTGTCAAAGAATTTACCAAATATGTAGACACTGTTCAAGTCTGCTTATCTAAAGGGTTAAGTGCACCAATGGGTTCTATTTTAGCCGGGCCAAAAGAATGGATAGAACGGGCTAGAAAATGGCGCAAACGTCTTGGTGGAGGAATGAGACAGTCTGGTTTAATGGCTGCACCTGGAATTGTTGCTTTAACCAAGATGGTTGATCGACTCGCAGAAGATCATCATCGTGCAAAAGATTTGGCAAAAGGGATTAATGAAATTGAAGGAATTCAGATTGACCTTGAACATGTTGAAACTAATATTGTTTTAATCAATATAAAACAGTTGGGCATTACAGCCGTTCAGTTTTTAAATGAATTAAAGGAATTTGGTATCCTTGGAAGTGCATTTGGAGAATATTTAATCCGTTTAACCACTCATCGCGAAATTCAAGATGAGGATATTACACAGACTGTAAATATTTTTACGAAAGTGGTACAACAATTAAGGAAACGAGGATAGTGCTGATTCATGTATGATTTATTTTCTTCAACAACGAACCAATTTTCTCCGCTTGCTGATCGTTTACGTCCTAGAAATCTAGATGAATATATTGGTCAAAAGCATATTGTTGGTAAGGGAAAACTTCTTCGTCGTGCGATTGAAGCAGATAGGATTTCATCGATCATCCTATATGGCCCTCCGGGTACAGGAAAAACTAGTCTTGCTTATGTGATTAGTCAAGTGACACAGAGTGAATTTGTTCGCCTTAATGCTGTAAGTGCAGGGGTCAAAGAGGTGAGAGAAGTAATCGAAAAAGCTTCTGAACAAGTTAGACTTTATGGAAGAAAAACGATACTTTTTTTAGATGAGATTCATCGTTTTAACAAAGCACAACAAGATGCCCTTCTTCCTTCTGTTGAAAAGGGCGATCTGATTTTAATTGGGGCAACGACTGAAAATCCCTTCTTTGAGGTAAATTCAGCCCTATTATCTAGAAGTCAATTATTTCGACTAGAACCTTTAATAGAAGATGAGATGAAAGAAGCCTTAGAAATGGCTTTAACAGATAAAGAACGCGGACTAGGTAATGAGCCAGTTGAGATGGAAGATGAAGCTTTGCAACACATCATCTATACGGCAAACGGAGATTTAAGGAAGGCTCTAAATGCTCTTGAATTAGCGGTAACCACGACCCCTCCAGATGCGGATGGAAAAATTAGAGTAACTTTGGCTATTGCTGAAGAGTCCATTCAACAACCTGCGATTCGTTATGATACAGGGGATGCACGCTATGATATGATGAGTGCCATGATTAAATCAATTCGGGGTAGTGCAACAGATGCAGCTCTATATTGGATGGCTAGAATGCTGGAAGCAGGTGAGGATCCCAAACTGATTGTCCGAAGACTCATTGTCCATGCGTCAGAAGATATCGGCATGGCAAATCCTAATGCGTTAGAACAAGCTATTGCGACCCTACATGCCCTTCAAGCTGTTGGATTGCCTGAAGCGAGAATAAACATAGCTCAATGTGTGATTTACTTATCAGAAAGTCCTAAATCAAATTCGGTGATTCAAGCTATAGATTCAGCTCTTTCCGATGTGAGAAAGGGAATGCTAGGTCAGGTTCCTTCTCATTTAAGGGATGCTCATTACAAAGGAGCAAAACAACTAGGTCATGGCATAGGATATAAATATCCTCATAATTATCCCAATCACTTTGTAGAACAACAATATTTGCCAAATGGAATGTCTGAAACACAGTATTACTTTCCAAGTGATCAAGGGATGGAAGCAAAATTGCAACAAAGGAAAAGAAAGTAACAATTATATTTAATAAGTGAATTGTAAATTGTAGAGAGAGAATGTGTTGGTTGAGGAGAGGTAAAATGAGCAAACATGAATGGTTCATACGTATGATTATATTTTTTATGGGCATCATTGTGATGAGTTTAGGCATCTCATTGATTATTGAAGCCAATTTAGGGGTTTCTGCTTGGGACGTTCTCCATATTGGATTATATAAAACACTTGGTTTAACAGTTGGTACATGGTCACAAATTGTGGGAATCGTCGTGATTGCAGTAAGTTATTTGATGGATAAAAAAATACTTGGGGTTGGTACCGTTCTTAATATGGTTTTTGTTGGCTGGTTTCTTGATCTCTTTTTGTATCTGTTACCAACCATGAAAATGATCATTCCTCAAATAATGTTTCTATTTCTTGGTATTATTTTTATGGGCATGGGATCTGGTATGTACATTACTTCAAAATTGGGGCCAGGCCCTAGAGATGGTTTGATGCTAGTTTTATCTGAACGTTTTCATTGGGGTATAGGTAAAATAAAAACGATGATGGAAATGATTGCACTCCTCATCGGTTGGGTTTTGGGTGGCCCTGTCTTTATTGGGACTGTAATTGCTTCTGTCATGATAGGACCTGCCATGCAATTTTTTATCCATTTATTTAATGTGAGGATTAATAAAGAAAGGGAGAAATTAGTATGAACGATATTTATTTGGATCATGGAGCAACCACACCTGTTCATCCACAGGTCTTTGAAAAAATGACTCCTTTTTTACAGGATCGTTTTGGCAATCCATCAAGCCTCCATTTCAAAGGTAAAATTGCAAAGATACCCATAGAAGATGCAAGAGTTTACGTAGCAAAAGCATTACATACGCATCCGACAAGAATTGTGTTTACCAGTGGGGGGACTGAAAGTGATTATACGGCTATCGTAGGAGCTGCATTAGCTCAACGCGAGAAGGGGAAACACATTATCATCTCGGAAATTGAACATTCAGCTGTCTTTGAAGCAGTCGATTTTTTAAAGCAGTTTGATTTTGAAATCACCTATTTGCCTGTCAATTCACAAGGAATAGTCGAAATAGATCAATTGAAACAAGCGATCCGAAACGACACCATTTTAATTAGTGTAATGTATGTGAATAATGAACTTGGAACGATTCAGCCAATTCAACAAATTGGAGATATTGCCCGGGAAAAGGGGATTCTTTTTCATACGGATGCGGTACAAGCCTTTCCTGTGATGGATATAGATGTTTCTACATTGCCTGTCGATTTATTAACGGTTTCCTCCCACAAAATTAATGGTCCTAAAGGAGTAGGTGCTTTATATATTCATAAAGATGTGAAAATAAGACCTTTAATTGGGGGCAATCAGGAAAGGAATAGAAGAGGTGGTACGGAGAATGTACCAGGAATTGTTGGGTTTGGAGAGGCAGCAAAAATTCTTACTGAGACAAGAGAAGAAAAATGGCAAAAAGCGCAACAATTTAAAAATCGAATGATTAAAATATGGAAGGAAAAGTTAGGGGAAGAGGAGTTTTTTATCAATGGGGACCTTCATGGTGTTCCTAGTATTCTTAATGTAAGTTTTCCATCCGTTGATACGCAAACGATGATTGTAAGTCTAGATATGAAAAAGATCGCAATATCAGGTGGATCAGCTTGTGCAGCAGGTTCCATTGATGTAACCCGTGTTATTAAGGCATTGCATCTTCCTGATCCTATCGCTAAGTCTGCCATTCGAATTAGTTTTGGTTATGGAAATACCCTTGAAGATATAGAAAGAGCTGCCAAAGAAATTGTTAACATCGTAAATCGAAAACGTAAATAAGCGTATACTAACTATATCCCTTATATAAGGGAGGGAAGGTTAATTTGCGGAAAACAGAAGATGTTATAGGTCTACCTGTTATTGATCTTAGTTCTGGTAAAAAAATTGGCGTTACAAAAGACGTGTATTTTGATGAAAATGGAGAACTTAAAGGAATTGCAGTTGAGTCCGATGGCCTATTTGGAAAAAGGCAATATTTAGCGTTTGAACATATTGGTGCCATTGGGGATGATGCAATTACGGTAGGCACAAAACGCTTTCTAACTTCCTTAGATCTGATTGAACAGTACTTCGGGATCTATTCTGGGAAAAAACGTTATAAAGGATTACCTGTTTTTACGACGAATGGTCATGAATTAGGACAAATTCAAGATGTTTATTTTATGGAAGAAATGGGGAAAATATTAGGGTATGAATTATCTGATGGATTCCTTACCGATGTAACAGAGGGTCGAAAAGTTATTCAATACCCAAAAAGAATGGTGCTTGGAGAAGATGCAATGATTGTACCCCAAGATGAAGTTCAAGACGTTATTATGGATGAGGAATCAATTTAAGGGGGAAGTTTATTTTGTTAACCTGTCCTAATTGCCATCGCCGTAATATAGGGAAGATCGCAAATAACCAGTATTATTGCTGGGATTGTTTTATTGAATTAGCTGTTGAAGGAGACCGTCTTACCACCTATCAGGTAGAAGAGGATGGCAGCCTAAGTTCTCTAGATGATTTATTCACGGAAGATGAGTTAAGAATCCAAGAATCACTCTAAAGGAGGTTGAATCTATGGGTCGCTTAGCACAAATCATGATTATAGGTGGACTCGTTGCGGCAGTAACAAGGATGATGCGGCGTTCATCTAAAACAGAGCGTATGATGAATCAAGCAATGAATATGATGATTAATATGATGGGTAGACTAGGTTTATTCCGTTTGATTGGCACATCGAGAATGTTTCGCAGAATGGTTAGAACCAGATAAAGTGGTGATATTAGAACGAAGTTTGCATAGCAAACTTCGTTCTTTTATCTAAAGAAAGTTCTACTTTCATCCGCTATTTATTGGGGTTTGTATATTCCATAAGCAGCGACCTTCAGAAGTGCCCTTCTCTCCATAATCTTTATTCATAGAAGGGCACGGATGACGGAGTGTGATGGAATATACAAACCTTTTTTTATGCGTAAAAACAGATAAAACAACATATACTTGTCTATAGGAAGGGACAGAAAGGGGGAAAAGAATGGACAAACAAATGGAAAATTGGCCTCACAAAAAATTATTCTTTTTTCTCACACTAACGATACTTTTCCTTTTAGCTATTCTTTTACTTGTAAAGCTAAGTCCTGTAATTGCTGCAATTTTCTTTTTCTTAAGTCATCTTTTATTGCCCTTTTTTATTTCAGTCATCATCTCTTATTTATTACATCCAATCGTTACCAAATTACATCAAAGAGGTGTACCAAGATCGATTGCAGTATTATTGATCTATATTGTGTTTTTTGGGTCTTTGGCCATCATTCTTTTTCATGCCTTTCCTTTGATGATTACACAAATGAAAGAACTGAGTGAGTATCTTCCTAACATGGTTAGCAAGCTGGAAGGTTGGCTTGAAAATATTAGACATAATCATGAGTATCCAATTCCCGATTCATTTCAAGATGGAATCGATTCAACACTTGAAAATCTTGAAAAGAAAATCTCGACAGGTTTTACCAATGTTACGGATTGGATAAGTAATACAATAGGCGTTCTTTTTACGATTTTTTTGGTACCGTTTGTTACTTTCTATATCTTAAAAGATTTTAAGTTGATTGAAAAAACGGTAATTACTTTTGTACCCAAAAAACGAAGAAAAGAAATGATTCGTTTAGTTAAAGATATTGATGAGGCATTAGGAAATTATATTCGAGGTCAATTATTAGTGGCTTCAATTGTAGGGATTATGGCTTATATTGGTTATATGATCATTGGCTTACCCTATTCCCTATTCCTTGCTTTTATTGTGGCGATCACCGATATTATCCCTTACCTTGGACCTTTTTTGGGTGCTGCTCCAGCGATTATAGTGGGATTAAGTATCTCTTGGAAAATGGGATTGACCGTCTTAGCAGTCAATCTGATGGTTCAGGCCCTTGAAAGTAATGTATTTGCTCCACAAATAGTTGGAAAATCTTTACATATTCATCCACTCTTTATTATTCTTTCCTTATTAGTGGGAGGAGAAATAGGAGGGATTGCAGGACTGATTTTAGCTGTTCCTATTTTTGCAATATTGAAGGTGATTTTTCAACATATTGGGCTATACTATTCTTCAAGACATTAGTTGACTTTCTTCTTAACGGTCGATATAATATTGCCAAAATGAAAAGTTTTGATATCGATGACGGATCCAGTAAATCATAGACCATCTGTAAGAGAGAAGGTTCCTTAGGCTGAAAGAACTTTTAGATGAAGTATGATTGAAAGCTAATCCTGAGATGAACTTCGGGTCATCCCGTTATTGATGGAAAGAGCGACTTATGGTTAAACGATTTTAACGTTTTGCCTAAGTAAGCAGGGTGGTACCGCGTAAGTGAAGACAACACTTTCGTCCCTGATTGGGATGAGGTGTTTTTTTTATGGAAAGAAGTGGAGGCGAACAAGAAGGACGATGCAAGAGAAGAAACATTGGTGGAAAATGATCATTGAAGTGGCTGGGGTGTTGATGGGAACAGCGATTCTGGCGTTTAGCATTAATTCATTAATCGTACCTTCCCATTTAATCTCTGGTGGTGTCACTGGGATTGCAATTTTACTTTACCATTTATTTGGGTGGTCTGTAGGCATTCAAAACGTAGTTTATAATATTCCATTACTGATATTGGGATATAAATTTTTAGGAAAAAAATTTGTTGGGTATACCGCACTTAGTGTTGCCTCTTTAGCTTTTTTCCTGCGTGTGATCCCTGTTCATTATATCTGGACTGATAATATTCTACTCTCTGCTATTTTTGGGGGAATTATTTCCGGAATTGGGATTTCGATCGTTTTAAGACTAGGTGGTTCTACAGGCGGAATCGATATTGTATCTAGGGTAGTTGCAAAATATTTTGCTTTGAATATTGGCCGGATCACATTAGTGATTAATTCACTTATTGTGCTGGCGTCTGGTTACTTTTTTGACCCCCAAATTGCAATGTATACATTGATCTCTATCTATGCAACCTCTAGGACTTATGATGTGTTATTAAACCATGTAGGAAGAATTACTGTTATGATTGTAACCAGTAAAGGGGAACAAGTAGCAGAGGCGATTACAAAGACGATGAAAAGAGGGGTTACTTTTTGGAACGCTAATGGTGCGTATACCCATTCAGATAAACAAGTTCTATTTTGTGTCATCGTTAATGTCCAATGGTCTACTTTAAAAAAGACCATTTTATCTGAAGATGAAAAAGCTTTTATCAGTGTTATTCCAACGCAAAAAATCGTAGGTAATTTTAATCAAGTCTGGTAAACATCAATTATTCACAATATAAAAATGGAGGACTGTTTTATGAAAAAAATGAGTTCACATGAAATTAGACAAAGATTCTTAGATTTTTTTATCTCTAAAGGACATAAGATTGAACCAAGTGCTTCACTTATCCCTTATGATGATCCAAGTTTATTATGGATCAATAGTGGGGTTGCAACGTTAAAACCATACTTTGATGGTCGTAAAACCCCAGAGAATCCAAGAATCACGAATTCACAGAAATCAATCCGTACCAATGATATTGAGAATGTGGGTAAAACGGCTAGACACCATACTTTTTTTGAAATGTTAGGTAATTTTTCGATTGGTGATTATTTTAAAAAGGAAGCCATTCATTGGGCATGGGAGTTTTTGACAGATGAAAAATGGATGGGATTTGACCCAAACAAACTCTCTGTAACCATTCACCCTGAAGATGATGAGGCTTACCAAATCTGGCATCATGAGATAGGTATTCCTGATGAACGTATTGTTCGTCTTGAAGATAATTTCTGGGATATTGGAGAAGGACCTAGTGGACCAAACACGGAAATTTTCTATGACCGTGGTGAGCATTACTGTGATTCATCTGATCCAGAATGCTATCCAGGAGGGGAAAATGAACGTTTTCTGGAGATTTGGAACCTAGTATTTTCTCAATTTAACCATAATCCTGATGGCAGTTATACCCCATTACCAAGAAAAAACATTGATACTGGAATGGGGTTAGAAAGAATGGCTTCTGTGGTGCAAGAGGTAGAAACAAACTTTGATACAGATCTATTTCTTCCCATTATTGAAACAGTTGCAAATCTTGCAGGGGTAACTTACCATAAAGATCGCGAAACAGATGTAGCCCTTAAAGTGATTGCTGATCATATTCGTACGATCGTTTTTGCTATCGGAGATGGTGCTTTGCCATCTAATGAAGGTAGGGGCTACATTATTCGAAGACTTCTTAGGAGAGCAGTTCGATACGGGAAAACCATTGGAATTGAAAAGCCATTCTTATATTCCATTACTTCACTTGTTGGAGAAATCATGAAACACTATTATCCTGAAGTCTTAGATAAGAAAGAATTTATTGAAAAAGTGATCCGAACCGAGGAAGAGCGTTTCCATGAAACATTGACTGAAGGACTAAGTATATTAGAACAAATGGTTAAAGAAGCCAAAGAACAAGGACGTAAGGTGATTAGTGGAGAAGAAGCATTTAAACTATATGATACTTACGGTTTTCCACTAGACTTAACAGAAGATTTTGCAGCAGAGCATCAATTAAGTGTGGATCAACAAGGCTTTGAAGTACAAATGGAGCAACAACGTGAACGGGCAAGAGCTGCTAGGCAGGACATTGATAGTATGCGTGTTCAAGGTGGGGTTTTAGCAGATATTAAGGATAAGAGTGAGTTTGTTGGTTATAATGAATGGGTAGTGAATGATACAATAATAAGTCATCTGCTTGTCCAAGATCAACTTGTGGATTTTGTAACGGAAAACCAAAAAGCACAAGTGTTACTTACAAAAACTCCTTTTTATGCAGAAAGCGGTGGTCAGATTGCTGATCAAGGTCTGATCAAAGGTAAAAATGGGGAATTGATGAAAGTACTCGATGTAATAAAAGCTCCAAATGGCCAGCACCTTCATCATGTGGAAGTTGTCAAAGGCTCATTTAAAACAGGTGATCAAGTTTTAGCAGAAATTGATCGCGAAGCTAGAAGGAGTATCGTAAAAAACCATACAGCAACTCATTTATTACACCAAGCATTGAAAGATATCCTTGGTGGACATGTGAATCAGGCTGGATCTTTGGTTGCAGCAGATCGTTTGCGTTTTGACTTTTCCCATTTTGGAGCTATTTCTGAGAAAGAATTAGCTGAAGTAGAACAAAAGGTTAATCAACAAATCTGGGCTAACCAAGGTGTAAATGTGATGATTAAACCTATCCAAGAGGCTAAAGAAATGGGGGCTATGGCATTATTTGGTGAAAAATACGGCGAAGTTGTACGTGTTGTCCAAGTAGGGGATTATAGTCTGGAATTATGTGGTGGCTGCCATGTAAACAATTCTGCAGAAATCGGCTTATTTAAAATTATTTCTGAAAGTAGTATTGGGGCAGGCATTAGACGTATTGAAGCAGTGACAGGTAAATACGCATATGAATATTTAAATGGGCAATTAGCCACTTTAAAATCATTAGCAAAAGAGTTAAAATCAACTCTATCTGATGTACCACAAAAAGTAGAAGGGTTACAGCTTACAATTAAAGAACTTCAGAAGGAAAATGAATCTTTAAAAGCAAAACTAAGTCATATTGAAGCCAAAAACCTAGCAGACCGGTTAGAAAACATCGATGGTATTCAATTATTACGGGTCAATGTATGGCCAATGGATATGAAGAGCTTGCGAAATCTCCTTGATGATTTAAGAACAAAAATAGTTTCAGGTATTTTGGTTCTTGCTTCTGTCCAAGATGATAAGGTAAACCTTGTTGGTTCTATAAGTGATGACTTGGTGAAAAAAGGCTTCCATGCAGGTCAATTGATTAAAGAACTAGCAAGTATAGTAGGTGGCGGCGGCGGTGGCCGACCTGACATGGCGCAAGCAGGTGGAAAAGATCCAGAAAAATTACAAGAAGCATTGAATTACGTGACTGAATATATAAAATCGGTTACAATAAAATTATAATAGAAACAGAGATCTATTTTGTAAAATCGAAAGAGGTGTTGTTGATGAACTCGATGGATCATACCATGAAATTTAATGTTAGATCGGATGATGTGGAGATTGAGGCTAGAGAAGTCTTATTTCTCGTTCATGAATCATTGAAAGAAAAAGGGTACAATCCAATTAATCAAATCGTTGGGTACCTATTATCTGGTGACCCTGCCTACATTCCTAGACATAATAATGCAAGGAATCTCATCAGAAAAGTGGAACGGGATGAACTCATCGAGGAATTAGTAAAATCGTACCTAAAGCAACACCATGAATAAGCATATGGGGGATCATGTCCCCCTTTTAAATTTGATCATTTCTAACATTAGAGGTAAAATATGAGAATCATGGGTTTAGATGTTGGGGAAAAAACGATAGGTATTGCTATGAGCGATGAATTAGGTTGGACTGCCCAAGGGGTCGAGGTTCTTCGCCGAACAAGTTTGGAACGAGATATCACCCGTTTGCAACAAATCATTAACGAATATCAAGTAGAGGAAATTGTGGTAGGACTTCCTAAGAATATGAATGGCAGTTTAGGGCCAAGGGCAGAAATGATTAAAGAATTTGCAGAGATTTTACAACAAACTTTTCAATTACCGATTCGTTTTTGGGATGAACGTCTAACGACTGTATCAGCGGAAAGAACTTTAATTGAAGCAGATGTAAGTCGAAAAAAGAGAAAACAAGTGATTGACAAAATGGCAGCTATGCTTATATTACAAGGCTATTTAGATCTTAAGAGGTGAAAATGATGAACAAAGAAGTGGATGATAGAGAGTTTATTTTTATTCCTGATGAGAATGGAAATGAGGAAAAATTCGAGATCCTTTATCAATTTGATGTCGAGGATAAACACTATATCCTAGTCGTTCCTACTGATATCCCAGATGATGAAGAAGAAGCAGAGGTTTATGCTTTTCGCTATGAAGAAAATGGAGAAGATATGACATTGTTTACGATACAGGATGAAGAAGAGTGGGATCTTGTTGAAGAGGTATTTAACACTCTTGACCATGAATTTAATGTATAGCGGAGGCGTATAAGATGAAAAGTGGAAAAGCAAAGGAAGTACATCTATTAAAAGAACAACTTGGTTCTGAAATAACTCTTTATGACGAAAACGACCAAGAACATGTTTTTCAATTACTTTTAGAATTGATCGTGGATAATACTCATTATGCTTTCTTTCAATCCCCAGATGATGAAAAAGGGGATATCGAAGTGCTAAAGGTCGTTAAAGATGAAAATGGTAAGCTTGAACTAGAATATATTGAAGATGATGATGAGTGGGAAGAAGCTGCTGAATTATTTGATGAGTTAACTTTTCACGAAGATTAAAGAAATGAGAGAGGGATATTTTTCCTCTCTCATTGTTTTTTTATCTTAATTATGCTAATTTTATAAGGTTAATAGATGTATGAACGATTGCAAAATGGAGGAGAAACCTGATATGAATAGAAAATGGGGCATTTCAATCGTTGGCTTCGTATTGGTAATTGGCATCTTTTTAATCGGTTACATCAATTCTCAATTACAGCCTGTTCAACCTAACGCTCAAGCTAATCAACGAGTGATCGAGATCCCAAAAGGAAGTCATCCTAACCAAATAGCCAAAATTCTTAAGGAAAATCAGTTAATTAAAAGTGAGTTCTTTTTTAGATGGTATGTAAGGTATACTGGGGAAGCCCCTGGGCTTAAGGCGGGAAAATATGAATTGTCTAATAATATGTCATTAAAGGAAATCGTACAAGCTCTTGTTGAAGGAAATGCTATTCTAGATATTGTTCGTTTCACTGTTCCTGAAGGCTATACCGTTGAGCAGATCGCTGCTAATTTATCAGAACAAGGAATCATCAATAAGGAAAAATTTTTACAATTGGCAAAAATAGGATCTGTAGCAGATGATTTTTTTAAACAGATCCCAAGTAATCCAGATGTAAAATATAAATTAGAGGGATACTTATTTCCAAAAACCTACGAAGTAAAAAAAGGAGCCACAGAAGAAGAAATTATTAAAGTAATGTTGGAGCAATTTAAAAAAGAGTGGAAACCTGAATGGACAACAACGATAAAGAAAAGAAAAATGGATATGGGTCAAATTATCACACTTGCTTCAATTATCGAAAGGGAAGTCGTCGTAGATAAAGAGAGACCTATTGTTGCAGGGGTTCTATACAATCGTTTAAACGATCATTGGAATCTACAAGTTGATGCTACCATTCAATATATTTTAGGCAAACAAAAAGAACGTTTAACTTATAATGACCTGAAGATCGATAATCCATACAACACGTATATCTATCCTGGTTTACCTCCTGGACCAATTAGTAATCCAGGAATAAAATCGATTGAAGCAGCTGTTTCTCCAACCAATAATCCTTATTATTTTTATGTAACCAAAAAAGATAACACAGGTGAACATTATTTTTCCAAGACGTTTGCAGAACACCAAAAAAATGATGCGAGATCAAGAAAATAAAATAAATAAACTTATTCAAATTAACACTATCAATATGTTATTATATAGAACGTAGTGTGAAAAATTAGAGGTGAAAACATCCAATGAGTTTTATAAATGAGGAAGTGGAACAGTACCTGACTCAATTAATGCCGATTGAAGATCCACTCCTTTACAAGATACAACAAGAAGGATTAGCGCAAGAAATCCCGATTATTCAGGTTCCAAGCATCCGTTTAATTCAGCTTTTTCTGCAAATGATTAAACCTAAGACCATTATAGAAGTTGGGACGGCGATTGGTTTTTCTACGATTTGGTTAGCTCAAGCGGCGCCAGATGCAACCATTCACACGATTGAAAGAAAAGCGAGCATGGCGGCCAAGGCTCGAGAGCATTTTCGACAAATGAAGTTAGATAAACAGATTATCCTACATGAGGGAGAAGCCATACAAGTCATACCAACTTTGCCACAGGCAGATTTTATTTTTATCGATGCCGCAAAAGGGAAGTATAAGGAATTTTTCCATTTAACCTTTCCGTTATTAAAGGTGGGGGGAGTTTTTGTTTTTGATAATGTCCTTTTTAGAGGATATGTGGCTGATCCAACAATCGCTGAAACAAAACCAATGTTAAGAAAGATTCGCGACTTTAATGATTTTATTGCTACTTTTCCCAAACTATCCACATCGTTTATTCCCATTGGTGATGGATTGGCAGTATGTTATAAAACGGAGGAATAAATGAGATGCAAACGATCAAAAAACCAGAACTGTTAGTGACCGCAAAGGATCTTGATGAATTGCAACAGTTAATCCAAGCAGGAGCTGATGCTATTAATATAGGTGGAGAAGCCTATGGATTAAGACTTCCTGGGGATTTTTCTTTAGAGATGATCCAACAAGCGGTGGAGATCGCTCATAATCAAAATGTGAAGATCTATGTTTCAATGAACGCTCTTTTTCATAATCAGGCTCTTATAGGTCTAGAGGATTATATAATAAAACTTTCTGAAATAGAAGTAGATGCTATTGTTTTTGGTGATCCTGCTGTACTAATGACTGTAAAAGAGGTGGCACCTGACTTAGCCTTGCATTGGAATACGGAAACCACTTCTACCAGCTATGAAACGGCAAATTATTGGGCAAGCAAGGGGGCTACAAGAGCTATTTTAGCTAGAGAGCTTTCTTTACAAGAAGTGATTGCGATCAAACAACACGTCAATATGGAAGTCCAGGTGCAAATTCATGGGATGACCTGTATCTTCCATTCGAAACGAGAATTGGTATCAAGTTATTTGAATTATACAGGTTCTGAGAAAAAGAAAGATACTTCAAAGGAAAGTAATTTATTTTTAAGAGAGCATAAACGACCTGATGAGCAATATCCAGTGTTCGAGGATCTACATGGTACGCATATCATGAGCTGTGATGATATTTGTATGATTGAACATTTAGGTTTATTTATTGAAGGTGGAATCGATAGCTTAAAGATTGAAGGGCTCTTAAAGACAACCGATTATCTAGTTAAAGTAACGGCTCTTTATCGAAAGGCTATTGACGAATATGTAGAAAATAAGTCGACATCCGTATCGATTGAAGAGGTCGAAAAATTACAAACAGATCAAAGACCATTAACTACTGGATTTTATTTCAAAGAGCAGTATTATTAAAATGGTATAGAAAGAGGGGAAACAACAAATGAGTACGATCATGCAACCTCAAATTTCAATAAAAAAACCGGAGCTCCTTGCTCCAGCAGGTAATTTGGAAAAACTTGAATTTGCGGTTCGCTACGGCGCAGATGCTGTATATATTGGTGGACAACAATTTGGTTTAAGAGCAAAAGCCGGAAACTTTACCTTTGAGGATATGGAAAAAGGGGTTAACTTTGCTCATCAACGCGGTGCCAAAGTATTTGTTGCGACAAACATTATTGCTCATAATGATGATTTAAAGGGACTTGAGAGCTATTTAAAAACATTAGAAAATATTGGTATTGATGCGATAATCGTTGCTGACCCATCGATCATACAAACGGCAAAACAAATCGCACCAGGTTTAGAAATACATTTAAGTACTCAGGCTTCGACAACAAACTGGCAATCTGTAAAGTTTTGGAAGGAAGAAGGAATTGCCCGTGTCGTTTTGGCTCGTGAAGTTTCCTTAAAAGAAATTCGCGAAATTAAACAGCATGTAGATGTAGAAATTGAAGCATTTATACATGGTGCGATGTGTATTTCTTATTCGGGACGATGCGTATTGTCCAATCATATGACAAGCCGGGATGCTAACCGTGGGGGATGTGCCCAATCTTGTCGCTGGAAATATGATTTATTTGAAGATGGTATGATGGACAATGATTCGGTGGATAATAAACAGGAAATTCCATTATTTAATCCAGAAGATGATTCCTACACGATGAGTTCAAAAGACTTATGCATGATCGAATCGATTCCAGATATGATAGAAACTGGTGTAGATTCTCTTAAAATTGAAGGAAGAATGAAAAGTGTCCACTATGTAGCAACAGTGGTGAATGCTTATCGTCAAGCGATTGATGCTTATTTTGAAGATCCACAAAATTATTACTTTAATCCTGCTTGGTTGGACGAAATTGAAAAAGCAAGCCACAGGCCACTTACAAAAGCATTTTATTATACCACCCCAAATCAAGAGGATCAAATTTATGGGAATGAGCCTAAAATGCGAAAATACGATTTTGTTGGTTTGGTTTTAGACTATGACCAAACAACAGGCATAGCAACGATTCAACAAAGAAATAATTTTATGGTAGGTCAAGAAGTAGAGTTCTTTGGTTCGAATACCAAATTTATACAAAAAATTGAACAGATAGAAGATGAAGATGGCAATCTACTAGATGCAGCAAGACACCCACTTCAAATTGTGAAGGTAAAAGTAGATCAGCCCGTTTACCCTTATGATATGATGCGGAAGGAGAATTGATTTATGCAAAGACCCGTTGTAATCGGAGTGGCCGGTGGAACGGGATCAGGAAAGACGACTGTTGCCAGGCGCATTATCAAGAGTTTCCCTGATCAGAAAGTTCTTATGATTGAGCAAGATGCCTATTATAAAGACCAATCTCATTTATCGTTTGAAGAAAGGGTAAAAACCAATTACGATCACCCTTTTGCTTTTGACAATGATTTGTTTATTGAACACATTAACAGATTGCTCAATTATCAACCTATACAAAAACCGATATACGATTTCTCAATTCATAACCGAAAAGCTGAAACCAATCGAGTCCTACCTAAGGATGTGATAATCTTAGAAGGGATTCTGGTATTAGAGGATAAAAGACTAAGAGATTTAATGGATATTAAAATATTTGTTGATACAGATGCTGATGTAAGAATCATTAGAAGAATGGTTAGGGATATTCGTGAACGCGGAAGAACTATCGAATCCGTCATTGACCAATATCTATCTGTCGTCAGACCGATGCATTTACAATTTATTGAGCCGACAAAACGATATGCAGATATCATTATCCCCGAAGGGGGTAAAAATAAAGTTGCGATCGATCTTTTGGTAACCAAAATAAAAACGATTCTTCAAGAAAGAGAAGCCAAGCTCGTGTAGCTAATGGCTTCTTTTCGTTTATCCTCCTGAGAATCTGGCAAAAATGGTAATAATATTGCCAAAAGTGGAGGATCATTATGGCTTACCCCTCAAGAAATAAACGAAGAATGTTTCAAGTTCTCATTTTACTATCTATGTTATGGGTTGCATTACTAGGTAGATTATCTTGGATTCAAATCATTGCAACTCGAGATTTTTCATCACATCATATTGATTTGATCACAAACTCAATACGCCAAAGAAAACAAGAATTTATTTTGTCCAATGGGCGAGGGAACATTTATGATCGGAATCAACAATCTTTATTAGGACAAAAAGAAATCAGGACTGTGATTATTTTTCCTTTTATCAAGCAGGAGATCAATTCTGAAAATATCAAAACATTAGCGGACATCCTTAATCTCAATTTAACTTTTCTAACCAACAAAATGAGTGAAATGAAATCACCAAACTATTTGGATATTGATGGAAATCCAATTGAAATCACCTTTGAACAACAAAAGAAAATAGAGGCATTAAATATGCCTGGCATCTTAGCAACGACTTATACCTTTCAAGATGCTGAACAAGTCCTTGCAAAGCATGTCATTGGTTTCTTAGGTCAGGCTCCAAAAGAGATTTTAGAAAATGAAACGTATCAGGACTTTTTGAAACGAGGGATATTAAAAAAAGATAGTTTAATCGGTCGTTCCGGATTACAAAAGTCTTTTCAGGAGTTGTTGATGGGAGTGGGTGAATCAAAGATTGCCTATTTTGTAGACAATCAAAGAAAACCATTAAATGGACTAGCTTCAAAATACCAGATACCAGAAGATCCTTATTACCCTTTATCATTAATCACAACAATCGATAAAGAGGTTCAATCTTTCGCAGAAAAAGAATTAAGAAAATATGGGATTGAAGATGGAAGTGTTGTCGTGTTAGATGCGAAAAATGCCGACATATTAGCCATGGCAAGTGCACCAGATTTCCAATTAGACCGAGTGAACCCTATATCAACGGATTGGAACAACAAAGCTGTACAAGTCATTGAGCCAGGTTCCATTTTTAAAACCGTTGTAGCGATTGCTGGATTAGAAGAAGGTGTTGTTACACCGCAAGAGAAATTTGCTTATCAAGGCGAATATGATTTTTACCATTTCTCTGTTGACCAAGATTCAGAAGAAATGACTTTTTCTGATGGTTATGCCGATTCGATCAATTTCATTTTCGGAAAGGTAGCAGAATGGTTAGGCCCTGAAAAAATAGAGGAATATGCAGATAAGTTAGGATTGGTTGGGCAAGTTGGTTGGAGAGGTCGTTTTTTTAACAATGAATCCTTTCAACAAATCGATAATGAACAAAAGAATCGGGTATTTCATGAGAATACAAATAAAAAAGATCTTGGCTCCATATTAAGGACAGCTATTGGCCAACAGGATGTAAGAATCTCACCACTAGCTGCGGCTAATTTGGTAGTTACCGTTTTAAACGATGGGGAAGTATACCAGCCACGATTAGTAGAAAAAGTCGTATATAAAAATGGAGCAGATTATTATCAATTCTCTATTCATAAGAACGAAGAAAAAGTAGGAAGTCCAAGGACTTATGAGGAAATGAGAAAGATGATGGAAAAAGTCGTCGAGGAAGGGACAGGAAAAATTTTAAGACAAGCAAAATGGAAATTGGCAGGTAAATCAGGAACAGCAGAAACAGATAAAACCAAAAATAATCAATGGTTTATCGGTTATGGGCCTGTTGAAAGTCCCAAATACGCTGTCGCGGTAGCAGTAAAAAATGTTTCTACTTCAAAACCATTAGCCAAGCAAGTGTTTATGGGGATTATGGACGATCTAGCCGATTATGAGGATTAAAAATAAAAAGGGCCGTTTTTACGACCCAATTTTTATAGGGAAAGTATAACTTTCTTCCCCATTTTTTATTAATAGAAATACACGGACAATGGAGCGCGTTGGAATATACAAACCTATTCTATTTAGGTTGAAAAACTGCCCAATCAGGTAAAACATTCGGATCAAAATTCCATACGACTGGGATGTAATAATAGGCTAACAAGGTTATAAGAAGAACTCCAAAGATATTTAGCCAAAAACCAGCTTTTGCCATTTGGGGGATTGTAATATATCCTGTTCCAAAAACAATGGCATTTGGTGGAGTCGCCACTGGTAACATAAATGCAAAGCTTGCTGCTACGGCTGCAGTTATTAGGAAACCATATGGATGAGCATGCATTGCCATTGCTAAAGCGGCCATAACTGGCATCATCATGGTTGCTGTTGCGGTATTCGAGGTCATTTCTGTTAAGAAAATCACTAGGGTGGTCACCGCTAACATCAAAACAAGGGCTGGAACATTTTCTAGTGCTTGAAGTTTTAAAGCAATCCATTCAGCTAAACCTGTATCAGCCATCGCATCTGCTAGCGATAGTCCACCACCAAATAGAAGTAAAATCCCCCATGGTACCTTTTTAAAAGCATCAATACTTAATAAAAATTGGTTGTTTTTTAAACTGACAGGGATCATGAATAAAAGAATGGCAGCAAACATGGCTATCGTTGTATCGTTAATTTTATCAAACGTATGAATATCTATCGATTTAAACCAATCAATAGCAAACGTTCGAATGATCCAAAGAAAAGCTGTTAATGAGAAAATCACCAAGACTTGTTTTTCCTGCTTTGACATCCTTCCAAGTTTCCGAATTTCGTTATTAATGACTTCAATACCACCAGGTAGAGACTTAATTTGCGTTTTAAAGGCGATCTTCGTTAAATACCACCATGTAAAGAGCAAACTTACCACGGCAATGGGAACCCCAAATACCATCCACTGGCCAAAGGAAATTTGTTTATCATAAGTTTCATTAATAAAAGCGACTAGGACTGTATTAGGCGGTGTACCAATAATCGTTGCCACACCACCAATCGAAGCACTATAAGCAATCCCTAACATCAGTGCAGTGCCTAATGGGAATTTACCCTGTTCAGTGTTAATATTGATCTGCTTTTCTTTAAATAGATCTGCGATTTGATAAATAACCGCTAAACCAATGGGAAGCATCATCATCGATGTAGCTGTATTAGAAATCCACATCGATAGAAAACCAGTAGCTACCATAAATCCTAGAACTAATCCATCTAGATTTTTGCCAAACATTTTAATAACATGTAGAGCAATACGACGGTGTAAATTCCATTGTTCAATAGCAATTGCTAATAAGAATCCGCCTAAATAAAGATAAATGAGATCATTAGCATAAGGAGCAGTAGCAGCCTTGGAACTTACAGCACCTGTTGCCGGAAATAAAAGAATGGGTAATAACGAAGTCAGTGGAATGGGTACTGCTTCTGTAATCCACCAAGTTGCCATCCATAATGCAACGGCAGCTACAGACTGCCCTTCATTAGTAAGGTCTTCTAATGTAGGAAATAATAAAGTAAGTAAAAATAATAGTGGTCCTAAAAATAAACCAATCTTTTGTCTTGTAGAATATTTGTCCCGCTGGTCTTCAGGTTCTTGTTCAGAGTAGGAATGCTTTGAACTCGAAGAAGGATATTCTTGTGCTTCAGCAGTTTGCTCAGCAAAAAGAAATATCGAATGAACCTTACTTTCTTTTTGACTTTCTAAGATCATACCATCTGTTGCAAATAAAGGCTTTAAGCGAAGCAATTGTTTCATCTGGTCATGATATTGCCACATCAAACGCCAAATCTTCAAAAAAATACTCATTTTATGCTCCCCCATTTAATTTTTTAGTATTTGTATAATTATATTATAATACAAAATATTCTTATTTTTATAGATTTTTCAGAAAAAAACAATATTGTGAAGTATAAAAGTTTTATGGTACAGGCACGGTAACTCTCCTTTGCTGCATATACTATAATAGTTTTCCTTTTCGATGCCTAGGAGGTGACAATGTGTCTGGCTTATTTACCGCACTTGCACTACTGCTTAAAGAGTTAACTTTATTTGTTTCTTATGTTAAAAATAATGCTTTTCCTCAACCACTGAGTGAGAAGGATGAAGAAAACCAAATCACCTTATTACTAAGGGGGGATCAGCAAGCAAGAAACAAATTGATCGAACATAATTTGCGACTGGTGGCCCATGTTGTAAAGAAGTTCGAGAATACTGGAGAGGACACAGAAGATTTAATCTCGATTGGAACGATTGGATTGATTAAAGGTATTGAAAGTTATCAAGCCAATAAAGGCACAAAATTGGCTACATATGCAGCTCGTTGTATTGAAAACGAAATTCTCATGCACCTACGTTCATTAAAGAAAACCAAGAAAGACGTCTCCTTGCATGATCCAATTGGTACGGATAAAGAAGGAAATGAAATTACCCTGATAGATGTACTAGGAACGGAATTGGATGATGTCATTGATGAAGTACAATTAAAAATTGAAAAAAGCAAAATCTATAACTTTCTTCATATTTTGGATGATCGAGAAAAAGAAGTGATCATTGGACGGTTTGGATTGATAGATGGAAACGAACGCACCCAAAGGGAGATCGCCAAAGAACTAGGCATTTCCCGTTCGTATGTTTCAAGAATAGAAAAAAGAGCACTGATGAAGTTATTTAATGAGTTTTATCGAAGTGGAAGGAAGAAGGGTTAGAAGGATAAAAACGGTGAAGAAGTTAAGAAAACATTTGATCGAATCGGTTTTAAATACTTGTAAATTTTTGATCCATGTTCCTTCCTCCTTTTATATACTCTAATTAGGATACATGAGATTGATGGATTATGATGTGATACAGCTCACATTCTTAATATTCCAGTATTTAAAATTCTTTAAAAATGGTGTAATGTATGATCATACACTTTCTTAGGAGATAGGGACAGGAGATGCAACAGTTGTACTATTCTTTATTATTATTAACAAGTTTGCTTTGGGCAGGTAATTTTGTTGCAGGGAAATTTCTGGTTGGCCACGCTTCTTTTATCACGCTAACTTCGATACGCTGGTTGATTGCAGTTTTATTTTTATTTCCAATCGTTTGGTTTAAAGAAAAACAGTTTATTCCCCCTAGAAAGAGTTTTTTTCTACTCTTTTTAATGGGGATAACGGGCGTTGACCTTTTTAATATCTTTATGTTTCTTGCCCTTGAGAGGACAACTGCTGATAATGTTGGATTAATCTCTGCTTTAAATCCTATTGCAATTGCCATTGCCTCCTTTTTCTTACTAAAGGAAACGATGATTAGGCGCCAAATTTTAGGAATGACTCTTTCATTACTAGGTGTTTTCATTGTCATATCTGAAGGAGAATGGCAAAAACTTTTAAGATTTCATTTCAACACAGGCGATTTATTCATGTTAGCTGCAGTTGGTTCTTGGGGACTTTATTCTGTAGTAGGTAGAAAAGTGATGCATCAGGTTTCACCTTTAATGTCTACTTTATGGGCAGGCATATTTGGAGTTCTTACTTTGTTACCTTTTAATTTGTTCACATTTTATGTGATCGATCCGAATTTTTCTTTTTGGTTGGCTACTGCTTATGTTAGTATAGGTGCAACAGTGTTAGGAATGGTCTTTTGGAATATAGGGGTACAAAAGGTTGGAGGGACAAAATCAGGGATGTTTCTTAATTTTAATCCGATCTTTACTGCTTTCTTTGCATACTTTTTCTTAGGTGAACATATTACTTTTGTACAGCTGATTGGAACAGTAACAGTGATTATCGGGGTTTATATTTTTACGTTAAGAGCTAATTCGATTTCTAAACAAGCAACATTGATGAACGAATAAAATACGATTAGAACTAAATTTAAGGACTTGTTCAATGCTTGAAATGATGTATAATAGAACACATAATTGAATAGCATGTATGAATAGGTTCTTTTAAGTCATGACTTAAAAGATGAAAAGGGAAGTTCGGTGAAATCCCGACGCGGTCCCGCCACTGTAAATTGGAAGCATTTCGTGTGATGCCACTGTCATTAAGATGGGAAGGTGCGAAATTGCATTGCCATAAGCCAGGAGACCTGCCTATTCATAGAGGAAGCTTATCCTTCGAGGAAAAGGAAGGCGCCGAGAAAACGTAAATTCTTCATAACGTTTTTCAGCACCATACATACAACCTTTTTTGTCCTTAGGATAAAAAAGGTTTTTTTAATGGTAGGGTACTTTTGTGGATTTTTATTCCTCGACATGCAAAAAAAAGAAGGAGAGAAGAGCATGTTGAAAAAAAGTCTTGTCTGGTTGTCAGGATGTGGAATTGCGAATGATGTATCATCAAAGCAACCTGAAGTACAAACTCCAGCCAACTCAGTATCTAGCATCACAAATTATCCTTCAACGATTACTGATGATTCAGGTACACAGACTGAAACTTTATTTGCTCTCGGCATCGTTTTAGGAGCACATCGCATTATTGATGGCCTAGAAAGTATTGTCAATGCATTATATCCAGATTTGCTAAAGTTGGTTATGGTATGAACATGAATAAAAAAATCCTTTTATGGGTAGGAGGACTTATTCTCCTACTCATGTTTTCCATGATCTTAAGTTTAATGATCGGTTCTGTTTCTGTACCACCCAACTTAACCGTGCGAATACTACTTAATCATCTACCATTTTTAAATTTAGAGCCTAATTGGTCAATTGGCCAAGAATCTATCGTATGGAATTTACGATTACCAAGAGTTTTCTTAAGCCTGTTAGTTGGAGCAATGTTATCTGTTGCTGGAGTTGCATTCCAAGGGGTTTTACGTAACCCTTTAGCAGATCCATATATACTGGGTGTTTCGTCTGGGGCTGCACTAGGAGCAGCAATGACCATATTATTTGGACATCAAATCGGATTCCTTGGTCAATTCAGCCTTCCCCTTTTTGCTTTTATTGGAGCGATTATCTCACTAGGCCTAGTCATTTTATTAACCTCAACCCAGCATATTCGTTCAAATGAGATACTAATTTTAGCTGGGGTTGTTATTCAAGCTTTTTCGGGAGCAATATTAACTTTTTTAATTGCGTTGTCTGGTGAAAAAATGCAATCGATTATCTTTTGGATGATGGGAAGTTTAGCCAACCATGATTGGATAGATGTAAGGATCCTTTTGCCTTATTTTCTAGTTGGTTTATTGTATTTAGGCACGCAATACCGAGAATTAAATATATTGGCTTTAGGTGAACAAGCTGCAACACATTTGGGGATCGAAGTAGAGAAGAAAAAGTTTTATATTTTAACCGTTGCTTCATTACTTGCTGCAGCAGCAGTATCGATTGTTGGTATCATCGGATTTGTTGGTCTGATTATCCCTCATCTTATTCGCTTATTAACTGGACCAAACCATCGGAATTTGCTTCCTATTTCTACTTTAGCAGGGGCGTTGTTTTTATTGTGGGCTGATACAATAGCTAGAACAATTATTCCTTCAAGAGAAATTCCAATCGGTGTAGTTACAGCAATGATCGGTGCACCTTTTTTTGCTTATTTGCTTCGAAAGGGAATAAGGAGAGAACATTAATGAAGATTTTTGAGTTGCAAAGCTTATCTTTTAAATATGGTACAAAGGAAATTTTATCAGGGATTTCCTTTGAGATAAAACCGGGTGAAAGTTTTGGAATCATTGGGCCTAATGGAAGTGGAAAAAGCACTCTTTTACGAGTGATGAGTGGGCTTTTATCAAAATTTGCTGGCGATATTTTTTTACAGGGTAAATCTATTCAACATTACAGCAAGAAGGAACTTGCAAAAATTATTGCTTTTGTTGGCCAAGAAGGAACCCCTCCTCTTCCTTTTACTGTACATGAAGTCGTGGCCATGGGGAGATATCCTTGGTTAAAACCATTTGCTAATCTCTCTGCTAAAGATGATGAAGTGATCAAAAACGCGCTGATTTTGATGAATCTCTGGGAAAAAAGAAACAGTCTCATTCAAACCTTATCTGGTGGGGAACGGCAATTAGTGGCTTTAGCCCGCGCAATGGTACAGGAACCTAAGATTCTTTTTTTGGACGAACCCACCACTTATTTAGATATCGGTCATCAAGTATTGGTATTGCAACTAGTCAGGAAATGGCAGGAGGAAAAAGACTTAACCGTGGTCATGGTATTACATGATTTAAATCTGGCGGCACAGTATTGCGATCGGTTATTGCTTATGAAACAGGGAAATATACAAAGAATCGGCAAAGTTGTTGAAGTTCTGAGAAAAGAACATATAGAAGAGGTTTATCAAACAAAAACAATTATGGTGAAACATCCAGAACTGGGAATTCCACAGGTTCTGCTACCAAATTAATCATTCTAACAGTTTTAAAATTTTTATAAAATAGATATAAAGGAATCAAAATTAAAGAAAGGGGATGTTCTTAATGGCGATTGTTGAAGTAACGATTACTCCACTAGGTACTGGAACACCAAGTGTTAGTCATTATGTAGCAGAAGTACATAAGGTTTTGGAGCAAGCACCTGAAACGCTTAAATATCAATTGACTCCTATGAGCACGATTATTGAAGGAGAGCTACAGGATATTTTATCCGTCATTCAAAGAATGCATGAGGTTCCTTTTGAAAAGGGAGCCTTAAGAGTATCTACTTCAATCAAAATCGATGATCGTCGTGATAAAAAAGCATCGATGGAGCAAAAGCTAAAATCTGTTCAAGAAAAACTTTAATTTTCAATAGAAATAAAAGCCTAATCATAGAGGAAGACTACTTTATTAGTAGCCTTCTTTTTTATGATAAAGTTTACATTAACTTATCTTTTCATTTCTAATATTTTTTTTGCAGAAAACAGGATAAATATGGTATAGTTATTTTTCAGATGAAGGGATAAGAAGGAGAATAATCATTCATGTTTTTAGATAAATTCGCTCCCAATTTGCATGTGAAATCGATATATGATATTGATCTACAAGCCTTGAAAAAAGCTGGAATCACCTCGATCATCACTGACTTGGATAACACATTGGTTGAAGCTGATTCACCAGAGTATACGCCAAAGTTAGTGAAATGGCTAGATGACTTACAAGAAATGGGTTTTAAGGTGATGATCGTATCCAATAATAATAAGACAAGAGTTTCTGAATTTGCCGATCCTTTAACTGTTCCTTATATCTATAAAGCAAGGAAACCGTTTAAAGATGCATTTCATAAAGCATTAGAACTTTTAGGTTCGACCGTGAATGAAACGGTTGTAATTGGTGATCAATTACTAACAGATGTACTTGGTGGGAATCGGATAGGCCTTTATACCATTTTAGTAGTTCCTATCTCCAAAAAGGAAGGATTAGGAACAAAAATCAACCGTTTCTTCGAAAGACGAATCTTAACTTGGATGAAAAAACGGGGAATGATGTCATGGGAGGATTAGCTTAAAATGACGGAGATTAAATATTGCGAAGGTTGTGGAGTGGCCCTACAGACGGAAGACTCGAAAAAGGCGGGCTATATTCCTACCTCTACATTAAATAAAGAACATTTAATTTGCCAAAGGTGTTTTCGTATTAAACATTATAATGAAGTACAACCGATACAAATAGATGAAGATGAATTTCTGCAAATTTTACATAATATAAGCAATACGAAAAGTCTTGTCATTCAAATTGTAGATTTGTTTGATATTGATGGGACTTTTATCCAAGGATTACCTCGTTTTATTGGCCATAATCCTTTTATCATGGTTGCTAATAAAATCGATTTATTTCCTAAGTCTACAAATAGGAACAAGGTCAAAATTTGGTTAAAACAATACGCTAGAGAACATGGGCTTTCTCCAGAAGAGATTTTCCTCATAAGTGCTGAACATAATCTTGGTATACTCGAAGTAGTAGACTTTATTCAATCTTATCGAAAAGATCAGGATGTTTTTGTCGTGGGTGCAACCAATGTGGGTAAGTCATCATTTATAAATCGAGTGATTCATGAATTACAAGGTGAAACACAAGTGGAACTTACCACTTCAAGATTTCCAGGCACTACTCTCAACGAGATACGTCTTCCATTAGAAGATGGTCATTACCTAATTGATACGCCAGGAGTAGTAAACCGTGATCGTTTGAGTGAATGGGTCTCTCCACATACATTAAAAGTAATTTCACCTAAAAAAACCGTGAAACCTAAGGTTTATCAATTAAATGGTCAGCAAACTCTATTTTGGGGTGGATTGGCTCGAATCGATCAAAATGGGGATTCAACTAATACTTTTGTTTGTTATATTTCTAATGAGCTGCCTATTCATCGAACAAAAAGGAGTCAGGCAGAAGAGATTTATCAGAAACATCTAGGAGAACTACTTAGCCCTCCTACAAAGGAAGAGATTGGAGCTTTACCAAATTTGATGAAACATTCCTTTAAAGTTTCTGGAAAAGAAAAAATGGACATTGTGATCTCAGGTTTGGGATGGATAAGTGTTGGAGGAGAATCGACAAATGTAGATGTTTTTGTGCCGAAGGGAATAGGGGTACACATTCGTAAAGCATTGATCTAATCTTTATATTTTATAGGTAAATGAAACTTTAAAGGAAGTATTTTTTGGGAGAGTTTGATATGGTAAATAGTGAAACAGGGATCATCGGGTTAATTGGTCATCCAGTCGCCCATTCCAAATCCCCACAAATGCATAATGCCAGTTTAAGGAATTTAGGTTTGAATGATATCTATTTAGCATTTGATGTAAAACCAGAGAATTTAAAAGATGCCATTCAAGGAATAAGAGCCTTATATTTTAAGGGATGCAACGTAACGATTCCCTATAAAGTAAATGTAATTCCTTTTTTGGATGAAATATCTGAAGAGGCAGCAAGAATTGGCGCAGTTAACACCATCGTTAACAAAGATGGAAAACTGATTGGCTACAATACAGATGGAGAAGGATATCTTCGATCATTAGAAGAAGAAACGGGTTTTCAGCTTCAAGGGAAACGGATTATGATTTTGGGGGCTGGGGGTGCTTCTAGGGCGATTAGTTATACCTTATCTCTGCAACCAATTGAGGGCATGGTTCTAGTTAATCGTGATCTGAATAAGGCAAACGCATTATTAAACGAGTTAAAGCAGACTGATTATCATAAAGCGATTACATATCATGAACTTCCAAATGAAATGGAACAAGTAGATCTTATCATCAATACGACATCGATAGGGATGTATCCTAATATCAAGGAAACACTTATAAAAAAAGAATGGATTCAACCTCACCATTTAGTTAGTGATATTGTTTATAATCCTCTTGAAACCAAGTTATTGCAAGATGCCAAGGCTCAAGGAGCAAAGATTCATTCTGGTTTAGGAATGTTTATTTATCAAGGCGTGATTGCCTTTGAAAAATGGACCGGAATCACTCCAGATCCAAATATTATGAGACGTGTAGTATTAGATTCTATCGTTTAGGAAGGAAGAAAAAATATGTTAACGGGAAAACAAAAAAGATATTTACGCTCACTTGCACACCATCTTGATCCTATTTTTCAAGTAGGTAAAGGTGGGGTTAATGAAAACATGGTGAAACAAATCAATGAGGCTTTAGAAGCAAGAGAACTGATTAAAGTTTCTGTATTAAAAAATAGCCTAGAGGATGCTGATGAAGCAGCAGCTGCCATTGTAGAAGGTACCAATGCAGAATTGGTTCAGATTATTGGCCATACGATCGTGTTATATAAGGAATCAAAGGAAAAAAATAAAGAAATTGAATTACCGAGGTAATGATGAAAAAGATTGGAATACTTGGAGGAACCTTCGATCCGCTTCATATTGGACATCTTGTCATGGTGGATCAAGTATTGTTTTATGCAAAGCTTGATGAAATTTGGTTTATACCAGCGCCGATACCTCCTCATAAAAGTGAGGAAAAAATCACACCGATTCAACATAGGGTAGAAATGTTGAAACAAGTGATGAACATTGATCAACGATACAAGCTCTGTACGATTGAATTAGAACGTTCTGGACCATCGTACACCATTGAAACGATAAAGGAATTGAAAAGAAGGTATCCAGATCATCTTTTTTATTTTATAATTGGCGGGGACATGGTTCAATATCTACCGAAATGGGTTGGAATCGATGAATTGTTATCATTGGTTCAATTTATTGGTTTAGAAAGACCAGGATATCAGCTTGCTCCACAGTCACCGACTATGGAAAAAATCTATAAACAGGTGCAAATGCTGCCAATGCTACAATTAGATATCTCATCCACTCAAATTCGGGATTGGGTAAAGATGGGGAGAACGATCCGTTATGTCGTTCCCGATGTTGTGGAACAATATATTAAGGAGCATCATCTTTATGAAGATTGATTTAACATGGTTAAAATCCGAATTAAAACAACAAGTAACAGCGCATCGTTATATTCATTCATTAGGTGTAGCGGAAACTGGGAAACAGTTAGCCAAAGGATACGGTGCAGATCCTGAAAAAGTTGAGCTAGCCGGGATATTACATGATTTTTGCAAATTTTGGTCAAAAGAGGAATTGGCTAATGAAATAAGAAAACATGAAGTATTAACAAATGATTTGTTAGATTACAATGCAGAATTATGGCATGGACCAGTTGCTTCTGTCATTGTGCAAGAAAGGTTTCAAATTGATGATGAGGATGTAATTATGGCAATTCGTTATCACACTTCTGGAAGAGAACAAATGTCAACGATTGAAAAAATTGTTTGTTTGGCTGACTATATTGAACCCTCTCGACAATTTCCAGGAGTTGAGGAAATTCGGAAATGGGCAGAAAAAGATTTAGACAAAGCCTTATTAGCCGCAATCGATGGTACAATTCAATTTTTGATCAAGAAAAAAATGAAGATTTATCCTTTAACAGTTAGAGCAAGAAACGATTTAATTGACCAGATTGAAAAGAAAAGAAAAAAGGAGGATGAAAATGGCATTATCGGTTAGAGAAATTGCCGAGTTGGCTGCACAAACAGCTAGTAATAAGAAGGCAAAAGATGTTGTCATTTTAGATATTAGAGGATTATCAGTGATCGCTGATTACTTTGTTATTTGTAGTGGTAATTCTGAAACACAAGTACAAGCTGTGGCCAATGAGATTAAGGACAAAATGCATGAAGTTGGTGTTTTAGTAAAAGGGTCTGAGGGCATGGATCTGGCAAGATGGATCCTTATCGATCTTGGTGATGTTGTTGTCCATATCTTTCATAAGGAAGAAAGGGAATTTTACCATTTAGAACGTTTATGGGGAGATGCACCCCGAATTGAATTTGAGGAGAATACAGAATGAGTTTACAAACAGGTATGTACCATGTATTAAAGGTGGAAAGAGAGTCTCCTTTTGGTTATTTTTTAAGCGATGGAACAGAAGATGTACTTCTTCATTTTTCTGAGACTAATCAGCAAAAGTTTGAACTAGGGGATCAGATTGAAGTCTTTTTATATAATGACCATAAAGGAAGAATAGCTGCAACGTTGCATACCCCAAAAATTGTTATGGGTGAAATTGGTTTTTTAACTGTAGATGGATATGAAACAAGAATGGGTTTTTTTCTAGATAATGGAATTAGTAAGCAAGTTCTTTTACCTATATCTGAATTGCCAGAAGAAAAGAAAATTTGGCCAAAACCTGGTGATCAATTATTAGTCAAATTGGTTCATGATAAGCAAAAACGCTTATTGGCCCATTTGGTAGATGATGAACAGGAAATAAAGAGTTTCATCGATCAACAATTAGATGGTCATTTGCCAGATCCTATAAAACAAACCCAATTTGTAAAAGGGATTGTACTTCGTCATATAAGTGTAGGCGCACATGTTTATTTGGAAAATCATCAAATTGGTTTTCTCCATCGTATGGAACAAATACATGAACTAAGATTAGGGGAAAAAGTACAGGTAAGACTTACCTTTGTTCGCGATGATGGTAGAGTAAATCTCTCAATGAAACCATTAAAGCAAACCAGTAGAATAGAAGATGCAGACCGTATTTTAGAGGTATTACATGAACGGGGAGGGGCTATGCCTTATTGGGATAAAACCCCACCAGATATTTTACAAAAGAAATTTAATTTAAGTAAAGCAGCATTTAAACGAGCATTAGGAAAGTTGATGAAGGATGGAGTCATTTATCAAGAGGAAGGATGGACTTATTTAAAGAATCGAGATGAATTATAAAAAATTTGCCTATGTCTATGACCAATTGATGAAAGATGCTCCATATGACCAATGGATAAAAATAACGGAGATGCTCATTAAAAAATACAACCTTCATCCTTCACAGATCATTGATTTAGGCTGTGGTACTGGGAATATCGCAATCCCTTTAAGTAAACAGGGCTACCAAATGATCGGGGTTGATTTATCCGAAGAAATGTTGTCCATCGCTTTTGACAAGATGTTAGAATCACATGTTTCTTTTCCTCTTATTCAACAAAACATGATGGAGTTAGATATTGATCAAAAGGTTGGACTTATCATAAGTTATTGCGATTCATTTAATTACTTACACGGAATCGAAGAGGTAAAAAAAGCATTTATTCAAGTGAATAAACATCTTGAGGACGGGGCATACTTTATATTTGATATGCATTCTCCTTACAAATTTAGGGAAGTCTTCCATGATCAAACCTTTGCTTGGAATGATGAGGATATTTCTGTGATTTGGCAAACAGAGGTAGATATAGATCAATTGATGGTAAACCATGATCTAACTTTTTTTGTGAAGCAATCTGAGCATTGTTATGAAAAGTTTCAAGAAACTCATATTCAGCAAACATATTCCATGGAAATGGTAAAACAAGGCTTAGAAGAAACGGGTTTTGAATTAGAGGAAGTTTTTGGTGATTTTCAATGGCAACCAGTTCAAGAAAATACTGAGCGGATTTTTTACGTTGCAAGAAAACAATCTTAATTTCTATGTCAATCGTCAGTGAAAATGTCACCTTAATTGTTCTATGAAAATGTCATATTCCTTGGTTAATTATTAGCGTATTAGTATATAATATTCACCCACCCTTGACGGCGAGCCTCTGCTCCCTTTGAAAACCCAATACTGACCCTACAGGGGAAAACACCCCTGTAGGGGTGCTCTAACGGGTCAGCATACCAAAGGGAGCCACTTACCATCAAGGGTAAAGTGAACAGGCTAGTGTTGCCTGAAAGTTACTTATTGGTCTTTCAATAAATAAAGTTCTAAGATTAAGATCTTGTAGAAAGTCACACATTTATGTTACTCTGAACTTGCTTTTGATTAGACCATGGTTTACGCCATGGATGTGAAGCAGCGGGTTTGCGTGAGGGCGCAGGACTCGCTGTTTTTGTTTTTGAGTTCTGTTCATGGCGGTTAGGTTTTTGTGTTTCCTGCAATTCGAAAATTTGTCCCTGGTGCCAAATGACTAGCTTACCCTGAATAGTTTCCCGTACTTCAACAGTTGTCTTTGTCTTAAATGGCTGTGAAGGTTTTTGAGCTAATGTATAGACCTTCCCATTATAGGAAATGGTTTGGCCTGAACCAATTTGTCTGTAGCTTCGAACAGTAAAGATATACTCTAAATTCATCCCCTCAGGTAGAGGACGGTAGGCAGACCCAGCTTCCTGGGGTTTAATAGCAAAAGTTTGATTATGTTTTTGGATCAGTTCTGGAAGTACTCGATTGGCCTCTTCCAAAGTGCAAATACCAAGCAATCGAAGTTCGATAACTAAACGGTCTTGAAAAGTACCCCAAAGACGTTCAATACGCCCTTTGGCTTGCGGGGTCATTGCTTTGATATGAGTTATACCGAGTTCAGCCATTACCTTACCAAATTG
>NZ_JBLWFI010000001.1:443099-478247 GCF_048898065.1 Tepidibacillus infernus
GATAACGGCTTGATTTCACCCGCTAATTCCTGCTCTACAGTTAACGATTCCTTGGGAGATCGGAAGATCGTATGCCGATCGCTGTACAAACCAAGTGGAAGGCCATATTGCTCAATAGCTTGTTGCATAACGGTGAAATAACCCTCTTGGGTTTCTGTAGGACGGAAAACAGCACCAACAACTATTCCGGTAGCATCGTCAATTGCGGCATGCAATGTAAGTTTGGGCCCTCTATCCTCTAGCCAGGCATAAGCACTGGCATCAATCTGCCAAAGCATCCCGGCTTGGGGCTTGCGGTTGCGGGGACGATGAATACTTCCTCGGCGTCGTTGTTTTACTTGCTTCAGTCCTTTCTCCAAGAGAATGCGGCGAACAGTAGACACACTAAGAGTCAAGGATTCATGTTCCTGCAATAGTTCGGCAAAATGACAGTTATTACAGCCATGGTAAGTGTTTTGATACAACGAAGCGACTTGATCCTTGATTGAATCTGCAATCGCATGAACAGGTTTACGCCCTCGATTTTTATGGGCAATGCCTTCAGCTCCTTCCTTAAGATAGGTTTTTTTAAGGCGCAAAACCTGTCGGGTAGAAAGTTGCAGTAGGGTTGCAGCTTCCTCCACTTTAATTTGACGAGAAACAAGCTTTTCAATGACCAATACTTTTTTGAGTTCTGCTTTTGTCAATGTAATCTTCTCCTGTCCCATAGTGACATTTTCTCTGAACAGTTATAACATGACAATATCACAGAACAATAACAACAATCTTAATTTCTATTGACATTTTACGACAAGATTGCATATAATCATAAATAATCTGATCTAGTACAAAAGTAATGCAAAGGAGTAGTAACAAGCCATAGATTTTGAGAGAGTCGGTGGTTGGTGAGAACCGATAATCAAAAGCTTGCGAACTCGCCTTTAAACTGTAGATAGGAAAGCAAAGTACTCTCTACCGTACCTCTGCGTTAAAGAGCTCGAGTGGTATTTATGGTTGAGTAGATATCATTAGGGTGGTACCACGGGAAATGTAACCTAACCTCTCGTCCCTAGCACATGCTTTGGGGTGGGAGGTTTTATTATTTTTTAGGAGGTTTTTACCATGAATGAACAGGTTTATCAACCTAGAGAAATTGAACGAAAATGGCAACAAATCTGGGAAGAAACAGATGCACACAAAACCAATGAAGATGAAAAAAAACCCAAATTTTATACCTTGGAGATGTTCCCATACCCTTCTGGCGAAGGATTACATATGGGGCATGTCCGTGTTTATACCATTGGTGATGTGATCGCTCGTTTTAAACGAATGAAGGGATATCAAGTCCTTCATCCAATGGGTGCTGATGCGTTTGGATTACCTGCAGAAAATGCCGCAATCCAAAGAGGAGTCAACCCAAGAGAGTGGACCCTAAACAATATGGAAAGGATTCGTAATGAACAAAAACGTTTAGGTGTTTCATATGACTGGGATCGTTATGTAGCCACCTGTCTACCTGATTATTATAAATTCACCCAATGGCTCTTCTTGCTTTTCTATGAAAGAGGGTTAGCTTACAAGAAAAAAGCAGCAGTTAACTGGTGTCCTACTTGTAACACGGTATTAGCAAATGAACAGGTCGAAGATGGGAAATGTTGGCGTTGTGATAGCGAAGTGACCAAAAAAGAATTAAACCAATGGTTCTTCCGTATCACTGATTATGCGGAACGCTTACTTCAAGATTTAGACCAATTAGAGGGTTGGCCTGATAAAGTAAAAATGATGCAAAAAAACTGGATTGGTAAAAGTGAAGGAGCAGAAGTGGTTTTTACTGTTCCAGCATTAGAGGATACGAAGATTTCAGTGTTTACAACTCGCCCAGACACTTTATATGGTGTAACCTATATGGTTGTTGCACCGGAACATCCTCTTGTCCCCCAATTGATTGCAGGGAAAGAGAATGAAAAGGCAATTCTTGAGTTTATTGAAGAATTGAAAAAGGTAAATGAAATTACCCGTACCTCTACTGAAGTGGAGAAAGTGGGTTATTTTACTGGAACCTATGCCAAACACCCGTTAACAGGGGCAGATATTCCAATCTGGGTAGCTAACTATGTGTTAATGGATTATGGTACAGGGGCTGTTATGGGAGTTCCTGCTCACGATGAGCGTGACTTCTTATTTGCAAAAAAATATCAACTTCCCATTAAAATTGTGGTTCAGTCTAAAGAGGGTGAACCTTATACACTAGAACAAATGACTGGGGCATATACAGAGGATGGAGTTCTTGTAAATTCAGATCAATTTAATGGTTTAAACAATAGGGAAGCAATTCGAACAATTGGTGAATATCTTGAAAAAATAGGTAAAGGAAAATTAACTGTATCTTATCGTTTACGTGATTGGCTTATTTCTCGTCAACGTTATTGGGGAACACCTATTCCAATGGTGTATTGTGAAACATGTGGAAATGTACCCGTTCCTCTTGAGCAATTACCTGTTATTTTGCCAGAAGACGTAGTGTTTAACGGTAAAGATAATCCTTTAACCACTTCAGAAGCATTTGTTCATACAACTTGTCCGAAATGTGGGGGTTCTGCTCACCGAGAAACAGATACGATGGATACATTTATTGATTCATCATGGTATTACTTCCGTTACGCAAGCCCTCATGAAGAGATCAAACCATTTGATTCAAGACAAGTAAATAAATGGCTTCCAGTTGATGAATATATTGGTGGAATTGAACACGCTGTATTGCATCTACTCTATTCACGTTTCTTTACAAAAGTATTTTATGATGCAGGTCTTATTTCATTCCAAGAGCCTTTTAAGTCCCTTCTTACTCAAGGAATGGTACTTAAAGACGGAGCAAAAATGTCCAAATCAAAAGGGAATGTCGTTAGTCCAAATGAGATCATTGAAAAATATGGTGCTGATACAGGGCGTCTATTTATCCTATTTGCTGCACCACCTGATCGAGATCTAGATTGGAGCGATTCAGGAGTAGAGGGAAGTCATCGCTTCTTAAATCGTGTGTGGAGAATGGTACAACAGCATCTAGAAACCCTTACACAGACTTATCCATACCAAGTGGAAACTGATGCGGAAAAAGAGCTTCGCCGCATGATTCATCTTACCATCAAACGAGTAACTGAAGATATTGATGAAAGAGATAACTTTAACACAGCAATTAGCGCAATTATGGAGTTAGTAAACAAAATTTATGTTTATCCAGAGGATGGCAATAAAGGGTTGCTAAAAGAAGCGATTGAAACCACTGTCATTCTACTTGCTCCGATGACACCACATCTGGCAGAAGAATTGTGGCAAATGATGGGACAAAGGGAAAGTATTCATAAAGAAAAATGGCCAACATATCAAGAAGAGTATTTAGTGTTAGATGAAGTGGAAATTGCAGTACAAATCAATGGAAAAATCAAAGGAAAAATGGTTGTTCCGACTTCCTATTCCAAAGAGGAGTTAGAAAAGGAAGTTCTTTCTGATCCAAGATTAGAAGAATGGAAGGCTGGTAAAGAAGTCCGTAAAGTGATTGTCGTTCCAGGAAAACTGGTCAATATTGTTGTTAGCTAATAAATCATAAGAAAGACTACTGGACAAACCAGTAGTCTTTTTGTACAAAAAGCAGGAAATTTATGCTTTTTATCAAATATTAGGAATGTGTTTTCATTTTATTCGCATATGCTGTGAACATTTCCATTGTTACTTCTTTTCGAGAAGGAAGCTGATTCTTTAGTGCGTATCGATTCATTTCATTAGTCCATTGATTTAACTTAGTTAAATCTACATTTTTTCCTATTTTATATTCGGTTAGTAATTCATCTATAATCCGTTCACGCTGCTGATCCATTTGTTTATATACTTCGATGGCATGAACTTTTTCATTTACTTTTTTTGATATTTCCAAATGAACGCTATTCATTTTATCACCTCAACCTTTTGATTCTATTATTTTATATCAATAATTAAAAAAATGCAGTAGTAGAAAGGGGAAGAAGAATGGGAAGTCTCCCAAATATACGGTTTACAAAAAGAGAAAAAGTCTTACTCGGACTGTTGATTATTTTTTTACTTATCATCATTAGTCAATACATCTCTTATCATCAAAAACAGCCACCTACGTTTGCGGATGAACCTTTAGTTGAGTTATCCACCGAAAAAGGGGATACCCCACAAGGAGAAGTAAAGCAAACGGAAATGACAAATCCTAAGAAGATAGTAGTTGATGTGAAAGGAGCAGTAGCAAAACCAGGAATCTACCAATTAACAGAGGGGTCAAGGGTAAAAGAAGCGTTAGATCTTGCTGGAGGGACCTTAGCAAATGCAGATTTAAACCAAGTCAATTTAGCTCAAAAAATCGCAGATGAAATGGTCATTTTTGTCCCTGTTCAAGGAGAAACACTAAATGGTGTATCTTCTGGATTAGGTGTATCTTTTGAATCAAATGCTGAAACAATTTCCATCAACCAAGCAAGTGAAGAAGAGCTGATGCAATTAGATGGAATTGGTCCTGCTAAGGCAAAAGCTATTATAGAATACCGAACAAAACAAGGTAAATTTCAGACGATTGAAGATCTGATGAATGTGCCAGGAATCGGCCAAAAAACTTTTGAACAAATAAAAGAAAAAATTTCAGTGCATTAACAGAATAATGTGTTATAATATTTTACAATTACATAATAAACTCTTATCCAGAGTGGCGGAGGGACTGGCCCGAAGAAGCCCGGCAACCCCACAAGTTAATTGTGAAGGTGCTAATTCCAGCAGACGAAAGTCTGAAAGATAAGAGAATTAGGTTTTACACCTCTTTCTCTTTGAAAGAGGTTTTATTTTTTTCTAAGGAGGAATTAAAAATGACAGAATTAAGGAAAGAAGAGAAAGGACTAGCAACATTAGCAATTCATGGAGGGTATACTGCAAGTAAACACTTAGGGGCGACAAATGTTCCAATCTATCAAACGGCAGCCTACCAATTTGAGAATTCAGAGCATTCTGCTGCCCTGTTTAATATGGAACAAGAAGGTAATATTTATAGCCGAATTAGTAACCCAACAACAGATCTATTAGAACAACGTTTGGCAGCTTTAGAAGGAGGAGTAGGTGCCTTAGTTACTGCTTCTGGACAATCGGCAGCATTATTATCTATTCTTAATATTGCTGAAACTGGAGATGAAATCATTGCTTCCAAAAACTTGTATGGGGGTACCATCACCTTATTTACATATACATTACAAAGATTAGGAATTACGATTCATTTTGTAGATCAAAATGATTTAGATCAATGGCAAAAGCATGTGAATGAAAGAACGAAAGCTTTTTATATTGAGTCCATTAGTAATCCTTCTTTAGATGTTCCAGATATAGAGGAATTAGCTAATTTAGCACATCAAAATGGAGTTCCATTGATTGTGGATAATACATTTGCAACCCCTGTATTATTACGTCCATTTGATTTTGGGGCAGATCTTGTGATCCATTCCACAACCAAATATATTGGAGGGCATGGTAATACGATCGGGGGAGTTGTCGTAGATAGTGGAAAATTTCCATGGGACAATGGGAAATTTAGGCGATTAAGCGATCCAGATCCTGCCTACCATGGACTAAGCTATATAGAACATGTCGGAAAACAGGCATATATTACAAAATTGAAGGCACAATTAAATCGGGATATTGGTGCAACCATGGCACCATTTAATGCATTTCTGTTAATTCAAGGGTTAGAAACGCTTTCTCTTCGCATGGAAAGACATAGTACAAATGCGTTAGCTGTAGCAAACTTTTTATCTCAGCATCCGCAAGTTGAATGGGTGAATTATCCTGGTTTAGAGAATCATTCAACCTATACCTTAGCCAAGAAATATTTAGATCATGGGCAAGGAGGTATCCTGACCTTTGGTGTAAAAGGTGGATATGAAGCAGCAAAACGCTTCATCGATAAGGTTCAATTATTTACCCATGCTGCAAATGTAGGTGATGTTAGATCCTTAGTTATCCATCCAAGTAGTTCAACTCATCACCAGTTAACAAACGAACAAAAGATAGCTGCAGGTGTATCAGATGATTTAGTTCGAGTATCTGTTGGAATCGAAGATATTAATGACTTATTAGCTGATCTTGAACAGGCTCTAGCAGAATAATTATTGACTTATTCCTAAGAAATACAATATTGTATAGGTAAATGATAAAAAGGGGAGCTTTCCATGAGTCTTTTAACAACAAATGAACAAATCAAAGAACTGATTCAAGAAACAAAACGTATCGCAATTGTAGGATTATCCAATAAACCTGATCGTGATAGCTATAGAGTGGCTGAGTATTTATTAAATCATGGTTTTGAGATTATTCCAGTCAATCCAACCATCGATGAAGTATTAGGAGTAAAAGCTGTTGCCTCCTTAAAAGAAATTAAAGGGACAGTCGATATGGTTGATGTATTCCGTCGTGCTGATCAAGTCATGCCTGTTGTAGAAGAGGCGATTGAAATCGGAGCAAAATCAATTTGGTTCCAATTAGGTGTGGTTAATGAAAAAGCGGCCAAGGAAGCTTCTGATAAAGGTTTAAAAGTGGTTATGGATCGCTGTATAAAGATTGAACATGGAAGATTATTCTTTTAAAGGAATGAAGTTTAGGATGGGAAAAGAAAAAGAGCAAAAAGATCAGCATTACCGTAAAAGCTGGGATGAATATTTTATGGATTTGGCCTTTACCGTCGCTGAAAGAGCAACTTGTCCGAGAAGACATGTTGGAGCAATCCTTGTTAAAAACAAGAAATTGCTGGGTACAGGCTACAACGGAAGCCCCTCAGGGGTCGCTGATTGCTACGAACAGGGGTGTCTAATCGAACACTATCATGAAAATGGTGTAGAAAAAGAAAGATGTATTCGAACCATTCATGCAGAAGTAAATTTAGTTTTGTTTACCAATCGCGAGGATCGAGAAGATGCTACTGTTTTTGTAACGGATTCCCCTTGCTATAACTGTGCGAAGATGTTAGCAAATAGCGGTATCAAAGAAGTTGTATATGAGCGAGTCTATGAAAAAGACCATCCTAAAGTTTCTGCCCTTTTTAATGAAGCAAAGATTCAATATCGACAATATTTAAGAAATAGTGTGCCAGCCCTTCCTCAGTAATGATGGAGGGTTTTTTTCATGATAAAAAAGGAAGGGAAACAAGGAAATAGAGAGAATTATCTATAGGAATCATGTAATGTGAGGTAGATGTTTCCTGATGCAAAGGTATCCTTTATTCTTATTATCATTATTTTGGCTTACTGGTCTTTATCTTGGCTATTATCAGATTGACCTATCCCTATTTATTTGGGTTATTGGCTTAGGTTTAGGTTTCTTATTAGTAGCCTTATCAATTGGCTCTTACTATAGAAAGTCAAAATATTGGCTAGTATGGTTAATATTTGCTGTTATAATTTTTGCATTTTTTCGAATGACTCTGTATCAAGATCAACACCAGACACAACTCTCAAATGAATTTGTACAAGAGGATCAAGAGATTGGAATCCGAGGCTATATTGCTGCAACACCAATGATTGATGGTGATTTAGTTAAATTGATGGTAAGTCCCATCTCCTATCAATGGGATCAAAAAGAAGTTCCAATCAATTCTAAAGAAAAAGTCCTTGTTTACATCTATCTTAGAACAAAATCTGAACTGCAGAAGGTTCATGAGTGGGAAAATGGCATGGGCATCATGTTGTATGGAAAGTTGGAAAAGCCACAAACTGCCAAAAACCCGGGACAGTTTGATTATCGCAACTATTTAGAAAAACGTGGGGTCTATTGGAAGGTGGAAGTAGACCAGCCATCTACGATAAAGGTGTCAGATCGATTTAGCTTGTTGGCAAGCCTAAACCGTGTGAAAGATAAATTAACGTTACAAATCGATCAGTTGTATACAGAACCTAATGCTGGTTTTTTAAAGGCCTTACTATTAGGAGAAGATCAGCAAATCTCTGAGGAACTTAAAGAGGATTTTTCTATTCTTGGGCTTAGCCATCTTTTGGCGATTTCAGGCTTACATTTATCCATGATTACCTTTGTTATTTTCTGGCTTTTAACAAAGATTGGCTTGACACGTGAACATATCGCTATAACTGCAGGATTTGTCTTAATTGGATATATGTTTTTAACAGGAGCAAGTGCTTCTGTTGTTCGAGCCACTTTAATGGCTTTATTGATGTTTTATGGTCTTATTTATAAACGTGCTTTATTTTCCCTACAATCGTTAGCAACTGCTTTTATACTAATGACATTTTATCAACCGATGTGGATTTATGATATAGGATTTCAATTATCGTTTGTTGTCACCCTTACCTTAATCTGGGGATATTCTAGAGTGGAGAAACGGATTCCGATTAAGCAAAGGTGGTTAAGGTCTACCTTGACTGTGCTAATCATCACACAATTCGCTTCATTTCCATTGGCCTTCTATTATTTTCACCAGTATTCGCTGCTATCATGGTTAGGCAATTTTCTTTTTGTGCCGATCTTTAGCATGGTGATACCGGTTAGCTTTGCTTTGCTCTTTTTTAGTTTTTTTTCTTTCAATCTTATTGAACCGCTAGCAAGTATTCTAAACTGGACATTAAGTCAGTTATTTGAGGTTATTCACCTATTTTCTAAACTCTCTGTATTTCATTTTTATGGCTATTTTCCCTTTATAAAAGTTGTTTTACTCTATACCCTGTTTTTTTGGATACTGATCAGAAACGAAGTGAAGAATGCTTTTATTTCCTATGATCTGAAAAAGAAAATCTTTCTACTTGAGAAAATAAGTATATTATTATTGGTTGTTGCGCTTATCATTCCAGTTTTTTTGCCAAAGCAAGGTATGGTCACTTTTATTGATGTTGGTCAAGGGGACAGTATTCTGATTCAGACTCCAGGGAATGATCAAGTGCTTATTGATGCTGGGGGAACACTAACCTTTCAAAAAGAAGATTGGCAAAAAAGAAAGAATCAATTTGACACAGGTGAAGACATCATCTTACCATATTTACATTTTATGGGAATTGATGTTTTGGATATGGCGGTTTTAACCCATGAAGATCAAGATCATATTGGTGGGTATCTTTCCTTAGTTGACCAACTAGAGATTCGAACATTCGTCGTAGGCAAAGAGTTTCCTAGGACTGAACTGGGCAAGGAACTTCAAAAGAAGTTAATAGAAAAGAAAATAAAAATCATTCACGTTAATCAGATCCAACATGTTAAACTAGACAATGAGTCAGTCTTTACTTTTATTCCAATCGATATCTCTGGTTCTTTAAAAGAAAATGATCACATGTTAGTGGCCTTTTTAAAACTTTACGATACATCAATAGCACTACCCGGGGATTTAGAAGAAATAGGCGAGTACAAGATATTAGATACTTATCATGTGAAGCCTATTGATATTTTGAAAGTTGGACATCATGGAAGTAAAACCTCTACATCAGATCTTTGGTTACAATCACTAGAGCCAAAAGAAGCGGTCATATCTGTGGGAGAAAATAACTTGTATCGCCACCCTTCTAATGAGGTGGTTCAACGATTACAAGAGCAAAACATTAACATATGGAGAACAGACCAAGATGGAGCCATCATGATTTATATCAATAATGATGGATTTCGGATTGAAAAAAAGATAAAAAATGATGAAATTCAGCAACAAAATATAACGAAGATTCGTCAATTGAGAGAGGAGGGCTAAGGCATCTTGAATCATATAGAATTAGTTCAACTAGCAAAAACAGGAAATCAAGCGGCACTTATAGATTTACTCAAAAGCATAGAGCATTCCATTTACAAAACCGCTTATTATTTTATGGGAAACGAACACGATGCAAAGGATGTCGCTCAGGAAGCTCTCATTAAGGTATATACTAAATTAAGTACGTTTGAAGAAAAAGCTCAATTTCATACCTGGGTCCAACGTATTACCACCAATATTTGTATGGATAAATATCGGAAAAATAAAAAGGAAGTTTCGATTGATCTTTTTGAGATGAAATTAACGAATCATTCAAATATAGAGACAGAAATTGAAAACAAGATGATGGTGGAAGAATTACTAGCTCATATGAATCAACTACCCAATAAAATTCGATCAGTGATGATATTAAGATATCTACAAAATTTTTCTTATCAGGAGATCGCTGAGACATTGGATTTGCCATTAAATACTGTGAAATCCTATCTTTTCCGTGGTAGAGACCAACTGCAAGCGTTAATAAATCAAACTCAACAAGGAGGTGTTCAACGTTGATTCGTTGTGAAGAGGCTAAAGAATGGATACAGCTACAATTAGATCACGAATTAGATGAATCAAATCAGGTATTATTACAAGAACACCTAACATCTTGCAGTGCTTGTCGTGATTATCATGAGAAAATGAATCAGTTACATTTACAATTAAGCCAAATGCCGAAACCCACCCTTCATGGAAGCCTTGTCGATCAACTGTTTCAAGCAGATACAAATCAGGTACAAATACCTGTATTTAAGAATAAATCAAGATGGTTTAAAGGATCTTTAAAGAAACCATTGATTGGTGTTTTGGCTGCATCCATTCTTATCGGGTTATGGTTTCCGGTCTCAGGTTTATTTGTGAGCAATCATTCGTCTTCTAGTGACAAGGGACAAATTGCAGTTTTTGATGCGCCGATCAACCAAAATGTAGGTCAAACAACATTCGTTCAATCTAATGTAAAAGAAAGTAAATCAGAGCAAGAAGGAAATCTTGGTAAAGGATTAAATAAAGAACCAAATAATAAAGAAACAAGTAATAAACCAACTGATGAATATCAAAAGAAAAAAATGATTGATCAAGAAAATAATAGATCAGTCGCTTTAAAGGATCCAATTCAGGAAGAACAACCTCAAAGGGATAGAAGCTTAACAAAAGATCCATCTGAATCACCAAAGGAAGATGACGCTTTTACTGCAGATGAAAATGGGATGCTAATATCGATAACAGGTACAGAAATTCCTCCTTTTCCTTATCAGATTAAAGAAGAAGACCGACAATTAGTGATTTATGACCAGAATCATATTGAGATCTATCGTACCCATCAATGGGAGGAAGGATTTTCTGTTCATTGGATTGTGGAGAATGAGAATCTAATTAATTATCAACTTTTTGATCAGCAAGGCCAGCTTATAGCAAAATACCAAATCAATATCATAGAGAAGAAAGAAGAAAAGATAGACCAAAAAGAAGAAACAGTTAAGAAAATAGAAGAAACAATTGAATAGAGTGTCACACATCAGCAGGAACTTGCGTATAGTGTAATACGACCATTGCTTCCCGCCCAATGGGAAGATCCTAGGCCTTTTCATTGGGCGTTTACATAAGTGTGATTGGACGATAAAACCGTGGAATTCCACGGTTTTTGTTTTATGTTACTTTAAATTATTTTTATAGAATAAAAATAAGGTATCTGCGTATTCGCGAACATAGATGAAAATATGATACAGATGAGCTCGATCAACAAACTCTTCACGGGTTTTCGGCAATGGAGAGTTAGCGTAATGATCATTTAATTGATTTAATAATTCAGACATTTCTTTAAAAGTCTCTATTGGGTTTAAGCTTGGATTTTTTTGCATTTTAGAAAGTTGTTGTAAAGCTCCTGCAATACTTTTTGAATGTATGCGTGTAGATTGAAGGTGTCCAACTTGGAAAGTTAATTCTTCTAATAGAGTAATCAACTTTTTATATAGTTTTAGCATCGTGATATATTTAGTATAGATATTGATTTCCTCCGAAAGTAAAGCATTTTCTTTGCTAATTTCAGCTTGATCCAACAAGACTTTGATTTGTTTTCTACATTCATAATAACCTCCATTCCGCCGCTAGCGCTGGCGGCACAAATAGTAATGAAAAATGGTGTGCGGCTTTCACCACTTTGCTATGATTAACTTAAGGAGAAGATATACTACAAAGCACGGCGAGGTGAGTCGTAGATTACTTCTCAGTTCAAAACAGTATAATAACCAGTGTAAGAATCATCTTTCAAGCACAAATAAGTGGTTCTATAAGACCGCACGCTAATCATTGTTTTAGCTCTTTGTTAAATGTGTGATGGTTCAGTCAATGTCTTCTTCCTCCAATTATGAAAGGAGGCTGTGCCATGAAAGTTGTTTATCCTATCTGTTGCGGTGTCGATGTGCATAAGACTTTTCTCGTCGCCACAATTATTACTTCACAGGGGATTACCCCTCATTATTCAAAAAAGAGATTTTCTACTTTTAACAATTCCATTCTTCAATTCAAGCAGTGGCTGATTGATAACAACTGCTATGATATGTGCATGGAATCGACCGGGAAATATTGGGTTCCTGTCTACAATCTTTTGGAAGATACCATCCGTATGACTGTTGCTAACCCCAAATGGGTGAAGGCTGTAAAAGGAAATAAGGATGATAAAAAAGATTCTAAGTGGATTGCTGACCTTTTCCGCCTTGGTTTAGTACCAGGAAGCTATATCCCTAATAAACCAGTCCGTATTCTTCGTGAATACACTCGCTACCGTTCTAAACTTGTTTCTTGTAGAAGCAGTGAAAAGAACCGTTTTCAAAACGCTTTCACAGTCTGTAATGTAGCCCTTGATGCTGTCGTTTCCGACATGTTTGGCAAATCTGCCACTTCCATCACGGACTATCTGATTTCCTCTGATACCTTTGACCCGGAATACTGTACTTCTCTTCTTCATAAATCTTTGAAAAAAAAAGCAGATAACGTGGTTGAATCTATTGAAGGATACCAAATGACTCAGGAACAAAAAGAACGTATGATCATGGTTCGTTCTCACCTCGACTTCGTAACCAATTCGATTGCTGAACTGGACGAAAAACTGGATAAGTTGGTCGAACCTTATGAAAGTGCCATTAACCTTTTATGTACCATTCCCGGAGTTAATAGAGCATCTGCAATCACCATTATCTCCGAGATTGGTACAGATATGTCTCAATTTGCCAACTCCAAGCGTTTGTGCTGCTGGGCGGGACTAACACCTGGCAATAATGAATCTGCTGGTAAGAAGAAATCTGTCCGTATTACACGTGCCGGTGTATACCTCAAACCTGCATTGGTACAAGTTGCCCATGCAGCCGTGAAATCGGATAAGTCTCCTTACTACAAAATCAAGTACGAACGCATTTCTAAAAGGAGAGGCAAAAAAAGAGCCATAATCGCTATTGCAAGGATGATACTCACCGCCATATACAATATGTTTGTTACTGGCGAAGTGTGGAATCCAAGCGACTTGTATAAAATTGATATGCCACAAGAAATGCAGGACAAGCAGAAAGAGAAAGCTATTAATCAGGCAATAAAACTCCTAATTGCCCAAGGTATAATAAAGGCTTCTGACATTTCTGTAGCTTAAAACCAAAGCTTGATTTTTTTTAGGTCTTTAAAGACCTTAGTTTGCTGCGCCCTTTTTTACCAAATTTAAGCTTATTTTTCACGCTACTCATCTTGTGTAGGAATAGATCTTAACTCAGGATTCTTTACGTTTGCTGCCATTCGTTCAAAAAAAGTAGAAAAACGAGTATTAAATTCTTCTATATTCTCTTTTAATAGCGCATCATACTTTTGGGGAACAATCAAGTTAACTAGAACGCTAACAACAATACCTATTCCAATGACTGCTATCTCTTTTAAGGAAAATGAAACAAATTGTTTTCCTGTGATCGGCATCGCATCAAGAACATGATAGACTACAATTGTGGCTAAAATAATACCATCGGCCAATTGAAGTCTTACAATGAGTGAAAGTGCGAGAATTGTTCCGATACCAAAGGCTATTACCGATTTACCCAAAAACACTCCTAAAATCAGTCCAATAATCACTGAAAGTAAGCTACCTAAAAAGAGGGTAACTCCATATCGAATCGTTCGTTTAGATGTTTCTTTCATTGCAATTAAGGCAACAACACCAGAAAAAGTGGTTGTAAATCCTAATGCATGAGCCAATCCAATGGATAAAGAAACAGCAATTCCGGTTTTTATTATCCGCTTCCCAATTTTATACTTCATAAATTTACCTCCTCTTCCTTAGTAATTATACCTGAATAAATTTAGAATTTATAAAAAAACTAGAGCTAATGTTTTGCTCTTATTATAGTATAATGAAGGTTGTTAAAGGAGGGTGGAGCATGTCTAAACGGATTTACTTATTTTATGGAACAGAAAGTTTTCTTATAGAGAATAAAATTAAAAACATCATACATAATTCTATTCCCGAAGACCAAAGGGATATGAATGTGATTACTTACGATTTATTAAGCACTCCGATTGAAGAGATCATCCAAGATGCGGAGACACTACCTTTTTTGGCTGACCATAAAATTGTAATTGGGAAAAATGCGTTCTTATTTACAGGCCAAAAACTCCCACAAAAGATCGAACATCAAATAGATCGCTTAGAACAATATCTAGAGCAACCCGTTGATTTTAGTACTTTAATTTTTTGGGTACCTGTTGACAAATTAGATGAACGGAGAAAAATAGTGAAACAATTCAAGAAGTTTGCTCAGGTGGAATCATTCTTTTCTCTTTCTGATGCTTCTTTATTAGATTGGCTGACTGAGATTGCTAAAAATGAAGGGGTAGAAATTCTACCAGAAGCTGGTCAGTTGCTTATTCATTTGGTTGGTCAAGACTTACAATTACTAAATCAAGAAATAATAAAAATGGCAACCTATGTTGGGAAAAGTGGACTCATCGATGAAAAAGTCGTTCAAGAATTAAGTGTGCGGACGATAGAACAAGACATTTTTGCATTGATTGAACAAGTTGCGAATTTACAAATTGAAGTGGCTTTTCAAATCTTCTATGACTTATTAAAAAATAAAGAAGATCCAATCAAAATGGTGGCATTACTAGCTCGTCAGTTTCGGCTGATCTTGTACTCAAAAGAATTACAGCGAAAAGGCTATTCTGCACAACAAATCGCTTCTCAATTAGGTACCCATCCCTATGCAATACAAATTGCCTTAAAACAATCAGTCAAATTTAATGAACAACAATTACAAAATATCTTAATCAAATTAGCAGAAATCGATTATGAAATCAAAACGGGACTGAAGGACAAGGTATTAGCATTAGAGATGTTTTTCTTTTATATGAAGAATCCCACTTTCTTCCCATAAAAAAAGCGACCCTTATATGTATGGGTCGTTCTTTTTATCCTCATTTATTAAGCAGTTACATTGGATGAAAGTGAATTAAATTTTTGAGCAAGACGTGATTTTTTACGAGAAGCAGCGTTTTTATGAATAAGCCCTTTAGTTACCGCTTTGTCCAATTTTTTGGTTGCATTCAAGAGAGCGGCCTTTGCAGCTTCTACATCATTATTTTGAACAGCTACTTCAAATGTTTTAATTGCAGTTCGAAGAGCTGATTTTTGAGCAATGTTTCTTGCATGTCTTGTTTCAGTTGTTTTTACACGCTTAATTGCAGATTTAATATTTGGCATTACGTTCACCTCCCTTGGTGCAACAAATAAATAAAGAATTCCAAATACAACATGAAATATTTTAACATGCTCTTATACATATTGCAAGATTTAATCGAATCTGTATAAAGAAACCAATTGGTAAAAGAATAAAAATATCTATAGAAGAAGGAGAAGATTGAACATGAAGAAAGGACATGATATTGATTTAAGCCCATACCAAGTACGAACCGACCTTGCATTAGAAAGTCATTTAATGGCTGTAGAACAACAAGGCAATATAATTTCTGGGGTCGAGGTTGATGAACAACAATTAGAGGGTATACATATTACAAAACTATATATTTCAACAGATGAAGGAGCACGTACATTAAATAAAAGGAAAGGGAACTACTTAACTTTTGAAGCTCCTGGGTTAAAGAATCATGATTCAGCATTACAAGATGAAATGACAAATGTTTTTGCAAAGGAGTTTAAGCAATATCTTCAACAGCTACAAATTGCCGACAATGCCAAAGTATTAGTCATTGGGTTGGGAAATTGGAATGTAACTCCTGACGCGGTAGGACCTATGGTTGTAGAAAATTTACTGATCACCCGCCATCTTTTTGAACTGATGCCAGATCAGGTACAAGAAGGTTTTCGGCCAGTCAGCGCATTAGCTCCAGGGGTTTTAGGGATTACTGGGATAGAAACGAGTGAAATTGTTCAAGGGGTAGTAGAAAGGAGTTGCCCAGATTTGGTAATTGCTATCGATGCACTTGCTTCACGTTCACTTGAACGAGTGAATTCTACAATACAAGTAGCAGATACTGGAATCGCACCTGGTTCGGGGATTGGCAATAAACGAAAGGCATTAGATAAAGAAACATTAGGTGTTCCTGTGATTGCCATTGGGGTACCAACCGTTGTTGACGCGGTCTCAATAACAAGCGATACCATCGATTATATTTTACAATATATGGGAAATCAGATGGATATTCGAAATCCATTTGGCAAACCCTCAAAGAATCCTAAACATCGTGAAAAATTCCTTGGGTTAATTGGAACACTTGAAGAACAAGAAAAACGTCAACTGATTCATGAAGTTTTAGCACCTTTAGGTCACAATTTGATTGTCACCCCAAAAGAAGTGGATACCTTTATAGAAGACATGGCTAACATAATTGCTAGTGGGTTAAATATGGCATTACACCATGCAGTTAATGATGGGAACATAGGATCTTATACTCATTGAACGAAAAAATGAAAGGTTGTTCTAATTCTCCTTTTCCTTGCATAGATTGGTGGTAAAGACTGTAATGAGGAGAAAGGATGAAAATATGAGACAACCTTCTATCCAAAAAATATTTATGTCCCTTTCTTTAGGAACAGCTTTATTGTTTTTGCTATTTAGTATTGTGTTATTACAATTTTCACCAAAGCAACAACAAAATTTAAATTGGTGGAATCAATACACAGTGAAATGGTCTACCAAACAAATTCTTCAAATGTTTGAAATAGAAATTCCTTTTTTCCAAATGAATGTACAAGCTCTCACTGAGAATGAGGGCGAAGAAAAAGAAAGTTCATTATTAAGTTTTCTACCTTTCTTCACCCCAAGCCATCCTAATGATTTGATCAAACAGGAGATTCCAGGTTTTTCCGTAATGGATCTCCAACAACTCACAGCATCTAATATTACGGATATTGACCATGAACTAATTGAATCAACTCCTCCGGAGGAATTTTTGCAAGAGAAAAAATTGGACGACCTTGATCCAGCTCAACAAGAAGCATTAAAAACAATGGTTTCAAACAAAAAATTAGTGTTTATTTACCATACACATGATACAGAAGCTTATATCCCAGAGGTAAGAAAAAAAGAACCAGAGATCAAAAAAGAATCTGATATGTATTACAACAGTTCAGTGAATGTGACCCAAGTTGGAAAGAAATTAGGCGAGGAATTAAATAAATTAGGGATTAAATCTGTTGTTTCCACAAAAAAGTATAATCCTGAAAAGTTTAGTTTATCCTATTTAGAATCAAGAAAAACAGTAAAAGCAGCATTGCAGCAGAATGATTACGAATTTATTTTTGATATCCATCGTGATTCGCAACGCCGTGAAGATACGACGGTAAAAATCAATGGAAAAGATTATGCAAAAATTGCTTTTGTTATTGGAACAGGAAACAAAAATTATGAACAAAACAAAGCATTTGCCTTAAAACTTCGAGCTGCGATTGAAAAGCGTTATCCGGGTCTAACAAAACCAATTATCGCAAAAGAGAAGACAAAAGGTGTGAATGGGGAATATAATCAATCCCTTTCACCTAACCTATTGGTGATTGAAGTTGGGGGTATTGATAATACATTTTCGGAAACTGATAGGACAGCAAAAGCACTTGCTGAGGCGGTGGCAGATCTTTATTGGCAAGCTGAACAAGTGGATGCAAAACCACAAAGCAATTCAAGTAAGGAGTGAATCCATTGGTTAGATTTACGATTCGTTTTATCTCTATTGTTGTGATCTTAATGTTTGGGATATTGATCGGCATGAATATGGCTGAGAAGGGGATATACCGAGTTGCTGGTAATCCTAATCTTCCGACAGATAGTTTAAATATTGCTCAAAAAAATCAACAGGTAGAAGTAAAAGTTTTAGGAAAAACGTATACAACAACGATCCCAAAAACAACGAAAACAGAAAAAGATACTTCCCCGAAAGAAAAAGAAGAATCTACGCAAAAGGTGCCTTCCTCTAATCAAATGAGTTTATTAAGCAAGGTAGGAAATGCTTTAAGTATAACCCTGCAAAAAGGAGCAGAGAAAGGATTGGAAATGTTAGCCAATTTCATTCACAATTCTTAAGAGAGCTATAATGGCTCTTTTCTTTTTTGATTCCTGATTGTTTCTATATTGGATAATTGTTATAATATTATGCAGTGTATTTGTCTACGGTTGTAGGAGGAATTTATCATGAGCGATCTTGACAGACAAAAAAGGATTCGAAACTTTTCCATTATCGCCCATATCGATCATGGAAAATCTACATTAGCTGATCGAATATTAGAATATACTGGTGCTTTAACAAAGAGGGAAATGGAAGATCAAGTTTTAGATCAAATGGAACTTGAACGGGAACGTGGAATTACCATTAAACTTCAAGCTGTACGTCTAAATTATAAAGCAAAAGATGGAGAAGAATATCTTTTGAATTTAATCGATACCCCAGGACATGTAGATTTTACTTATGAAGTATCTAGGTCTCTAGCAGCTTGTGAAGGGGCTATCCTTGTCGTGGATGCAGCTCAAGGGATTGAAGCTCAAACATTAGCAAACGTTTATCTTGCTTTAGAAAACGATTTAGAAATTATCCCAGTGGTTAATAAAATTGATTTACCAAGTGCTGAACCGGAACGAGTAAAACAGGAGATCGAGGATGTTATTGGTTTAGATGCATCAGATGCAGTACTAGCTTCGGCAAAGGCTGGGATTGGGATTGAGGAAATTTTAGAGCAGGTCGTTCAAAAGGTTCCTGCACCTATTGGTTCGAAAGATGAGCCGTTACAAGCCCTGATCTTCGACTCTCACTATGACCCATATAAAGGAGTGATCACCTATATCCGTGTAGTCAATGGAACGATTAAACCGGGTATGAAAATAAAGATGATGGCCACAGGTAAGTCCTTTGAGGTAACAGAAGTGGGTGTCTTTAAACCAAAAATGACACAAGTTGATGAATTAACAGTTGGCGACGTAGGCTTTGTCGTTGCAGCAATCAAAAATGTAAAAGATACCCGTGTGGGAGATACGATTACAGATGCCAAAAGACCTGCAGCAGAACCATTGCCAGGTTATCGTAAAGTCAATCCAATGGTATTCTGTGGCTTGTACCCTGTTGAAACACAGGATTATAATGATTTAAGAGATGCATTAGAGAAGCTTGAATTAAATGATGCAGCTTTAAAATATGAACCTGAAACGTCAACAGCATTAGGTTTTGGTTTCCGTTGTGGCTTTTTAGGATTACTCCATATGGAAATCATTCAAGAACGACTTGAACGTGAATTTGGAATCAATTTAATCACAACAGCTCCAAGTGTGGTTTATCATGTAACAAAAACCAATGGAGAAAAATTGGTCATAGATAACCCATCTAATTTGCCTGAGCCAGTTCATATTGAATATATTGAAGAACCATATGTAAAAGCAGGGATCATGGTTCCAAATGACTATGTCGGAGCAGTGATGGAACTTTGTCAGGGAAAACGGGGAGAATTTGTCGATATGCAATATTTAGATACCAATCGTGTTACCTTGACATATAATATGCCTTTATCTGAAATTGTCTATGATTTCTTTGATCAATTAAAATCGGGAACCAAAGGGTACGCTTCCTTTGATTACGAGCTAATTGGATATAAAGCCTCTAACTTAGTAAGAGTAGATATTTTACTCAATGGAGAAAAAGTAGACGCACTCTCGTTTATCGTTCATAAAGACAGAGCATATCACAAAGGAAAGCAGATTGCAGAAAAACTAAAACAATTAATTCCTAGACAAATGTTCGAAGTTCCAATTCAAGCTGCCATTGGCAATAAAATTATTGCTAGAGAAACGATTAGTGCGATGAGAAAAAATGTATTAGCAAAATGTTATGGTGGCGATATTTCGAGAAAAAGAAAGCTTTTAGAAAAGCAAAAAGAGGGTAAAAAACGAATGAAGGCCGTAGGAACTGTTGAAGTTCCCCAAGAAGCCTTTATGGCTATTCTAAAAATGGACGAATGATGAATGAATAGGAAAAATAAAAAGAATATCGAAACCTGCACTGAGGTGTAGGTTTTCCTTGTTTTTAACAGATGGAAATGGGCACTTTTGCGGGGCAATGAAGGAGGGATAAAGCGTGGCAAATGCAGTCTATATTCATATACCGTTTTGCACGAATAAATGTCATTATTGTGATTTCAACTCATATGTTGTAAGTGGTCAACCTGTCATGGAATATTTAAAAGCCCTCGACTTAGAAATGGAAAAAACGGTTGAGCTATTTCCAACTGGAGAAATCAAAACGATTTTTGTTGGCGGTGGAACGCCAACGGTTTTAACTCCAAAAGAAATGGAGGTTTTTTTGACTTCTGTTCGCAAGCATTTCCCTCATTGGAACGAGGAGATTGAATTTACGATGGAAGCTAATCCAGGAACTGTGGAATTAGATAAATTAAAAATGATGAAGGAATTCGGAATCAATCGGATTAGTATGGGTGTTCAAGCCTTTCAAGATGATTTATTATCATTTATTGGCCGAATACATTCTGAAAAAGAAGTTTATCAGAGTATAGAGAATGCTCATCACTTAGGGTTTAAAAACCTTAGCATCGATTTAATGATCGGTTTACCAAATCAAACGATTGAGATGGTTAGAGAGAGTCTGAAAAAGGCAATTCAACTTCAATTACCTCACTTCTCTGTATATAGCTTAAAAGTAGAACAAAATACATTATTTCATACATTTTATCAAAAAAATAGATTACCCTTACCTCCTGAAGAAGATGAATTAAACATGTATTTAATCACCATGGAGGAAATGGAAAAACACGGATACCATCAATACGAAATTAGTAATTTTGCAAAACCAGGGTATGAAAGTAAACATAATATCACCTATTGGAAAAACGAAGATTATTTTGGATTGGGTGCTGGCGCCCATGGGTATATTCAAGGCAGAAGACATGCGAATATTAAAGGGGTACGACCCTATATTGATCATCTATTAAAGGAAAATCAATTACCAAGATTCGAAGAGTTTGAGGTCTCACTGCAGGAGAAAAAGGAAGATATGCTGATGTTAGGTCTACGAATGCTTGAAGGGGTCAAATTTAGCGACTACGAAAAAGAGTTTAATGAAGAGATGTTGAGCCGATTTAGAGCGCAAATTGAGAAATTAGTAAATCTAGGGCTATTGATGAAGGAAAAAGACCGAATCAAACTCTCTCAAAAAGGACTGATTTATGGTAATGAAGTCTTTGCGGAATTTATTTCCGTATAGGAATTGACAAGACAGGGTAGGATTTGATATCTTTTAAATAGATTTTAGCACTCGTCAAAGGTGAGTGCTAATAATGGAGGTGGATGGTTTGCTGACAGAAAGACAGAAAAAGATATTAAAAGCTATCGTCACTCATTATATTGAATCTGCTGAGCCGGTTGGTTCTCGGTCAATTTCTAAGCGGCAAGATATTGGTTTTAGTTCTGCAACCATCCGTAATGAAATGGCTGATTTGGAAGAAATGGGTTATTTAGAACAACCACATACTTCAGCTGGTCGGGTTCCATCAAATAGAGGATATCGCTATTATGTCGATCATTTAATGAACCCAGAAGATTCGATTATTTCAAAAGATATTTTGACGAATATTAGCAAAGTATTTACAGATCAATTTAATGAATTTGAACAATTGATCGAACAAACTGCGATCATTTTGTCGCAAATTACAAATTACACAAGTATTATTTTGGGTCCAGAGATTTATCATACTAAACTGAAGAATATTCAAATCGTGCCGATTACAGATGAAAGTTTAGTTGTGATACTGGTAACCAATACAGGTAAAGTAGAACATAAGATGTTAACTATACCACAAGGGGTTTCCATCAATGAGATTGAAAAAATGGTTCGTTTTTTGAATCATAAATTATCGGGAATACCGTTGTATCAATTGAAATCAAAAATATTTATGGAAATAAACAAGGAATTTCAACGCAATTCTTATGAATTTGAGCAATCGATGAAGATGATTGATCAGATCCTTTTAAACCTTGATGAAACCACTTTAGATAATAAAATCTATATGGGTGGTACAACAAATATCCTTAATCAACCTGAATTTAGCGATATCAATACTATTAAAGATCTTCTCACTTTGTTTGAAAAAACAGATACCATTAGACAGTTAGTGAGCTCTAATCATAAAGGAATTGAAGTGAAGATCGGAACTGAAAATGAGATTGAGATTGCAAGTAACTGTAGTATTATTACTGCCACCTATGAATTCGAAGGTAAACCTTTGGGAACAATCGGTATCTTTGGTCCTACCCGTATGGATTATGGGCGTGTGATTCGTATCTTAGAATTTTTAACAAAAGATTTATCGGAGTTTATTTCCCGCTTATATAAATAAAATGTTTTTTTGGTTAGCCACCACTTTAACAGTGGGGCTTCCGCTTTTTGAATATTAAAGAAGATATAACTTTCTTTTCATTATTATAATGTGATCCCTCAAAAGTAATCGGAAATATCTTTTCAAGGAAGGCGGCACTTTTGTGGGCTTTCTTAAATTGTACTTTGTGTTGAAAGGATGCTGAATGATGAATCATCACAGCAATCAATCCCATCAAGATACCGATGATCGACTAACAGCACTACATAGTAATACAAATGCCATTAGGGCTATTGCTTCAGCTGTGGAAGGTACTTTGGGTCCTAAAGGTTTAGATACGATGTTGGTCGATACTACAGGCGAAGTTGTGATTACCAACGATGGGGTAACCATTTTAAATAAAATGGAAGTAAATCACCCAGCAGCAAAAATGCTTATACAAGTGGCTCGTTCCCAACAAAATGAGATTGGTGATGGAACAACGACAGCCACGATTCTATCAAGTGAATTATTGTCTTTAGCAGTTAACCAAGTAGATAGAGGCGTTCCCATTCCTAAGGTGATAATGGGTTTAAAACAGGGAATTCGACTTGCAATCCAATTTTTGAAACAACATGTAAGGCCTGTAGAAGATTTAAATAAGGATTGGATTCATCAAATTGCTTTAATTGCGGGTCGAGAGCATGAAGATGTTGCTGAGCTTATTGTAGAAGCTGCCAAATTAGTGGGGAAGGAAAAGTTATTAGATTCCCAGTTCAAATTTGCAGATACGATTTTGGCATATGAAGGTTCAGAAAATGAATTAGTCTCAGGCCTCATTTTGAAAAAGAAGAAAATGAATCCTGATATGCCTCAAAAGATAGAAAACGTGAAGTTACTAGTCATACAGGATGCTTTTGAACCTGAAGAGATTGATGATGAAGCATTAGGAACGGAAATAGGGTTTAGCAAGTACCTAGAATATAAAGAGATCTTTAAGCAAAATCTAGATAAAGTAGAACAATTAGGAATTAATCTGATCGCGGTTCATCGTGGGGTCGATCCTATGGCAGAAGAATTTTGTGTCGACCATGGAATTATGATGATTCAGCGTCTTTCTAGTGAAGATATGAAGCTTTTAGCTGAACATACTGGTGCCAAAATGATGAAACGTACAGGTTTAAATAAAGAGCTTGAAGAGTTAAAATCCTATTTGGGATATGCTCAACTTGTCTATGAAGATGAAAAACTTGAAAAAGTAAGAGTAGTTGGAGGAAAAGGTAAACCGACGGCTACGATTCTAGTAGGTGCATCTACTGGCGAAATTGTAGAAGAAAGAGAGAGAATTGCAAAGGATGCTGCCTCGTCAGTTCAAGCTGCCATTCGTTCAGGTTATGTACCTGGAGGAGGGGCAGTTGAAATGGCCATTTCCAAGGAAATCGAAAGAATACGGGAACAGACTCGTGGTATGGAAGGCTTTGGACTTGAAGCTGTTGCTCAAGCTTTAACAAAGCCAATGGCCCAAATCGTATTAAATGCTGGATTTAACCCATTAGAAAAATTAGATGAGGTAAAAGTGGCCCAAATTGAACAGCAAAGTGATGCCATTGGTATTAATACAGACACTGGACAATTGATGGATATGGAGCAAAATGGCATTCTTGATCCTGCCTTGGTAAAAATTCATGCATTAAAAGCTGCGGGGGAAATTTGTGAAGCGATTTTGCGTATTCATACCATTATTCGTATGAAGAAAGATGAAGACCAAGATTAGGAGGTGAATCAATGACAGATCAAATGAAGGAAAAAGAAACCACTGTCATGGAAGAAGAAAATGAGAATGTAGCAGAACAAGAAGTTTTAGCTGAAATGAACAATGAAAAGGATTCAAATGAGGTTGGGGTGCAAGAAGAACAGGATGAAGTGTCACAATTAAAGCAAACGATTGAAGAGTTACAAAATCGTCTATTACGCACCCAAGCAGATTTTGAAAACTTTAGGAAAAGAACAAGAGTTGAAAAAGAAGAATTAGCAAAATATGCAACAGCAAAGCTTGTTGAATCCCTTCTTCCTGCAATAGATAATTTTGAACGAGCTATTGACTCAAGCAAAGATTCACAAAACCTTGATTTATTTTTACAAGGGGTAGAAATGGTTTATCGTCAAATTGAACAAGTATTGACGCAAGAGGGATTAGAAAAGATCGAAGCTGTTGGACAGCCTTTTAATCCTGAAATTCATCAAGCAGTGATGCAAGTAGAAACAGATGAATTTGATTCAGGAATCGTTGTGGAAGAATTACAAAAAGGATACAAGCTAAAAGAAAAAGTAATTCGTCCTTCAATGGTTAAGGTAAATGCATAAACAAAGTGTAGAAGAAATTAAAATTTAAGATAAATTTGTTGGAGGTAATGTTTTTATGGGAAAAGTTATTGGAATTGACTTAGGAACAACAAACTCTTGTGTTGCTGTATTAGAAGGTGGCGAACCTGTTGTAATACCTAATCCAGAAGGAAACCGTACAACACCATCTGTTGTTGCTTTTACAAAGGATGGAGAACGTTTGGTAGGTGAAGTTGCAAAACGTCAAGCAATTACAAATCCAAACACTGTCATCTCGATTAAACGTCATATGGGTACAAATTACAAAGTGAATATTGATGGGAAAGAATACACACCACAAGAAATCTCAGCCATTATCCTACAAAAATTAAAAGCTGATGCAGAAGCTTATCTTGGCGAACCTGTTACTCAAGCAGTTATCACTGTTCCAGCCTATTTTAACGATAGCCAACGTCAGGCTACAAAAGATGCAGGTAAAATTGCTGGTTTAGAAGTACTACGTATTGTAAACGAACCAACTGCTGCTTCTTTAGCTTATGGTTTAGAAAAAGAAGAAGATCAAACAATCCTCGTTTATGACCTTGGAGGCGGTACTTTCGACGTATCCATTCTTGAATTAGGTGACGGATTTTTTGAAGTAAAAGCGACTAGTGGAGATAATAAACTTGGTGGTGACGATTTTGACCAAGTGATTATAGACTATTTAGTCGATATCTTTAAAAAAGAAAATGGAATTGATTTAAGTAAAGATAAAATGGCTTTACAACGTCTTAAAGATGCAGCTGAAAAAGCAAAAAAAGATCTATCTGGTGTTCTAACCACTACGATTTCTCTACCATTTATCACGGCAGATGCGACAGGGCCTAAGCACTTAGAAGTTACTTTAACTCGGGCAAAATTTGAAGAATTGACTGCTCATTTAGTAGAAAGAACAATGGGTCCAACTCGTCAAGCTTTAAAAGATGCTGGATTAAGCCCAAATGAGATTGATAAAGTCGTTCTTGTTGGTGGTTCTACTCGTATTCCAGCAGTGCAAGAAGCGATTAAGAAATTTATAGGGAAAGAACCTCATAAAGGAGTAAACCCTGATGAAGTAGTTGCTCTTGGGGCAGCTATTCAAGCTGGTGTGTTAACTGGTGATGTAAAAGATGTGGTATTACTTGACGTTACACCATTATCACTAGGGATTGAAACATTAGGTGGCGTATTTACAAAATTGATTGATCGCAATACAACCATTCCTACAAGTAAATCCCAAGTCTTCTCTACCGCAGCTGATAACCAAACTGCTGTTGACATTCATGTGCTTCAAGGGGAAAGAGAAATGGCTGCATATAATAAAACATTAGGCCGTTTCCAATTAACGGATATTCCACCTGCACCACGTGGTATTCCGCAAATTGAAGTAACTTTTGATATCGACGCTAACGGTATAGTAAATGTTTCTGCGAAGGATTTGGGTACAGGAAAAAGCCAAAAAATCACCATTACTTCTTCAAGCGGTTTAAGTGATGAAGAAGTTGAGAAAATGATCAAAGAAGCAGAAGCAAATGCTGAGGCAGACAAAAAACGTCGTGAAGAAATCGAAATTCGCAACCAAGCAGACTCCATGATTTATACAACAGAAAAAACATTAAAAGAGCTTGAAGGAAAAGTAGATCAAGCTGAAGTTGATAAAGCAAATCAAGCAAAAGAAGCATTGAAAAAAGCCTTAGAAGGCAACAATATTGAGGAAATTAAGTCTGCGAATGAAAAACTCACAGAAGTTGTTCAACAACTATCTGTCAAACTTTACGAACAAGCACAGGCACAAGCAGGTGCACAAGCTGAAGCAGGAGAACAAACCAATAAAAAAGAGAACGTGGTAGACGCAGATTATGAAGTTGTCGATGATGACAACAACAAATAATCTATCGAATGTATATTACAACGAGCTCCGTCATCCATGCCTTTCTACTTATTCATTGTTTAATGAAAAGAGAGATATACTTTTTTTCCATTTAATTAAAGTCAAAGTCGACTTCTTGGCTTTGACTTTTGCATGTTTTCTAAAGAACGGGGGGATTGAATGAGTAAACGGGATTATTATGAGGTACTTGGCGTCAGCAAAAATGCCTCAAATGAAGAAATAAAAAAAGCTTATCGGAAACTTGCTCGTCAATATCATCCCGATGTCAATAAATCACCAGATGCTGAAACCAAATTTAAAGAAGTGAAAGAAGCCTATGATGTATTAAGCGATGCACAAAAACGTTCTCGTTATGATCAGTTTGGACATGAAGATCCTACTGCAGGTTTTGGAGGATCAGGTTTTGGTGGAGCAGATTTTGGTGACTTTGGTGACATCTTTGATATGTTTTTTGGAGGCGGAGGAAGAAGAACCCGAAATCCAAATGCCCCAAGAAGAGGAGCAGACCTTCAATATAGTATGACCTTAGAATTTAAAGAGGCCGTATTCGGTAAGGAAACAGATATTACGATTCCTAGAGAGGAACAGTGCGATACCTGTCATGGAACAGGCGCAAAACCAGGTACTAAAATCGAGACTTGTTCGGTATGTAAGGGAACTGGCCAGCAAGAAGTGGTACAGAATACCCCGTTTGGTCGTATTGTCAATCGTAGGGTATGTAATGCTTGTCATGGGCAAGGTAAAATCATTACTGAGAAATGTACAGATTGCCATGGTAGTGGACGAGTGAAGAAACGAAAAACGATTCATGTCAAAGTCCCAGCAGGTGTTGATGATGGTTCTCAACTAAGGGTAAGTGGTGAAGGGGAGCCAGGAGTCAACGGTGGACCTTCAGGAGATTTGTTTATTGTTTTACATGTTAAAGCTCACGACTTTTTTGAACGTGATGGTGATGATATCTATTGTGAGGTTCCTATCACTTTTACCCAAGCAGCCTTAGGGGATGAGATTGAAGTTCCTACTTTAGATGGAAGAGTCAAGTTAAAGATTCCTGAGGGAACACAGACAGGTACAAACTTCAGATTAAGAGGAAAAGGTGTGCCTCGTTTACGTTATAGTGGTAGAGGTGACCAGCATGTGAAAGTGGTTGTTGTTACACCAACCAAATTGACCACTGAACAAAAAGATCTATTACGACAATTGGGGAATTTAAGCGGAGAGGAAACACATGAGCAACAAAAGTCATTTTTTGAAAGAATGAAAAAAGCTTTTATGGGGGAATAGGGTGTTCCCCCTTTTTATCGAAAAAGAAAGCATAACTTTCTTTTCATTATATTAAAATGAGTCCCCACAAAAGTAATCGGAATATGGTTCGAAGGAGGTCGTTACTTTTGTGGGCTATCTTGTCTTCTAATAATTTCAGGAGGAATTATAATATGAAATGGTCAGAAATTACGATTCACACAACTCAAGAGGCAATTGAGGCAGTGGCGAATATTTTACATGAATCTGGTGCAGGTGGGGTAATCATTGAGGATCCAGAAGTACTAAATCGGGAATGGGAAACTCCATATGGCGAAGTCTATCAACTTTCTCCTGAAGATTATCCTGAAGAAGGTGTATATGTAAAAGCTTATTTTCCTTTAAATAGTTATTTAATGGAAACGATTGAACAAATTAAACAACTTATCAATAACTTGCTAACCTACGATATTAATATTGGTACGGGAAAAGTATCTATTTCAGAGGTAAATGAAGAAGATTGGGCATCTGGATGGAAAAAGTATTATAAGCCAGTTAAAGTATCTAATCGAATCCTCATCACTCCTACATGGGAGGAAGTAGAAGAAACAAATGACCAATTAATCATTGAATTAGACCCGGGAATGGCCTTTGGTACAGGCACTCACCCTACTACAGTCATGTGTATTCAAGCTTTAGAGAAAGTAATTAAAGGTAACGAAGAAATGATTGATGTAGGATGTGGAACAGGCGTATTGAGTATCGCTGCTGCAAAACTAGGTGCAAAGCACATACTTGCTCTTGATTTAGACGAAGTAGCTGTTAAAAGTGCAAAGTTGAATACAAAAATCAATCATGTAGATGACAGGGTTGAGGTGAAACAAAACAATCTACTGGATCATATTGATCAACAAGTAGATATAGTTGTCGCTAATATCCTAGCAGAAGTGATTCTAAGGTTTACCGGTGATGTAGCAAGGATACTTAAGCCAAAGGGAATCTTTATTACTTCAGGTATTATTCAAAATAAGAGTGATTTGGTAAAAGAAGCCCTTAAAAGGGAAGGTTTGGTTATAGAGGAAACACTTCAACAAGAGGATTGGGTAGCGTTTATTGCAAAAAAAGTTTAGAATAGTAGGGATATCATATGCAAAGATACTTTGTTCCAAAAGAACAGTTTAACGAAGATAGAGTGACTATTTTGGGCGATGATGCTTATCATTTGATCAAAGTATTACGTTCTGAACCAGGAGATCAAATCATTTGCTCAAATGGAGAAGGATTAGATGTTTTAGCAGAAATCACTTCAATTGAAGCGAAACAAGTGGATTGTCGCATTCTTTCTAAACTTGAGGGAACCCGTGAACCAAAAGTTGAAATCATTCTTGCTCAAGGGCTACCAAAAGCTGATAAAATGGATTTGATTATCCAAAAGGGAACTGAAATTGGAGTAAAAAGTTTTATTCCCTTTACCTCTGAGAGAACGATTGTTCAATTAAATGATAAAAAAGAAAAAAAAAGATTGGAACGATGGGAAAAAATTGCAAAGGAAGCAGCTGAACAAGCACAACGAAGTGTAATTCCTAACATTTTACCAGTGCATAGTTGGAAAGAATTATTACAGATTGTAAAAAATGAATGGTCTCTTATTGCTTTTGAGCAAGAAAGCACGAAGACATTATACCAAGTTCTTTCAAACAATCTGGAAGTAAAACGGGTTTTACTCATCATTGGTCCTGAAGGTGGTTTTTCCAATCAGGAAGTCATCGAAGCAGAAAATCATGGTTCTATCTCGATTTCTCTTGGTAATAGAATTCTCAGAACAGAAACAGCTGGTCTTGTCGGTGTAGCAAATATCTTATATCATCTAGAAAGGGGATAAACGTTGTCTACCGTAGCATTTCATACTTTAGGCTGTAAAGTAAATCATTATGAAACAGAAGCGATCTGGCAACTGTTTAAAAATAGTGGGTACGAACGCGTCGATTTTGAAAGAAAAGCTGACGTTTATATCATAAATACTTGCACAGTGACCAATACTGGGGATAAAAAGAGCAGACAAGTAATTAGAAGAGCGATCAAGAAAAATCCTGAAGCGGTGATCGCAGTAACAGGTTGTTATGCTCAAACCTCACCTGCAGAAATTTTGGATATTCCTGGGGTTGATATTATCGTCGGAAACCAAGGCAGGGAAAAGATTGTTGACTATGTAGAAGAATATCGCAAAACAAGAGAACCGATTAATGCGGTTAAGAATATTATGAAGACCAAGGAATTTGAAGAATTAGATGTGCCTGAGTTTTCCGATCGAACAAGGGCGTCATTAAAGATTCAAGAAGGGTGCAATAACTTCTGTACTTTCTGTATAATTCCTTGGGCAAGAGGATTGTTACGCAGCCGTAAGCCTGAGAATGTAATTAAGCAAGCAAGACAATTAGTCGCTGCTGGCTACAATGAAATTGTTCTAACAGGGATTCATACAGGAGGGTACGGAGAAGATCTAGAAGATTATAGTTTAGCCAAATTATTATGGGATCTAGATGCTGTGAAAGGTTTAAAACGAATTCGTATCAGCTCTATTGAGGCTAGCCAAATTACGGATGAAGTATTAGAGGTTTTAAATAAGTCTAATAAAGTGGTTCGTCATCTTCATATTCCATTGCAAGCAGGAGATGATGAAGTATTAAAACGAATGAAACGGAAATATACCGTTGAAGAATACAGGAATAAAATATTACAAATTAGAGAAGCTTTACCTGAAGTAGCCATTACGACCGATGTCATTGTAGGATTTCCTGGAGAGACAGAAGAACAATTTATGAATGGCTATCATCTAATGGAGGAGCTGGAATTTGCTGAAATGCATGTTTTCCCTTATTCTAAACGAAGTGGAACTCCAGCAGCCAAAATGGATCATCAAGTTCCTGAAGAGGTAAAACATGAGCGTGTACAAAAATTAATTGAATTATCCACTCGTCTATCGATGAAATATGCAACCAAATTCGTAGGACAGGTGCTGGAAGTCATTCCAGAGCGCTCTTACAAAGAAGATCCTGACAGTGGATTTTATACAGGTTATTCAGATAACTACCTTCAAATCGTATTTGAGGGAAATGAAGAAATGATTGGTAAAATCTGTAGAGTAAGACTAGATGGTGTAGGACCTGAATATTGTCAGGGTACCCTAATCGACATAGAAGAAAAGACAGCAGCAGTATAGCACTCTATGGTGATCAACTTTTGATCACCTTTTTTGTTTAAAAACCAGTAAAATGACAATCCTTAAAGTAGTAGATTTTAATTTAGATGAAGAAGGAGGAGATTAAACTTGAAGGAAGTATCAGCTGGTGGAGTCGTTTTTTTTGAGGCAGATCACCATATTGAATTACTTTTGATTCAAGACCGTTGTCAAAGATGGACACTCCCTAAAGGGAAACAAGAAGAAGGGGAAACTTTCGCTGAAACCGCATTAAGAGAAATAGCTGAAGAAACTGGAATTGAAGGAACCATTGTCAAACCTTTAGATAAAGTTTATTATGAGTATTATCACCCTAGCAATGGAAAGATAGAGAAGGAAGTTCACTATTATTTAGTAAAAACCACATCCAAAGAGTTGAAGGTTCAAGTCAGTGAAATCAATGCGGCAGAATGGTTTAGTTTAGAAGAGGCCTGGGAAAGACAAAAAATATCAGGTTATGACAACAACCTGCTTGTTATAAAAATGGCATTAGAAGAGCTGGGGTTTAATCAATTTAGCCAGGAGGAATAAAGAAATGGATAAAAGAAAATTAGCCAAAATGATCGATCATACGTTATTAAAACCTGAAGCCACAGAAGAGATGATTGATAAACTCTGTTTAGAAGCAAAAGAAAATGAATTTGTTTCCGTCTGTGTGAACCCTTTTTGGGTAAAACGTTCCTTTCAACATTTAAAAGATACGAATGTCAAAGTGTGTACTGTCATTGGTTTTCCTTTAGGGGCAACAACCAAAGAAGTAAAAGTCTTTGAAACAAAGAAAGCAATTGAAGATGGTGCTACAGAAGTAGATATGGTCATTAATATCGGTGCACTAAAATCAAAACAGTACGAAATTGTTGAAGAAGATATAAAGGCGGTTGTTGAGGCTGCTAAAGGCAAAGCATTAGTAAAAGTTATCCTAGAAACAGGCTTGCTTACAAATGAAGAAAAAGTAAAAGTATGTGAAATCAGTAAGAAAGCCGGAGCCGATTTTGTTAAAACATCTACTGGTTTTGGCCATGGTGGAGCCACTTATGAAGACATCAAATTGATGAGGCTAACAGTTGGTCCTGAAATGGGAGTAAAAGCTTCAGGTGGGGTTAGAGATTTTGAAGGTGCCATGAAAATGATTGAAGCTGGAGCAACTAGAATTGGGGCAAGTTCAGGAATTGCCATTATCAATGGTTTAACAAGTGAGAATGATTATTAAAAATACATATTAAAGGTAAAAGGCTTGTATTTAGCAATGAAGCTAGAGCAAGCCTTTTATTATTCGTAGGATCCTGCAAAAGTTATCGGAATAAACTTCAAAGGTCGACGTCACTTTTGTGGGCTTCCCCCCTTCGGCGAGAGAAGTAATGTTAGATCGGCAAAGGGTTTAGCAAAGGGTAAAACAACTAATGAACTGATTAAATTAAAGATCAACTGAAAATGAGCAATTTGTACCGCAGGATAAGGGGTCAATACACGGACGATTTCTGAAAATTGGGGGATGAAAGGGTAAAATAGAATCACACCAAGTAGATTTAATAAAACATGAGCTATTGCTACTTGTTTTCCTTCTATACTGCCACCTATACTTGCAAGCACAGCCGTAAAGCATGTTCCGATATTGGCTCCTAAAACAATAGCAAGTCCAAAATCTAACGGAATTCCATTATGATAGATTATCCCCATCGTCATGGCAATCGTCGCACTACTTGATTGAATCACAGCCGTCATCAGAGTCCCTACTAAGATCCCGATCATGGTTTGATGTTCTTGTAAAGAAACGATTGATTGTAGCCAAGAGGATCGTTGAATAGGAACTGAAATCATCTGTAAGGCATCCATTCCAAGAAAAATAATAGAAAAACCAGCAATAAATAAACCGGTTGCTCTTACTTTATGATTTGAAAATAGAATAAGCATTGCACCAACCAATAATGCGGGTACTGCCCATTTGCCGATATTGAAGGCGATTAACTGAACCGTGACCACCGTACCAACATTCGTACCCAAAATAATGCCAATCGTTTGAAAAAAATCAATTAATCCTGCATTGATCAAGCCAATGGTGATTACAGTAACAGCACTACTACTTTGCAATAATAATGTGGCAATCGTTCCACTAAAAAAACCATGATAGGGTGTTTTAGTAAAACGGTACAAAAATTGCTGAAGATATTGACTAGAGATTCTTTCCAAACCCAATCTCATCATTTTCATACCAAATAAAAAAAGTGTCATTCCAGTAGCTAATGGAATAATGATTTCTCGCATAAAAATTCAACTCCTATGGTTGTCCTATGTAATCCTTATGAAGTCAAGAGTTAAAATAGAACAAACCTAGGAGTTCAGAGTCAAACTATTCAATCTGTCTCATTTTACTAAACCAAGCATAAAGAACATTGCAAAAGATAATCACTGCAGCAATTTCAAAAACAAGCTGTGTACTATATTTTGAGGCTAGATATCCAGCCGCTATCATAGAAATAGGTGAAAAGACATTAACAAGCACACGACTAGAAGTCATCACTCTTCCGAACAGGTGGTCAGGGATAATTTCTTGGCGATAAGCCATCATGTTGACATTCACGATAATTCCTATCATCAACAATAGAGTATAGGATACTGTAAAAGTAACTAAAGATTCATTCAACACTAAAATGAAAATGGAAAAGAAAACGCCAATACTCCCAAAACGTACGATTTTTCCTTTGGTTGCAATTTTTTTTAATGGTTTTAGTAGGAGTGTCGTTATAGAAGCCACGATTCCACTAACCCAAAAAATAATAGAGGTCTCTTCTGGGCCATAGCCTAGGATTTCTTTACTACCATAGATAAGAAGTGCTTGAACTAAAAAAATTCCCATATTCATAAACGTACTAAAAAGTGCAATAGGAAAAAGGATTTCATGCTTCGTTAAGTATTGGAATCCTTCCCTTATATCTTCAAGGATCTTATTGACTTTTTTGTTCCCACTGTTTTCGTCATCGTCCTTATTTAAAAAGCTTAAAACCATTCCAGAAAGGATGAAGGAAATGGCATTGATACCAATTGTCCCTGCCGCCCCAATCCATGCAATCAAGATTCCTGCTAGTGCAGGGCCAATCAATCTCATCAAGGTATTGATAAAGGTCAAATTAGCATTGGCCTCAACTAGATAACTTTTGGCAACAACCTTAGGAATATATCCCTCTGAAGCAGAATCAAATAATATTGTAAAGGTTGCTAATAAAAAAGCGGCGAGATAAATATGAATCATCTGAATATTTCCTAAATAGGTGAGCATGGTAATAACACCAACAATGATTCCACGTACCCAATCAGAAAAGACCATTAAGAGTTTTCTTGATTTCCGATCGACAAAGACGCCGATAAAAGGTGCCAATAAAACTTGGGGTATGATTTCCAAAGCAAAAGTAATTGAGCTAGACAAAGCAGAATGGGTTAATTCTAATACAAGCCAAGGTAGGGCAAGCAAATATAACTTATCTCCTAATTGTGAAATGAACCTTCCCACCATGAGTAATCCAAAAGATCGATTCATCCATTCTTTTTTTACAGGTAACCCTCTCATCAATTCCATAGCTATTCTCCTCTAATCATCTTGAATGACAAAAACATACATATTTAATCATCATTCTCTATTCCTAGGTGAACTACCCGCCACCTACGCTTCGCTTAGAGGTGAGGGCTTCTAAGGTAATCGCACCTAACGGTACGAAATTTACTTAGCTATCGAGCCTGTTCCATGCTCTATTTATGATTATACTAACAGTCGCAATCCTTCACGCTTGATATTGATAGAAGCGTTCCAATCTCTATCTGCCACAAAACCACAATCACAA
>NZ_JBLWFI010000001.1:478394-684963 GCF_048898065.1 Tepidibacillus infernus
CTGTTTGTGCCAACGATTAGAGCCTTTCTTTCTGCGTGATAGAATACGCTGTTCCTTCGCTAATTTTCCCAAGGCTTGGCGATAGAAACGAGGGTAATTGGCTGTCTTACCTTCTTCGCTATCGACGAATAAGCCATTCATGGAAAAATCTAATCCAACAACAGCTTGTACTTCTTTTTGTGTAGGTTGATGTTCGTATTCAGTGAGAATAGAAACATAGTATTTTCCTGTTTTTGTTCGAGAAACCGTACAAGACTTGAGAATATGATGTGACGGGATTTCCCGATGTTGTTTCATTTTTACAAGTTTCAGTTTCGGTAATTTGATATAGCCATCCAAAAGCATAATGTTTCCGTTGACCACGTTGGTTGTGTAGGACTGTCTCGCCTTGCGGCTTTTGAACTTAGGAAATTCAACACGACCAGAGAAGAAGTTTTGGTATGCCTTCTGTAAATTCAGTTGAGCGTTTGCCAACGCAAGGCTATCGACTTCTTTGAGCCATGCAAACTCCTTTTTGTACTTGGCAGGAGTCGGAAATTTTTGCTTTTTCAAGGCTTCTTTGTCGTCCTTGAACTTCTCATATGTTTCCTTTCGTTCAGCCAACATTTTATTGTAAACGAAACGAACGCAACCGAAGGTTTTCGCAAGAAATTGCTCTTGTTCTTGTGTTGGGTACAGACGGAACTTATATGCTTTGTTTGCCATATCGAATCACCTCACTTCAATGGGCGCATCACCCGTTGTGAGTAAGCAAAAGCTTCTCAACATCGTGATTCCATTCTACTTATATCATAGCAAAAAAAGACAACTTTAGGCTACGCCTAACCGAAATTCATCTCCCACTTTCACTGGTGCTGGCACACCTTCACGTTTAGAAGTGGGAGACTTCTTTCGGAGGGAAGTTAAAATTCCTGTTGATGATAAAACTTTTAGACATTTCTATATTAAAAATTTTAGTAGAAAAAAGAAGGAAATGATCGAATAATGGAGAATATTATTTAATGGTAAATTATGCTTTTCTTTTTTAATCATGATTATTATTTAAGAAGGAAGATTATCTATGAATATAAAAGAAGTATCTATGGAATTAGAGAGACAATTTCGTGCCATCAAAAATGTAACAGGTGCCCATGTAGACTTTGATGAGCAGGGAGAGGTTCATGCGATTGGGGTCTTTAGTGATGGGTTACGTCATCCAAAGGATATCAAGCGTGACGTAGAAGAAACCTTTCGCAATGTAGCTGGATATCGCGTTAACCATAATAAGATTAGTATCGTAGAACAGCAATTTGTAGAAAATCCGATAGAGGGTAATCGCATTCGTTTTTTGACCGCTTACCAGGTTCAAAAGACAAATGGTCTTATCGAAGGAACGGTTCAATTAGAATATAACGATCAAATTATAGTTGAGAATGTTACTGCCCATTATTTTGAGATGGAGTTAGAATATATTATCGCAAATGCAGCTGCCTCTGCGTTGATGAGGGTGGCGACGGATTATAGTATACGGATTGATCAGGTTCGTGAAGTTGCTATGGGTCAAGTCGATGTCATTGTTGTCACACTTACTGTGATTCATCGACCATCTGGAGCAGGGAATCTATTTGTAGGTTCTGTCGTCAAAACTAAAGATTTATTATCTTCGGTTGCTAAGGCAACCTTAGATGCATTAAATCGAAGAATCTACCACATGATTTAGTTTTTCAGTTTGCATAGCATAACAAGAGCAGAGCAGAACAACGAGATGAGCCGAACTTGAAATGGGAAAAAATCTATTTTAAGGGAGGTCATCGCCATGTTAAAAGTGATCAAAAAGATCGTTAAATCCAACAATGATACAAAAGTTTCTGTTGGAGATCGTTTGGGTTGGGCTTAATTTTTTAAATTATTATGTTATGCTATGCATTTCTATAAATTGAGGTGTTTTTATGAGATTAAACTTAAAAATATATTTAACAGGTATTTATAGCTTGTTTCTTATTTTGTTACTTATTACATGGAATGGTTTAAATATTAAACAAATCATTGAAATGATAGGTTTTGTTATTTTAATGGTTTTATTTAATTCTGAAATTGTTAGAGATTTGCAAAGCAATCTTTATTTTTTAATTGTTTTACCATTTGTCACGCCTGTAATGGTTTTTTTGGATCCTTTTTATGCAATGGTTTTTATTTCCGTTTCGGCAATGGCTATTTATCATAAACAAGTATGGTATAAAAAATTATTTAATGTTACGATGTACGGAATATCAATTGCAATTCCTACGTTAATTTTCCATTCCATATATCCAGATGCTAATAGCAATCAAACTATTTTTACTTTTGGATTTTTCCTAACAATATTACTGCTTTCCTATCTTAATACTTTATTAAATAATATTTTTATCTTTATTGTTGTGTCCTTAGAAAAAGGGAAATTTGATATAAATGGCTTTATTAGCCTTATATCATCCACAAAATCTGCACTATTAACAGTTTTTATTGGTCTAATCAATGTCGTTTTATTTTATTATACAAATCTCGTAGGCGTCGCTATTTTTACCTTTCTCGTCTATTTTATCAAACCTGCCTTACAGTACAGAGAGGTCTTTGATAACGAGCTTTCTACCTATACTAATTTTGTATTACATGTACTTAAACAGATGGATCCGATTACCCACACCCATTCAGAACGTGTAAAATTCTGGACAGTATTATTAGCGACCAAAATGGAGTTACCTCAATCAGAGATACGTCAGCTTTCTCAGGCTGCATCTTGGCATGATATTGGTAAAATTGAAGTTCCTATAGAAATTATAGATAAACCATGGAAATTGACACAGGAGGAATATGAAATTATTAAGAGTCATCCAGAAAGAGGATATCAATTAGTGAAAGATATGCACTTTTTTAAAAAGTTCTTACCTGTCATCCGCCACCATCATGAAAAATATGATGGGACAGGCTATCCTTTGGGATTAAAAGGAGAACAGATTCCGTTGCATGCTAGAATCATGGCAATCACGGATGCCTTTGATGCGATGACAGCTGATCGATCCTATCGTATGGGTATGTCGATGAAAGATGCGGTTGATGAATTGCTTCGATATTCTGGAACCCAATTTGATGCCAAAATCGTTAGTATTTTTGTAGAGGCGTTACAAGACGAATACGGTGAAAACTATGAGAAATTTGACAAAAAAATCTTGATGAACCTGAACGTCTCATGACAGGCGTTCTTTTTTATTTTATAAACTTTTGTGGTAAAATATGCATAATATAAAGAATAAGGGAGCTGTAAAAATGAACGATTGTATTTTTTGTAAAATTGTAGATGGTCAAATTCCAGCAAACAAAGTATATGAAGATGAGAACTTTGTCGCATTCCATGATATTCATCCAAAGGCAAAGGTTCATGTGTTGGTGATTCCCAAAAAACACATTCCAACATTTATGGATGTTCAGGAGGAGGATCTTCCTTTAATTGGCCAATTGCACCAGACCATTCAAAAAATAGCGAATCAACTTGGAATTGCAGAGAGCGGTTTTCGATTGGTAAATAATTGTAGAGATCATGGAGGCCAAGAGGTGTTCCATATTCATTATCATGTTTTGGGTGGAGAGAAATTGCCTGTCTGATGATGAAAGGTTGACACTACTAAATTTACTATAATATAATTAAATTTGTTAGACTTTGCGAAAACAAGGTCTGTTGCATGGTAATTGTGGAGGGAGGGAAAGTGAATGTCAGAAATTCGCGTTAGAAAAAACGAATCATTAGATAGTGCTCTTCGTCGTTTTAAACGTACAATTTCAAAAGATGGCGTATTGGCAGAAGTTAAAAAACGTAAACACTATGAAAAGCCAAGCGTAAAGCGTAAGAAAAAGTCTGAGGCTGCGCGCAAACGTAAGTATTAAGGAGGGCTAATCATAACATGTCGTTAATGGATCGTATAAGTGAAGATATGAAACAAGCGATGAAGAACAAAGATAAATTAAAACTATCTGTCATCCGTATGATTCGTTCTGCTATCAAGTATACCGAAATTGAAAAGCAAACAACGCTATCTGATGAACAAATACTTGACGTTCTGACTCGTGAAGTAAAGCAAAGACGCGATTCCCTCCAAGAGTTTGAAAAAGCAGGTCGACAAGATCTGGTTGAAAATGTGCAAGCAGAACTTGAAATTCTAAAACAATATCTTCCTCAACAGCTATCTGAACAAGAACTTCGAAACATCATCCAAAGTGTAATCGAAGAAATTGGAGCAAAAGGGAAATCAGATATGGGAAAAGTAATGAGTGCAGTGATGCCTAAAGTAAAAGGTCGTGCTGATGGGAAACTCATTAATCAGCTTGTACAGGAATATTTATCATAAAGAATAGAAAAAATGACGACTAGAACTCTCTAGTCGTTTTTTATTTCCCTTATTTTGTTGGGAAAGTGAAACCTAATTGAAAACCAAACGTATGTAAATTCATCAAGGAAAGGGGGATGTTTTTGAAACGAAACTTAAGTCTTTTTTTATCTATTATTTTTTTAGCTACTGTTTTAACATTTATTCCTAAATCATCAATCATTTCTGCAGAAGAAAAACAACTCGTTTATGTCATTCCTGTTGAGCAAGGGATTGAAAGAGGATTAGAGCGTTTTTTAGAACGTGCCTTTTCTGAAGCAGAAAATGCTTTTGCAGATGCCATTATTTTAGAAATCAATACATTAGGCGGAAGTGTGGATGCGGCGATAGGAATAGGTAAATTGATTCAAAAAGAACAGATCCCTGTATATGCTTATATTAAAGGAGAAGCCATTTCAGCGGGCTCTTATATATCTTTAAATGCCGACAAAATTTATATGGAACCTAATAGCCATATTGGTGCTGCAGCAGTGAGAACCATTTCCGGGCAACAAGTAGACCCTAAGATCACTTCTTGGTGGGCTAGTCATATGATTGATGCAGCTAAACAGAATAATAAAAATGAAGAAATTGCAAGGGGAATGGTAGATCCTGCTGTTGAGATCCCAGGTCTGTCTAAAAAAGGCCAATTGATCACATTAGATTCAGACCTAGCACTAAAATATGGAATTGCCGACGGGATCGTTCAAAGTCGAAAACAGCTTTTAAATACCATTGGTTTGGGGTCGGCAGATACTTATGAGGTTGGTTTAACACCTGCTGAAAGATTAGCTCGGTTTTCTACGAACCCCTATGTGATCCCTATTTTATTGATCATTGGATTAGCAGGGATTTTAATTGAACTATTCATTCCTGGATTTGGTATCGCTGGGTTAATCGGAATATCCGCATTTAGCCTCTACTTTTTTGGGCATTATTTTGCTGGTTTTGCTGGCTGGGAAGATATCATTTTCTTTATCGTTGGATTTATTTTAATGGTGGTTGAGCTATTTGTTCCAGGCTTTGGCATTTTTGGCGCGCTAGGCGTGATTTCTCTTTTTGCAGGCATTATTTTTGCTGCTTATGAGACTTCTTATGGTTTAATAAGCTTAGTTATAGCTGTTGTAGTTAATTCCATCCTCTTCTTTATTCTATTTAAATACTTTAAACACCGAGGATTATGGAATCGATTTATTTTAAAAGATGAACAGAAAAAAGAAGGAGGTTATATTTCTCATACAAAGGATAAAACAATAGTTGGTCATAAAGGAAGAACATTAACTAAATTAAGGCCATCTGGGGTAGCATTGATTGATAATAAAAGATATGATGTGGTTAGTGAAGGGGTTTGGATTGAAGCGAACCAAGAGATTGAAGTGATTTTTGTTGAAGGAACTAGAATCATTGTTAGAGAAGTAAAAAAATAGTTTTAGGAGGTTTGTCGAATGGGTTTTGGTCCAGAAATTACATTACTCGTATTTGTTGCCTTTGGGATTATTATCTTATCTGTATTTTTCACCTTTGTTCCAGTGATGTTATGGATTTCTGCTCTAGCTTCAGGGGTTCATGTAGGAATCTTTACACTAGTAGGAATGAGACTGCGTAGAGTAATTCCCTCAAGAATTGTAAATCCCCTCATTAAGGCGAGAAAAGCAGGGCTAGTGTTAGGAACAAATCAATTAGAAGGACATTATCTTGCTGGGGGAAACGTGGATAGGGTCGTAAATGCTTTAATTGCTGCTGAAAGAGCAGATATAAGTTTAAGCTTTGAACGAGCAGCGGCCATTGATTTGGCTGGTAGGGATGTATTAGAGGCTGTTCAGATGAGTGTTAACCCTAAAGTGATCGAAACACCAATTGTGGCAGCTATGGCTAAAGATGGAATTGAAGTAAAAGCAAAAGCGAAAGTAACAGTTCGGGCAAATATTGATCGCTTAGTGGGTGGAGCTGGTGAAGAAACCATTATCGCTAGAGTTGGCGAAGGAATCGTCACAACAATTGGTTCCTCTGAAACTCATAAACACGTCTTAGAAAATCCAGATGCAATCTCTCATACAGTTCTTCAAAAAGGACTTGATGCTGGAACAGCTTTTGAAATCCTATCCATCGATATCGCTGACGTGGATGTAGGCAAAAATATCGGTGCTCAATTACAAACAGACCAAGCTGAAGCAGATAAACGTATCGCACAAGCCAAAGCAGAGGAAAGACGGGCGATGGCAGTTGCTTCAGAACAAGAAATGAAGGCAAAGGTACAAGAAATGAAGGCAAAAGTAGTTGAAGCTGAAGCACAAGTTCCATTAGCCATGGCAGAAGCCTTACGCAATGGCAAACTTGGTGTAATGGACTATATGAATATGCAGAATATTAACGCAGATACTGAGATGAGGGAAGCATTTAGTAAGTTAAATGACCCAAATCAAACGCCTCCCAGTGGGAAATAGGTGATCAAAATGGATCAATTTGTGAAGGACAAAATGTTGAAGAAGCAATGGACTGAGAGGGAAATTGAAAAAGAAATTGAAAGTGAAAAAGAAAATTTAAAGAAGACTACTGAATACCCAACCTATACTCATCCTGTTATTCAAGGAATCATTTGGTCAGAAATATTGAACCCACCACGGGCAATTAGACCCTATTCACCCCTACACCGTACAAGATCATAGATTGAATTTAAGAAGCTGTTGAGAAATCAACAGCTTTTTTAAATATTATAAAAAGTATAACTTTGTTCCCCTTATCATTTGAATTTGTATATTCCATAAGCAGCGACCTTTGGGAGTATGTTTTCTTACAAATTAATCGGAATAAGCTTCAAAGGAAATCTTCGCTTTTGTGGGATTGTTATATTCATAAATTCCAAAAAAAAAGCATATGGGTGTAACAAGGAAGAGAGGGGGCAAAGCATTGAGAAAGTTAAGACAAAAAATTAAACAATTGACTGCAAATCAATTGGAACTTCCAAAAGATGTTATATTTGATTTGCCTCGCATCACCATGATTGGTTCCTATCAAATCTATATTGAAAATCATAGAGGAGTTATTCAATTTACTGATCAATTTTTACATCTACGCTTAAGTAAAGGTGAATTAAGATTAGTTGGAAAACAACTTGTGATCCGAACCATATTACCTGAAGAGGTACTAGTAGAAGGTATTATAAATGAAATTCACTATATTGATTAGGAGGAGTCTTTTTGAATGTTCGTGGATTAAAATGGACTAGAGGTTACGTCGTATGCTCACTCAAAGGAAAACATATTGAATTATTTATTAACATGACAATCAAAAAACAATTAAAGATTTGGAACATAAAAATCGTAAATGATTCACAGGCCGTATTCTCGATTAGCCTTGAGGACTTTTTTAAATTAAAACCGATATTGCAAAAAACCTATACTCGAATCCATATTCTGCGTAAGGTAGGGTTACCTTTCCAACTAGCCAAGTTAAACAAAAGAAAGGGAATCGCTACCGGCTTTTTATTATTTTTTGTGATGATTTATCTTTTATCTTCTATGGTTTGGACGATCGAAATAGAAGGCAATCAAACTATGACAGATGAAGAAATATTTCAAGCGATTGAAAAGCTAGGGATACATAGAGGAATGTTTAAATTTCAACTCCCAGAAGATACAGTGATTCAAGAACAACTAGGTTCAAATTTAGAACAAGCCTCATGGATTGGGGTAAAATTAAAAGGAACTCATTTATTGATCACCATAATGGAGAAGGTGAAACCAGATGAAAAGCCATTAGTTGGCCCAAGGCATATTATATCTAGCAAAAACGCAGTTATTTATCGCATTTTAGCTGAAAAAGGAATCCCACAGGTAAAAGTGAATGATCGCGTAAAAAAGGGTGATCTTTTAATCTCTGGAATTGTGGGAAATGTTGAAAACCAAGAGGCTCAAGAACTAGTAGCAGCAGAAGGGGAAGTCTTAGGAGTGGTTTGGTATGAATCCACCGTTACGATTCCATTAAAGCAGGAGTGGAAGGAATATACGGGTAATCGGGTTGAACGGAAGTATCTTATGCTTGGGAATCGAGTATTAAGAGTAAAGGGAGCGAAGGAAATTCCTTTTTCACAATCTCAAAAACAGTATGATTTAAAACAGATATCATGGAAAAACTATGTTTTACCAATCGGTTTTCTTGATGAGACCATTTTAGAATACCATAATCAACAACGAGTTTTATCTGTCTCTGAAGCGATCAAATTAGCAAAAAATCAAGCAAGACAGGATTTACGAACGAAAATTGATGAAGACAGCAATTTTAAAAGTGAAAAAGTTTTGCACCAAAGCACAGAGAATGGTAAAGTAACAGTAAAGATACTTTTTGAGGTGTTAGAAAATATCGCAACAACACAACCAATAGTTCAAGGAGAATGAGGGCATTTGCAAGTAGACGTATATACAAATCGAATTGCGCTAGGAGATATGGAAGAACGACAAAATTTATTTGGGCCACAAGATCAATGGTTAAAAATTATTGAAAAAGAAACAAATGTTCATATCTTAACTCGGCATGAGAATCTTGTGCTTCAAGGGGATCAAAAAGAAGTAGACCGTTTGACAAAGTTATTTGAAGTTCTGGTCGTTTTAGTAAGAAAAGGATACCGACTCTCTGAAAGAGATATTTATTATGCATTAGAACTCGCAAAAGATGATTTATCAAACGAATTATTAGACCTTTATGATGAAAAAATCATGGTAACCTATAAAGGAAAAGAGATTCGAGTAAAATCTTTGGGACAGAAGCATTATGTTTCAACGATTCAAAAAAAAGATATTGTCTTTGGAATAGGTCCAGCAGGTACTGGGAAAACGTACTTAGCAGTTGTCATGGCGGTGTCGGCATTAAAAAAGGGTGAAATACGGAAGATTGTTTTAACTCGCCCAGCCGTTGAAGCTGGGGAAAACTTAGGCTTTCTTCCTGGTGATTTACAGGAAAAGGTGGACCCTTATTTAAGGCCAATTTATGATGCGTTATATGATTTACTAGGTGTAGAACAAGTAAATAAACTGTTGGAGCGAGGAATGATTGAAATTGCCCCTTTAGCATATATGAGGGGTAGAACATTAGAAGATTCATTTATTATTCTAGATGAAGCGCAAAATACTACACCTGAACAAATGAAAATGTTTTTAACACGTTTAGGGATAGGTTCTAAAATGGTAGTAACCGGAGATATTACACAAGTCGATTTACCAAGTAAAACGAAATCAGGTTTACGTGAAGCGGAAAGAATTCTTAAATCTATAGACGACATTGGTTTTATTTATTTAACTGAACATGATGTGGTTCGTCATCATCTCGTTCAAAAGATAATTCTTGCTTATGAAAGAGATACACAAAGTCCTTCCTAAAAAGGGGCGAAAACGAAATGGGAAAAAAGCAAAAAGTGAAATGGAATATGGTTAAAATGATGGAAGGTTGGGGGAATCATCCTTCCATTCGTTTCTTCATGTATATTGGGTTAGGAATCATTATGTATTTGTTACTAATTGGACAAGTTATACCTGAAACCTATGAACTAAAAGAGGGGCAGATTAGTCAGGTTACTTTAACTTCACCGATTCGTGTAGAAAATCAGTGGGCGACTGAACTTGCAAAGGATAAAGCAGCAAAATCAGTTCCTGATCAATATACAAAGGACGAAAATATTGTTAATGACCAAATTAGCCGATTGGAGCAAATGTTTACAGACATTTTAACGATAGCAGAAAATAAAGATCTATCTAAAGAAGAGAAGGAAGCTGCTTTAAGAGACCTAACTAGCTTATCTTTTTTAGACGACGCTTTATTCAAAGAACTATCTAGTTTAAATGTTGAAAAGATAAAAAATATTCAATATATCTCTAAATCTACGTTGGATATTGTGATGAATGATGGAGTGAACATTAAAAAATCAAATGAAGCTTTTGAAGAAGCGGCTCAAATCATTCAAAACAATCCGTTTGATAATGAAGATAAAATCAAACATTTGGCCAATGAAATGACAAAATATTTTATTAAACCGAATGTATTTTATAATTCGGATCAAACTTCCCTTTTACGAGAAAAAGCAAAAAGTGAAGTCGAACCTGTTATCATTAAAAAAGATGAATTGATCGTAAAACAGGGCCAATATATTGATAAAGAAATTTATGAAAAATTAAAAGCAGCAGGACTATTAAAGGATACTTCAACATTATGGCCCTATTTTGGGTTATTGATGTTCATTTTACTCATTTTATTGCTTCTTTTCTTTAGTATTGAACGGATGAATCCTTTCTTACATCAAGATAACCGTGCACTTCTCTTATTATTTACGATCTTTATTTTAACATTTTCAAGTATTAGTATTTTGGGATTGATTGGTTTAGGTAAAGACCTTTTAACCTCCCCTAAGGGTTATTTAGCACCAGTCGCTTTTGGTGTGATGTTAATTACCTTACTCATTAATATGAAGATGGCGATTCTGAGTGGTGTTATTTTTAGTATTTTTACTAGCATGATCTTTAGTACGGATCAAAGCTTCATTTTTGATTTTAGATATGGATTTGTTGCCTTGATCGGTAGTGTTGCTGGTGCATTTGCGATTGGAAGAATTAAGCAACGTTCCGCCATTTTAAAAGCTGGATTAGTGGTTTCGTTGTTTAATGTAATTGGAATTGCCGTGATCGTGATGTTGACGAGCCAAAGTTATTCATTGAGACAAATGTTTGCAACCCTTTCATATGGTGCAATAGGAGGATTCTTTTCTTCCGTGCTTACGATTGGTTTCTTACCATTTTTTGAAGCTGTTTTTGGGATTCTATCTCCTACTAGATTAATTGAATTATCGAACCCAAATCATCCTCTTTTACGGAAATTGTTAATTGAAACGCCAGGGACTTATCACCATAGTGTGATTGTAGGAAATCTGGCAGAGGCAGCAGCTGAAGCAATTAATGCAAACGGATTATTGGCTAGAGTAGGTGCCTATTATCATGATTTAGGAAAAACAAAACGGCCTAGTTTTTTTATTGAGAATCAATTAAATATGGAAAATCCTCATGATAAAATTTCACCAAGTTTGAGTAAAAATATTATCTTGGCTCATCCAAAAGATGGGGTAGAGATGTTAAAGGCTTATAAAATCCCTAATGCCATTCAGGATATTGCTGAGCAACATCATGGAACTTCTTTACTTAAATATTTTTATCATAAGGTTTCTAAAGATTCTGAACAACCTATTCTAGAGGTTGAATATCGTTACCCTGGGCCAAAACCACAATTTAAAGAGGCAGCGATTGTAGGAATCGCAGACAGTGTTGAAGCGGCTGTAAGGTCAATTAAACATCCTACCAATGAAATCATTGAAGAAATGGTTAGAAAAATTATTAAATCCAAATTGGATGATGGTCAGTTAAATGAGTGTGACTTAACATTAAAAGAATTAGAAATTATTGCAATTTCGATGTTGGAAACCTTGAAAGGTATTTTTCATTCGCGAATTGAGTATCCTGATGATAAGGATTTAGAAGAAACAAAAGGGGCGAGATCTAGCTAATGATAGATGTTGATGTCTTAGATGAGCAAGAAGAAAGGGAAATCCTAGAGAAAGAAATTGAATTAGTCAATCAAGTAATTCAAACTGCTGCAGAATTAGAAGGGATCACTGAAGGAGAAGTGGTTGTTACACTGGTTGATAACAAGCGAATCCATGAACTAAATCGAGACTATCGTGGAATCGATCGACCTACAGATGTATTATCCTTTGCATTAAATGAACCGGGCGAAGATGATCTAGATATTGTTTATGATGAAGAGATGGATATGCCGACTATGCTTGGAGATATAGTGATTTCAATTCCAAAGGTGATCCAGCAAGCAGCTGATTATGGCCATTCCTTTGAACGGGAGTTAGGGTTTTTAACAGCTCATGGTTTCTTGCATTTATTAGGTTATGATCATGAGACAAAAGAAGATGAAAAAGTAATGTTTACAAAACAAGAGTTGATTTTAGAGAAAATGAAACTATCAAGGTGATGATGAATGTGATCTGGGGGAAATTCCTTCGAAGTTTTGTCTATGCAAGTGAGGGAATTACATATTCCTTGGCAAGCCAAAGAAATATGAAAGTTCACTTCACGATTGCTTTCATCGTTCTTTTGTTGGGAATGTGGTTTCACTTTAATACGATGGATACCCTTATTATTCTTTTTACCATTGGACTGGTGATTGGTTTTGAAATGGTAAATACGGCAATTGAAGCGACGATAGATTTAGTAACGCAAGAATTTCATCCCTTAGCAAAGATTGCAAAGGATGTAGCCGCTGGAGCTATTTTAATGGTTACTTTTACAGTTGTTTTTGTTGGATTGGTTGTGCTATTTCCCTATTTAACATTGATCTATCAAGAGGGATGGAAAGGTAGGTTGCCATCCCAACCCTCTTTCTTTATTTTACAGGGATTCTTTCTGTTATTATTTACCTATGTTGTAAAAGCATATTGGTATAAAAAGCAATCCAATTACGAGCCTAACGTATTAGTAGGTATTTTGTTTTATTTATTTGTTCTTTTCTATTTTATAAATGTTTTATTTTCTTTACTTGTTTTTTTTCTTTTAACCAACTATTTAATCATGATTTTATTTAAGAAGAAGTTTACCTGGGTTGGATTTGTGCAAAATGGACTGATCTCAATCGGGGGTTTTTTTCTCTTATACTATCTTTTTTACTGATAACCTTTTTCTATATTCATAAATGGAGGAGAATAAGAAATGAAAAAAGAGGAATTAATTGAGTTAGCAAAGGAAGCAAGAAAAAATGCTTATGTTCCTTATTCAAAATTTGAAGTTGGCGCTGCGATTTTAACTAAAAGTGGGAAAATATATAAAGGGGCAAATATTGAAAATGCCTCATATGGCTTAACCAACTGTGCGGAAAGAACAGCGATCTTCAAAGCAATCTCAGAAGGGGATCATGACTTAGACGAAATTGCTGTTATTGCTGATACAGAAGATCCTGTAGCACCGTGTGGTGCTTGTCGCCAGGTCATGGTTGAGTTTTTCAATCCTAAAGCAAAAGTATATTTGGCTAATTTAAAAGGGGATGTATTGGAAACAACCGTAGAGGGGTTACTTCCAGGGGCATTTACACAGGAGGATTTAGATGAATCAGGAAAGTAAGCAAATAAAATCTGGCTTTGTTGCCATTATTGGTAGACCAAATGTAGGGAAATCCACATTACTTAATGAAGTGATTGGTCAAAAAGTGGCAATCATGTCCGACAAACCGCAAACGACCCGAAATAAGATTCGTGCTGTTTTTACCAATGAGCAAGGACAAATTGTTTTTATTGACACACCAGGTGTACATAAACCAAAAACGAAATTGGGTCAGTATATGATGAATATTACTTTGACCTCATTACAAGAAGTAGATCTCATTTTATATCTCATTGATGTGACTAATAAATTTGGTCTAGGGGAGCAGTTCATCTTAGAACAATTAAAGGAAGTACGTTCTACCCCTGTATTCCTTATCTTAAATAAAATTGACTTAGTGACTCCAGAGCAATTATTACCGATTATTGAACAATATCGATCATTATTTGATTTTAAAGAAGTGATTCCTATTTCTGCGTTAAAAGGGAATAACGTGCAAACTTTACTAAGTGAGATTTTTGAAGAGCTACCAGAGGGGCCTTACTATTTCCCACCAGATCAAGTTGTAGAATCACCTGAAAGGTTTATCGTTGCTGAATTAATTCGGGAAAAAATTTTGCATCTAACAAGGGAAGAAGTTCCACATTCTATTGCGGTTGTGGTTGAATCGATGAAGCCAGGTGAAGAAAATCCCAATACCGTCGTGATCCAAGCCGTAATCTATACTGAGAGACCCTCTCAAAAGGCAATTATTATTGGCAAAAGTGGCAGCATGTTAAAGGAAATTGGGAAAAAGGCACGGGAGGATATTGAAAGATTATTGGGAACCAAAACTTTTATAGAATTATGGGTGAAAGTGAAAGAAGACTGGAAAAATCGCGATTACTTATTAAAGGATTTTGGTTATTTTGAAGAAAATGATTAGATTATTCCTGAAATTTTTTTCCTCGGATAGAAAAGAAGTAGTTAGCTTATCCTAATAGATATAAATACTTCAATCTGTGAGGAAAGGGTGAAAAGCCATGAAAAACTTTTCATGGAACTATTTTTGCAATACAGGACAGATTGACGCTTATCTTTTATACAAGGATTGTGAAAAAGCAAATCAAGTAGAGGATGACTCTGCAATAAAAGAGCGAAAGGCATTAGAACAGACCTAAAGGATAAATAAGTGAATGGGAGAAACTGGAGCATAAAAATGTTAGTAAGAACTGAAGGTATCGTGATCAGAACCGTAGATTACGGAGAGACAAATAAAATTATTACCTTATATACAAGAACACATGGAAAAGTATCGCTTATGGCTAGAGGCGCAAAGAAAACAAAAAGTCGTTTTAGTTCCATGTCACAGGTTTTTAGTTATGGAGAATATATATTTTTTTTGGGAAAAGAGATGGGATCTTTAAATCAAGCTGAACATATTCGTATGTTCCCCACCTTTCATACTGATATTGAAAAGACTGCATATGCAGCATACCTTATTGAACTTATTGATAAAATGACAGAATCAAATGATCCAAATCCATTTTTATTTCAACAATTATTAGCTGGCCTTGAATTAATTGATGAGGGAAAAGATGAAGAAGTGATTGCCAGAATTTTTGAAATGAAAATACTATACATTTCTGGTTATCGCCCTCATCTACACTCATGTGCAATTTGCGGTAGTGAGGAGGCACTTAGTGGTTTTGACATTAGACATGGTGGTCTTGTTTGTTCTAAACATTTTGACCAGTATCGAACGATTGCTTTACAACCAATTACCATTAAATTATTACAAATGTTTGAAATGATTGATATGAAACGAATTGGTCAGGTCAATATCAAAGATTCAACAAAAATTCAACTTTCACATGTGATGAAGTCATTTTTTGATCAATATATAGGTATAACTTTAAAATCTAGACAATTTCTAGATCAATTGCACAAGTACAAAGAATAGGAGGGATACCATGGAGCCCAAAAAGGAAGATGTGCTAATAGAAATTATCCAACATCGAGTACATTGTAGTCGCGAAGAAGCACGTAATTTTCTAAAAAAACACCATTATGATTTGGTATCCGCTATGAATGAAATCAACGGAATAAAAGATGGGCCAAAAGAACATGTTATCGAAGAAGTTTTTCATGTCTCTGGAGAGAAATTATTAAAAATGTTAAGGAGTCTTCTAAAACAAACGAATTTGGTCCATTTAACTCTACAAAAAGACCAGAAAGTTCTCTTATCTATTCCCATAGCTTTTGGGGTGTTCATGTTTTGGTTATATCCTTTCATTTCTACATTAACAACTCTTTACTTAATAAAAAGTAATTACACGATTAAGATATTGAAAAGAATCGCGTAATGATTTCATAGGTTCCCACAAAGGTAGTTGGAATAGCTTTTAAGGAAGTCTTTACTTTTGTGGGTTTTTTTAGCTCTCATGTATCCCATTTAGGAATAGAGGGCTTTTTCTTTTAAACCTTTAATTAGTTCTTGCAGAAGTTGGAATAACAATATAGTATATACTATATAAAGAAAAAATATAAAAAGTATAACACAATTACTTGAAGGTGGTGATAACGATAGAACTAACAAATCGACAAGAATTGATTTTAAAAATTGTAAAAGATGAAGGACCAATTACTGGAGAACAGATCGCTGAAAGATTAAACCTTACACGTGCCACTTTACGCCCTGATTTGGCGATCCTCACCATGTCAGGTTTTTTGGATGCTAGGCCAAGGGTTGGTTATTATTATACAGGAAAAAAGGGTAACCAACTGATCAGTGAAACACTTAACAAAATACTTGTAAAGGATTACAAGGCAGTTCCTGTTGTCATTAAAGAAGAAGCTTCTGTTTATGATGCGATTGTGATGATGTTTTTAGAGGATGTTGGAACATTGGCAGTGATCAAGAATAAGGGGATATTAGCAGGAATCGTATCCAGAAAAGATTTGTTAAAAGCCGCAATAGGGAAACAAAATTTACAGGAAATCCCTATCTCCATTATTATGACAAGAATGCCGAATATCATTACCTGTCAATTGGATGACCCACTGGTGAATGTAGCAAACAAATTAATTCATTATCAAATTGATTCGATTCCGGTTGTGCGTCCATTTGATGGGCTTGATGGCCTTGAGGTAGTGGGTCGGATAACAAAAACGACGATAACAAAGGCATTTGTTGAACTGGTCAATGAAAAAGATATTTAGAGGAGGGAATAACCATAAGTAGCCAAAACGAAAAACCAATTATCTATGTTATTTCTGATTCAATTGGAGAAACTGCTGAATATGTGGTAAGAGCTGCTGCAAGTCAATTTAATGGGGGAACAGCTGAAATTCGAAGAATTTCTTATATTGACGACCATGAATCAATTGACGAGGTTGTTCAATCAGCGAAAGAAGTCAATGGATTAATTGCTTTTACCATTGTTGTAGCTGAATTGAAGGAATATCTTCTGAAGATTGCAGAAAAGAAGCAAGTCAAAACAGTAGATATTATGGGTCCAATGATCGATGCTTTACAGGGAATTTATAAAATGCCTCCAAAAATGAAGCCAGGATTGGTTAGGAAATTAGATGATGAGTATTTTAGAAAAGTTGAAGCGATTGAGTTTGCAGTTAAATATGACGATGGAAGGGACCCAAGAGGTATCTTAAAAGCAGATGTTATTTTGGTTGGTGTATCAAGAACCTCTAAAACCCCATTATCCATGTATTTGGCTCATAAACGTTTAAAGGTAGCAAACGTACCACTCGTTCCAGAAGTACAACCGCCAGATGAACTTTTTGAGGTTTCTAGTAAAAAAGTAATTGGTCTAAAAATAAATCCTGACCAATTAAACAGTATACGTAAAGAAAGATTAAAAGCATTAGGGTTAACCGCTCAAGCTAACTATGCCAATTATAAAAGAATTTTAGAGGAATTAGAATATTCAGAAAGAGTCATGAAAAAGATAGGTTGTCCCGTGATTGATGTATCTAGTAAAGCAGTGGAGGAGACTGCCAATATTATTTTAGATATGTTTCGTAAAGGTGGGGAAAGATAAAATGGCCGAAAAATATGTCTATCTATTCCATGAGGGGCATGCAGGAATGAAAGAACTGTTAGGTGGAAAAGGAGCCAATCTGACGGAAATGACCCGTGTCGGGCTACCTGTTCCTCCTGGATTTACGGTTACAACACAAGCGTGTAATCAATATTATGAAAATAGTAAAGAATTATCAAATGAAATCAAAGACCAGATTGTAAAAGCTCTACATGTTCTGGAAGAGAATACAGAGAAAAGACTTGGGGGGTTGGAAAATCCTTTATTAGTATCTGTAAGATCTGGTTCAGTCATTTCGATGCCCGGAATGATGGACACTGTACTTAACTTAGGTCTAAATGATGAAACAGTTCAAGTGCTTGCTAATTTAACGGGAAATCCTCGTTTTGCTTATGATAGTTATCGCCGTTTTATTCAAATGTTTTCAGATGTTGTATTGGGAATTGAGCATTACCTATTCGAACAAGTAATTGAAGAAGTAAAAGAAAAAAAAGGATTAAAGGAAGATCCTGAATTAAGTGCATTAGATTGGCAAGAAGTCATTGCTGGTTATAAAAAAATCGTCCTCCAAAAAACAAAAGATCCATTTCCACAAGAACCTATGGTTCAATTAGAAATGGCAATCCGTGCTGTTTTTGATTCTTGGAATAATCAAAGGGCAATTGTCTATCGTAAAATCAACAAAATCCCTGATGATTTGGGTACTGCTGTCAATGTACAAATGATGGTTTTTGGAAACATGGGCGAAGATTCTGGAACAGGGGTAGCCTTTACGAGAAACCCATCTACAGGAGAACGGACTTTGTATGGAGAATTTTTAATGAATGCTCAAGGAGAAGATGTTGTAGCAGGCATTAGAACACCTAAGTCCATTCATACATTAGCAGAAATAAATGCTGAAGTATATGAATCTTTTAGTCGTATTGCAGAACGATTAGAACGGCATTACAAAGATATGCAGGATATTGAATTTACGATTGAAAAAGGAAAACTTTATTTATTACAAACCAGAAATGGAAAGAGAACTGCCCAATCAGCAGTAAAGATCGCTGTTGATATGGTAAAGGAAGAAATTATTGATAAAGAGACAGCTATATTAAGAGTGGACCCTGATCAACTAAATCAATTACTACATCGTCAAATTGACTTATCTGCGAAGTTTGATCAGATCGCAAAAGGTTTGCCAGCATCTCCAGGGGCTGCAACCGGAAAAATAGTATTTGATGCGGATATTGCGGAAAAGTTGGGAATGGCAGGTGAAAAAGTGATTTTGGTTCGTCCAGAAACCACCCCAGAAGATATTCATGGGATTGTTGCAGCCCAAGGGATACTGACAAGTCGTGGTGGTATGACAAGCCACGCAGCAGTTGTTGCTAGAGGAATGGGGAAACCTTGTATTACAGGCTGTGAAGAATTAAAAATAGATTTAAGAAAGAAAGAAATCGTCTTAAGTAACGGTCAAGTTCTTAAAGAAAAAGAGGTCATTTCTATTGATGGAAGTACAGGTAGAGTCATCGCTGGGGAAGTTAAATTGATTGACCCTCAGTTATCTAAAGAACTAATTGAATTGTTAGAGTGGTCTGATCGGATCAGGAAAATTGATGTTAGAGCAAATGCAGATAACCCGGAAGATGCGATGAAATCAAGAGAATTTGGTGCAACAGGAATTGGCCTTTGCCGAACAGAGCATATGTTTATGGAGGCTACGAGGATTCCAATTGTACAAGAAATGATCCTCTCAGAAACGGTGAAAGAACGGGAGGCAGCTCTAGCCAAACTTCTCCCAATGCAAAAATCTGATTTTAAAGGAATTTTGAAAGCGATGGCTGGTTTGCCAGTAACAATACGATTACTAGATCCACCTCTTCATGAATTTTTACCTAATGTTGAAGAATTAGTGGTAGAAATTACAAAATTAAAAATGGTGGATGAAGATTCTAAACAGTTAAGGGAAAAGGAACGACTTATGCGGAAGATTCGTCATTTGTCAGAATTTAATCCAATGCTTGGTCATAGGGGATGTCGTTTAGGCATTACCTTCCCAGAGATTTACCAAATGCAAGCAAAGGCCATTTTTCAAGCAACGATTGAATTAGCAGAAGAAGGGATCAAAGTAAAACCAGAAATTATGATTCCGCTTGTAGGACATGTGAACGAATTAAAATTGCTGAAAGAATTAGTCATAGAAACAGCGGAACAGATAAAAAGAGAAACAGGAAAATCCTTTAATTATACAATCGGTACAATGATTGAAATCCCAAGGGCAGCCTTAACTGCAGATGAAATCGCTGAACACGCAGAATTTTTCTCATTTGGAACCAATGACTTAACCCAAACTACATTTGGATTTAGTAGGGATGATGCAGAAGGTAAATTCTTGCACTATTATGTTGATCATAAAATTCTACCTGATAATCCCTTTGTCACCATCGACCAAGATGGGGTAGGAAAATTGATTCAAATGGGAACAAAATTAGGCCGTAACACAAAACCTACTTTAAAAGTAGGTATCTGTGGTGAACATGGTGGAGAAAAAAAATCAATTGAATTTTGTTATCAAACAGGGCTAAACTATGTGAGTTGTTCCCCATATCGCGTTCCTTTAGCGAGATTAGCGGCAGCTCAAGCAACGATTAAACAGAAGAGAGCATAAAAGTGAATAGGTAGTTGGTAGTCAAAAATACACCAATTTATTCATTCGGTGTATTTTTTTTTGCGAAAAAATAAATTTGCTACTTATTTTTTCTTGTATTTTTGTTATAATATAGATCGTTTATTCGACAAAATTCTCCTTTTATTTAAAAACTTTGTCGAGAAGGATTTTTTGTGTTTTTGTAGAATAAGTTAGATAGGAAATGAAAATGATTAAAAGATTAATTGTTGATGCAGATTCCTGTCCTGTAAAGGATGAAATCGTACAAGTAGCTAAAGAATATGTGATCTCAGTCATCTTTGTGGCATCCTTTGCTCATTTTATGAGTCGAATAGAGGGTGCCCAGATTATTTATGTTAGGCTTATACCATGCAAGATAGGGAAAATTTTGTCGAAACACTACGAAAAATTTTAAATTCTTAGCAGGAAATTTTAAACCGATGAAGAATGTAATGTGATGGAATTGAGGGTGCTTCTATGTCATCTAAGTTGATACCAGATGAAATTCTACATAATATTAGACGCCATTTTGATATAGTTGATGTGATTAGCCAATATGTTCAATTAAAAAAGAGTGGGAGGAACTTTGTTGGGCTTTGCCCTTTCCATTCTGAGAAAACACCATCTTTTTCTGTTTCTCCTGAAAAACAAATTTATCATTGTTTTGGCTGTGGTGCTGGCGGTGATGTGCTTCGTTTTATAATGGAGATCGAAAACTTTAGCTTCAGAGAAGCTGCTCTGCATTTAGGTCAACAAGCAGGTATTACGATTCCTTTGGAGCATGAGCAAACCTATTATGATCCTTTGGAACAACAAAAACAACAAATGATCCAAGTCCATGAATTAGCTAGTAAGTTTTATCATTATCTTCTGCTTGAGACAGAACATGGGCAGGAATCTTTACGTTATTTAATAGATAGAGGGTTTACAAGGGAGTTGATTGAGACTTTTTATATTGGATATGCACCCTCAGCTTGGGACACATTAAAAAACTTTTTAGTAAAAAGGGGTTTTGCTATAGAGATATTGGAGAAGGCGGGGTTAATTATTCAATCCGATGAAGGGAACTACTATGATCGGTTTAGAAATCGTGTGATGTTTCCTATTTTTGATGCTCATGGAAGAGTGATTGCCTTTGGTGGAAGGGTTTTAGATCAAAGTTTACCTAAATATTTAAATAGTCCTGAGACCCTTATTTTTAACAAAAGTAAAACACTATATAATTTACATTTAGCAAAAAAACAGATTCGAAAAAAAAGGCAAGCTATTTTATTAGAAGGTTATGTAGATACCATTGCTGTTTGGAATGCAGGCGTTGAGCAAGGGATTGCTACACTTGGTACTTCATTAACAGAAGAACATGCAAAAATCCTGCGAAGAGATGCGGATGAGGTGGTCATTAGTTATGATTCTGATTCAGCAGGACAATTGGCCATATTTCGTGCTATAGACACACTTCAAGAAGTTGGGTGTCAAATCAAGATAGTTCAAATGCCAAAGGGACTTGATCCTGACGATTATATTCGTAAATTTGGGGCTGAATCATTTAAACAAGAGATTCTTGGGAATACTGTAACTGCAACAGCTTTTAAAATCCAATATATTCGAAAAGACTATAACTTAAATGTTGAATCTGATCGAATGAAATATCTTACTCATGCGATAGATATTATAGCTGACTTAACACATGCGATTGAGCGTGAACATTATTTGAAGGGACTGGCAGATGAATTTCAGCTATCATTTGATTCCTTAAAAAATGACCTCCAGCTCATTTATTATGAAAAACGGAAAAAAAAGGAGAAAACAAGGGATAATCTGGCAGTCAAGTGGAATAATAATATAAATAATGGCAATCATCTGGGTAGATCTAAAACTTTATATCCAGCTTACTATAATGCTGAAAAATATTTAATCTATTTCATGATGAAAGATCGCCAAATTGCTGAGAAAATCCAACAGGAGATTGGAAGTGGATTTCATGTGGAGGATTTTGCAGTATTAGCGGCGTATATATATTCATATTATGGTGAAGGAAATCCAGCAGATATTAGTCGGTTTCTTTCCACCCTTCAAGACCAACATGATATTCAACTTGCAACAGAAATGGCTATGCTTGATGTGAATGAAGAGATCACAGAGGATGAGTTAAATGATTATATTATGCAAGTTAAAAAATATAATATAGAGATTATGATTAAGCAAAAAAGGGAAGAACAGCTGAAGGCAGAGCGTTCAAACGATTTTGTTAAAGCAGCCCAAATTGGACAGGAGATCATCCAATTACGTAATAAATTGAAATGGGGATAATCAGGAAATTCAGGGAAGGAGGGAATTATTATGGCGAAAGATAAGAATCTGAATGTGGAAAATAATCATGTTGATCCTGAACTTACATTGGATCAAGTAAAAGACCAGATTGTTGAAGCTGGTAAAAAACGAGGATCCGTTTCGTACAAAGAAATGATAGCTAAATTATCCACATATGACCAGGACTCCGATCAAATTGATGAATTCTTTGAATATTTAACAGATCAAGGAATTGAAATAGTCAATGATTCAGATGATGATGACCATGATAATACATTAATAATAGAGGATGATAGGGATGAAGATCTAGATGATGAGTTTGATCTAGAAGATTTAACTATTCCCTCTGGTATAAAAATTAATGACCCCGTAAGAATGTATCTTAAAGAAATTGGGCGTGTTCCGTTATTATCTGCGGAAGAAGAAATTGAATTGGCCAAACGAATTGAAAAAGGTGATGAAGAAGCGAAACGTCGCCTTGCTGAGGCTAATTTAAGATTAGTTGTAAGTATTGCTAAACGTTATGTTGGCCGTGGCATGTTATTTTTGGATTTAATCCAAGAAGGAAATATGGGATTAATTAAAGCAGTTGAAAAATTTGATTACCGAAAAGGATACAAATTTAGTACCTATGCAACTTGGTGGATTCGCCAGGCAATTACAAGAGCGATTGCAGACCAGGCAAGAACGATTCGCATCCCAGTCCATATGGTTGAAACGATCAATAAATTGATTCGAGTTTCAAGACAATTACTTCAAGATTTAGGACGTGAACCTTCTCCAGAGGAAATTGCCAAAGAAATGGATCTAAGTACTGAAAAAGTACGTGAAATTATGAAAATTGCGCAAGAGCCAGTTTCTTTAGAAACTCCTATTGGAGAAGAAGATGATTCCCATCTAGGTGATTTCATTGAAGATCAAGATGCTCTAGCTCCATCCGATGCAGCCGCATATGAATTATTAAAAGAACAATTAGAAGATGTTCTAGATACGTTAACAGAACGAGAAGAAAATGTACTCCGTTTACGCTTTGGACTTGATGATGGTCGTACAAGAACATTGGAAGAAGTTGGTAAAGTTTTTGGTGTAACAAGGGAAAGGATTCGCCAGATTGAGGCAAAAGCCTTACGAAAACTTCGTCATCCAAGCCGCAGCAAACGGTTAAAAGATTTCTTAGAATAATTCTTGCGTATTTGTTTTTTCGGACCTACAAATCTAATTTGTGGGTCTTTTTCTTTCAATAAATATAACTAACTTCTTGTTGTTTTCAATTTTACATTTTTTAATAACCTAATGCAAATTTCCAAATAAAACTTTTTTTGGATGAATGCCTCCTTATTTGCGTATTCTATGTAAATGAGGAGTGATATCTTATGTTCCAAAAAGGTAAGCTATGGGTGATTAGTCTTTTGACCCTAGCAATATTAGGTACTGTAATTAATCTTCAAGGAATGAGTTCAAAAAGTACACCAACTTTACGTTCTTTTGCACCTTATATTACTATAAAAAGAGACCAAATTCCCAGTTATCTAATCGATATGATTTATCATGAAAATACGAAAAAAGTGACGGGAAACATGAAAGTGATGGTTCCTAATCGCACAACTAAACCATTAGATGAGCTTTATTTTCATCTATATCCAAACGCTTTTGCTAATTGGAAATGGGAAGAAGTGACCAAGCCCAAAACGAACGGTTATTTAAAAGTGATTAAAGCTTCAATCAACCAGATAGAAGCTTTTCCTCATCAGAAAGATACATTGCTAAAACTTAATTTACCTATTCCTTTACAACCGAATAAAGCAGCAATGGTGGAAATCACTTTTGAATTAAAGCTGCCAACAAGAGGGTTACGTTTAAATCAAACACCCTATTCTGCCTATTTAGCCCAATGGTATCCAATGCTAGCAGTGGTGGATAATCAGGGATGGCATATTGACCCCTATACGACAACAGGTGATCCGTTTTTTTCTGAAATTGCAGATTTTAAAGTACATGTTCAAGTACCAGAAGGATATACTGTTATTTCCTCTGCAAACGATCCACATCATGAAGTTGCAAATGAGAAACAAGTCACTTTGTCTCAACAAAAAATTAGAGATTTTGCCATGGTTATCACAAAAGAATACGAATCGATTTCTGGGATAACAAAAGATGGGGTAAAAACAAACCTTTGGTACCTATCAGATCAACAGGCGGTGGCTCCATTACTCTTAGGTGCTGCTACCGATGCAATGCAATTTTTTAATGAATCGTTTGGATCCTATCCGATGAAAGAAATAGATATTGTGCTAGCTAACTCAGGATATGGAATAGCTGGTATGGAATATCCGGGACTGGTTACATCTGATGCCTACATTGAGGAAGGGAAAAAAAAGTGGCCTGCTTATCACGTTGTGGCCCATGAATTAGCTCATCAATGGTGGTATAGTACGGTAGGAAATAATCAAATTGAAGAACCATGGTTAGACGAAGGGTTAACTTCTTTTTCCGAATATCTTTATACCGAACAGGTCTTAAAGCGAAAAAATATCGATGTTTTAATGAAAAAAATCAAACAAACGACAGATCAACTTTCAGCTGAGCAAAATGTGAGTGTACTACAATCGATTTATTCTTATGGTGATTTATATGGACTATTTATTTATGCTAGACCAGCAGCTATGTTATGGGAATTAAAGGAAGAGTTTGGGGATCAGAAAGTTAAAGAATTATTACAAACCTATTATAAAAATTACCGATTCAAAATCGCTTCAACAGAGGATTTTATCCAAACGGCAAATACAGTATTCAATAAGGATATGAGCCCTTTTTTTAATCAGTGGCTCATTACTCGTTAAGAAAAATCCACAAAAGTGATAACTTACCTATGTTATTAGCATAGGTTTCTTTTTGCCTATGTATGGGTTGGAATGTATAATGGTTATGTACATAGTTTGATAAGAAAAGGTGAAATCATGGAATCAATCCAGTTATCTGAGCGTTTATTAATGATTGCACAAAATATCCCTGTAGGAAAAAGAGTAGCAGATATTGGTTCAGATCATGCCCTCTTGCCAAGTTATCTTATCCTTAATGAAATCTCTCCATTCGTCATTGCTGGTGAAGTAAATGAAGGACCTTACCAAGCTGCGAAAAGGCAAATTGAAAGTTTAGGGCTTGAAGATAAGGTTTCAGTCAGAAAAGGAAATGGTCTACAAGTGATAGAACCAAACGAAGTTCAAGTGGTTACAATTGCTGGAATGGGAGGATCATTGATTTCTCAAATTTTAGAACAGGGAAAAGAAAAAATAGATCAACTTGAACGGTTCATTTTACAGCCTAATGTTGGTGTAGATCAGGTTAGAAGATGGCTGGATCAGCATAATTGGGACTTGATAGCCGAAGAAATTTTAGAAGAGGGCGAAAAAATATATGAGATTATTGTGGCGGAAAAAAGAAGGGGAATGGAAGATCCGGTATATCGGTCAGAAAAATGGAGCAAAGACGAATTATATCGTTTAGGACCGATTTTAGTGAAAAAGCAGTCTGAGGTTTTAATTAAAAAGTGGATGATTGAATTAACAAAAGTAGAATATATCCTTGAACAGATTAAAAATTCAAAGAATGAACAAGAAAAATCTATAAAAGAAATGCAATTAAACCATGAGCAAAAATGGCTGAAGGGGGTTATCCAATGTTTGCAAAAGGACAAACCATTATTCAGTTAATGGAACAGTTTGCACCTAAACATTTTGCCATAGAAGATGATAAAATTGGTCTACAAGTAGGCACTTTAAACAAAGAAGTAAAAAAGGTAATGTTCACGTTAGATGTTTTAGAAAATGTGGTGGATGAGGCGATAGAGCATCAAGTTGATCTAATTATCTCTCATCATGCCGTTATTTTTAGACCGCTAAAAAACTTAAGAACAGATTTGCCTCAAGGACGCTTGTATGATAAATTGCTAAAAAATGATATAGCCGTTTATGTGGCTCATACTAACTTAGATTCAGTAAAAGGTGGAGTGAATGATGTTTTAGCTGAACGGCTAGAACTTCAAGAGGTAGAATTATTGGAGTCTTTCAATTCTTTAGAGTTATCAGAAAAAGCATATGGTATTGGAAGAATAGGTAAGCTTAAAGAAGTAATGTTACTTCAAGATTTCGCATTATTTGTAAAACAACAATTTCAATTGGATGGTGTAAGGATTGTTGGCGATTTAAAACGTTCTGTTAAAAAAGTAGCGATTGTTGGTGGAGATGGAAACAGTTTTGTTAGTAAAGCAGCATTTCGTGGTGCAGATGTTTTAGTAACAGGGGATATTTACTACCATGTTGCACATGATGCAATGGCTCAAAATTTAGCGATCATAGATGCTGGACATAATATTGAAAAATATGTGTTAGATCACGTAAAAGCTTATGTTGAAGAGGAATTTAAAAAAAAGGAAATATCAACTAAATTATTGGTTGCAAAAATAAATACGAACCCATTTCAATTTATGTAAACACGATTTCAGGGGAGAGGAACATGTTAATCGGGAGAAAGTTTTTCGAATATGAACAAGCAAATAGAAGAATACATGAAATAGAACAAAAAGAAGTAGAATATATGATACAAAAAGAAAAATACTTAAATGAACAAGAAATTGAAAAAAGCAATATCACTCAATTACAAGCTCAACCAATCAATGATGACATCAGAATAGAGCTTGCCCTTTGTAAGCAAAGGATTTTCTTACTACAAAAGGATTTAGATCGTTTAGAAGAAAAATGGCGTGAGGAAAGCCTTATTTTCATGCAAGAAAAATACGATTTAGAGCAAAAGATCAATGAGCTTAAAACGATCATTCCAAATCAACATTGGAAAATATATCAACGTATAAAAGAAACAAAGGAAAATCCAGTTGTTGAAGTAAAGCACCAAATGTGTACAGGCTGTTTTATGCCATTATCCCAAACTAACCTTAATCGATGGCGTCGTGGAAAAGATTTAGTTTTATGTGAAGTATGTGATCGTATATTGGCATAATATGGTAATACAACCATCTAAACACCATTGAACTGACCGCTAATTTTTGATATAGTATTATTTGTCGTTATTCAAGGTAACGTTTATTGTATAAGTGAAAATGGAAAGTAAGTTGGGTAATCGCTGGTGAATGATCGCAAGGTCTCACGAGAGGAAAGTCCGAGCTCCATAGGGCAGGGTGCTGGATAACGTCCAGTCAGAGTGATCTGAAGGATAGTGCCACAGAAATGGACCGCCTATGTATCATCATGTTTGATGCAGGTAAGGGTGCAACCGTGGTGTAAGAGACCACGAGGAGATATGGTGACATATTTCCTGGTAAACCCCACTTGGAGCAAGACCTGATAGGAATGCACATGGAGTTGCCCGCTCCGCATTCGGGTTGGTCGCTTGAGCTGTATAGTAATATACAGCCTAGATAGATGATTACCACTTCAATGGTGGGAGCTAGAAGCGTTTTACCACTAGAAGAACAGAACTCGGCTTACAGACTTACTTTCCAAACGAAAATAAAGCGAAATATAAAGATATTTTGTTAAACAAAGTATCTTACTATATCTCGCTTTTTTCTATTTTATTTTGGCAATAATATTGCAAAACCTTAACAAATTAAATAAAATGTGTGGGAAATCAACTATTATGATATAAAGAAGGGAAACCCATGACTCCAAATCAATCCTATACTAGAAACCTGACCTTACTCACTGACTATTATCAAATTAGTATGATGTATTCACATTTTAGAAACAAGCTATTTCATAAAGAAGTTGTTTTTGACGTTTATTTTAGAAAAAATCCATGTGGGACAGGCTATAGTTTGTTTGCAGGTTTAGAGCAAGTGATCGAATACATACAAAATCTCCATTTTACAGAAGAAGATATTGAATTTTTAGCTAAGACTTATAAATATGACAAAGAATTTTTAGGTTATTTATCCGACTTTAGATTTACTGGTAACATTTGGTCTGTAAGTGAAGGAACTGTTGTTTTTCCTAATGAACCGATTATGAGGATTCAAACGAATATCTTGGAAGGTCATTTGGTTGAAACGGCGATCTTAAATTTGATCAATCACCAAACTCTTATCGCTACGAAGGCATCTCGAGTTGTTTTTGCCGCGAATGGCGATCCAGTATTAGAATTTGGATTAAGAAGAGCTCAAGGCCCGGATGCAGGTGTATATGGTGCTCGCGCGGCCTATATTGCTGGAGTAGTAGGTACTTCTAATGTTCTAGCAGGAAAATTATATTCGATTCCTGTAAAAGGAACCCATGCTCATGCTTATATTCAAAGCTATTCTTCTGAATTAGAGGCTTTCCTTAATTTTGCTGAAGCATTTCCTAATAACCTCATTTTATTAGTTGATACATATGATACATTGGGAAGTGGAGTACCTAATGCGATTAAAACGTTTCAAATCATGAAGGGAAAATTAGGTGATCAATTTAAGAATTATGGGATTCGCCTTGATTCTGGTGATTTGGCCTATCTATCTAAGGTTGCAAGAAAAATGCTAGATGAAGCTGGATTTAATGATGCTCAAATTGTAGCGTCAAATGATTTGGATGAGAACCTGATTAGAGATTTAAAATTACAGGGGGCTAAAATTGATGTTTGGGGGGTAGGCACGAATTTGATTACTTCAAGTGATTGTCCTTCTTTAGGTGGTGTTTATAAATTAGTTGCCGAAAAAGAAGAAGATCAATTCATACCAAAAATCAAAATCAGTGAAAATCCTGAAAAGATTACCACCCCTGGATGTAAAAAAGTAGTCCGTTTTTATAATAAATACACGAAGATGGCAATATTGGACTTAGTAATGTTACAAGAGGAAGAAATACCAACCCATGATTTTATTGCCTTTGATCCGATCAATATTTGGAAAAAGAAAAGGGTTAAGGATTTTGTGGCAAAGGAAATTTTAATTCCTATCTTCGAAAATGGGGAGTTAATCTATACATTACCATCTATTGAGGAAATTAGGGCACATGCAAAAAGTGAATTAAGTACTATTGATGATGAAATGAAACGTCTTAGTAATCCTCATATTTATCACGTTGACTTGTCAAGGAAACTATGGGATTTAAAATATGATCTGATCAACAAAGAGAGGAAAAGATAACCATCATGATACTTACTGCGTTAATTCACAATTATCCCCTGATAACTGCATTTGTGTCGATGTTAATAGCTCAAATCATTAAATTTCCTCTCCTCTACATCATGGAGAAAAAACTGGAGCCAATGATTATGTTTAGTAATGGGGGAATGCCTAGTTCTCATTCTGCATTTGTTACTTCCTTGACCACAGCACTTGGCATCAAGTATGGAGTTGAATCACCTTATTTTGCAATTGCTACAGTATTTGCCCTGATTACCATGTGGGATGCGGCTGGTGTTCGTTATCAGGCGTCTGAACATGCTAGAATCCTGAATATTCTTGTACAGGATTTTCAGAATTTAGTCGAACATGTTAAATACAAAACAAAAAGAACTAGAAATCAAGTTCCATTAAAAGAGCTTTTAGGCCATAAACCATTTGAGGTTTTGGTTGGTTCGTTTCTAGGGTTTCTTATCGCTTTTATCATAAAATACTGGGTTTATCAGTGACGTCAAAAGAATCCCACAAAGGTGCAGTTAATATGTCTAAAGCAGATATAGTAAACCAATTTTTTTTTTGCCAATATTTTGGAACGAATTGTTTTATCTTTAGGAAAAGGGAGAGAGGATTATTTCCGTATGGCCCATTTCATCTACTCAAGTGGATATTCGTTCGATCGATATAGGTAATCCAATGCTTGCCATGTATTCAATTAGAGAACTGGCAGGGGTAAAAGACCATGATTATGTGATTCAGTCTTTTAAAGCATTTTATAAATTATAAGAATAACTTCATAAGTTATTTAAAACTTTTCAAGCCTAGACCATATTTAAACATGGTAGAGGCTTTTTTTTATGCCTTTCCAAAATTATTCATGTTAGAAAATCTAACATGAATAATAATTTATAAGAGATAAAATCGGAATTTAAATTATTAAAATAATTAAAAAATACGAAAAAACAAGGGAAAGCGCTTTAAATAGAAGAAATAATCAGCTTTTATATATGTGAGGTTTTCTTACATAATTTGAAATAAAAACTTACATTTATTATGATGTTATCAAATTTTAAGTTTTTCTTTAGAAAGGAGATGAATTGATGAAAAAAATAGAAGCGATTATTAGGCCGGAAAAGTTGGAAGAGATGAAAAAATCTTTAAGTTTGTTGGGGGTTCATGGAATGACGGTAACAGAAGTAAAAGGATGTGGTAATCAACCTAAACAATCTGGATATTATAGGGGACAGCAATTTACTGTGGATCTATTACCTAAAGTAAAAATAGAAGTCGTGATACCCGATGCAATGGAAGATATGGTCATTGATGAATTTTTTAAAGTGGCACGAACTCTTCAGGTTGGCGATGGGAAAATATTTGTATCTACAATAAGCGAAGTATATCGAATTCGAACCGGAGAATCAGGTGAAAATGCTTTATAAAAATAGAATTAAAGGGGAGAAAATAAAATGGAAAATTTAACAATTTCATTAGATACTTTACTAGTTTTCATTTCTACAACTCTTGTTTTAATCATGCATGCAGGATTTATTATGGTTGAAGTTGGTTTTAACAGAGCAAAGAACGCATTAAATATTACAATGAAGAACTTTTTAACCATTGCATTAGGGCCATTAGCATTTTATTTGATTGGATTTGGCTTAACATTTGGAGAAGATTTCAATGGCTTTTTGGGAACAACGGGATTTCTCATGAAAAACATTAGTGTAGATTTATCGATTCCTTTGGCAGCTTTTTTCTCTTTCCAAGCAGTATTTGCTGCTACAAGTGCTACTATTGTTTCAGGTGCTGTAGCTGAGCGAATAAAATTTAGTGCTTATGTCATGTTTTCTGTATTATTAGTTGCAATTGTTTACCCAATTGTTGGTCATTGGGCTTGGGGAGGCGGCTGGCTTTCTAAATTAGGATTTATCGATTTTGCTGGTTCAACTGTCGTTCATTCAGTTGGGGGCTGGGCTGCATTAGTCGGGGCATCAATTCTAGGGCCTCGTATAGGGAAATATGAAGATGATAAGGTTCATGCTATTCCTGGGCATAATATACCTTTAGGTGCTTTAGGAGTCATTATTCTTTGGTTTGGATGGTTTGGGTTTAATACAGGTAGTGCTTTAACAGCTAGTGATGCTCGTATTCCTGATATATTTACAGTTACCTTATTAGGTGCTTCTGCAGCAGTTTTAGCCACTATGATTTTTACATCTATTCGTTACAAAAAAGTTGATGTTAGTTTGACGTTAAATGCTGCTTTAATAGGTTTAGTAAGTATTACAGCAGGTGCTGCTTCATTTTCTCCACTTGGATCAGTTATTGTTGGAGTTATTTCTGGCATTATACTCGTCTTTGCTGTAGAGTTTCTTGATTATGTAAAAATAGATGACCCTGTGGGTGCTTTTCCTGTTCATGGAATTGGTGGCATTTTTGGAACACTTGCAGTTGGATTGTTTGCTACAGATGGAGGACTATTTTATGGAGGAGGTTTTAAGTTATTAGCTGTTCAAGCTTTAGGTGTAACTACTGTAGCATTGTGGACGATCTCTACAAGTTTTATTATTTTCAAGGTAATAGAAAAAACAATTGGGCTAAGAGTGTCTGAACAAGTTGAAAAAGAGGGTTTAGATATTACAGAACATGGAAGTTACGCTTATTCTACATTATTTCTTCGTGATCAAATTCCTGTCATCAACAATAAATAGAATACTTTCTATTGAAAAATGGAGGAGGAAGTCATTTGATTCAATGTCCTCCTTTTTTTATGCACCTTTTTAGATATTAGGCGTAGAATAAAAAGTGAGAATGATAATTTTTTTCACTTAGAATAGAGTGTTGAATGATGATCGAAGAAAGGATGAATAGATAATGTGTGGAATTACGGGTTGGATAGATTGGGAAAAAGACTTATATCAATTTGAAGAAACAGTAAAAAGAATGGGGATGACAATGCTCCACCGTGGTCCTGATGCAAGTGGCACTTGGGTATCTAGACATGCGGCCCTTGCTCATACACGCTTAGTTGTGATCGATCCAGAAGGCGGTGGCCAACCTATGGTTCGTCAATATGGTGATAATAAATATGTGATTACCTATAATGGAGAATTATACAATACGGAAGAGTTGAGAAAAGAATTAAAATTACTAGGACATCGATTTTTCTCCTATTCAGACACAGAGGTTTTGTTGATCGCTTATATTGAGTGGGGAGAACATTGTGTTGATCATTTGAATGGTATCTTTGCTTTTGGTGTTTGGGATGATTATAAACAACGTTTATTCTTGGCAAGGGATCGTTTAGGAGTAAAACCACTTTTTTATATCAAAGATAAAAATAAACTTTTATACGCATCAGAATTAAAAGCATTATTGGCTCATCCAGATGTCTTACCTGAAGTTGATGAGGAAGGCCTTGCAGAAATATTTGCATTAGGTCCTTCTAGGACACCTGGCCATGGTGTTTTTTTCGGAATTTCTGAATTAAGATCAGGTCATTATTTAATTTTTGATCGCAATGGAATGAGAATTCGCCAATACTGGAATGTAGAGAGCAAACCTCATTTAGATGATTTAAAAATAACATTGGCAAAAGTACGGGAACTTGTATTTGATGCAGTGGAAAGACAATTGGTCTCCGATGTTCCTTTATTTACGTTTTTGTCCGGAGGACTTGATTCTAGTCTGATTTCAGCTATTGCCGCTAATCACTATAAAGAAAGGGGTAAAATGCTAGATACCTATTCGATTGATTACGAAGGAAGTCAAAAATATTTTAAAGTGAATGAGTTTCAACCTAATTCAGATGCACCTTATATAAAACAAATGTCAGAATTTATTGGTTCTCACCATCATTATGTAGAAATCAATACGATTGATTTAGTAGAAGCTTTAAAAGATGCAGTTATGGCTAGGGATTTACCAGGGATGGCGGATGTAGATTCTTCTCTCTTATTATTTAGTAAGGAAATTAAAAAAAATGCGACAGTTGGTTTATCAGGAGAATGTGCTGATGAAATTTTTGGTGGTTATCCATGGTTTTATCGTAGAGATGATCTGGCATCTAATACTTTTCCTTGGTTACGTTCTATTTCCGAAAGAGAAAGTATTTTAGCAAAAGAGGTAAGAGAGCAACTTCATTTGAAAGATTACTTAAACAAACGTTATCAACAAACATTAAATGAAGTACCAAAGCTGGTTGGAGAATTACCACTGCAAAGCCGTATGCGTGAATTGTTTTATTTAAATATGACGTGGTTTATGCAGACTTTATTAGAACGTAAAGATCGCATGACGATGGCAACAGGCCTTGAAGTTCGCGTTCCTTTTGCTGATCACCGATTAGTAGAATATTTATGGAATATTCCTTGGGAAATGAAAAATCTTGAAAATAGGGAAAAAGGGCTTTTACGTAAAGCGTTAAGAGGTGTATTGCCGGAAGAGGTCTTAATCAGGAAAAAAAGCCCATATCCAAAAACTCATAATCCCGAATACACAGTTGCTGTAAGCAAGATAATCTTAGAAATTCTCCATGATCCAGCTTCTCCTATTCTTCAATTAATTGATAAAGAAAAAGTGGAAAATATTGCAAACTCAGGAGGTGAAAGTTTTAAAGTGCCATGGTTTGGACAATTAATGACTGGACCACAGTTATTAGCTTATCTTGTGCAAGTTAATTTTTGGTTAAAAGAGTATCATGTAAAGATCCGTTAAACAGGAATAAAGATAGGAAAAAACTATTCTCATTTTAGGAGAGAATAGTTTTTTCTTTGGGGAGTAGTCAATTGTTATAGTTTTTCTGAATGTAATTTTTCCTTTGATACATTTTTTCTAAATATAAATCCAACACCGAGAATCAGAGCTAACGTAATGAAATTAAGATAAAGGATTAAAGAATCTGGCAAATGGCGATAGAGTCCAGCTAGACCAAAGAAAATGAAGATGAATGCTGAAATCCATTTGATCATCTGGGCAGATAATTTTTGGTTTAACCAAGTTCCAAACCAGATTCCAATTCCATCAGCAATTAACATTCCCAATGTGGTACCAGCCAATACAAAATAAGGCGATTGATATTTAGCAGCCAAAGCAATAGTAGCTAATTGAGTTTTATCCCCTAATTCAGCGATAAAAAAAGCCATGGTAACAGCCATAATTGGGCCAAATGTCTTAAAACGATTTTCTTCTCCGTTTAATTGATCCCCTCGAATTGTCCAGATTCCGAATAATACGAATAAAACCGCTGCACCAATTTGGATCATATCTAAGGAAATTTTAGAAGTTAAAAAATCGCCAAATGCCACTGCTAAACCATGATTAAAAATAGTGGCTAGGAACACACCTAACATTACTTGTTTGCTTGAATATCTTGATGCAAAGGCAATTGCCAATAGTTGAGTTTTGTCCCCCATCTCAGCTAAGGTTACAAATACAGTTGCAACAAGAAAAGAAATCAAAAAATCACCCCTTCATTTCATGAAAAAAAGACTTTCAATACATCTAAGTGATAAATATCACAAAGAAGTATTAAAAGTCTCGCTTTTTGGTTCAACCAAACAATGAGGCCAGATGATCAAATCATCATCAGTGTGTTGACCCCATACAACGCCATATGTAGACGTTAGCTACTCCCCTTTAATTACATTTATATTTTATCAAATGAATGATGGTGATACAAGGAATAAATGAAATTTGTCGTTAATATTCTACATTTTATACTTATTAAGTTTTATATGTTATAAAATAATATTAGCGTTAATAACCTTCACAAATTATACATAATAAAATATTAAAAAAGTAGTGATATTTGTCACAAGTCGTAGTAAAATAAAATGGAAAATATTCTATACATACTAAATAAATAGATGTAAAAAGGGGGAAAGGTAAATGGATGTTGTTACATTAAGTAGACTTCAATTTGCGATTACAATTGGATTTCACTTTTTATTTGTACCACTCACATTAGGACTTGTTATTTTAGTTGCTATCATGGAAACTTTGTATGTAAAAACCAATGAAATCATGTACAAAAAGATGGCCAAGTTTTGGGGGAAGCTATTTATTATCAATTTTGCTTTAGGTGTGGTAACAGGTATCACAATGGAATTCCAGTTTGGGACAAACTGGAGTGAATACTCTAAATATGTTGGCGATATTTTTGGTGCACCTTTAGCAATTGAAGCGACTGTTGCTTTCTTTTTAGAGTCCACTTTCTTAGGTGTTTGGATATATGGGTGGGATCGTCTTTCAAAAAAACTACATGCCTTCGCCATATGGATGGTAGCGTTAGGAACGAATCTTTCTGCTGTCTGGATTATTATTGCTAATGGTTGGATGCAACACCCTGTAGGTTATGTTCTTCGTAATGGAAGAGCCGAGTTGGTTGATTTTATGGCGGTTGTTACTAATAAATATGCATGGTTAATGTTTTTTCATACTGTTTTATCTGGATACGTGCTCTCGGCATTCTTTGTTTTAGGAATTAGTGCTTATCATTTATTGCGACATCAACATCTAGACTTTTTTAAAAAATCATTCCGCATTGCTTTAATATTTGCTATTTTTTCTTCAATTGGCGTAGCAGTATTAGGCGATTTGAATGGTAGCAATGTAGCTGATGTACAACCTGCTAAATTTGCTGCAATGGAATCGATTTGGGAAACACAACAAGGTGCACCTATGTATCTTTTACAAATTCCTGATGAGAAGAATGAGGGGAACCGTATCGAAACATTAGGAATCCCTAAATTGACCAGTTTTCTTGCGTTTAAAGATCCAAACGCTACGATAAAGGGATTAAAAGATTTTCCTTTAGAGGAAAGACCACCAGTCAATTTAACCTTTTATGCATTTCGAATCATGGTAGGACTAGGAGTCTATTTTATTCTTATGTCCTTTATCGGATGGTATTTGCAGCGAAAAAATAAATTATTAGATTCAAGACTATATTTAAAAATGATGCTTTATTCTATTCCTTTACCTTATATTGCAATTAATTTAGGATGGGTTGTGGCAGAGGTCGGAAGACAACCATGGATTGTTTATGGCTTAATGAAGACCGCAGATGCAGTTTCTCCTATTCCTGCTTCAAATGTTCTTACTACTTTAATAGGTGTTGTTGTTTTCTATACGATTTTAATTGTTGCCGATCTTTATTTGCTGGTGAAATATGCAAAAATGGGTCCGGATTTTGAAAAGCCTACTAAGATACATATCGATCAATCGCCAGGCTTTCAGGCATAGTATTTTGATTGGAATAAGGGAGGAATGAAAAATGTCATATACGGCATTGGCCATCACTTGGTTTGGATTATGGGGGACTTTATGGGCAGTCTATTTTATGCTAGATGGATTTGATTTAGGCGTAGGAATTCTTTATCCATTTATTGCGAAAGATGATTCAGAACGTAAACTTTTATTAAATACCATTGGACCTTTTTGGGATGGAAATGAAGTATGGTTGATTACAGCTGGTGGTGCTACCTTTGCAGCTTTTCCAACCACTTATGCTTTGATGTTTAGTTATCTTTATTTGCCTTTGATGCTCATTTTATTGGGATTGATATTTAGAGGAACGGCCATTGAATTTATGAATAAAAGCGATCATCAATCTTGGAGAAAAGCTTGGAAGTGGGCGTTTTTCTCAGGTAGTTTGTTAGTTACTCTACTTTTTGGAGTTGCATTTGCGAATATCTTCCAAGGGTTAGCCATGGATGATAGTGGCTACCATGGAACGTTACTCTCATTGCTTAATCCATACGGTCTCTTAGGAGGATTAGTATTTATTGCCTTATTTTCATTAACAGGTGCGATATGGATTGCTGCTAAAACAATGGGTTCTTTATCTGAAAGGGCATTAACCTATGCTTCAAAGTTGTGGGTCATTGCCTTAATCCTTGCGGGTATCTTTTTAATCTATACTAGTGTGGCAACAAATCTCTATAGGAATTATCTCCAACAGCCGATCTTGTGGATCGTGCCAGGGTTAGCTGTTGTGGCATTATTATTTACGAGACGATTTTTACAAAAGAAGGATGCGATTCGTGCATTTTTTGCAAGTTCTGTTACGATATTAATGACGATTTATATTACCATTATTGGTTTGTATCCAAATATGATCCCATCTAGTATTGATGAGAAGTATAGTTTAACGATATTTAACTCTTCTTCCAGTGAATATACGTTAAGAATTATGTTCTATGTGGCTATTATCTTTGTACCCATTGTGATCGCCTATCAAATTTTTGTTTATAAAATATTTTCTGATAAAGTAACAGAACAAGATAGCCATTACTAAGATGAAATGAAAAGTAGAAATATTTAAAGATGCAAAACGGTACCCTTAATGAAACAGGGTACCGTTTGTTTTGGTTTGTATAATCATCGCTTCAATAATTTCCATCATATCATCGACCGTGACTGAGTCGATTCCATTTTTTAATACTACAGGTGATTCTAATTCATGCTTTGTTAAGATATTCTCTAAATCGGGAGATACAAATTTAACAATCGTTGATAATTTTACAGTTTCCATATGGCTCACCTCATTTTTTAGTATGGTAAAACTAAAAATGAATCGTAATGCCTGAAAAACCTGTATCAATATTATTATAGTAGATTTAAGCTCAATTGACTACCATATCTTCTCCCGTATTAAATTAATTAAAGAAAGAGTTCGTATAGAACTCTTTCAAAATAAGATTATAGCATCGTTCCAGTTTCACGTAATTTCTGGTGCCAGGATAGTGCTTTTTCAAGAACATGTGGTGTATGACCACCGCGTTCTAATGCCTCATTATAATATTCTCTCATTTTATCTTTATACATTGGGTGAACACATTTTTCAATAATCAATTCAGCTCTCTCTCGTGGAGCTAAACCTCTTAAATCAGCCAACCCTTGCTCAGTGACAAGGATTTGTACATCATGTTCTGTATGGTCAACATGGGAAACCATGGGGACAATACTGGAAATTTTGCCATCTTTTGCAATAGATTTGGTTACAAAAATGGAAAGTCCTGCATTACGAGCAAAGTCTCCAGAACCGCCAATACCATTCATCATATGGGTACCAGCCACATGTGTTGAGTTGACGTTTCCATAAATATCAGCTTCCAATGCAGTATTGATTGCAATCAAACCCATTCTACGAATTAATTCTGGATGGTTACTGATCTCTTGAGGGCGGAAGACTAATTTGTCTCTATATTGATCGAAATTCTCAAATAATTCTTTTGTCCAACTAGGTGAAAGAGTGACTGAGGTAGCCGCTGCGAATTTAACTTTTCCTGCTTTGAATAATTCGAAAACTGCATCTTGAAGAACTTCTGAAGCCACGATTAAATCTTCAAATGGAGAATGGACTAAACCTTCTAAAACAGCATTTGCAATCGTTCCGACACCTGATTGTAATGGCATTAAGCTGTTTGGTATACGCCCTTGATTTACTTCCTCTTTTAAGAACTCAATGATATGGTTCGCCATAATTTTTGTTTCTTCATCTGCAGGAAGAATATTTGAAGGGACATCCATTTGGTCAGTGATGACGATAGCTACCACTTTTTCTGGATCTACTTTAATGTAAGGGGTTCCAATTCTCTCCATAGGTGTTTTTAACAGAATAGGTTCACGGCCAGGACGTTTTTCTGGTAAATATATATCATGTACCCCTTCTAGAAGTGGAGTATGCGCCATATTGATTTCAATGATTACTTTTTTTGCTTGGTCAACAAAAATTGGGGTATTCCCTACTGATGTCGTAGGAATAATGTATCCATCTTCTGTAATCGTAACAGCCTCAACAAGAGCAATATCAATTGGACCCATAACCCCATTTCGAATCCATTCATTTGTTAAGCTAAGGTGTTGATCTGTAAATAAGATTTCACCTTTGTTAATCAAATCTCTCATACTTCTTGTTGCCTGAAAGGGAAGTCGATGACTTAAAGCACCAGCCTCAGCAAGACCACCATCTACTTCGTCACTTAAAGATGCACCTGTCCAAAATTTGATTTTAATCTTTTCTTTTTTTGCTCTTTCCGCCAATGCCAAAGTTACGGCTTTTGGATCTCCCGCTCGAGTAAAACCACTTGCCCCCACAATCATGCCATCTTTAATAAAATCGGCTGCTTTTTCTGCATCCATGACCCTGTTTAAATAAGGTGCATATCGGATCCTTTCTTTGTACATCTCTTCACTCACCCCATTAAATTTTTCTTTTTTTACTAAGCGTTTCCACTAATCGTTAGAAACGTTTAGCGATTAAACTCCTTTTAGCACAATAAGGAATGATTAGAATATTCAGTTAAATTATATCATGTTCATTTCATTTAGAATACATAATTTTTAAAAAATTATTAATTTTTTATTCATTATCGATAAAGTTAAACAAAGAAGGATGCAAGTTTTGCATCCCTTTGATTCTTATTCACATGTTACATAAAAGGTGGATAAAATCCTTTCTTTTCATAAGGATCATATAACCATTTAAAGAGTGTACCTTTCTCTAGTGCCTTAGGTAAAGAGTATTGGTCTAAGTAATCTCTTCCAGGGCCTGGCATAGGTTTCACAGGAGGAATCGATATAGGAGGATAGGGTCGTCTTCTCACTCGCAATGCTCCCTTCTTTAAGATTTTCTTTCTTTATTAGTCTAAAATTTCGTCAGGGGTTACATTCGTATCTGAAAATATATCTTTTGTTTCATAAACTTCAGCTGGCCTAATTTTTTTTGCTCTTCTATGTTCGCTTAACATATATAGAATTTCCCTAAATCTTTGTGAATGAACGACTTCACGTTCTCTCAAAAATTTAAGCGCGTGAATCACTCCTGGATCATCAGAAAGATTGATTAGATTTTCATAAGTTGCTCTCGCTTTTTCTTCTGCAGCGATATCCTCTGCTATATCTGCGATCGGATCTCCTTTTGCTTGAATATAAGTAGCAGTCCATGGATGTCCGTTTGCATCCACATAGAATAAGGCTTTTTCATGGTCTGCATAATGGCCACCTAAACCAGCAGCGATCATTTGCTCTGGAGTGGCACCTTTGACCAGTTTATGAACTAATGTTGCAATAATCTCTAAATGTCCTAATTCTTCTGTTCCGATATCAGTTAGGAGTGCTTTAGCTCTTCTATCTGGCATACTATACCTTTGATTTAAATATCTCAATGCAGCCGATAATTCTCCATCTGGACCACCGTATTGGGTAATTAAGAATTTAGCAATTCTTAGATCAGGCCTTTCCACTCGAACAGGGATTTCAAGTTTTTTTTCATAGATCCACATGCTTTAACACTCCTCTCCTAGTAATTTAATTCCCATGGCCATGGTTCATCAATCCAACGTGCAGGATTTTCATAAGAAAATCCTTGCTGTAAAGGGCCAAAATGACGTTCCAAATGTGGTCTTAACATCATCATTTGATAGGTGTAACGCTTAAAATCACATTGCGCTCCTTGGTCAAATGGATGGGTATCTAAGTATAATCTAACTTCTACGGCTGCAAATTCTAATTCTTGATATTGGCGCAATAAGGCAAAAGCTTTATCCATTAAAGATTCCTCCTCTAGGTCTTCTTCCTTAACACCTTATTCAAATAGGCAATTATCAGTAACGGGGACAATTGCCCAAATTTTGGGTAATGAACTAGTTGAAGAAAAAAAGTTGACTTCTTTATCAAAGCATATTCGGATGGCCAAAGAATCGACCATCCGAATATGCTTTGATCTCACCGACAACAATGGTGTGGAATCCTGCCATAAATGCAGGATCAACATCCTTTTTCATTCCTACTTTTACCTCACTTAAATTTAGCATGGCTAAATCTAGTAAAAACTATATGCTAAAAATCGCTTAAATCATTTAACGGGTATAGTTATTAGAAATGTTGGTAATCATGGGAATAGTTGTTTTTTTTTAAAAATCAATGAAAGGAGTATTCTATGATTACAAGAAAAGTAATAACGTTTATTCTAGTATTTTTCATTTTAATGAGTACACAGGTAAATGCTAGAATGATTCTATCAGATGATTATAATAAACAGATTACGCCCCTAAAAACAAAACAAATCGTCTACACCATAAAAAAAGGGGACACCTTATATCAAATTGGAATAAGATATGGAATTGACTGGAAAGATATTGTGAAAGTAAACCCTAGCCTTAATTTTAAAGCTTTAAAGATTGGTTCTACGATAACGATTCCGTACCTTAAAAATTTAGATTATTCTTTAATAGACAAAGCATTTGCAGAACAAAATGAAATGATGCTATCTGAAACCCAAGTTTATCAAATTCAAAAGGGCGATACGCTATGGGCAATTTCAAGGAAATATCATACATCAGTAGATTCTCTTTTAAACTTGAACCAAAATTTAAATCCTAAACAATTAGTAATAGGAACAATGATTAAATTACCAAAAGTCGATCGTGTGAAAATTGCTTCAGTGAGTACAAGTAGAACCCAAATAAGAAAATCAGGATTATTCACATTAACTGCTTATACTGCTGGATATGAATCGACAGGTAAAAGACCAGGGGATCCAGGATATGGGATAACTTCAAGTGGAGCACGTGTACAAGAAGGGATTACGATTGCGGTAGATCCGAAAGTGATACCTATTGGTACAAGAGTTTATATTGAAGGGATAGGCTATCGTATGGCACAAGATACAGGCAGCGCAATTAAAGGCAATAAAATCGACATCTATTTTGAAGATGTAAATGAAGCTTTAAAGTTTGGGGTAAAAAAAGGAGTAAAAGTAGATGTGTTATACAATTAGCTTTGGTATTTTTGCCAAAGCTTTTTTGAAGGAACTTTACAAGGGGAGGATTAGTAAAAAAAAGATAAAAAAATATGATAGATTCTTAAAAATAGCATTGCATAGTTTTGGATAATTTACTATTCTTAAGGTAGTACAAGTTTGTGAAGAATTTTGCAAACAGAAATCTATTTTATATTAAAGAAATGTACACCAAGAAATGTAAATATTCAGGGAGAGGATGTGAAATTGATATGCATTATGTAGTATGTGTGAAACAAGTACCGGATACAAGTGTAGTAAAATTGGATCCAGTAACAAACACACTTGATCGGAGTAGTGCTCCATCAATTATTAATCCATATGATGCACATGCAGTAGAAGAAGCTGTTCGCTTAAAGAAACAATCTGGGGGCAAAGTGACTGTTGTTTCAATGGGTCCACCGATGGCTGTCAGTACCATCAAAAAATGTATTGAATTAGGTGCTGATGAAGGGGTGCTTATTTCTGACCGTGCCTTTGCAGGATCTGATACATTGGCAACAAGTTATGCGCTTACGCAAGCAATTAAAAAAATTGCAGAGAAAGAACCAGTGGATATTATTTTTGCCGGAAAGCAAGCAATTGATGGCGATACAGCCCAAGTAGGCCCTGGTATTGCTAGACGTCTAGGCATACCAGTATTAGCACAAGTCAATCAAGTTGAACATTTCTCAGCTGAAGAAAAGATGATTCGTGTTCGTCGTAAAATTGAAGATGGACATGAAGTAGTAGAATCTAAATTACCATGTCTAATCACAGTAGAGAAAGAAATTAATGAACTAACATATGCTCCTCTACCAAATATGATCAAAGCTGCGAAATATAATCCAATCGTATGGACAACAAATGACATTGAGGTTGACCGTAGTCAGTTAGGTTTAAAAGGTTCTCCAACCGTTGTTGGTAAAATTTTTGCTCCACCAAAACAATCAGGGGGAGAGAAGATCCAAGGAACTGCTGATGAAGTTGTTAATCATGTCATGGATAAATTATTGAACGTTCATGGATTGTTCGCTAAGGGAGGAGTATAAGATGGCCGTTTCAATTTCTAGTGCATGTATTTCTTGTGGTGCTTGTATCGATACTTGTCCCCATGATGCTCTTTTCATGGGAGCAACGCAAGCAGAAGTGATTCCAGATAAATGTATCGAATGTGGAGAATGTATAGAAGTATGTCCTACTTCAGCTATTACTTTGCCTTTTGGTGTGAAAAAAGAAGTGGTTGAAGAGCCAAAAATGGAAGAAAAAACTGAAGAGGTTTCAAATAAGGAAGAAGTTAAATCTAAAGAGGTAAAACCACTATCCAAAGAGGAAAAGAAACCAGAAGTTGTTTTACCAGAATCTGAGTATCAAGGTGTATGGGTTTATATTGAGCAACGTAGTGGTAAAATTGCCCCAGTATCCCTTGAATTATTAGGTGCTGGTCGTAAATTAGCTGACAAATTAAATGTTGAATTGGCTGGTGTTCTTTTAGGCCATAAGGTTGATCAGATTGTAAATGAACTTTATGAGTATGGAGCTGACACAGTCTATTCTATCGATCATCCAGTATTAGAACATTACCGTTCAGAGGCTTATCAAGTTGGTGTTGTTGATTTAGTAAAAAAATATAAGCCTGAGATTTTATTATTTGGTGCAACCGTTATCGGTCGTGATTTAGCAAGTACTGTTGCGACAGAATTAGGGACAGGATTAACTGCTGATTGTACTCGTTTAGATATTGATCTGAAAAATAGATTATTAGAGGCTTCTCGTCCAGCGATGGGTGGAAACATTATGGCGACGATTCTATGTAAAAATCATCGTCCACAAATGGCATCCGTTCGTCCAAAGGTGATGAAAGCCATTGATCCAATTAAAGGTCGTACAGGTAAATTGGTTGAACATCCAATTAACATTGACGAAAATCAATTGCAAACAAAAGTAATTAGTGTTGTTCAAGAATTAGGAAATAAGATTCGCTTAAGTGATGCTAATGTGATTGTTGCAGGTGGTAAAGGTTTACAAGATGAAAAAGGGTTCCAGTTAGTCAGAGAATTGGCTGATGTTTTAGGTGCTGCTGTTGGCGCTAGTCGTGACGCAGTTGAAGCAGGCTGGGCTGAACACTCAGAACAAGTTGGCCAAACAGGAACAACGGTTGCCCCTAAATTATATTTTGCAATAGGGATTTCAGGTGCCGTACAGCATACGGTTGGAATGGAGAACTCAGAAATCGTTGTCGCCATTAACAAAGATCCAAATGCTCAAATTTTTGAAAAATGCACCTATGGTATTGTTGGTGATGCATTTGAAGTTGTTCCAAAATTTATTAATGAGTTTAAGAAACTAGTGCAGAGTGGGGAGAGAAAACATGGCTGAAAAATTTGATGTGATTGTTGTCGGTGCCGGGCCTGCTGGATCTTCTGCTGCCTATACATTAGCTAAAGCAGGACTTAATGTAATTATGTTTGAACGTGGTGAATATCCTGGTTCAAAAAACGTAATGGGTGGTGTGATGTACCGCCATCAATTACAAGAAATTATTCCAGATTTTCTTAATGAAGCACCATTTGAAAGACCAGTTGTAGAGCAAAGATTTTGGATGTTAGACCAAAGATCGGCTTTCCAAGTGGGATACAAAGGTTTAGAATGGGCAGAAGCACCGTATAATAACTTCACTGTGTTACGTGCAAAATTTGACCAATGGTTTGCTAATAAGGCTGTTGAACAAGGAGCGCTATTGATCAATGAAACCGTAGTAAAAGAAGTGATCGTGGAAGATGATCGAGTACTAGGAGTTAGAACAGATCGTCCTGATGGAGATGTTTATGCTGACCTTGTTATTTTAGCTGATGGTGTAAACTCATTACTTGCTAAACAATTAGGTTTCCATAAAGAGTTAAAACCAAATGAAGTCGCTTTAGCTGCCATGCAGGTGATTAATTTACCACCTGAAAAAATTGAGGATCGCTTTAATTTAGAGCCTAATCAAGGGGCCACCATTGAAATATTTGGTGATTCAACAAAAGGGATGCTTGGTACTGCATTTATTTATACGAATAAGGATAGTATTAGTATTGGTGTGGGAACACTTCTTTCAGGTTTAATGAAAACAAAAATGCGCCCACATGAACTTTTAGAAACCTTAAAACAGCATCCGATGGTTCGTAAATTGATTGAGGGTGGAGAACCTAAAGAGTACTTGGCGCATTTAATTCCTGAGGGTGGGTATCATTCCATTCCAAAACTTGTAGGACATGGAGTTATGCTAGTTGGGGATGCAGCCCAACTCGTTAATGGGATACACCGTGAGGGTTCAAACCTTGCAATGGCTTCAGGGCGCCTAGCTGCAGAAACAGCGATTTTAGCTAAACAAGTAGGAGACTTTTCTGAAAATATGTTAGATACTTACAGAACAAAACTAATGGAGAGTTTTGTAGGCCAAGACTTGAAAAAATATAAAGATGCTGCACATGCATTAGATCGCCATCCTCAGTATTTTAAAGAGTTCATCCCAATGATAAATCGTGCTGCAAGTGAAATGTTTACAGTTGATGGTGCTTCAAAATGGGATAAACAGAAGAAGATTTTAGGTATGGTTCAAGATAGGGGAACAATAAACACAATTCGCGACCTATACCGCGTATGGAAGGTGATGAAGTGATGGCAGAACCATTAAAAAAGGTTAAAATAGAAGATTTACAGTATCTTACACGATTTGTATCTGATAAAGAATCTCATCTAATTATTAAGAATCACCAGGTTTGTGCTGATTGTGAGGGAAAATACTGTACGTTTTTCTGCCCAGGTGAAGTTTACAAATGGGAAGGAGACCGAATGTTTGTCGGCTTTGAAGGCTGTCATGAATGTGGAAGCTGCCGTATCGGTTGTCCAGAAGACAATATTGAATGGCGATATCCTAAAGGTGGTTTAGGAGTTATCTTCAGATTAGCATAAAATTTTTTGATAGGGAGACGATATACCTTATGGGAACGTTTCCCTTTTTGCATTTAGGACTATTGAGACCATTGCTTTTTTTTACTTTTTAGTATAATATACCTATTGGGGTATATGTTTCCGAATGTTAGGGGGTGTAATCATGAAAGTAGCAGTTGCTGTGTTACCAAATGGGATGGTCAACGCGCATTTTGGTAGAGCGAACAAACTTGCTTTTGCTACCATTGAGAATAAGCAGATTATTTCTTGGGAAGAGGTAGCAGCTCCATTTGCGGAAACGCATGGTCATGATCATCATCATGAGCATGAGCATGGTTATCATCATCACGATCACGACCATAATCACGAACATGGTCACCATCATCAAGCAATAAAGAATTTTTTAGTAGAGCATCAAGTTGATTTAGTTTTGCTTGATCATGCTGGGCCAGGGATGCAAAAGGTGATCAATGAAACTGATATTAAGATTGTTATTGGTGCAAAAGGTAATGCAAAGGATGCAGTTCAAGCATTAGCTGACCAAGGGTTTGTAGAATAATACATACAATTTGTAACCTTTATGTACTGAATGTACCGATAATAAGTTTTAATATATTGATGTTAATTTAACAGTTAAATAGGGAAAGATATAAATAGTTCTTTTCCATATGACATGAAAAGGAGATGAGAAAATGGCAAAAATCGATGAAAAGGATAAAGAAACGATACGTAATATGTTTAATGAGCAAATGCAAGGAACTGCACACATTCGTTTCTTTGGATCTAAAACTGGCTGCGATTATTGTGATGATACAAAGGAAATTTTAGAAGAACTTGCAGCACTTTCTGATGGTATTGATTTACAAGTATTGGATAAAGATGAACATGCGGAGGAAGCAAATCGTCTAAACGTAGACAAAGTTCCAGCCATTGTTTTTGTGAAGGAAGATGGAACAGATACTGGGGTTCGCTTCTATGGGATCCCTTCGGGTTATGAATTTAGTACTTTGATTGAGGATATTATTGATATTGCGAATGAAAAGACTGGGTTATCACAAGCAACGATAGAGCAATTAAAAAATATTACTGAAGATGTAACCATTTCTGTTTTCGTAACCCCTACCTGACCATATTGTCCTCGCGCGGTTCGCGTGGCTCATCATATGGCTATGGTTAACCCACATATTCGTGGAGAAATGATCGAAGCAATGGAATTTCCTGATTTGTCTGGAAAGTATAATGTGTATGGTGTACCAAAAACGGTAATTAACGATGGAAAAGCAGAACAAGAGGGAGCAGTTCCAGAAGAAGTGATTCTAGAAAAAATTATGGAAGCGATTCGCTAATAAAGGATCGTTGATTACAAAAAGGCCTAGGTTAAACATGTTAACCTAAGGCCTTTTTTTACTTTTATTTTTTCCATAATTGAAAGTTTGCTAAATTTTCAAGCCATCGTTGAAAAAAACTTTTAGGCTTTGTTTTACTTTGAGGATGAGTTTTGATAGGTGTAACATTTACCGAACTTGTAGTGATGGCTTTTAAAATATTAATCTCCCCGTAACCATAATATTCATCTTTCCCTTTGGCCCCTAAGTCTGTAGTGGTGTTTTTAATAATGTCTATCACTTCCTTATTTGTTAAATTAGGGTTTCTGGAACGAATTAAAGCTGCTAATCCTGTAACATGAGGACTAGCCATCGATGTACCTGATAACGCTGCATATCGGTTTCCTGGATAGGTACTAGCGATATTTACTCCGGGTGCAACCACATCTACATATGGGCCATAATTAGAAAATTCTGCTCTGTTTTGTTGAGCATCTACAGCAGATACCGCAATCACTTCAGGATAGGCTGCTGGATAACCTAATTCATCAATATTATCATTTCCAGTAGCTGCAACAAGGACAACATCTTTGGAATAAGCATATTGAATTGCATCGTGTAAATATTTTGATTCTGCATAATTGCCAAGGCTAAGGTTGATGATTTTTGCTCCATGGTCTGTAGCCCATATCACTCCCTCAGCTACATCAAATAGGGTACCTGCTCCAGATTGATCCAAAACTTTAACTGGCATAATTTTATTATACCAGGTAATACCGGCAATCCCTTCATAATTATTTGTATTTGCCGCGATTATTCCCGCAACATGTGTACCATGACCATCATCATCCATGGGAGGAAGGGAAGGGTTAATCACATTATAGCCCTTAACCAACTTTTCTTTGAATTCTGGATGATTTAAATCTATCCCTGTATCAATCACGGCTACAATCATATTTTCTTTGCCTCTTGTCAGCTCCCAACCTTGTTCTGTGAAGATGGTAGGTAAGTTCCATTGATAATCTATATAAAGGCTATCATTAGGTATAAGCGGTTTAAGCTGTGTTGGTTTCTGATTAGTTAAATAAATAAAATGAGGCTCCACATATTCAATTGCGGGATCTTTTTCTAACAAGCGAATAAGTGTTTTAGTTGAACGTTTAGGACAATGGGCAATAATCGTATGGTCTCGTCTTTTTTTCGTTGTCAATTGGTATTTCTTAAGAAAAGCTTGGATATTCTGCTCATTCATTTGTTTTTTAAACTTTATAACAACCTCATTTTGTATGTAGTGACTGATCCCTTTTTCTTCTTGGTCTGGTCTCAAATCAGGCAAATTTTCCTCTAACCCCAGACTTAAGCGTTTTCTAGATGAATATTTAGTAGGTATTGTTTTCCATTTATTGTTTTGCAAATGGGTAACAGTAAACATTCGCAATTGTTGTTTCTTTTCAATTTCCGAAAAGATAGGGGTTCTTAATGTTAATTGATAGGTATTCCAGCGATTATTTTTAAAAATTGGGACTTCTATATAAACTAATGACTTATCTTTATTTGATTGAATAAAAATTTGATCTCTTTTAGGATCCAGGTTCTCCTTAACAGAAAGTGAAGTCTGTTTCATTAATCGAATCGATAAAATATTCGAATGATTTTTCTTTACTTGATCATAAGAGGAAGTAGAATCATCCATTTGCTTTAATTCTTGTTTTATGATTGGTATCAGTGATTGGATTTGCATTTTGGACGTAAGCCATGCATCTTTAGTTATATAATCTGTTTCGGCCATTTTTTCATTTAAGTTGGTTTTATGAAGGGAACGAGATTGAAATGTAAAAGGCGTAACAGGGGGCAAAGCAAGACTGATGACAATACCTAATAAAATACCAGAGGCAATGATTGAACGAATAAAACGGGTCACATTACATCTCTCCTGATCATTTACATATGTTTTAAAGAAATAGTCTCCCTGTCATATAAGCAGGGAGATTAAGTCCTTAAGATTAGTTTAAGGAGAATGCGACTATTTTATTCTCTATATATTGGACAATTTCTCTAGCAGCATGATCAAGGTTATCACTATTCACTTCAAAAAAAGGTCCTTGGTATTGATCTGTTGCAAACTGATAACGAGGATCATAATAATATTCAAGTAGGAGCTGAATCGCTTGATAAAACTCATTCTTTTCAACGGCAGCAAATAAAAGCGGTCTTACTTCTGTTGGTAATTTTCTTTCAATTCTTTTTAATCCATCTATAAATGGTTCTTTATACTGGTCTAACCGATATTCTTCTAGTATTCGTTGAATACGAATGGGTTGAGAGGCAGTAATCAAAATATGATGTCCGTGTTCCTTTGCATTCATAATATTGTCAGGCACGATAATTTTACCAATACGCTTACTTTCTGCTTCGATTACGACAGCTCTAGCCTGCCGAATTTCTTTTAATACTTCATATACTTGAGAATCAAACGTTTTTTGATTCACGGGCTCTAAACCAATCGCACCAAATGCTGAACCACGATGATGAGCCATTCCTTCTAAATCAATAATAGATAGGCCTAATTCCTTTAATTTATAAAGGAGGGTGGTTTTTCCAACCCCTGTCATTCCGTGAAGGACAAAAGTAGGGATGTTAAGATCCATTTTTGGAATCTCTTCGACGATATATTGTCGATAAGCACGATACCCTCCCTCAAGACGATAAGGTTCAGGGTAAATTAAACTATAAAATGTGGCCATTGACTTACTTCGCATACCACCACGCCAGCAAAAGAAAACAGGTACTTGGCCAGGTTGCAGGGCTTGTCTTACTTGTTTTACAAGCTGAGGGATCTTAGGAGAAACAATTTCTAACCCAAGTTCTCTTGCAATATCAGACCCTTTTTCCTTATAAACTGTTCCAACCAATGCCCTTTCTTCATTATCGAAAAGGGGAATATTGATTGCCCCAGGTATTGTTGCTTCATGGTATTCATTTGGTGATCTCACATCGATTAATAAATGATGTTTCTTATCTTCTATTTCAGTATATTGAATATCCTTAAACAAAAAGTTCACCTCTAGTTTCAAAATCAAGATTACACTAATTCCATTATAACCTATTATACATCAATTTTTATCCTAGGATAATTTAAGCTTCTTTGTACACTATAAAAAAAGAGGTCATATACAAATAAATTAAAAGAAAAAAGATAGCTACAAACACAAAAGGTTATGAAGAATTAACGCTTTATAACCTTTTGTGCATATTGACTAATTTTTTGTTTTGCTTCTTGCCATGAGTAAACCCTTGTTACTTGTTCTGGCAATGGTCCTTGATTATAAGGTGTATCAAATAATAAAATGGGAATGTTTAATTCTTGTGCCATTTGACAGGAAGCTACATAATGGTCTTCTAGAAATAAATCGATTTCATACTCAATTGCTTGTTGGATTTTGTTTGGGGAACCTGTTAAAACAACTCGATCAAAGGGAAGACCTTGAGATTCAAACCATTTCATAGTAGGTAACCTGTATTCCTCCTCTCGAGCACTAATATAGATTAAACGATAACTTTGTTTTAAATAGGAGAGTGTTTTCTTTGCATCTTTTGCTAATGGTGCTGTCTGATAAATGTCAGCTCCATAATGGCTATACCAATTTAAATATTCCTGTTCATCAATATTATAAAGCTTTGTTAAATCGTAGGTTGTAATTTCATTGTATAAAAAGTTTTTATTAAAATATTGGTTTAAATGAGGAATAAAGGTATATGGATCTGTTACTGTTCCATCAATATCAATCCCTAAAGTAAATTCCTTTTTTATCATTACTTGAAAGCCCCCTTATTTTGATACATACTATCTTCCTTTTGAAAAATTGTCAATATTTGATTAACATATTAAGCTTATATTGAAACAATAATAAGGTTAGGAACTGTATTCTGATTATTTTGGAATGGAGGAGTTCCATGTCGAAAAAGAAGAATATTACAGTTCTAAAGGAATTTAGGCCGTTAACAAAAGAGGAATTGGCAACAGAACTAACACCTCAATTACCAAAAAAAATAGTTCCCTTTAGGGGAAAGGTTAAAGAGGATATTCATGGGGAACAATCAAGTAAAGAGTCGGGACAATATTCTGGAACGGCTGTAATTGGGATCGTTTTATCTATATTATCCTTATTCTTTTTACCCTATATTTTAGCGCCTATCGGAATCGTGTTAGGATATCTCGCCTACCGAAGGGGAGATCAAGGCCTTGGGATTTGGGCAATGGGGCTAGGGGTAATTGGTTTGTTAGGTACTCTTATTGTTTCGACCTTTGTGTACTAATCAAAACAGCACCTATTGCAGGTGCTGTTTTTAAATGATAAAGAAAGCTTTAATTTAATGATCGAAGTTCACGGTAATTTTGCCCTTGCCTAAGAACCGTTACTTTCTCTTGGTCTAGAAGCTCCAATAAAGGGACTAAATATTTACGTGAAACATTTAGTAAATCCTTTGCTTGCTGGATGGTTATTTGCTTTTCCTTCATTAAAAAATCTGTAACCAATTTTTTTAACTTGTCAAAGGATTGAGCATGAATAACCATTTTATCCGTTAACTTATAAATTCTCCCTTGGTTTATCAAAAAGGAAAACAGCTCATTTTTTTCTTTGTCATTGATCCCAAATTCTTTTGTTAGGTCATCCCATGTATCAGGGTTAAATTCTTGCTGGATCAATTTTTTTTCTAATAACTCCGCTTTTTTCCGCAGTTCTTCGGGTAAATGAGGTGAAAAAGTAAAGAGAGAAATATAGTCATCCTTCACTTTTAATAAGGTTTTATCCTGCCAGTATTGAAGGATTTCTTGTGCCATTTTTGGTTTTATTTTAGGTAAAAACTGTTTAATCAATTCTGATTTTGCTTGTCCCTTGCGAATAGAATAAGTTGTATGGTAACCTTCGAGAAACGATGTAATTTTATTTTCTAGCTCTGCTAATCGGTCACTTGAAGCGTAAAATGGGACTGAACTTTGATTAAATGGGCTTACTTTATGATTTTGAATAAGCTTATTAACACCGACCAAGATTTCAGTGTCTGGTAAAACGAATAGATTTGATAAGTCGGTTAAAGACAAGAAAATCTGTGGAAGGGTTAAAAACTGATGTAAAAGCAAGTCTTCTAGAGTGCCTTTGCTTTTTTGCTTTAATAACTCTACGGTTTCTTGGCGATACTTATGTTTTTCTGCATTGGGTTCAATGATCATTCCTCCACCAATTGTCGCAGCTGGAGAAGGGCGTCGGATAATAAATCGTTCTTTACGCGATGAAATAATAGGCTCTTCTAATTTAATCTGACAATAGACTGTGTCACCAGGCAACGCTTCTTTACGATCATATAAAAGGAGCGTTCCTAAGACTTCTGAAGTCCCAACATGGAATTTTACTTCAGTATTTTGTTTAATTGAAAAGTCAATATCCTTAAGAATATGTAATTGAATATCCACCCGTTCACTTGGTTCCCATTGTTTTGGGGTAACCACAGAATCGCCACGTTTTAAATCTTCTATTTCAATTCCAGTTAGATTGATTGCGACACGTTGGCCTGCAAATGCTTGATCAACGCTTTCTGAGTGAACTTGTAGACTTCTAACACGTACTTTATGGTTGGAAGGTAGGATTTCTAGTTCTTGTCCCACTTCGACATTTCCAGAATAAACTGTACCTGTGACAACAGTTCCAATTCCTTTCAAGGTAAATACTCTGTCAATCGGCATGCGAAAAAAGCCAGTATAAGTACGTTCAGGAATTAGTTGTAATTGATTTTGTATCATTTGCTTTAATTCTTCAATTCCTTCATTTGTCGTACTTGAAACACAAATGATAGGTGCATCTTTAAGGATGGTATCCTCTATAGTTTCTTTTACTTCCTCCACAACAAGTTGTAAAAATTCATCATCAATTAAATCTTTTTTAGTTAAGACGATCACTCCATGTTCAATCCCTAGTAATTCTATGATCTGCATATGTTCTTTTGTTTGCGGCATAATCCCTTCGTCTGCTGCAATAACAAGTAAGACTAAATCAATACCACCAACACCAGCAACCATATGACGAATAAATTTTTCATGACCTGGTACATCAATTAAGGAAACTTGATCACCATTTGGTAGCAGAAAGGGGGCAAAGCCTAATTCGATAGAGATATTCCTTTCTTTTTCTTCTTTTAGACGGTCTGTGTCTTTTCCCGTTAAGGCTTTGGATAATGTCGTTTTTCCATGGTCAATATGACCCGCAGTACCAACAATATAATGCTTTTGCATAGATAAGGCTCCTTTACATGCAAAATAGTGTATCTTACGTCATTATATCAAAAAGTGAAGCGAATAGTTCGCTTCACTTTATCACTTACCACCAAAAACGGCGTCTCCACCATGGATAAAATCCAAACCATGGATAGCCAAATCCAGGATAACCAAACCAAGGGTATCCAAAGCCAAATTGTTCTGTCATTACATCATCTTCATCTTCTGTTTCGGCACCCTCATTTGTCTCTGAATAAGGTATGGGTGTACCATACCAAGGATAGGAGCCACTACCATACCACCAAGGTTGATGTCCCCACCATGGATGGCGTCCCCAACGAGGTCTGCGTCCATACCAAGGATATTGGCCATAACTAGGATATTGCCAAAACCAAGGATAAGTAAATTGTTGATCCTCAAGCATTGTAGGTTGTGTTGGTAATGCTGGTTGTTGATAAGGTGAATATAAGGGTTCTCTTTGTTGAATTTCCATTTTTTCCATTCTATTTTGTTCCTCCTTCGAGTTATTTGCCTATTACACCATCAATGTATGGCATAACACCCAATTTGGATACAAAATTTTGAAAAAATAGGTATATACCTAGAAGGAGATACCCGATAGGGTAAGCTTGCAATTGTAAACGAAACGTGTATAATATGTTATGTAACTCTTAAGGGAGTGGCTGAGATTCTGGTGTTCTCCCCGGTCTTCAAAACCGAGTGAGGGGCACGTGCTGTCCCTGGTGGGTTCGATTCCCATCCACTCCCGCCAATACTTAAAAAGCCAGCAACCACAAGGGTTTGTGGTTGTTTTTTAAAAAAATAAGAAAGCATAACTTTCTTCCACTTGTCATTTAGGGGTTTGTATATTCCATAAGCTGCGACCTTCAGAAGTGCCCTTCTCTCCGTAATCTTTATTTATAGAAGGGCACGGATGACGGAGCGCGATGGAATATACAAACCTTTTCTTATGGAAAGAAAGAATTGAAAATCGAACTATTGTTCGATATAATAAGATTACTTAAAATAATAGAGCAAAGGAAAATTTTTAGAAGGGGAGAAAAGATAATGGCAGAGATCAAATTTGAAATTAAAGAAACTGTGGGGGTTATTTCGGAAAGTGCAAAAGGATGGAAGAAAGAGCTAAACCTAATTAGCTGGAACGGCCGTGAACCAAAATATGACCTACGCGATTGGGATCCTAATCATGAGAAAATGGGAAAAGGAATTACACTAACAAAAGAAGAGTTAGTTCAGCTTAGAAAGATTCTAGAGAAACACTATTCAAAAAATAAATTAGAATAATTCTTGTCTAATACTAATGAAAAAAGTAAAATGAAAGATGGAAAAGGAAGGATCATTTTAAAAAATAGGGGGAGAAAGAAAATGAAACATTTTGAATATGTTGTACCATCGAATAAAGGATTTGAACAAACAATTGAAGCAATCGATGCTGAACTCAAGAAGATTGCGTTCAAAATTGTTGCTCGCATTGACATCCACAACAATATTCTAAATAAAGGATATGACTTTAAGAAAAAGGTAAGTGTTTTGGAAGTTTGCAATGCAGGAGAAGCATATGAAATTCTTAGTTTAGGAAATGAAGTTTCTATCTTCTTACCATGTAAAATTACAGTTACTGAAGAAGACGGAAACGTTAATATTAGAATGCCTAGACCTACATTCTTATTAAATCAATATGAAAAAGAAGAATGGAACAAAACTGCTGACCATGTAGAAAGCTTGATGATCAATGTAATGGATGAAGCAGCAAAATAAAATCAGAGTTAGGATAGTCGACAGCTTGAAATCAAAGAAATAGCCCATTCAAAATGAGAGGCATTTAACAACCTCTCATTTTGAATCTTATGATAGATCATTGATTTACATCAATCGTTTTTAACATTGCCCATAAACTAGGCGTAACTCCTTCCGCGGCTTCACCATTTGGGAAATTAAATTTAAATTTAAATAATGTTCCATCGATTTCAATCAGCATAATATTTTGTGTTAGTTGAGACGTAGAAGAAGTTAAGAAGAATTTAGCCGTTCTAAAGAATGGATCAAAAATCTCCTCAACATTTCTTTCATATACTTTACCGATGGTTTGTAATTCTAATGCTGCATTTTTTCTCATATCCTCTATATTTACATCATCAGGAAGCTTTTCGATACGGATGTAATAATTGCCATCATTATTCCAGAATAAAATATCTTTGCCAGGCTCTTCCCCGCTAAAAGTAAATTGAGGTTGGACATAAATAGAGTACCCTAAAGTACTTTCATTTAGATATGCTTTTCTTAATTCTTTAGTTCCTTCAACAAAGATTTCTATATCTTTTTCCTTAGGAAGTTTTCTTTGACTTGTTTTGTAAGAATTTATTTTTTCTAATTTCGTTAGAATCAATTGTCCAACTTTATTTTTCTCATACTCAAAAGTGACTTCATCATTCTCCACTAAAGTTTCAATCACTTGTCTAACCTCATCTGTCAATTGAAGTGCCATGATCTCATTTTTAGTTCTTATTTCCACAGAATTATTGTCAATTTGTCCAGTGTAAATTCCCTGGTCTTGAAAAGTTTCTGTTTGTTGGTTTGGTTCTTCAGTACCTGTTTTTAGCTCTTCGTTAGGCGTTGTCTGCTCATTTTTATTTGAACAAGAGACAGTAGAAAAAATGAGAATTAGAGAGATTAGAAGGATAACCATCCAATGTAATCTTGTTTTCATGTTTTTCCTCCTTGTTTTTATCAATCTATTAATAAGACGAAAATGAGAGCAAAAAGTTACAAAAGAATTAAAAATTTTGTAGAATTTCATTAACATCATTTTCATTGAAATACGCAAAAAATAGCAAGCGAAGGCTTGCTATTTTAATGGAAGGTATCAGTAATTATTTTTAAACGTTATCTTGTTGATTATGGACTTCATCTTGGATTTCACCTCTAAATCCGTCAATTGCCTCAATTCGATTTTGGTTTTTATCTTCGATTTGTGCGATTTCTTTTTCTGACATTTCATCTTTATGAGCTTTTCTCCAGTAGTTTGTGTAACTCTATTTTTAAATATGATTTGTTTCTTAATTTTCTTCTAATAGGTGCATGAAACTTAAGTTTAAAATCTCTTTTACGTGTTCATCTTTTAATGAGTATAAAACGGTAGTTCCTTGTTTTTTGGTTGAAGTAATTCCTAAAGTTTTCATTAAGCGAAGATGATGACTTGTGTTTGCAATCGAAAGGTTTAAAAGTTGGGAAATATCATGCACACATAATTCTTCTTGTCGAAGAAGAAGAAATCCAATTTTCACTCTGTTTATATCTGAAAAAGCTTTAAACCAATTTGCAATAATTTCAGCAGAAATTTGTGAAAGCTGGTTTTGAATAACCATTTTCTCCTTTTGATCGGTTTTACTACAAATATGTGAATTAGTCACAGCTTTCACCACTCTCACATAGTTCTATTGTTTCGATTTGAATAGTACTATGTTCGATTCCGAAATCCTTTTTCAGGTTATGTTTAAGCTTGAGTAATATATTTTCGAAGCTAAACTCGGTTATATTATTATTTAATACAATATGGCAGCTTAATGAAGGAAATCCTGAGGTGATAGACCATACATGTAAGTCGTGAATCGATTCGACTTCTGGTACTTCTAAAATAGTGGATCGAATTTTATCTAGCTGAATATTTGTAGGTACTCCCTCCATTAGAATATGAATAGAGGATTTTGTTACTCGCCATCCACTGACTAAAACTAAAATAGCAACGAGGATGCTTGCAATTGGGTCTGCTATCTGCCAACCAAAACCCCATAGCAACAATGCAGCAACTATAGCACCGACAGAACCCATTAAATCTCCTAATACATGAAGAAAAGCACTTCTTAGGTTTAAATTGTCTTTTTCACCCTTCATTAAAATCCATGCAGTCACTACATTGACAAGAAGACCAAGAACTGCGATCCATAACATGCCCATACTTTGTACTTTAGCTGGTTGAAAAAGGCGTTGAATACCTTCATAGAAGATATATATTGAAATCACACCAAGTGCGATCCCGTTAATTAACGCTACAATGATTTCTGCCCGTTTATAGCCATAACTGTTCATGGCATTTGTTGGTTTCTCTGAGAACCAAAAGGCCAAAAGGCTTAAAAATAATGCAACTGAATCACTCAACATATGCCCGGCATCTGAAAGAAGGGCAAGGGAGTTTGTAAGAAAACCGCCAATAATTTCAACAATCATAAATCCTGTGATGATGAAAAAGGCAATCATTAATAATTTCTTATTAGAAGTATGAGTATGCATGTGTCCATGATGGTTATGATGAACATGGTGATCATAATTATTGTGATGTTGATTTGAATGAGTCATATATCTTTCCTCCTATTCAAAAATTCATTTGAATATTATAATTTTATTCTCTTGAGGTAGAAAATGCAACAAATGATATTAATTTTAATTTTTTAAAAATTGGATAAACTACAGCAGGATTTTTTAAAACGTTGAAGAATTAAAGAATTTAATATCTTTTTAACTCATATAAATTATAAATAGAACGCTTGTATTCTTTGATGGGTGGTCGGAACAGAGTGGAATACCATGAATATTTTCAGGAAATAGCCTTAAGGTTAAATAGGAATTTTGATGTTACTAAGGATGTACAAATATTGGGACAATCTATTCAAATTTTCGCAAAATCAGAGATACATAACGAAAGCTACTTTGGTTCAAAGAACCTAAAACTTTGGCGGGCAGAGAATTTTGAATACTGTCTTATCCAGCAAGTTGATGTGATTACAGAAGATCAAATCAAACAATTTCAGCTGTTTTTAACTCAAGCGGTTGATTATTTTGTAAAGCCGCATTCTGAGCATATGTCTAGTATGATTACAGGAGTAATCGTTACTAAACATTTCCCTAAAGAATTACAAGAAATGATTAAACAGTTCAAATATCGCAAGTCTTTTAATCTTTCTTTAAAAGGATGGGCAGATGTAAGATGTTTGGCTGTTGATCTTCACTCAAACAGAGTGATAAGTAATAAAAAGGGAAAGGAGGTACAGCAATTTTATCTTCCATTCATGGATAGGCCTAAGAAAAAGATGGCTTGGTTAATAAAAAAATAAAGGGGAGGGATTAAAGTGAGTGCTTTAGTTTTACTTGGTATTGCAATTATTGCTTTTGTTATTGCTTATAAAGTGTATGGCGGATTTTTAGTAAAACATTTAGATTTAGATGACTCAAGGAAAACGCCAGCCCATACCATGAAAGATGGGGTTGACTATGTACCTGCCAAAGCACCTGTATTATTGGGTCATCACTTTGCTTCTATCGCAGGTGCGGCACCGATTATTGGTCCTGTAACGGCAGCAGTCTTTGGTTGGATTCCTGCATTTCTTTGGATTGTTTTGGGTTCTATTTTTATAGGTGCCGTTCATGACTTTTCTTCTATCGTTGCTTCGATTCGCCATAAAGGGAAATCGATTGGGATCATTATTGATCATACGATGGGAAAATCAGGAAAGACTTTATTTAATATATTTGCTTGGTTAACTTTAGTCTTAATAATCGCTGTTTTTGCTAACATTGTTGCAAATACTTTTGTTGCGGTACCTGAAGCTGGAACTGCTTCTATGCTATTTATTGTCATAGCGATTGTTTATGGTTTTACAGTTTATCGAAATAATTTCCCAGTGATTATTGGAACGATTGTTGGCGTGGCTTTATTACTTTTATCGATCTGGTTTGGAATAAAATTCCCCTTGGTATTATCTTTTAATCAATGGATTACCATCTTAATGATCTATGTTATTGTTGCTTCGATTGCACCTGTTTGGATTTTACTCCAACCTAGGGACTATTTAAATTCATTTTTGTTATATGGAATGATGGCAGGAGCAATTATTGGATTATTTTTTTACAATCCAACGATTCAATTAACTGGCTTTGGAGGATTTAAAACTAATTTGGGTTATATGTTCCCTGTCTTATTCGTAACCATTGCCTGTGGAGCAATTTCTGGTTTTCATTCTTTGGTCGCTTCAGGTACGACGGCAAAACAAATTGATAAAGAAACAGATGCTAGAATTATTGGTTATGGTGGAATGTTAATTGAGGGTACATTGGCAACGGTAGCTTTAATTACGGCTGCAATGTTAACAAAAGGTGATTATGCTGCAGCCATTGGTAATGGGGGCCCTGTTGCATTATTCTCAACTGGTGTTGGAAGCTTTTTAGAGAAAATAAGCATTCCCCATAGTGTAGGAACCACCTTTACCTCTCTTGTTGTTTCTGCTTTTGCATTAACCACATTGGATACAGCTACAAGACTTGGCAGATATATCTTCCAAGAGTTTTTTGAAAGGGATTCCGCCAATGGAAGTGTAGCCAAAAACTTAGGGACGAATCCTTATGTAGCCACTATCGTAACGGTAGTTGCTTCGGGACTACTTGCTTTAAGTAACTGGCAAGCGATCTGGCCAATCTTCGGTTCTGCTAATCAGCTGTTGGCAGCAGTTGCACTACTCACCGTATCTGTTTGGTTAGCCAAGATCGGTAAAAATAATAAATTTACTTTATATCCAATGATTTTTATGTTTGCTGTAACCTTAACCGCCTTGGCACAATTGTCCTATAAGAATTTAACCTTAGCAGATGCAAAATTATCTAATTATGTATTAGGTGGATTTGGAGTAGCTTTGTTTATTTTGGCTATCGTTTTGATTATTTTTGCCATAAAAACATTAAAGAAAGCACATGAGGAACATAAAGGATTCAGTGTTTAGGATATATGATTTAGGAGGGACTCATGGTAAAACCAAGTGTGATCATTGTTAGGGAGCAGGACGAACTTGTTGCCGCATGTTGTGTGCCGTTTGATGGAGAGTTTCTTCAACAGATAGGTAAGATGGATCTTTATCTTAAGGAAAGAGCCGTTATACACAATACTGGAGAATTGTATCAGCAATTAAGTAAAGAATTTGGGGAAAATCTATCCTTAGATATAGTTGATCCGAGAAATAAAGGATATCTTTTTCCTCGCATCATCAAAGATGTTGTTAGATATAAACTTTCTCTCTGGCAAGCGATCAAAACAATTTTTACACTTAGGGTGCCAGCCGTGATCTTAAATGGTCAATTGCTTGCTTCCGGGAAAGGGAAGATTTCTACTGAGACATTTGAGCTGATAAAAAGATCGATAAGTGGAAAACATTTGGAGAAGAGGCATTTGTAATAATGTCTCTTTTTCGTTGTGCGCCCGGCATTTTTTTGACTATTACATGAGATTCAACAAGAAACGATAACAAAGCCATTTTCTTGTTTTCATTGTGGAATGGAAATATAATTAAATCGTTATTAAATCTCTGGGAGTTGTGCTAATGATATTAATGATTGATAATTATGATTCTTTTACCTTTAATTTAGTTCAGTACTTAAAAATGCTAGGAGAGTCGGTAGAAGTTCATCGTAATGATGCATTAACCATTGACCAAATTAGAACGATGAATCCAGAAATGATAGTGATTTCACCGGGGCCATGTACGCCAAACGAAGCAGGGATTTCTGTTTCGGTAGTGGAGCAATTATCCGATGAATTTCCTATTTTGGGAATTTGTTTAGGTCATCAAATTATTGCTCAAGCATTTGGTGCAAAGATTGTTCATGCCTTAGCCCCAGTACATGGAAAAGTTCATCCGATTACTCATGATGGTAAAGGTGTATTTAAAGGGCTCAAAAATCCTCTGAATGTCACACGATATCACTCATTAATTGTGGATAAAAAATCACTACCTGAAGACTTCATCATTACTTCAACTACTGCTGAAGGAGAAATTATGGGTATACGACATAAATATAAGTTAATCGAAGGGATACAATTTCATCCTGAAGCCATTCTGACGGAACATGGCATAGATATGCTTAGAAATTTCTTGTATCATACTAGAGAGGCGAAAAAGAATGATTATCAAACCATGTAGTATATCTATTAAAAGTGTGGATTTATTTGAAGCAATAGCTAATGAAAAATATCCTATGTTTCTTGATAGTAATCAAAATTTTGCGGAATTAGGACGTTATTCTATCATTGTGGCGAATCCTTTTGGCTATTTAAAAACGATAGGTAATCAAACTGATCTTAATCTTCCAACTGGACATGATAGAATAATAGGTAATCCTTTTAAAATATTAAAGGACATGCTTATTAAATATAAAGTTAAAAATAATACAGAATTTCCATTTGTTGGAGGATTAGTTGGCTATCTTGCTTATGACCTTGCTCATTTTATTGAAAAGCTTCCAACGAACACACTTGATGATATTCAAATACCAGATATGTTTTTTGGACTCTATGATGGTGGAGTTATCTTTGATCATTACAATGAGAAGGTATTTATTGTTGATAGTGGTGTTAGAGAAAATGAAAATGAACGGATTTTATGGTGGGAGAGGAAAATAAAACAAACAAAAAAGTCAATGAACTTGCATCTTTATCATGAAACTCCACCTTATCCCGATAGAAACAAAGATCATAGCGCATTTAAAGGGAACATGAGTAAACAAGAATATTTTGAAAGTATAGCAAAAATTAAAGAGTATATTAAGAATGGAGATATATATCAAGCTAACTATACACAACGCTTTTCCGCAACAATTAAAGAAACTCCTTCTAAACTCTATCTTCACCTAAGGGAAAAAAATCCTGCACCATTTGCTGCTTATCTTGATATTGGGGACAGTTATATTCTTTCCAGTTCACCTGAGAGATTTATCAAGCTAATAGATCGTGTAATTGAAACAAGACCTATAAAAGGAACGATTTCAAGAGGATCAACACCAGCAGAAGATGCAAAAAACAAAAGTATATTAGAAAATAGTGAAAAAGAAAAGGCAGAACTTTTGATGATTGTAGATTTAGAACGAAATGATCTTGGTAAAGTTGCGAAAACAGGGACAGTTGAAGTCGTAGATTTATTTAAAGTTGAAGAATATACAACCGTTTACCACTTAGTTTCAACGATCAGAGCTGTTTTAGATGATGGGTACGATGTTGTTGATCTAATTCAAGCTACCTTTCCGGGAGGATCGATTACTGGGGCACCAAAAATTCGAGCGATGGAGATTATTGATGAGTTAGAGCCTACAAAAAGAAATGTTTACACTGGATCGATTGGATATATCGATTTTAGAGGGAATACCGATCTAAATATAGCGATTCGAACCATTGTGATTAAAGATGGGACTGCACATTTTCAAGTAGGTGGGGGAATTGTGTGGGATTCTGATCCTGAAAAGGAATATGATGAGAGTCTAGCAAAGGGAAAGGCACTCTTTGAGGTTCTTAGATCGTAGAATATAGAAAGGGGAAAAGATGTGTGATTCTATATAATGGTAAAATAATGAATAATTGTATTCCCCTTATTTCAAGCAATGTTTTTTTGGGGACAGGCATTTTTGAAACATTAACCGTTTATCATAAAAAGGCAATCGATTTAAAATCTCATATCGATCGCTTATTTCTATCTTTAAAGTTTTTTAATCTTTATGTTGAAATTTCAAAACAAGAATTAATTTCACAAGTGGAATATTTTATCAAGCATATTGATGAAAAGAAAGTTGCTTTACGCATTGTCGTTATACAATCTATTAAAAATGAACCAGCTGATATAATCATTTCTGCGAATCATTTTCCATATCAAAAAGAAGATTATGAAAGGGGTTTTAAGATTAGTCGGTCAAATGTTATAAGACATAGTGCTAATCCATTACTTTACCACAAGACAACAAATTATCTTCTGAATAAATTAGAATTGGAAAAAGCTCAACGTAAAGGTTATGATGAAGTTATTTTTCTTAACGAAATAGGGGCTATTACTGAAGGAACAAGAAGTAATCTTTTTTTAGTTTGTAATGGCAACATCTATACGCCAAAAACTTCTTGTGGTTTATTAGAAGGCGTGACACGGAATAAAATAATAAATATTGCTAAAAAACTAGGATTTAATGTAATCATTGATACGATTCCTAATCATTTTCTTGAATCATGTGATGAAGCTTTCTTAACTAGTTCATTATTAGGCATTATGCCCATATCCCAAATTGAAAACAAAAAATTAAATAATAGTACGTATGTAATTACGCCAATATTATTGAACGAAATTAATAAAGAAATGTAAGTATTGAAGGGAAAAAATTATGAAAAGCTGAATTATACAATAGAGAGGCGAAACAGGCGCCTCTCTAGTTTTTTGCAATCCATTGTATTTTTTCTACAATTAAATCAAATTCCTTTGGTTCAATGGTTCTCACATCTAAGAAAAATTGTTCATCTGAGATTCTGCCAATGATGTGTGGGGATGTGATTCGTAAAGCCTCTTCGAATCTATGAACGGGAATATGCTTTGGTTTGATACTAATCAATTTGGTTAGTAGCTGAACATCAGGCATTGATCCTCCACCGATTTCAGAAAATCCATCGATGATCTTCATTTCAAATTGCTCAGCTATCACTGGTTTTAACATACTATAGAGTTTTTCACTTTTTTCTTCAATTATCTTCTCCTTCATGAGAATCATTTTTAGAGTAGGTATCTTATCTTGAGCTTCTTCAAGCAAATAGTGTCTTAAGGTTGCTTCCAAAGCAGCTAACGTCATTTTATCGACTCGAAGAGAACGGGTAAGTTGATTTTTCTTTAAACGATCAATCCACTTTTTCTTACCGACGATGATACCGGCTTGAGGGCCTCCAAGTAATTTATCGCCACTAAAAGAAACAAGATCAGCTCCTGCTTTAACAGTCTCTTGTACCGTTGGCTCATTGCCAATCCCATGTTTTTTGAAATCATAGAGAACTCCGCTACCTAAATCTTCATACACAGGGATCTGATGTTCTTTGCCAATTTCAACAAGTGTCTTCAAGCAGACTTCTTTGGTAAATCCAATAATTTTAAAGTTACTCGTATGTACTTTCATTAATAAACCGGTTTGATCGGTAATCGCTCGCTCATAGTCATACCGATGGGTTTTGTTTGTTGTTCCCACTTCCATTAGATGGGCACCACTTTGAGCCATGATTTCAGATACGCGAAAAGAACCGCCTATCTCAACAAGTTGTCCTCTGGATACAATGACTTCTTTTCCTTGTGCCATCTCTTTTAAGATTAAAATCACAGCAGAAGCATTATTGTTCACCACGAGTGCGGCCTCAGCACCTGTAAGTTGAACCAGTAAATCTTCCACATGATCGTAACGAGAACCCCGTTTTCCAGTTGATAGGGTATATTCTAAATTGGTGTAATCTGTAGCTGCTAGTTGTGCAGCTAAAATTGACTCATTGGATAATTTTGCTCGTCCTAAATTGGTATGTAAGATTACTCCTGTACCATTTACGACAGATCTTAAATGGGGAGTCGTTAACCGTTTATATTGATGGCTTATTTTTTCTAAAATAGTAGATAGCGAAAGCACAGTAGGAGTATCCGATTGTAAGATCTTTTCTCTTTCAATTTCAATCGTTTTTGAAATAATATCCGAGACCAAATTTAACGGAGAACTTTCTATCAGCTTCTTCACTTCTGGAAGTTGAAGGATTGTTGAAACGGCGGGTAATGCTCTTAAAGCTTCTTTTTGTTTTTCGGTTAACATAAAAAACGAACTCCTTCATCATGATAATTGCTAGAATTATCTTATCATAACATACTTTTTATTTTAAAACGAATCAAAGAAAACCCACGTTCAATTAGGCTTCAATGGCATCCACCATAAAATCCGCTGTCATATTTGATTTGGTGAATTCTAGATGAAGCTGATTATTGCTTACATCTAAAATCCCAAATGGTGTAATAAATTCATTCCCAAAATCATGGTCAACTGCTTGTGTATTTGTCCTGCTTTTTCCGCCCCTAGAAAAGGGACCGATTTTCACCCTGTCATTCGTATCATGATATGCTCCCCTTAAGGTAGACAGGTTAAAAAACAAAAATCTGTTTAAACTTAAGGGGAGCATATCACATATCACTTTTTGGACAGTCCCTGTTTTTTTAATTACGTGTGGTTTATTTGACGCTTACCTTCAATTTTCCCATTCTAAATAATTAGTGTTTTCTTATTCATCTATTAATATCCGACAATTTTTGTTGGATTTTTCGAATTGCCTCTATCTGCTGTTCTTGAAAAGCTAAGTTACGTTCATCTATTCGTAAAAATTCCTTGTGCTGCTTTACTACTAGTCGATAAATTCCAACCATTAAAATAAGAAGTATTAAAGGAAGAATCAATCCGGCGAATGATAGTATTTGAAATGTTACATTCCCAATCAATATTTTTACCTCCCTTGCTATATGCTGACTTATTAATCTAAATTCATAATCTTTATATCATATAACCACTCATTATCTATCACAGAATGATGAGTAGTAACATTGTTAACGCTTTCTCACCGACAATGACGTGAGCGTTAATAATTATAAAATCACTTCTATATCAAAGTATAAATTTACTACCAATTTCCTGAATCCCAGTCGGTATCATTTCCAACAAACAGTTTAAGATAGAAAGTACTAGTATAATAACCACCTGCTGACCCAGTAAATCTAAGATAACCATAAGCATCACTTGAAGATGTTTCTTTTGATTGGGCAACAGTTAAAGTTATATTGGAAATATCAGAAACACCAGAAATATACCATTCATATACTCTATCTAAACTATCATATCCGTATTGTACATTCGTATAATCTGCTAGAAATGAAGCATATATTCCTCCACTTAATCTAGATACCTTTCTTCCTATGTAATTTACATAACCAGAACCAGTTCTACTTGTACCACCAGAGACAGATGTAATATCAACTGAACCATCAGGATAAATAATTTTCTTTTCATAACCAGGAATACCATTCTTATCTATAAACTTTTTCTCCTTAATTTTACCCTTATCTTTCATTTTGGGATTATTGGCACCGAGGATTTCCCCATTCTCGATCTTCTCAATAAGCTTTAATTGCGTTTCCTGATCTATTCCTGCTTTACCAAAATTAGCCTTAATTTGATTTACTTGTTTTTCCGTTAATGGTTTTCCTTTTGCAAAAGTAACTCCACCAAAAGATGCGATCATTAATGCTAAGATAATAAGAGTACTAAATAACTTTTTCACCATTTCTCATTCCCTTTAAATATATAATAGAAACATGGTTATGGAGTACAAATATTCATTAATTTCTTCAAAAAAGGTGTTGTTCATTATGTTAATTATTAACCTTTATTAACCCATTCCCATACTCAAAGCTATTCCCTAAAGGAACTGCATTCTCATCCAATGTCTTTTTCCCAGTAAAACCTTGTTGGTGTGCTTCTGTTGTCTGAATATGAGGAATTCCCCAAGGAATTGTTTGATTATTGATCGACACTTTTGCATCTTCTTCAATATAAGCAATCTTTGGATTCATAGACAAAGAATCAAATGCTTGTTCTGAAAGTTCCACCGAAACAACTGGGATATGTTTAAACTGTTTTTTTACTTTTCCTCCATGCGTATTAATGACTTCCTTATTTACCATTACATAAAAGCCTATTAAGTAGGATTTAACCAATGATGAGCTTGTATTTACACCATTATCCATTGCAAATGTAGCGGAAGTAAGTGTAATTACTAAAAAAAGTGCTAAAATCATACTTAGCGTTCTCTTTACATTTTCACCCCCTTTTTTTCCTTTTCAAACATATAGACGTAGAATTTAAAAAAAGGGTTCCCTAATTTCCCTAATTTTTTTAATTTTATGTGTAAAATAATTCTCGAGGATTTTAATAGGAAATACTAGCCAAAAAAGAGAAGGCGTTCTATCATAAATGTATGCTTCCACGCAAATACATTTTAGAAAGAGGCCTTCTCATGGATAATATTATATCAACATTATATCAGTTAATAAAGAATACAAATAATTTAATTGAGTTAGAGGAAAACATTCAAATTTATATGCATGAAGTATTTGTTTCTTTGATAGGGGAGATTTTTACTCAGCTAAACCAAGTTATTAAGGAAAAACAACAAGAAAAAGGTTGGTTCGTAAAAAGGGAAGATTGGAAAACGATTCAATTTACGTTTAGCGCTGTACGTTTCCAACATACATTAATGGGTGACAAAAAGGGGGACTCTCACTATCCTTTTGATGAGTGGATAGGAATACGGAAATACCAGCGATATAGTCCTTTAGTTGAAGTGAAAGTAGCAGAACTAGCAAGTGAGAGTACCTATCGTGAATCCGCACGTATATTACAGGAATGGATAGCAGTTAACATTAGTCATCAAACCATAGGAAGTATCGTAAGACGTGTAGGAAAAGCACAAGCTAAGGCGGATAAAGAAATGGTTATCGAGTTAATACACAGATTGTTTCAAATAGCGATGGAGGACAAGGCTATACTGCGGAGAAGTTTCAAGAAGCCTTTTCACAGTCTCGTTATGCTGTTTTAAACCAGTTAGACCCCTATCATATTGCACAGGCATTAAATAGGACAATAGGTGGTGGGAAGAGCGAGTACAAGGATTCAATAGGAAAGGCTTTAAAAGAACACAATCTAGATGATTTTACGTTATGGTTGGATACATATGAAAGTACACTCGATGAACAGAAACAAGTAGAAAAAGTAAAAAACCCACCAAAGGATGCAAGAAGTTTAGGGGCAATGGAATCCAACCAACGTCATGTATCCTACCGGATGAAAAAGCGAGGAATGCATTGGAGTTTAGAAGGTGCAGAAGCGATGATAAAAGTGAAACAAGGAATCTTAAATAAAACATTAAGAAGTACTTATCTCGCACATCAACGAAGAAGTGAAAGAAAACAACGTGACGTGAAGAAAACCGTAAGATTAGCACAAATTCTACGAGAGAGCACTCATCCATCGATTGGAGTAAAGCAAGGCTCAATCAGCCTGTATACTGCTCACTAAACGGCAATAGGAAATCTTATGAAAAGTATTCGAAATACCTGGGTTAATTAGTTAGGTTCCTTAGACCTAACTAATTAACCCAGACCACCAAGCGATAGCGTGGTAGCTATGGAAAGTGTACAATAATAGAATGCTGTAACTGCTAGTGTTAAAGGTTGATCGAGAAAAACTTGACACAAACGCAAACCTTACGTCCTTTGACAGGGAAGTTATTTTATTTAATAACTTTTCCCACTTCGACAAGCTTATCACTTCTCTCTATATATTATACAATGGTATCATATATGGTGTCGAGCTTCTTGATATTATGGTATGAATTGTTTATATGAATCAGTGTTAAATAGTATCCAGCTCTTTTTCTTTATGTTTCCTGACAGCATAGCTATTTAAAGCATACAAAGCTATCGCTATAAAATTAAGTATACCTAAATACAAAATAATATTCGCATTTCCGAATAGTTTAATCATGAATGGGGCGATTAATAAGCCGGCTATCTGAGCAACAGCGGCGATTGCCATAAAGATGGTGAATATATTTCCAAGCTTATCTTTATATATTTCCTGAAATTTTGTAACGACTAAGATTTCAAATATGCCCGAAATATACGTCATAATAAAGGTTGCGATTAATACACCGATCTCTTTAAATAAGAAAACCAATAAAAGCCAAGCGATGCCTGCAAAAGCATATGATCCTACGGTCAATTTAGAAAATTCGATTTTATCTTTAATCTTTGTTGAGCTTAAGCTTCCTAAGCTGAACCCTATTAAAAGCACTGCAAAATAAATTCCGTATAAATAAGATTTTCCGCCGTCCGCAAAATACCCTACGACTGTAATTAAGCTTATTTTAGTGTGGAATTGTAAAACCACCGCAATAATTAGAATTCCGACGACAAATTTATTACTAAAAACTTCGCTGATACCTTCTCTTATTTGGGTACGGTAATTTTTTATCGACTCTCTCAATCGAACTTGATCTGTATTCTTTCCTTTATCGTTTGAAACTTCGACTCCGGCAAAAAATAATATCGTTATGAAATATGTAATGAGATCAAATATAAAAATACTAAAATAACTTATGACCGTAACTAAGATACCGCTTATCACATCTGCTGTTCCATTGATAATATTTCGGCTTGCCGTTAATAAACTATTTGCCTTTGCCAGTTCTTTTTCTTCTACCACCTTAGGTACAATGACCTGCGTTAATATATAAGAACCGTAATTACTAAGACTGAAGATGAATTCTCCAATAACAATGAAAACAAAATTGTAATGATTGATGCCAATAAATATCACAAAAAAAACTAAACACACCGAGCACATCTGGATGATTTGAAGAAAGATGAGACTCTTTTTTGAGACCATTTTATTAAATAAAGGCCCAAGAAGAAAGCCAAGAATGATTGGAATAACTGATGTTAAGGCGCTGATAGATAATAGAAGATTATTTTTAGTTTGGGCATAGATAATGATCGGGATAGCAATCATAAACAAACTATCGCCGAAATTTGTTACACCAATCCCTAAAAGTAAATTTGTAAAAGATTTATTTTTCATTCTTCAATCCCTTTCAACCTTTCTTATTATGTCTGATAAAAATAAAATCATTTCGTTACCTATCTCTTTATAAAATTCTTTATTTACTTCAATTTGAAAAACTGATTTCAAAATATTTTCAATTGTTATTTGACTTGGATCATTTTGCTTCAAATAATTAGTTAGATTTAATTCAAATGCAGGAGCTTTATATAATAATTTTGCAAACTTAAAACCTATAAGTTTTGCATGTGGATATAAATAAATGTCGCGTTTTCCAAATAAAACATCTTTTACTATTTTAATGTCTCTTTTTTCATCCCATTCTTTGATTAATTCATCAAAATACATTTCTTTTTTCTTTTTCAAAGCGTTTATTGATAAATCAATTAATTCTGACTGATTTTCTTGATATTTTTTGATGCAATCATTATCAATATCTTTTGCTTCTAACATTTTTATGGAAAATTCATTCATGGAATACCTAGTATCCTTACAATCTATGTATTTCTCAGACAATATTTTCTCATACTCATTAAGATCTTTATCCTCTTCGTCAATTAAATCTAATTCGAATTTAGTATTTAGCCGTATAATTTCATCATATATATTAGAATCACTATTAATATAGAACTTTTTGTACAATAGAAGTGCATTAGAAAAAAGTATTTGATTATAAAAATAATTTCTTTCATCATCATTTTTTAGCATGTTCAAAGTCTTTTCAGACTCATCAAAATCAGTTTGAAGTTCTTTAATTTTAAACGAATTATCATTTTCCATTGAAGGAGTTAAATAGTTATAACTTAACTCTTTCAAATCAAAATCTAATAATGAAAATAGCTTTTGTAACCACAATCTAGAAAGTAATATTGCAGATAAATCACCAAGCAATCCTAGTCCTGAATTTTCATTAATCCATTTGTGGATATTATTTTCAGCTTCACGGTTTTCATCTAAAAAATCTTGATTCACTTCAAGAGCTCTTACCATACCAAATATATAACCTGAAATAAAAACAGGAATTTTTCTTCTGTTAAAATAATCAAAAATAGTTTGTAAAACACTCGTATCATGACTATCAAAACATATAAAAACAGCATCAATAGAATTTACATCATCAATATTATCAAACTGTTTTTCACTTTCAAAATATTCATTGTATAAATTTAATTTTATATTTTTCTTTACCTCATTAATCTTTCTTTCTATAATTCCCACCATTTATCAAAGTCATCTACTTCAATAATCATATCCTTATTTAAGCTACCATACATATGAAAAGTAATCTCGTTATTTTTTTATTTCCTCTAAAATTAAGATGGTTTTTTAAGCGCATTTTTTCACTCCTCTCATCATAACAAATATATTTTTGATTATTTACGTCTACTTACAGTTAGTTGAATTTGATTTCTTCCTATAAGTAAATTTGATCTCTTGATTATTTCACCCAAATCTATATTATATAAGAATCATTGCTTTAATTTATATTGTTTAGGTGATTTAGGGAGGATATATTTGGCTATATCTTCATTTCCTCCCTAAATCTTAGGAGCGTGTATTAACAAAAAGCTACGCAAATGTGATCAGACTTTGATACAACTCTTTTCAATTTCATTATAATCACCCCCTATTACATTATTGAAAGATGTTTTGTATAAAATGCTAATTCTAAATTAAATTTTAATAGATAGTATATTTACCATCAATTCGGAAACATGGTATAATATTCCTTAATTAAAATAACTTTTTTAAGTTAAGTTTCCCAACTTCAAGGGGGTGGTATTTTTGAAGACAGGTGATAAAATAAGATACCATAGAATACAGAAAGGAATTACTCAAGAACAATTAGCTGACGGAATTATTTCTAAATCTTATTTAAGCAAGATCGAAAATAACACGGCTAAACCACATCGAGATGTCGTCAATCTTCTGTTTAAAAGACTAGAGATTCCCTCATTGGAAGAAGATACACAGAGGATTAAAGAAATAAATAGAAAACTGGATGAGTGGTATGAAGTAGTAAAAAGTAGAGATAAAGATAATGCTATCAAAATGGAAAAGTCTATTAGTAATGACATAAGTAGAATTGAAGATACAACTGTATTCATCCGATTTCGATTATTTTCATTAAGACACCATCTATTATTATATAATTTCGATGAAAGCAAGAAGATCATTCAAGAATTCAAAGCATTAGAGAAACATCTTCCCGATAAACAAAAGTACTATTTCTATTACTTTTATGGACTTTATCAATATTTACATAACAATTTTTCAGAATCATTAGATTATTACTCAAAAGCAGAAAAAATCGGCTATCAAATTCATATTGATGAACCCGAATTGACTTACTTAATATCCCTCGTTCACACTAGGCTAAATCATGTTACCTTAGCCATACATTATGCAAATACTGCTTTAGATCTATCCAATCAAAATATGGATTACCTACGCAGTGTCGAAACCCAATCTATTTTAGCCATTAATTACATGCGTATTAAAGAGTATGATAAAGCAAAACATCATTTGGAAAAATCTTTAAAAATCACTGAAAAACACAATGACCCATATCTGATAAGCAATATATACCACAATCTGGGGTATATGTACTCTAAGGTAGATCAACACGATTTAGCTATTGATTATTATCACAAGAGTTTAAATCTAAAAAAAGGATGTCATGAACGGATAACCAATACAATTTATTACTTGGCTGAAAGTTATTATGCCGTCAAGAATATTGAAGATGCAACAAGATGGATTAAAAAGGGACTTAAAATTACTGAAAAATATAACATTATCACTAATCAAATAAAATTATATCTTCTACAATTAGAATATAACATTGATCAAGAGCAATCGCGTAAATATATCGAAGAAATAGCGATCCGTTACCTTCAAGAAAAACAAAATTGGAAAGAATTAAGTGAAGCTGCAGAAAAATTATCTAATTATTATGCCAATCAACAATCCTATAAAAAGAGTCAAGATTATTGCTGTTTGGCTAATGATGCCAGAAAAAATATTCAAATGTGAGGTGATAATAATGAAGAAGCTGGTATTTTCTTTAATATTCAGCATCCTAGCTATAACTTCTCTGGTACAAGTCACTATTTTTGCTGAAGAGCCCCCTAAAGCTACAAGTGTTCAAATAGACAAATAATTACATACTAGAAGGGGGTGTCGCAAAACTACCTTAGGTAGTTAGCGGCGCTCTCTTTTTATGTTGAAAATAAAAAATCAGCCCATCTTTGGAGAAACTCCCTCCGTGGCATGGCTGATTTTAGACATGGATAAATAAGCCTTCAACTCAAGGCTTTTTTCGATAATATATTATGCTATTTTTAGATCATGAAGCGACTTTCCAACACGGTCTTTCTGAATTTTTGCATGAAGTTTATTCACGTTATAACCAAAGCATAAGAGAATAAACTCATTTTTGACGCTGTTTTTGCCACGTGTTAAGAATCGATTAAAATCGTAGTCGTTTTTTAGGACGCCGAAAGCTCCTTCTACCTGAATGGAACGATTGACTCTTAACAACGTCCCTTCCTCGGATGTAATATTCTCATATAATACCTGACGTTTTTCAATAAACGTTTTAGATACTTGCATCTTTCTGTTCCCTTTTGCCTTTGTACATTTTGTACATTTCGTTTTGAATTGGCATCCACTACAATCTTCGCATTCATAAACGGTTAATTCGGATCGGTAACCTGTTGCTGATGTTCTATGGGTGATTCCAATGGGCTTAAGCTGTTTTCTATTGTGACAGGTATATTCATCTGTCTGTTCATTGTAAAACATATTTTCTCGTTTACTAATGTTATTTTTAAAACTTTTCTTTTTCCATTGTTCATAGGTTTGAGGCTTTATTTAATAAGTCTGCTCTTTTCCTTCCAGATAAAGATAATTTTCTTCGCTTTTATATCCAGAGTCTGCAATGATGTTCTGATACCACATTTTTAGATGGGATTCCATTTCGTCTAAAAAAGGAATAAGGGTTGTGGTATCATTTCGATCTTGAAATATCCCAACTCCTGTTACATACTCACTCTCTACCCAATCTGAACGTTGTAAGCAGGTTTTAATTGAGCATTGCGCATATGGTCGTCTTTCATATGCATGAATGTCGCATCTGTATCTGTCTTGGAGTAGCTGTTTCTTCCTTCAAATAATTGGTTGTGGGTATTGTATCTCTCCTGACGTTCATAGTAAGTCTGCAATTCTTCTGTCAACTTCTGCAGTTTGGTCTTCCGTTTTCCAATTCCATGAACGAACTCGATTTGTTCTTGCTTTCGTTTTTCTTCTAAGTGGGTAAGTATGACTCTTAGATCATCTAATAAGGTTTCCTTGGTTACTTTAAAGTTGGTCTCATAGGCCAGATTCATTTCCTCGATAAAGGATTGAATATTCACATACATCTTGGCTTCATTTAAATAAAGAAACCATAGAATTTCTCGCTGGCGGAGGGAATATTTTAGAGGTGTATATAGAAGGAAAATGGGAACCTTTTAACAAATTGTATCCAAAAGACGAATAGGGAAATTTCAGAAAAAAGGAGCAATCTGTAAGGCTATAGATTACTCCTTTTTTGATACTAACTACAATACAATCACCCACTACCTTTTACGTGAAGCTTTGTTACCATATGAACGTGGGTGCTTCCTGATGATGATATTTATACCACATGAATTTTTCCAGGGTGTTTATCCGTAACTTCTCCGATTATCTGTGCATCTTTCACACCAAGGCCGTGCATTTTTTGAAGCAAGTCTTCTGCAGCCTTTCCTTCTAAAGCAACAAGTAATCCGCCAGAAGTAACGGCATCGGCAAGTAAGAGTTGATCATATTGGTCTATGTGATCCTCAAATATAACATGTTGGGAAACCCATTTCAGGTTATCCCTGCTACCTGCTGGAACGTGTTTATTGATTGCCAGCTCTTTGGTACCATCAAGAATTTCAACTTTTGCTGAATCGATCACAAGCCCCACGTTTGTGTTCTGTACCATTTCAAGAGAATGACCTAATAATCCAAATCCTGTCACATCTGTTACAGCAGAAACAGGATAGCCTTTCATTGCTTCAGCAGCATATTTGTTTAAAAAGGCCATCACTTCAGTCACTCGCTCGATCCGTTTTTGATCAAGGACGCCATCTTTTATTGCCTTTGTTTGGATACCAACACCAATTGGTTTGGTTAGGATTAATTTGTCCCCAGGTTTTGCTTCATGATTTGTCCATATCTCATTTGGGTGAGCTGTACCTGTTACCGATAAACCAATGAGCGGTTCAACATTATCTGTAGAATGGCCGCCGATTAAAATAGCACCAGCTTCTTTGATCTTATCTGCACTTCCTTTAAGAATTTCTGCTAACATTTCAGGTCCTAGCTTGTGAATAGGATAACCAACAATGTTCATTACTGTCAATGGTATCCCACCCATTGCATAGACATCACTTAATGCGTTGGCAGCGGCAATTTGCCCGTACATATATGGATCATCAACAATCGGTGTGAAAAAATCCACCGTTTGGATTAAAGCTAAATCATCGGAAAGTTTGTAAACACCAGCATCATCAGGGGTTTCTAAGCCAATTAATACATTTTCATTAAATTCTTGCTTTGGTAAATAACGCAAAACTTGCGCTAGGTCCTCAGGACCAATTTTGCAACCTCATCCAGATTTATTAGTGGTTTGTGTTAAACGAATTTTTTCGTTCATATTCAGCAAATCCATTATTGAAACCCCTCCTTTTGCAAAAACTATATATTATTATAATAAATTTTTGGAAGAAAATCCTGTTTTATTTGAAAATAAGTTTTCTTTTGGAGTTTTATCTACTACTAATCTTTGGTATATTTTAATAGGCAACAACATTAGTAAGGAAAAGAAGGGTGTTTTCAATGCATTATGACTATATTCTAGTTCGTTATGGAGAAATTGCTTTAAAAGGGAAGAATCGTTATCGATTTGAAGATAGATTGGTACAAAATATCCGAAATGTACTTAAAGATTTACCCCAGGCAAAAGTAACAAAAACGTTTGGTCGTATCTATGTAGAACTAAATGGTTCACCTTATAAAATCGTAATTGAACGTCTAAAAAAAGTGTTTGGACTTATTTCATTTAGCCCTGTTAAAAAAACTGGGTTGGAATTAGAACAGATTAAAACCACAGCTTTAGAAGTGATAGAACAACTAAAACCGATCCCAAAAACGTTTAAAGTGGAAACGAAAAGACCATACAAATTATTTCCACTCAATTCTCCTGAAGTTACGAATGAAGTAGGGGGACATCTCTTAAGAAATATTCAAGGATTAAAGGTGGATGTTCACCATCCTGATACAACCGTTATGGTTGAAATTAGAGAAGAAGGTGTTTTTATCTACTCAGAAGTCATTAAGGGAATTGGTGGGATGCCAGCTGGAACTAGTGGCAAAGGGATTGCTTTACTTTCAGGTGGAATCGATAGTCCTGTTTCTTCTTGGTATGCGATGAAAAGAGGATTATTGGTTGAAGGCATTCATTTTCATACATATCCTTTAACTACTGAAGAGTCGATTCAAAAGGTAATTGATTTAGCGCAAGCCCTTTCATATTTTTCAGGGCAATTTAAAGTTCATATGGTTCCTTTTTTGGAAATTCAAAAGGAAATCAAAACATATGCTCCAGAAAGTCATAATATCACCATGATGCGTAGGTTTTTCTTCCGTATAGCGGAAAGACTTGCAGAAAGAAGAGGGGCTTTATCTCTTATTACAGGTGAAAGCTTAGGACAAGTGGCAAGTCAAACATTAGAAAGTATGTATGCGATCAATCAAGTTGTACATACCCCTATTATTAGGCCGCTAATTACGATGGACAAATTGGATATTATTGAAGTTGCTCAAAAAATAGGAACATATAAAGCTTCGATACGGCCTTTTGAGGATTGTTGCTCTTTATTTGTTCCAAGAAATCCTGCTACCAAGCCATCCATAAAAATAGCAGAGAAGGCAGAAAGTTATATGGATATCGACCAACTGGTAGAGGATGCTCTTGCTAATACTCGTGTTATAACGGTCACACCCCATTCAAAGATCAAAGCAAAAGATCTTCTTTTTACGGATATTAAAGTTTTTACTAAGTAAACGAATCGGATTTAATCTTAGAAAAGCATAACTTGTCAGTTATTCCGAAAGGATTTTGAAGATATAACGAATAAAATAATCAAGTGGTAATGAATAAAGTGAATCGAAGAAAGATCAAAAAAACAGTATCGATTTTGATACTGTTTTTTTGTATGGCTTATACAGAATTTGGGAACTATAAATATGCTGAAAATCTTTCTAGAAAGGGGAAAATAATGTGAATGCTGGATTATTACAAGCATGGAGAGCGTTTGATTTTATATACCAGCATATGACAAGATTAGAGTATGTGGATAAGGAAAACGGAAATATTTTCCGAGTTGTCTTTTGTAAATATCATGGCCCAGATTTAGTAACAAGCGATGGAACACATATTTCTAAAGGCGACCCTATTGTCAAATTACATATCCATAATTGGGGGTTAGCAAATCGTTTACAGGGTATCAACAATGAGGCAAGGCTTGGTTTAATCACATTTAGAATCGTAAAAGATTCTTTACCCACCCTTGCAACTTATATTGAAGATCATCCAAAGGGGAATGCTGTTAAAGCAGTGATAGGCACAACTTTTTTACATCGAGGTGTAAATCGACTTGGTTTTGATGTACACCCAGTTCCAGATTTATTAAGATTCCGTATTAAAAATCAATATTTAAAATTGATTTTATTTCTAATCCACCCAAACGGGATCAAACGATTAAAAAGGAAACCAGAAGAGCTTGTACTTAAAAGGGTATACATATCCAAAAACCATTTACTTAATCAATATGGAACAGCTTCACAGCAAATGGAGGAGCTAATGTGAAAGTTTTAATTGTTACAGAAGTCATCGCTGGCAGAGGACACTATAAGGCGGCAGAGTCCATTCTAAAGTCAATAAAAGATCAATATCCAACCCATGAGGTAAAAATCGTAAATATATTATCCATTGTAAGTAAACGCATTGAAAGAATAGTACAAGCCATCTATTTAAGCATGATTACAAAAAGGCCCCAATTATGGGGTTGGATATATAAAAAAGAAACACGTTTGTCATTCCTATTCAAAGAATTACTAGCTGATCTAATAAGATGGAAATTAGAGAAGTTTATTTCAGATGAAGTCCCACAAGTGGTTATTGCAACTCATGCTAGTGGCCTTGGTGCATTATCCAAAATAAAAGAAAAGCATCATTTTCTATTAGGAGCGGTTTTTACAGATTATCATCTTAATAGCTTTTGGATTCATTCAAATATTGATTATTATTGTGTCGGTCATGAAAGTTTAAAAGAAAAACTAATCACTAACTATCAGATTGATCCGGAAAAAATATATGTTACTGGTATCCCGATAGACCCGATTTTTGCTAAATCCCATCAGCGTCAACAAGTAAATAAAAGGAACAGTGAAAAAGGAGAGAAAGATTCTTTTCGGATACTCGTTATGGGGGGAGGATTAGGGTTTGGGGGAATAAAGGAGATTATTGGCGCTCTAAACCAAATAAAAGAAATACCGATATCTGTTACAATTATTACTGGAACAAACCAGCATTTATTTGATGATATCACTAAAATGAAAAGCACCTTAAATTATCCAATCCAGTTGCTGCAATATACTGAAGAAGTTTATCTGATCATGAAGAACAACGATGTACTAATTACCAAACCTGGAGGGATGACGGTATCTGAAGCGTTAACTGTACCCATTCCTATACTCATCTATAAACCGATTCCTGGACAAGAAGAACACAACGCTAATTTCCTTGTTAAAAATCATTCAGCCATTCGAATCAACCATATTGAATATATTCCCTATTGGATTAAATACCTTTACCATCATCCCAATCTGTTAACAAAACTTAAAAATCATCAAGCTCGTATTGCCAAACCATCTTCTGCTTTGTTCATCTCCTCCTTATTTTTAAAAAATGAAGTACGTGATGAAAACATGCAAAAAATGATACAAAAATAGGCTGTTTACTTTTACAGTAAACAGCCTATTTCTTAAAGCTTCAAAGGAAAAACGCCACGTTTATGGTTTTTAAGAAGATAAAGTATGAAGAGTAATTTCTGGTTTGGATCGTAAACGAATATTTATCCCTGTTTGTCCTAAACCCTCGCTAATATAGAATGCTCGTTCTTGATGAAAATGAAGTCCTTTAATTATATTTTGGCGGGCAAGTTTACCCATCTTTACTAAGTGGTAGGGTTTTGGCCAATGAATTTGGCCACCATGAAAATGTCCTGATAATAAATAATCAAAAGAGTAATCAGCCATGTGTAACACAACGTTTGGATCATGAGTTAATACTAGATTGATTCCACTTTTTATCCCGTCAAACGATCTTTTTAAATCACTTCGTTTTGTACTAAAGTCATCAATACCAATGATATTGATGGTTTGATTGCCAATTTGGATGGTCCTATTTTCATTTCTTAAAACAACTGCTCCCGTTTTTTCAATCGCTTCTTGAAAAATATTTATTTTTTCTCGTAACAAATAATCGTGATTTCCAAAGACCACATAAATCCCGTATTTTGGTTTTAGATGATGTAATACCTTTAGATAGTCTAAAAATTTATCGATATTTTTGATTCTTTCTAGATAATCACCTGTCAGCGCAATGATATCAATTTTTTGCCCCTTTAATTGCTGAGATAATTGCTCTGGTGTAATAGAGATATTCTCCATATGAAGATCGGAAAGATGCAAGATATGAAGCGGTTTTAAATCTTTATGATTTATATTTAAATGAACTTCTCTAAATTCGGGATGATAGGTATTTTTGTGTGCATGGTAATAGAGTAAAATCAAAGTTGCAATCAGAATAAACCATATCATTTTTGTCACCTTTTCTATCAATTGAGATACAATATCAATATTAAAGGCAATATGGATGAATGTATATGCTTAAATATTGGAAAACAAATGAGAAAAACAAAAAACATGTAGCTAGAAAGCGTACATGTCATGATTTCAAATTGTAAATTTTTTTAAATTGGCTGGGCTGGCAGGATTTGAACCTACGAATGACGGAGTCAAAGTCCGTTGCCTTACCGCTTGGCTACAGCCCATCAACTTGACAATCATTATGTTTTGCAAAACGTCGAAAAAATATTCAAGATTTTAAAGATTAAACTTTTACTGTAGATAACTTGTTGTTTTTCTAATAGAATAGTCGATATCTTATTTTTTTGGATTCTGGGAAACATAGGAATATGGAGGTGCACGTTGTGGAAGATACCAGTTTTTCGTTTACTTCATTATTGATCGTAACGGTTCTTTCGTTTATTGTTCCAATCGTTATAACCAAGTTAAAAAGAATTCATATCCCTATTGTAGTAGGCGAAATTTTAGCAGGGATTTTAATTGGCAAAAGCGGTTTTAACTTAGTGGCCATGGATGATTGGTTAAATTTTATCATGTTCTTCGGTCTAGCTTATTTGATGTTTACTTCAGGGTTAGAAATAGACTTTAATATTTTATTTGATAAAACAAACCGAGAAAGTGAAAATACCAGGAAATCATGGCAGCACTATTTAAAAAATCCTGTACTATTTTCAACAATTATTTTATTCATAACGTTAATATTCGCTTATTTCGTTTCGTTCGTTATGATGAAGATTCAATTTGTAAAAGACCCTTTACTGATGTCTTTAATTATCGGGACAACCTCATTAGGTGTTGTTGTTCCTATCCTTAAGGAAAAGAAAATATCGGGAACACCATTTGGTCAATATATCATTACAAATGCCGTGATGGCTGATTTTGTAACCATGTTACTCATCTCAGTGGCCGTATCCCTTTTCAAAGGTGGATTTCGCCCAGAAATTCTTTTGGTCTTTGGATTATTATTGCTCGTTTTTGTTTTCTATTGGATTAGTAAAAAATTTGAAGGAAATAAATTGTTTGAAGACTTAGCACATGGTACTGCACAAATCGGGATATGTGGTTCCTTTGCATTGATGCTCATTTTTCTCGTACTTGCTGAATCGATCGGTGTTGAAATGATTCTAGGCGCTTTTTTAGCAGGTGTGGTCGTATCACTAATTAGTCAAAACAGAAGGGAAGAAATTTATCATAAATTAGATGCCATAGGTTTTGGTTTTCTCATTCCCATGTTTTTTATATTGGTTGGTGTAACTTTTGATCTGAATATACTCATTCATAATCCAAAAGCTCTATTATTTGTACCCATTTTATTTATTTTAACCTATCTTGTAAAAGGAACACCTGCATTGCTTTTAAGACTATTTTTTCCTTGGAAGAAAACAATTGCTGGAAGTATCCTCTTAACTACACAAATGAGTGTAACGATAGCAGCAGCCGCTATTGGGCTTCAAGTTGGGGCAATTTCTCCTGAAGTAAATGCAACAATCGTGTTGGTGGCTATTTTAACGAGCATTACCTCCCCGATCTTATTTGGTAAGCTTTTTCCACCATCTTTAGAAGAAAAAGAAGATGAGCATGTATTGATTATTGGAGCAACACAAAATGCCATACTTCTAGCGAAAAATTTACTAAAATCAGGGATGCGAACCTTAATTATTGATTCTGATCGCAAAAAAATTGATGAAGTAACTAGACTTGGCGTTGAGGGAGTTTTTGGAGATGCGATGGATCTTTCCCTATTAGATGAATTAGAAATAGAAAAATCAAAATCAATGATTATTGCAACTGGGAATGATCAAATTAATTTTCAAATTGCCGAGAAGATGGCCAATCAATATCGACTAAACCACTTAGTTGTTTTACTCAGTGATCCAATATTGATTGATAAAGCAAAATCCAATCGTAATATTAGAGTTATCAACCCTAAACTATCTACAGTAAGTCTGTTAATGAATATGATTAAACACCCTTTAGCTGCAGATATTTTAGAGGATCGAAGAGATCTACACATGGAAGAAGTGGAAATCACTAACCCTCGACTAATAGGAATTAGTTTGCGCTACCTTAAATTGGCTAGGGATGTACTGATCTCTTCTATTTATCGTAATGGAGAAACTCTTTTACCGCATGGGGATTCAGAATTTCAGTTTGGGGATATCCTCCTTGTTTTAGGAACCACAGATGCCGTTCAGGAATTTAAACGTCACGCCTCAACGCTATAAGGGCTATAAATAAGCCCTTTCTTCTTTTTATTCTTTAGAGCCTCGTAAGTAATAAAAAAATTAATTTTTTTGTTGAAATAGGAGGGTTCATGTCATGATATGTAGAATAGAAAAAATATTCAAATCATTTACATATTAGAAAAGAAGGTGACGACAAATAGATATCCCACAATATATTGATCAGTTATTAGAGCATTGCCTTTTGCAAGATGCGAGTGATTTACATTTTGAACCCTTTGAGCATCATGCGGTGATTCGCTACAGGGTAGATGGTTTTCTAAAGACCTATGAAAAAATACCTATTTCACAGCACACATTGATTCTTTCGAGAATGAAAGTTTTAGCTGATTTAAAAATTGGAGAGAGGCGGTTACCTCAAGATGGGGCAATCAGTATAAGTGACCGAACACCAGCAATCGATCTAAGAATTTCTACTCTTCCAACTGTTTACGGGGAAAAGATGGCCATAAGAATTTTAAAAAAAGAACCAAAATATAAAGATATTGATGAATTAGGCATGCATCCCCTAGTCAAAGTACAATTTCAAAAATCATTAAAACAAACAACAGGATTAATTTTACTTACAGGGCCAACTAGTTCTGGTAAGACAACCACATTATATACTGCACTTCAATTCCTTAACCAAACCCACCGCAACATTACTACCTTAGAAGACCCAGTTGAATACAAGATAGATGGAATTAACCAGGTTCAAGTTAATAGTCAAATTGGCTTAAATTTCGGAAAAGGTTTACGTGCAATTCTTAGACAAGATCCAAATGTAATCATGATTGGCGAAATTAGAGATCATGAAACTGCAAATATTGCGATTCAATCAGCATTAACAGGTCATTTGATTTTGTCTTCTTTACATACATACGATACGGCAAGTGCCATTACAAGGCTATTAGACATGGGAATAGAACCTTATTTAATTGCCTCATCGATTCGACTTATTCTTGCACAACGACTGGTTAGGAAAAGGTGTTCTTGCAATGGTCAAAACTCAGAATGTTTGATTTGTGGTGGCGATGGTTATCAAGGGAGGTTTGCAGTTTTTGAAATGCTTCCAATTGACGATTCGATTCATGACCTTATTTTGCAACGTGCTTCTGTACATCAAATAAGGGATAAAATGAAGGAAATGAATTTAAAAAGATTACAAGATGAAGTACTAGAGCAAGTACAACTTGGAAAAACAACAATGGAAGAATTTCATCGCGTAATGGTGACGGATTATGAATAGATGGCTTATAAAGTGGAGAGATCATGATTTTGCTGAATTTAGCCGAATGGTTAAAATTCAACTCCAAAATGGGATACCTATACTGTACGGTCTAAAGTTTATAAAAGAAACGTTACCAAAAAAATTAAGGCCAGACATAAAGCAAATCATCTACTTGATAGAACAAGGGGAATCGATTAGTAGGTCTTTGGAACAAATCAAGTTTCCAAAAAGTTATTTATCGATTATTCGTTTAGGGGAGGAACAAGGGGAATTAATAAAGGCATTTGAACAAATGGAATGGTATTATCGTCAAAAAAATCAGTTAAAACAAACGATCAAGTCCGTAATTGCATATCCACTATTTATATTAGTAATGATTCAATTGCTCTTTATATTTTTAGCAACTGTCTTAATTCCTCAATTTCTTCAGTTATACCGAATGATACAAGCAGATATACCTTCCTCAACCAGAAAACTCATCTCTAGCTATTATTTTTTTCAAAACAATCTATGGTGGATTTTACTATTGTTTGCTGTTTTGCTGGGATTGTTTTTCTATCTAAGACAAAAGAATCGATTTCGGAAGAATTTGATTTTGTTGTTATTGAAACTACCCTTTTCAAGAAGAGTTCTTTTACAAAAATATACTTATTTGTTTAGCTTTCATCTAGGAACCTTTTTAAATAGTGGTGTTTCTTTTTTAAAAGGGATTGAGCTATTGCTTGAATATGATGACCCTTTAATTAAAGAAACTAGTTTCAGAATGAAAGAGTTGATGTTACAAGGAAATTCAGTAAGTGAATCAATGAAGCAAGAGCTTATTTTTTTGCCTTCTTTTGCTGAAAATCTTAAGTTTTATGAAGAGACAGGATCTTTAGACACAGGTTTACAATATATTTCTACCCAATTACAAAATCAAATTGAACATGAACTTAACCAAAAGTTAAAATGGCTTGAACCATTTCTTCTCATGGTTTCGGGGGCGTATGTCTTTCTAATCATTTATACCTTATTTTCACCGCTTTTTTATTTAATGGATTCTTTATAAAAATTAGAAATGGGGGGATAATGCGATGAGATTTAAAAATGAGAAAGGTTTTACTTTAATTGAGCTTTTAATATCAATCTTTATTATTGGCGTTATTTTGGCTATTTCAATGCCTAATTTAAAAGCCTCTGGGGAAAAAGCACAAGCGAAAGCATGTCAAGCTAATCAAAAATTGATCTATGTGCAAATGGAAAATTATTACTTAGAACATCATCAATATCCTAATCAAGATGGTTTCTTAAATGAATTATATAAAGAGCAATTATTAGATCAAATCCCAATCTGTTCAGCTGATGGGACATATTCCTATGAATTAGTAATTGATGCCATAAGTGGACAAGAGAGATTAAAAATCAGGTGTTCAATTCCGGAACACAATATTGGCGAGGAATAAGATGGAGAAGAAATTTATTTCTGAAAAAGGATTTGTTTATTTTGAATTATTGATGACTTTGTTTATCGTGAGTTTGCTTTTCTCACTAACGATTCCATCTTTTCAATCCTTGTCCTCTCATTTTGAAATAGAAAATTGGATTGAACAATTTACCGCGGATTACTATTGGGCTCAACAAGAAGCGGTTGATTCAGATCAATGGGTGGAAATATTATTTAAACCTGCATTTTATTCATATGAGATACGTAATGGCAATGGATCTTTAAAAAAGGTGTATTATGATTCAAGTATTAAGGTAACGGAAAATTTGTTAAACCACCGTATTATGTTTAATGGTTTTGGTCAACTCGCTCAACAAAGTGGTACGATTACTGTTAAAAACGCTAAAATAACGAAGAAGATCGTTATTCAGCTATTAACGGGGCAGATCCATGTGGAATCATAAAGGGGCTATTCTGATTGAAACGTTAGTATCCATTTTTATATTTAGTGTCATTTTAATGAGCTACATTCCCATCTATTCGCAAGTGGTTAAAGAGAAAGAACAACGGAAAATGTATGATCAAGCTATCATACTGGCTAGAAAAGAATTGGAAGAAACCCAATTAACACTAGTTTCAAGTACAAAACAAATCGACTCTTATTTGGTTGAAGTAAAAGTCAGTTCTTATTTGGAAAATATTCTAGAATTAAAGGTGACAGTGAAATGGGAAGAGTTAGGATTGGGCAAACAAAGGCAGGTAGTTTTAAGAAAACTGATTTATTCGCCTACCTAAGAAATATAAAAGGATTTACCTATCTCGAATTATTGATCTCCATTTCCTTTTTATCCTTTATGTTACTGTTTTTGGCTAGCCTTCTTTTAATGACTATAAATGAAAAGAATGAGCAACGAAATACAATGATCTTACAACATTCTTATCAAATAGGATATCAATATTTAAGATCTGAGGTCTTAAAAAGTGAAGATATCTATGGTGGAGGCTTGTTTCCTTTTTATCTACAACACGGAGAAGATACTCAAGTTTTTCGGACAGCAGGGGATAAAGTAATTCGATCGATTAGAAAAGGAATTGGTCCATTTGAAGGGTCAGTTGTTGTTTTTGAATATGTTGACCAGATCCGTTTTGAAGTATTACCTAACCATAAAGGAATTCGTCTGTTTGGTCAATTAAAGGAAGGAAATAGCATCTTTTCATTTGATGAGGTTATCCTAAGAAGGGTAGGGCAGTGAAAATGGCTGTTGGAAATGAAAAAGGTTCTGTTCTTTTAGCTATTTTAGTTGCATTTACTTTATTACTATTTTCGTTATTTCCCATCATAAATAATCTGATCATATGGAAAGAGAATCTACAAAAGATGGAACAAGAAGCTAACACAGATTACTTATTAGAGTCTGGTATCGCTTTGGCACTTCATGATCTACAACAAGAACCTGATTTCCTAGGAAATAGGACCTATGTTTACAATGGAAATACTTATGTTATACAATTTACCCCAGAAGTAAGCTCTGATCCATTAACAGTAAACTTGAATATTCAAATACCAGCATTAACACAAAAGGAATTAAAAGTTGATGTCAATACAGATACCTACACGATACAATATTGGGAAGAAAGTTTTTAGGATAGGGCGCAGTAGCTAATATAGGTAATTACTAATATAAATGGAAGAAGGTTCTTTTTGATGGATTTATTAAAAGAGCATCTTGTTTTGATTGGATTTATGGGGGTTGGGAAAACGACGCTCGGACAAGCCTTAGCAAACCATATGGGAATATCATATATTGATACTGATGATCTCATTGTGCAAAAAGAAAAATCGGATATACCTACCATTTTTGCAAAAAAAGGTGAGCATTACTTTAGAAAAATTGAATCCCAAGTATTCCTTAAAACCCTCGGCCAAAAACCATTTTCAGTGATCTCAACAGGTGGCGGAATAGTTTTATCAGAAAAAAACCGTTCTGCAATGAAGGAACAGATGGTGATCTGGTTACAGGCCTCTGTTGATGAAATTTATAAACGGATATCTAATAATGGAGATCGCCCTCTATTAAAAAATGGAACTGACGTAAAAAGGAATATCTTAGACATGATGAATGAAAGACATGCTTTATATGAGCAAGTGGCCAATTTCTCAATTGATACAGATCAAAAATCAATCAATCAAATGATTGAGGAAATACTGCAAATGTTAAATCTTAAATAAGTTGTAATTTGTTCCCCTTAGGATATTTTTTAAATATTTTGTTGATACTGATAATGAAAGGGGGAACGATGGATGAAATCTAATGATTTTGTGAAGTACTTAACCATTCAATTGGTTGAACGGATTGACAATCCCAAACAAAAGTCAAAAGAAACAGCAAAAGAACAAACTGAATCTTTTTCTTCTCACTGGTTTGGACTTATTCCTTTTTCCTTAAAAATGGTGATGAAAAGGCTCAAAAAAAATGCATAAGCAGGTATAGGTAACCCCTTTCTCGCTCATATTAACTTTAGAGAGGGGGTGTACCTATGCCACGGGTTGCAATGGAACAATCGTTAAATTACTTAAAGGATTATTTAACAAGCCAAGGTGTTGAGGTTACGGATTTAAATCAGCAAACAGGGCAAGTGGATGCAGTGATTATTTCAGGTCAGGATAAAGATGTAATGGGAATGGAAGATATCACATCTAAAGTACCAGTAATCAATGCAAGGGGACTAACCCCAGAGGAAGTTTATCAAGCGATCAATCGACAATAATCTTCAATAAAGTGATAAGAGCAATGGATCTATCCATCGCTCTTTTTTAATATTAGGGCTTTATTAAGGATGTAGATAAAATGTGCCAAATGCTTGAACATCTTTAAATGGAACATAACGAATCAGATCAAGTGTCTCATCATAAAGTGTGATATAGTTTTGATCAACCCATGATTGATAACCAATGACTGGAAAAGCAAATTGTACTTGTCGATCATATTTTGACCCTACATAAAGCACCTCTTGCTTTTGTTTAAGTGAAAGAATGAGTTGATTTTCTGTTAATGATATGTTGTTTTCATTATTCAATAACCAAGATAAGTCTTTATATGGGTTAAAGATTAGATCATCATTAAATAAAGAATCTGTTAATTTTTCCATTAAATCCAGTCCATTGCTTTGCCTATATTTAGGTTGGTAGGCACTTAGATCAGGGAGCCATTCTCCCGTGGAACCCTCTATATATATTTTTTCATTCTTTGTATCAAAAAACCAATAGTTTTCAAAAGGTGAATAATAGGTAAATTTTTTAGGGATCATTTCTTTTATACCTTCATCCGCGATCACTTGTTTTTGATATGGGAGTATTGAACCTAACCCATATTCAACCACCTTCATTTTGTTATCTTCTTTGGTTACAACGATATAACCTTGTTGCTGCTCATAGGTAGAGAAAGTAACGATCTGAACATCTTCATTCATTGGCTTTATCACGATTTGTTTTAGATTTTGCGAATCCAACCTTTCATGATAGGGGGAAGTCTTGGTAAGTTGCTGAAGCCATGTTTCTATTTGTTTTTCTGTATTGATTTCCTTTGTTTCAGAGTATCCAACTTGTTGTAGTAGCAGAATAAAGAAAAAGATAAGAAATAAGAAAGATAATTTCCTTTTTAAACCAATCATCCGATACATATTTTATCACCTCTTCTATATGGTTCCATTTTATTCTGAATTTTTTGCGATGTCTGTTAGAATCTGTCGCTACTGATTGCGATTTTTTTAGAAAGTTTTATCGAAGGAACAAGAAAAAAAGAGAAAGTTCGCATAAGGAATCTTTCTCTTTATGGTTATGAAACATTTAATGAATATATTCGACATTTTCTGGGACATGCTCACTCAAATAAAAAACCCCATAATTAATTGGCTTTACTTCAATTCTTGGTGAATACTGCCATTTTACTTCATTCAATCTTCTTTCCTTTTCGACAAGTTTTTGTGATTTTTCTTCCTGTTGTTCAGGATTAAATTCTTTTTCTGGATCTTCATGAATAAGATAATAGGATTCTAATTGTTCAATCTCTTCTTCTAATCGCTGCTGTGCAGCCTCTGCCCACTTAAAATTTTCCTTTTTGATTTCATGTAAAATCCATTCCTCTAATTGTAAGGCTGCTTCTCTAAAGGTAATGAAAGTGGGTACAGTAGAAACGTTAGCAGGTAACATGGGGCTGAGATTGATTTTTTGTAAAGTCTGAATAAAATTTTCCTTCATCTTTCCATTAGATAAATTTATCCCCACTGAAACCAATTTATCTTTTTTCTTATCGCTAATAAATTCGATTTTATAATTAACCCCAAGCCAGGGACTCAAAGTATTGAATGTTTTTATGGAATCAAGCTGTTGTTGATAGAGACGAACCATTTTTCCTCGTTTTTTTGTGGAATGAAAAATTTGTTGGAGTCGATTAGAGCCAAATCGAATCTCTTCCCCACGGATCCCTTGTGAAGAATGCTCAGGGTCAAAAATAAAAGTCATCGTCATTGTTTCAGGCTCAACACCCATTCTTTCTACAAAAGTCCAATAATATGGACGGTTGGTTAGATCTTTGTCTACAGGAACAGAAAGTTTGACTGTAGTGTGTGAAGGTTCTCTTTCAATAATATGGCATTGAAAAAGCTGCAGGTATTGCTCTACATACTCTCTAACCCATTTTTGATCCATGATCTATCCGTTCACCCCATTAACAATATGATTGCCGATCTGTGACAATTTTTCTTTAAAGTCTTCGTTATCCTTTGCATCGATCATCATTTTCATGATGTTATTTTCAAGGTCATTTAATTTTAATTTTTCTAAGATCACATCAAGTGAACCGATGACATTTTCAAACATATTAATTTTTTCATGAAGAAGATAAAGAATATGTTCTTCGATCGTTTGATTTGTAGAAAGATTATAAATATACACGTTTCTTGTTTGGCCAAGACGATGTACACGCCCAATTCTTTGTTCCACTTTCATCGGATTCCAAGGCATGTCGTAATTAATAATTTGATTACAAAATTGAAGATTGATTCCTTCTCCTCCAGCCTCTGTTGCTACCATCACTTGAGCTTTTCGTTGAAATAGATCCATCATCCAATCTTTTTTCCCTCGATTAAACCCTCCACGGTAGGGAACAGAAGTAATTCCTTGTTCTTTAAGTTTAGTAATAAGAAATTCTTGTGTTGCTCTGTACTCTGTAAAGATAATTACTTTATCATTGATTTCTTTGATTAAAGAAATAATTTTATCTGCTTTTGATTGAGTTTCTACCTTTTTGGCGATTTGCACCAACCGCAGGATTTCATTTTTCATTTCTTCATTACCACCTGATTTTTTAAACATATTAACAAGAGTAATAAAGGCTGCGTCACGACTACTACATATTTCTCTTTGTAGTGTAATTAGAGATAGCATATTCTGAATATCACCTTTTAACTGGCGGTAATATCCTCTTACAAAGCTGGAGATTTCATCATATAGTTCTCGTTCAGGTGCAGTTAGTTCAATCGGTATCGTTTTTACGATTCTTTGAGGAAATTCAATTTCTATCTTTTCATCAGAGCGTTTATTGCGAATCATTACCTTTTCAATTTCTTGTCGTAAGATCTCTTTATTTTTAGGGTTTCTTTTGTCCTTCATATGTTCTTTTTGAAAATGATAGTATCTTCCTAGCTGACCCGGTTTTAAAAGGGTGACTAGATTATATAATTCGGTCATATCATTTTGAATAGGGGTTGCTGTTAGTAATAGAATAAATTTCTTTTTAATTTTATTGATAAACTCCCAGTTCTTTGTATTTTTGTTTTTTAGTTTATGTGCTTCGTCAACTACTAACATATCATAATGTTGATTTAGAACATAGTCGACATGGGGTGGACGCTTTGCCGTATCCATGGAGGCCACAATAATATCGTACTTGTCCCACATCCATTCTTTCTTTTGTGCCACAGCTGGAATTCCTAATTTATGATTTAATTCTCTTGTCCATTGCAAAACAAGGGAAGCTGGGACCAGAATAAGAATTTTCTTTGCCAGGCCTCTGATTAAATACTCCTTCATAATTAGTCCTGCTTCTATTGTTTTTCCTAAACCTACTTCATCTGCAAGGATGGCTCTGCCATGCATTTCATTTAATACTTTTTTTGCGGTTTCAATTTGGTGGGGAAAAGGAGTTAAGTATGGAAGATGAGCCAAACATTGAAGTTCATTAAAATCTTTGATTTGCATCACTTCTTCCGCTTGATAGGCAAGTTGAAAAGCCTCCCATAGATCCCATGGTCCGTCTTGTTTAAATGATTGTTGCAGATCATAAACCCATTGTTGTTCAAAATGAATCGGAATTGTAATATTTCCTTGATCAATGGAGTATATTTTTTCTTGCATCATACTCATGGGCTAAACTCCTTTTGAAATATTCGTGTAATCCTTAGTATGAAACGAATTCTTCTCTTTTATGAAGAAAAAGTTGGATTATGAAATAAAATGCTATTCTGTAAGAGTTTTAATTGATATAATATTTCTAAGATTAAAATGAAATATGGGCGAATGAAGATAGAAGGAGAGACTACGAAATGTAGCGCCGAAGGAGCAAGCCAAAGAGGTGAATCTCTCAGGCAAAAGTACTTCTATTGGACGCATCTCTGGAGAGTGCTCTATGAGCCGCCAAAGGAGCAACTTTTTTTAGGTAACTCTCAGGCACAAAGGACAGAGTAGATTGAACTATCTATCGCTCTGTCTTTTTTTTATGGAAAGGAAAAATTTTGTTATAATCCATTTAGGAGGTGATGTTATGGTAGAGGGTTTAAAAAGAACACCGCTCTATCCACTATACGAAAAATATGGTGCTAAATTAGTTGATTTTGGAGGATGGGAACTACCTGTCCAATTCTCTAGGATTAGTGATGAACATCAGGCAGTAAGAGAAAGAGCAGGATTATTTGATGTATCCCATATGGGTGAAGTTGAAGTTAAGGGGAAAGATGCACTAAATTATATCCAAAAAATAATTACAAATGATGCGTCAAAATTAGTAGATGGTAAGGCTTTATATAGTCCGATGTGTTATCCAGATGGTGGAACGGTTGATGATCTATTAGTATACAGATATGTTGAAGATCATTATCTAATTGTTATCAATGCTGCTAACATCGAGAAAGATTTCGAATGGTTTCAATCCCATTTAGAGGGAGATGTACATATTAAAAATATTTCCGATCAAGTATCTCAATTAGCCCTTCAAGGACCATTGGCCGAGAAAGTCTTACAGAAAATGGCGGATACTGATTTATCTTCGATTGAACCTTTCTATTTCGTTCCCGAGGCTAATATTGAGGGGATCAGAGCCATGGTTTCCCGAACAGGATATACAGGTGAAGATGGTTTTGAAATCTATTTATCCAATGCAGATGCCCCCAAATTATGGGAGAAAATATTAGAAGTCGGTAAAGATGAGGGAGTATTACCTTGTGGGTTAGGTGCTAGAGATACGCTGCGTTTTGAAGCAAAGCTACCTCTCTATGGGCAAGAACTTTCAAAAGACATATCTCCTATTGAAGCAGGGTTAGGTTTTTTTGTAAAATTGGATAAGGGTGACTTTATTGGAAAAGCTATCTTAGCAGAACAGAAAGAGCATGGGGCACAAAGAAAATTAGTCGGAATCGAAATGATCGACCGTGGAATTCCCCGTTCTCACTACTTAGTTTATGTTGGCGATGAAGTGATCGGTGAAGTCACGACCGGAACTCAATCTCCTACCTTACAAAAAAATATCGGACTTGCTTTGATTAAGAAAGAGCATGCAGATATTGGTAATGAGGTATTTGTGGAGATTAGAAACAAAAAGTTAAAGGCTAAAATTGTTAAAACTCCTTTTTATAAAAGGAGCAAGTAAAAAAATCATTTAATTGATGTGGGAGGTATTTTTGATGAGTGAATTAAAACAAAACCTTAAGTACAGCAAGGAACATGAATGGGTTGAAGTGCTAGGCGAAAACAAAGTAAGAGTGGGCATCACTGATTATGCTCAACACTCTTTAGGTGATATTGTTTTCGTTGAAGTTCCAGAAGAAGGTAGCGATGTATCAGCAAACGAAACCATGGGTTCTGTTGAATCAGTAAAAGCTGTTTCTGATGTATACACACCAGTTTCTGGTAAAGTTGTTGAAGTAAATGAGGACTTAGAAGATGCACCTGAAGTGATTAACGAAGATCCATATGGAAAAGGATGGATGGTTGTGATTGAACTTAGTAATCCATCCGAATTAGATCAATTGTTGTCTGCGGAGGAATATGAGGCCTTTATTAAAGAGGAGGAATAATTTAAATGAAATTCCGATATATCCCAAACACTGTCGAAGATCAAAGAGAGATGTTGGCAGCCATTGGGGTTGAATCGGTAGAGGATTTATTTGCCGATATCCCACAAACTGTCCGTTTTGAAGGGGAACTAAATATCCCAAAAGCTTTATCTGAACAAGATGTAACTCATTTGATGTCTAAATTAGCGCATAAAAACATTACGATGAATGATTACCCGAGTTTCTTAGGTGCGGGAGTCTATCATCATTTTATTCCAAGTGTAGTGAATCACGTTATTTCTCGTTCAGAATTTTATACAGCATATACTCCTTACCAGCCAGAAATTAGCCAAGGGGAATTACAAGGGATTTTTGAGTTTCAAACATTGATAGCGGAGTTAACAGGGATGGAAGCAGCGAACTCTTCAATGTATGACGGGGCTACATCTTTAGCAGAGGCTGCAGCAATGGCTGCAGGCTCTACCCGTCGTCAAAAAATTATTGTATCTCGCGCTGTCCATCCAGAAGCAAGAACCATTTTAAAAACGAGTGCCAAAGGTCATAATTTAGATGTGGTCGAAGTAAACATAAAAGATGGGGTTACAGATTTAGCTGAGTTAAAGAGTAGAATCGATCAAGATACTGCAGCGGTGATTGTTCAATACCCGAACTTTTTCGGCCTTATCGAGGATCTTAAAACCATTGAAAAAGTTGCTCATGAAAACCAAGCCCTTTTCATTGTAAGTGCCAATCCAATGGCATTACCTATCTTAAAATCTCCAGGAGAATATAAAGCAGATGTAGTTGTTGGTGATAACCAGCCAATGGGAATTCCAGCCTCCTTTGGCGGACCGCATGTTGGATTCTTTGCAACAAATTCAAAGTTAATTCGAAAGATGCCTGGAAGAATCGTTGGCCAGACGGTTGATGATGAAGGGAATAGAGGTTTTGTTCTTACCCTGCAGGCACGTGAACAACATATTAGACGAGAAAAAGCAACCTCGAATATTTGTTCAAACCAAGCATTAATGGCACTAGCTTCTGCTGTATATATGAATACCATGGGAAAACAAGGAATTCAAGAAGTGGCAAAACAAAATCTTCAAAAAGCTCATTATGCATATAAAGTACTAACTTCTATCAATGGAGTAGAGCCTGCATTTCACCTTCCTTTCTTTAATGAATTTGCAATTAAACTACCTAAACCTGTTTCTGAAATCAATAAGGCCTTATTACAAGATCATTTCATAGGCGGTTATGATGTAAGTAAAGACTATCCCGAATTAGAAGGTATCATGCTTGTTGCTGTAACTGAGGTCAAAACAAAAGAACAAATTGATCAATTCGCAGCAAGATTGGAGGGATTAGCGTGAAAAATAAGCTTAAATTTGGTAAAAAAGGGCGCAGCAAACTAAGGTCTTTAAAGACCTAAAAAAAATCAAGCTTTGGTTTTAAGCTACAGAAATGTCAGAAGCCTTTATTATACCTTGGGCAATTAGGAGTTTTATTGCCTGATTAATAGCTTTCTCTTTCTGCTTGTCCTGCATTTCTTGTGGCATATCAATTTTATACAAGTCGCTTGGATTCCACACTTCGCCAGTAACAAACATATTGTATATGGCGGTGAGTATCATCCTTGCAATAGCGATTATGGCTCTTTTTTTGCCTCTCCTTTTAGAAATGCGTTCGTACTTGATTTTGTAGTAAGGAGACTTATCCGATTTCACGGCTGCATGGGCAACTTGTACCAATGCAGGTTTGAGGTATACACCGGCACGTGTAATACGGACAGATTTCTTCTTACCAGCAGATTCATTATTGCCAGGTGTTAGTCCCGCCCAGCAGCACAAACGCTTGGAGTTGGCAAATTGAGACATATCTGTACCAATCTCGGAGATAATGGTGATTGCAGATGCTCTATTAACTCCGGGAATGGTACATAAAAGGTTAATGGCACTTTCATAAGGTTCGACCAACTTATCCAGTTTTTCGTCCAGTTCAGCAATCGAATTGGTTACGAAGTCGAGGTGAGAACGAACCATGATCATACGTTCTTTTTGTTCCTGAGTCATTTGGTATCCTTCAATAGATTCAACCACGTTATCTGCTTTTTTTTTCAAAGATTTATGAAGAAGAGAAGTACAGTATTCCGGGTCAAAGGTATCAGAGGAAATCAGATAGTCCGTGATGGAAGTGGCAGATTTGCCAAACATGTCGGAAACGACAGCATCAAGGGCTACATTACAGACTGTGAAAGCGTTTTGAAAACGGTTCTTTTCACTGCTTCTACAAGAAACAAGTTTAGAACGGTAGCGAGTGTATTCACGAAGAATACGGACTGGTTTATTAGGGATATAGCTTCCTGGTACTAAACCAAGGCGGAAAAGGTCAGCAATCCACTTAGAATCTTTTTTATCATCCTTATTTCCTTTTACAGCCTTCACCCATTTGGGGTTAGCAACAGTCATACGGATGGTATCTTCCAAAAGATTGTAGACAGGAACCCAATATTTCCCGGTCGATTCCATGCACATATCATAGCAGTTGTTATCAATCAGCCACTGCTTGAATTGAAGAATGGAATTGTTAAAAGTAGAAAATCTCTTTTTTGAATAATGAGGGGTAATCCCCTGTGAAGTAATAATTGTGGCGACGAGAAAAGTCTTATGCACATCGACACCGCAACAGATAGGATAAACAACTTTCATGGCACAGCCTCCTTTCATAATTGGAGGAAGAAGACATTGACTGAACCATCACACATTTAACAAAGAGCTAAAACAATGATTAGCGTGCGGTCTTATAGAACCACTTATTTGTGCTTGAAAGATGATTCTTACACTGGTTATTATACTGTTTTGAACTGAGAAGTAATCTACGACTCACCTCGCCGTGCTTTGTAGTATATCTTCTCCTTAAGTTAATCATAGCAAAGTGGTGAAAGCCGCACACCATTTTTCATTACTATTTGTGCCGCCAGCGCTAGCGGCGGAATGGAGGTTATTATGAGAAAAGAAAAAGCCCTCATATTTGAATTGAGCAAACCAGGTAGAGTTGCTTATAGCTTGCCTGAATTAGATATACCAGAGATTCCAATTGATGAATTACTTCCAAAAGAAGTGATCCGTGAGAATCCACCAGAATTCCCGGAATTGTCAGAATTGGATTTAATGCGCCATTATACAGAATTATCCCAGCGAAATCATGGAGTTGATTCTGGTTTCTATCCTCTAGGGTCTTGTACGATGAAATATAATCCTAAAGTAAATGAAGATGTTGCAAGATATGCTGGATTTAGCCAGATTCATCCTTATCAAGCGGAGGAAACCGTTCAAGGTGCTTTAGAACTGATGTACAACCTACAAGAGGAACTTCAGGAAATTACAGGAATGGATAAGGTGACATTACAACCTGCAGCAGGGGCTCATGGTGAATGGACAGGACTTATGCTGATCCGTGCCTACCATGAAAACCGTGGTGATCATCAACGGAATAAAGTGATAGTTCCTGACTCTGCTCATGGAACGAATCCAGCATCTGCAACAGTAGCAGGATTTGAAATCGTTACTGTAAAATCTAATCAATTTGGTAATGTAGACGTAGAAGCTTTGAAACAAGCTGTTGGTAATGAGACTGCGGCGTTAATGCTTACAAACCCAAACACCCTTGGCTTATTTGAAAAAGATATTGTGGAAATTGCTAGAATTGTACATGAAGCAGGTGGATTGCTTTATTATGATGGAGCAAATGCGAATGCGATCTTAGGCATCACACGTCCAGGGGATATGGGATTTGATGTTGTACATTTGAATCTTCATAAAACTTTCTCAACTCCCCATGGTGGTGGTGGCCCTGGTGCTGGACCAGTAGGAGTTAAAAAGATATTAGAACCATTCTTACCAAAACCGATGGTTGCAAGGGATGGGGATCGATATTATTTAGATTATAATATTCCTCAATCTATTGGTCGCGTGAAATCATATTATGGTAATTTTGGAATTCTTGTTAGGGCGTATACCTATATCCGTACAATGGGACCAGATGGACTTAAAGCAGTAGCAGAGAACGCAGTATTAAATGCAAACTATATGCTTCGAAGATTACAGGATTATTATGATGTACCATTCTCACAACATTGTAAGCATGAGTTTGTATTGTCTGGTAAGAAGCAAAAGAAACTAGGTGTTCGTACACTAGATATTGCAAAACGATTATTAGATTTTGGGTTTCATCCACCAACCATCTATTTCCCACTTATCGTGGAAGAATGTTTAATGATTGAACCAACGGAGACCGAAAGTAAAGAGACATTAGATTCTTTTATCGACGTACTCATCCAAATCGCAAAAGAAGCAGAAGTAGACCCAGAAAAGGTATTAGAAGCACCTCATACGACGGTTGTTGGCCGTTTAGATGAAGTCACAGCTGCTAGAAACCCAATCTTAAGATATACAAAATAAAAAATAATCGAAAAAAACAAAGGACCTTGTAAGATACAGGGTCCTTTGTTTATTTGTATGTCACTCTGTCAATTCAACTTGATTAATTTTTCAAATTCTTCTTGTAATGCTTTAGTAATAGATCCTGGAGAATTGGTGATCGTTTTATCGTTGATCTGGTTAATTGGCATGATTTCCATTGTTGTACTACTTACAAAGGCCTCATCAGCTTGGTAGACTTGTTTGAGATTAAATTCTTTTTCTACAAAGGGGATACCAATTTTATCAGCAATTTTTTCAATCACTAATCTTGTAATTCCTTTTAGAATAAAGTTATTAGCCGGATGTGTGAGGATTTTACCGTCCTTTACGATAAAGAAATTAGATGAACTTCCTTCAGTCACAATATTATCCCTAATTTGTACTGCTTCATAGGCCTGATGATCAACGGCATATTGTTTTGCCATAATGTTACCTAATAGGTTAAGACTTTTTATATCACAACGTAGCCAACGAATGTCTTCAATTGTGACAATTTTAATCCCTTTTTGCAATTTTTCGTAAGGTCTATTCATTTCTTTTGTATATGCAGTTAGTACCGATGTCGAATCAGTAGGAAATGCATGGTTTCTAGTCGCTACACCTCTAGTTGTCTGAAAATAAACAATACCGTTTTGAAGGTTGTTCATTTCAATTAATTGTGTTATCTTTAACTTAATTTCTTCTGAAGAGAGTGGTAAAGAAAGACTTAATTCTTTTGCGCTTCTTTCAAATCGAATTAAATGATCATCAAAACGAAATGGTTTGCCATCATAAACTCGAACCACTTCATAAATTCCATCCCCAAATTGATACCCACGATCCTCTATATCGATGTGAGCCTCCCCTCTTGTAATAAATTGATCATTCATAAGAATCATTGAAGTCACTCCAATTCTAAAAGTGTATTTTTCTATAACTAAGATGGAGCTTCAAGTTGTTAATACTCTTATTGTAACATGAACTCAGAAGAATGGGATTTAGTATTTATTGATTTTTTTAGATTTTTTTAATACCTAAGAATAAGGAAGCAAATTAAAATTAGGCCATGTTATTCATTTGATATTCTTACTTTTTAGGACTTTTGATTCCTAGAAATACTAGATATAGTGTTGTATAATGAAAAAACCTCATATATATTGATATTTCAGCAAAGAGATCATACATAATGAGATGTATAAGGAGAAATATTAGGAAAGATGGAGAGTGAAACAATCAATGGAAAATGATAAGAAAACACGCTTAGAAGGATTAAGCGAAAAAATCTTCCTGGATCGCTATGCATTAAAGGACGTCACTGATCAACAAGTAAATGTAGGGGATACTGTATTAGTTTTAACAAAAGATGATCCAAAGTTCCCACAAAAAGAAGTAGGTGAAGTCCTTTCGATTGATGGTTTGACGATTACGGTTGGTTTAAGAAGTGGACAAGTTATAGAAACCGAACAAAGCAAAATTACAAAACCATTGGAGTTAACACCTGAAAAAATGTGGGACCGTTTAGCAAAAGCGATTGCTTCTGTTGAAAAACCTAAAAAACAACAAGAATGGACAGAAAAGTTTCGCCATGTATTAGATGATTGGAAATTAGTTCCCGGTGGCAGGATCGCTGCAGGGGCTGGAGCGAGTGATGAATTAACTTTATTCAACTGTTATGTTATTCCTTCACCCAAGGATAGTCGTGGTGGAATTATGGAAACGCTAAGCCAGATGACAGAAATTATGTCACGAGGTGGTGGAGTTGGTATTAACCTATCTTCTTTAAGACCACGTCGAGCAGTTGTAAAAGGGGTGAATGGTTCATCCAGTGGAGCTGTTTCCTGGGGTGGATTGTTTAGCTATACTACTGGTTTAATTGAACAAGGTGGCTCGCGTCGTGGAGCTTTAATGCTCATGTTAAATGATTGGCATCCTGATCTATTAGAATTTATTACCGTAAAACAAGAAATGGATCTAATCACAAATGCTAACCTTTCTGTAGCTGTAAGTAACGATTTTATGAAGGCAGTAAAAGAAGATTTAGATTGGGAATTAGTTTTCCCTGATACAAGTGATCCTGAATATGATGAAGTTTGGGATGGTAATCTCCAAAAATGGAAAGAACTCGGTAAATCCGTGAAAGTATATAAAACATTAAAGGCTAGAGAAATCTGGCATACCATTATTGAGTCTGCTTGGCGATCGGCAGAACCTGGTATTGTTTTTATGGAGTACTATAATCAAATGTCTAATAGTTGGTATTTTAATCCAATCATTAGTACGAATCCTTGTGCGGAACAAGGTTTACCAGCTTGGGGTGTATGTAATCTATCTTCGATCAATTTAGCCAAATTTGTAAAAGATGGAGAAGTGGATTGGGATGCTCTCGGAGAAACTGTTGAAATCTCTGTCCGTTTCTTAGATAACGTAATTGATGCTACACCTTACCATTTTGAAGAAAATAAAAAAAATCAGTTAAATGAACGTCGTGTTGGATTAGGTAGTATGGGCTTAGCTGAAATGCTCATCAAATTAAAGATTCGTTATGGTAGTGAAGAATCCTTAGCATTCTTAGATAAACTATACAACTTTATTGCAAAACGAGCCTATCTAGCTTCAGCGGAAATTGCGGCGGAAAAGGGATCATTCCCAATGTTTGATAAAGAAAAATTCCTACAAAGTCTTTTTGTCCAACAATTTGATGACGAAGTTAAAGATGCGATCCTAGAAAAAGGGATGAGAAACGTTACTGTTCTTACTCAAGCACCTACAGGTAGTACAGGTACCATGGTTGGAACATCTACTGGGATTGAACCCTTCTTTGCTTTTGAATATGTTCGTCAAAGTCGATTAGGTTTGGACAAGCAATATGTACCGATTGCAAAAGAATGGTTAGACCAGCATCCTGGTGAAGATCTTCCTGACTATTTTGTAAGTGCAATGGAACTTTCTGCTGAAGACCATATCCGTGTACAAGCTGTTATTCAAAAATGGGTAGATTCTTCCATTAGTAAAACCGCAAATGCACCAGCAGATTTTACGGTGGAGGATACTAAGAAACTTTATGAATATGCCTTTGAATTAGGTTGTAAAGGAGTAACCATCTATCGTGATGGAAGCCGTGATGTGCAAGTACTTTCAACTGAGAAAAAGGAAGAAAAAGATGCAGTAAAACCAGAAGTTGAACAACAATTAGATCATAAACCTGAAAAAGAATATCGTCGTAGACCAAAAAAATTAACAGGTGCAACCTATAAAATGAATACGCCGTTAGGTAAAGCCTATATCACCATCAATGATGTGGAAGGTAAACCTTTTGAAGTGATTGTTAATGTAGGAAAAGCAGGTAGTGATGTCTTCGCCATGTCTGAAGCTTTGGGAAGAGTGTCAACACTATTTTTACGCTTCGGGGAAATTCCAGATGGTAATAAGGCACGTTTATTGATCAAACATCTAAAAGGCATTGGTGGTTCAGGGGCAGTTGGATTTGGACCAAATCGAGTTGAATCAATTGCTGATGCAGTAGCAAAAGCGTTAGAGATGCATATTGATGGAGAAGAATCCGACGATTCTATAGCTGCTTCATCAGAGCAACAAGTCTTAAATAGACATCTTGATCATGAAGGAATTGGTTCGTTTGATCATGACCATGATTTTACTGATGATGCAGTGCCTGATGGATTAGATTTATGCCCAACTTGTGGATCAGCTTCTTTAGTCAACGAAGAAGGCTGTAAGCATTGTATTACTTGTGGATATACCCGTTGTTCATAATAGAACATCTTCTTTTGCAGGAGAATTCACAAAAAAAATCACAGAAAGAAACGAGCTTGTAAATAATCAAGCTCGTTTTGTACTTTAATGATACCAATTATAATATTTGAATCGAAAATTGTTGCATCATAAAGGTATTTTATGCTAAGATAAAACAAAAGTTATATCATAAAACTTAAGTTTGGTGATGTGATGATCAATCAACTAACTTCAAAGGAAAAAGAAATTATTGAAATTCTGCGTAAAAATCCCTTTATAGAGCAAGAGGAAATTGCAAATCAACTTGGACTAGCAAGATCTTCTGTTGCAGGCCATCTTGCGAGGTTGAGCAAAAAAGGAATCTTGCAAAGGGGATATATTCTTAATGAGAGAATGAATGAAATTGCTGTAATTGGTGGGGCAAATGTGGATATTAAAGGAATTGCTGATGGGTCATTCAGACAAGGAAGTAGTAATCCGGGAAAAGTCTATCGTACAGCAGGTGGTGTTGCAAGGAATGTAGCAGAGAATCTTGCAAAGCTTCAGTTGTCTACATTTCTTTTTACCGTTGTTGGACGTGATGAAGAAGGGGATTGGCTATTGGATGTAACACAAAAAGCGGGTGTCAACATTCAATATATTGAACGATTAGCTAATGAGAGAACAGGGAAATACCTATCCATTCTGGATGAAAATAGGGAACAAGTTGGTTCCATCTCAGATATGCAAATTATGGAGAGAATGGACGAACTGTTTCTACAAAACCTTTATCCAAAATTGATTACAGCAAAGATCGTATTTCTAGATACGAATCTTCCTCAGTCTACATTAGTACCTCTTATTCATTGGCTCAAAGACAAGGAAACGATGATCGTTATCGACCCAGTATCTGCTAAGAAAGCCGAAAAATTAAAAGGATATTTAGAGGACTTAGATTTAATTACTCCAAATAAGGAAGAAGCAGAAATCCTAACTGGCATTACAATAAAAAGTAAAACGGATCTTAACCGAGTAGTATACGAGTTTTTTTCTCAAGGAGTAAAGCAAGTCGTAATTACTTTAGGTGCTGAAGGGGTATTTGTGGCCACACCTGAAATTCAGGAATTCCTTCCTAGTCCTAAGGTTGATGTGAAAGATACGACAGGAGCTGGCGATGCTTTTGTTTCCGGGATTATCTATGGTTTAGTAAATGATAAAGAGCTTATCGAGGCATGTAAATATGGCCATACTATGGCAGCAATCACTCTTAAACGGGAAGAAACCGTTGTCCATGATCTAAACATACACATTTTAGAACAGTTAAAAAAGGAGATTTTCTAGTGGAGACTAAAATTGATTTTTTAAAGAAACAAATACACATCAAAGAGGAAGTGAAGGATGCATTAGCTTCGGGAAGACCAGTTGTGGCATTAGAATCAACTATTATTACGCATGGAATGCCTTATCCAGCTAATGTAGAGACAGCCTTAGAAGTAGAACGGATAATTCGAGAGCAAGGTGTAATTCCAGCAACGATCGCAATTATCAATGGAGTGATCAAAGTTGGGTTAACGGAAGAAGAAATTAAGGATTTAGCAAAAGAAAAATATGTAGTGAAAGCGAGTAGGCGTGATTTACCAGTCATCCTTGCTAAAAAATTATCTGGAGCGACTACAGTAGCAGGTACGATGTTGGTGGCTAGGATGGCAGGAATTAAAGTTTTTGTCACAGGAGGGATTGGTGGAGTTCATCGTGGTGCAACTGAGACGATGGATATCTCTGCAGATCTGCAAGAACTAGCCAAAACCAATGTAGCAGTTGTTTGTGCAGGGGCAAAATCGATTCTTGATATTGGCTTAACTTTAGAATATTTAGAGACCCAAGGGGTTCCTGTTTTAGGATATCAAACAAAGCAATTCCCTGCATTTTATACCCGTGATAGTGGGTTTAATGTAGATTATCAGGTGGAAAGTGCGGAGGAAATGGCAAATATCATGAACATAAAATGGAATATGGGTTTAGATGGCGGTATTGTGATCGCTAATCCCATCCCTGCCGAACATGCACTAGATGAAAACTATATTAACCAAAAAATAAGGGATGCTTTAAAGGAAAGTGTAGAAAATAAGATTATTGGTAAAGAAATTACACCATTCCTATTATCAAAATTAGAAGAAATCACAGAGGGTAAAAGCTTAGCAGCTAATATTGAATTGGTAAAACATAATGCAAAAGTAGGAGCACTTATCGCTACTGAGTACGCAAAATTAAATAAAGCTTGAAATTTGACTTTTGTTTTTAGTTTGTTAAAATGTTAGTTGGATGAGAACCAAGGATTGTAGCTGCTTAGCAGTAAGACCTAAAACGATGCAAGGGGGGCAATATGGTTTCCTTTTTCGTTTTGGGTCTTTTGCACTTATTATATGGAAAAAATGGCTAGTTTGGTATATAAAATAGGATGTGTTTAAAAAATAAGTAAGAAGTTTTCTTTTTATTGGTAAAGAAAGGTGCTTATTATTAATTTGGAGGGTATACCGTTGAATAATAATAATGAAAATCTGTCAAATATTTTTGTCATATTCGGTGGTACTGGGGACCTAACCTATCGGAAATTAATCCCAGCTTTATATCATTTGCAATACGGAAAGATGTTACCAGAACATTTTGCAGTCGTTACGATCGGAAGACGTGGTAAAACGACCGAGGAATATAGGAACGAACTATATGAAGCAATAAAAAAATTTTCTCGTTTCCAACTAGATGAATCTGAGTGGAATACATTACGTGAACGGATTTACTATCAACAGATGGATTTTACCGATGACCAAGGATATCCCCTATTAAAAAGTTGGTTAGAAGAACTTGACCAAATACATCAAACCATGGGGAATCGGATTTATTATTTAGCTGTTGCCCCTGAATATTTTGGCCTGATTGTTGAAAAATTACATGATCATGGCATGGCTAACAATGAAGATTCATGGCAGAGAGTGATGATTGAAAAACCATTTGGAAGAGATTTGCAATCAGCAAAATATTTAAACCAAAAAATAACGTCTGTATTTAAAGAAGAACATACCTATCGGATTGATCATTATCTTGGCAAAGAAATGCTTCAAAATATCATGGTTATTCGTTTTGCTAATGCTTTATTTGAACCGATTTGGAATAATAAATACATTGACCATATCCAAATCTCTTCAAGTGAAATAGTTGGAGTGGAAAATAGAGGCGGCTATTATGAAAAAGCAGGTGCATTAAGGGATATGGTTCAAAACCATATGCTGCAGCTCCTTACATTAACAGCAATGGAACCACCCATAAGTCTTGAAACTGAAACAATCAGAGATGAGAAAGTGAAGGTTCTTCGTTCTATTCAGGAATTTACACCTGATTTGGTCGCAAAGAATGTAGTTCGGGGACAATATGGTGAGGGAATTGTTCAACAAAAAAAAGTGGTTCGTTATCGCGAGGAAGAAAGAGTTTCACCAATCTCTGAAACAGAGACATTTGTTGCATTAAAAGTAAATATCAATAATTTCAGGTGGGCAGGAGTTCCGTTTTATATTAGAACAGGAAAGAGAATGCCGGTCAAGTCGACAGAAGTGGTTGTTCAATTTAAACCGTTAGACCATATTTTATATTTTAAAGAATATGGTAATCTATTGCCTAATCTATTGGTTATTCGTATTCAACCCGAAGAAGGAGTTTTTCTACAATTTAATGCAAAGCAACCGGGTACAAAGAATATGATTATCCCCGTTAAAATGGATTTTTGCCAAAATTGCCAGATTGGTAGTAACTCTCCTGAAGCATACGAAAGATTGCTCTATGATGTGATGAGAGGAGATTCAACTCTTTTTACAAGGTGGGATGAAGTAGAATATTCTTGGAAACTTGTTGATATGATTGCTGAAGCATGGACAACGCAAAAGATAGAATTACCTAATTATGAAGCAGGTAGTTGGGGTCCAAAGGAAGCAGATGAACTTTTACATAGAGACCAACGAAAATGGTGGAATATAGGAGTGTAATGTTAAATGGAGATATATGATATTTCAATGATGATTCATCAAGAGATGCCAGTATATAAAAACAAAGAAGAGAAAAGACCGGTTCTCAAAACGATGCAGGATTTTGCTACTGGTCATGTTTTTGAGTCTCGAATACAAATGGATATGCATACAGGAACTCATGTTGATGCACCTCTTCATATGATTGAAAATGGAAATACGATAGATACCCTTGATTTAAGAAAAGTTGTCACTCCTTGCAAGGTGATTGATCTGACTGCAATAAAAGAGAAGATAACAAAAGAAGATCTTCAATCAATAAATCTCCAAAAGAATGACTTTGTTTTATTCAAAACAAAAAATTCCTACGATGATCAGTTTAACCAAGAGTTTGTTTATTTGGATCGGAGTGGTGCACAGTATTTAACTACAAAAGGAATTAAAGGTGTCGGAATCGACGCACTTGGCATAGAACGAAGCCAGCCTGGCCATGAAACGCATATAAGCTTAATGGAAGCAGGTATTGTTATTCTGGAAGGACTAAGGCTTAAAGATATTGACGAAGGTGAATATTTTCTATATGCTGCTCCCCTATTTATTAAAGGAGCAGAAGCAGCCCCAACAAGAGCAATTTTAGTTAAGATGAATTATGAGAATGTAAAGGTTTAATCCCATTTAAAAAAAGGATACAATGGTATCCTTTTTTTAATATTCAGGGGTTTACTTCACTTTCATTTTCTTTTTCAAGTAAGAATCCCGCTTTTTTTAAAGCTAGGCAAACCTCATCTAGTTGTTCAATTGTGTCTGCCTCAAGGGTGTGAAGATGGGTACCTTCTGTTAAGTCTGAAAGATAGGAAGCTTTGGAGTCTTCCATTTTTTGAATGAATTGTTTTACATCTCTCCTATTTTTTATGACAAGGGAGGCAGTCATTTCTCCATATATTGGATGTTCTATGATCACATCTCTGATAAATACACCATGATCAACAATTAGATTAAGCTCTGCCTCAGTCTGAGCAGGGGTATGATTACAAGCTATGATTCTCTTAAAGGAATGAGCTGATTCCTTTTCACGCAAATATACATAACCTTGAGCAGTTGCAATAATAGGTTCATTTTTTGCTTTTAATAAGGAAATATCTTGGACAATGACTTGTCTACTAACATTTAGTTTCTCAGCTAGTATTTGCCCCGTCAATGGTTCTTCACTTTCTTTTAGCCATTGTAAAAGAATTCTTCTTCTTTCTTCACCAGAACGCTTTCTTTCATCCACCTTAATCACCTCTAGAAAAAGCACTTTCACTCAACTCTATTATAACGTAAAAATAGACATTTCCCTAGCACTTTGCTTATTTTTCAATCATAGGATGTCATTGGAAAGGAAGTGATTGAAATGAATGAAATAGAAAAATTAATATTTGATATCGAACGGGTTTTTGCCAATCATCTGAATAAGTGGCTGAATACCAGTTCTATGATCTCAGGATTATTAGATGATTCACAGGTTAAAATAAGAGAGAAGGAAAATAAAATACATGTGTCTCTTGATATTCCTGGCCTAACAAAAGAGCATCAATTAGATCTAAATGTTCACAATGATCACCTTATCGTTCAAGGTACAATAGAAAAAATTAATGATGTAAGGTCAGATCATGGAAAAAGAATAAAAAATCATTATTCTGAGTATTTTTATAGAACCGTTCCATTACCTGCTAAAGTTACAACCAAAGGTGCTATTGCTAAATATGAAGATGGGGTATTAAAAGTAGAACTCAAAAAGATTGCAGAATTAGAAGATGGAAGAATCGATATTCTATTTAAATAAAAAGCATGGAGTAACTGCCACCATGCTTTTTTTGTTGAGTTTATTTAAGAAAAACTAAAAATTTGGCTGGTATGTTCTTTTTGGTTTCGGATCAAAACCCATTTATGATTTACTGTGATTTCATAATATTCATCAGATCCGAAACGATGGGCAAGGAAGAGGCCGGATGATTTGGGCTTAATCAGATAATATTGGCTTGTTTTATACAGATAAACGGTAATATTCAAATGTTCACGTGTGATTTTGGCATAGGACTGGTTCGTATAATCATAAATTTGGTCACCATAAGAATAACTAAATTGTTCACCTGTTGAACTATTTGTTAATGTCGTAATTTTTTTCCCAGTAATCTGTCTTGCAACAATATAGGATAAGAGAGGTTCAATGTTCAATTCAATCACCTCCAGAAATAAAAACCAATTATCTAAGATTATTCTATTATATGAATGGGATAGAGATGAGGTGTCTTGATTTCTAGTAGTTGACATCAAAATATGGTAAGCTTAAATTAAATAAATGAACCATTTCCTTAAGGAGGTTTTGTCATAGTGGATGGAGCTAGTATTAATATCTGGATTGCTTTTGGGGCAGGAATCTTATCCTTTTTATCACCTTGTGTTTTACCGTTGTATCCATCATATCTTTCTTATATTACAGGAATATCTGTAGACCAATTAAAAAATGATTTTAGTAAAAAAGAGATAAGAAACCGTGCGCTCATGCACACTTTATTTTTTGTTATAGGTTTTTCTATTATCTTTATTTCCTTAGGGTTTGGAGCAAGTTTTGTGGGCAATCTATTTTATGAATTTCAGGATATTGTGAGGAAATTAGGTGCTGTTCTCATTATTTTAATGGGATTAGTCATTACAGGTTGGGTTAAATGGAATTGGTTAATGAAGGAGAAACGATTTGAGTTAAAAAATAAACCGACTGGTTATCTTGGCTCAACGTTAATAGGAGTCAGTTTTGCAGCAGGATGGACGCCTTGTGTCGGGCCAATTTTAGCGATGATACTTACTTTAGCTGCTTCCGACCCATCACAAGGAATCATTCTACTTATTGCTTATAGTTTTGGTTTTGCCATTCCCTTTTTTATTATGGCTTTCTTTATTAGCCAAACCAGGTGGATTCTACGTTACTCCGATAAAATCATGAAAATCGGGGGAGTGATTCTGATTTTAATTGGTCTTTTACTATTTACAGATCAATTAAGTAAGATTACTGTCTATCTCACAAAGTGGTTTGGTGTCAGCTGGTTTTAAATACAAATTTTTATTTAAAGACTGATCTTGTTTTCAGTCTTTTTTTTGTTTTCTGATCATATGTAAGTAGAAAAGGGGGGATGGAGATGTTAGCTGATGCGGTGATTGAAGGTGGAGGTATAAAAGCAATCGGACTGGTTGGTGCAATCTTTGAGGCTGAGAAAAGAGGATACCAGTGGAATCGTTTGGCTGGAACTTCCGCTGGATCAATGATTGCTGCAATGCTAGCAGCTGGTTATACGGCTTCTGAATTAAAGGATGAACTGATGAATTTAGACTATAAAAAATTTATTCAAAAAAAAGGAATCGAAATCCCCTTTCTTGGAGCAGCATTTAACCTGATATTTAAACTTGGTATTCATTCTGGTGATTATATTGAACAATGGTTAAGTGAAAAATTACGAGTAAAAGGGGTAAGAGCATTTGGTGATTTAGAGAAGACATTATATATTATCGCCTCAGATATTACGAGTGGGGAAATGTTAGTTCTCCCTCAAGACTTAACTCGTTATGGTGTAGACCCTTTAACCTTTGATATTGCAAGAGCAGTAAGGATGAGCTCAAGTTTGCCATTTTACTTTCAACCTGTAAAATTTAAAGGTTTATATAACAAAAAACTGGATCATTATATTGTTGATGGTGGACTTTTAAGCAACTTTCCAGTTTGGATTTTTGATGATGATGGATCCTCAAAGTGGCCCACTTTTGGTTTTCGACTTGTTTCAGAAAAAACAGGGCAACCCAATAAGATAAATGGACCAATATCTTTAGGATATTCACTGATTAGTACAATGGTAGAAGCTCACGACACCCGCCATATTAAAGAAAAAGATTATGTTCGATCAATCTTAGTCCCAACACTTGGGGTCAATACCACAGATTTTGATCTAAATAAAGAAAAAAGGGATGAATTATTTGAGTCAGGAGTGAAAGCTGCGAAGAACTTTTTTGACCAATGGAACTATATTAGATATACATTCCAATATCGTCAATCAAAAAAGACACCCTAATCGAAAGATTAAGATGTCAATATTTATACTTTAGTGGATTTTTTATTTATCTTGATCCTTTTTTCCTGATATTACTTTAAATGGATTCTCTTTATGCTTCCGATATTTTTTTGACTTTGGAGTTGCTTTATTGGGCCTGTATCCTTGCTTATTTAGCAGCTTTTTTGGATGTTTAAGGAAATAAAAGATTAGAACAAAAATCACAATGGGAATAAGGAACCCAATAGGATTACTAACAAAGGTTTTTGCTATTCCAATGATGAAAAGAAAAACAAAAACCCAAGTAATGGCACCTAATCGCTTCATTAAACTCCCTCTTTCTATCATTACATAACTAACATTTTTTCTTTTGTATCTAATTCTCTCATTCGATTAAAAGCAGCAATCGATACTTCAATTTGATCATCTTCTGGTTCCTTTGTAGTCAATGTTTGTAACCAAATCCCTGGAAGGCCAAACCATTTAAGAACAGGAATTTCCCTTACTGAATTCGTTAAACGTAATACTTCATAGGAAACACCAATAACAAGTGGAATTAATGCAATACGTTGTATAATTCGATCCCAAATTGAATCGTAAGGAGAAATAAATTGGTTATAGAGTGAATAGATAATGACACCGATAATGACAGACAAGATAATAAAGCTACTTCCACAACGATAGTGAAAACGAGAATACTTTTTGACGTTTTCTACTGTTAGTGGGGAACCTGCTTCAAATGCATTTATTACTTTATGTTCAGCACCATGATACTGAAATAATCGTTTAATAAATGGAGTTTGCGATATCGCAATAATATAGGCGAATAATAAGACAATCTTAATTCCACCTTCAATAAGGTTATTAAAAAATTGGTTAGGAACCAAACGGCCAAATAAGAGATCGGCAAGGAATGCAGGTAAAACAGTAAATAATAATTTGCCGAAAATCAAGGAAAGGACACCAACAATGGCTACACCAAAGATCATGGTTAATTTAGAAGTGTCTTCTTTGATTTCCTCTCCAGGATTGACATCGAATCGTTCGGTAGAAAAATTTAAATGTTTAGATCCATTTGCACTCGATTGAATCAAAGCGACAATTCCCCGAAGAAAAGGAATTTTTTTTAGTTTTTTTATAATTTGGTTTTCATGATTGTTTATTTGAAAAAAATCTATACTTTGATCTTTTCTTCGAATAGCAGTCACTGTTACATTTTTACCACCAAACATAACACCCTCAACCACTGCTTGACCACCGTACATTGGACAGGTTTTATTGGACAAAAAAATCACCTCAACTATGAACATCTACGTTTGATATTTGTACCTTTTATTTTACACGATTTATTCTTTGGTACCAAGAAGTAAAAATTTTTGTACAGTATAGATTTTTCCAATCTTCAAATAATATTTCATAGATTTACTCAAATTTTTTATTAAAAGGGAGGATCGGTATGGAACTTTTTATTAAACGTTTCATTGATTTATTGGATGAGATGATACCTGTCTCAATGGTTCATACTTTAATTGAACAACCTTTAGGAGCTGTTATCCATGATAGTTATGTAAGAATTCATGCGAGAATAGACTTAGCAGATGAGGATAGTCCATATGTTGAAATAGAATTGTATCCCTATCATCCAAATCAAATGGATTGTTTATATGCTTTTACATTTCCCCAAAAAGGGATACTAGTAAATGAAAATGATTTTGTCAATAAACTTAAAGAACAAGAGAAATTAAAAATACAAAAAGTTACTTCTATTGAGGAAAATGAAGATTACTTTTATGAAGTGTTTTATGAGGAACAGATGGAGATTCCGGAAAACAATGCAAAAAAAGATGAACTTATCCATCAGATGATTCCAAAAATAAAAGATTGGTTGTATATCAGTGGATTTCATAGTACTGAACATAGTACTGAAGAGGAGTAATTTAAGTAGATGAATAATCAAGAACAGAACCAATCAACACGAGTGAGAAAGAAAAAATTTCATATGGCCATTTCGATCGGTATATCAGCCGGCATTTTATGGGGGCTTATGTCACTAGTAATGTATTATCTACAATTCACAGATGTAGGGCCATCGATCTTCGCAAAGCCATTTTTAAATCCCGATTATGATTTGAAATGGCAAGGTCATTTTATCGGTGTGGGTTTCTTTATTTTTTATGCGCTCATTGCTGCTTTTCTTTATGCGAAATTTTTAGCAAAATATAAAAGTCCATGGGTAGGGATTGCTTATGGCCTAGCATTATGGGCTTTTGTTTTTATAGTACTTAATCCATTACTTAATCTGACAAAACCTTTAAAAGAGTTAGGGTGGAATACCAATTCCGTTATGTTTTCCTTATTTATTTTAATTGGTCTTTTTATTGGTTACTCTTTATCTGCTGAATTTAACAATCAAGAGGAATAAAGAAATGAATAATGGAACACTCTGTTCAAATACTCATCATTTGTGATAAAATATTTTGGAAAAATGGCAAATTAAAATGGTGAGTAAAATGAAAAAAATTTTTGTAGTTAACGGACCCAATCTTAATATGTTAGGAAAAAGAGAACCAACGATCTATGGAACAGCATCATTAGAACAATTAACTCATTTAATGGAGGAAAAGGCCCAAGAATTAGGAATGGATGTTGCCTTTTACCAGTCAAATCATGAAGGGGAAATCATTGATCAGATTCAAGGAACTTTAGGGAAATACGATGGAATGATTATTAATCCTGGAGCGTTTACCCATTATAGTTATGCAATTTCTGATGCGATATCTGCTGTACAAATTCCAACCGTTGAAGTACATATTTCTAACATCTATAGGCGTGAATCTTTTCGTCATCACTCTGTGATAGCACCTGTTTCGGTTGGACAAATCTCGGGATTAGGAATGTATGGTTATATTGCTGCACTGCAATTTTTCGCGGACTTTTTTAAGTTCCATAAAAGTAGTGGGAATTAATCTCGAAGTTAATAGTTACTTTTGGAGCTGAATGACTGGGTGTTGCCAATTAGGGAAGGAGGGAATGGAATGGAGAAACGAATAGAAAGACTTAGAAAAACGTTTAAAGACCTTCAAATTGAAGGTATGTTAATCACAAGTGCGAGTAATAGAAGATATATCAGTGGGTTTACAGGAAGTGCTGGCTATGTTCTAATAACTCAAAAGGATGCCATTTTTATAACAGATTTCCGTTATGTAGACCAAGCCAAAAATCAAGCTGCTTCTTATGAAATCATTCAACATCAAGGATCCATAGTTGAAACAGTAAATGAACAATTAAAACGATTAAGTATTCAAGTTTTGGGTTTTGAACAAGATTTTGTTACATATTCTCTTTATAAACAGTTTGAAGAAACATTTGTAAATATTGAACTCAAACCAATTTCACAAGTGATAGAAAAATTACGCATGATAAAAGATCCTAACGAAGTCGCTTTGATTCGTAAAGCAGCAGAGATTGCTGATCAAGCCTTTTCTTATATTCTGACAGCAATAAAGCCCGGGATGAAAGAAACTGATGTGGCTTTTCAATTAGAATGTAAGATGAGGGAATTGGGTGCAGAAGGTGCATCTTTTGATACGATTATAGCTTCAGGTTACCGCTCTGCAATGCCGCATGGGGTTGCAAGTGATAAAGTGATTCAATCTGGTGACTTGGTCACCATGGATTTCGGTGCTATCTATCAAGGATATGTATCTGACATTACAAGAACGATTATAATGGGTACGCCAAACCAGAAGCAGAAAGAAATCTATCAGATTGTTCTTGAGGCCCAATTGAATGGTGTACAACATGTAAAGGCAGGTATGTCAGGAAAAGAAGCTGATGCACTAACAAGAGATATTATCAGTAAATTTGGATATGGAGAATATTTTGGCCATAGCACAGGTCATGGAATTGGACTTGACGTACATGAGGGGCCGGGTTTATCCTTTAAAAGTGATATCATTTTGCAACCAGGAATGGTTGTTACCGTTGAACCGGGGATCTATATCACAGACTTCGGTGGTGTTCGAATAGAAGATGATGTATTGATCACGGATCATGGAAGAGAGATTATTACACAATCCACAAAAGAATTATTGATTATTGATTAGTATTCAATCATGATAGGAGGTTTTATTTTTGATTTCATCAAATGATTTTCGTACAGGTTTAACGATTGAAGTAGATGGTGGTATTTGGACAGTTATTGAATTTCAACATGTAAAACCAGGTAAAGGGGCTGCATTTGTTCGTTCAAAATTAAAAAATATTAGAACAGGTGCAGTACAAGAAAAAACTTTCCGCGCTGGTGAAAAAATTGCTCGTGCACGAATTGAAACGAAGGAAATGCAGTATTTATACAATAGCGGTGATGAGTATACCTTCATGGATACAGAGACATATGACCAAATCAACTTACCTGCATCACGTTTAGAACGTGAAATTAATTTCCTTAAAGAAAACATGAATGTGTATATTATAAGTTATCAAGGTGAAGTAATTGGTGTTGATTTACCCAATACCGTTATCTTAGAAGTAGTTGACACAGAACCAGGAATAAAAGGTGATACCGCAACAGGTGGTTCCAAATCAGCAACTTTAGAAACTGGTTTAACGATTCAGGTTCCATTATTTATTAATGTTGGCGATAAGTTAATTATTGATACACGAAGTGAAGCATACGTTTCTAGAGCGTAAGTTAAGATAAAACAAGAAAAGTTTCTTACATCAACAAGCCCCCAATTTCAAAGGAAAAGGGGGCTTTTCAATATTCACCCTTTATATAATGATTGTAATGTCCTCGTGGGTAGCTACACAAGGGCAAATAGGATATAGATTGATTTGACTACAAAAATGAATATCCTCCCCTAAACCTAATTGAATGAGTTTTCTTGCTGTTTCTGTTGTTTTTATCGTTTCAAATAAACCATTTTCATGAAATTTATATACGGCGTACATCGCTTTTGCAAAATCATTTAATTCAAAGGTAATCGTATAATGCTTCATTAAGCGATCAATAAGAAAACCGGCAGCTAAACCGTCTTCAAGCGCAAATTCATTTCGCTCACCCACACATAGTAAGACTAAATCTTTTTTAAAATGCAAAGCTTGCTCGATACATTTATCACCATTTAAAAAACTTCCTATTAATACTTCTTCTCCTTTTAATGCTTTATTGATTGCTCGAGTGCCATTTGTCGTGGTTAAGATGATACTTTTACCATTTAATTGTTGTTTAACAAAATCTAAAGGAGAATTTCCTAAATGGAAGTTAGAAATTTTCTTGAAAAATCGATCACCAGCTAATAAATACTCTTGTTTTTGACTTTGCAAATTTTTTGCCTGACCTATTGTTTCAACGGGAACAATCATCTGAACACCATTAGCGATTGCAGTAATAATGGTGCTGGAGGTTCGAAGAGCATCGATAATGATAACTGTTTTATTGAATAATTCTTCTGTTTTTATTTCATCTACATGAGAAACCACATCAATTCGCATCTTTCTTCTCCTTCCCTTTAAGGATTCCAGCACAAAAACGAACTTCTTTGCTTTCCTATACCTATTCCTTATGTCACAATATATGCATAAATTCTATAGATGAGCCAATTAAATTTAGTTTTTTATAAAATAATTTGATGTTTAGTGCCATTTTGGCACTCATTTTTTTTTATAAAAAATAATAGAAATAATAGGAAGAGAGCTTTTCCATATTTCAAAAAAAATCTTGGGGGGCGGAAAATGGAATTATTAAATAAGTTTGTTCTAAGTATGGCCTTATTACGTTTTATCTCGGGGAGCCTTGAAATTTTAGCCGGTTTAACGATGTTAAAGTTAAATGATTTAAATAAAGCCTTAGTAGTCAATTCACTTCTTGCATTAGTAGGACCAACTGTGCTTATTCTGACTACCTCCATTGGATTGTTTGGAATAAGTGATAAAATCTCTTTTTCAAAATTTTTTTGGATTTTTTTCGGTATAGGATTTATTTTAATTGGTGTTAGAAAATAGAATGGGATAAATCCCTTAAAAACGTACATACTACTGATGAAAAAAAATGAGGGGGATTTTTGATGAGTAACATTCAAGAAAGAATTGCCTATTTAGAAGGATTAGCTGAAGGATTAGAGATGTATCAAAATAAAAAAGAAGGTAAATTTTTTGAAGAAATTGTAGGTATTATGACAGAAATGAATCAAACCTTACAACATTTCATGGATCGACTAAGCGAATTAGAAGAGTATGTGGAAGCGATTGATGAAGACCTTAATGATTTAGAATGGGACTTTTATGAAGATGATGAAGACCTAGAAGACGATGAGCTCGAGGAGGGGATAGATGATGAATTATTGGTGATGGAAGACGACCAAAATGAAGGTTATTACCAAGTGGAATGTCCAACATGTCATGAAACGGTCATGATCGATCATCATTTACTTGAACATGATGAACCAACTGAGGTTGTTTGTCCGAATTGTAATGAAGTAATAATTATTGATGATGAGGATCAATATATTGGGACGAATACCACTTTATAAGTAATAATTCTTTTTATTTTACGGGACCCTTTTTAAGGGTCTCTTTTTCATTCTTTTAGCATAATTTGGTCAAGCAGGCATATGTATTAGTGAAGATTCTTAGTGGACAGGTTTAAGGGGGCAATGTGGTGAAAGAGGAGATCTTAAACGTTTTGCCAACAGAGATTCGGAAAATCATCCAGCAGATTGAGCAAAAACTCAGTGAACAAATTGAAGAAATAAGAATACGGGAAAATCGTCCTCTCGAGATTGTTTACAGTGGTCATCATGCATTTCTCACTATAAAGGGAGAACTTACTTTAGATGTTAAAAAATCCTATCTACCTACAAATGAAGATACAATGAAAATGTTAAATTTAATTAGTAACCATTCGCTTTATCGTTTAGAAGAAGAATTAAAAAGAGGTTATATTACTGTCCATGGTGGACATAGAGTAGGTATATCAGGAAAAGTAATCATGGAAAAGGGAGAGGTTAAGACCATTAAAGATGTGACAAGCTTTAATATTAGAATTGCAAAGCAGAAGCTCGGAATGGCAGATCCCCTTATTCCATTTCTCATCAATTTAAGAGAAATGAAGGTGCACAATACTCTAATCATTTCACCCCCTCAATGTGGAAAAACAACGATATTAAGAGATTTGGCAAGACAATTAGGAACAGGGATTTCAAAATTTGCTTTTTTAGCTAAAAAAATAGGGATTGTGGATGAACGATCTGAAATAGCAGGAAGTGTAAGGGGAGTTCCACAAAATGATGTTGGATTAAGAACCGATGTATTAGATGCATGTCCTAAAGCTGAAGGAATGATGATGATGATTCGTTCCATGTCACCAGACATTTTGATTGTTGACGAAATAGGTCGGCAGGAGGACACATTAGCCATATTGGAAGCTAGAAATGCTGGTGTTCAAGTGATTGCAACTGCTCATGGAAGTGATATCCATGAAATCATAAAAAGGCCTTCCCTTTCTTCTCTTATCCAACAAGAGATCTTTACTAGATACGTCATATTAAGCAGGGAACGGGGAATAGGGACGATTGAAACGATTCTTAATGAACAGCTAAGGCCAATCACGGGAAAGGTGAAAAACTATGTTTAAGTTAATTGGTGCCACACTGATTATAGGTGCTTCTACTATAGCTGGATTTCAAATTGCAAGAAATTACCATGAAAGAACGAAACAACTAAGAATTCTTCAACAAGCTTTACAAATGCTTGAAACAGAGATCGTTTATGGGGCAGTACCCCTCCATTTAGCAATGGAGCATATTGGTCAGCGAATTACTAATGTTGTTAAAACATTTTTTCTTGAGATGAGTGAGAATTTAAAAATGCTGGACGGAGCTTCAACCTATGAATGTTGGCGGTTAAGTATAGAAAAACATTATCAAAAGACGGCATTAAAAACCCAGGACAAAGCAATCTTAATTCAATTTGGCCATACACTTGGCATCTCTGATCGAGAAGACCAGATGAAGCATATTCGTTTAACAATGCAAAATTTAGCTACGGAGGAACAGCTAGCAAGAGACGAACAAAAAATAAATGAAAAATTAAGCAAAAATTTAGGCGTATTATTAGGAATCTTAATCGTAATTTTGATGTATTAGAGGTGGGGAATATGACATTTGACGTAAATACTCTTTTTACAATTGCAGGAATCGGAATCGTTATCGCCATGATGCACACGATATTTAAACAAATGGGAAAAGAAGATATTGCTCACTGGATCACAGTGATTGGGTTTATCATTATCCTTTATATGGTTGCTACGTTCTTGAACGATCTTTTTCAAGAAATCAAAAGAGTTTTTTTATTTCAATAACGATACTTAGAGGGTGAAATGATGGAAATCATCCAAATTGTAGGACTGGCTTTTATAGCAACCATACTTTCCGTTTTATTAAAAGATCAAAAACCTCAATTTTCTTTTTTAATTACTGTTTTTACTGGAGTTGCTATCTTCTTATTCTTAATTGGGAAAATATCATCTGTAATCAATGTATTAGAAAGATTAGCTGTTCAAAGCAACGTCAATATAATTTACCTTGAAACCATATTAAAAATTATAGGTATTGCCTACATTGCAGAGTTTGGAGCACAAATGACAAAGGATGCGGGGCAGGGTGCAATTGCAGCGAAAATTGAATTAGCAGGGAAAATTTTGATTATGGTTATGGCAATCCCTATTATTAGTGTAATTATTGAAACGGTTATTCAATTGCTTCCTACTAAAGGATGATGAATATGAGAAGAAAACATGCTTTAATAATATTCTTAATTACATTTATTTTTCTTGGGTTAAATCACCTTTCAGTAAAAGCAGCAATAAATCCTTCTGAAGAGATGATAAAAGAGCAACTAAAGGGAGTGGAAACCCAAAAAATAGAGCAATACTGGGATAAGCTCATGAATGAATATGGTGGTTTTTTTCCTGAAAATAAAAAGAGTTTGTTTGATATGGTTCTTCCTAGTCGTGATTTCAAATTACAGTCATTTTTTGTAGGACTTTTAAAATACTTTTTTTATGAAATTTTATACAACGCCAAACTAATTGGAACTATTATTCTTTTAACCGTATTTAGTACTGTTCTTCAACATATTCAAACCGCATTTGAAAAAAATACAGTGAGTAAAGTCGCATTTGCCATCTCTTACATGGTTCTTATCATCATTGCCATCAATAGTTTTACTGTAGCTATTAATTCAGCTAGAGATGCTATTCAAGAAATGATAAACTTTATGGTCGCCCTTATTCCTTTGGTATTAACCCTATTAGCCTCCATGGGAAATGCAATCTCTGCGGCCATGTTTCATCCGTTAATTATTTTCCTCATCAATGTGATCGGGACTGTAGTGTATAAGGTGATCTTTCCGTTAATCTTCTTTTCTGCTGTCCTATCCATTGTAAGCTCGATCTCAGATAAATTTCAGGTATCGCAATTGGCCAAGCTTCTAAGAAATATAAGTGTCGGGGCTTTGGGTGTTTTTTTAACCATCTTTTTAGGAGTGATCTCTGTTCAAGGGGCGTCGGCTTCAGTGGCTGATGGAGTTACTCTTCGAACTGCTAAGTATATCACTGGGAATTTTGTACCTGTCGTTGGCAAAATGTTCTCCGATGCTGCAGATACGGTAATCGGAGCTTCATTGCTAGTTAAAAATGCAGTAGGAATGGCAGGTGTCTTAATCCTTTTATTGATTGTTATCTTTCCAGCGGTTAAAATTTTAACTTTAGCCTTTATTTACAATTTGTCTGCTGCAATCATGCAGCCTTTAGGAAACAGTCCTATTATAGGAACACTTAATATGATTGGGAAAAATTTAATTTTTGTCTTCGCAGCTCTTGCCGCAATTGGTCTTATGTTTTTCCTTGCACTAACCATAATTATTACAGCTGGAAATATTTCTGTCATGATGCGATAGGATGTGAGCATATGATTGAGTGGATAAGCTCTTGGTTACAAAATATTATCTTAATCGTATTGTTAGCAACCTTTGTCGATCTTTTACTACCAAATTCCGACTTGCAAAAGTATTCTAAGATGGTTTTGGGGTTGTTGATTATGTTAACAATTCTTTCACCTTTATTAGATCTTTTCTCTAACCAATTTTCAGTCACAACGCTACTTCAACAACTGGATCAAAAGGCTTATTCAAAGGAAGATAGCGTTATTACGATGGAGGGATTTAATCAAAGCAATCAAATACCAGATACCTACCAAAAAAACTTAGTTGATAATGTAGAGAAAATTATGAAGGAGTATTTAAAAGAACAGCTAGAAAAACGTTTTAATATCACGGTCTTTGATGTCAATCTTGAAGCATCGATTGTTAATGAAGTATGGACGATCCAACAAGTTCGACTTAGCATAGTTGAAGGGCAAGGAAAAAGTGAACAAAACAACAAAAGTAATCAAAACGATGCACCCAATGAAATTGAAAATGTAAAGGCTGTATCGATTGAGATAGAACCATCTAAGAATCTTACGCAGTCTGGATTATTAGAATCTGAAAAAAGTATACATTCGATAGAAAATAAGCAAGTAAATGAGATTATAGCATTTATTCAAAAAGAATGGGGCTTACAAAAGGAACAAATTTTGATTAACTTTAATTCTGATTAGAGTGAGGGGGAAAGCAATGGACAAAGAAAAGCAGCAACATTGGTTACTGAAATGGCTTGGAGGTGAATCTGGAGAAAAAAAGCGTACGAATAAGTTGTTTGGGCTCGTCCTTTTGATCTTACTTGGCATGGCGATTATGCTTTTATCCCCAATTTTTGGGATTACTGAACAAGTGAAGCCCTATGATGCACCACCATTAACTGTACAAGAAACAGCTGGAGTGATTGATAAGACCCCATCTCCGAAAACCATGCAAGACTATGAAAAAATTTTCGAAAATCAATTAACAGATATACTTACAGATATGATTGGTGTTGAAGAGGTAACAGTTAAGGTAAATCTTGATTCAACTGAAGAGATTGTGATTGAAAAAAACAGGAATTATACAGAACAGCAAACAAAAGAAAGAGATAAACAAGGTGGAACTCGTGATATTACAGATATAAAAAAAGATGAACAAGTCGTACTTTATCAAACAGATAACCAAGAACAACCAGTCGTTCTTAAAACCCTAAAACCAAAAGTAAGGGGGGTTGTTGTCATAGCGAAGGGGGCTGAGAAAGTACAAGTTAAAGCGATGATTGCTGAAGCAGTCCAACGTCTTTTGGATGTCCCGCCATATAAAATTGCTATTCTACCGAGGAAAGGTTAGGAGGAATGAAAATGAAAATGAAAAAAACAGTTGAAAAATCTAAACAAACTGTGTGGGTATTGACAATGTTAACCGTAATGGTGGTCCTATCTGCTTACTATTTAGTGACAGATCCAATTACTCCCACACAAATGGCAACTACTAAAGAAATAACATCACCTGAGAAAACAACAATAGATGTAAATACAGAGGAGGTTAGTAAAGCTACAGATTTAACTGACGAAATCGGCTCAAATGAGAGTGATTACTTTGTTAGTTTAAAAATGGATCGTAATACGATGAGAACCAAACAATTAGATGATTATTACATGATGATGAAATCAGATTTATCTGAAGAAGCAATCGCCAATATTCAAGATAAAATCGATTACCTTCAATCGATCGAAGAGTCTGAGTTGGTATTGGAAAATCTAATCATTGCTGAAGGATATGATGATGCAGTTGTTTTAACAAAAGAAAATGGCGTTGATATCATGATACAGACCAATTCGATGAAAAAGGAAGACGCTGTAAAGATTATAAAGTTGGTTAGTGATCGACTTAATATTCCAGCAGTGAACGTTCATATTAAGCCAGTCGCATTCAATAAATAGGAATAAATAATAAAAATATTCGTAAAATTTTTAAAAATACGCCCGGTCAGCAGGAGATCGGGTTTGTTTGTATAATAATCTAATGTAGAATAAAAACAACTAGTGGCTTACCACTGGAATAAACCTATGGTATAATGTCGATTATGATTAAAGGAAACGGAGGTTAACAAAATGTTTAAAATTCATGAATTAAGAGAACTAATCAAACTGATTGATCAATCAAGTATCCAAGAATTTGAACTCGAGGTTGAAGGATCAAAATTGTCGATGAAAAAAAGAGGTGAGGAGCCGGTATTTATCACCGCACAACCACAAGTTCAGGCTCCAGTTGCTCTTCAACAACCTACTCCGACACCACAAGTGGTAAAAGAAAAAGTAGAACCTGAAACGAAGGCGAATGCATCGGTAGTTGAAACTGTCCCAGCAAAAGTAGAGGATAAAAATCTTCATAAGATTAATTCGCCAATGGTGGGAACCTTTTATAAAGCACCTGCTCCAGATGCAGACCCATATGTAAAAGTTGGGGATAAAGTAAATGAAAAGACCATTGTTTGTATTGTTGAAGCAATGAAATTAATGAATGAAATTGAAGCAGAAGTAAAAGGAGAGATTGTTGAGGTTCTTGTAGAGAATGGGCAATTGGTTGAGTATGGCCAACCATTGTTTTTAGTCAAGGTTGAGTAGAGGTGGGAAGGAGATTATCATGTTTCATAAAGTATTGATCGCAAATCGTGGCGAAATTGCAGTAAGAATCATTAGAGCATGTCGTGAAATGGGTATTTTTACGGTAGCAGTTTATTCAGAAGCAGACCGTGATTCTTTACACGTAAAAATGGCCGATGAAGCCTATTGCATAGGGCCAACTGCTTCAAGGGATTCATATTTAAACTTCGCAAATATTATAAGCGTTGCTAAACTAACTGAGGCAGATGCAATCCATCCTGGGTATGGTTTTTTAGCCGAAAATGCCGATTTTGCTGAAGTATGCTCCTCTTTTCAAATTGAATTTATTGGACCAACACCTGATGCGATACAGAAGATGGGAGAAAAAGCTGTTGCAAAGGACACAATGAAAAAAGCAGGTGTACCTGTTGTACCAGGATCTGATGGTTTGATTGAGGATGTAGAAGAAGCCATTCAGTTAGCAAAGAAAATTGGTTATCCAGTGATTATCAAGGCGACAGCTGGTGGTGGCGGCAAAGGAATGAGGGTCGCCTATAATGATGAAGAATTGCGAAAATCCATTCGTATGGCACAACAAGAAGCAAAATCAGCATTTGGTAATTCAGGGGTTTACCTTGAAAAATACTTAGAAGAACCTAGACATATAGAAATACAAATTATTGGAGACAAGTATGGAAATGTGGTACATTTAGGCGAAAGAGATTGCTCTATTCAAAGACGACACCAAAAATTGATAGAAGAAGCACCTTCACCTGCCTTAACAAAAGAACTAAGGGAAAAAATGGGGGAAGCTGCTGTTCGTGCAGCAAAAGCAGTCAATTACCATGGAGCCGGTACCATTGAGTTTTTATTAGATAAAGACCAATTTTATTTTATGGAGATGAATACAAGAATTCAGGTTGAACATCCTGTGACTGAACTTGTTACAGGAGTGGATCTGATAAAAGAACAAATTCGTGTAGCAGCAGGGGAGCCCTTATCGTTTAATCAAGAAGATATCCAATTTAATGGATGGGCGATAGAATGCAGAATCAATGCAGAAGATCCTTTTAAAAATTTCATGCCATCGCCTGGGAAAATCGACTTTTATTTACCACCAGGAGGGCTTGGAGTCCGATTGGACAGTGCCGCTTATCCAGGTTATACAATATCTCCTTTTTACGATTCTATGATTGCAAAATTGATCGTTTGGGGAAGAGATCGTGATGAGGCGATCTCAAGAATGAAGCGTGCTTTAGATGAATTTACAGTCGAAGGGGTTAAAACGACGATTCCTTTTCACTTAAAACTCTTAAATCATGAGTTATTTATAAAGGGTGATTTTGATACCAAATTTTTAGAAAAACACCCCATTCATAAAACATAATGTAAACTTGTCTTTTTTTACCTCCCATTGGTATAATAAACCCAAAGGACATTGGGAGGTAAAATCATGATGGAAAATGAGATCAAGGATTATGAAGTAACTGAAATCGGAACGATTCAGATCTCTCCGCAAGTTATTGAGGTCATTACCAAATTAAGTACGATTGAAGTAGAAGGTGTTGCAGGTTTAAGTGGTGGATTTACAGAAGGAATTGTAGAATTCTTGGGTCGTAATAAAAATACCACAAAAGGTATTAAAGTAGAAGTTGGGCAAAAAGAAACAGCTGTTGATGTCTCCGTGATTATAAAATACGGATATCCTATTCCTAAAGTGGCTGAGGAGATTCAGCAAAGTGTAAAAAATGCGATTGAGAGTATGACTGAATTAACCGTAGTTGAAGTGAATGTACATATTGATGCCATTCAAATTGAAGAAAAGGATGAATAATGAATGGAAAAGTCCCCCTGTGCACAAACAGGGGGTTCATAGGTTGGGAGGACGTCAAATGAAAAGTTTCGATCGTTTTTTCCTATTCCTTTACAGTATTACTTTCTTAATTGTATCGTTGGTTGCACTACTGGTAGGAGTGGGATTTCTACAATATAACTTGCTTATTGAACTTATTGAAAAGATCTATTTTGATTATCCACTTGTTTTATTAGGGATAAGCATAGTTACTTTGTTTTTTAGCATTTATTTCTTGGCTAGAAGTTTACAATCTAAAAAGGGAATCTCCACATTTCGTAAACGTTTAGAAATCGGAGAGGTTCAAATTTCAATGGAATCATTAGAAACTCTTGTAACTAGAGTTTCTTCTAAAGTCAAAGGTGTAAGAGAATTAAAAGCAAGGGTAAAACCGGAAGAAAACGGGACGATTACGATTCTAGTGAAAGTATTTGTTGATGGAGAAACGCCTATGCCTTTAATTACAGAAGAAATTCAACAACAGGTTAAAGAAAATATAGAACATATTTCTGGTATTACAGTTGGACAAGTGCATGTAATGATCTCCAATATTAGCCAAAATACTGTGAGAAAGCCTCGTGTAGAATAGGGGGGCTAATAGAGTGTTCTTAAAACTTTGGGAAGAGCATCCAGGTACTATAGTTGGGCTGATTAGTGGTTTATTTGTTGGATTTATCTTTTTATTCGTTGGGTTTTGGAAAACAATTATTTTTCTAGGATTTGTTGGTATGGGGTTGTACATCGGGAAAAAAATAGATGCTAGAGAAGACTTGCATGATGTCTTAGCGGAAATCCTTCCAGAAAAATTCTTAAAATAAGATAGTCAACTAAGTAGAAACCTATCATTCTTTTACACGTATTAAGCCACCTAGTATGGTGGTTTTTCTTTTTTGGTATGATAAGATAAAAGAGGAAATTTTTAAGAAGGAGAAATGACTGTGAAACGTAGTGTCTTAAGAGAAAAAGTATTACAAATTTTATTTCAAATGGATCTAGCTGATATTGAAATAGAGAATGCCATAGATTCAGTAACAGAAGACGAAAATTTTAGCGAGGAAGATCTCTCATTTATCAAAAATCGAGTAAATGGATCGTATCATCATCTTAAGGAAATTGATGAGGAAATTAGTCAATTTTTAAAAGGATGGCAACTAGATCGACTTGCAAAGGTTGACAGAGCGATTTTAAGGATGTCAACATTTGAACTGATGAATATTGAAGATGTACCAGTTAAGGTAACCCTTAATGAAGCAGTAGAATTAGCTAAAAGATTTGGTTCAGATCAATCTCCAAAATTTATAAATGGTGTATTAGGTTCAATGGTTAAAGCCAACCCACAGTGGGATTCAAAGGGACAGACGGTTACAGAATAGGAGTTAAAATGAGGAAAAAAAGTTTTTTGGGAATAGATACCAGCAATTATATGACATCAATCTGTTTTATTGATAAAAATAGGGAAGTACTCTATGAAGCAAAAAAGCTCCTTCAGGTTGGACATGGGAAAAGAGGACTTCAACAGTCGGAAGCCTTATTTCAACATGTCAGGAATTTACCTGAACTATTTAAAAATTGGTATGGAACAGAGGAGTTTGAACTAAGTGGAATTGCAGTTAGTCGTGCACCTAGGCCTGATAAAGATTCTTATATGCCCGTATTTTTAGCAGGGTTAAGTGTTGCTGAAAGTATGTCAGCAACGTTTCATGTTCCAATCTATTTTACAACGCATCAAGAAGGCCATATCGCTGCAGGGTTATATAGTGCAGAAAAACGACCAAAAAATAAGCATTTTCTTACAGTTCATTTATCTGGTGGAACAAGCGAGATTTTATTTGTAGATCAGATGGATTCAGGTTTTCAAATCATAAAGCTTGGGGGAACCCTTGATCTTCATGCTGGTCAACTCATTGATCGTATTGGTGTGCTACTCGGATTTTCATTTCCAGCTGGACGTTTTGTCGAGGAACTCGCCTTGTCAAGTCACACTGAGTTCAAAAGAATTCCTTCTTCAATCAAAGAGCTTTCTTTTCATTTTTCAGGTGCAGAGAATGAAGCAATGAAAAGAATTAAGAATGGTGAGCCTAAAGAAGAAGTAGCTAGGGCAATAGAGCACAATATTGCAACAACGATAAGTAAGGTATTAAGAAAAGCTATTGAACAAGGCTATCCAAAAGAAATTTTAATTGTTGGTGGGGTTGCTCAAAACCAATATATTCGAGAATATTTAATCAAACGTTTAGAACATAGAAGTGTTGGAGCAGCTCTGTTTTTTGCAAAAAAGGAATACTCTGGGGACAATGCTTTTGGAGTAGCAAACATCGGACTTAATCAATGGAATGTTTAGAATATTATTATGTTTTGCCTTTACAAAATCTTTCCTATCCATATACACTAGATGATAATGATGAAATAATTTTTAGGAGGTCTATTTATGTCCGCGCAAATCATTAGTGGTAAAGAGGTAGCAAAAAGTATAAGAGAAGAATTAAAATTAGAAGTTGAAACGTTAAAAGAGCAAGGAATTACTCCTGGATTATCGGTTATTTTAGTAGGAAATGATCCTGCTTCCCACTCCTATGTCAAGGGGAAGGCAAAGGGGTGTGAAGAAGTTGGAATTAAATCTGAAGTGATTTACTTGGAAGAAACAATTTCTCAAGAGACCCTTTTGGCAGAAATAGAAAGATTAAATCTAGATTCAAATGTTCATGGTATATTAGTTCAGTTACCTCTACCGAAACATATTGAAGAAGACGCGATCATTAATGCGATTGACCCTAAAAAGGATGTAGATGGTTTTCATCCAATCAATGTTGGGAAAATGATGATTGGTGAAGATGCTTATCTACCTTGTACACCACATGGGATCATTGAGTTAATTAAACGTACGGGCACTGAAATCAAAGGTAAGCATGCAGTTGTGATTGGCAGAAGTAATATTGTAGGTAAACCCGTTTCAATTCTTTTATTAAAAGAACATGCCACTGTCACCATTGCCCATTCTAGAACACAAAATCTTAAGGAAATTACGAGACAAGCAGATATTCTGGTGGTAGCAATCGGAAAGCCTCAAATTATCACAAAAGATTTTGTATCACCAGGAACACTCGTGATTGATGTTGGGGTTAATCGTTTAGAAACTGGGAAATTGGTTGGAGATGTTGATTTTGAAGGAGTCTCTAACGTCGCTAGTTATATCACGCCAGTACCAGGTGGAGTAGGGCCAATGACCATCACCATGTTATTAAAAAATACGATTGAAGCTGCAAAAAAAATAAACAAACTGAAGTAGGAGGATTTTTTTGATAATTGATCAAAATAAAGTATATAGTATTAAAGAATTAACCTTATATCTTAAGACTTTATTGGATCATGACCCAATCCTTTCAAATGTATGGTTGCAAGGAGAAATCTCTAACTATACCCACCATTCTAGCGGGCATATGTATTTTACGTTAAAGGATGAAGAAAGCCGATTACGTTGTATTATGTTTGCTGGAAATAACCGTTTTCTAAAGTTTATTCCGAAAAACGGAATGAAAGTGATGGCAAGAGGGTATATATCTATTTTTGAACGAGATGGTCAATATCAATTCTATATTCAGGAAATGCAACCTGATGGGATTGGTCAACTTTATTTGGCTTATGAACAATTAAAAGAAAAATTAGAAAAAGAAGGATTATTTGATCCGCTAAATAAAAAATTATTACCCCCCTACCCACAAACAATCGGGATTATTACATCTCCGACTGGCGCAGCAATTCGGGATATGATTATAACCATGAAGAGGAGATATCCTCTGGTAAACATCTTGCTTTTTCCTGTCTTGGTACAAGGACAAGGAGCTGCTGAATCAATCGCAGAGGCCATACAGAAGTTGAATCAATACGCTGGGATCGATATCCTAATTGTAGGGCGTGGTGGGGGATCGATAGAAGAATTGTGGGCTTTTAATGAAGAGATTGTTGCTAGGAGTATTTATCAATCAAAGATACCGGTGATTAGTGCAGTAGGGCATGAAACAGATTTCACCATTGCTGACTTTGTCGCAGATATCAGAGCAGCAACACCAACTGCAGCAGCTGAAATTGCTGTACCTCATATTGACGAATTAAAGGTAAGCTTAGCTTATTTAGTAAAGAGATTAGAAAAACGATTATTACAAAATGTAGAACATTCAAAAAACTTGTTATCCAATGTTCTACGCTCTATTATTTTTCGGCGCCCTGAACAACTGTGGTCTAACCAGATACAACAATTGGATCGATTGGAAGAAAGGTTAAACCACTCCCTACAACGTTATGTGTCGATTCACAAGGAAAAGGTTCAAAATGTTTATCAGCAGTTATTATTAGAAAAACCTGATCAAAAACTGAAAAGGGAAAGAGAAAAACTAAACTTTTTAAAAACACAGCTCATTCGCGAACTTAAAGTGATTAAAGATCAATCCGAAAAAAAATTAGCAGTAAAAATGGGACAATTAGATGCTTTAAGCCCTTTAAAAGTAATGCAAAGAGGATTTTCAATCGCATATAATGAGGAAGGCACCCAATTATTAAAATCTATCCAACAAGTGAACTTAGGTGATATTATTCGACTTCGCTTGCAAGATGGACAGTTACACTGTCAGGTGTGGAGTTTGGAGGAAGAAAAAAATGAAAAATGAAGAGTTATTAACTGATGATCAAATCAATGAACTTTCTTTTGAACAATCATTAGAACGGTTGGAAATCATCGTGGAGAAGCTGGAGTCTGGGAATGTACCTCTAGAAAAAGCAATCGATCTATTCCAAGAGGGAATGAAATTAGCAAAACGTTGTCATTCAAAATTAGAAAATATCGAGCATAAAGTTGAAGTTTTGTTAGAAAAAGATGGCGAATGGCTTAAAAAACCATTTGAATATGATGAGGGAGCGGAATAAATACCAAGATGACAGTCATTAGTAATTACATCACTGAAAAAGCCCATCTGATTAACCAAGCAATTACTAAATTTTTACCATCAGATGGGGTGCCTTCCATTTTAAAAGAAGCTATGGAATACTCTTTAACCGCTGGAGGAAAACGGATTCGACCTGTTTTAGCAATTGCAACTTACGAAGCTTTTAATAAAAATGGTAATGACATTCTACCCATAGCAATTAATCTTGAATATCTTCATACCTATTCGTTAATTCATGATGATTTGCCTTGCATGGATAATGACGATTTTCGAAGAGGAAAACCAACGAATCATAAAGTGTATGGCGAAGCAATAGCCGTTTTAGCTGGTGATGCGTTACTAACTCATGCCTTTGGTAATATGGCTAAATTTCTAAAAAAAATGTCTGTATCTATTGAAACGGCTTTACAAATAATTGAAGAGTTTGCTAACTACACTGGTGCAAGTGGAGTGGTTGGTGGCCAAGTCCTAGACATGCTAGGTGAGCAAGGTACCACCACATTAGAAAATTTACTTCAAATACATACACATAAAACAGGTGATTTATTGGTTTTCTCTGTTCGCTTGGGAGCCTTAGCAGCTGGTGCATCAGAATTTCAATTACAAAAACTAACAGAATTTGCGCGGAAAATAGGATTAGCTTTTCAAATCCAAGATGATATTCTTGATATCATTGGGGATTCGAATAAATTAGGGAAGAAAGTTGGAAGTGACCAAATCAATCAAAAAGTTACTTATCCATACTTTAAAGGGATCGAACAATCGAAAAAAGAAGTAGACGAACTAATTACATCAGCAAAAAAATCGATTCAGGATATTGGTATTGAGACCAATCATTTATATGAAATTGCTAATTTCCTCATATACCGGGAAAATTAAGATGAAATGGCTTTTGTTAATTTAATAGATTTATGGTATAATTATTGCTGTTTATTGGAGTGGTGCAGTATTTCTAGTCAATCTACCTATCTTGAAGACGGGCCTAAAAATCCGTCAAAGGGCACATCGATGAAGTTCTTGGTGTTGGCTTCTGACGCCCAGTCGGGGGTCGATGCTGGGAGTTAAGGTTGAAGGGCGATCCACAATGGCATGTGGGCGTAGACCCTTCTTCCGCGGAGGCCCAAGTTCGTAGTAAGGAGGTTCCTACCAAATTATTATGGCTTGGGGTATGAACCTGCAATGCGAGGTTTCACTTGTATGCAGCGTAGCCTGCCTTGAGTGATATAGTGTGGGATTATAGGCTAACAATAAATCATCTTCGGCCAAGATGATTTATTCGTTCTATATGAAATCTATATTGCAAAAGAGGCTAGGGATAGGTTAAAGGTTGTTGAGGAAAACTCCTAGACTGCTCATAATGAGGCTCTTTGAGGATTGTAGTGTGGACTAAGTGGTAATCTAGTCCAATGTTTGGTGACAACATTGAGGAGAGCGTAAAGGGAAACCGCCTTTTTGGCGACGAAAAGGTGTCTCTCTTGGGAAAACCTACTGGACCTAAGCCACAGTGTTTACTCAAAGAGTTACCACTCCAATATTGGCTTAAAAGATTAATATTAGGAGATTTACATAAATGAAATTTTCCTTTAAGGACTCTATAAAATGGAGTCTATTGATTAGTTTGGTTACCTTACTACTTTCCGCAACATTTACAATTGTTTCTACTATTGTATTAGCGGGTGTTGGTTGGGGAATAGGTATGGTCGTTGTCTTGATTATTGTGATCATAGGAGTCTTTTTTGATATGTTAGGGCTAGCTGCGGCCTCTGCACAAGAAAAACCTTATCATTCTATGGCTGCGGAAAAATTACATGGTGCTAAGCAAGCGATTAAGATTGTAAGAAATGCGGATAAGTTTTCTAATTTTTGCAATGATGTAATTGGAGATATTAGTGGAATTGTAAGTGGTACGGCTAGTGCAGCGGTGGTTTTACAGTTAGTATATACCTTTGGCGAAACGGAACAGTCTATGTTGTTTAAAGCGCTTTCTGTGCTGTTCACTGCTACTGTGGCGGCACTTACCGTGGGTGGTAAAGCATTGGGGAAAGCATTTGCCATTCAAAACTCGATAAGAATCGTTTTAAAAGTAGGTCAATTTTTTTATTTACTCGAAAAAAATTTTAACATAGAAATATTTAATGGAGATAAAAAGAGTAAAAAGAAAGTGAGGGGGAAAAATGGAGTTAAATCAAATTAAAGATCCAAAGCAAATTAAACCCCTTTCAGTACAGGAATTACAAGTTCTTGCAGAAGAAATCAGATATTTTTTAATTGAAAAGTTGTCCTTAACAGGTGGTCATCTTGCTCCAAACTTAGGGGTTGTTGAATTAACATTGGCTCTACACTATTTATATGATAGCCCAAAGGATAAGATTTTATGGGATGTTGGTCACCAAGCTTATGTTCATAAAATTTTGACAGGGAGATCAGATCAGTTTGATAGTTTGCGACAGTTTAAGGGGTTAAGTGGTTTCCCTAAACGGTCTGAAAGTGAACATGATGTTTGGGAAACCGGACACAGCAGTACATCTCTATCTGCAGCAATGGGATTAGCCATTGCTAGAGATTTAAAAAAAGAAAACCATCGAGTGATTGCTGTGATTGGCGATGGAGCAATGACTGGTGGGATGGCTTTAGAGGCTTTAAATCATATTGGACATGAGCAAAGAAATATTATGATCGTATTAAATGACAACGAGATGTCCATTGCGCCTAACGTAGGGGCTATCCATAATTATTTAGGTAAGCTACGAACGAATGTCCATTATATCAAAGCAAAAGATGAATTAGAGGCATTATTAAATAAAATCCCAGCAATCGGTGGGAAACTGGCCAAAACTGCTGAACGGATTAAAGATAGTTTAAAATATTTGGTATTAAACGGAGTTTTGTTTGAAGAATTAGGTTTAACTTATTTAGGGCCAATTGATGGGCATAATATAGAAGAGCTAATCACAACTTTTAAGCAAGCTAACAAAACGGAAGGGCCTGTACTCGTTCATGTTGTCACCAAAAAGGGTAAGGGATATAAACCTGCAGAACTAGATTCTGATAAATTCCATGGGATTAGCCCATATAAAATTGAATCTGGAGAAGTTATGAAAAAAGATGGTCCACCAAGCTATACAGAGGTTTTTGGAAGCTCAATTGTAAAGATTGCAGAGAATAATACCAAAGTAGTTGCGATTACAGCTGCCATGCCAAGTGGTACAGGATTGAAAAAGTTCCAAGAAACGTTTCCAGATCGTTTTTATGATGTCGGTATCGCTGAACAACACGCTACTACAATGGCTGCTGGATTAGCGGTTGCTGGAATGAGTCCTGTTTTGGCTATTTATTCAACTTTTTTACAGAGAGCATATGATCAATTGATTCACGATGTTGCAAGGCAAAATTTACATGTAACCTTTGCGATTGATCGTGCAGGATTTGTTGGAGCTGATGGTGAAACACATCACGGCGTTTTTGATATTGCTTATCTACGTAGTTTGCCTAACATGATAATTATGGCTCCAAAGGATGAAAATGAATTACAACATATGCTTTATACGGCTATTGAAGAATGTGAAGGACCAGTTGCTATTCGCTATCCAAGAGGGAATGGAGTCGGGGTAGCGTTAGAAGATGCCTTTAAAAGAATACCTATAGGTAAATACGAAATTCTTAGATCAGGTCAAGATATTGCTATTCTTGCAGTGGGATCTATGGTACAGATTGCTGAACAAGCTGCTGATCAACTGATGGAACTGGATATTTATCCAATGATTATTAATGCTCGATTTGTAAAACCATTAGATGAAGATTTACTGATGCAATTAGCTGAACAGCGATATAAAATCATCACGATTGAAGAAGGTGTTGAAAAAGGTGGTTTCGGTAGCGCAATTTTAGAATTTTATTCGAAACACCTTCAAAACGAAATGGAAGTAACAATCATGGGTATACCGGATGAATTTGTGGAACAAGGTAGTATGGCACAACTTCGAAATCTTGTAGGGTTGTCTGTTGGAAATTTAGTCAATCAAGTAAAAAACTTGGGAACTCAAATAAAGCAAAGGGCATAATGATGGCAAATAAAGAAAGACTTGATATTATTGTAACTCAAAAAGGTTTTTTTCAGTCGAGAGAACAGGCCAGAAGAGCGATTATGGCTGGTCTAGTCAAAGTAAATGAAGAAGTGATCGATAAACCAGGTATGAAGATAGCAAATGATGCTAAAGTGACCATTAAAGGGGAGATACATCCTTTTGTTTCTAGGGGAGGGCTTAAGCTTTTAAAAGCGATAGAAACCTTTAAGATCAATCTGACAAATAAAATTGTGATTGATATTGGTGCTTCAACAGGTGGATTTACGGATTGTTCTTTACAACATGGTGCAAAAGAAGTGTACGCTGTGGATGTAGGATATGGACAATTGGCATGGTCTTTGAGACAAGATGAAAGGGTACATGTAATGGAAAGGACTAACTTCCGTTACTTAAAAAAAGAGGATCTTGTTTCCTTGCCACCAAACTTTGCAACCATTGATGTTTCATTTATTTCATTGAAAACCATTTTAGCCCATTTAACTTCTATTCTACAACCTAATGGTGAAATTGTGGCATTAGTAAAACCACAATTTGAAGCTGGTAAGTATCTAGTAGGGAAAAATGGAATTGTTAAGGACCCCAAAATTCATCTGGATGTTCTTAAAACAATGATAACTTTTGCCATAGATCATGGTTACAAAATACTAGGAGTTACCTATTCGCCAATTAAAGGTGGAGAAGGAAATATTGAATTCCTCTTATACCTTCGTTATCAAACTAGTGAACAGTCGATAGAAGATCTTGAGGATTTAATTTTTCAAACAGTGAACCTCGCTCATCGTGAGTTATAACAACCCTTCAAGGGTTGTTTCTTTTTTAAAATAGATGGTTTGCTTTATTTTAAAATTAACGTATAATTATTCATAAGAATACATTGTTTCTTCCTGGAGGGAAATCATGAAAGGAAAAAGACATCTTAAAATCCGTGAACTAATAGCTAATAAGGATATAGAGACCCAAGATGAATTAGTTGATGAGTTAAGAAATGCTGGGTTTCAAGTTACCCAAGCAACGATTTCTAGGGACATAAAAGAACTTCATTTAGTAAAAGTTCCTATAGAAGATGGGAGATATAAATACTCCTTACCTGCTGATCAACGATTTAATCCATTACATAAGTTAAAGCGAACTCTTAGTGACAGCTTTGTTGGGATTGATTCCACTGAAAACCTGATCATATTGAAAACGCTTCCTGGTAATGCTAATGCACTAGGAGCGTTAATTGACCATTTACAATGGAATGAAATCATGGGAACAATTTGTGGAGATGATACCTGTCTAATTATTTGTCGCACTAAAGAAAATGCAAAGGAAATTTCAAAAAAATTTTTAGAAATGTTATAAAGCCAATATCAGATTAAGACAAAGTGGTGAAATGAAATGTTAGTAGAATTAGCGATTCGCCAATTTGCAATTATTAAAGAGTTGAGAATTAATTTTAAAAAGGGACTCAACATTTTAACTGGGGAAACAGGTGCAGGTAAATCAATCATTATCGATGCGATACAACTTATAATTGGGGGAAGAGGGTCCGTTGATTTTATTCGTAATCAAGCTGAAAAAGCTGAAATAGAAGCTTTATTCGATTTACCTGATCAACATCCTGTATTTCAGATTCTAAGTTCTTTAGGTATTGAACTACCTCAAGATGGTATGCTTTTGATTAGAAGAGAACTGTTGCAAAATGGAAAAAGTATATGTCGAATCAATGGGCAGTTAGTGACATTGGGTATGTTAAAAGAAGTTGGGCAGTGGTTAATCCAACTTCATTCACAACATCAAAACCAGAGCTTATTTTTTCAGGACAAACAATTGGCTTTGTTGGATGCATACGGTGAATTAAGTCTAGACAAGACTAAAAAAGAATTTAGGCATTTATTTGATCAATATGATACCCTAAGGAAAGAGGAAAAACTCTTACTTGAAAATGAAAAGGAATTAGTTCAACGTTACGATTTATTAAAATACCAATTGAATGAAATTATTACTGCTGAATTACAACCTGGAGAGGATCAAGAACTCATTCAGAAAAGGGATCAAATTAGATATTCAGAAAAAATCGTAAAGGGGATTGGTCATTCTTATAAAATTCTTTCCAAAGAAAATGGTGTTATTGATTTATTATCACATACACTTAGCATACTTGATCAAATTACTCAGTACGATACAAAGATTAAAGAATACTATAATCAGCTTATGAACTCTTATTATCAAATTGATGATATAAGTGCTCAACTTAATCAAATGTTATATCAGATGGATTTTGAACCGAACCAGCTTAACCAAATTGAAGAACGTTTATCGGTTATTCACCATTTAAGACGGAAATACGGTGAATCTGTTGATGCTATCTTAGAATATGCCGCCTCTATTGAGGATGAAATCGACGTGATTGAAAATAGGGATCAACACCTTCAACATATACAACAAAAATTAAAAGATATTACACATGATTTAATTCTTGAGGCTACTGAGTTATCTAATCAAAGGAAAAAATTAGCTAAAGAACTAAGTCAAAAAATTGAATACGAATTGCGTGATCTTGAAATGAAAAATGCAATTTTTAATATTGACATTTATTATAAAGAAGATACAGATGGTATTGATATAAATGGAAAAAAGCTACATATAAACCATTTAGGTATTGATAAAGTTAATTTTCTTATCGCTCCTAACCCAGGAGAACCATTAAAAGCCATTCAAAAAATTGCCTCTGGTGGGGAATTATCTAGAATCATGCTAGCGATTCAAACCATTTTGGCAAATAATGATGAAGTAGAAACCATTATATATGATGAAATTGACGCTGGTGTAAGTGGTCGTGCAGCACAAGCGATTGCAGAAAAATTAGCGTTAGTTGCAAAGAATAAGCAAATTTTTGTTATTACCCATTTACCACAAGTTGCTTCTATGGCTGACCATCATTATTTGATTCGAAAACATATAAAGGATCAGACTACTACTACAGAAGTAACAGTTCTTAACCATCAACAAAAAGTGGATGAAATTTCTCGTATGCTTAGTGGTGTAGAAATGACAGAATTAACAAAGAAACATGCTACAGAAATGCTTGAAAAAGCTTCATCCTTTAAAAAAACAAAAATAAATTGAGCTAGGGGAAAGCTGTCTTTTATGGTGGTTTTCCTTTTTTTTCATTATTAATTGTGACCCCACAAAGTAATCGGAATACGCTTCTAAGGAGATCGTCACTTTTGTGGGAATAATATCTTTACCGCTAAAGGAATGATTTAGATGTTTAAATCAATTTGAGAAAGGATACCTTAAGTGTACAGAGAAATTGGAGGTGTACAGGTAGGTGGCCTAGGAGAGTGATGTGATTGTCCCTTAATAAGCGCAAATGGTTTGGGTTATTTGTTGCAACATTGATTGTTGTTTTCTCTTTTACTTCATCCTTTCAGTCCTTTGTCAATTTTCCTAAAGAAATTCGCATGTTTGAATCTGCAATTAAACAATTAAAATTAGCTTTTCCTCTTTCAGTAATAGTAAGTTCAAGTAATCCTGAGATTTTAGAAGTAAATGGTCATCAAGATGAATTTAAGGCAAATTTAAGTTATCCTTTAACAGTAAAGCCAAAGAAAGACGGAAACACAAAAGTTTCAGTTAAATTATTTGGGGTTATTCCTTTTAAATCACTTGATGTAAATGTGATGAAGGATATTAAAGTAATACCTGGTGGACAAACCATTGGCGTCAAATTAAAATCCGCTGGTATTATGGTTGTTGGGCACCATGTTATTCAACAAGAGAATGGTGTCACTGTGTCTCCTGCAGAAAAGGCAGGTATTCGAGCAGGGGATTTAATTATTAAAATCGGAAATAAAAAGATAAAAGATGTCACAGAAGTGGCTGAAATCGTAAACAAAATGGGGAAAAAGAAAGAAGAAATTGTACTGGATATCGTGAGAAATAGGGAGAAAATAAAAGTAAAAGTAAACCCATTATATGACAAAAAGGCTCAGCTTTATCGTCTAGGTTTATATATACGTGATTCAGCTGCCGGAGTTGGTACATTAACTTTTTATGACCCTGTAAACCATAATTATGGCGCACTGGGGCATGTGATCACGGATATGGATACTCAAGAACCAATCATTGTTGGCGATGGTCAAATTTTATATTCAAACGTAACTTCGATTGATAAGGGGATAAGTGGAAAACCTGGCGAAAAAAGAGCCATATTTGTAGATGAAGATCATGTAATTGGAAACATTAGTAAAAATACGCCATTCGGTATTTTTGGGAAGATGGATCAACAGCCGATCAATGGTGTTATCAACCAATCAATTCCAATTGCATTTCCTGAAGAGGTAAAAGAAGGACCAGCTGAAATCTTAACGGTGATTGAAGGCCAGAAAGTAGAAAAATTTAAGATTGAGATAGTTAATGTAGTTCCCCAAAAATATCCCGCAACTAAAGGGATGATTATCAAAGTCACGGATCCAAAATTATTAGAAAAAACAGGTGGTATTGTCCAAGGAATGAGTGGAAGTCCAATCATTCAAGATGGCAAACTTGTTGGGGCAGTTACTCACGTCTTTGTTAATGACCCAACATCTGGGTATGGTTCCTTTATCGAATGGATGATTAGAGATGCAGGGATGTTAGATGATGAAAAACTCAAGGCAAGCTAAGCCTTGGGTTTTTCTCCGTTAATAAAAAATAAGTGAAAAGTGGAGAATACGGGCGTAATACGGAAAAAAATGCTGAAAAAGTTTTTTCGACAAGAAGGAAAAAAGTTCTAGATGTCGAATAATTTTTAACAGAAATAAAAAATGGAAAAGTTTAGGGCGAGGCTGAAGGAGGAAAAAACTTGTCAAAAATTAAAATTTTAATTGCAGATGATAACAAAGAATTTGTAGATTTGTTAAAAGAATTTATGCTAGCCCAGTCAGATATTGAAGTGATAGGGGTAGCATATAATGGGAATGAGGTTTTAAAAATATTAGAACGTGAAACCCCCGATGTTATGATTTTAGACATTATTATGCCTCATTTGGACGGACTTGGGGTTTTAGAAAAAATGAAAGAAATTCATTTTTCAAAGCCGCCAAAAATCATTATGCTCACCGCTTTTGGCCAAGAAAATATTACACAGCGAGCTGTTGAATTGGGAGCATCTTATTACATACTAAAACCATTTGATATGGATGTATTAACAAATCGTATTAGGCAGGTTGTTAGTAACAAAATTGTCACTCCTCCAACTAAATTAACAACTAATCAAATGATTACTGTTCCTGTAAAAACCAAAAATTTGGATGCCAATATTACGAATATAATCCATGAAATTGGGGTGCCTGCCCATATTAAAGGCTATATGTATTTACGTGAAGCAATTACTATGGTTTATAACGATGTTGAAATTCTTGGCTCGATAACAAAAGTCTTATATCCAAAAATTGCAGAAAAGTTTAACACAACACCTAGTCGTGTCGAGCGTGCCATTCGCCATGCTATTGAAGTGGCTTGGAGTAGAGGAAATGTAGATGCTATTAAGAACTTATTTGGTTATACCGTGAATATTAGTAAAGCAAAGCCGACGAACTCAGAGTTCATCGCCATGGTGGCAGACAAGTTAAGAATTGAAAGTAAAGTAGGATAAAATAACAATATCTAAATTATGCAAAACCCTTGTGGTTTTGCTTTTTTTGTTTCCATAGAATGGCATTTAATATTATGCAAATACTATAAAAGAGCTAAAAAGTAAGGGAATGATTTTGATGATATTTACTAAAACTAATAAAACAATGAAAAGTACCTATATTGTGGATAAAAAAACAAAACACTTATTAACTCGTATCAAACCCAATCAAATTGCAGTCGTTCGTCATTCGGATATTGATGAGATTGCGGCATCTGGTTTTATTGAAAAAAAAGTAAAAGCAATTATTAATTTTTCTCAAACGATGACAGGTAGATATCCTACATTAGGGTTAAAAACATTATTAGAAGCAAAAATACCTGTTTTTGATGTTTTAAAAGGTTATCATATATTTGAACAATTACATGATGAAAATGAAGTTGAAATTAATTTTGATGAAAATATAGCATTTTTTTATTCAATTTGGAAATCGCAAATGGAAGTAGCAATTCAAGAGTGGACTTTTGATAAGTGGAAACAGATTTATAGAGTCGCGACAGAGAATATTGAACAAGAATTGAACAATTTCATCGATAATACCTTAGAATACGCATCAAGAGAAAAAGATTTTGTTTTAAAACCGTTAAAAATTCCACCTCTAAAAACAAAATTTAAAGGTAAACATGCTGTTGTTGTTGTAAGAGGAAAACATTACCGAGAAGATTTGGCAGCCATTCGCTCCTATATTGAAGATTATCATCCGATTTTAGTTGGTGTAGATGGTGGTGCAGATGCTTTAATGGAGCATGGTTTAATCCCTCAGGTGATTCTAGGGGATATGGATAGTGTGTCGGATGAAGCTCTAAAATCAGGCGCTGAAATTATAGTCCACGCTTACCCAGATGGCAGGGCGCCAGGGATAACAAGGGTTAAAGAATTGGGGCTTGAGGCTAAGGTGATTCCCTCATTAGGGACCAGTGAAGATGTGGCGATGTTATTAGCATATGAACAACAAGCGGAAATCATTGTGGCACTAGGCGCCCATTCCCATATGATTGATTTCTTAGAAAAAGGAAGAAAGGGAATGGCTAGCACAGTATTGGTTCGAATGAAAATTGGCACCAAGTTGGTGGATGCAAAAGGTGTTAGTCAGCTGTATCATCCAAGTACACAATGGAAATCAATTAGTTTAATCGGAATTGCGGCAATTACCCCAATCTTAGCGATTAGCTTAATCAATCAAGATATGGTAAGACTTTTAGAAATGATGTGGCTCAATATAAAAATGCTTTTTACGTAGGTGAAACTATTGATTACCAACAAATATTACATTACAACGATCATTGCAATTTTTTTATCTTTAAGTTTGGGAATTTTAATTGGAGGAACATTAGGCCAACAATGGATTAATAACAACCAACAAAAACTGGTTTCCTATTTTAAAGCAAAGTCAGAAGAACTACAAAAAACCAATCAAGATTTAGAGAAAAAAAATGATGAATTACTGTCCTCATATCAGTCCTTAAAAGATGATTTTCAAATTCTTTTCACCAAAAGCATTACTCATACAATTGATGGTCGCAAACTCTTATGGATTAACTCAACGAATGAAGATTTTGAACCGATAAAACGATCAATTAAAATCGCTGGGGGAATTATTTATGAATTAGATCATGAGATTAGTACTGTTGTGATGAAGGGGTCATCTTTTTCAATGAATGCCTCTAAACAGTACGACGCGATTATATTTGTTCCAGAGAATAATGAGCAATTAAAGGAAAGCCAACAACTAGCTCAATATGGAATTCCAGTCATTTATATGGCCAATCAATCAAATGAGTGGATTGAAAAATTGGATTTAGAAGCAGAAGTTTATGAACAGAAGATCAATATCGAATCATTTAATGACCAGTATCAGTTTATTACTTTTCTTAAAAACTTGTTTGAGGAGAAATCTTAATGACTCAACCCAAGATTTCGATTATTGTTCCAGCGTTTAATGAAGAAAAATATATCGAAAGTACGATTCAGGCGATTCGTAAGTGGACCTATGATAAAGAAATTATTATAGTTGATGATGGAAGTACTGATAAGACGAAAGAGATTTTAATGAAAATAGCTTCAGATTCAGTGATAAAGCCAATTTTTCTTAAACTAAACCAAGGAAAAGGACAGGCTCTAAAGGCAGGTATTAAACAAGCTGAAGGAGAAGTGATTATGTTTTTAGATGCTGACCTTGGTGATTCCGCAAAGGATGCTGATCGTTTGCTTGATCCAATTTTTAAGAATGATGCAGATATGACCATTGCTATTCTTCCGCGATCAAGTATGAAGGCAGGTTTTGGTCTAGTTAAAAAATTAGCTAGGAGTGGAATCTATTTCATGACAGGTTATCAACCTATTGCCCCATTATCTGGTCAAAGGGCAATGAAAAGAAAAGTAATCGATCAAATCACAGAATTAGTTAGTGGTTTTGGAATAGAAGTAGGTTTAACCATTGATGTACTTAGAATGGGGTTTAAAATAAAAGAAGTTGAAGTAGCTCTTTACCATCGAGAAACGGGCAGGGATTTAAAAGGGTTTATTCATAGGGGGAAAGAATTTATTGCGGTGGCAAAAGCTTTATTTATTAAGTGGAGGCAGCAACGATGATTATAATATTTGTTACTTTTTTTGTGACGTTCGTATTCTTTCCGTTTTATCAAAGATTTTTAATAAGGTTTGGTAGCTTAAGATTTAATTTTCAAAAACAAATAATTCCTGTTAGTTTTGGAGGCTTTATTTTTTTGATCGAGTCGATCATCATTTATTTATTTCAATTAAACGAAAATAGGTATATATGGATTTCATTGTTAATTATAACTCTTATAGGTACATATGATGATTTATTTGGTGATACTAAAGTAAAAGGACTACGAGGACATATAAAGGCTTTCTTTCATGGGAAGATCACTTCTGGATTTTTAAAAGCAGCTATAGGAGGGCTGATCGCTTTATTTCTAGCTATCTATATCGGTGATTCAAACTTAGTTAAAGTAACGAACTTTTTACTTATATTATTTATGATCAATACGATTAATTTGTTTGACCTTCGCCCAGGGAGAGCGCTTAAGGTTTTTTTTATTTTATTTTTTTTGTTAAGCATATCTAGCACTTTTTTATCTAAAAATCAGTTAGGTTTAGTGGTTTTTACAATATTAACAATAGTGTTCTTTCAAGATGTTCATGCTAAAATAATGTTAGGTGATAGTGGAGCCAATCTAATCGGTTTACACCTTGGGATTTGGTATAGTATGTATTTCTCAATGAGTGGAAAATGGATAATGATTCTTTTTTTAATTGGCTTACATATCTACACAGAACGCTATTCGCTTTCTCGATTAATAGAAAATAATAAAATCTTAAAAAGGATAGATTTATGGGGCCGTCGGGGTACGGTATAGAGGATGTGGGGAAATGAAGGTAAGAAAAGTTTTAATTATAGGTGCTGGTAATGGTGGGAGCTCCCTGCTTAAGGCTTTACAAGGAATGGAAAAACTTAAAATTGTGGCTATCGTTGATCAGAATCTTTTAGCACCAGGGATTCAATTAGCAAAAGAATTAGGAATTGAGGTTTCATTAGAATTTTATTCTTTTTTAAATGAGAATATAGATGTCATTTTTGATGCGACAGGAGATGTACGTGTATTTGAGGAGCTTCAGAATCATAAACCAGAGCACACTGTTATCATTCCTGGAACCATCGCTAATATTATTATGAGCTTAATTGAAGAGAAGGAAAGTTTAATACAGGAATTAACGCGGCAACAAAGGGAACTAGATGTGATTCTTAATTCAACCCATGACGCCATGATTGCAGTCAATAAAGACGGAAGAATTACACTATTTAATCGAGCGGCTGAACTTCTATTAGACAAAAAATCTTCGTCTATTTTGGGTACGTTAGCACAAGTCTCTATTCCAAATACTAGGCTACACTTGGTTTTACAAACAGGGAAACCAGAATTAAATCAAGAACAACAATTGGATAATAATAAAAAAATTGTGACCAACCGAGTGCCGATGATTAATGCAGATGGAGAGATTATAGGTGCTGTAGCAGTATTTAGAGATATAAGTGAAGTATCTAACTTATCAGAACAAGTCTCCGATTTAAAATCGATACAAAGCATGCTTGAAGCGATTATCAATTCTTCTGAGGATGCCATATCTGTTGTCGATCATGAGGGAAAAGGATTGATGATTAATCCGGCATACACAAGACTAACAGGTCTAACAGCAGAAGAAGTGATCAATAAACCAGCTGATGTGGATATTTCTGAAGGAGAAAGCATGCATATGCAAGTATTGCGTACGAAAAAACCAGTGCGTGGCGTTCATTTAAAAGTTGGTCCCAAACGTAGAGATGTTGTTGTCAATGTTGCACCTATTCTTGTGGATGGACAATTAAAAGGTAGTGTAGGAATCATTCATGACACGTCAGAAATCAAAAAGCTAACAGAAGAACTTGAAAAGGCAAGAAGAATTATTCGTACGTTAGAAGCTAAATATACCTTTGATGACATTGTAGGCAGTAGTGAAGAAATGAGATTAGCTATAGAGACAGCTAAAAAAGCAGCGTTAACCCATGCAACAGTATTAGTTAGAGGAGAATCAGGAACTGGAAAAGAACTCTTTGCCCATGCAATTCATAATGCCAGTGATCGTAAATATAACCAATTTGTAAGAGTGAATTGTGCAGCCATTTCTGATTCATTGCTAGAGAGTGAATTATTCGGCTACGAAGAAGGAGCCTTTACTGGTGCTCGAAAAGGTGGAAAAAAAGGTTTTTTTGAAGTAGCTAGCGGTGGAACGATTTTTCTTGATGAGATTGGTGAATTAGAATTAAACACCCAAGCCAAATTACTGCGAGTCCTACAAGAAAAGGAAATTGTTAGAGTAGGTGGCACAAAGCCAATACCTATTGATGTTAGAGTGATTGCAGCGACAAATGTAAATTTGGAAAAAGCAATACGGAATGGGAAATTCCGTGAAGATTTATATTATCGTCTAAATGTTCTTCCGATTATGATTCCATCTCTAAGGGATCGGAAGTCGGACATTCCTTTATTAGTAAGTTATTTAATTAAAAAGTTAAATATTGAATACGGGAGAAAAGTGGAAGGGATAGCAGAAGAAGTCCAGCATATTTTCCTTGAATATGCTTGGCCAGGAAATGTTCGGGAACTAGAGAATGTTATTGGCCGTGCGATTATGAATATGACTTTTAACGAAACGTTTATTCAAATAGAACACTTACCTTCTTTAGGAAAGAGTATTGTTCCTTCCAATTACGAAAAGGTCACAACCGTTCCTTTGGAAGATCATATTCTTCCATTAAGTGACATGATTTCTAAGATGGAAAAAATGTATTTAAAACATGTTCTTAAGAAAGTAGATGGAAATAAGACGAAAGCAGCCCATTTTCTAGGAATCTCGATCAGAAACTTATATTATAAATTGGAAAAATACGGATTATAACGAATAATCATGAAAAATACTGCTTGCAAAAATTTGCGCATGTGCAATTTTTTGCAGGCAGTATTTTAATATAAACTTATTTAAACCTGAAAAAGTAAAGCGCTTTCATAAAGAAAATCTTGGCATGGTTTTTGCTATTTGTTATATTGAAAAGATAAAATGTGTTGTTGAATGAAGGTGGTTTTAAATGAATTCTTTTAAAAAAATCATCTCGAAGATAAAAAGGGATGCCCTACCTCAAGTTGCGGTTGCCGTTGCTGAAGATGAGGAGGTTTTAATTGCTGTACAAAACGCGTTAGAGAAAGGATTTGCTCGCTTTCATTTGTTTGGAGATGAAAGCAAAATAAGGCAGCTAGCTGAAAAAAGTATGATCCCACTAGATCAAGTGAAGATTACAGATGAGAGAGATCATGTTAAGGCGAGTCTTAAAGCGGTAAATTCGGTGAATACTGGAGAGTCGCAAATTTTGATGAAGGGATTAGTACCAACTCCAATTATTTTAAAAGCGGTTCTAGATAAGGAGATAGGTCTTAGAACCCATCGAATTTTGAGTCATATTGCGTTATTTGAAGTAGAAGGACTTGATCGTTTGATCTTTTTAACAGACGCGGCAATGAATATATCTCCGTCGTTAGAACAAAAAGTACAAATTACTCAAAATGCGATTGACTTTGCTCGTATTATAGGACTCACAGAACCAAAAGTTGCTGTTCTTACTGCATTAGAAACTGTAAATCCTAATATGATCGCTACATTGGATGCTGCACTTTTATCAAAAATGGCTGAACGAGGACAAATTTCTGGTGGGATTGTTGATGGGCCATTAGCACTTGATAATGCAATTTCCTTGGAGGCTGCAATGCATAAAGGAATTAAAAGTAAAATAGCTGGCCAAGCAGATATTTTATTAGTTCCTAATATTGAAGTGGGAAATACTTTATACAAATCCCTTGTTTATTTTGGAAAGGTCAAGGTTGGTGCAGTGATTACCGGAGCAAAATCACCCATTGTATTAACTTCAAGGGCTGATTCTTTTGAAACAAAGTTAAATTCTATTGCATTAGCGGTTCTTTTATCACAACAAGCAAATATTTAGTTTTTATTTTTCTATTAAGATATAAATTTATTTAAATGGGAGGAAGAAAGAATGAAAATTTTTGATTACATGGAGAAATTTGATTATGAACAACTGGTATTTGCTCACGATGAGGCTTCAGGGCTAAAAGCAATTATCGCTATTCACGATACTACGTTAGGCCCTGCATTAGGTGGGACAAGGATGTGGACATATGCTTCTGAAGAAGAAGCGATTATTGATGCCTTGCGTTTAGCAAGGGGAATGACCTACAAAAATGCTGCTGCTGGATTAGATCTAGGCGGTGGGAAAACGGTAATTATAGGTGATCCAAGAAAAGATAAAAGTGAGGCATTATTCCGAGCGTTGGGACGATATGTACAAAGTCTTAATGGACGTTATATTACGGCTGAGGATGTAGGGACTACGGTTCAAGATATGGATTATATTCATTTAGAAACTGATTATGTAACTGGTATATCCCCAGCATTTGGTAGTAGCGGTAATCCATCACCAGTCACAGCATATGGAGTTTACCGTGGGATGAAAGCTGCTGCTAAAGTAGCTTTTGGTAGCGATAATTTATCTGGTAAAACAATAGCTGTTCAAGGTGTAGGAAATGTTTCTTACAATCTTCTCAAACATTTACATGAAGAAGGAGCAAATTTCATTGTTACCGATATCAATGAAGATAATGTAAATAAAGCAGTAAAAGAATTTGGGGCCAAGGCTGTAGGTATCAATGAAATATATGGTGTTGAATGTGATATCTTTTCACCGAATGCATTAGGTGCAGTGATTAATGATGATACTATCCCACAACTTAAGGCAAAATTGATCGCAGGATCAGCAAATAACCAATTAAAAGAGGAAAGACATGGAGATATTCTTCAGGAAAAAGGGATTATTTATGCACCTGATTTTGTGATCAATGCTGGTGGTGTGATTAACGTAGCTGATGAGTTAAACGGGTATAATCGTGATCGGGCAATGAAAAAGGTAGAGACCATCTATGATAATATTTTAAAAGTGTTTGAGATTGCTGAAAGAGATGGAATTCCATCCTATAAAGCGGCTAATAAAATGGCTGAGGAAAGAATTGAACAAATGCGTAAGATCCGCAGTAATTTTATTAGGCAAGAAAAAAGTATTCTAGGCCGTTAGACCTTATTGAGTGAAAAGCACTTATCAAGTGCTTTTCACCTTCTCTAAGAAATGGAGTGGAAGTGATGGAGCAAATTTTTCGTTTATTGGTAATCAATCCTGGGTCAACATCCACTAAAATAGCGTTATATGATAATGAAAAATCGGTTTTTGAAGAAACATTAAGACACGACCTCGATGAGTTGAAGCAATTTAATAAAGTAATCGATCAATATGATTTTCGTAAAAATATGATCTTAGAAACCCTTCACAACCAAGGTATCAATTTAACCAAATTAAATGCGGTTGTTGGCAGGGGGGGGTTGTTAAAACCTATTCCGGGTGGAACATATCTAGTGAACGAACATATGGTCAAAGATTTGAAGGATGCTCGATATGGAGAACATGCCTCTAATTTAGGAGCGATGATTGCATACGAAATCTCAAAACAATTAAATATTGCTGCTTATATTGTAGATCCAGTTGTAGTAGACGAATTACAAGCGATTGCTAGAATCAGTGGTATGCCAGAAATTAAACGCAGGTCAATTTTCCATGCTCTCAATCAAAAAGCAGTTGCGCGTAAAGTAGCAACTGAACTTAACCTCACTTATGAATCAGCAAATTTTGTTGTATGTCATATGGGCGGTGGAATCACGGTAGGTGCTCATCATCATGGGAAAGTAATCGATGTTAATAATGGTTTAGATGGAGAGGGTCCATTTTCTCCAGAACGTACAGGAAGTTTACCTGTTGGAGATTTACTTTCATTAGGTTTTTCAGGACAATTTACCCAAGAAGAATTAAAGAAAAAGATAAGTGGCCAGGGTGGAGTTGTTGCCTATTTAGGCACAAATAGCATGGTTGATGTTGAGAAGATGATTACAAACGCCAATGAGAAAGCAAAACTGGTTTGGGATGCGATGATCTATCAAATCGCAAAGGAAATTGGGGCTAGTAGTGCAGCACTTAAAGGAAAGGTTGATGCAATTATATTAACAGGGGGGATTGCATACAGTAAAACCTTTATTGACCAATTGGTAGAGTATATTGCATGGATCGCACCTGTGAAAATACTTCCTGGGGAAAATGAATTGCAGGCATTAGCTGAAGGTGGTTTAAGGGTACTCCGTGGGTATGAACAAGTAAAAGAATACGCTCTAGAGGAAGTTTATGTTGAATCATAATGCTAGAATAACCATTATCACTGGTCACTTTGGCAGCGGGAAAACGGAGATTTCTATCAATTTAAGTTTGAAGGAGAAAGAACAATTTCTAAAAGTTGCAATTAGTGATTTAGATGTCATCAATCCTTACTTTCGTTCTAGGGAGGCTCATTCTCTTTTTGAACAAAAAGGGATAGAACTGATTGCTCCAAAGGGGCAACTCGCTACTGCTGATCTACCAATTGTTTCAGGGGAAATTTATCGTGTACTTCATGATCCCAATTATCATGTAATCATCGATGTAGGTGGGGACAAGGATGGAGCTACTGCTTTAGGACAATATTACAATGATCTAAAGCGAATGAATGTACAAATGATTTTTGTTGTCAATATCAATCGTCCTTATGTGAGTACAGTAGAAGGTATCATCGAAACCATACAGCAAATCGAAAGGGTCTCCCGTCTTAAAGTTTCAGCTTTAATCAACAATACAAACTTAGGTAGAGAGACGACGATTGCGGATATTCAAAAAGGGTTAGAAATGACAAAAATAGTTAGTGAAAATTTGGGGATTCCATTTTTATATACAACGATCTCTAGCGACCTAATGGAAGAAACAGCTGATTTTTCAAGCAATCATGATGTTGTTTATATAGAACGTTTTATGAAATTACCTTGGGAGTAGAAAAATAGAGTAAATTAGGGGGTGGGTTTTATGGAAAAACGTGTTGTTTTTAACGAAGATTTGTGCAAGGGTTGTAGTTTGTGTGTCTCAGTATGTCCAAAAGATATTATTTTCTTAGCTGATCATTTAAACGGGAAAGGGTATCGCCCAGCAACTGTAGTAGACCAAGAAGCATGTATTAGTTGTGTAGCATGTGGGCGGATTTGTCCTGATGGGGTCATCACCGTTTATCGTCCAGAAAGAAAAAAGACAGCATCCTAAATGATCAGTTAAAGGGGGAAAAAACATGGGGAAAGTGTTAATGAAAGGGAATGAAGTGATCGCAGAAGCAGCAGTGCATGCAAATTGTAAATATTTCTTTGGATATCCAATTACACCTCAAAGTGAACTTGTTGCATATATGGCAAAACGATTGCCAGAGGTAGGTGGATTATTTTTACAAGCAGAAAGTGAAGTTGCAGCGATCAATATGGTGTATGGTGCTGCAAGTGCTGGAGTTAGAGTGATGACTTCCTCATCAAGTCCTGGGGTAAGTCTAAAGCAAGAAGGAATTTCTTATTTGGTTGGTTCAGAACTACCTGCGGTCATTGTGAATGTCATGCGTGGTGGACCTGGGTTAGGAAGCATTCAGCCTTCTCAATCTGACTATTTTCAAGCTACAAAAGGAGGCGGTCATGGCGACTATCGTATCCCTGTTTTAGCACCGGCAACATTACAAGAAATCGTTGATTTAATGCAAGATGCCTTTGACATTGCAGATCGTTACCGTACGCCTGTTATTCTGATGGGAGATGGAATGTTAGGGCAAATGATGGAACCGGTTGAATTTATAGAAAGACAGCCAGTGGAGCTACCGGCAAAAGATTGGGCTACAACTGGCACACGTGGGGATGGGGGACCGAAAATCGTCAACTCTCTTCGTCTTGATCCAGAGGAATTAGAAAAGCACAATCAACATCTTCAATTGAAATATTCAAAGATCAAAGAGAAAGAAGTTAGGTTTGAAAAATATTTAACTGATGATGCAGAGCATATTGTTGTTGCCTATGGTACCGTTTCAAGGATTGCAAAAAATGCGATTCAAAAGGCTAGAAATAAAGGAGTTAAGGTAGGAATGATTCGTCCTATTTCCTTATGGCCATTCCCTGAACAACCTTTTATAGAGACAAGAGAAAAAGTAAAATCTTATTTAACGGTAGAGATGAGTGCAGGGCAGATGGTAGAAGATGTTCGCCTAGCAGTCAATGGATATCGACCTGTTCATTTCTACGGAAGAACAGGTGGAATGGTACCAAGTCAAGACGAAATCTTCCAAAAGATCATTGAAATAGCTGGGGGTGAGCAATAATGGAATTAATTTTTGAAAAAACAAAAGGTTTAACAGATAAGCCAACCCATTATTGTCCAGGTTGTACTCATGGGGTGATTCATCGACTCGTTGGTGAAGTACTTGAAGAAATGGAGATCTTAGAAGATTCTGTAGGTGTGGCCTCTGTTGGCTGTTCTGTTCTTTCTTATGAGTACTTTAACTGCGACATGACTCAAGCAGCTCATGGTCGTGCTCCAGCAGTTGCTACAGGATTGAAACGAGTTTTGCCAAAAGATCGTATTGTCTTTACCTATCAGGGCGATGGTGACCTTGCTTCAATCGGTATGGCGGAGATCGTTCATGCTGCAGCACGGGGAGAAAATATTACCGTCATTTTTGTGAATAATGCGATCTATGGTATGACTGGTGGACAGATGGCACCCACCTCATTGGTTGGTCAAAAGACAGCCACTTCACCATTTGGAAGAGATGTAAGTTTACAAGGTGCTCCTATTCGTGTTTCCGAATTATTGGCCACTTTGGATGGCGCAGCCTATATTGAACGAGTTTCTACCCATGATGTTCCACATATCATAAAAGCAAAAAAAGCTATTCGTAAAGCATTTGAAATACAGAAAAAAGGATTAGGCTTTTCCATGGTTGAAGTTCTATCAACCTGTCCAACAAACTGGGGGTTAGATCCAGAAGAATCTTTAAATTGGGTAAAAGAACAAATGGTACCTGTATACCCTCTTGGCATTTATAAAAATATTGAGGGAGGGAAATAAGATGTTACACGAAATCATTATCGCTGGATTTGGTGGGCAAGGTGTGATGTCGATGGGGCAACTTTTGGCTTATGCCGGAATGATTGAAAATAAGCATGTTTCCTGGTTACCTTCCTATGGACCTGAGCAACGAGGTGGTACAGCGAATGTTTCAGTCATTATTAGTGATGAGCCTGTTGGTTCTCCAGTTATTTCCCACCCAACAACAGCAATTGTTCTAAACAAACCGTCTTTTGATAAATTTGAACCGCTTGTGATCCCAGGTGGGGTCTTAATTGTAAACAGCTCGTTAATCGATGTTAAATCAACTAGACAAGATATAACGATCATCGAAGTATCTGCATCGGAATTAGCCAATGAAATGGGAGAACCTAAGGTTGCTAACTCTATTATTTTAGGGGCCTTTTTAGAAATTTCAAAAGCTGTAAGTCCTGAGTCGGTCATTGAATCTCTAAAAAAGGTTCTTCCCGAAAGAAGACACAATTTAATTCCAGTGAATCAATTAGCTCTAGAAAAAGGAGCACAAATCGTAAATAACTAAATCATCATCTCTGAATGCTTTTTGGATTACTTTAGCTACTAGTCTATCATTTTGTAGGCTAGTAGTTTTTTTATAAAAATTAAATTTTGTTTACACTTTTTGCTTGTGTACTTTTAAGAGCTTTTATAAAATGATACTGAATCTAAATAAAATATATAAATAAAGAATTTAAAGGGCAAATGGGAAGGAAGATGAAAGAAATGTCAGAGCAAAAACAATTTGATGTAGTATTCTTGGGAGCAGGTCCTGGCGGATATGTTGCAGCGATTCGTGCTGCACAGTTAGGTTTAAATGTCGCTGTTGTGGAAAAAGATAAAGTAGGGGGGACCTGTTTACATCGGGGCTGTATACCAAGTAAATCCTTTTTACGTAGTGCGGAAATCTATCGAAATGCAAAAGAGGGAGAAGAATTTGGTGTTGTAGTAGAGCATGTTACACTTAACTTTGAACAAGTGCAAGCAAGAAAACGTAAAGTAGTAGAGCAACTAACAAAAGGAATCGAGCATCTTTTCAAGAAAAATAATGTTACTTTGGTAGAAGGGTTCGGCCGTATTATGGGACCTTCGATCTTTTCACCACTAAGTGGAACAATTTCGGTAGAAAAAGCCAATGGGGAAAACGAATTGCTAGCAACAAAACATGTCATTATCGCTACTGGCTCTCGTCCGAGAACATTACCTGGTTTACATATTGATGGAAAGTTTATTATGACGAGTGATGAGGCATTAGAGATGACAGAACTTCCAAAATCGATGATTATCATTGGTGGCGGAGTCATTGGTATGGAATGGGCATCCCTTTTAACTGATTTTGGCGTAGAAGTGACGGTAGTTGAGTTTTTACCACGTATTTTACCTCTTGAAGATGGCGAAATTAGTAAAGATATGACTCGTGTCATGAAAAAGCGTAAGGTCAAAATCCATACAGATACAAGGGTTTTACCTGAAACAGTAAAAATTGTTGATGGACATGTAGAATTAGAGGCTCAAAAGGGAGATAAGACGATCCAACTTTCAGCTGACAAAGTACTTGTTTCTGTTGGACGACAAGCAAATGTTGAAGGAATTGGACTAGAAAATACTGAAATAAAAGTTGAAAGAGGAGTTATTCAAGTAAATGAATATTTCCAAACTGCGGAATCACATATTTACGCAATTGGTGATGTTATTGGTGGTTTACAGCTAGCTCATGTTGCATCACATGAGGGGATTATAGCTGTTGAACATATAGCGGGCAAGAATCCTAAACCATTAGATTATTTGGCTGTTTCCAAATGTACCTTTACCTCTCCTGAAGTTGCTAGTGTAGGGATGACAGAGGAAGAGGCGATAGAAAAAGGTTATGAAGTAAAAGTGGGTAAATTCCAATTTAGAGGAATTGGGAAAGCATTAGTTCATGGAGAAGTAGATGGTTTCGTAAAATTAGTTGCAGATAAAAATACAGGGGATCTTCTAGGGGTTCATATGATTGGGCCACATGTAACAGACATGATCTCTGAAGCAGGGTTAGCAAAAGTATTAGATGCAACTCCATGGGAGATTGCACATACCATTCATCCACATCCAACCTTATCTGAAGCTGTAATGGAAGCTGCTCTAGATGTTGATGGCAAAGCGATTCATGCCTAGAACATAATAAAGGGGCTGTTTGATTTGATTCAACCAAACTCCCATCAGCACTTGGGATTAAGTCAACAAAATGTTCTAGATATGTATTATTACATGCTTTTAACCAGAAAAATTGATGAAAGAATGTGGCTATTAAATCGGGCTGGGAAAATTCCTTTCGTCATTTCATGTCAGGGACAAGAGGCGGCGCAGGTGGGGGCTGCGTTCGCCTTAAACAAACAAAAGGATTATACTTTACCTTACTACCGGGATATGGGTGTTGTCCTAGTGCTAGGTATGACCGCAAAGGATTTGATGTTGTCTGCATTTGCCAAAGCAGAAGATCCGAATAGTGGTGGTCGTCAAATGCCTGGACATTTTAGTAGCAAACCACTCAATATCGTGACTGGATCTAGTCCAGTTACTACTCAATTGCCACATGCTGTTGGTATCGCCTTAGCAGCTAAAATGAATCAAGAAGAATTGGTATCGTTTACAACGCTAGGCGAAGGTTCAACAAATCAGGGTGATTTTCATGAAGCCCTCAACTTTGCTGGAGTTCATCAATTACCCGTTATTTTCATGGTTGAAAATAATAAATATGCAATAAGTGTACCTCTAAAAAAACAGATCCCAACTGAGAATATTGCTGTTCGGGGAGCTGGTTATGGCATGCCAGGTTTCACAGTAGATGGCAATAATCCTTTAGAGGTTTATCAAGTGGTTCATGAAGCTAGACAGAGAGCTATTCGGGGGGAAGGACCAACACTGATTGAAGCTGTAACATATCGCCTTGTTCCACATTCTAGTGATGACGATGATCGAAGCTATCGTTCAAGAGAAGAAGTGGAAGAGGCGAAAAAAAATGATCCGATTCTACTATTTCAACAGTATTTATATGATTCGGGTTTGTTAAACGATCAGTTACATCAAGAAATCATGGAACGTGTCAACAAAGAGGTCAATGAGGCGACGGATTGTGCCGAGAAAGCTGCATATCCAGATCCAGAGACTATTCTTTTACACGTTTATGAAGAGTAGGGGGTTGGATCCTGATGGCTATGTTAACCTATATAGAAGCAGTAACTCAAGCATTACGTGAAGAAATGAAGAGAGATCAAAAAGTTTTTGTTTTAGGTGAAGATGTAGGAGTACGTGGTGGTGTATTTCGTGCAACAAATGGATTATATGAGGAATTTGGGGAACAACGGGTATTAGATACACCTTTGGCTGAGTCAGCAATCGTTGGTGTGGCTATTGGGGCTGCATTGTATGGAATGAGACCTGTTGCAGAAATTCAATTTGCTGATTTTATCTTTCCTGCGGCAAACCAAATTATTAGTGAAGCGGCAAAAATCCGGTACCGTTCCAATAATGACTGGCATGTTCCTTTAGTGATCCGTGCCCCTTATGGAGGAGGAGTTCATGGGGCCTTATACCACTCACAAAGTGTTGAGGCAGTATTTAGTAATGTACCTGGTCTAAAAATAGTCGCTCCATCTACACCATATGATGTCAAAGGACTTTTAAAATCCGCTATTCGAGATAACGACCCTGTACTATTCTTTGAGCATAAACGTTTATATCGTCTGATTAAAGGAGAAGTACCTGAAGAAGATTATACTTTGCCAATTGGGAAAGCAGAACTGAAGCGAGAAGGTCATGATGTCACAGTCATTACCTATGGTTTAATGGTTCAATATGCCCTTCAAGCTGCTGAAAGTCTTGAGAAAGAAGGTATCAGCATTCATCTTCTAGACTTACGTACTCTTCAACCATTAGATAAAGAAGCAATCATTGAAGCGACAAAACGGACAGGAAAAGTATTAATTATTCATGAAGATAACAAGACTGGTGGAATTGGTGGAGAAGTTTCGGCGATCATTGCTGAAGAAGCTTTATTTGAACTTGATGCACCAATAAAACGTCTGACTGGAATTGATATTCCTGCCATGCCGTATAGTCCACCTTTAGAAAAAGCATTTATGCTGACCCCAGAAAAGATTGCAAAATCAATCAAAGAATTAGCTGAATTTTAAAGGAGGTGGAATAGATGGCAACTAAAGTATTAATGCCTCAGTTAGGCGAAAGTGTCACAGAAGGAACGATCACTAAATGGCTAAAAAAGGTTGGCGAGCAAGTTGCTCTTTATGAGCCTTTATGCGAGGTAGAAACAGATAAAGTTAATGCAGAAGTTCCAGCGACTGTAGCTGGTATAGTGACCGAAATCGCCGTTGAAGAAGGAACAACTATTGCGGTTGGCCATTTAATTTGCTATATCCAAGAAGATGAAGCTATTTCACCTGAATCAATAGATGGTATTGAACAAACTTTAGAAAACCCTGTTCAATCCGAAATAGTCCAGTCTAAAGCCCAGCCAAATGAAAATCAAGGGATAAAACATGCAGGAAAAATTCGCTATTCTCCAGCAGTGATGAGGCTTGCACAAGAAAACAATATTGACTTTACCAGAATAAAAGGAACAGGTTTGGAAGGACGTATTACTAGAAAAGATGTCCTACAATATATTGAAAATAACAATAAGCAGGAAGTATTAAATGATTCACCATCAATGATTGAGTCAGCTGAGTTAACAACTGGATCAAATGTTGATTTTACTTCTCCTATTATACAAACAACTCCTATTTCAAACGGAATTGATCATGGAGATCAGGTAATGAAGGTTAACACTGTAAGGAGAACCATTGCGAAACGAATGGTGCAAAGTAAACATGAGGCTCCTCACGCTTGGTTAACTGTAGAAGCTGATGTAACAGAACTAGTAAATTACCGAAATAGCATCAAGAAAGAACTTATACAAAAAGAAGGATTCAACCTTACCTTTCTACCATTTTTTATTAAAGCGGTCGTTGAATCGATCAAAGAATATCCCATTTTAAATTCAGTATGGGACGAAGATCAAATTATTTTAAAGAAAAATATTAATATCTCGATTGCAGTGGCTACAGAGGATGCTTTATTTGTTCCAGTTATCCATGATGCCGATCAAAAAAGTATTTATGGGCTGGCTAAGCAAATTGATCAATTAGTTAAAAAGACCAAAGCTGGAAAATTAACGATGGATGATATGCAAGGTGGAACCTTTACAGTGAATAATACTGGAGCGATAGGATCTGTTTTATCAGCACCGATTATTAATCATCCCCAAGCAGGGATTATTACGATGGAATCTATTGTAAAAAGGCCAGTAGTGATTGAGGATATGCTTGCAATTCGTTCTATGGTAAATCTTTGTATGTCGTTCGATCATCGAATTATAGATGGGTTCATTGCAGGTCGCTTCATTCAGAATGTAAAATCAAAGCTAGAATCGTTAGGGAAAAATAAGGTTTCCATTTATTAGTAGGATTGGTTATATGCAAAAGGATAGCAATTTGTCTGCTATCCTTTTTGTTGTGGTGCGCCACGCATGGCGATTAACTAGGCGGTGAAAGTCCGCTATGGGGGTATGTAGCGACCAACCATTAGCTTAAGGCAAGGGTGTCCATCGCGAGGTGGAATCTGAAGGAAGCCGGCGGCAAAGTTCTGACCCGAGGAACACGAACAATATTAGGCGCAAAACGTGGGGTAAGACTGCCTGACAAGTCAAAGCCCAAAAGCTACACGGACACGTCAGCGTAAATGTTGCGGGTACATGGAATGAAAGTGAATCGTCTTACCGTGGGAGGCCTCACGGACGGGTGGAAACGGAGTATGAAACCCGGTTGAAACAAGATTTGTCGTGAGGAGTCAGCCGAAGCCATAGTACAGAGGTGTTCTAGACACCGAAGGAAGGGCCGAACCAAAGGAGGTGTGGGTCAATGAAAGTTACTGAAAGTGGCAATTTAAAACACAGACAACTTTCTTTTGAAGACTATCTGCAAATGGTATCTGCGGAACAGAGAGAGTATGCAGAAGTGTGTGCGCCACCAAAGATGACCGAAACCGACAACACCAACACAAACGAGCAGACAGAGAGACTGATGGAGAAAATCCTCAACGCCGAAAACCTCAATCGAGCCTATAAACAAGTGAAAAGGAATAAAGGTGCAGGTGGAATTGACGGCATGCAGGTGGATGAACTTCTACCCTTCCTGAAAGAACACAAGGACGAACTCCTGAAATCCCTCTGGGACGGAAAATACCGTCCAAAACCCGTGCGGCGGGTTGAAATACCCAAAGAGAACGGACAGACCAGAAAATTAGGAATACCGACCGTCGTGGACAGGTTAATCCAACAAGCGATAACTCAAGTGCTGTCACCCATTTTCGAGAAGCAGTTTTCAGACAACAGCTACGGCTTCCGACCGAAGCGAAGCGCACATGATGCCCTGCGGAGATGCCAAGCTCATATTACAGACGGTTATAAATACGTAGTCGATATGGACTTGGAAAAGTATTTCGATACGGTAAACCAAAGCAAGCTGATTCAGATTTTGTCGGAGACGATAAAAGATGGGCGGATCATATCGCTAATCCATAAATTCCTGAAAGCAGGAGTTATGGATGGCGGGATGTTTGAAGAAAGTCCAGAGGGTGTACCACAGGGCGGCCCCCTAAGCCCCTTACTTGGCAACATTATGCTCAACGAATGCGACCACGAGCTGGAAAAGCGGGGACACCGCTTTGTACGCTATGCAGATGACATGATGATTTTCTGCAAAAGCAAGAAAGCGGCAAAGCGAACGCTCGACCACATCCTCCCGTATATTGAGGGAAGGTTATTCCTGAGAGTTAACAGGGAGAAAACGAAGGTATCGCATGTAAATTACGTCAAGTATCTGGGATATAGTTTCTACATCTACAGAGGAGAAGGGCGGTTAAGAATCCATCCCAAAAGCATTCAGAAACTTAAGGACAAAATCCGGGAAGTTACTGGGCGCAGCAACGGAATGGGAATCGAAGAACGAAGAACCAAACTCAATCAAGTAGTGCGAGGCTGGACAAATTACTTCAAACTGGCGGATGCAAAGAATCTGCTCAGTAGTTTAGACGAGTGGCTGAGAAGTCGCATACGAATGGTGACCTGGAAACGATGGAAACGAATCCGGACACGCTTTGAAAACCTCAAGAAGGCAGGCGTGAGTGAGGAGCAAGCGTGGATGTGGGCGAATACAAGAAAAGGCTATTGGCGTACTGCTCATAGCCCTATCTTGACAAAAGCCCTATCTAACGAGCGATTTAAGCGAGCTGGATATCTTAGTTTTAGTGAGTGTTATTCTGCGAAGTGACGTGTAAACTTTGGAAGCGCCGTATACCGAACGGTACGTACGGTGCTGTGGGAGGTCGGCTGGTCAAATAAGGGCCAGCCTCCTACCCGATTCTTAAGCTTTACTTAAATTCTCACTAACTGGTGATTTTTCCTCAACAGATAAAGATTGAGCACTACCTCGTGGAATGATGAACCATGCCGTGATAAGTGCCAAAAAGGAGAGGACAAAGGCTGTCCACATCGTGTTATGAATCGAATTTGCTAAGAAAGTAGCCATCCGATCTAAGATATCTGGAGGAATCAAAGCGGCTTGGTCTCCTTCAAAAACACCTTGAGATTGTTCAATTTGCTGTAGTAATTCTGTAGGTAGCTTACCCTGATTTTGTAGAATAAAGAATTCTACTTGTGGCTTCATATTCATCGTTAAAACAGATCCGAGAATGGTCACACCAAGCGTTGCACCAATACTTCTTGCAAACATTTGGCTTGATGTTGCTAGTCCACGCTGTTCAAAAGTAACAGCACTCTGGACGGCAACAGCAAATGTAGTCATCGCTAATCCAAGTCCACCACCTAAGATGAACATCGAAACAAGAACATAAACATAAGATGTATTGACACCTACTTGTGCAAGCATGAAACCAGAAATTGTCATTAAAGAGGCGCCAAACAAAATCGGTAATCGATAACCATTCTTAAGAATCAGGCGACTAGCAACAATGGAGAAAAGACTCCAACCAATCACTTGGGGAGTGATACTAAGTCCAGCTTGTGTAGCACTTGTTCCGAGAACACCTTGAACATATAACGGAACGAACTGGATAGAGCCAAACATTCCAATCCCCATTAAGAAAGCTGTGAGATTGCTTGAACCAATGATTTTAATCTTAAAAAGGGATAATGGAATAAAAGGTTCTTTTGCTTTTTGTTCCACATAGATAAATAGAACAAGTAAGATAAGTGATAACCCAAAGAATGAATCCGTGATGATATGAAACCAACCGTAACGGCTAACAAGCAATGTACCATAAAGGAACATTACAATACTTGTGGAAAGCAAGGTTACGCCAAGAATATCAATTTTATGGGTATGTTTAGTCGTCTTCTGTTTGGGGAGAAAAATCGCAACTAATGTAATGACCAATATTCCAATCGGAAGATTTAAATAAAAAAGCCATCTCCAGGAGAAGTGATCTACAATAAAACCACCAATAAAAGGACCTATAATAGCAGATAATCCCCATATGCTTGAAAACAATCCTTGAACCTTTGCTCTTTGTTCTAGTGTGAACATGTCTCCAGCAATTGTCAATGCAAGGGGGAGAACACCACCAGCGCCTAATCCTTGGATTCCTCTAAATAAAACCAATTGAACCATTGTATTTGCTTGTCCACTTAATGCGGAACCTAGCACAAACAATGTCACTGCAATAATAAACATCACCTTACGTCCATACATATCTGCCAATTTACCATAAATCGGCACAGTTGTTGTATTGGTCAACATAAAGGCTGAAAATACCCAGCTATATAATGAAAAACCACCTAAAGCACCAACAATCGTCGGCATTGCTGCATTGACAATGGTGGCCTCCATTGCTGCAAGGAACATGCCAATCATGATTGCAAATGTTAGAATCTTACGCTGATAAGAAGACATAGATAACCTCCATTTCTAAAAGTAAAAATACAATATATTATTATGTGCTTTTTCTGGCTAAACATCAATAATCAAAGGTTTTTAAAACAGCATATCCCATCGTAATAAATTTTATAGATAAAAAAGAAGATTTCCCAAGTAACTGGAAAATCTTTAAACCCACTATGATTCATTAACGAATCGTATATGTTTGATGACTTCAAGAAATGTTGGGAGTACTTTATCTACGTTTCTTTGGAAGTATCGGAACTTAACAATCGTTCCTTGGTTCTTATCGTGTTGATAAAAAAAGAAATCGTTCCTGACCCCATTCTCATTAATTGTTGAAAATAGATATTCATCGAATATCATGAGATTTTTATCTTTTGTGAGAGGTGATCTAACTAATTCCTCTATAGCAAATTCTTCGGCTATTTCTCTATTGACTATGTTAGAATCAATGGGACGTATAGAAATAAATTCAGCAATACTAAACCCAAATTCATTACCATCTTCAAACATATTTTCTTTTAGTATTTTCGGAACATATAAACCATATGAAGTAAATTTAACTTTTTTAAATTCGGCAGGTTCTATTTTTCCCTCAATGGTGATATTAATACTTTTTTCTCCATTGTATGCCGCATAATCAAATAGTTTTTGTTTCATCATTTCATTTTCTATGTTTTTTTCTTCTATTTTTACTTTCTTTGTTTCTTCTATTGATTCTTTAGGTTTTTGATTTATCTCTTTTTGTTCAAAACTACCATTTTGACAACCAACTAAAAAAATGAAAAATAGAATAAATACTAACTTTTTCACATAAATACCTCCTCTAGAATAATTTACATGAAAGAAGACCAAGTGTAAAGTAACACTGGTCTTCTTTCGTTATGATTATTAAATAATTCTATGGTGAAAGGTTTATCAACGTTTACCAAAGGTATGATAATTGCTAATTAAAGTTAAATATATAGAAGGATTTTATTTATTTTATAAGAATACATGAATATACTGGTAAAAGAGGTGATCTTAAATAATGAGAAATTTTATTGTTAAAGGTTTATTAGGATTTTTATGGAGTGCTTTGTTAAGTATCATCACAATGCTAGTCATATGGATTATTTTCAAAGATAAGAAGGACATTGGAACAATTGCCATGTACTTTTTTTATACTTCCTTTATTTATTTGGCTATTGGAATAGCAAATACAATAGGAACCTATAGAGCAAGAGGGGATTTTAATTACCAACAAGCTAGAACGATTTCGAGCCAATCAGGCCTTGAACGGTCAAGAGAAGATATATTAGCAATAAGTAAATTCTATCGTTTATCTTCCATAATGTATACTGTTGGCTTAATTTTATTTTTAACTAGTTATTTTATCCTATCTGGGTATGAACCAAACTTGTCAAAACTAAAACCACCATTGCCAACAGTTACGGTTAATGAAAGGGAAATACCTGTGACACTAAGAGATTATTCAGTTCGCCAATATGGGATGGAATATCGTAATGTAGAACTTTCAACAGAAGAGATAGCTAAAAGTATAATTCCAACGAAAGTTGATCCTCATTCCAAATTAGTTGTTAAATTCAATGAAGAACCAAAGCGGATTTTTATAGGTCAATTAAATCAACCTTTTGGATTAGATAGAATGGTTGAAAATATGGTGTTTCTTTCAAAAGAAGAAGGAAAATATATTTACGAACTCCATGTAGAATGGGACGAAAAGAATGCCAATTATGTTCTTGTTGTTCAAATAGATAGTAGTAAATAATAGGACTTGGAAAGGATCCAAGCCCTTGAAAAATTAACCAGCTGCACGACAATTTCCATCAGATGTACAGAATTGGTAGCCCGGTAAGGTTGAACTATCTGTGTAATAAATCAAATTTGAATCAACTTCAAATAGATAGAGACTACTAATGTTACCGTAACCTTTAATAGCCCCTTCAGTACAATAGTCTGTGATTGCTCCTCCAAAATGAGGCCAGCCTCCACAAATAAATCGTTCTCCACAATCACATTGGTACCAACCTACTAAAGAATCGATTTCTTGACCAGTATCAGCATCAACCACAGAACAGTCTCCTCTTGACAACATTTTATGATTTCCATAGATAGGACATGGTGCAATAGCCATTTTAGATCATCCTTTCCCTTTTTATTTTCCAACAGAAGGAGTATAAAGAGTAATGGTTCACCCCTAACCATACTCTTTGTTCTGTCTATTATATAAAGGGGATTGAAAGTCAAAAATAACAACCATAGTTTCAAAAAAGATTGAAAAAAATAAAAAAATCTGATTCAGAAGTTTCCAAATCAGATTTAAATTATAATAAAGTAGGTCTTATTTGTATGCAAATGTCTTTACATAATTCTACGGTGAAATTCTTCAAAGTCGGGCACCTCATCTAACTTATATTTTTTTGCTGTTAAAAAAATCTTCAAAAATAGTTCTTGTCGAAGATCTTCTCTATCGTTATAATTGGCTTGGTTTAATAAACGATTGACTTTTGGCTCTAATTGATGAATAAATTTGATTAAAGACGAATCGTTTCCATCTTGGACTTCTCTTATCAATTGATATAACTCGCTCAACCTATTCACCTACCCGATGTATATTCCCGGATAGCTTGTCCCAGTTGATCGATACTTTGTCTTAAGGTATCAATTTTCTTTTCAAACCGTATTAACAAATAAATAGCGATTACGATAGGGAAGCCAACATTGCCAATAGCATTATACCATTCGCTTGCTTCGTTCATGTTCTCACCCCCATGGCTTTTCTAATCTTTTCTAATGCAGTCTTTCTTGTTTTGGAAACAGCTTGTTGGGATACATTTAGCACCATTGCAATCTCGACATCTTTTAGCAATTTGACAAAGGAGAGGTAAAGGATTTTTTGTTGATGATTCGTAAGCTGTTTAAAAGCTTGATATAGATGATCGTCGGATAAATAGGAATCCAACGAATCTAACCCATCTATATCTTCTAAACTAATGGTTTCTGTATCTGCAATCGTATCAAGTAATGTGGTTTCACGATCATTACCGATAGGTTGTTCAAGGATCAATGCTTCCCTTTTATGGTGTTGGGACCGTTTTTTACTAAATGTGATGGCTTCGAAATATAGAATCTGATTAAGATAAACCTTAAAACGATATTCGAAATAAAATTCTTTAAACAATTGATTCAGCGATTCTGTATAGTATTTGTCGTTGAAGAGAGATAAAACAAAAACATTCAGATGAATTTCTTCTTCAAGAAAACGTGAAAAGAGATGATTTTGGTTGAATTCTGGATTTTTTATTAGATAATAGTCTAGTTTTTGTTTTAAAAAGGGAAAACGATTTAACTTGAAAAACTTCTTTTTCATGTTAATTTCTTTCGCTTCTAAGTATTCATGGTAAATCTTAATTCCAATCGTTTCGATATCAGATGCAATGAATATGGGATTGTTATTGTCCGAAGGGATAGGTTGAATTTGATTAAAATACACTAACTCTTCAATGTCTACAAAATCTTTTATTGGTAATTCTGGATGGGAAAAATATCCTTTAATTGTATAAAAATCCTTTTTCATATTCATTTCACCTCCAATATAAGGGAAAATATCCTTTTATTTATTTCTATCATAGATGTTTATATATATTAAAGAGTCATTAGAATGAAAAAATACAACCATTCGTCGAACAAATTTGAAAAAACAGTTCTATTTTACATTGTCAGAGGAAGTAGGGAAAAATATTTATGGAAATACAAAAAATGGAATATTATAAGATTGTTGTTGGATACTAGCAAATCTTAGATTCTTATTACTCATAATTGTTTTTACCTCGTTTGAACAATGGGGAGATTTTGGAAAGAAATATTTACCAAATCAATATTTGCCATTATATAATTACATAACCATGGATGATAACATAGATTTTAAAAAAGAATCTTTAATCTTTCTAAGTTCTGTTGGTGCAAAAACTTGGTATAATCTATCTTTAGCGTCAGTAAAAAAAATACTAATCGTTAATAATGAACTAAACTAAGTAATTTGGAAAATATTTATCAGAATGATAAGGATTCAAAGGTGAACAGAATCTCAAAATTAACAAACTGGACATAAATAAAGATGTCCAGTTAGCTAACATAGTTGGGTATAATTTTCCGATAAAAACTTCAGTCCAATTTTGAATATTGAAATGAAGTTTCTAAACGATCAAAATTATTTATTAACTTAAACTAGTAAATCTACCGCGGCTAGTGGTATTTGATCCATTTTTGTCAACTGGGGAGGAAAATACTCCTAAATAATTTGGAATATCTGTTTCGTACTGATATATTTCAGAACCAGTGTAATAATTTCCACTACTCCATGCAATGGTTTGCCATTCTTTTGTAACTCCCCACCTATTATGCATATATTCTACAACACTTTTACTTCCATAAATTCCGGTAGACCACTTATAACCGTTCATATTATAAAATTCATTCATTGCATCTGATATCCCATGAAAATAGTTGTCTACATTAGTTAGATAATTATTCATATCAGCATCAACAGCAAAATAAATGTTCCGTCCATCTTAAACCATCCTTTCCTTTTTTATAATTGAACAGATGGAATGTCCATTATGACGTAATCAACGATAAACTAATAGCAACTGTTGGTGCACAGATTTCACCAATTAGATTTATTGGAAAAATACGATTATAATGGTAAAATGTATAAGAACAAATCGATTAGGTTTGAATCCTTATCCAATTAGACTAGACTTAGAATAAGTTCCTCATCTAACAATCAATAAAACTGGACATAAGATAATATGTGCCCAGTTTTTTTTTTTAATGGTCTTATGCCTCATTTTATAGGCGCATTATACATAAATTGAAGCAAAAATTGTGAAAATTTGCTTATTTTATAGAAATAAAGAGTAACCATCTGGTAAAATGTTCTATAATGAAAGGGTGTCATTACGAAAAGTTCATTCAAAGAATGGTTGGGCATTAACGTGTTAGCAAAAAAAAAGAAAATGAAATGGGAGATGGGTAAATTGTTGAAAAAACTCTCGGTGTTATTGCTTTTCCTTCTTGTTATAGGTTGTTCTAACTCCTCTGACGAACAATCAGCAATGCAACTGGCAAAAGAATTTAAAATGATTCAGTATGAGATTACGGACTATACTCATATTAGTGACCTAACAGAATACCAGAAAAATATATTGGAAAAATTAAAGCCTTATCTTACCGAGGAGGAATACCAAGATTTTTCGGCTAATCGACTAGCTGGGATTGTTCCTTCTATAGCTCAAAAATATAAAACCAATATTCATGTTGAAGATATAACATTTACTAAAAACCAAGAAAACAAAGAAAAAGGAACAATAGGATTTAGTTACACAATCACATTAAAGTCATCTGGAGAAATCAATAAAACTATTGTAGAAAAAGGAAAAATGATTTTGACCAAAACAGCAGAAGGTTGGTTAATTAGCAATGATTCAAGCGAACATAGCCTCTTAAGGGGAATTAACAAATAAAAGACTTGGATTTCTCCAAGTCTTTTATTTGTTGTTATCGACATACTCCGTCTGATGTACAAAAACGATATCCTTCTATTGTTGATTGAGTTGTATTCCAAACTAAATTCTTATCGACCTGGAATAACATTTGGCCACCAATATTTCCATAGCCCTTTATAGCACCTTCAGTACAATAATCACCTATAGCTCCACCAAAATGAGGCCAACCTTCACATAGGACACGTTCTCCACAATCACATCTGTACCAACCAACTAGAGTAGGAATTTCTTGTCCAGTATTAGCATCAACGGCAGAACAATCTCCTTTTGATATCATTCTGTGAATCCCGTATATTGGACATGGCGCAATTGACATTCAAAATCATCCTTTCTCTTTTTTATATTGAACAGAAGGGGGGCAAAGAGTAACGGTTCACCCCTAACCACACTCTTTGTTCTGTCTACTATAAAAAGGGGAACGAAAATCAAAAATAACAACCATAGGTTGTAAAAATTTAATAAAAATCAATTAAAATTGCTTGTGAGTTTATTACGTATATTTAAATTACACTGGTTTAAATTAAAAATCGACTTACATGAATGGTCGGAGATCGCCATACTGATTGAAAATTGGTTTACAGAACTTTCTTTATAATAATGTCCATTATGACGTAATCAACGATAAACTAATAGCAACTGTTGGTGCACAGATTTCACCAATTAGATTTATTGGAAAAATACGATTATAATGGTAAAATGTATAAGAACAAATCGATTAGGTTTGAATCCTTATCCAATTAGACTAGACTTAGAATAAGTTCCTCATCTAACAATCAATAAAACTGGACATAAGATAATATGTGCCCAGTTTTTTTTTAATGGTCTTCTTCCAAAGCTTTGTAAATTGCATTTACAAAATCTAACTTTCCTTCATACTCAGCAATATATGCATCATCATCAGGATTGATTATTTGATAAAATGTCCCTATGGAGAGGTGAATACTATGAGTGAGAGAAAAATAGGCAAACGCATAAAATTTCTTATTTTACTTATTGCAATAGGTTCCTTAACGATTTATATCTTCTATATACAAGGAGTATTTGAGAAAATTTCGTTAGAGAAACAAGAGACGGTTGAAACCAAAGTTGTAAGTAATGATGAACTTTACCAGATTAGGCGAAATCAATATGAATTATCTGATGAGGTAATGCTTAAGAAAACAAGAATTTGGTTAGCAAAAGAAATTCAAATAGGAGCATCCAGAATTGGCTTCAATTTTGATTTTATGACAGACCATCCTGAATACGATTTAATAGAAATTAGTTTTCCAACAACGAAATATATTGATGACGATCAAGTAATTAAGTTTTTTTCTGATAAAGGTGTAATTACGAAAGTTCATTCAGAGGAAGGGTGGATATTAACGTACTAGTAAAAAAATAAAAAAACTTCAATTGAAGTCTTTTCGAAGACGTAGTCTAGTCCTTCTTTTAAGAAAGTTTTTTATGCCGATAGTTCAAGTTTAACCTTTTCTTTAATGCTTTAACGAAGTTAAACCTTCTTACGCGGTAAAAAAGGAATGCTTGGAATATATAGTAAGTATTCCTTTTTGAATATTCGTGATAATTGCTAGGGTGGAAAATACACTACATTACAATCCAACCACTAGATGAATGAACTTTTGTTAGTATGCCTCTACCTGTTACAAATTTAATATCCTCACCTTCATCATTTACGTCAATATATTGTAGAAAAGGATATTTAATTTCAATTAAGTCATACTGTGGGTTATCGTACATGAAGTCATACATTTCGCCCAGCCAACGTTCTCCGTCGGCACTAAGACTATTAAGAATATCTTTTTCACTAGGTACTAAACTTAACCCAAGAGCAACAGCAGATAATGCAACTTGTGCTGGTATAGGGAATCTTACAACAAAGAAAGTTAAAATAGAAGCAAAAAGGCTTAATCCTGATTCTAACTTATTACTGTCGGGATTAAGAATGCCATCAAGCATAATTTCTCTTTGAGCACGTTCGATTTTATACAAATCATCTTTTGAAACAATTACTGTGGAAGTTCCCTCTCGTGTGTTTGCTATAATAAATCATCTCCTTAAATTTATTATAGGACAAATTTTTAATCCGCGGAATTTTATGTCCTATATTATAAAGGGGCTTTAAATTAAAATTTAACAACCTTTTAAAAAATTTTTACGTCTGGAGGTGGGGAAATGTTTTTTATTGGGATCATTTCAATAATAATTTATGGCAGGTTATGCCGTAAGAGCGATCCGGAGAGTAAAGGTCGTGTTGAAGCTGTAGTCAAATACATGAAAAATAATTTTGCAAAGAATCGATACTATATGGATTTAAGAACATAGAACGAATCATTCTGGCAATGGCTTGAGAGGACTGGAAATGCTAAAATTCATGGCACAATTAAAAAATACCGGCTGAAGTATTCAAAATTGAGCGGGAATACTTAAAGCCAGTACCTCAAAGATATAATATTCCTGACCCCATTTTATCGAGGACAGTAAGAAAAGACAATACGATCTGGTATGAAGGCAACCGCTATACAGTTCCTACCGGTACATACAAGCCAGGGCTTGAAGTAGCCATAGAAGTATGTGACGGAAAGCTTTTGATCTATGACGTCATAGACCACAACCTGATTGCAGAGCATTCTATATCCCTTGAGAAGGGCAGACTTTTTTTTTAATGGTCTTATGCCTCATTTTATAGGCGCATTATACATAAAAGGAGAGAAAGGTTTGAAAATAAGCTATGATTGGAGTGAGCATAACCTATTAAGAGAAATTAACTAATAAAAAAACATATTCTTTTAGATCATTTCTTTATAGGAATGGTCTTTTTTATTTAATAGTAGAAAAAATTAGAAGGAAATATATAATAAATATTGAATATAAATAATATTATTATTTTTTAGAAAAATCTAAATTGTCTGGAGGGGGAGTAATGGGGGAGGTACTACACTCTGATCCATTTCAAAAATGGAAAGAAAAAACGGAAGAATCGTTGCAAAAATTTCCTGAAAGAAAAAAGGTGTTTGAAACAAGCTCTAAGATTGAACAAGACCGGTTATATGTGCCTGAGGAGATTAATCAATCTTATATAGAAAAACTTGGTTTTCCAGGGGAGTATCCTTATACACGAGGAATCCAACCAACGATGTATCGTGGCAAACTGTGGACGATGAGGCAATATGCTGGTTTCTCTTCTGCTGAAGAATCAAATAAACGATATAAATATCTGCTAGAACAGGGGCAAACAGGCTTAAGCATTGCCTTTGACTTACCTACACAAATTGGTTTTGATTCTGATGATCCTTATGCAAAAGGTGAGGTTGGAAAAGTAGGCGTTGCGATCGATTCCTTGCAAGATATGGAAATTTTGTTTCAGGACATTCCACTAGACAAAGTCAGCACTTCAATGACGATCAATTCTACAGCGGCTATTTTATTAGCTATGTATATCGCTGTAGCAGAAAAACAAGGTGTTTCACCAAATCAATTAACGGGTACGATTCAAAACGACATTCTTAAAGAATATATAGCCCGAGGAACATATATTTTCCCGCCGAAACCGTCGATGCGCCTAATTACAGATATTTTTCAATATTGTTCAATTCATTTACCAAAATGGAACACCATTAGTATCAGTGGTTATCATATTCGTGAAGCTGGCTCTACTGCTGTTCAAGAATTAGCTTTTACTTTGGCAAATGCGATAGCTTATGTAGAAAGTGCTTTAGTAGTTGGCCTACAAATTGATGATTTTGCTCCAAGACTTGCTTTTTTCTTTAATGCTCATAACCATTTTTTTGAAGAAATTGCTAAGTTTAGAGCTGCTCGGAGAATTTGGGCAAGAATCATGAAAAATCGTTTTCATGCTCAAAATCCTAAGTCATTACAACTACGTTTTCATACGCAAACAGCTGGCTCCACTTTAACAGCACAACAGCCGGAAAACAATATTATACGTGTTACCTTGCAAGCCTTAGCTGCAGTTCTTGGTGGAACGCAAAGTTTGCATACCAATTCAAGAGACGAAGCACTGGCCTTGCCAACTGAGGAATCAGCACGTATTGCTCTTCGAACACAGCAAATTATTGGTTATGAATCTGGGGTTACAGATACGGTTGATCCTTTAGGGGGATCTTATTATATTGAGGCTTTAACGGATTCCCTTGAAAAAGAGGTGGAAGCTTACTTACAAAAAATCGATGAAATGGGCGGAGCTGTTGCAGCGATTGAACAAGGGTATATCCAAAGGGAAATTCATAAAGCTGCTTACGAGTACCAACAAGGAATTGAAAATCAGGATATTAAAATCGTTGGCTTAAACACCTTTCAAATTGAAGATGATACAAAACCAGAAATTTATCGTGTCGACCCTTCGATAGCCAAGATTCAAGAACAGAAATTAAAAGAGCTTAGAAGTCAAAGAAACCAAGCGTTAGTAGAAACTAGTTTAAATCATTTGCAGCAAGCTGCAAAAACAGAGGCAAACTTAATGCCATATATTTTGGATGCAGTAAAAGCATATGCAACGATTGGTGAAATTACAAATGTATTAAGAGATGTGTTTGGTACTTATCAATCGCACTAAATGGGGGGAGAAAAAATGAGTAAGCCAATTCGGGTTCTTATTGCAAAGCCTGGATTAGATGGACATGATCGTGGGGCATTAGTTGTGGCACAGGGGTTACGGGATGAAGGGATGGAAGTCATTTATTCTGGATTAAGGCAAACTCCAGCACAAATCGTTTCCACCGCCATTCAAGAAGATGTCGATTGTATTGGTTTATCCATTCTATCAGGAGCTCATAACGAGCTGTTCCCTGAAGTAACTAGTCTGCTCAAACAAAATCAAGCAGAAGATATTTTTGTAATTGGTGGAGGCGTTATTCCTGAGGAGGACATTCCTTACTTGTTAGAGCAAGGGATTAAAAGTGTTTTTACACCGGGAACACCAATCAAAGAGATTGCACAATGCATTAGAGAAAATGTAGGGTTCAAGCAACAGAAAAAAATTCAAATTAATAAAATAGATCATATTGGTATTGCTGTAAATAATCTAGATTCTACTATTCACTTATTTAAAGATGTTTTAGGTTTGAAAATGGTGGGAACTGAAGAAGTTCCTTCTGAAGGAGTCAAGGTCGCATTCTTTGAAATTGGTAATCTTCATTTAGAATTGTTAGAAGCGACTCATTCAGATAGTCCAATCTATAAATATATAGAGAAAAAAGGTGAAGGCATTCACCATTTGGCCTTTGAGGTGGATCAGATTACTGAACAATTTGCTACATTAAACCAGCTAGGTATTCCTTCATTGCAAAATGAGCCGAAACTCGGTGCCCATGATAGAAAGGTAGGATTTATCCATCCAAAAGCAACATCTAAAGTGCTTATTGAATTGTGTGAAAAGGAGTAAGGGGGAGGAACAATGTTAAATAAAATAGAAGAATTGGATGTAAGAAAAAGAAAAGTAGAATTAGGTGGCGGAGAAAAAAGAATTGAGTCTCAACATGCTAAAGGCAAGTTAACGGCAAGAGAACGAATTTCCATTTTATTAGATGAAGATTCTTTTGTAGAATTAAACCCTTTTATTGAACATCGTGGCACACATTTTGGGCTGGATAAATTAGAAGCGCCAGGAGAAGGCGTGGTAACAGGGTATGGTAAAGTTCATGGTCGTGGAGTTTATGTATTTGCTCAAGACTTTACTGTATTTGGCGGTGCTTTAGGGGAAATGCATTCAAAAAAGATCACCAATATCATGGATTTAGCTGCTAAAAATGGTTGTCCTGTCATTGGGCTTAATGATTCAGGTGGGGCTAGAATTCAAGAAGGGGTTGTTTCCTTAGATGCATATGGACAGATCTTCTATCGAAACTCCATTTATTCAGGTGTTATTCCTCAAATATCGGTCATCATGGGGCCAAGTGCTGGTGGTGCCGTTTATTCACCAGCAATTACTGACTTTGTCTTTATGGTTGAAAAAACAAGCCAAATGTTTATTACTGGGCCAAAAGTGATCGAAACGGTTACAGGTGAAAAAATCACTTCTGAAGAATTAGGAGGTGCAAGGGTTCATTCTACAATAAGTGGGAATGCTCATTTTACCTCACCCTCAGAACCTGAAGTACTAGAAAGTGTAAGAAGATTACTTAGCTTCCTACCACAAAATAATTTAGAAGATCCACCAAGAGTTTATGCAAAAGAGGACGATGGATGGTGTGAAGAATTGTTAGATGTGGTTCCAATAGAAGGAACGAAAGTCTATGATATACGCAATGTCATTCATTTAATTGTAGATGAAGGTGACTTTATGGAAGTCCATGAGAACTTTGCCAAAAATATCGTTGTTGGCTTTGCACGCATAGCTGGGCAAAGTGTTGGCATTGTAGCGAATCAGCCAAAAATGATGGCTGGTGGGCTAGATATTGACTCTTCAGATAAATTATCAAGATTTGTGCGGTTTTGTGATGCATTTAACATCCCTATTATTACATTAGTCGATGTCACTGGATTTTTCCCAGGCGTTATGCAGGAACATCGGGGAATTATTCGTCATGGTGCAAAGATTTTATATGCTTATTCAGAAGCAACCGTACCTAAGATTACAGTAATTGTACGTAAAGCCTTTGGTGGAGCCTATGTAGCACTAAATAGTAAATCTATCGGTGCAGATTTGGTTTATAGTTGGCCAAATGCAGAGATTGCCGTGATGGGGCCAGAAGGGGCGGCAAACATTATCTTTAGTAAAGAAATTAATGAGAGTGAGGACCCTCTCACAACAAGAGCACAAAAAATTGCCGAATATCGAGAAAAATTTGCCAATCCTTATGTGGCGGCATCAATGGGAATGGTTGATGACGTGATCGACCCAAGAGCAACGAGGAAAATATTAAAGCAATCTTTAGAGATGTTAAAGAATAAGCGGGAAACAAGACCTCCTAAAAAACATGGAAATATTCCATTATAAAGGTGGTGAAATTGATGAGAAACAAAACAAATAAAAGTTTATATCCAACCACAATGTTTATAACTGGGCCAAGAGATCAATCAACATGGAGAACACATAGTAGGCATCAACACCTACAAGAACGGAAAATGCTTTTTCAGAATGAAATCGTTAGACCACAATGGTTTTTAAAACACCTCCATGATAAAATGATAGGGATGAGAAGTTAAATTTTATCTTTGGAGGGAAATGATGATTAACCAAGAACGCTTAATCAATCAATTTATGGAATTAGTTAAGATTGATAGCGAATCAGGAAACGAAAGAGAAATTGCTGATTTCTTAAAAAAGAAAATTACGGAGCTTGGACTAGAGGTAACGGAAGACAACTCTATAAAAAAGACGGGACATGGAGCAGGGAATTTAATCGCCTCACTTAAAGCTACTGAGAATAAAGGTGAAACTATTTATTTTACTTCTCATATGGATACAGTGACCCCTGGGAATGGAATTAAACCATCTATTGATGGGGGTTATATTGTTTCTGATGGGACGACGATTTTGGGGAGCGATGACAAAGCGGGAATTGCAGCAATGCTTGAAGCAATAACTGTGATTAAAGAGGATGGATTGTCTCACGGAAATATTCAATTTTTAATCACGGTTGGAGAAGAATCCGGACTTAAAGGTTCAAGACACCTTCAAGAAGGGCTTTTACAAGCTGATTACGGTTATGCATTAGATAGCAATGGACCAGTTGGTCATATTATTATTGCTGCCCCTACCCAAGCCAAAATTACAGTAACAGTTTATGGGAAATCAGCTCATGCGGGCGTAAATCCAGAAAACGGGATTAGTGCTATTCAAGTGGCTAGTCATGCTATTTCAAAGATGAAGCTTGGGCGAATTGATCATGAGACTACAGCAAATATAGGGAAATTTCAAGGTGGAAGTGCAACAAATATCGTCAGCGACCGTGTAGATATTCTTGCTGAGGCAAGAAGTTTAGTGAATGAAAAATTAGAAAAACAGATTCAACATATGAAAGAGACTTTTGAACAAACAGCAGATCAATTCTCTACAAAGGTAGACTTTACTAGTGAAATCATGTATCCAGCCTTTCGTTTTGGAGAAGATCATCAGGTTGTAAAGAAAGCAATAGAAGCTATTCATGAAATCGGAAGAACGCCAAAATTATTATCTAGTGGTGGAGGAAGTGATGCCAATGTGATTAATGGTCTTGGCATTCCAACCATCAATCTTGGGATTGGATATGAAAACATTCACACCACTTCCGAAAAAATGCCTATCAGCGAACTAGTGAAAACAACAGAGCTTATCCTTGCTCTAATCAAGAAAAACTAGAAAAACCTCAATTGTAATTCAATTTTCATGGAACCCACAAAAGTGACCGTGGTACTCTTTAAACGGGAGTCGTCACTTTTATGGGTTTTCATTATGAATAAAAAGTTTGATCTAAATCTCCCAAGTATCCTCTGATTTGGGATAACAACCTATTACCTCTTCATCTGTTATTTGATAAGCATGATCAATAGGCGCATGTTCTGTTCATAACCATATTCTTTTAATAGGTGAGTAAATGGGATTAGCTCTTTCTCTGAAATGAGAGAAATAAGGGGTTGGGTCATCTACATCGTCTCCTTTTTAAAAGTTAAAGAAATGAATTACCAATGGTTAGTTTTTGCTTGGTAAAAATCTTTTAAACCCTGAATGGAACACTTTCCATTTACATAAGCTGAAAGGTAAGAGTGATAGGAGGGAATGGAATGGTTTTTTGGGGGAAAGGAAAGGTAATTCAAATCTTAGAAGAAACTGGTCAAAGTCAAGTATTGAAGGTTCAATATTCAGATGGTGAAGGAGTAGCCATTCACTATCTTGAATTTTTTCCTGCTTTACAAATTGGCGATCAAATATGGGTTAACCGTACAGCCACTTTCCTTCAATTAGGCACTGGTGGATATGACTATGTGCTCTCGATTTTAAACCATAATGAGAATGGAGTAGTGAAACAAACAAATGGCCATATTATGAAATTAAGATATACACCCCTTCAATTTTCTGTTCTTTCATGTGAGGAACAAGGTAGTGAATATCATCATATATTTACTAAGCCAAGAATGTTGCAAGGTTTGCCAGTAATGATTGGTGAGTTGCATAGCATGTTGCCCATTGTCGTAACCATTCTAAGACAATTAGAAAAAAAAGGTCAAAAAAGACTAAACATTGTCTACATTATGACTGATGGAGCGGCATTACCCCTTGCTTTTAGTAAACATGTATTGCAACTAAAAAAACTAGGTTGGTTAGATCATACAATAACCATTGGCCAAGCTTTTGGTGGAGATTTAGAAGCGATTAATATCTACACTGCACTAATTGCGGCTAAATATATTTACAATGCAGATGTAGTACTTGTGATGATGGGACCTGGCATCGTAGGAACTGGAAGTTGGTTAGGCCATACTGGGGTTGAACAGGGGATTATCATCAATGCAGTATCCTCTTTAGAAGGAGTACCAATCACAATTGTGAGAGCAAGTTCTAATGATCAACGAGGTAGACATGTAGGGATTAGTCACCATACTTTATCTACATTGAAATATATCAGTTTAACAAGAAGTATTGTTCCTTTTCCAAGTTATCTTAAAGAAACCTTCCCCAATGTTTATTCTCGTTTATCTGAACATGCAATACCCAAACATCAGTTAGAACCAGTTTCTATTTCCCATTCTGATGTAAAGGAAATAATCAAAACCTACCCTTTTCCAATTGCAACGATGGGCAGAACGATAGAACAAGAACCGTTATTTTTTGATTTTATTGCAAGTGCCGCGTATTGGTTTTATCAACATTTTTAATGGGAAAAAAGCTGTAAATATTGCTGAACAGTTAATTTTGATTTAGATAGCTCTGAAAGTTTAGCTCTTATTTCCCAAGCTTTTCCTATCATTTTTAATTGGTGAGGTGTACGAATCACTTTCATATTAAAACCTCCTACGATACAATAAAGTAGACTTCGTTTAATTTACTTTTATGATGTTGATGGACAAGTTATGATCATTTTTTAAGGATGTGAAAAAATGTATTTCGATTATTCCGAAAAGACGATTTCTAGTGAAAAAATTTACCAAGGGAAAATCATTCAAGTAAAAGTAGATACGGTCCTTTTGCCAAATGGGAAAGAAGCAAAAAGAGAGTTGGTCAATCATCCAGGTGCTATTGCTGTTCTTGCTCTAACGCCAGAGGATAAAATCATTCTAGTAAGACAGTACCGTAAACCGCTAGAAAAAACGATTTTGGAAATCCCGGCAGGAAAATTGGAAAAGGGCGAAAACCCTCTAGATTGTGCAATTCGTGAATTAAAAGAAGAAACAGGGTATATAGCATCCAATATGACACAAATTACTAAATTTTATACTTCTCCAGGCTTCGCAGATGAAATCATTTATCTTTACAAAGCCAACAGTTTACAACAAGGTGAAGCAAAACCTGATGAAGATGAGTTTATCGAGACAGTTGAATTGTCCCTAGACGAGGCATTAGAAAGAATAGAAACAGGAGAAGTCATCGATGCGAAAACGATAATGGCTATATATTATTGGCAATTAGAAAGGAACAAAGGTTAAAAACCATGAGAGAATTTTTTGCAGATTTACATATTCATATTGGATGGACAGAAAAAAAGGAACCTGTTAAGATTAGTGCCTCTAAGAATTTAACCTATATCAATATCTTGAAAGAGGCTTATCATTATAAAGGCTTAGATATGATTGGAATCATCGATTGTCACTCGCCAAGAGTTCAAGAAGAAATCCTTTATTATTTAAATCATGGCTTGATTGGTGAGCTGGATGAAGGCGGACTTCAGTATCAAGAATTAACCATCCTTTTGGGTTCAGAAATTGAAGTGAAAGAAGAAGGAAGAGGAGAGGCTCATTATCTAGCTTTTTTCCCATTTTTATCGGATATGATCGATTTTTCCAAGTGGATGCAAAAACATATGAAAAATATAAATCTTAGTTCCCAGCGACTTTATGTAAAAACAAAGGAACTTCAAAAAGAGGTTTATGATCGGAATGGCCTATTTATACCTGCCCATATTTTTACTCCTTTTAAATCAGTATATGGAAAATGTTGTGATCGTATGGAAGAGGTATTGGATTTAAATAGAATTGACGCAGTGGAATTAGGACTTAGCTCGGACACAGAAATGGCAGATCGTATTCAAGAATTACACCAATTTCCTTTTATTACAAATTCAGATGCCCATTCGTTACAAAAAATAGGCCGTGAATATAACAAGCTCCTGATAGAAAGTCCTACTTTTAAGGAATTAAAATGGGCTTTAAAAGGTTTAAATGGAAGAAAAATCTTAAAAAACTACGGACTAGATCCAAAATTAGGAAAATATCATCAAACCAGGTGTGTTCAATGTGATCAATTAGTAGAGAATGAGTCATATTGTGACCACTGTGGAAGCAAGAAAATAATAAAGGGAGTGTCTAATCGGATTGATGAGCTTGCAGATCTTCAAACTGGATTACATCCATCTGGGCGACCAGACTATATTCATCAAGTTCCTTTAGAGTTTATTCCTAAATTAGGGCAGAAAACGCTAGAAAAATTACTCTCTCATTTTGGAACGGAAATGAATATTTTACATCGTGTATCAATGGAGCAGTTGCAAGCAATTATCCCAGATAAATTAGCAGAAATGCTCATTCAAGCAAGAGAAGGAAAATTGTCAGTGGAAGTTGGTGGGGGAGGCGTATATGGTAAAGTTTTAGAATAAGTGGGACATAATCCTTTTTTGTCCATCATACAATGTACTATGTTGGACAAGGGGGGATTTTCTTGAAAGGTAGACAAATAGATTACCGAATCCAAAATTACGTAAAAGAACATTTTTCATTATATATTTTCGCTATTATTTTGTTTATTATGGGTGTGATTTTTGGGTCAATGATTGTCCACTCCTTATCACCTGATCAAAAACAAGAAATGATTACGTATATTAGTAAATTTTTTCATGGGATCAACCAAACGGATCAATGGATGGAATCAAAAGTAGCGTTTAGACAAGTTGTTTTTGAGTATCTAAAATACCTTTTTCTTTTATGGTTTTTGGGATTATCTATTATTGGTATGCCATTCATTTTAATTCTATTATTTATGAAGGGGTTTATGGTAGGCTTTACGATTTCTTTTCTTATTGCCGAATTACAATGGAAAGGATTTTTGTTTTCATTTGTTGCGATTTTACCTCAAAATTTATTGATTGTTCCTGTTATCATTATTGCAGGTGTAGCAGGGATTAGTTTTTCCTTGTCACTGATTAGAGCAAGAGGTCAAAATAGAATACGCCAATATCAACAACCTTTTATTTCTTATTCCTTTTTAATGCTGATTTTAGGTGGTGTTCTTATATTTGCCTCTGGTTTTGAAAGTTATGTTTCACCATGGTTGATGAAAAGTGTTACGACTTTTTTAGTGCGTTAATGATTATCATTTACATTGACTTTTCATATTCTCCTCACTATAATCAGGTTAGATGCTGTTAGGAGGTGATACGTTATGGAAGAACGTATCGAAAAAATAAAACAACAGCTTCATTCATATAATTTTAAATTAACTCCACAACGAGAAGCTACCGTAAGAGTTTTATTAGAGAATGAAGAAGATCATTTAAGTGCTGAAGATATATTTCTTTTGGTAAAGGAAAAAGTACAAGACATTGGTTTAGCAACCGTTTATCGAACATTAGAATTACTATCTGAGTTAAATATTACACAAAAGTTAAATTTTGGTGACAATGTAACAAGGTACGAATTCCGATCTGAAGAGGCTGAACATCATCATCACCATCTTGTTTGTGTGAATTGTGGTAAAGTGGATGAAATTAACGAGGATTGGCTAGACCCAATTGAAGAACGTGTAGAAAATCGATTCCAATTTAAAATTGTTGATCATCGATTAATCTTTCATGGGATTTGTAAAGAATGCCAAAAAAAAGAAAAGGATAATCTATAAATCGCGAATTTTCTGTAAAATTCGTGATTTATTTTTATCTATATCCCTTTTATCAATAAAGTGGTAATATATAAAATATACAAAATGTTATTTTTGTAGGAGGAACATAAGATGAGAGTTGGAATACCTAAAGAGATTAAAAACAATGAAAATCGCGTAGCGATTACCCCAGCAGGAGTACAAGCTCTACGCTTAGCAGGCCACGAAGTGTATGTGGAAACCAATGCAGGGGTTGGAAGCGGTTTCGTTGATGAGGACTATTTGTCTGTCGGAGCAAATATTACTGATTCAGCTAAAGAAGTATGGGATAAATCCGATATGATTATGAAAGTAAAAGAACCATTACCTTCAGAATATCAATATTTCCGTGAAGGACTTATCTTGTTTACATACCTACATTTAGCTCCAGAGCCAGAATTAACAAAAGCCTTAGTGGACAATGGAGTGGTTGCCATTGCTTATGAAACAGTACAATTAGATAATGGATCTCTTCCACTATTAATGCCGATGAGTGAAGTCGCAGGAAGAATGTCTATCCAAATTGGGGCTCAATTTTTAGAAAAGCCACAAGGTGGAAAAGGAATTCTACTTGGAGGAGTACCTGGTGTTCATCCAGCAGAAGTCGTTATCATTGGTGGTGGGATTGTAGGAACTAACGCTGCAAAAATGGCGATTGGTTCGGGAGCAAATGTAACGATCATCGATCTTAATCCTGACCGTTTACGCTATTTGGATGATATTTTCCATGGTCGAATCAATACTGTAATGTCTAACTCTTATAACATAGCTCAAGCAGTCAAAAAAGCTGACCTATTAGTTGGAGCCGTATTGATACCTGGGGCAAGGGCACCAAAATTAGTTTCAGAAGAAATGGTTAAAACAATGAGCCCTGGTTCAGTCATTGTTGATGTGGCAATCGACCAAGGAGGTTCGATTGAAACGATTGATCGCGTAACCACTCACAGTGAACCAACCTATGTAAAACATGGAGTAGTTCACTACGCTGTAGCAAATATGCCTGGAGCAGTAGCAAGAACATCAACACTAGCTTTAACGAATGTAACGGTTCCATATGCATTACAAATTGCCAATAAAGGATATGAAAAAGCGATTCGTGATAATCGAACATTAGCAAAGGGAGTTAACGTCATTCATGGTCAAATAACATACGAGGCTGTTGCTAAAGCTCTAAACCTACCCTATGTTCCATTGGAGCATGTATTAAATTAAAGGATTGAATAATTAAATCTAATAGATCAAAAATAAGAGTAGGCTGCTCAACTGTAGTAGCCTACTTTTATCATATTTATTTATAGGTTCTCATAATCTATTATACGTATGTGTACAAGTTTAATTGGGGGTATCATTATGTTCATTACTTTAAAAAGAATTTTAGAATGGCTTATCTTATTTGTCTTCTTTTTTTTACTAACATTATTTTTATACCAATTAGTACTGATTCTTTCTGATTGGATTCAACCGATCGATCAGTTTAAAGAACCATCTGGTCGAGCGGTTAAGGTCATTGATATGGGGAATGGAACCGAAATACGAAACTCGGAAGATGTAATCGATCGCTTAAAGTTATTTTATTGGTTAGGTGAATAATTCCCATAAAATATTTTCCATAAAAAGAAAGAAGGAGTTAATCAAAAGATGTTGAATAGTAGAATAAATAAGTAATGAGAAGAAAGTTTAATTTAAGGGAGAAATGTTTGGTATGGAAAAGAGAATCGAAGAATTTATTCACTATCTAATGGTAGAGAAAGGTCTCGCTCAAAATACACTAGAATCTTATCATAGAGATTTGCAATCCTACCATACATTTCTTAAACAATTTTATCAGCATGTACCTATCGAGAAAACGAATCGTGCCCATATTATGTCTTATCTCATAGATCTAAAAAATAAAGGCAGAGCAACATCGACGATCTCAAGAAATTTGGCCTCTATTCGTTCTTTTTATCAATTTCTTATGAGAGATCATTTTATTCAAAAGGATCCATCGCAAAATTTAGAATCTCCAAAAATCGATAAGCGTTTGCCAAAAGTTCTTACTGTCAAACAGGTAGAACAATTGTTACAAATGCCAAATATCTCAACGTTAACAGGAGTCAGGGATAAGGCCATGTTAGAGCTCCTTTATGCAACTGGAATTCGTGTTTCTGAGTTAGTTTCTTTAAATATAGAAGATTTGAATTTAAATATGGGATTTGTCAAATGTTTTGGTAAGGGTTCAAAAGAACGAATTGTTCCCATTGGTAGCCTAGCCATAGAAAGTATTCAATACTATGTGAATCGAAGTCGAAAGATGCTTCAAAAAAAACCAACAGAAAATGCACTTTTCTTAAACCACCATGGAAAACGTTTGTCAAGGCAAGGATTCTGGAAAATTATAAAAAAATATGCTAAACTAGCCTCAATAGAGGTTGAAATAACACCTCATACACTTAGACACTCTTTCGCTACACATTTATTAGAAAATGGGGCTGATTTAAGATCTGTTCAAGAAATGTTAGGCCATGCAGATATCTCTACGACACAGATCTATACACATCTTACGAAATCACGTCTAAAAGAGGTTTATTCTAAAGCCCATCCTAGGGCGTGAAAAAAAGGTGATTCAACTTTTTTTTAGGTTTGATGCAATGGGTACGATTTGTACCTTTTCTTTCTCTTGATGTTGTCTGACATCAGTCAACTGCCAAAGATTTGATCATTTAAATTTTGTTGTAGTAAATTTATATCTTTGGTGATACTAAAAAGAAAAAATATAGGAGGGATTATGAAATGAAATTTAAACGAATTTCTTTAATTGTTCTTGATAGTTTAGGAATTGGGGAGTTACCTGATGCTGAAAAATTTGGAGATCAAGGGACCAACACCTTTGCTCACATTGCTGATAAATTAAATGGACTAATCATTCCTCATCTAGAAAAAATGGGTTTGGGGAATATTTACCCAATAAAAGGTGTAAACAACATTGAAGACCCTATTGCTGCTTTTGGGAAGATGAAGGAAGTTTCAGTAGGTAAAGACACCATGACTGGCCATTGGGAAATTATGGGTTTAAAAGTAAATATCCCTTTTAAAACGTATCCTAATGGATTTCCAAATTCTCTAATTAAAGCCTTTGAAGAAAAAATAGGTAGAAAAGTAATTGGTAATAAGCCTGCTTCAGGTACAGAGATTATTGAAGAATTAGGAGAAGAACAAATGAAGATAGGAGCTGTTATTGTTTACACATCTGCAGATAGTGTGTTTCAAATAGCTGCTCATGAAGATGTTGTCCCATTAAATGAACTTTATCAAATATGTGAAATAGCTAGAGAAATGACTTTAAATGACGAATATGCGGTGGGGCGAGTGATTGCTAGACCATTTATTGGTTCTCCTGGTTCTTTTAAAAGAACACCAAATCGAAAAGATTATTCAGTAAAACCACCAGCCAAAACAGTTATGAATCACTTAGTTGAAAATGGATTTGACTCCATTGCAGTCGGGAAAATTGCTGACATTTATGCAAATGAAGGAGTTACGAAAGCGCTTAAGTCAAAGTCAAATATGGATGGTGTAGATAAAACGATTGAGGGATTAAAAACAGACTTTAATGGTTTGATTTTTACCAATTTAGTTGATTTTGATATGTTATATGGACATCGTCGTGATCCTATAGGTTATGGAAAAGCGATTGAAGAATTTGATCAAAGATTACCAGAATTGATAGATGCACTTCAAGATGATGATTTACTTATCATTACTGCCGACCATGGAAATGACCCTACACACACAGGTACAGATCATACACGTGAATATGTTCCATTGTTAGTTTATAGTAAATTACTAAAAGGTGGTATCAATTTAGGGATTCGAAAAACATTTGCAGATGTTGGAGCTACAGTTGCAGACAACTTTGGCGTTCAATTACCTGAACATGGTATTAGTTTTTTAGATGATCTAAAGTAAGGGGAGGAAATCAGATTGAGTTTAAAGCTAAAAATAAAGGATTCTTCAGAATGGATATTAAAGAAGGTCAATATCCAACCTGAGATTGGCTTGATTTTGGGTTCAGGTCTTGGTGTGCTAGCTGATGAAATCGAAGAAGCTGTTCAAATACCCTATTCAGAAATCCCTCACTTTCCAGTATCTACTGTAGAAGGCCATAAAGGCCAATTAGTTATTGGTAAATTAGCTGGTAAATCTGTTATTGCCATGCAAGGTAGATTTCACTTCTATGAAGGATATTCAATGCAAGAGGTTACTTTTCCAGTAAGAGTAATGAAAGAATTAGGTGTACAAAAACTTCTTGTTACCAATGCTGCGGGTGGGATCAATCTTTCATTTAAACCAGGGGATCTAATGATCATTGAGGATCATATCAACTTTATGTTTAATAACCCGCTAATTGGACCTAATGAAAACGAATTAGGTGTAAGATTTCCCGATATGTCTACAGCTTATTCTGAAGTGTTAATCGAGAAAGCAAAAAGCGTTGCAGATCAGTTACAAATTGACCTAAAAAGTGGAGTTTACGTGGGACTAACTGGTCCAACCTATGAAACACCAGCTGAGGTAAGAATGTTACGGACAATGGGTAGTGATGCAGTGGGAATGTCCACTGTTCCTGAGGTGATTGTTGCTAGACATTCAGGTATAGAAGTTTTAGGCATTTCTTGTATTACCAATATGGCTGCAGGAATATTGCCTCAACCTCTTTCACACGATGAAGTAATTGAAACGACCAAACTTGTACAATCGAAGTTTTTAAATTTAGTTAGACAAATTATAGGGACCATTTAAAGGGGGAGTTTTTATGGATAATAAATTTAATAAAATTAATGAAGCTAAGGATTATATCTTTTCTAAATTAAAAGAAGCACCAGAAATTGGATTGATTTTAGGTTCTGGGCTAGGAGAATTAGCTGACAAAATTGAAAATGAAGTAAAAATACCCTATCATGAAATACCGCATTTTCCAGTATCAACTGTAGAAGGGCATAAAGGACAACTTGTCATTGGAACACTTGAGGGAAAAAGAGTTGTAGCGATGCAGGGAAGATTCCATTATTATGAAGGTTATACAATGAGTGAGGTTACTTTTCCTGTTTACGTAATGAAAGCATTAGGGGTAAAAATGTTATTTGTTACCAATGCTTGTGGCGGAATGAACAGAGCATTTGCACCAGGTGATTTAATGATTATTAATGATCATATTAACTTTACTGGAGCAAACCCGCTCATCGGTCCAAACATGAATGAATTTGGTCCTAGATTTCCTGATATGTCAAGAGCTTATGATTATGAACTCATTCAATTAGCGCAAAAGGTTGCTTTAGATAAAGGAATAAAAATACAAAACGGCGTTTATGTTGCGATCAGCGGTCCAAACTATATGACTCCTGCCGAACTGAAGATGTTAGCTCGACTGGGTGCAGATACAGTTGGAATGTCCACAGTTCCCGAAGTCATTGTTGCTAATCATGCAAAAATGAGGGTATTAGGTATTTCACTTATTACTGATATGGCAATTGGTGAAGAATTAGAACCATTGACCCACGAGCAAGTGATGGCAGTTGCGGAAAAGAGCAAGACGAAATTTATTGAGCTTGTAAGAGGAATCCTCTATGAGGTGGATTTAGCATGAGAATGGTTGATTTAATTCAAAAAAAAAGGGATGGAAATAATCTTACAACAGAAGAGATTCAGTTTATTATTGAAGGTTATACTCAGGGAAATATCCCCGACTATCAAATGTCTGCTTTGACGATGAGTATTTTTTTTAAAGGGATGAATGATAGAGAAATTACTGATTTAACCATGGCGATGGTTCAATCTGGTGATCAAATTGATTTAACAGCAATTGAGGGAATTAAAGTTGATAAACATAGCACAGGTGGTGTAGGTGATACGACAACACTAGTGCTTGGGCCTTTGGTTGCAACTGCGGGAGTTCCTGTGGCCAAGATGTCAGGCAGAGGATTGGGACATACAGGTGGAACCATCGATAAATTAGAGTCTATTGAAGGTTTTCATGTTGAATTAAGTAATGAGGAATTTATTAAACAAGTAAATGAGATTAAACTTGCCGTTATTGGTCAGACCTCAAATTTAACACCCGCTGATAAAAGGCTTTATTCATTAAGAGATGTAACTGCTACCGTTGATTCAATCCCACTTATTGCTAGTTCGATCATGAGTAAGAAGATAGCAGCTGGGGCTAATGCGATCGTTTTAGATGTAAAAACGGGTGAAGGTGCTTTTATGAAAACACCAGATAAGTCGTTTGAACTTGCAAAAGCGTTGGTTGATATCGGTACACAAACTGGCCGAAATACTGTGGCTATTGTAAGCAATATGGACCAACCCTTAGGTTTTGCCGTAGGTAATGCATTAGAAGTCAAAGAAGCGATTGATACTTTAAAAGGAAATGGGCCAAAAGATCTTGAAGAATTGTGTTTAGTACTAGGTTCTCATATGTTAGTTTTAGGTGGAAAGGCAAAAGATACCGACAATGCTTATCAGACACTGAAGGAGCTTATTCAATCTGGAAAAGCATTAGAAACTTTAAAAGAATTTGTGAGTAGGCAAGGTGGTAACCCAGAATTGATAGAACATCCTGAACGATTACCACAAGCAAAATCTAAAATTGAAGTAACAGCTCTAGAAAGTGGTTATATTCATCATATTGATGCAGAAGAAATAGGAATCAGTGCAATGATGTTGGGAGCAGGGCGAGAAACCAAAGAATCTAAGATTGATTTATCGGTAGGCATCGTATTACATAAAAAAGTGAATGATTATGTAAGTAAAGGTGGGGTTTTAGCTACTTTACATGTAAATGACGAAAAAAATATTGCAGAAGTCACAGAAAAAGTACTTCAAGCCTACACGATAAAAGAAGAAAAAATAGAAGATGTTCCGCTTATATATGGAATTGTTAGTAAAAATGGGATACAAAGGTGGCATTAAGCCATCTTTTTTTTGTAATTGGAATAATTCCCCTTAATCTGTGAAAAATAAGACTATGATTAAAGGAGGGACTACATTTTATGTTGAAAAAAATTTGGATATTAGGAGTAATCCATCTACTACTCTTTTCTTTACTTTCCATCCCTATTGTAAATGCTGAAGAAGTAAACTTGACCCCAAACGCACGTTCAGCCATACTAATTGATCAAGACACAGGTACAATTTTGTATGAAAAAAATAGTCATGATCGGTTGCCACCGGCAAGTATTACAAAAATCATGACTATGCTTTTGATCATGGAGGCATTAGATCAAGGTAAAATTGCATTGGATGATAAAGTCAGAGTGAGTGAAAATGCTGCTTCAATGGGCGGTTCCCAAATCTTCTTAGAAGTTGGCGAAGAGATGACCGTCAAAGATTTATTAAAAGGAATTGCGATTGCATCTGGTAATGATGCTTCTGTTGCTATGGCTGAATATATTGCTGGATCTGAAGAGGGTTTTGTTCATATGATGAACAAAAAAGTAGAAGAACTGGGGCTTAAGAATACACATTTTGTAAATTCCAATGGTCTTCCAGAAAATGATCATTATACTTCTGCATATGACATTGCGATCATGTCAAGAGAGCTATTAAAATATGAAAAAATCACGGAATTTACCGGGATATATGAGGATTATTTAAGGAAAGATACAGATAATCCCTTTTGGTTAGTCAATACAAATCGTTTAGTTCGGTTTTACGAAGGGGCCGATGGATTAAAAACAGGATACACTAGTGAAGCAAAGTATTGTTTGTCCGCAACGGCAAAACGAGGATCACTAAGGGTGATCGCCGTTGTGATGGGTGAGCCAAATACGAAGACAAGAAATAAAGAGATATCTCAATTATTAGACTTTGCTTTTAGTCAATATAAAAACGAGGTGATCTACCAAAAAAATCAAATGATAACGAAAGTGGAAGTAAGCAAAGGAAAAGAACACGAAGTTCAACTAGTTGCTCCTCACCAAATAAGTATACTTATGAAAAAAGGGGAAAAAATAGAAGATTATGAACAAATCATAAAAATAAAAGAGCAAATTCAAGCACCTATTAAGCAAGGTGATATTCTTGGAGCGTTGGAGATCATTCGAAATGGGAAAATAGTGCAATCTATCTCTTTAGAATCATCTACTGATATTTCTAAAGCAAATTTATATCATTTAATTAAAAAAGTTGTCAAGGAACACTTGTTTTTAAACCAATAAAAAGATAACATATACTGATTTATTTCGACATCGAGATGCTGCATTTTGACAAGGCTTCTCGATTTTTTTGTTCTTTTGTCGACTAGCAGGAAAAGGAAAAAGAGAAGGAGAATTAGTTTGGCATGAATGGAAGAAGGAGGATAAAGAATGAGCTTACATTTAGAAATGGAAGTAGAAAGAAGTACTTTAATTGTAAGATTAGATGGTGAATTAGATCACCATACTTCAGAAATGGTTCGTGAAAAAATCGAGGCGGAATTGGACAAGGGGATTGTGAAAAACCTTATCTTCAACCTAGAACAATTATCATTTATGGACAGTTCTGGACTAGGAATGATGCTTGGGCGCTATAAGAGAGTTGTTCAACAAAATGGGAAAATGTCCATCTGTTGTCTTCAAGCGAATGTTTATAAGATCTTCGAACTTTCTGGTATGTTTAAGATCTTACCTGTTTATGACAACGAATCTGAAGCCATTAAATCATTGGAGGTGGCGTAATTGGAGAATTTTATGCGATTACAATTTGCCTCCAAGTCAGAAAATGAATCTTTTGCCCGGGTTGCTGTAGCAGCGTTTATTTCTCAAATCGATCCAACGTTAGATGATTTAAATGATATTAAAACGGTTGTTTCAGAAGCAGTAACTAATGCGATCATTCATGGATATGATCAAGAACCTAATGGGATGGTAGAAATAACCGTACTCCTTAAAGATTCAATCGTGGAAATCACAATTGAAGATCAAGGAAAAGGAATTGAAGATGTTCAGGAAGCAATACAACCACTTTTTACGACAAAACCGGAGTTAGAAAGATCTGGAATGGGCTTTACGATCATGGAGAATTTTATGGATGAAATGAAGGTTCAATCTGAAGTAGGAAAAGGAACCAAAGTGATTTTAAGAAAAGAGCTTGCACTGAATCGTATTATAAGTTAGGGGTGGTCATATGGAAATTGATATTAAGAATAGCCACCACTCTTATCTGGACGATGCAGAAATTAAAGAATTAATAATTCAAAGTCAAAATGGTGACGATAAAGCGAAAGAACTCATCGTAAATAGTAATATTCGGCTTATCTGGTCTGTTGTTCAAAGATTTTTAAATAGAGGTTATGAGGCGGATGATTTATTTCAAATAGGAGCGATTGGGTTATTAAAAGCAGTAGATAAATTTGATTTGTCGTTTGATGTGAAGTTTTCAACCTATGCAGTACCCATGATTATTGGAGAAATACAGCGTTTTATAAGAGATGATGGGACAGTTAAAGTGAGTAGGTCTCTAAAAGAGACTGCTAACAAGGTCAGAAAAGCGAAAGATGAATTATCTAAGCAATTAGGTAGATTACCGACCATTAAAGAAATTGCTGATCATCTTCATATTTCACCCGAGGATGTTGTTTTTGCTCAAGAAGCCAATAGAGCTCCATCCTCGATCCATGAAACTGTATTTGAAAATGATGGGGATCCGATTACACTGATGGATCAAATTTCTGACGATTCACAAGACAAGTGGTTCGAAAAATTAGCATTACAAGAAGCCATACGATCTCTAAATGAAAGAGAACGATTAATTGTTTATCTTAGGTATTATAAAGATCAAACCCAATCTGAAGTTGCTGAACGCTTAGGAATATCTCAAGTTCAAGTATCAAGATTGGAAAAGAAAATACTTTCGATGATAAAAGACCAATTAGGTTAATCCATTTTGGTCTTTTTTCTTTTTCATTGCATGGCTTTCAACGGGATAACTCATAATAAGAAAGACACTCTTTATCATTAAAGGGGGAAAAGTAAATGAGTGACAGAAATATAGTCTACCTACGTTTGCGCAACCGACATTTTGCAAAACCGAATGCACAAATATTTTTATCAGAAATTGCACAAATTATTGCTCCTAAACAATATGAATCAGCAATAAAAGGGTTATCCTTGTACCAGATCACTGCTGAAGACCAACACTTAGTAGTTTTGGATCTCATTCATGTGATAAAAAAAATCAAGGAAGAATTCCCTAATTTAGACATTAGGAGTATCGGTTCTCCAGAAATTATCATTGAAATCGTAACGGCTGAAATGAAGAAGCAGCCAAGTATATGGTTAATTGCATTTGTTTGGACATTACTATTTATTGGATCAGGCCTTGCAATCATGAATTTCCATCATGATGTCAGTATGCAAGAGGTACACCAGCGTATTTACTATTTGATTACAGGGATCGAGAATAAAAAACCTTTACTTTTACAAATCCCTTATTCCTTCGGTTTAGGATTTGGGATGATCCTATTTTTTAATCATATTTTCAAGAAAAAAATAAACGAAGAGCCTAGCCCATTGGAAGTAGAGATGTTTTTATATCAAAAAAATTTGGACGATTACGTTGTATTAAATGAAAACAAAGAAAATAGGAAGAAGGATTAAATGCTTCTACTTTTTCAATATTCATTGGTGGTATTAATTGGCTTAGCTGGAGGGTTAGCTGTAGGTAGTGGGCTAGTCGCTTTTGTCACTGTTCTAGATATTATTCCGAGGTTAACTCAACTCATAAAAGGGTTTAGATATATGAAATGGTTTGAAAGAGCATTGGTAAGTGGTGCTGTCATTTTTACTTGGATTGATTTAAGGGAAATAATCTTTCATTTACCTAAAATCTTAATCTTTATTTTTGGAGCCTTTTCCGGAATATTCGTTGGAATGCTTGCTGGTGCACTCACAGAAGTACTTAATGTTTTGCCCATTTTGGCAAAACGTGTGAATATGGCGAATGCTATATTATTTCTTTTAATGGCAATGGTATTTGGAAAAATTGCAGGATCATTGATCCATTGGTTAATCTATGTGCCGAATTCATGATTTAAAGGGTGATGTATATGAGTCAATCTACTGGTAAAAAAAGAAAACAAAATGAAGAAAAAAGAAAATATCAACAAATGACCATGCAAATGAGACCAAAGCCTCCTGTTTTAATCAATAGTGTCAAAGCTTTTGTGATCGGTGGACTGATAAGTCTGTTGGGTCAAGCCTTTCAAAATATATACCTTCATTTAGGATTTTCAAAAGATCAGGTAGGGAATCCAACAGTAGCAACTTTGGTCTTTATATCAGCTCTTCTAACAGGCCTTGGAATTTACGATAAAATTGGACAATTTGCTGGTGCAGGATCAGCTGTTCCGGTAACTGGTTTTGCTAACTCCATTGCTTCAGCAGCTTTAGAACATCGTGCAGAAGGTTTGGTACTTGGTATAGGTGGAAATATGTTTAAACTAGCTGGTTCCGTTATTGTTTATGGTGTGGTAGCCGCTTTCTTCGTTGGATTGGTTAAAACCTTAATTCGCTTGATCTAAGGAGGTAAAACATTTGAGTCATCAACTAGGAAGAAGTACATGGGAATTTTCAAAGGTTAGAATACTAGCAAGTGCTGTTTCTGTAGGACCAAAAGAGGGTCGGGGTCCTTTAGCAAAGGATTTTGATATTATTCATGATGATTTACATATAGGTCAAGATACATGGGAAAAAGCTGAACGCAAATTATTTGAAGAGGCACTTGATCTGGCGGTTCAAAAAGCTGGATTAAAAAAAGACCAGATTGATCTTTTGATCGCAGGGGATTTATTAACCCAAATCATTTCCGCTTCTTTTACTGCTCGTTATGCTCAAATTCCTTATTTAGGTGTATATGGAGCTTGTTCAACCTCGATGGAATCATTGGCTTTAGCGGCTTCTCTTGTTGAAGGCGGTTATGCGAACTATGTTGTTTCTGGTTGTAGTAGTCATAATGCAACGGCTGAAAGGCAATACCGTTACCCTACAGAATATGGAGGACAAAAACCTCCTTATGCACAATGGACCGTAACCGGTGCAGGTGTAGCAGTAGTAGGAAAGGGACTGATTGGACCTAAAGTCCGGTATGCGACAATTGGTAAAATTATTGATATGGGACTTAAAGATCCATTTGATATGGGTTCAGCTATGGCGCCTGCTGCAGTTGACACCATTGAACAACATTTTATTGATACAGGTAGACGTCCTGAAGATTATGATCTAATTGTTACAGGTGACCTTGCTGGAGTAGGCTATCCATTAGCAAAAAAAATGTTGCTTGAGCGGGGTTTTGATTTATCATCTGTTTATAATGATTGTGGCTTAATGATTTATTACTCAGACCAAGAAGTTTTTGCAGGGGGAAGTGGTTGTGCAAGTAGTGCCTCTGTAACATATGGTCATATTATGAAAGAGTTACATAAAAAAACTTTAAATAAAGTTCTTGTTGTAGCAACGGGAGCGTTACTGAGCCCTGTGACCTATCAACAAGGGGAATCCATTCCATGTATTGCCCATGCAGTTGCAATAGAGAATGAGGAGGAATAGTAATGGGAACTTATTGGTCTGCGTTTTTAGTTGGGGGCTTAATTAGCTTAATTGGCCAATTACTCATGGATTTAACAAAAATGACTCCTGCACATGTGATGACAACATTAGTGGTGTCTGGGGCTGTTTTAGATGGTCTTGGATTATATGAGCCTTTGATCGAGTTTGCAGGGGCAGGTGCAACAGTTCCTATCACAAGCTTTGGTAATGCGCTCGTTCATGGTGCATTAGCAGAAGCAGAACAACACGGATTGGTCGGGATTATTACTGGAATTTTTGAAGTAACTAGTGCCGGTATTTCTTCAGCTATCGTCTTCGGTTTTCTGGTAGCAATTATATTTAAACCTAAAGGGTAATTTGGTGATCAATGATGAAAAAAAGAAAGGTAATTGTTATTACAGATGGGGATGACGTTGCCAGACAAGTAATAGAAGAAGTTGCGAAGATAATCGGTGGCCGATGTATTTCACGTTCTGCAGGGAATCCAACACCATACAATGGCAATGAATTAGTTGAAATGATCAAGAGCACTCCCAATGATCCAGTTTTGGTTATGTTTGATGACAATGGGCGTGGGTATAAAGGTGAAGGGGAAAGAGCGATTGAATTTATCACCAAACATCCCGACATTGAGGTGCTAGGGGCCATCGCTGTAGCATCTAATACTAAATTTGTTGAGGGAACAACCATTGATTTTTCAATCGATCGCAATGGGAAAAGAGTAGAAAGTGGGGTAAATAAAGATGGAGACCCTGTTGGTGGACCACTTCGTGTATACGGAGATACAGTGGATATCTTAGACAAACTAGATATGCCTGTTATTGTGGGAATTGGAGACATTGGAAAAATGAGAGGGAGAGATCATATTAAACACGGTTCTCCGATTACATTAAAAGCGATCCAAACCATTTTGGAATGGAGTGAGCAACATGAAGAAAAACATGAAACTTAAATATCAGTCAAAAACCAATGAAAAAAAAGCAACAGAAGCTGAAAACAAATCAACAACAAAAATCAACACAGTGGAAGAGAAACTAAATCAAACGCTAAAGATTTCTAAAGAATTAAGTAAAAACAAAAAGATATTAGAAGAGAGATTGGGAGTAGGCGAAAGCTTTGATATGGTCTGTAGGGAGATGAATTTTGCAGGAAAAGATTTTGCTCTCTTCTTCGTAAATGGCTTTGCTGATTCTGATATCATGACCCAGATATTAAAAGAATTAGCTGACTTAAAAAGAGAAGAGATAGTACCCAATATCCTAGAACACCTTCTTGAACGATATGTGTCTCACATACAGGTAAAAAAACTGAAGACAATCAATGAAGCGATGGATAACATTCTTTCTGGACAATTAGTGATGTTTATTGATGATCAGGAGGAAGCCCTTGTGATAGATGCAAGGAAATATCCTGGCAGAAATCCGGAAGAGCCAGATATTGAGAGAGTAGTTCGTGGAGCAAGGGATGGTTTCACTGAAACTTTGCTTTTGAATACGGCTTTAACTAGAAGACGAATCCGGGATGAACGTTTAAGAATGGAAATTAGCCAATTAGGTGAACGTTCAAAAACCGATATTTGTATTGCCTATCTTAAAGATGTTACAGACCCAGGGTTAATTAAGCTAATTAAACAGAAGTTAGAAGAGATAAAAATTGATGGACTTCCGATGGCAGAAAAGTCACTAGAAGAGTTTATCATTGGTCGATCATGGAATCCTTATCCCTTAGTACGTTACACGGAGAGGCCAGATGTGGCAGCTGCACACTTATTAGAAGGACATGTTATTCTTTATGTTGATACTTCACCAAGTGTGATAATCATGCCTACCACGTTTTTTCATCATGTTCAACACGCAGAAGAATACCGACATACACCAATGGTAGGCACCTTTTTGAGATGGATACGCTTTTTCGGAGTCTTTTCCTCTTTGTTTTTATTACCAATATGGTTAATCTATGTCCAAGAGCCGGAAATACTTCCTAAAGCTATCGATTTTATTGGTCCCAAGGAAACAAGCAACATCCCCATCTATTTACAAATTATATTTGCTGAATTAGGATTAGATCTGATGAGGATGGCAGCTGTTCATACACCAACCCCATTAGCTACTGCAATGGGATTAATAGCAGCAGTTTTGATTGGGGATATTGCTATTAAGGTAGGTTGGGTTGTTCCTGAAGTGATTCTATACTTGTCGATAGGTGCAATTGGTATGTATGCTACACCAAGTTACGAGCTAAGCTTAGGTAATAAATTAGCTAGATTGTTTCTTATTTTTGCTACATTCATTTTTAAGATTCCTGGTTTTGTTATCGGAACGATGTTATGGATTGTTTTACTTGCAACGACTCATTCCTTGAATACCCCCTATTTGTGGCCATTTATTCCTTTCAATTTTAAAGCATTGATGGCAATTCTTTTAAGAGAACCTATTCCGCTTGCAAATAAACGGCCAAGTATCGTCCATCCACAGAATGAAAATAGGCAATGATTTTGGCTTATTGCAAAACATAACTCTTTATGTTATATTCACATATAATTTAATAGTCTAACATAATAAAGTCGAAGGTAGAGGTTTTTAAATTAGTCCTTCCTGTCTAATTAAAAAAGGAGGAGAAACATGTATTTACCAGGTTCTAGCAAAATAAACGAAAATAACCATCTTGAAATTGGCGGTGTGGATACCGTCCATTTAGTTGAACGATTTGGAACACCACTATATGTATTGGATGAATGGGAAATTAGAAAAAAAATGGGGGAATTTGTTAATGCATTTAAGCAGATGGAGGTTCCATTTCAAGTTGCTTATGCAAGCAAGGCTCTATGTACCACGGCTTTGTGTCATATTGCTAGAGAAGAGGGATTATCTCTAGATGTGGTTTCTGGTGGTGAATTATACACAGCGATCAAAGCTGGGTTTCCTGTAGAAAGAATTCATTTTCATGGCAATAATAAGAGCTATGAAGAGATTGAAATGGCAATTGATGTAAATATTGGTACCTTCGTGATTGATAATTTACATGAAATAGAGCTAATTGAACATTTAGCAGAAAATAAACAAAAAAAGGTAAAAGCCTTAATACGGGTTACTCCTGGAATAGAAGCGCATACTCATGAGTATATTCAAACAGGACAAGAAGATTCAAAGTTTGGTTTTAACATAGGGGAACAAGCTTTGTCTGCTGCAAAATTGGTTTATCAATCCAAGTGGATTCAATTATTAGGGTTTCATTTTCATATTGGCTCTCAAATCTTCGAGATGACTGGTTTTGAAAAAGCGATTGAGCGAATGGCTGACTTTTATGAAAGGATTCACAGTGAATTAAATACATCACTTCCCATTTTAAATACTGGTGGTGGATTTGGGATTCGTTACATTGATGAAGATCGGCCTCTTTCAATTCATCAATATGTAACCTCCCTTGTAAAAGCAGTGAAAGAACATTTTTCTAAAAGAAGCTTACCGATTCCAGAGATATGGATTGAACCAGGAAGAAGCATTATTGGTGAAGCAGGAACAACTTTGTATACCATTGGTTCTAGTAAAGAAATTCCAAATGTAAGAAAATACATTGCGGTCAATGGAGGCATGATGGATAACCCAAGACCAGCTTTATATCAAGCAAGATATGAAGCAGCTATTGCCAATCGAATGATTTCTGATGGTTTAGAGACAGTATCAATCGCCGGAAAAGCATGCGAAAGTGGTGATATGTTAATTTGGGATATCAAGCTTAATAAACCGCAAACAGGGGATATTTTGGCCGTATTCTCTACTGGAGCATATAATTATTCCATGGCAAGTAATTATAATCGAATTCCAAGACCTGCAATGGTTTTAGTGAATAATGGAGAAGCTGAGTTAATCGTAAAAAGAGAGACCTATGAAGACCTTGTTCAATTTGATCAAGTGCCAGAACGCTTTTTAGCAAAAACTAGATCATAGCTTTTATTTAAATAGTAAGCATAACTTTCTTTTAAATTTAATATTTCCCCTTATTATTTGGGTTTGTATATTCCATAAGCAGCGACCTTTGAGAGTGTATTTCTTTACCTTATTTTTTATTCAAAGAAATACACGGACAACGGAGCGCATTGTAATATACAAACTTATTTTATTTGTTGATAGATGAGGGATATGTTATAATTTCACCAGTAAAGTTGGTATTATAGGCAGGAGAACATGATGACATATCAAATTAAATTAGATGTTTTTGAGGGACCTCTCGATTTATTACTTCATTTAATCGATAAAGAAGAAATGGATATTTATGATATTCCTATTGCAAAAATTACGGATCAATATTTGCAGTATATTCATACCATGCAAACTTTAAAGTTGGATATAACGAGTGAGTTCCTTGTCATGGCTGCTACCCTATTGTCAATTAAAAGTAAAATGTTATTACCAACTCGAACAGATCCTTCTTTACAGCAACTATTAGAGATGGACATTGATGAAGTAGATCCAAGAGAGGAATTAATACATAGATTATTAGAGTATAAAAAATATAAACAATTAGCTGGGGTGTTAAGGGAAAAAGAGATTGCCAGAAATCAAATTTTTACTAGACCACCATATAATTTAACTCCGTATCTTGTTCAAGAAAAAGAAAACCCTGTTGAGGGAATTAGTCTTTACCATTTAGTGCACGCTTTCGAAAAGGCTTTAATAAAGTATTCCTATCGTGAGCCTTTAACAAAGGTAGAGCGAGAAGAAATATCGGTAAAAGATAAAATGATACAAGTGATAAATTTGTTAAAGACCCAAGGTATATTGTACTTTTCAGAGTTAATAACATCTCAAGCTACACGAACTGACATTGTCATTACATTTCTAAGTATCTTAGAACTGATGAAGCAAAAACGAATCTATTGTATTCAAAACAAAACATTTGACGATATTGTAATTCACTATTCTTCAGACAAAGGGGGAACAGAATTTGGATTACAATCATATTAAATCGATCATTGAGGGATTGATCTTTGTGGCTGGCGATGAAGGAATAGAAGCAAAACAATTAGCTTCTATTATTGAGATTGATCAGGAAACGATTGAAGATCTGATCCACGATATGCAAGGGGATTATAAAAGGGAACATAGAGGACTACAAATTGTACAAATTGCCAATGCATACTTATTAACAACACTGCCAGATCATGCTATTTATTTTGAACGTTTAGCTTCTTCTCCAACCCATTCTACATTGTCCCAAGCCGCCTTAGAAACATTAGCTATCATCGCATATAAGCAGCCAATAACTAGGGCGGAAGTTGAAGAAATTAGAGGTGTTAAATCTGAAAAAGCGATTAATACTTTAAATAGCAAAGGATTAATAAAAGAAGTTGGCAGGGTAGAAGGAATTGGTAGGCCAATTCTTTATGGGACGACGATAGAATTTCTAGAATATTTTGGTTTAAAGAATTTAGAACAATTACCTCCACCAAAAGAAACTCAAGAATTGAATGAAGAAGAAGATTTATTTTCATTTAAATATCAAGAGGAATAAGAGCCTTACTTTAAAGGCTCTTTTTTGTTGTATTGAAAACTTGTATATGGAGAATACTACCAATTAGTGAGTGGAGTGATGAAAATGCATTGGACTTGGTATGTCTTATTTTTCCTTTTACTAATATTAATGATTATCATTTTTTCACCAATTAAAATTCAGATTCAAGTTCATAAACAAGGGAAGAATGATGAAGTGATTATTGATTTTTGGTTTCTGTACCAACTATTTCATCTTCGTAAAATGATTCCAATGATTGCTATAGAATCGATTCACGAGGGGACAAAATTTAAGACAGAGACAAAAGTAAGCATGGTTAGTGAATTAGAGCCAAAAAAAGATCGTTTAACACCAGAAAAGGTAACTCATTGGAATAAACAGTATCATAGGTTTTTAAAACATGTCACGGATTTTTATGAAGTAATGAAAAGATTTCTTTCCCATGTTCACATAGACAAACTTTATTGGCAATCACAAGTAGGAACTGGAGAAGCAATGGAAACTGGATTATTAACAGGGGTGGTTTGGAGTATAAAAGGATCAATTTTAGGAATTATTTCTAAGTATATCATTTTAACGAAAGACCCCATACTAGTAGTAGAACCTAATTTTCAACAAAGGGTATTCAGAACCAATTTTGAATGCATAATAAGTTTTCGACTAGGGCATGTTATATTAACAGGAATACGTATCATCTTGAAGTTTTTAAAAGGGGGCGGGAAAAGATGGCTGGAGAACATCCCATTCAGGGCTTGATGAAAACAGCAATGGAAAACCTTAAAGAGATGGTAGATGTTAATACGATTGTTGGTGAACCTGTTGAAACACCAGATGGAAGTGTAATTCTTCCAATATCGAAAGTTGGTTTTGGGTTTGCTGCCGGCGGTAGTCAATTTAACTTCGATGTAGAAGGAAAAACTACGTCTGACCAATCAAACTTGAATGAAATACCGTTTGGTGGCGGAAGTGGTGGTGGTATATCCATTACCCCAGTAGCTTTCCTTGTTGTAAGCAAAACATCAGGTGTACAATTACTTCCACTTGATTCACAAACACATATTTATGAGCGGATCATTGATTTAGCTCCTCAGGTGATGGATAAATTACAAAATGCGTTGAAAAAAAATACGAATCAGCAAAATAACGAGAATACTCAACCCATCATGTAGAAAAGCTCTAAGATAAAAAGCGCATTTGATTGCGCTTTTTTCTTTCATTTCTTCATACTCATAAGAACCAAGCATATATATGTACAGATAAGTTAGGAGGACAAACATGATTTTCAGAAAAATAATCACGATATGGATGGTTGTCTCTATTCTAACCTTTGGAAATTCTTCTCAGGTTTTTGCTATGACAGAGATTCAGCCATTGCATATTAGTGCGCAAGGAGCAGCATTAATTGATGTAAAGAGTGGTCGGATTTTATTTGAAAAAAATGGCGATCAGAAAATGCGAATAGCAAGTTTAACGAAAATCATGACTGCAATTGTTGCTATTGAGAATGGTAATCTAGAAGATATGGTAACAACCAGCGATAATGCCTATGGAACAGAAGGGTCGTCAATCTACTTAAAAAGAGGTGAACAATTAACCCTAGAAGATATGTTATATGGCTTGATGCTAAGATCAGGAAATGATGCTGCTGTAGCTATTGCAGAACATATTGGAGGGTCTGTAGAAGGATTTGCTTTTTTAATGAATGAGAAGGCTAAGATCTTAGGAATGAATCATACCCATTTTGTGAATCCCCATGGATTAGATGATAAGGAACATTATTCTACACCAAAAGATATGGCAATTCTTACCGCTTATGCGCTTAAAAATTCAACTTTTAAAAAAATAGTTAGGACAAAAGTAAAAACAGCTCCTTTGGCTGATGAGTCGTGGGATCGACAGTGGATCAATAAAAACAAACTATTACACATGTATCAATGGGCAGATGGTGTAAAAACAGGTTATACAAAAATTGCAAAAAGATGCTTGGCTTCTTCTGCAACAAAAAATGGATTTCAATTGGCCAGTATTACCTTAAACGCATCAGATGACTGGAATGATTCGATGCAAATGTTAGAATATGGATTTAACAATTATTCCCCTTATGAAATTACAAAAGGAACCTATGCAGGATATGTAAAAGTAAATAAAAACCAAGTAGTGCATTTAGAAACGGCTCATGATTTCTTCTATCTTTTAAAAGAAGATGAGAAACAAAGATTACGAAAAAAGGTAAATATTCAGTATGTAAATACATTCGTATCAGAGCAAATTGTAGGCAACATCCAACTCTATTTAGATAATCAATACATTGGGAGTATTCCGGTAAAAATAAGAAAAGAAAAAGAGAGTTGGAAAGAAAATATCTTAAGTGTCTTTAATCGATGGTGGAGAGGAGAATAATCATTGGTTAATTGGCTTTGGGCAATGTTTATTATGATTGGAATTGTGACAGCAGCAATTCAAGGAAAGATCGAAATCGTTAATCATGCCATATTTGAAGGAGCCAAAACTGGTGTAACGATTAGTTTTGGCTTGATTAGTATTTTGGTTTTTTGGTTAGGAATCATGAAAATTGCCGAAGAAGCTGGTTTATTAATAGTAATAAGCCGACTTCTTCGCCCAATTGTTCGGTGGCTTTTTCCCGATGTACCTAAAGACAATCCGGCACTTGGATATATTTTATCCAACATTGCAGCAAATATTTTTGGACTTGGAAATGCTGCCACACCCATGGGTATTAAAGCCATGCAAGAATTGCAAAAAATAAATCCTTACCCAGATAGAGCATCCCCTACTATGGCCACGCTTCTAGCTCTGAACACCTCAAGTATTACGCTTATTCCAACACAAGTGATTGCCATTAGAATGAGTTATGGTTCAGTAAATCCTACAGAAATAGTAGGCACAACAATCTTAGCTACTCTTTTTTCTACCCTTTCAGCCATTCTTTTAGATCGTTGGTATAGAAAAAAAACATATAAATCTTAGGGAGAGGTTAAAAAATGACCCAATGGATTACAACAATATCATTATGGATTATTCCTGGTCTTATCAGTATCATTCTTCTTTTTGCCATTTGGAATCGGGTACCTGTTTTTGAGACATTTGTTGACGGAGCTAAGAATGGATTTCAAACAGCGATAAATATCATGCCACATTTAGTTGGGATGATGGTGGCAATTACCGTTTTTAGAGAATCTGGTGCATTACAACTCGTGATCGATTTTATCCATCCATTCCTAACAATGTTTCATTTTCCGACAGAGGTATTTCCTTTAGCCATGATGAGACCAATTACTGGTACAGGGGCATTGGCCATAACAACTGATCTCATTGCAACCCATGGACCCGACTCATTTATTGGAAGATTAGCTTCTACGATGCAAGGAAGTTCTGATACAACTCTATATATTATTACCGTTTATTTTGGAGCTGTAGGAATCAAAAAAGCTGGGTATGCATTAAAGGTTGGATTATTTGCGGATCTGATCGCAGTGATTGCATCTTTAATGATTGTGTCTTATTATTTTTAAATATTTATTTGATGTTGAAAAAAACTTTGATAAAGTAATTTTTAAGAGGTGTTATCGTTGGAGAGATTACAAAAAGTTATTGCAAAAGCAGGAATTGCTTCTAGAAGAAAGGCAGAGCAATTAATTACCAGTGGACAAGTCTTAGTAAATGGAAAAGTTATTACAGAATTAGGAACAAAAGTTAACTTGGATGAAGATGAAATTAAAGTAAATGGGAAGCTATTAAAAATTTCTGAAGAAAAAATTGTTCTTTTGTTTTATAAGCCTAAAAAGGTGATTACAAGTATGAAAGATCCTAAAGGCAGAGAAACGGTTATGGATTATATAGATGTAAACTTACGTGTGTTTCCAATCGGGAGATTAGATTACGACACAGAAGGCTTATTGCTTTTAACAAATGATGGAGAATTAGCGAATCGCTTAATGCACCCGAGATATGAATTTAACAAAACCTATGAAGCGGTGGTAAAAGGAATACCAAGGGAAGAGGATTTGGACAAGCTCAGAAAAGGAATTTTATTAGAAGATGGGCTAACCTCTCCAGCGGAAGTGGTTAAATTGAGAGACCATAGAAACGAATCAATTATAAGAATCACAATTCATGAAGGGAAAAATCGACAAGTGAGAAGAATGTTTCAACATATTCAGTTTCCTGTACTTCAACTTAAAAGGATTCAGTATGGATTTTTAACGTTGAAAGGGTTAAAGGTGGGAGAATACCGTCTTTTGGAAGCTGAAGAGATTTCCAAACTAAAAAAAATGGTACAGTTACATTAAAAATTAAAGAATATCACAATAGAAATAAAAAATAAAATCAGATAAAATAAACATAAACATCGAAATGATGAAGAGGTGAAACCATGAATTCGGAAAGAAATTACCATGTTTTAATCGTTGATGATGAAGAAAGAATACGTAGATTATTAAAAATGTACCTTGAAAGAGAAGGATTTAAGATCGATGAAGCGGAGGATGGTACGACTGCATTAGAAAAAGCATTAAAAGCAAACTATGATTTAATTTTACTCGATTTAATGCTACCAGGTATGGATGGAATTGAAGTCTGTCAATCATTAAGGGAAAAGAAATCAACTCCGGTTATCATGTTAACTGCTAAAGGAGAAGAATCCAATCGTGTTCATGGCTTTGAAGTAGGTGCAGACGATTATGTGGTAAAGCCATTTAGCCCTAGAGAGGTTGTATATCGGGTAAAGGCTGTTTTAAAAAGAGCTTCCACTACAGCTTATTTAACCACTAGTCCTACAAAAACATCTAATATGATTGTATTTGATGATCTAGTTATTGATCATGATGCTCATAGAGTGACTGCCAATGGAATTGAAATCAACTTAACACCAAAAGAATATGAATTGTTACATTACCTCGCTTCTTCGCCGGATAAAGTATTTAGTCGTGAAGAACTATTGAAAGAGGTCTGGAATTACGAGTTTTTTGGTGACCTAAGAACAGTGGATACACATATAAAGCGTTTAAGAGAAAAACTAAATAAAGTATCAGTAAATGCTGCCAAGATGATAGGAACTGTTTGGGGAGTAGGTTATAAGTTAGAGGTGCAAAAATAGGTGATATTTCGAAGTGTTGTTGGAAAATTATGGATTACAATTATTATCTTTGTATCTATTATTTTGTCCTTATTAAGTTTATTTTTAATTCGATATTTTGACTATTATTATTATGAAAGGCAATCGACCAATCTCACAAACTTGGCAACAAGGTTATCTACAATTTTAACCGAAAATCCAGATAATCAAAACGCAGTAATCATGGCAAAAGATTTGATTGAAGCTTATAATAACACAAAGATGACTCTTTTTGATAAGGATTCATTAGATCAAAAAAAACTTTTGCAACATGGACTTACAGCTAAAGATATAGAACGAGTCTTTGTGGGAGAAACTTTAGTTTTACGTGTAATTGACCCAGCTAATCAAAAATCTGAACAGAGGAACGGGGATGAATTATTAGTTGTTGCCGTTCCAATTAAACAAAATCAAGCAAATGAAGCGCTTATATTGTCACAATCTTTAAGGGGATTATATAAATCCACGAAGGATACAAATAAAATTATTTTGTTTTTTACTGCAATGGGAATCGTGGGAACGACAATTTTTGCCTTCTTCTTATCTAGCAGAATTACAGACCCCATTCGACAGATGCAAAAGGCGGCAAATCGAATGGCACAAGGTGATTTTCATACTAAGGTTAGAATTCGTTCATCCGATGAAATTGGCGACCTAGCAATAAGCTTTAATCGAATGGCAAGCCAATTAGTAGAAACTGTACAAGCCTTATCAACTGAAAAGGAAAAGTTAGCCAATATTTTAAAAAGTATGGCTGATGGGGTTATTACGATTAATTCTGAGGGAAAAATCATCATGACCAATCCACCTGCAGAGAAATTATTTAATCATTGGCATGATGAGGATAATCAACTATACACGATTTTGAAAGAAACATTAAATGAGGTTTTAAAAGGAAAAGTGCCAATTAGCAAAGATATTCAATGGAATGGACAGATTTTTTCGATTGTCATGGCACCTCTTTATTCAGGCCAAGTGATAACTGGTGCGGTTACCTTACTTAGAGAAGTAACGTATGAAAGAAAACTAGATAAATTAAGAAAAGACTTTCTTGCTAATGTTTCTCATGAATTACGAACGCCAATCTCGATGCTTCAAGGTTATAGTGAAGCAATTATAGATGATATAGCACAAACAGACGAAGAAAAAAAAGAACTTGCCCAAATTATTTATGATGAGTCGTTAAGAATGGGGAGGTTAGTCAATGAATTGCTAGACTTGGCAAGAATGGAGTCAGGAAATATTCAACTCCAATATTGCAAAACGAATATTACGGTAACTTTAAATAAAGTGATCCGTAAGTTTTCGGCTTTAGCAAAGGATTTGGGAATAGAGTTAACAACTGAGGTAGATCCTAATATTAAGGAAGTATTTATTGATGTTGATCGCATCGAGCAAGTGATTACTAACTTAGTAGACAATGCAATGAGACATACTCAAAGAGATGGAAGAATTACCATGAGAGCAAAACCAAAAGGAATTAGAAAAATATTATTAGAAGTCGAAGACACTGGTGTTGGAATCCCTGAGGAGGATTTACCATATGTTTTTGAACGTTTCTATAAGGCTGACAAAGCGAGGACAAGGGGTCACTCAGGTACTGGGTTAGGTCTTTCTATAGTAAAAAATATTGTACATGCCCATGGTGGAAGCATCTCAGTTTCAAGCCAATTAGGACAAGGAACGACATTTTCTATTATTCTTCCGACTCATAATTTGACAAAAGAATAAGGTTACCGTCGAAAAAAATATGAAAATCTTGTTTAACGTGAAACAATCTTATTTACCAGGCAGAAGTTGGCATAGATGTCAATTTCTGCCTTTTTCATAATGTAGGAGGTCGTCACTTTTGTGGTAGAAACATTGGGAAATTGTAGGCATATTTTAATAGTAACTGTATAAAAGGAGGGTTCTGATTTTGAAATATATGATAAAAAAAGATGATATCGTGCAGACCAATGAAGAATATAGTTATGAGGACTTAGTTGCAGATATTGAGGCATTAAAAAGTAGATATCCTTTTATTCAAACCGATATTATAGGATCATCAGTAATGGGTAAATCAATTTATGCGATTCGCTTAGGAATAGGACAAAAAGAAGTATTTTATAGTGGTGATTGGCATGCAAATGAATATTTAACTGCACCATTATTAATGAAATTTGTAGAGGATTATGCAAAGGCATATACACAAAAAAGAACATTACGCGGATATGATATTGAATACCTTTATCGTAACAATTCGATCTGGATTGTGCCTATGGTAAATCCAGATGGTGTTGAACTCGTGATAGAAGGAATCACACCATCGCATCCGTTTTATCAAAGTGTACTTAGAATCAATTCTGGTTCGAAAGATTTTAGAGGTTGGACAGCAAATATAAGGGGTGTTGATTTAAATCATCAGTGGCCAGCAGATTGGGAGCAGGAAAATGATCGAAGTCCGCAAGTTCCATCTCCACGAAAATATGGGGGTACTAGACCATTAACTGAACCAGAAACTATAGCCATCTATGATTTCACAAAAAAACATAATTTTAGAATGGTGTTAGCCTTTCATTCTCAATGCCAAGTTATTTATTGGGGATTTAAAGGAATGGAACCACCCGAATCAGAAAAAATCGTAAACCGAATGGCTATTCTGACTGGATATGTCCCAGAAAAAACAGCATATAGTGGGGCAGGTTATAAAGACTGGTTCATTCAAGAATTTCGAAAGCCAGGATTTACAATTGAGGTAGGTATTGGGATTAATCCTTTACCTGTATCTCAATTCCCGCAAATTTATCGAGAAAATCTAGCTGTTTTATTAGAAGCCCCTTTACTTTAAAAAATTAACAGAGTTCATCGTTAGATGAACTCTGTTAATTTTAATGTCACTTATTTACCTTCACTATATCTTGCAACACATTCTTCGTATAATTGAATAGCTACTTCTTTGTCCTTCCATCCTTCAATATTGGTTATCTTGTTTTCTAAGTCTTTATAGACTTTAAAGAAATGTTCGATCTCCTTCAAAATATGTGATGGCACATCGTTTAAAGTATTGACTTCTTTAAATCGAGGATCATCAGCTGGAACAGCTAATAGTTTTTCATCTTGTCCTTTATCATCAGACATAATAAGAACTCCGATCACTCTTGAACTGATCACACAGCCAGGAAAGGTTGGAAATGTTGTCAGTACAAGAATATCTAATGGATCTCCATCAAGAGCCAAGGTGTTTTCAAGATAGCCATATTCAGTAGGATAATGTACAGGCGAGTATAATACTCGGTCTAAACGAAATACCCCCTTTTCCTTATCAAATTCATATTTGTTTTGACTACCTGTTGGAATTTCAATAAATGCATCGACGATTAAGTCTTTAGACATGAATGTTGCCTCCTCAATTCATTATGTATCATATTTTTTGTTTACATTTGACATTATAGCAATTTGAACAAATAAAGCAAATATAGGTAGAAGCAAAAAACCACCTAGGAAATCTAGGTGGTTTTATGTAAGTCATATTATTCTTCAACTTTGATGGAGTCAGTTGGGCAACCTTCAGCTGCATCACGAACATCATCTTGAAGTTCTTCAGAGATTTCAGCTGTTCCTTGGTTGTCGTCTAAAATGTTATATGCAATACCATCATCATCGTAATCGAATACATCAGGAGCTGTTGCACCACATGCTCCGCATGCAATACATGTATCTTTATCTACCCAAGTTTTCATATTTTTCACCTCCCATATAAGTTGGATGTCCACCAACTCATTGTCCACTTCCCTTTTCTATTGTAGAATGTCTTTTAATATAATGCAATACTTGAAATTTAAAGTTTTTTAACTCAATCAATTAAAATTTGGAATTTTGGGTAAGGGTGCTCCTTGATACCAATCTTTATATAATAAAAAGTCCTTTTCATGAATTGCATTTGTCGAGATAAGAAATTGAATCAGTTCTTCTAAATTCATTGTAGTGTCTCGATTTGCTTTGGCATAGGCATCAATATGAACCGTTATATCTTCAGGTTTGTAAAAAGTGATGATTGTATCCTTCGCCAAGATCATGGCAATGATATAGTTCTTTTGGTGAATACTTGCCTTATTCCACTCATTCCAATTCACAAGTGACTCATCAATGTATTGGCTGATAGGATTCCTATTTTCCTGCTCCCAAACCCATATATGTCGATAAAATTGAGTTTGGCTTTGCAAATAATATTGAATCGCTTGATTTAATAATTCATGTCTATTAGGATTTTCTAGATATTGTTTCATTTGCTCCAAGCTTTGTTGAATTAGTTCAATACTCTTTTGTAAATAGGGAGAACTAAATTGATACTTGGTCATGTTCGTTTTCATTTCTTCAACCGATTTTTGCATGGAATTTACCATGTTAAGATCTATAGGGGATTGGTTTATTTTCCCATACACTTCTTTAAGCCACAGTTGAGTTGGTAAAAAAATAAGTTTATTAAAACTGATGATTTCACCTTCTGTATAGGTGTTTTGATCAATATTTGTTGGCACATTAGCTTTTAATTGTTTTTCCATCACTTTTGCTCCTAAGAAAAAGCCTGTTAAAAATAAAATCAAAATAAACAAAATATAGTAAATAACAAAAAAATCTTTTTTAGATAAACGACTTGAATTCATAGAATCCTCCTACCAAATTTTAATTCTAATAGTTTTAGTCACTAGCGTTGCATTAATTAAATCTGATGATTCAAAATAATAGCAATCTTCAAAAATTGTCCATACAACAAAAAAATCCTTTACAATGGAAGTACAGGTGATTCCTGTCCAAATCCAATAGTAAAGGACCACATTATGGACAAGAATACACTAATTTCGTCATTTGGTAAATGGGTTTCACCCATAAATTTTAAAAAAATTTTTGAACATGTTGAAAATGGTAAACAAGATTACTACATCAAGAAACTAACAACAGAGGCTTTTATTAAACTTCTGCTTTTTGCTCAGCTGCATGAAACCGAGAGTTTACAAGCCATGAGTGATGCACTACTTAATGAAGATCTGCAAAAAACACTTGGATTTGAATCGATAAGTGCCTCTCAATTATCACGAAAAAACAATGAAATCAATCCAGAAATTCTTTCAAC
>NZ_JBLWFI010000001.1:685302-898671 GCF_048898065.1 Tepidibacillus infernus
ACTTGAGATGAAGAGTAAGAAATCTTTACTTCAAATCACTCGCTGGTTAAAGGCTGCGATTTGGAAGCCAGCATATATTTGGTTACGTCGGTTTGACGAACGATCTAGCACATAAATAAAAGTATGATTCCTGTCACTTTTGCACTAAATGTATATATTTACCAAATGGACAGAATCACCTTTTCTTTAGGTTTTGTCCTTTTGGCTATAATTCACAAAAACATATTTACTGAAAATTTCGACTATATTTATGCAACGCTAGTGAGTTTTAGTATAAAAAAAACAAAAAGATAAATCTATGATAATATGTTACTAGAATGTTACACTTTTTATTGTTCATGATAGCCCACAAAAGTGACGAACTCATTCGAAGCATATTCCGATTACTTTTGTGGGGTCCCATTATAATAATGAAAAGAAAGTTTCTTTCTTTACAATTTAAAAAGGAATGATCACATGGTTCCCTTTTTTATCTTATGGGTGGTTTATCAATTAAATGGAGATCGCTCCATTACTGGGGTGGTGAGGATTTTAAAAGGATCGTATGCTAAGCAAACCATTCAAGATACGCAATTTTACAACCTTCATCCCTATTATGGGCTGTTTGATGGAATCTCGGCTAATGAAATAATAAATCAAATTGAAGAATTAACAAAACACCATTTTCTTTATATACAAAATGAACAATTGATCATTACTCCACAAGGTATCAATCAGTTAGATAAATTGAAGAGGAATATTGTTAAGAATCAACTATTTCATATCGAGCAAGATCATTCTATTTTATTAATTGATCGAACTACGAAAAATACGTTTTGGAAAAGATTAAGTTTGTTAATTCAAACATTATCTTATTTATCATACCATGATTTTCATTTTTCACCGGTGATTTCAGATCTTCCTGTTCAGAAATGGGTAAAGAAGCTTTTAATCTCGAATACAACAGATAGGGTGCAACGACTAACGAATCAGTTACATCTTGAAATGAATCAATTAAAAGATGATTTATCTGAACCAGAACAAAAAATACTTTTGTATCGTTTATCTGGACGACATCGAATGGCTTTTACATGGAGGCAACTTGAAGAAGAATTGGGCTATTCTATTCAAGAAATAAAGATTATGTTTAATAATTTGACCTATCGTTTGTTGCAAAAGGTTTATCATGACCCAACTCGTTTTAAATTATTGAATATGATATCAGAAATTGATAATAAAAGAAGTTATTTGTCTCCATCAACCATAAAAACGATGCAACTTTTAAATCATGGATTTTCAATTGAAGAAATTGCAAGGAAAAGAGGCTTAACAGAAGGTACGATTTATGATCATATCGTGGAGATCATTTTACATTCACCCATTGATCTCACAAGATTTACAGATGAATGGAAGATTGAACAAATTAGAGAGTTGTATCGATCTATAGGTTCAACAAATCTATCTGAATATAAAAAGAGGCTTGATCCAGCAATTTCATATCATGAAATACGTATGGTTTTAGCGGATCAAATAAAAACAAAAGAGTGATTGAAGATGTTAACAAAATATTTATCACGGTACTTTGGCTATGACTCATTTCGTGATGGGCAAGAAGAAATTATTCAGCATCTTCTAAAAGGGGAGCATGTGCTAGGGGTATTGCCAACTGGTGGTGGGAAATCAATATGCTATCAACTACCTGCACTTCTTTTTCCAGGGATAACGATTGTAGTATCACCACTTATTTCCTTAATGGAAGATCAAGTTATACAATTAAAAAATATGGGCCTATTTATTGCTACATATATCAACAGTCAACTTTCTTATGAAGAGATCGTTTATAGATTGAAAGGTTTAGAACAAGGGAAAACTAAAATTTTGTATGTTTCACCAGAAAAACTACAGCAAGAAGCATTTTTTAATCGTTTAAAAAAAATGAATATCTCTCTTTTTGTGGTAGATGAAGCTCACTGTATCTCTCAATGGGGACATGATTTTAGAACGGACTATTTGCGATTAAGAGATTATATAGTTCAACTCAATGAGCCTACAGTCCTTGCATTAACTGCCACAGCAACCCCAATTGTTCAGGAAGATATTATTGAACAATTAGGCCTACAACAAATGTATAAAATCGTTACATCCCTTGATAGGAAAAATATTGCTTATGAAGTGATTCAAGTAGACACGATCGAAGAGAAAAAGGTAGTATTGTTTAATTTACTTGAACATCTTCAAGGGCCGGGAATCATTTATGTAAATACTAGACTCACAAGTGAATGGCTATCTGATGAGTTAAAAAGAAATGGATTTAATCGCATAGAAGCATACCATGCTGGATTACCTAATGAAGATCGATTGATTATTCAACAACAATTTATGCGAGAGGATCTAAACGTTATTATTGCGACGAAGGCATTTGGTATGGGGATAAATAAGAAGAATGTCAGGTTTGTCATTCATTATGATATCCCAGCGAATATCGAAAGTTATTTACAAGAGACCGGAAGAGTGGGAAGGGATGGAAAACAAGGATATGCTGCTCTCATCTATCAAAAAGGAGATGAAGAGACATCTATCCATCTTATCGATAACGAATATCCCGATAAGGAAAAAATACAGTTGGTTTGTCAGCAAATCAATCAACAAAAGAAAGAAAATAATTTCAGAATAGAAGATTTTAAACAAGGGACAATATCTGAACAACAGTTAGAATTGATATTTTTTTATTTAGAAAAAATGGGTCATATTTCTTGGTTGAAAACAAAGAGTGGCTATAAAGTACAAAGGAATGAGGATATATTATCTTATCGGTGTATAAAAGAACTTGAACAAATTTTTGAACAACGCAAAAGAAAACGATATGGTGAAGTGAATCACATGATTCAATTTGTCAACCAAAAAACCTGTAGACGGTTAAGCATTTTGGAGTATTTTTACGAACAAAATCTGGATAAGCCGGCCTTTTGCTGTGATATATGTGGTATAAAGATAGAGAAGATCTTTGAAAAAAGGGAAAAAACGATACAATACAATGCATGGAGTTGGGAACAGGAGTTATCTAAATTGCTTCCCATATCAAGGAGCGCTTATGAAAAAGAGAGAAAAAATTGATATAGAATCATTACCTGTAAGAGTATTGGTTATCAATCTTTACCTGACTCAATTTATTTCAGTAGGACTTGCGTTTATCCTCTATTTAATTTTACACAGAATGAATCCCATTGAAGCTATTGTGTCCATTTTACCCGGCAAATTGATTCAACCTGTGTTGGTTGGTTTTCTTTTTAGTCTCGTTGTTATAGTTGTTGACATCATACTATCAAAGAAATTACCTGAAAAATGGTTAGATGATGGAGGCATAAATGAAAAATTATTTCGCCATTTACCCATCTGGCATATCGCTATTATTGCGGTAATGGTTGGTTTTGTTGAAGAATTTTTATTTAGAGGTGCCGTTCAATCCTATCTTGGCGTTTTTCTTACCAGTCTTATTTTTACTTTGATCCATTTTAGGTATTTAAAAAAATGGGTGCTCATTTCTATGACTTTTCTTATTAGTCTTGGTCTTGGATATTTGGTGATTTTAACTGGCCAATGGATTAGTGCATTTGTTGCTCATAGTATGATAGATTTTGTTCTGGGTATACTCATACGAAAGAATTGGTTATGAATAGCAAGCTTAAGCCTCAATGCAGGATTTTGGCTCATTTTATCGAATAAGAAGGTGGAAGAGGCAACAATCGAAAGGTAGATGTAATGATGGAACAGGTATGTAAACAAGAAAATATTGAATACAGTTCACTACCACCCAGGAAGACAATTCATAAAAACAAAAAGAAAGAAAAAAAATATAAAATTAATCTATTACAACTGATTGTTGGAGCTTTTATCCTTCTAATCTTTATAACAGGCTATATCTTATACCCTGATCATGAAGCAAGAAAAGAACAAAATGGGATTCCTATCAATCCTCCTAATTTTGAAGTCATACAACCACAGAGCAATCTTTCTTCTAATCAAAATTTAAATCCTAATCGTGAGAAGGATCAAAACGAGGTTGTTCAAGAAATAGAAACAAAAGAAGAAACTAAAGAAAGTATTCATATTGTTAAGCCTGGTGAGAATTTGTATAGAATTTCATTAAAGTATTATCAAAGTGGAAAATATGTCTCAGCATTAGCAAAATATAATGGTCTAAAGAATAGTGATGACCTATATGCAGGGTTTAAATTAAAAATTCCTGATAAATCATTGTTACAATAAACATTTTAAATTAATACATCCATTACATACGATTCATCTTTTATTGATGAATTTTTTTTGCAGAAAATGTCATTTATAATCTGTTATAGTCGCCAAAAATAATCTGTTATATATCTCATTATTTAGATAAAGATTAGTAAGTTTTTGAAAAACGTATTTGCACCAACAGTTTTCACTATGTACGTGTTGTTAACTAAGTGATAGATAAAAATTTTTCCGTATCTGTTGCTATATAATATTTATACTGTTATAATCAAAAATGAAAATAAGTTTTTATGTAATTGACTTATTTACACAGCGGATATAATCAAGAAATAGAAAATATTGTTATATCCTTTGTTAAGTGTCTGTTACACTATTTTAGATCTAATGGGTGAGGAGGTATATAAATATGTCAAAATTACCAATTAAAAATGAGCTAGGTTTTTTTGAAATTCGTTTAGAGTCTATTGGGGGACTTGGTGCTCATTTAGCAGGAAAAATGTTAGCAGAAGCTGGCGTACTTGGGTTAGGTCTTAATGGTGCCCACTTTTCTTCCTATGGGTCAGAAAAGAAGGGTTCTCCTGTAAAATCCTTCATTCGCTTTGGGGAAGGTGAAATTCGGGCAAGTAGTCCAGTAGAACGACCACACATTGTTGGGGTATTCCATGAAAATCTTTTTAAAACGATCGATGTTGCAAACGGTTTATATCCAGATGGAGTAATCATTGTTAACACAACAAAATCTCCAGATGAGATTCGTGAAAAACTTCATATTAAATCTGGAACAGTTGCAGTCATTGATGCTTTAGGAATTTCAGTAGAAGAAAAGACTCGTGTAAATACAGCAATGTTAGGTGCACTTTTCCGTTTTGCTGACTTCTTAAATCCAGAAGCCATGAAAAATGTAATTCGTGCTACCTTTGAAGAAAAGTATCCGAAATTAGTTGATTCCAATATTCGTACCTTTGACCGTGGATTTAATGAAGTTAAGTTTAAAACTTACGAAGCTGAAGAAGGGGCTAAGGCTGAATATGTACGTCCAAAGCCAGTATTAGGTTATGAAACTCAACCTATTGGTGGAGTGATTCTTAATCCAGGGAATAGTATTCTTAAAGACTTAAGTGGTTCAAGGGAAGGCTTCTTACCTGCTTTTGAAATAGAAAAATGTATTAACTGTGCTTCCTGTGACATTGCTTGTCCTGATGGTTGCTTTGTATGGGAAGAAAAAGAAGACAAGAAAGGTCGTCCACAATTATTCTTACAAGGAATCGACTATCAATATTGTAAAGGTTGCCTAAAATGTGTAACAGTATGTCCAACACAAGCACTCACTACATTAAGAGAAACTGAGGGATATGCTGATGAACATCGAGTACCACATCAATTTGTTTTAGCATCTAATTAAGGGGAGGGGTTATAATGGCTATCGAAGAAAAAGATTTAAAGATAGAACAAAAAGTAGATATAAAAACAGGTAATGAAATGGCAGCTTTATCTGTTGCACAGATTAACTTCCACGTGATGGGCTATTTTCCAATCACCCCATCTACTGAAATTGCAGAATTTCTAGATGAAATGAAAACACGTGGTGAACATGATATCGTCATGATCCCTGCTGATGGCGAACACGGTTCTGCTGGTATCAACTTTGGGGCTGCAACTGGAGGCGGACGTGTATTTAATGCAACTAGTGCAAATGGATTCTTATATATGTTAGAACAATTACCAGTTCAATCAGGTTCCCGTTTTCCAATGGTGCTTGATTTAGTTACTCGTTCTGTCAGTGGGCCTTTGAACATTCGTGGAGATCATTCTGACCTATACTACGGATTAAATATAGGATGGCCAATTCTTATTGCTAGAGATCCACAGGCTGTATATGATATGAATATTATCGCTACGCGACTAGCTGAACATAAAGATGTACGTTTACCTGTCATTGTAGCTTATGACGGTTTTGTGACTTCTCACCAAAAACGAAGAGTACACTATTTTAATGATCGTAAAATTGTTCAAGATTTTGTTGGAGAAATGCCAGAAGGTTTTGTTCATGCATTAGATCCTAAGAATCCTGTAACGATTGGTCCATACATGAATGATGATTATATCAATAATAAATATCAACAATCACTAGCTATTTACAATGCTGGAGAGGTATTTAAGCAAATTGCGGCTGAATATAAAGATTTATCAGGACGCGAATATCCTGTTTTAGATGAATATATGATGGAAGATGCGGAAGTAGCTTTATTCTTACTTGCATCTGCTGCTGAAACAGCGAAAGATGTAGTAGATAAGCTTCGTAAGCAAGGAATAAAAGCTGGGGTTATTTCACCTAATATTATCCGTCCATTTCCAGCAGAAGAAATCCGTAAATCCTTGAAAAATGTGAAAGCTTTACTTGTAGGTGAACGAGCTGACTCATACGGTTCTAATGGTGGTAATTTATCTCATGAAATTAAAGCAGCCCTTCAGGAAGATAAAGAAAACCAAACGATTGTATTAACTCGAATCTTCTCATTAGGTGGAAAAGATTTCTATTTCGATGAGGCTGAAGATTTCTTTAAGTTAGCTATTGATGCTGCAGAAAAGGGTTATGCAGAAGTACCTTTTGACTATTATGGTGTTAACCCTGGTGATCCTGATAAAGCACCTAAGCGCGTTCTTGAACCAGTAAATACTGATGAATTTAAAACAGGACTTATTAAGGTTGAAAAAGACGAAAATACTGGAAAATTGAATGTAAAAATTCCACCTTTACGTCAATTGATGAAAAAACCTAGACGTTTAGCTCCTGGTCATGGAGCATGTCCAGGCTGTGGAATTTTCCCTGGATTAGAAACGTTCTTTAAAGGAATTGAAGGGGATATCGTTGTTCTTTTCCATACTGGTTGTGGAATGGTTGTTTCTACAGGTTATCCTTATAGTTCACATAAAGGAACTTATATCCACAATCTTTTTCAAAACGGTGCTGCAACGCTTTCAGGATTAGTAGAAATGTTCTGGGAGAAAAAACGCCGTGGAGAAATAGAAGTGAGTGACGACTTTACCTTTGTGATGGTTACTGGTGATGGAGGTATGGATATTGGTATGGGTCCATCGATCGGTGCTGCATTACGTAACCATAAAATGATTATCATTGAATATGATAATGAAGGATATATGAATACAGGAAGTCAGCTTTCTTACTCTACGCCAATTGGGCATATGACATCTACATCTGGTGTAGGAGAAAAACAAGGTGGTAAAGAAACTCATCACAAAGACACGGCTCAAATTATGGCTGCAACAAATATTCCATATGTCTTTACTGCAACTGAAGCATTTCCTCAAGATTTAATTAAAAAGGCTGCAAAAGCACAATGGTATGCACAAAATGAAGGATTAGTTTATGGTAAAATTTTAATCACTTGTACGTTAAACTGGAAAGTGAAAGATGACCAAGGAGCTGCTATTGTTGGCACAGCTGTTAACTCTTGTTTCTTCCCACTTTATGAGGTTGAACATGGTGTAACGACTATCACTTATGATCCAGAAGAAAAAGGGAAAAGGGTACCCGTAAGTGAATGGTTAGGAATGCTAGGTAAAACAAAACATTTACTAAAACCTGAATACGAATCAACACTTAAAGCATTTGAAAATGAAGTGGAACTTCGTTGGCAGCGTCTAAAAGCTAAACACGAAAATCCATTATTGTAATCAAAGGAAGGACCTCAATGAGGTCCTTTTTCCGTTCTATCTAGCTTATTTTTTAATAAGCTAGATAGAGGGGGATGTTTTTATGTTTCCAATATTATATCTTTTCCAAGTTCTGATTGCCGCGATTTTAGCATGGTACACAGTTTATGGGTATGCTGGTCCACCTTCAACAGGAGATCAATTATCAGATTGGGTTTCTTTTTTTATTGCTGAAAAACAAAATCTTCTTTATACCTTTGCACTATTATATTTGATCATGTTTATTTTAAGTAAGCCTACAAAATATGCAATTAAAATTCTAAAAAATCGAAAAATATCTATGTATCAATGGAAAAAATGGCAAGCGATCAGCTTACTATTAATTATTTTTGATGTATATTTCTATCTTATTATTGAAGTTGACGTTTATTTTTTCATTCCTTTTTTGTTATTTTTGATCGTAAAAACTTTTATACGTAAAGAGCAAGGGCTATTTCAAAAATAGCTCTTTTTTATTAAATAAATTCATAAAAAATAAAAAAATTTTCAAAAACTTGTTATAATGAAAATAAATAGAATATTTAGATAAGATTCAGAGGGTGGGGCGAATGGAACGAGAATATTTAAAAAAGGGAATATATAATGTTAAAGCCATTTCAAAAAAGTTAGGAATACAACCTGGCACATTAAGGGCCTGGGAAAAAAGATACAAAATCGTTACCCCGAAACGAAATGAGGTTGGTCACCGAATTTATTCCGAACATGATCTAATGGTTTTAAAGTGGCTTGTAGATAAAGTCCAACAAGGTTTTACGATTAGTCAAGCGGTTGATTTACTTCTAGAAGAAGAGAAAAATTTAACTTCATTAATACCTTCGGATGGGATCTTGAATCTGAAAAAGGAGGAGATCCAAAAAAAGATATTCAATTCGCTTTTGGAATTTAATGAGGTAGAAGCTGAAGAATTGATCAATTATGCATTAAGTTTTTATCAAGTAGAAACCATCCTAATGGACATTTTATTACCGATTGCAAAATCAAGTGAGGGAATTACTAAATCGATCACAGAAGGTCAATTGAGATATATTAAAAATTGGATTCGAATTAAAACATTATCTATTTATCAACGAATCCCAATCCGGCCTATATTACCAAAAGTACTTACAATATCGACATCTGATGAACTAGATGAACTAGTGATTATCATATTATCTATTTTTTTAAGACTTAGAGGCTTCGAAGTGTATTACTTAGGACAATCTTTAGATAAGAAAATTATAATGACCTTGTTACATAAACTAGACCCGGTTTTCCTTTTCACTATCGAAACAGAAGAGCTTACAGTGATAAATCATCTTTTGCCTTGGTTATATGAAAACTTTCCACATGTGAAATTAGGAATTTTAGGTGCTAAATCAGAAGAGGGCCAAAAACATCATTTGGGAGAAAGTATGAAAGAATGGGAAAACTGGTTGAATGCTAACTTAAATACAAATGATATGTTGATGAATTCGTAAAGCTTCTTCGATGAAGCTTTTTCTTTTTTCAATTTTATTTACTATCTTAAAAGTTTTGTAAAAAAGAAAAATTTTGTATTGCTAACTAATTAAATTTATTATTTAATAGTAGTATAAAGCTAGAGCAGGTCATCAGATGACCGTATAATCATAATAACGCTTAACTTTTTTGTTGAAATGAAAGATAGCGCTTTCACAAGTCTAGCTTACTTAGTTAAGGGAAAATTAAGGAGGGAGGGACAATTTTATTTTTTTCTTGTTTTCTAAACTAGATAAATTGAAGTATGGGGGAGTGTAAAAGAATATGTGGAGTCAGATTTATGATCCAATGAATTCAATTTTTCTATCAGCCTTAATTACGGCAATACCAATTATTTATTTTTTATGGGCGCTTGCCATTAAACGAATGAAAGGGCATATTGCTGGAATTACCACTGTTATATTATCTCTTCTAATTGCAATTATCGTTTATGGAATGCCTGTAAAATTGGCATTATTAACAACTGGCTTTGGTGCAATGTACGGTATCTTTCCTATAAGTTGGATTATTATTACTGCTGTATTCTTGTATAAGATTACAGTTAAGACAGGTCAATTTGACATTATTCGTTCTTCTGTTGTTACAATTACAGAAGATCGTCGTTTACAAGCATTATTGATTGCGTTTTCATTTGGTGCATTTCTTGAAGGGGCGGCAGGGTTTGGTACACCCGTGGCCATTTCTGCTGCATTGTTGGTCGGATTAGGTTTTGAACCTTTATATGCTGCTGGGTTAGCTTTGATTGCGAATACAGCACCTGTAGCATTTGGTGCAATTGGTGTACCAATCATTGTAGCAGCTAATACTACAGGAATCGACGTAATGGCAATAAGCCAGATGGTTGGCCGTCAATTACCGTTTTTATCTTTCTTTGTTCCATTTTGGTTAATTTTTATTATGTCAGGGTGGAAGGGTGCAAAAGAAGTAATGCCTGCGATTCTTGTTTCAGGTGGATCCTTCGCATTGGCCCAGTATTTCACATCAAATTTTATTGGTCCGGAACTTCCAGACATTACTTCGGCGTTATTTAGCCTATTTGCAACTGCCTTATTTCTTAAAGTTTGGAAACCAAAAAATATTTTTAGATTTTCGAATGAAGAAAAGGGTAGATTATTAAACCCAAGTGTTGCTGCAGGAAAAGAAACTTATACTACAAGGCAAATCGTTAAAGCTTGGTCATCATTTTTATTATTAACCGGGTTCATCATTGTTTGGGGTATTCCTTCTATCAAAGATGTTTTATCGTTATCCAACATTCAATTTAATATTCCCGGTCTTCATGAAGCAGTTATAAAAACCACTCCAATTGTTACTCAAGATACACCATACGCTGCTACTTTTAAATTTGATTGGTTAGCCGCTGCTGGTACGGCCATTCTCTTTGCTGCATTAGTAAGTAAGTTTGTAGTAGGAATGAAATTTGGGGATTGGATCAAAACTTTTGGTGAAACTGTAAAAGAATTGATCTTCCCATTAATTACAATTGCTTCTGTTTTAGGTCTTGCCTATGTTTATAATTATTCGGGTATGAGTGCAACCTTGGGTTTAGCTTTGTCAAAAACGGGACATTTATTCCCATTTTTCGCTCCAATTTTGGGTTGGTTAGGTGTATTCTTAACTGGTAGTGATACATCTGCTAATGCTTTATTTGGTAACTTACAGAAAATAACTGCAAATCAGATTGGTGTTGACCCTATTTTAACTGTTGCCGCGAACTCAAGTGGTGGAGTAACTGGTAAAATGATATCACCACAATCAATCGCTGTAGCGACAGCTTCAACTGGCTTAATAGGTAAAGAAGGAGACTTATTTAGGTTCACATTAAAACATAGTGTTATGTTTGTGATCATCGTTGGAATTATGACTTATATTCAAGCATATTTCTTGACTTGGATGATTCCATAGAATGTTTTCAAAAAATGTATCCTTGTTATTGAGGATACATTTTTTACTTCATAAAAAATGTTGATTTTTTATCTTATTTCGTCTAATATATGTATTGTAATTGTTCCTCGTTAGCTCAGTCGGTAGAGCACTCGGCTGTTAACCGAGTTGTCGCAGGTTCGAGTCCTGCACGAGGAGCCATTTTTATCTCAATTTATGGAAATCTTTATCATCATTTTTTGGAGAGGTGTCCGAGTTGGCCGAAGGAGCACGATTGGAAATCGTGTAGGCGTTAAAAGCGTCTCGTGGGTTCGAATCCCACCTTCTCCGCCATCAAATTGGTAAAGATTTGGAGAGATACTCAAGAGGCCGAAGAGGACGGTTTGCTAAACCGTTAGACCGAGTTACCGGTGCGAGGGTTCGAATCCCTCTCTCTCCGCCATTACAATGAAGTAAGGGATTCTCACCGCGAGGGGTTCTCCCTCAGCAAGGGTGATGAATCGCAGGGATGTACCTAATAGGTACTTTTTTTATGTAAATTTTGGGGTGTATATAGAAATTCCTATATGTTAATTCTATAAATGAAAGATTTTCATATAGGGGTGAATCATTGATGTTCTGGAATAATCAAAGAAGAAAAAATAATTATTTCTTATGGGGTATGTTATTTGGAGTAATTGCCGGTGGATTTGTTGCCTATAGAATGATGAACCAACCGATGAAGACAGAAACATCCCAGAAAAAAGTTGAAAGTAAACCTTCAGTAGATCAATCCACGCATACAAACAATCAGAAAGGTATGGAAGTGGAGCAAAAAGACATGAAGCAGCTCTTTGATACATTTTTAAATGGTACTGAAGAAGAGTTACGAGCGAAAGCAAATGAACTGAATTAACTAAAGGATTTAAAAAAGCACTAATTTGTAAAAGCATCCAAACATTTGGATGCTTTTTATTGAGCTCTCCAGAAAAGTAGTCCGAAAACGATTCGAAGAAATTGGTCGCTTTTGAGGATTTTCTTATGCAACTCTTTTCAATTTGAAACGTAAAATGATGTATAAGCGTTAAATAATAAGACTTAGTTTTCAAACATATCATTTATTGTTATAATATAATTTATACTTTTATTTATTACATTTTCGAACTAAAGTAGGCTATTCATCATATTCTGTATTACAGGTTTTGTAATTTGAAAGGGGGGTCCCTATCATGCGCGTAGAACGATTAGGTAAAGACAAAATCAAAATCTTTTTAACCTTAGATGATTTGAGTGATCGTGGCATTAAAAAAGAAGATCTTTGGACAGACGTACCTAAAGTGCATGATCTATTTAATGAGATTATGGAAGAAGCTTATGAGGAATTAGGATTTGAATTATCAGGACCCGTCGCTGTAGAAATATTTGCTCTTCCTGCACAAGGGATGGTTGTAATTGTATCGAAAGGAAAAGAACAGATTTGGGCAGATGAAGAGACTGATGAAGATCTATTTGCTTTGGAAGTTACTTTAGAGGAATCAGATTCTATCATCTTTGCTTTTAAGGATTTTGAAGATCTAATCGAAGCAGCCAAGCGAGTAAATTCATATTTAATGTATGGTGGAGAATTATACTTCTATAAAGGACATTATATTTTAGTTTTTGATCAAATGGACGTTCTAGACAAAAATGTAGATGATTTCATTGCATTGCTTTCAGAGTATGGAGAAGTGTCTCCAATATCAAAAGCCGTTCTTGAAGAATATGGGAAAGTAGTTGTGAAAGAGGATGCAGTTAAAATTTTAATTAACCACTTTTCATAAATAAACATACAGACAGTCATGAGGAGTTGAATGGTTTGTTAAATGTTGCTGTGATTTATGGAGGAAAATCAAAAGAAAGAGAAGTTTCGCTAAGAAGTGGTAAAGGTGTAGCTAATGCGTTAAAAGCAAAAGGGTGTAATGTAAAAGAAATAGATTTTACGTCTATGGATTTTATATCTAGTCTTCAAGGAGTCGATCTCGTTTATTTAGCATTACATGGCCGATTTGGAGAAGATGGTCGGATTCAGGGCTTATTAGATATATTGGAGATTCCTTATGTTGGGTCTGGAGTCCTTGCAAGCGCTCTAGCTATGGATAAAGCGAAAGCTAAAAGAATTTTTGACTATGTTGGAATCCGTGTAGCAAAAGATTTATTCGTTCAAATAGAAGATAAAGAAAGATTGAATTTTGATGCGATTGAAGAAGATTTTGGATTTCCTCTTGTTGTTAAACCTAATCAAGAAGGCTCCACGATTGGTCTCTCCATTGTTAAGAATAAAAGTGAGTTAAAAGAAGCCATAAATCATGCATTTACCTTCGATAAACAAATTCTTATTGAAGAATTTATTTCTGGTACTGAAGTGACAGTGGCGGTATTAGAAACAGCATCAGAGATTCAAGCTTTACCAATCATTGAAATTATACCAAATAAGAATCAGTATTATGACTATGAATCAAAATATGCCCCTGGTGGTAGTGATCACATTATTCCTGCAAGAATTAATAAAGAAACTGAAGGTTTATTGAAAAAATGGGCAATAGAAGCACATCGCCAATTAGGATGTGAAACTTTGTCTCGAGTTGACTTTATTATTCCTAGCGATGGAAGTTTACCAGTTATTTTAGAAGTAAATACTTTACCTGGAATGACAGAAACTAGCCTTTATCCCGATGCAGCCAAAGCAATTGGGTTAAGTTATGAGGATATTGTATACAAATTGGTTGAAATTACATTGGATAAACAAAAATAATAAAATTGACCTATAAAAGACCTATTTTTTATAAAAACAGGTCTTTTTTTCTTAGTTCATATTATTTTTTTATAATGCCAACACTCTATTTATTGCTTTAGACCTAGATACAAAATAGGTCTTTTTGATTTGTTTGGGATTTGTTAACATTTTCAATATAGGCATTAACGCTTGATTATGTTAACAATGTTACACTTTTAGTCAAATTTACAGAGATTTTATAAAGAAATTGTCGAAACGTGAAGGAATTTAGTGCTACAATATGGAATGATGTTATCTTAGGAAAAACCTCTTAAGGAGGATTAGATATGAATATATTTTCAAACAATATCAATTTATTACAACGGGCGTTAGATGTATCATCTTTACGACAAAAAGTGTTAAGTAATAACATTTCTAATGTTGATACACCAGGATATAAAACATTGGACGTCTCTTTTGAAGATATCTTAAAAAATGAACAGGAGAAAAGTATAAAAATACCCAGGTTTAAAGGCTATCGAACTGATCCTAGACATATAGCTATCGGTTCACAAATGAACGATTTGTTTCAACCGAAAATAGTAGTTCAAAACCAGACTTCTATTTTTAATCATGAAAATAATGTTGATATTGAATCAGAAATGACCAAGTTAGCAGAGAATAACCTGTGGTATAATACCTTAACCCAAGTCACGAATAAAGAATTTGGTATGTTACGTTATGTAATTACAGAGGGGAGAAGATAATCAATGAAATTATTTTCGACTATGGATATTAGTGCCTCTGCTTTAACTGCCCAAAGACTAAGAATGGACGTTATTTCTTCTAACATTGCAAATGCAGAAACAACTAGGGATAAGTATGTTGATGGAAAATGGCAGCCTTATACTCGGAAAATGGTTGCTTTACAACCAAATACTAGCCTAAGTTTTGACACGGTTTTAAATCAGTATACTGCCGATACACCCTATGTAGCAGGAGTGAGAGTATCTAAAATTGTTGAGGACAAAACACCTTTTAAACAAGTATATCAACCTAACCATCCCGATGCAGATGAAAATGGTTTTATTTCCTTGCCAAATGTAGATATATTGAAAGAAATGGTTGATATGATATCGGCAACACGAGCTTATGAAGCGAATGTCACAGCATTAAACTCTACTAAATCGATGTTGATGAAAGCTTTAGAAATTGGAAAATAGAAAGGAAGTTTTTTAAATGGTAGAAAATATTAGTCTACTTACGGGCTTGTCGAATAATATAACAAATCAAAAATCTATACAATCTGTCCCAAATGCTTCAACTCCTTTTTCTGATGTTTTAAATAATGCTTTAAAACAAGTAGATGAAGATCTTAAAACAGCTTCGGTATTAAGTAATAAAGTTGCAACTGGAAACGTGACAGACCTTCATCAAGTGATGATTGGGCTCGAAAAGGCAAACCTGGGTTTACAACTAACTGTTCAGGTTAGAAATAAAGCAGTTGAAGCTTACCAGGAAATCATGAGAATTCAAGTATAATTCCTTGGTAGGTGAGGAGAGATCACATTGTGAATGATTTTTTGATGAAATATAAAACTAGATTTCTAAATTTCTGGCAACCATTAGAGAAAAAAAGAAAAATCATGCTCATTTCTACAGCGATTCTATTACTGAGTTCTTTAACTATTTATACGATTTTAGCTACTAGAACACAATATGAATTAGCATTTAGAGATTTGAATGAAAAACAAGCAGGGACAATTGTCAAAAAATTAGATGAGATGGGAGTTCCTTACCAATTAAGTGCTGGTGGGACAAGCATTCTTGTACCTGAAGCCCAAGTGTCAAAAGTGAAGGTCACCTTGGCACAGGAGGATGTTTTGGGAAGTGGAAATATTTATTCTAAGTTTTGGGATAATTCTTCTTTTGGAATGACTGATTCTCAATTTAAAGTTCTGGAACGAGGAGCAATAGAACAGGAATTGCGTGATCTAATCGTTAACGGAATAAAAGGTATAAAAGATGCACAAGTGATGATTACAGTACCAGAGGAAAAAGTTTTCTACAGTGAGGATCAGGATAAGTCAACTGCCTCTGTCGTAGTAGACGTTGATCCAAGTGAGCAATTAAGTCCAAATCAGATTAAAAGCATGTATAAATTAATATCTTTAAGCGTTCCTAATCTTCCTGTGGAAAATATTACTGTAGTAGACCAGTATGGGGAAACATTGGAATACATAACAAATGACCAAGGGTCAATAAATCTAAATTCATATGATCAACAGAGACAAATCCAATTAAAGTTTCAACAAGATCTTAAGAAAGATTTAGAAAGAATGTTAGGTACGGTTCTTGGACAAGATAAAGTAATTGTTACCGTTTTTGCAAAAATGAATTTTGATCAAGAAAAAACGGTTCAAAACCTTAAAGAACCTGTTATAGACGGTAGAGGAATTGAACGTAGTGTTGAAAAAATACAAGATTCTTTCACTGGGCAAGGAAGTACACCAGGTGGAATAGCTGGAACAGGGAATACACAAGTTCCTACCTATCAATCAGGAGATAGTAATGCCGGTAGTTCCGAACATCTTGAAGAAAGAATAAATTACGATGTGAATGAAATAACCAAGGAAATTGTCAGCAGTCCTTATCGATTAGAAGATTTAAGTATCAATGTAGTTGTTGATTTAAAAGACGACACAGATCCGAATTCACAAGCTGCACAAACCAAACAAGCGATTAGAGATTTAATTAAACCAATTGTTTTGGCTGCCATTGGTAATCAATCTGATAATACTTTAAATCAAACAGCAATCGATCAAAAAATAGCAGTTGTAGCTCATACCTTCCAAAGTCAGTCACCATTAGTGAACAATAATGGCGGGTCGATGAATCCCCTTCTATTCTATGGGGCAATTGGATTATCTGTATTAGCTATTGGTGGAGTTAGCTATACTGTCGTAAGACGTAGGCGTAAAAAGCGCGAAGATGAAGAAGAACTTGTATCAACGGAAGTAAATCCTCCAGAATTTGATTTTACCCCAGTGTTGAGTGAGGAAGCAGTACTTCTTCAAGAAATACAAAAATTAGCCAAACAAAAACCGGAAGAATTTACAAAATTAGTACGAGCTTGGTTATCAGAGGAGTAAGGGGGATCGAATAGTGAAATTACAAGAATTAACCGGTAAACAAAAAGCAGCAATTCTATTGATATCCCTTGGGCCTGAAGTATCAGCTCAAATTTTTAAATATTTGCGTGAAGAAGAAATTGAACAACTTACCCTTGAAATTGCGAATATGCGTAAAGTTGAAACAACAGAAAAAGAAAGAGTGATGCATGAGTTTCATCAACTTGCTATTGCCCAAGATTACATTACCCAAGGTGGGATTGAGTACGCTAAAGATATTTTGGAAAAAGCATTAGGGCAACAAAAGGCAATCGATGTCATTAACCGTCTGACTGCATCTTTACAAGTTCGTCCATTTGATTTTGCTAGAAAATCTGATCCAAACCAAATTCTTAATTTCATCCAAAATGAACATTCGCAAACCATTGCATTAGTTTTATCATATTTGCAAGCGGAACAAGCTGCCATGATCTTATCCGCATTGCCTCAAGATCGGCAAGCAGATGTAGCAAGAAGAATTGCTACAATGGATGCTACTTCTCCTGAGGTGATTAGTCAGGTAGAACGAGTTCTAGAACAAAAACTATCAGCAACAGTACAACAAGATTATACAAGTGCTGGGGGTATCGAGAGTATTGTTCAAATATTAAATGGTGTAGATCGTGGTACAGAAAGAACGATCTTAGATTCACTTGAAATCGAACATCCAGAATTAGCGGAAGAAATTAAGAAAAGAATGTTTGTATTTGAAGATATCGTTAATTTGGATAATCGTTCTATTCAAAGAGTGATTAGGGATGTAGAAAATGCCGATTTACAATTGGCCTTAAAAGTGGCAAGTGAAGAGGTTAGAGATGCAGTATTTCGTAATATGTCGAAGCGAATGGTAGAGACATTCAAAGAAGAAATGGAATTTATGGGACCTGTTCGATTAAGGGATGTTGAAGAAGCACAAACAAGAATTGTTGCAACCATTCGCCGTTTAGAAGAAGCTGGCGAAGTCATCATTGCACGTGGTGGAGGCGATGATATTATTGTCTAGAATATATAAATCGATTCAATATAAAACAGATCAGAAAAAAGTGATAAACCATATTCAAAAAATCTCGAACATGGTTCCTTCACTAGATTTAGAGGTAGAACAAGAAGAATCTAAAAACGATGAACAAATGACGAAGGTGGATCAGATATTAAAGGATGCCGAGGAAATGGCAGAAAGAATGCTCTACCAAACAAAGATCCAAATTGAAGAAATGAAGGGACAAGCTAAAAGAGAAATTGAAGATTGGTGGGAATATAAAAGACAAGAAGATGCTAATCTTATTGAAATAGTAAAAAAAGATGGGTTTCAGAGTGGTTATGAAGAGGGTTTAAAAAATGCAGAAGCAAAAATGCAAGAACAATATCTCTCTCTATTTGATCAAGCGCAAAAAATACTCAAGGAAGCCTATCAATTAAAAGAACAAATTATTAGTGAAGCTGAACCCATACTTGTTGATTTAAGTGTTTCAATCGCTCAAAAAATTATACTTAAAGAAATTGAAATGAATCCAGATATTATAAAAGCCATTACGAAAGAAGCTTTGAAGCAAACTAAAGAATTAGAAAAAATAACGATCAATGTAAGTCCCAATCATTTTGCGTATTTACATAATGCTAGAGATGAACTGCTTTTAGAACTTCATGGACAAGTTGAATTATTGATTTTCCCCGACCCTACAATCGATCATGGGGGATGTGTGATTCGAAATTCATCAGGTACATTGGATGCAAGAATCGATACCCAATTAGAAGAGATTAAACAAGTACTGATGGATGTAATAGGTAGGCGAATGGAATGACTTCAGGAATTGATGTTGAAAGTTTAAAAGATGCTGTCATTCACTCAAATCCAATAAGAATGTACGGTAGAGTAACACAAGTGATTGGCTTAACGATTGAATCTCATGGACCTGAATGTAAAATTGGTGATGTTTGTTTTATTTACCCTATTGATAGAAATCAATCGGTTAAAGCGGAGGTCGTTGGGTTTAAAAATAATCGAGTATTGTTAATGCCATTGGGAGAACTAGGGTCAATCGGTCCTGGATGCGATGTAATCAATACAGGTTATCCTTTAAAGGTTAAAGTTGGGCTTCCTTTACTTGGGAGAATTTTAAATGGTTTAGGTGAGCCTCTTGATCAAAGACCCCTACCACCTGGACTCGGATTATACTCAACAAATCAGCTTCCTCCAAACCCATTGACAAGACCTAGAATAACTGAACCCATCAGTTTGGGTATAAGAGCAATTGATGCACTTCTTACCGTAGGGAAGGGGCAAAGAATAGGTATTTTTGCTGGAAGTGGTGTTGGAAAAAGTACATTACTTGGAATGATCGCACGAAACACCTCTGCTGATGTAAATGTGATAGGATTAATCGGTGAGCGGGGAAGAGAGGTTAGGGACTTTATTGAGAGAGATCTAGGTGAAGAAGGGCTTAAAAAGTCAGTCATTATAGTAGCCACTTCAGATCAACCCGCATTAGTAAGAATCAAGGGTGCAATGATCGCGACTAGTATAGCAGAATACTTTCGCGATAAAGGTTTAAATGTCAATTTAATGATGGACTCTATCACACGTTTTGCCATGGCTCAACGCGAAGTTGGATTAGCAATAGGTGAACCTCCAGCTACAAAGGGATATACACCTTCTGTTTTTGCACTACTACCAAAGTTACTTGAACGAACAGGTACAAATCAATATGGAACAATAACAGCGTTGTATACGGTATTAGTAGATTCAGATGATATGAATGAACCTATTGCTGATGCTGTCAGGGGAATCTTAGATGGGCATATTGTCTTGGATAGAAAATTGGCACATAAAGGCCATTTTCCTGCAATTGACCTTTTAAGTAGTATAAGTCGCTTAATGAAAGATATTGTGGATGTAGAACAGAATGAAGCTGCTGAAAAACTAAAAAGACTATTAGCTGTATATAGAGATGCTGAAGATTTAATCAACATAGGGGCTTATCAAAAAGGTTCGAATCCTTTGATAGATCAGGCGATTGACCTATACCCAATGATTGAAAACTTTACGAAGCAGGGTGTTGATGAAAAAGCAATATTTGAGGATTCAGTAAAGGACTTAATCCATACATTTAAGGAGATTATGGTATGAGGAAATTTGAATTTCATCTTCAAAAAATTTTAGATATGAAAGAAAAAAAGAGAGAGCAAGAGGAATGGAATTATACAAAAATTTTACATCATTTACTAGAAGAAAAAGATCGTTTGACAGAACTTATGAACCAAAAAAATAAGCTGCAGGAGGAAATTATACTTCATCAAAGGCAAGGTATTTTAATCAATCAAATTCATCAGTCCCAGGATTATTTAAGTTATTTAGAAGTCTTGATTGAACAAAAAAAACAAAATGTAAAAAAAGTAGAAGAAGAATTATCTATTAAACAAAAAAAGCTACAGGAATTAAAAATAGATGAAAAGATTTGGACTAATTTGCGTGAAAAAAAATGGCAAGAGTTCGTTATCGAAAATAATCGTTTAGAACAAAAAGAGCTTGATGAATTGGTAACCCAACGTACTTATGTGTAGAAAGGGGTACGAAAATGGAACCAGCTGAACAGCAAAGTTATGGTAAGTTGGAATGGTTTTTTTATATTGTGATCTTACCAGTCTTGTTCATTGCTATCTTAACTGGCATTTTACTGTGGGCTTTAGATTACGATGTAAAAGAAAAAATTTATAGTGCTTTAAATCGAGTACCATATATAGAAAAATTAGTCCCTAGTGAATCAAACATACCAACACAGGATCAAAAAGTGAATAATAAGAATCCTGAACTTGAAACACAAATCAAGGAATTAAAGGCATCACTATCCGAAAAAAATAACTCCATACAACAATTAGAACAAAGTATTACAACTAAAGACGTTGAAATACAGAAGTTGAATCGACAAATTGTTGATCTAACAAAGCAGGTAGATGAAAAAAAATTTTCTGATCAATCTAGGGAACAAGATATTGCTAATTTAGCAAAAATCTATACAAATATGAGTCCGAAGAGTGCAGCGAATATTATTTCAAATCTAAGTAATAGTGAAGCGGTTTTAATTCTAGCACAAATGAATTTAGATGCAAAAAGTCAAATCTTAGAGAAGATGAATCCAGATAAAGCAGCTGATCTATCTATTCTTTTAAAAGATCAGGCTTATTCAAAAGACTTAGATATCCTTGCTTTACAAGAGAGGGTGAATCAATTAACTCAAGAACTTGATCAATTGAAAAAGGATCAAGTCGAATATCAACAGCTTGCATCTACCCTTTCGAACATGAGTCCAGACAAAGCGGCTCAGACAATAATTTCTATTTCTAATCAAAATTCAAATAAAGCTAGAGCAATTCTCCGTGTTATGGATCCTTTATCAAGGTCAAAAATCTTAAATGAAATGGAACCAAATATTGCGGCAAAATTATCTATTGGTTTAGTAAATTAAATTAAATTAAATTGAATCATTATCTTAGAAAGGAGGTGAACTAAATGGAGGCTGCTCAAATTACAAATATACAAGAGAATCAAACAATACCAGTTAAAGAAACGAATAAAAGGGAAAAACAACAAGAGACCTCTATCTTTGCAATGCTACTGCATGGGTTCCAGCAAGTTCAAGGAGAACAAGTCTTATCTGACGATTTACTTATGTCAACATTGAAAAATGATCAGGTAGCTGATCAATCTCTTTTGGAAGAGCAAGTAAAAGCAAAAGGGCTGTTAGAAAATCCAGCTTTATCTGGTTTTGCAAATGGTTCTATTCCTATTTTGACGTTTAATCTTCTTACTTTCACAGGAGATGTTAAGTCAGAAGAAGTAAATCTAGAATTAAGTCAGATTTTGGAGACTTTAAAAACGATAAAAAAACCTACTCCAGAATTGGTAGAAGTTCTCCAAAAATTACCTAATCAGCAGCAACAACTGTTTTCTCGTATTTTACAAGAATCTTTTAATACTCATGAATTAGAAGCCGTTCTTTCTAAGATCAAAATGAAAGATACAGAAATGCCATTAAATATAGTAAATCAATTAGAACAAAATGAGCAATTCAAGCTCCTTTTACAAAAAATAAAAGAGATCCTTAGTGAGAACAAAAGCTTATTTCCTAAATTTGCAAATGAAATAGGTGTTGATAAGATGGGGAATAATCGCAAGGATGATACCCCTGAAACAGGTAAAGTTTTAAATTCTGAAGAAAAAAGTAAGGCCGTCAAAGTAACTAGATTAGGGTCAATTTCACCAATTTCTTCCTCACTAGAATCTTCATCTAATTTGAATGGGATAAAGGATGAAGAAAAGCCTATTCAAAGCTTAGAACTTAAACATGTACAAAGCTATCAATCTGTGAATTTGGGGAAAGAAACGAAAGTCACAAATCAACTGCCTGTTGAACATTTACAACAAGACCAAAACTTCAGCTCTGAGTTAGGAAAAATTTTAATTCGAAATGTTAAATTGCCCAATGGTATTTCTGAAACCAAAATTCAATTACATCCAGAAGAACTTGGCCAAATGGTTGTAAAGATCTCCCATAATCAAGGTCAGATTTCTGCACAATTTTTGGTGGAATCAGGCTTAAGTAAGGAATTATTAGAAGGTCAAATCCAGCAACTAAAGCAATCCTTTATTCAACAAGGTTATCAGGTTGGACGGGTTGAAATACAGGTTGCTTCTCATTCATCCGCTTATGGTGCAGGTGGTGAATTGGGAAATCATTTTAACTTTTCCCAACAACATTCTTCATATCAACAATCGAAACAGAGAAGGATGAATAGCTATACTAAATCTTATTCGATTGAAGTTGAAGAGTTTTTGGGGGTAGATTCTGAGATAACTGGAATCGATTATACCGTATAAAAGGGGGAAGAACAGTTGAACGTAACTGAGAGCACTTCAACGGCAAGTAATGTAAATTCTCAGAGTGCCCTTTCAGAACAAAGTATTTTAGGAAAAGACGACTTTCTTAAGATATTTGTTACCCAGCTAAAAAATCAAGATCCTTTACAGCCATTGCAAGATCGTGAATTCATTGCACAAATGGCACAATTTAGCACATTAGAACAAATCGCGAATCTGAATAAAACAACAGAGAAAGTTCTTGAGATACAGACTACAATTGCTCAAGAATTTGCTAATCTTAAGGATCCGTCGCTTAATAACTATCAATTGATTGCGAGTTATTCTAATTTGATTGGAAAGAAAGGGTTTTGGTTAGACCAAAATGGAAACGAGACCTTTGGCTCAATACAAAGTATTCTTTTTAAGGAAAACCAGCATTATGTCAATATTGATGGACAAGAATTATTGATCTCTGACTTAGTCAAAATAGAATAGGAGGGGGTGAAATGAGTCAATCTTTTAACATTGGACAATCCTATTTTCCTAAATATCCCCTTCAAACAACAAAAACGGTATCAAAAAAGCATAATATCACAAATTTTAATACCATTCTGAGTGATAAACTAGATCAAGCTAACCAAGGTGTAAAATTTAGTGCGCATGCGCAACAAAGACTGACAAGCAGAGGGATACAATTAGATATAAAATCTATCGATCAACTAAATGAAGCGGTTCAAAAAGCAGCGCAAAAGGGAGCAAAAGATTCATTAATTCTTTTACAAGACCTAGCCTTTATAGTAAATATCCCTAATCGTGTTGTAGTGACAACGATTGATCAGACTTCAATGAAGGAGCATATTTTTACGAATATTGATAGTGCAATTATTTTATAAGGGCTGGACCCATAGTGGGAGGCCTTCACGCCGTTGAAAGATAGATACGGTGAACTAAAGGAGGAAAAAGAATGTTACGAGCATTATACTCAGGTATTTCAGGAATGAGAGGATTTCAGACGAAACTAGATGTAATTGGAAATAATATCGCGAACGTTAACACACCAGGTTTTAAGGCTGGAAGAGTATTATTCCAAGATATTTTAAGTCAGAAAATGTCTGGTATTACTGCACCTGAATTAGGTGTAAGGGGTGGTGTAAATCCTAAACAAGTTGGTTTGGGAGCAAGTATTTCAGCAATTGATACCATTCATACACAGGGTAGTTTTATGACAACAAACGTACCAACTGATTTAGCAATTGATGGAGACGGTTTTTTTGCGGTTAAACAAAATGGAGATGACGAAAATATTTATTTAACTCGGGCTGGAAATTTTACAAAGGATGCTGCTGGTAATCTTGTTACATCTCAAGGATATTTGGTTTTGGGTGAAGGTGGGGATCCAATTAGCTTAGATGGTGTTCAGGCATTTGAGATTGGTTCTAATGGTGGTATCTATGTGACAAATGCTGATGGTACGATCGAACCGGATCCAATTGCTACAATAGGTTTAGTTAAGGTACAAAATCCAGCTGGTTTGGAAAAGGTTGGTAATACGATGTATAAAATGACATTAAATGCTAACCCTGATGGAGAAATAGAGGTGATTACTCCACAAGATCCAGATCAGGGAACGGGAAGTATTGTTTCTGGACAACTTGAAATGTCTAATGTCGACTTGACCTCTGAATTCACTGAAATGATAGTTGCTCAGAGGGGTTTTCAGGCAAACTCAAGAATTATTACAACTTCTGATGAAATCTTACAGGAATTAGTTAATTTAAAGCGTTAGTAGATTAGAAGATTTATAGAGTCATCGTTTTATCAATTGTAACTGGGGAGTAAATCTCCCCAGCTTACTACCATACATAGGAATCCTCTTAGGTAAAAATTTGCGAAGGGGTTAAAATATATGATCATTGTTAACCGTCTAGATGGTTCTGAATTTGTGATCAATGCTTTATTAATCGAGTCAGTAGAAAGAACACCCGATACGATCATAACCTTAACCACTGGTAAAAAGTTGATCGTTTCCCAATCCGTCGAAGAAATTATTCAACGATTCGAGGATTTTATCAGAAGAACTCATATGATAACGTATAAGTAAGAATAAAGTGGATCGTTGGGAGGGTTAAAATGTTTAAAAATAAATTATTTAATATGGCATTAATTATAATCATCTCCATAACACTATTAAGTCTTGTTGCTTTCTTTCTTTATCAATATACGTTTAGAGATGTAAAGACCTCAGCTAGTGGTATTGTTGAAGTCCCAACTATAGATGATATTGTTCCATTAACTGTAAATGTACCGAAGATCAACACCAATTTAGGGGATTCTACCATTATCGTTCTTGAAATGACGTTACAAACAGATAATGAAAAAGCAAAGGTTGAAGCTGAAAAAAGAATGTTTCAAATCAAAGATCGAATCAATTTATTGCTAAAAAACTTAACTTCAGATTCTTTTGCAACTGAAGAGAAGATAAATCAATTTAAGTCTGATCTCATGGTAAGATTGAATAAAATTTTACAAGATGGAAAAGTGATTAGTATTGATATTACCCAAATTTTTCTTCAATCATAATTCTTCCATATTAAAGTTAGGGGGTGATAAAGAATGAGTGAAATTCTATCCCAGAGTGAAATAGATGCGTTATTAGCCGCTCTTTCATCTGGAGAAATGAATGCAGAAGAACTAAAAAAGGAAGAGGAAATAAAGAAGGTTAAAGTCTATGATTTTAAACGAGCTTTACGGTTTTCTAAAGATCAAATTCGAAGTTTGACTAGACTACATGAAAATTTTGCCCGTTTATTGACAACCTATTTTTCAGCTCAACTAAGAACGTTTGTTCAAATTACGGTTGTATCTGTAGACCAATTGCCATATGATGAATTCATTCGTTCCATCCCTAAAATGACCATATTAAATATTTTTGAGGCTCAACCTTTAGAAGGAAGAATGGTCTTAGAAGTCAATCCAAACATTACCTATGCAATGCTTGATCGACTTTTGGGAGGCTCTGGTAATGCTCCAAATAAAATTGCGAATTTGACAGAAATTGAATCAATGATCATGGAAAGAATGTTTATTCGTGTACTAGATAACTTTAAAGAAGCTTGGAAAAATATTATAGATCTAAAACCCAAACTAGAAGTGATGGAGATGAACCCCCAATTTATGCAGATTGTTTCACCAAATGAAACTGTGGCGGTGATCTCCTTAAGTACAAAAATAGGTGATACAACGGGGATGATGAACCTATGTCTCCCCCATGTGGTTTTAGAACCTGTTATGCATAAATTATCTGCTCATCATTGGTTTGCAGGACAAAAAAAAGTTGAATCAGCAGATTATGACAATCTTAAGAAAAGAATTCAATATGCAAGTCTTCCGATCAAAATTGAGTTAGGTACTTCAATGATTCGAGTTTCTGACTTAATTCAGCTAAAGGTTGGAGACGTTATACAATTGGATAAACAGGTTTCTGAACCGCTAAAGGCATTTGTTGGAGAAACACCAAAATATTATGTGCAACCAGGTTTAACAAAGGGAAAACTGGCTGTTCAAATCATCAATTTGGTAGAGGAAGGAGTGAACATGGATGAGTAGAGATATGTTGTCCCAAGATGAAATTGATGCCTTATTACGCCAAAGTCAAATTGATCAGGGAAATGAAGTTTTAGATATAAATCAATATTTTTCACCAATTGAACAAGATGCATTAGGGGAGATAGGTAATATTTCCTTTGGGAGTGCTTCAACAGCTTTATCTACATTATTAGGTCAAAAAGTAGAGATTACTACACCAAACGTTTCTGTCGTCCATAAAGATAATTTAACAAATGAGTTTCCATCTCCACATGTTGCAATTCATGTTGAATATACTGAGGGATTTCAGGGACTCAACCTTTTAGTCATAAAATCGATCGATGCAAAAATTATTGCGGATCTTATGTTAGGAGGTTCTGGTAAGGAACTTTTAAATGAGGAATTGACCGAAATGGACATTAGTGCTGTTCAAGAGGCAATGAATCAAATGATGGGATCAGCTGCAACTTCAATGTCCACTGTTTTTAACACGACTGTGAACATTTCTCCCCCAGGAGTTGATATTTTAGATTTAGAACAAGGACAAGGGGAAAATAATATTCCAAAAGAAGATGTCCTTGTGAAAGTTTCTTTTCGTTTAAAAATAGGAGAGCTTATTGATTCAAATATCATGCAATTAACAACGGTAAATTTTGCAAAAAATATGATAGGTATGCTAATGGGAACATATCCACCAGAAAAAGTTGAAAATAAACCAAATACTAGGAAGGAAAGCAATGATCATTCTGTTAAAACACCAGAACCAATGGTTACAGAAGTACCACCAATAAATTTTTCACAGCAAACTCATGGTTCTGTAGCACCTAAAACATATAATCATTTGGGATCTTCTGCGAATTACCATCAACAAGCAGCTAATGTAAATGTTCAACCTGCTCAATTTTCAGATTTTCAATTTCAACAGTTGTCCTCACATCAAGAGCCTAATTTAAACCTTTTGATGGATATTCCCCTACAAATTACTGTTGAGTTAGGGCGAACTAAAAAGTTGATAAAAGATATTTTGGAGCTTGCGCAAGGTTCTATTATAGAATTGGATAAATTAGCAGGTGAACCAGTAGATATTTTTGCTAACAATAAACTCATTGCAAAAGGAGAGGTAGTGGTTATCGATGAAAATTTTGGTGTCAGGGTCACTGATATAATTAGCCAATATGATCGAATTCAAAAATTACAATAGGAACCATTTAAGAAATAGAGAGGAGAAAGTATAAATGGGAAAAAGAATTTTAATTGTAGATGATGCAGCATTTATGAGAATGATGATTAAGGAAATCTTAACTAAAAATGGATATGAAATCGTTGGTGAGGCAAGTGATGGTTTACAAGCTGTAGAGAAATACAAAGAGACTTCACCTGATTTAGTTACAATGGATATTACTATGCCTGAAATGGATGGAATAACCGCCTTAAAAGAAATTAAGAAATCTGACCCGAATGCAAAAATAATTATGTGCTCAGCGATGGGACAACAAGCAATGGTAATTGATGCAATACAGGCAGGGGCAAAGGATTTTATTGTTAAACCATTTCAGGCTGACCGCGTTATAGAGGCAATAACAAAGGCATTAAGTTAGGAAGTTGAATATGATCTCTTTTACTTTAGTCCTACAATTTATATTTTCTCTTGGTGTCATCTTAGGTCTAATGTACATTGTCTTCCGATTATTAGCTAAAAAAAACGGAATGGCAAGGAAAAGTGCTTTTAAACACTTGGGGGGAGTCCCACTTGGGCAGAATAAATCACTACAGATTGTGGAAATAGGTAATAAAGTTTATCTTTTAGGGGTTGGTCAAGAGGTTCAATTGATTCATATACTTGAAACAGAAGAAGAATTGAATTCTATTAAACAATCTATACAGGTTGAATCTGAGCAAACACATCGTCTAATAAAATCAATTGATCAGATTCCTATACTTAAATATGTGAGAAATCAAATTTCTAAACAAAGACAAGGAATAGATAATATGAACCAATTTGAACATGTATTGAGTGAAAAACTGAATCAATTAAAAGAGCGCAGAAGAGAGACCTTTAATCAGTGGCTTGAAAAACATGATGAAAAAGTAGAGAAAAGGGATCAACATGAATAAACAACAAATTCGTATTCTAATAGGTGTATTATTGCTGATCTTACTTCCTATTGAGGCACATGCTGCTAGTGACGTGGTTATTCCCGGTTTGGATTTTAACATAAACACTTCAGATCATCCTGAAAACGTGGCCACGACGTTACAGATTCTTATTCTATTAACGGTTCTATCTCTAGCACCAGCCATTTTAATTTTAATGACTAGTTTTACTAGAATTGTTATTGTTTTGTCATTTGTAAGAAATGCTTTAGCAACTCAGCAGATGCCACCTAACCAAGTCATCATTGGTTTAGCCTTATTTATTACCCTGTATATCATGGGTCCAACATTAAACGAGGTAAACCAGAATGCATTACAACCTTATCTAGATGGGAAAATTACCCAAGAGGTAGCTTTCAATGAAGCGGCTAAACCATTTAAACACTTTATGATTAAAGAAACAAGGGAAAAGGATCTATTGCTGTTTTTAAATTATTCTAAGATGCAAAAACCAAAAAATATAGATGAAATGCCGTTAAGAGTTCTCGTACCAGCCTTTGCAATCAGTGAGTTGAAGACTGCGTTTCAAATGGGCTTTATGATTTTTATACCTTTTCTAATTATAGATATGGTTGTTGCTAGTACATTGATGGCAATGGGAATGATGATGCTACCTCCTGTTATGATTTCACTTCCGTTTAAGATTCTTTTGTTTATTTTGGTCGATGGTTGGTACTTAGTGGTGAAATCGTTACTAGAAAGCTTCAATTAGGAGTGTTGTTTAAAGATGTCGCAAAATTTTATTATTCATCTATTTGAACGATCTGTGTATACGATTTTGATTGTTAGTGCACCAATGTTAGGTTTAGGATTATTAGTTGGTTTGATCGTAAGTATCTTTCAAGCAACGACCCAAATCCAGGAACAAACTCTAGCATTTATCCCTAAGATTATTGCTGTTTTGCTAGCAATTGTTATTTTTGGACCATGGATGTTATCACATTTAGTAGAATTTACCGAGTCGATTTTTAATCAAATCGGGCAAAATCTTAATTAACTTGGTGAACAGAATATGTTTAATCTTTCGATGGTCTATCTCTTTTTTTTAGTTTTTGTTAGGATGACGGCCTTTTTTGTAACAGCACCTATCTATTCTTCAAGAGGGGTACCAAATCAGTTTAAAATTGGGCTCGGTTTTTTTACATCATTAGTGATTCTACCGACGATAGACGTTGAAATCCCAAATTTATCTATCGGTAGTATGTTTCTTGTTTTAATATTACAGGAAACCCTTTTCGGCTTGTTATTAGGATGGATTGCTCAATTGTTGATTACTAGCATTCAAATCGCAGGTTCTTTCATTGATATGCAAATAGGATTTGCCATTGCAAATGTGATTGATCCGCAGACTGGTGTTTCTTCTCCTTTGATGGGTAATTTTAAATATATGTTTGCTATGTTATTATTTTTAACACTTAATGGACACCATCTTTTAATTGATGGGATAGTGTCCAGTTACCAGTTTTTACCTATATCTGGGTCTTGGTTAACTCGATTAAATGATGAATCCTTGTTGTTCTTTGTTGTAAATGCCTTTACACAAATGTTTGTGATTGCATTAAAAATTGCTGCTCCTATCGTGGGTACTTTATTTTTAAGTGATGTCGCATTAGGGATCGTAGCAAGAACTGTACCCCAATTGAATGTCTTTGTGGTGGGGTTACCTTTAAAAATTATCATACATTTTCTGATTCTATTTATTCTCGTGCCCGGTTTTATCTATTTGTTCCAAGACCTTTTTCAAGAAATGTTTACCTCAATGAGACAATTGATGGATTTAATGGGGTCATAATATGCCTAAATTACGAATGAATTTACAATACTTTGCGGGAGAAAAAACAGAAAAGGCTACACCTAGGAGAAAGCAAGAATCAAGACAAAAAGGGCAAGTGGCGAAATCAGCCGAACTACCTTCTGCTATTATTTTTTTAATGATCTTTTTATTGTTTTATTTATTTGGTTCTGCCATCACCCAACAATTTCTTCTTTTTTTTAAAAAGATGTTAAACCAATATCTCACTTGGGAAATAACTTCAGATAATGTTCGATTGTTATTTTTAGAAGCAATGACCGATATGTTATGGGTTGTTTTACCTGTTTTTGGCTTAGCTATTATTGCTGGAATCGCAGGTAATTTAATTCAGGTAGGTTTTTTATATACAGCAGAGCCATTAAAGTTAAAGCCTGAACGCCTTAACCCTTTAGAAGGAGCAAAGCGAATCTTTTCTAAGCGCGCTTTAGTGGAATTGGTAAAATCCATATTAAAAGTGTTTTTGGTTGGTTATATCGCTTTTTCCGTATTGATGGATAAAAAAGCAGATTTACTTATTCTTTACCAATATGATTTAAAAGATGTAATGATTTTCGTAGGCAAATTATTGCTTGAACTTGGTTTGAAAACTTCGGCTATTTTAATCATTTTGTCACTGTTAGATTATATCTATCAAAAGTATGATTATGAAAAAAATCTGAGGATGTCAAAACAGGAAATAAAGGAAGAATATAAGAAAACTGAGGGAGATCCATTAATAAAAGGAAAAATCAAGGAAAGACAAAGGCAAATGGCAATGAGTAGAATGATGCAAGCTGTACCCGAGGCCGATGTGATTATTACAAACCCTACACATTTTGCTGTAGCTCTTCAATATAAACCTAATGAAATGGACGCCCCAAAAGTGATTGCTAAAGGAATGGACTTCATTGCATTGAAAATAAAAGAAGTAGCGAAGGAAAATGATATCGTTACCGTTGAAAATAAATGGTTGGCTAGGGCTCTCTATTTTCAAGTAGAAATAGATGATACGGTTCCATCTGAATTGTTTCATGCAGTGGCAGAGATTCTAGCCTATGTCTATCGAATAAAAGGGAAAATAAAATCTTGAGAATAAATTGGAGGTGAAATAAAGTGAAGCAATGGAAACAATTGATTGTTCCTATTGGAGTTGTTCTAATTGTCTTGATGATGGTTCTCCCTTTACCTACTTGGCTTTTAAGTTTTTTATTGATTATCAATTTATCCCTTGCATTAACAATTGTTCTCGTTGCTATGTTTACAAGGGAACCATTACAATTTTCGATTTTCCCATCTTTATTATTGATTACTACTTTATTTCGCCTATCTTTAAATGTATCAACAACAAGGTCGATTTTAAAAAATGGTGATGCTGGCCAAGTTATTGAAGCATTTGGTCAATTTGTTGTTGGGGCAGACCCTGTGATCGGTTTTATCGTATTTATCATCTTAGTGATTATTCAATTTGTGGTTATTACCAAGGGTTCAGAACGTGTTGCAGAGGTTGCTGCTCGTTTCACATTAGACGCGATGCCTGGAAAGCAAATGAGTATTGATGCGGATTTAAATGCTGGTTTAATTACAGAACAGCAAGCAAGGGAAAGAAGAAGAAATATTGAAAGAGAAGCAGATTTTTATGGAGCGATGGATGGTGCCAGCAAATTTGTTAAAGGCGATGCCATAGTTGGAATCATCATCCTAATCATCAATGTGATTGGTGGATTAATTATTGGGATGGTTTATTTTAATCTAAGTATTAGGGAATCTGCAGAAAGGTTTACCTTATTATCTGTCGGTGATGGGTTAGTTAGCCAAATCCCAGCATTACTTATTTCAACAGCAACAGGTATTATTGTAACTCGAGCTGCTTCGGATGGGAATTTAAGTGAAGATATCACTAGTCAGATCTTTGCTTATCCTAAATTACTATATGTAGTTGCAGCTACTATAGCAATTCTTGGCCTTACACCTATTGGACCCATTACCTTTCCGATTGCTGGAGTTTTAGCTTTTGGTGGTTACAAAATGCAAAAGGCACAGATTCAGGAATTGTCTATGACAGAACAATTAGAAGAAGAAAAAGAAATTGAGCAGGTTCGAAGCCCTGAAAATATCGTTCAATTATTACAAATCGATCCTATTGAATTTGAATTTGGTTATGGTCTTATTCCATTAGCCGATGCCAATCAAGGGGGAGATTTGCTTGATCGAGTAATTATGATTAGAAGACAAATTGCTCTTGAATTAGGATTGATGGTGCCTGTTGTAAGAATTAGAGATAATATCCAGTTAAAGCCAAACCAATATGTGATTAAAATAAAAGGAAATAAAGTAGCAGAAGGGGATATTTTATTAGATCATTATCTTGCCATGAATGCTGGAATCGAGGATGATTCAATCACAGGAATTCAAACTGTAGAACCAGCTTTTGGTTTACCGGCGTTATGGATAAATGATGAAATGAGAGAACAAGCGGAAATGGCAGGCTATACTGTCGTAGACGCTCCTTCTGTCGTTGCAACACACTTAACCGAAGTGATAAAGAAGCATTCAGCAGAATTATTAGGAAGGCAGGAAGTTAAAACGTTGATAGACCATGTAAAGGAATCACAGCCTGCATTAGTAGATGAATTGGTACCTAATTTGCTAACAGTTGGGGAAATACAGAAAGTATTAGCCAATTTGTTAAAAGAAAAGATTTCAATTCGTAACTTGGTTACGATTTTTGAGACCTTAGCAGATTATGCAACTTATTCTAAAGATCCCGGGATTCTAACTGAATATGTAAGGCAATCACTTTCTAGACAAATCACGTTACAATATACTGAACCAAACCAACCACTTAAAGTGATTACAATCGGCCCGGGCTTGGAGAAAAAAATTGCAGAAAGTGTGCAACATACTGATCAGGGTAGTTATTTAGCAATTGATCCGAATACTTCCCAGCTTCTTTATAAAAAACTAAATGAACAAGTAAGTCAATTAGTGCAAATAGGACAGCAACCAATTATTCTAACCTCTCCAATGACACGAATGTATGTCAGACAATTTGTTGAACGAATGATGCCTGAACTACCTATTCTTTCTTATAATGAATTGGAACCCTATGTTGAAGTTCAAAGTGTAGGAGTGGTGAATATATAATGAAGGTAAAACGATATGTGGTTGATTCATTACCTCAAGCGATGGAACAAATCAAAATGGAATTAGGAAAAGATGCAATCATTTTGCATACAAAGAAGATAAGAATTGGTGGATTTTTGGGTTTGTTTGGAAAAGAAAAAACGGAGGTGATTGCAGCAGTAGATCAAAAAACACCAATGTTAGCTGAAACAACAAGAATAGATAAACCTCTTAAACCTTCCAATACCAATGTTTTATTACAGGAAGTAAAAGATTTAAAGTCTTTTATGGTTAAAATGATGGTCAACGAGAATGAAACTATCCATTTTAAAACTGTTTATCAGAATGAAATGAAGGAAATATACAAACGTCTTATTGAACAAGGGGTAAAAGAAGAGGTTGCAGTTGAACTTTTAGAAGATACAATCAAAAGGATAGATCAGCAAGAAAACAAAGGAAAGATTATCGAAGAAGTTAAACAGAACCTTATCAATCGGATGAATGCGAAACATCGTGAAATACAAGATAAAACAAAAATTCTTCATTTTGTAGGTCCGACAGGCGTAGGGAAAACAACGACAATCGCTAAATTAGCTGCAGAACAAGTCTTAAAATATAAAAAACGTATTGCCTTCATTACAGCCGATACATACCGAATTGCAGCGGTTGATCAACTAAAAACTTATGCAGAAATTCTCAATAGTCCTTTAGAAGTCGTTTTTTCTCCACAAGAAACTCAAAGGGCAATAGATAAGCTAAAAGATTATGACTTAATTTTTATGGATACAGCAGGGCGTAACTACCACAATGAAATGTATATTTCTGAATTGAATCGAATTTTAGCCAAAACTGACGCAAGCGAAACATTCTTAGTCCTAAGTCTTACTCACAAATATGAAGATATGGTATCTATTTTGGGACAGTTTAATAAAGTAAAGATCGATAAGCTATTATTTACCAAATATGACGAAACATTGACATATGGTGCAATTTTAAACATTATCTCTTCCTTTCCATATAAAATTTCTTATATAACAAATGGTCAAAATGTACCTGATGACATTGAAGTATTTAATGTAGAGAAACTGGCTAAGGCTATATTGGGGGTTTAATTATGATTTATGATCAAGCAGCAGATTTGAGGAAAAAATTACAATCAACTCCTAATAAAATGGAACGTCTAACAAGGGTGATTACAATCACAAGCGGTAAGGGAGGAGTTGGAAAGTCAAATTTCACCCTAAATTTTGCCTTAGCGTTGTTGGAAAAGCAACATAAAACAGTTATCTTGGATGCAGATATTGGCTTAGCAAATATCGATATTCTTATGGGAATTGCACCAAAATATACTTTGCAGGATATGCTATACCAACATTTGCAAATCTGGGACATCCTAGAAAAAGGACCTAACGAATTAGAATTTATTGCTGGTGGGTCTGATTTAGAAGGACTTTTTGATATGAAAAAAAAATATTTTCCTTATCTATTTGAACAGTTTCTCTTGCTTAATGGTTATGTAGATACCTTACTAATTGATACAGGAGCAGGGATTACCCCAGAATCTTTAAAATTTATGTTCTCTTCAGATGAGATATTCTTAGTTACATCACCGGAACCAACTTCAATAACTGATGCTTATGCGATGATTAAAATGATTTTTTCTAAAAAGAAAGAAATAAAGATTTCTTTAGTAATAAATCGCGTTACCAACGAACAAGAGGGACATAATACGGCAAATCGAATCAAAGCAGTAGCAAAACGATTTTTGGACTGCGATATTGGCTTACTTGGGTTTATATATGATGATGAAATTGTTCCAAAAGCCGTAAAAAAACAAGAACCATTTTATTTATCTTATCCAAATAGTAGAGCTTCCAGAAGTATTAATAATTTGGTACAAAATTATTTAAGTAATCATGAATATGTTCACTCAAAAGGTGTTCGTAGCTTTTTAGAAAGAATGACATACTGGTTTCATAGATAGAGGTGATAGTATGAAACCTATTCGAGTTTTAGTTGTAGATGATTCATTTTTTATGAGGAAGCTCATTTCTGATTTTTTAGTAGAAAGTGGGATCATAGAAGTTGTAGATACAGCTAAAAATGGAATTGAAGCTGTAGAAAAACATCTTAGACTGAATCCAGATGTGATCACGATGGATGTCGAGATGCCTCAAATGAATGGGTTAGAAGCACTAGAGCAAATCATGAAAAAGAAGCCTGTCCCAATTATTATGCTTAGTAGTTTAACCAAACAGGGTACAGATATTACAGTTCAAGCATTACAAAAAGGGGCATTCGATTTTGTTGCAAAACCTTCTGGGGCTATTTCGTTTGATATAAAAAAGGTTAAAGATGAATTGATAAATAAAATAATAATTGCTCATCGTCAAAAGGAAAAATGGCATAAACACTTGAATTATAATGATAGAAAAGAAACAAAGGGAGAAACAAAAACGGTAAATTGTCTCGAGATTGAAACTGGTCATATAGAGGGAATCATTGCTATTGGAACTTCAACTGGTGGACCAAAGGCTTTACAAGAGGTAATCACAAAGATCCCAAAAAACTTCCCCTATGGAATTTTAATTGTACAACATATGCCAGCGGGTTTTACAAAATCTCTAGCCACACGTTTAAATTCACTATCTGAGATTGAAGTGCTTGAAGCAGAAGATCAGCAATTAATTAAGGCTGGGACAGCATATATTGCACCCGGAAATTATCATATGACTGTTCGGCAACTTCAAAAACAGTTTAAAATTGAACTTAATCAGAATGATCCAGTATCAGGACATCGTCCTTCCGTAGATGTTTTATTTCAATCCTTGGCCACAATACGTACAAAGAAAATCTTTGTTATTATGACGGGAATGGGAAACGATGGAACAAAAGGATTAACGATCGCAAAACAAGGGGAGCAAGTGATTACCATTGGCGAGGATGAGACAACCTGTGTGGTTTATGGAATGCCAAAGTCAGCAATCCAAAAAGGTTTAATTGATATGGTTATTCCGTTGCATCATATTACAAATAAAATTTTAGAATCTGTTCAAAAACAGAGGAGGTGGCAGTCATGGATTTAAATCAATATGTAGAGATATTTTTAGAGGAATCTAAAGAACATTTACAATCATTAAATGAGAAATTATTATTACTAGAAAAAGATCGACAAAATCTCGATTTGGTTAATGAAATTTTTAGATCTGCCCATACGTTGAAAGGAATGGCTGCAACGATGGGTTATGAAAGTATGGCTACATTAACTCATGAGATGGAAAACGTATTAGATCAAGTTAGAAACCATAAAAAACAGGTTGACCCGCGTTTAATGGATACGATTTTTCATTGTGTTGATTTGTTAGAACAAATGATTCTTTCAATTAGTGATGGTGGAGATGGTAACTTAGATAGTTCTACCGTAATCAATGAACTACAAGGGATCGTCTCAGGTAATTCAACATTGCCTAATGTAGCTACAGACGTGGAAATCAAGAGTGAGGATAGGAATCAGATAACATTTGATGAATATGAAAAAACAGTTTTACACCAATCCTTAGAATCAGGTTTTCTAGTTTATCATTTAAAAATTTTCCTTGATCAAGGAAGTATGCTTAAGTCTGCTAGAGCATATATGGTTTTTCGAGCATTAGAACAATTTGGTGAGATTTTAAAAGCTATTCCTTCAGTAGAAGAAATTGAAAATGAGGATTTTGATCATGAATTTTCAGTCATTCTAATATCAAAAAACCAGCAAGAAGATATTAAAAAAGAAATCTTACATATCTCTGAAATTGTTGACGTTCAAATTACAACAATTTCTAGTACTCTATTAAATGAACATGATAAAAAAGTAGAGACTAATTCGCAAGCTCAGCAAAATAATCAAAATATACAGCAACATCATAAAGGTCCAACAGGTAAAATGATCCGTGTCGATATTGAACGCTTAGATGAATTGATGAACTTGTTTAGTGAATTGGTCATCGATAGAGGTCGGTTGGAGCAACTATCTGCAGAAATAAGGAATTCTGAATTAACAGATACGGTTGAACACATGAGTCGAATTAGTAGTAATTTACAAAATATTATTTTGAATCTACGAATGGTCCCAATTGAACAGGTATTTAATCGTTTTCCAAGAATGATTAGAGATTTAGCTAAAGAACTTAATAAAAAAGTAAATTTAACGATTATTGGAGCTGAAACTGAACTAGATCGAACCGTCATTGACGAAATAGGAGACCCACTTGTCCATTTGTTAAGAAATGCGATAGACCACGGACTAGAATCGGTTGAAAAAAGAATTAAGAATCATAAACCTGAAACAGGAGAAATTTCTCTTAAAGCATATCATAGTGGGAATTATGTATTTATCGAGATAAGTGATGATGGTAGTGGAATTGATAAAGAAAAAGTTCTTAAAAAGGCAATAGAACGCAAGCTAATCAGTCAAGAAGAGGCAAGAAATTTGACAAACAATCAAATTTATAACCTTTTATTTGCTTCAGGATTAAGTACTGCTGAAAAGATTTCAGACATTTCTGGGCGTGGTGTTGGTCTTGATGTTGTAAAATCAAAGATTGAAGCCTTAGGTGGTTTTGTTTCTATTGAATCAGAATTAGGTAAAGGAACAACGTTTACTATTCAGTTACCTTTAACACTTTCTATTATTTCGGCTATGTTAGTTAGAATACAAAATGAAAAATATGCAATACCTTTAAGTTCAATTATTGAAACAGCCATCTATAGACCGGAAGAAATCATGTATGCCCATAAACAACAAGTGATTGATTTTCGAGGGCATATTGTGCCACTTGTTTCGCTAAAGAAAGTATTTGAAGTACCTGATGGGGATATTGAAGAAGAGGATATTTCTGTCGTAATTGTGCGTAAAGGAGAAAAAATGGCTGGCTTAATCGTTGATTCCTTTATTGGTCAACAAGAAATAGTACTTAAATCTTTAGGTTCCTATTTACCACATGTATTTGCTATTTCTGGTGCAACAATTCTTGGAGATGGTCAGGTTGCTTTAATTATCGATACAAATTCGTTAATAAAATAGGAGGGATTCATATGAGCAATACAGTAGAACAAAACAGTAGTGAAATTAAAGTTATTGTCTTTCGTTTAGGAAGTGAGGAGTATGGAGTAGATGTTCAACAAGTAAAATCTATTGAACGGATGGAACATATCACCCGTGTTCCAAACACTCCTCCTTTTGTAAAAGGGGTTATTAACCTTCGAGGAGTTGTTATTCCGATCATTGACCTAAGAAGACGATTTAGTATTGAACAAAAAGATTATAATGAATCTACCCGTATCATAATTGTAAATGTAGAAGAGATGGAAGTGGGATTAATAGTAGATGCAGCAAATGATGTAATTGACATCCCTGTTCAAGCGATTGAACCACCTCCAAAAGTGGTTGGTGCTGTCGAGGCTATTTATCTTCGTGGTGTTGCTAAATTATCTAATCGCCTACTTATTTTGCTTAATTTAGATAAAGTGCTAAATGTGGATGAAATGAAAGAATTGGAAAAATTCGGTGCATAGTGATGAATAAATTAAATCAATTAAAAGATTTACAACTTGACCTGTTAAAAGAAGTAGGAAATATAGGAGCAGGACACGCTGCGACTGCCCTTTCCACTATGATTGAGAAAACGATTGAAATGAATGTCCCTAAGGTGAAAATTCTCCCCTTTTCCGAGATCGAAGAGTTTTTAGGGGGAGAAGATCAAGTCATGGTTGGAATTTTTTTAAGAGTAGAAGGCGATGTTCCTGGCAATATGTTTTTTATGATGACGAAAGAATCTGCAAAGCAATTATTAAAATATATGTTAAACAGTGATGATGTAAAGCACGAAGGATTTACAGATTTGGAATATTCAGCTTTAAACGAATTAGGGAATATATTAACAGGTTCCTACCTTTCATCACTAGCAGATTTTACAAACCTTAAAATGAATCCTACTGTTCCATCTATTGCAATTGATATGGTAGGTGCGATTCTAAGTTTTGGTTTAATTCAAATTAGTCAATACAGTGATGTAGCGATTGTAATTGATACCACATTTCTTGATGGCAATAATTTAGTAGAAGGCCACTTCTTTTTGATTCCTGACCCAGAATCATTTCAGCCTCTATTTTCAGCTTTAGGAGTACCATGGGAATGAGTGTGATCAAAGTAGGCATGGCAGACTTGAACATCGCAATCACCCCAGATCGACTTAGAACAACTGGATTGGGTTCTTGTGTGGGAATTGCGATTGTTGACAAGGTTAACCATATAGGTGGTTTAGCCCATATAATGCTTCCATCTTCTGAAATGGTTAAAATAGGTCAACTTAATAAAGCTAAGTATGCAGATACTGCGGTGCCATTATTAGTTGAAAAAATGGTTCAATTGGGTGCAAAGAAAAGTTTAATGGTTGCTAAATTAGCAGGTGGCGCACAAATGTTTCAGTTTCAATCTCAAAATGATATGATGAGAATTGGCCCAAGAAATGTGGAGGCCTCAAAAGTATCTCTAAAAGAATTAGGTATTCCTATCATTGCAGAAGATACGGGTGGGAATTTTGGTAGAACAATAGAATTGGATATTTTAACAGGCATACTTTATATTAAAACAGCTAATCAAGGTGTAAACGAGATATGAAAGTTGTTAAAGAATTGTTGTTTGGAGTTGTTCTTGGTTGTTTTGCTTTCTTGTTGGTTTTTATTCTAAATTGGAAAGTGAACTTGTTTTATACTTCTTTGATTCGAGGACTTTTTGCTTTTATCGTGTTTACAGCTGTGGGTATCATTATTGGATTTTTATTGATACCACAACAAAAACAGCATATTGATGTAAAAGCCTCAATAAACGATGAAGATTTATTTCAACCTCTTCATTTTCCAAAAATAGAAAGTGAAGATGAAATAGAGAAATATGTAAATGGGATTCGAAACTTGTCTCAAGATGAATAGAAAGTTGGTGTCATCATATGAAAAGCCTAGAACAACAAAAAATAAATCAACTTTGGCAATCATGGCGAGATAATGATGATCCAAAAGCCTATGAAGAATTGGTAGAGCATTATATGAGGTTAGTAGAGCAAATTGTAAATAAAATGAAAAAATCATTATCAAATCAAGTTACTTTTGATGAATTAAAAAGTCATGGTGTGATTGGTTTACTTGATGCTTTAACAAAATTTGACCCTCATAGAGGCTTACAATTTGAAACTTATGCTAGTCTTCGTATTCGTGGAGCAATATTGGATGGAATACGTGAAAACGATTGGATCCCACGTTCTATTCGTGAAAAGGCAAAAAAAATTGAACGAGCTTACCAAGAATTGGAACAAAAATTTTTAAGATCTGTTTCTGATCTAGAAGTAACACAATATCTAGGAATGGAACTAGATGAGTTTTATCAAAGCATTAAAGAAACCGCTTTTCTAAGTTATATATCTTTAGATGAACCGATTGATGAGGAAGGGGAAAATACCCGTTTATCTATGCTTTCAGATTCAAGGCAGGTTATCGAGGAAAAAATTAATCAGCAAAATCTCAAGGATATTTTGTCAAAAGCAATAGATCGTTTGCCAGAAAAAGAAAAATTAGTGGTTTCATTATATTATTATGAGGAATTAAATTTAACGGAGATATCAGAGATTTTAGAATTATCAACCTCAAGAATATCACAGTTACATACAAAGGCAATCTATCGACTAAGAGGATCTTTAAGTAGGCAAAAGAAAAACATTTTCTAATCTTAATTATTTTTTTGGGGGGCTATATGATGGACAATCAACTTGAAATGGAGAAATTGTCAACGATCATTGAAGTCACTATTTTGAATTCAGGTATGTTGGCAACTTTAACTTTTGTTTACGATGATAGAATCAATAGCCCTATTCCCAGTGAGTTAATGAAAGAATATTTAGAAAAACATAAGGTTATCTATGGTTTGGATGAGCAACAACTTTCATTAATATGTGCTCATCCATTAACATATATAGGAAAAACTGTTAACATCGCTCATGGTTTGGCTCCGCTTGATGGAAAAGATGCTCGTATAGAATGGGGTGAATTTTATATTCAAGAAAATACTGGACCAAAGGAGTTAAGTGATGGGAGAGTAGATTATTATTCAGTTAAGAGAATTCTTAATGTTAAAAAAGGTGAATTGATCGCTCAAAAGATTCCTTTTACTGAAGGAGAGGCAGGAAGAACAGTATCAGGAGATCTTATTCCTGCAAAAAAAGGAAAAGATGTCTATTTAAAACCGGGGAAAAATGTGGTAATGAATCAAACAAAGGATAAATTTTATGCTGCAATTGATGGTCAAGTCGTTGTAACAGATCAGGACAAAATTAATGTTTTCCCTATCTATGAGGTGAATGGAGACGTAGATTTTAGTGTTGGGAATATTGATTTTGTCGGTACTGTCGTAATTCGAGGGAACGTACCGGATGGTTTTAAAATTTGGGCAACAGGAGATATTCGAATTTATGGAAATGTAGAGGGATCAAAACTAATAGCTGGTGGAGATATTATTATTCAACAGGGAGTAATCGGTCATAATAAATCTTTGATTAAATCGAAAAAAGACGTAATAGCTTCTTTTATTCTTGAAGGGGACATTCATGCTTATGAGCATGTTTATGTTTCGCAAAGTATTATGCATAGTAATGTTAGTGCTGGAAAGCAAGTCACTTGTTCTGGAACAAAAGGTTTAATTGTCGGAGGTAAGATACAAGCAGGTGAGAAAATTTCAGCTATCACAATTGGCAATCAATTAGCGACTTCAACAATACTAGAAGTAGGGATGAATCCTGAATTAAGAAGTGAATTAAATCATCTTCAGACTGAAAAACGAGAAATCTTTCATTCTTTAGATAAAATAAAAAAAGCACTTCATTTACTAGAAAAAATGCAGAGAACTACTAATACATTACCACCAGAAAAGAAACAGCTACAGGTGGAGTTAATCAATCAACAGATATCTATGGAGAGAAAGATAAAAGAAATCATGGAGCGAGAAAAAGAAATAGAAAGCCAATTTAATCGTATTGAACGGGCAACCATAGAAGTATTTAAGGTGATTTATCCAGGAGTGAAGTTAGTGATTGGTAAAACAAACAAGTTTATTAACCAGGAATATAAGCATATAAAATTTGTGCAAGAAGAGGGAGAAATTATTGCTAAACTGTTATAAATCTTTGTAATATTGTAAGGGGTGAAATACTATGAGCCTAAGGTCACTTGAACTTCATTTGACTTTCCCTAAAATGCAGGAAATAAGCAAGTATCAACAAAACATGCAGCAAAAAGCAATCGTTGAGCAAAGCTTATTTCTTACAGAGACAAAACAGTTAGACAAAGAAAAACGTAAAAAAATTGACAAAACAAATAAATCTCAATTAAATGAAAATAATTCAACAAGAACACCAAGAAATAATGACCCTAACAAAGGAAGAATGATAGATATTAAACTATAACTTATCCAGTAAAGGTGATATAAATGAACATCATTTGGTTACAATTCATTCTGCTTTTTATTGGTATTGTTTTTTTAATTATTTCTTTTTTCAAGCCGAATCAGGATTCAATTATTGATGAAAAAATTGAAAAAGTATTTGATGAATTTACGATTCAATTGGATTTTGAAAATCAAGAGTTATTTAAGCAAATAAAAAAGTCACAACAAGAATATTATGCAGAATTAAACAGGAAAATGAAAAATGTGGAAGAACGTTTAGATAAAATAGAACGAGATAAAGGAACGAATCATGTAAACCCAAGATATGCGCAAATCTTTGAACTCTATCAATCAGGAGCCTCAATTGATGCGATCGCAAAAAAAATGAAAATGGGGCATGGGGAAATCGAGTTGATATTAGAACTTGCTAAGAAAGGACTAAAGTATGTTTAGTAACAAAAACTTTTTGAAAGGCATGGGAATTGGTTTTATCTTAAGCAGTATATTTTTATTTTGGTTTGTTAAACCTCCTTCTGAAACCCCAACTCCAACCCCAGCCGAGTTAATCAAAAATATTTCAATCGAGGAACTTAAACAACTTATCACTGAAAAAGGGTATGTTATTTACAAACCTGAAGAAATTGAAGCTTTAAAAGAAGAAAACAAAGAAACAGATTCTAAGACACCAGAAAAGGTTCAATTTGTGATCAAAAAGGGTATGACATCTTATAAAGTTGCTGATCTATTAGTTTCGTCAAATATAATTAAAGATAAACAGCAGTTTTTAAACATATTAAGCCAATATGGACTAATGAAAAATATTCAAATCGGGAATTATACTTATCATTCAGATATGACTTTAGATGATTTGATTTCACTCATAACCCATAAAAAAGTGGAAGAATGGAAAAAGTAAATAAGTTGCATCCTATTGCTAATTATGGTATATTAAATCTCGGTGTTAAAAACACACGCTTACCAATTTAATTACGGGTGCTATATGATTAGTTGTAATTAAAAATGAAGTAAGCGGAGGAAAAAAACCAAAGGAGGTGTTGAGATATGGCAGTTATTTCCATGAAACAATTATTGGAGGCAGGGGTTCATTTTGGTCACCAAACACGCCGTTGGAACCCAAAAATGGAACGCTATATCTTCACAGAAAGAAATGGTATTTATATTATTGATTTACAAAAAACAGTTAAGAAAGTAGAAGAAGCTTATAACTTTATTAAAGAAGTTGCAGCTTCTGGTAAGAGCATTCTTTTTGTCGGAACAAAAAAACAAGCTCAAGATTCTGTAAAAGAAGAAGCAGAACGCTCTGACAGCTTTTATATCAATCAACGTTGGTTAGGTGGTACTTTAACTAACTTTGCAACAATTCAAAAACGTATTGACCGTTTAAGTCAATTAGAAACAATGGAAGCTGACGGGACTTTTGATGTCCTTCCTAAAAAAGAAGTAATCATTCTTAAAAAAGAAAAAGAACGTCTAGAAAAATTCTTAGGCGGTATTAAAGGAATGAAAGAACTTCCTGGTGCATTGTTCGTTATTGATCCTCGTAAGGAGCGTATTGCTGTTGCTGAGGCACACAAATTAGGGATTCCAGTTGTAGCAATTGTCGATACAAACTGTGATCCTGATGAAGTAGATTATGTCATTCCAGGTAATGATGATGCAATTCGTGCAGTGAAATTATTAACTGAAAAAATGGCAGAAGCTATTTTAGAAGGCAGACAAGGTGAACAAACAATCGCTTAATCATATGAAGGGTGGCCTAAGGGTGTTATACCCTTTACCACCCTTTTAAAATAGTACATAATGCATAGTATTATTTATTAGATCAAGGAGGATAAGAATGGAAATTACAGCATCGATGGTAAAAGAGCTTCGTGAAAAAACTGGAGCAGGAATGATGGATTGTAAAAAGGCATTAAATGAAGCAAATGGTGATATGGAAAGAGCAGTAGAGATTTTACGTGAAAAAGGTATCGCATCTGCTGCAAAAAAAGCTGGACGTATTGCTGCTGAAGGAATGGTAGAATCTTATATACATGGTGGAGGAAGAATCGGTGTTTTGGTTGAAGTTAATTGTGAAACTGACTTTGTTGCCAAAACGGACGAATTCAGAAGTTTTGTTCGCGATATAGCGATGCATATTGCTGCCACAAATCCTAGATATTTAAAGCGTGAAGAGGTTCCTCAAGAGGATATTGAAAAAGAACGCGAAATACTTAAAGCTCAAGCATTAAATGAAGGAAAACCTGAAAAAATTGTTGAGAAAATGGTAGAAGGTCGTATTGATAAATTTTATAAAGAAAACTGCCTATTAGAACAACCTTTTGTTAAAGATCCTGACAAAACCATTGAGAGTTTAGTAAAAGAACAAATCGCAAAAATTGGTGAGAATATTAATATTCGTCGTTTTATGAGATACGAACTTGGTGAAGGTCTAGAAAAGAAAGTAGACAATTTTGTTGAGGAAGTTATGGCACAAGCAAAGATGTAATTTGCTTTAAAATAGGGAACACCTTTGTGTTCCTATTTTTTTAAATTATTAGGTTTTCTTGATTAACACTTTATTAGAGCAGGAATATGATTATTGATGTAGAATAATGAACGGGGGTTCAAATAAATGGAACGTCCACAATATAAGAGAATTGTTCTTAAGTTGAGCGGAGAGGCTTTAGCAGGTCAATTAGGTTATGGAATCGACCCAAAATTTATTTTTTCTATTGCAAATCAAATAAAAGATGTTGTTTCACTTGGTGTTCAGGTTGCGATTGTGGTTGGTGGTGGCAACATTTGGCGGGGTATTTCTGGAAGTGCACAGGGTATGGATCGTGCAACCGCAGATTATATGGGAATGTTGGCAACGGTCATGAATTCTTTAGCACTACAAGACGCTTTAGAGAACATCTTGGTCCCTACAAGGGTACAAACTTCTATCGAAATGAGACAGGTTGCAGAACCCTATATTAGACGAAAAGCAATAAGACATTTAGAGAAAAATCGAGTAGTTATTTTTGCTGGTGGAACAGGCAACCCTTATTTTTCCACGGATACAACCGCTGCTTTAAGAGCGGCAGAAATCGAAGCCGATGTTATATTGATGGCTAAAAATAAAGTGGATGGTGTTTATTCATCTGATCCGCAAAAAGATAAAAACGCTACGAAGTATGAATCCTTAACCTATTTGGATCTTTTGAGAAAAGGGTTAGGAGTAATGGATTCAACTGCCTCTTCATTATGTATGGACAATCATTTACCACTTATTGTTTTTAATATTTCAGAAGAGGGAAATATTAAAAAGGTAGTATTAGGTGAAAAAATTGGAACGATTATTGGGGGGAATGAGGATGCCTCAAACAATTAAAAAGAATGCACAAGAAAGAATGGAAAAGGCGATTAGTACGTTAAAAAAAGAATTGGCAAGTGTAAGAGCTGGTCGAGCTAATGTTTCTCTATTGGACAAAGTACAAGTTGAATATTATGGAGCTCTTACGCCTTTAAATCAAATGGCGAATATTACAACACCTGATGCCCGTACACTTGTTATCCAACCTTGGGATAAGAGCATAATGGGTGAAATTGAAAAGGCGATTTTGAAATCTGAATTAGGAATCACCCCAACAAACGACGGTTCAGTGATTAGAATCAATATCCCACCTCTTACCGAAGAAAGAAGAAAAGAATTGGTAAAAGTAGTTAAGAAGATGGGGGAAGAAAGCAAAGTTGCTATTCGCAATATTCGTCGCGATGCAAATGAAGAATTAAAAAAGAAAGAGAAGAATGGGGAGATTTCCGAGGATCAATCCCATCGTACACAAGAAGAGATTCAAAAACTAACAGATAAGTTTATTGGTGATGTAGACACTGTTGTAAATACAAAAGAAAAAGAAATTATGGAAGTTTAAAGACCCTCCCTCCCTTTCATAAGGGAGGGCATTTTTTCAATCGTAAAGAACATAGTAACTTTTTCTATATGTTTAAATTTGTGGATCTGTTTAATTGTTTTGGAGTGGAGGACGAATGATGTTAAAGGGTTTGTTTGCAAAGAAAAAAGAAAATGGTTTAGACAAAAATAAACTTAATATAAAAGACCTTGACCCTTTAAATATTCCTAAACACGTTGCTATTATAATGGACGGCAATGGAAGATGGGCGAAACAAAAAGGTTTACCAAGAATTGCTGGACATCGTGAAGGAATGAAAACGATTAGAGAAGTGGCTCGAGTTGCAAATGAAGTTGGGATCAAAATTTTAACCCTTTATGCTTTTTCTACCGAAAACTGGAAAAGGCCGCAAGATGAAGTGAAATTTTTAATGGATTTACCTCAGGAGTTTTTAAGAAAAGAGCTTGACGAATTAATCGAACAAAATGTTCAGGTCAAAATGATGGGATTTGATCAACAACTCCCTGAACATACTTTAAATGCAGTACATGAAGCAGTAGAGAAGACAAAGCAAAATACTGGACTTATTTTAAATTTTGCTTTAAACTACGGTAGTCGTTATGAGATTATCCATGCGATAAGAAATATTGTTGATGATGTTTTAGCTGGCAATATTTCTAAAGATGAAATTGATGAGAAATTAATGAATCAATATCTATTAACGAAATCATATCCAGATCCTGATCTACTTATCAGAACAAGCGGCGAACTTCGAATTAGTAATTTTTTACTTTGGCAGATAGCCTATACTGAATTATGGTATACTGATGAATTTTGGCCTGAATTTAATAAACAAAGCTTATTACAAGCTATCTATGAATATCAACAAAGATCGAGGCGATTTGGATCACTATAAAGGGTGGGCTTAATGAAACAAAGGATTTTGACAGGATTAATCGGTGGAATTGGTTTTATCTATTTAGTATGGTTGGGGGAGCTTCCCTATACAATTTTAGTAATATTATTAGCATTGATAGGGTATTATGAATTTTTAAGAATGAATCAAACACCAGTATTTTCATGGCAAGGACTTATCGGACTCAATACCGTTCTATTTATCATCCTAACTCAAAATTCGCTTTTAGCTGGTATAGATCGACAACAATTAATGTCACTTTTACTTGTTTCTTTGTTTTTGTATCTTGCTTTAATTGTGATAAAGAAAAATGAAATCAATTTTGATCAGGTTTCTTATCACTTGTTTGGTGCAATGTATATTGGCTTTGGTTTTTCCTATATGTTAGAAACAAGATTGATGGAACATGGATTCCAATTTAGTCTTCTTGTTTTTTTGGCTACTTTTGCTTCTGATTCAGGGGCTTATTTTACTGGAAAATATTTAGGCAAAACTAAACTATGGCCTGAAATTAGTCCCAAGAAAACCATTGAAGGATCTATTGGAGGCATTGTCTTTGCAATTATTGTAAGTTTACTTTTAAATGCAATGTTTCAAATTACAGAGCATTTTATGCTAATGATTTGGGCAGGCATTCTTATTGCAATAACTGGACAATTTGGGGATTTAATCGAATCCGCATTAAAAAGGTCAAAAGGAGTAAAAGATTCTGGATCACTTTTACCTGGACATGGTGGAGTTCTAGATCGATTTGATAGTTTAATCTTTGTCTTTCCCATTTTGCACTTATTACATATACTTTAGATCATGGGGGTAAAGTGATGAAATACTTAGCAATACTAGGATCAACCGGCTCTATTGGTACACAAGCGTTAGAAGTCGTTCAGGCTCATCAAGACAAGTTTCGTGTTATTGGTTTATCAGCAGGATCGAATTTAACAGTCTTAAAAAAACAGATTGCAACCTTTTCTCCAAAAATCGTTTCTGTTCGTTCAAAAGATTTAGCAGAAAAACTTCGAACTGAAGTACGAAGCGATGTAAAAATCGTTTATGGGGAGGAAGGGCTTATTGAAGTTGCCACTCAGGATGATGTTGATTTTGTGATAACTGCATTAGTAGGAAGTATTGGCTTAAAACCAACAATAAAGGCAATTGAAGCAAATAAACAGATTGGTTTAGCAAACAAAGAAACCCTTGTATCTGGTGGACATTTAGTCATGGAACTAGCGAAACAATATGACGTTCCGATTATTCCTATAGATAGTGAACATTCTGCTATTTACCAAAGCCTAAATGGTGAAAAAAATACTCAAGTTAATCGAATTATCTTAACAGCATCTGGAGGCCCTTTTAGAAATAAATCTAGAGAAGATTTGAAAAACGTTACGATTGCAGATGCTTTAAAACATCCAAACTGGACAATGGGAGCAAAAATAACGATTGACTCAGCAACAATGATGAATAAAGGATTAGAGGTTATAGAGGCACATTGGTTATTTCAAATGCCTTATGAAAAAATTGATGTCATGATTCACCCTGAAAGCATCATACATTCTATGGTAGAATATATTGATAGAGCAATTATTGCTCAATTAGGAACTCCTGATATGAAGGTTCCTATTCAATATGCGATCTCTTATCCGGATCGTTTAAATCTAAATATTGATGCGCTTGATTTAACTCAGATTGGGGCATTGCACTTCTTTAAACCGGATTTAGAGAGGTTCCCTAGTCTGAAAATGGCATACCAAACAGGAAAAGAAGGAGGAACGATGCCTACAGTACTAAACGCTGCTAACGAAGTAGTAGTGGGCGCTTTTTTACAAGGTAAAGTTCCGTTTATGGAAATAGAAAGTATAATTGATGCTATTTTAGGACAGCATCAAAAGGTAAAGCATCCTTCAATTGAAGAGATCATGGAAGCTGATCGTTGGGCAAGGGTAGCAACGTCTACACTTATCAAAAGTAAAGGTTGGTGATCAGATTGAATATTGTTTTAATTCTTGAGATTGTTCTTGTTTTCGCAGCACTAATGTTTTTTCATGAATTAGGGCATTTCCTTTTTGCTAAAAAAGCAGGAATCTTCGTCAGGGAATTTTCATTAGGACTTGGGCCCAAACTATTTTCTTTTAAAAAAAGAGAGACCCAATACTCCCTTAGGATTCTTCCTTTTGGTGCATATGTTCGAATGGCTGGAGAGGACCCTGAGGTTGTAGAGATAAAAGATGGTCAAACTTTAGCCCTTAAGCTTGATTCTAAAGGAAAAGTGACAGATATTTATTTTGATGAAAAAGATTTTAGTAAAGGAATTATAATAAGAGTCAAGAGTGCAGATCTTGAACGTGAATTAACCATTAAGGGATATGACCAAGACGAACATTTAGTCAATTATTCTCTTTCACGAGAAACAGTTATGCATTATGAAAAACAAAGTGTGCAAATTGCACCATGGGATCGACAATTTGGTTCTAAATCGATCTTAGATCGTTTTGCAACCATTTTAGCTGGACCTGTATTTAATATTATTTTAACGATTGTGTTATTTTTTGTTGTTGCGATGATGGTTGGAGTACCCTCTGAGCAAGTTAGTTTTGGAAAAGTAAACCCTGGATCACCTGCAGATAAGGCAGGGATTCAGCAAGGGGATATTGTCTTGTCGGTCGATAATACGCCTATTAAGAAAGATACGGAACTAATAGAAAAGATTCAAAAATCCCCTGGAAAAGAACTCATTTTAAAAATTGAAAGAAATGGGACAACAAAGGAGATTACAGTCATACCAGAGGAGAAGTCGGGAAAAGGGTTAATTGGGGTAGAGGTTGGACACCTTCGTGAGGAGGCAACAATTCCCAAGGCAGCATCTTCCGCAGTAACAAATACGGCTAAAATGACAGCACTTATTTTGGATAGCTTTAGATTACTTTTCTCGGGTAATGTTGGTATGAATGATTTAGCTGGACCTGTAGGAATTATGAAAATTACAAGTGATGCTGCGAAACAAGGTATGGCTACATTGATTAACTGGGCAGGGATGTTAAGCCTATATCTTGGAATATTCAATTTATTACCGATACCTGCTTTAGATGGAAGTCGTTTATTATTTCTTACCATTGAGGGTGTACGTGGCAAGCCGATTGATCCCCAAAAAGAGAGTATGGTACACCTTGTTGGATTTGCTTTATTGATGCTTTTAATGATCATTGTTACCGTGAATGATGTATCTAAAATATTTTAAATTTTGTTCTTTAGGTGGTGCTAACATTGTATAGGCGTGAGGAGACAAGACCGGTTTATGTGGGAAATGTACAAATAGGTGGTCAAAGTGATGTAGTCATCCAATCGATGGCAACAACAGATACGAGAGATATTGATGCCACAGTATCTGAAATAGAAAGACTAGCAGAAGTAGGTTGTCAAATTGTTCGGCTTGCTGTAATCAATGAGGATGCGGCTAAAGCGATTGAACAAATCAAAAAGCGTTCACCACTTCCATTAGTTGCGGATATCCATTTTGATTATAAGTTGGCATTAATTGCCTTAGAAAGTGGTATTGATAAAATACGTATCAATCCAGGAAACATTGGTTCAATTGAAAAAGTTCAGAAGGTAGTAGAAGCTTGTCGAGCAAGAAATGTACCTATTCGAATTGGTGTAAATTCTGGCTCGATTGAAAAAGAGATATTAAATAAATATGGTCATCCAACTGCAGAGGGATTGGTCGAATCAGCCTTAAAGCATGTAGAAATCTTAGAACAATTAGACTTTTATGACATGGTCATTTCTTTAAAAGCATCTAACGTTCCGATGATGATTAAAGCTTATCATCTCATGGCAGAAAAAAGAAATTATCCCTTACATGTTGGTGTAACTGAAGCAGGAACTATTTTTTCCGGAAGTATTAAATCAGCAGTGGGTATTGGCTCTGTTCTTTCAAGTGGAATTGGTGACACTATTCGCGTCTCTTTAACAGGAGAACCGACAGAAGAAATCAAGGTAGCTAAAGAAATGTTGAAGAGTTTGGAGATTAGAACAAATGAACCAGAAATCATTTCTTGTCCAACCTGTGGTAGAGTGCAAATCGACTTAATCAGTTTAGCTAATAAAGTAGAAGATGCGATCCAGAAAATTGGCCAGCCCTTAAAAGTAGCAGTAATGGGATGTGCAGTTAATGGCCCAGGTGAAGCAAGAGAAGCTGATGTTGGTGTAGCAGGAGGACATGGTGAAGGCCTGATCTTTAGAAATGGTGAAATTGTAAGAAAAGTAAAAGAAGAAGAGCTTTTTGAGGAATTGATGAAAGAAATTGAAGATATCACAAAGAAATGATAAAATGAAAGGAAAAATGGTACAATCTTTAGGTTGTACCTTTTCTCTTTTACCGCACTATTTTAATGAGATCCCACAAAAGTAATCGGATTTATACTTCAAAGGAAGTCGCTACTTTTGTGGGCAATCTAAAACGCTAGATAAAAGGTGATAAGATGGGAAAACTAGCAGAAAAATTAGATCATTTTACTATTTTATTAAATCATGCCAATATTCCTTTGGAAATTAGGGAAAATTATTTCAATGGGACAAAAATAGAAAAAGTAGAATTAAGTCGTAAAAATAAAGAATGGACTTTTTATCTTCAATTTCCGAGTTTGGTACCTTTTCAAATATTTGAACAAGTAACACAGCAAATCATTCAAAGTTTTCAACATATTGCTAAAATTCATTTCGTTGTTAGGTTTTCTACCGTTTCGTACATAGAGATACTCTCAGAGTATTGGCCGAAGATTATTAAACCTCTTAATGCTTTACCAAGTATTTATAATCTATTAAAAGAAGCAGAGTGGAAACTAGAAAATCAACAACTTCTAATCTTTATTCCAAATATGATGACACAAGAAATGTTTCAGCGAAAACATATTGATCTTAAAATTGCGGAATCGTTAGCGGAATGGATCGAAGAACCGATTAAAGTTGTATTTTTCCCTGCTGAAACAGATCAGAAGCTATTAAAATTTAGAGAGGATCTTAAACTAGAAGATTTCAACTATGCAAAAGAGGCACTATTACAAATCCCTGAGGCGGATGATGAAGAAGAATCAAAGATCAATGTTAATCGAACGATAAAATACGGATATGAGATTAAAGAACTACCAGTACCATTGAAACAGGTCATAGAGGAGGATAAAAATGTCATTATACAAGGGAGCGTATTTTCAGTAGAATTTAAAGAATTAAAGAGTGGACGTCATCTTTTGACCTTTAATCTAACAGATTTTACTGATTCGATAGAGGTCAAAGTATTTATAAAGGATGCGAAAGAGGATCTTCCTGTATTAAAAACAATCAAAGAAGGCCAATGGTTAAAGGTAAAAGGTCATGTCCAATTTGACACCTTTTCAAAAGAATTGGTAATGATAGCCAATGATATTAACCAAATTGAGAACAAAGGCAGAGAAGATCTAGCAGAAGAAAAAAGAATAGAATTGCATGTACATTCTACAATGAGTGCGATGGATGGAGTTGCCTCTATAAAAAAAATAGTAGAACAAGCGGCAAAGTTTGGTCATAAAGCGATAGCGATTACTGATCACGCAGTGGTTCAAGCTTTTCCTGAAGCCTATGAAGCTGGACAAAAATATGGGGTAAAAATTGTATATGGGGTAGAAGCAAATGTGATTGATGATGGTGTACCTATTGTACACCATGAAGAATCTAGAAATTTGCTAGAGGACACCTATGTTGTTTTTGACACAGAAACAACAGGTTTATCTGCCGTTTATAATACGATCATTGAGATAGGGGCAGTAAAGGTTAAAAACGGAAAAGTAATAGATCAATTTAAAATGTTTGTGGATCCACAAGAACCAATCTCTAGGAAAATCACTGAGATAACTGGGATCACAGATGAAATGGTAAAAGGTGCTCCTTTACTTGAAGAGGCTTTGCCCAAATTTAAGGAATTTATCGGTAATGCTGTATTAGCAGCACATAATGCCCGTTTTGATATGGGATTTTTGAATATGGGGTTAAAACGAATTGGGTTAGAATCATTATTGAATCCTGTCATTGATACAGTGGAATTAGCAAGGTTTTTATATCCAAAAATGAAAAATTATAAGTTGAATACGTTATGTGATGCTTTCAATATTGAATTGAATAATCATCATAGGGCATATCACGACGCAGAAGCAACAGGATATTTACTTTGGAAAATGCTTCTTGATTTACAAGAAAGAGAGATTACAAATTTAAACGAAATTAATCAACATGTAGGTAAAGGCGATTACCACCGACTACGTCCATTTCACGTAACTATTTTGGTTAAGAACGAAATTGGGTTAAAAAATCTCTATAAATTGATTTCAAAATCACATATCGAATATTTTTATCGGAATCCAAGATTACCTCGAAGTGAATTATTAAAGCATCGAGAAGGACTTTTGTTTGGTACCGCTTGTGCGCAAGGTGAATTATTTGAAGCAATGCTTAGCAAAACTCCAGAAGTAGTAGAAGAAATTGCTAAGTTTTACGACTACTTAGAAATCCAACCGATTTCCCATTATCGTCATTTGATCAAAAATGGGATTTTACAAAATGATCAAGATATTAAAAATATTCATCAACGAATTATTGAAATGGGTGAAAAATTAAATATACCTGTAGTAGCGACAGGAGATGTTCATCATGTACATCCCGAAGATGAAATTTATCGTAAAATTCTTGTCTTAAATCACAGTAGTGGTTTTAGATATCATCATGTGGATGATTTGCATTCTGCTCATTTTCGTACGACAGACGAGATGCTTGCTGAATTTGACTATTTAGAACCTCATATTGCGAAGAAAATTATTGTGGATAATCCTAAGAAAGTAATTGAAGATGTCGTCGAATTAAAGCCTTTCCCAGATGATCTTTTTACTCCTGTAATTGAAGGAGCGGAAGATGAGATTCGGAACATGAGTTATGAGACAGCTAAACATATTTATGGAGATCCTTTGCCTGAATTAGTGGAGAAAAGATTAGAGAAAGAATTAAATAGTATTATCAATCATGGATTTTCCGTAATCTATTTGATTGCACATAAACTTGTAAATAAATCCCTAGAGGATGGTTATTTAGTAGGTTCTAGGGGGTCTGTAGGTTCATCATTTGTTGCGACGATGACAAGAATAACTGAAGTAAATCCCTTACCCCCCCATTATGTATGTTCTAATTGTAAACATAGTGAATTCATTTTGGATGGAAGTGTTGGCTCAGGTTTTGATTTGCCTGATAAAAATTGTCCACATTGCCAAACAAAAATGAAAAAAGATGGACATGACATCCCTTTTGAAACCTTTATGGGCTTTAAAGGAGATAAGGTTCCTGATATCGATTTAAATTTTTCAGGTGACTACCAGCCAAGGGTCCATAAATATACAGAAGAGTTATTTGGTTCTGAATATGTTTATCGTGCTGGGACAATTTCAACTGTGGCTGAGAAAACGGCCTATGGTTTTGTAAGAAAATATGTGGATGAACAAGGGTGGAATAAACGAAATGCCGAAATTAATCGTTTGGTAACAGGCTGTACGGGCATTAAACGAACTACTGGACAGCATCCTGGTGGATTAATGGTTATTCCTCAATATAAGGATGTATATGATTTCACACCTATTCAAAGGCCTGCTGATGACTCAACGTCCGATACGATTACCACTCACTTTGATTATCATGCCATTAGTGGTCGTTTGTTAAAATTGGACCTGCTTGGGCACGATGATCCTACAGTGATTAGAATGCTACAAGATTTTACAGGAATTGATCCTAAAACGATTCCTATCGATGACCCGAACGTATATGAGATTTTTAGAAGTACAGATACATTAGGAGTCACACCTGAACAGATAGGAACCACTTTAGGCGCTTTAGGGATACCAGAGTTTGGGACTAAATTTGTTAGACAAATGCTTGAAGATACAAAACCAACAACGTTTGCCGAATTGGTTCGTATCTCTGGTCTTTCACATGGTACTGACGTTTGGCTTAATAATGCTCAAGACCTAATTAGAGAGGGTAAAGCAGTTTTGGCAGAAGTGATATCTACTCGTGATGACATCATGGTATACCTTATTCAAAAGGGTTTGGAGCCATCCGTTGCATTTAAAATCATGGAAAAAGTGCGTAAAGGTAAAGGACTTCAGCCTGAAGATATTGAAGAAATGAAAAAAAATCAGGTGCCTGATTGGTATATTGATTCATGTCAAAAAATTAAGTATATGTTTCCAAAAGCTCATGCAGTTGCTTATGTTTTGATGGCGATTCGTATTGCTTATTTTAAAGTTTATTATCCTATTTATTATTATGCTACTTACTTTACAGTTCGAGCAGATGAATTTGATGTAAAACTAATGATGTCTGGTTCTAAATCGATAAGAGATAAAATTCAAGAGATCACCGAAAAAGGAATTCAAGCCTCACCAAAAGAAAAAGGACTACTTACCGTATTAGAATTGGCGCTAGAAATGATTGAACGAGGTTTTTATTTTAAAAACGTAGATTTATATCGGTCTGATGCTACGAAATTCATCGTGGAAGAAGATGAAAAAGGTTTAATCCCTCCTTTTTCAGCGATACCTGGTATTGGAGTTAACGCGGCCCAAAATATTGTCCAAGCTAGAAACGAAGGAGAGTTCTTATCGATTGAAGATCTACAAAATCGAGCTAAATCCTCAAAGACGATTATTGAATTGTTAGATGAGCATGATTGTTTAAAAGGATTACCTAATACCAATCAACTATCCTTATTTTAATACATCTTATTTAAGTGGATTTTTATGATGCATAATGACGAAAAAACTTATTTGATAAGGAAAGATGTGTTATGATATAATCTTTTTGGTAATACTGTGTATAGAAACGTTCTTAAAGAGTGGGGAAACCCACTCTTTAGATTTATGTACATGGATCTTCGAAAAGAGTAAAAGAGAGGGAATGATATGAGTTTAAATGTTACTCAAATAGTTGAAAAAATGGTATTGCCGATATTAGAAAAAGAACACTTAGAATTAGTGGACATAGAGTACAAAAAAGAGGGGAGTAATTGGTTTTTAAGAGTTTTTATTGATAAAGAAGATGGGGGAGTTGATATCGAAGATTGTGGAAGGGTAAGCGAAGCATTAAGTGCTGAGTTAGATAAAAAGGATCCTATTCCAAATTCATACTTTCTTGAAGTTTCATCACCAGGTGCTGAGAGACCATTAAAAAAAGAAAAAGATTTCTTAAAATCAATTGGTAAACAGGTACATATTACAACTTATGAGCCTATTTCAAATCAGAAAGTATTTGAAGGGAAATTGATTCATTTTGATACAAAGATACTTGTCATTGAAGAACCTAAAAAACAAGTTGAAATCCCATATGAAAAAGTTGCTAGTGCTAGATTAGCATTGTTTTTTTAAAAAAAGAAAGGAGGAGAAACTTTTGAATAGTGATTTCATGGATGCACTTATACAGTTGGAAAAAGAAAAAGGAATTAGTAAAGATGTTTTAATTGATGCGATAGAGGCTGCTCTAATTTCAGGATACAAAAGAAATTTTCATTCTGCACAAAATGTCAGGGTAGATATTAACCGGGAAACTGGTAATGTAAAGGTCTTAGCTAGAAAAACAATAGTGGAAGAGGTGATCGACCCAAGACTAGAGATTTCCTTAGAAGCGGCGCGTCAAATTAATCCTAATTACCAATTAGATGATATTGTAGAATTAGAAGTCACCCCAAAGGATTTTGGGAGAATTGCAGCACAAACTGCTAAGCAGGTAGTGACACAACGGATCAAAGAGGCGGAACGAGGAATCATCTATGAAACTTTTGTGGATCGAGAAGAAGATATTGTTACTGGCATTGTTCAACGTCAGGATCAACGTTTCATCTATATAGACTTAGGAAAAACAGAAGCTCTTTTACCAATCAATGAGCAAATGCCAACAGAAAGATTTAAACATGGAGATCGAGTAAAGGTCTATATCACCAAAGTGGAAAAGACAACAAAAGGCCCACAAATATTTGTATCAAGGACACACCCAGGTTTATTAAAAAGACTATTCGAACTGGAAGTTCCGGAGATTTATGAAGGTGTTGTAGAAATTAAATCTGTTGCAAGAGAGGCTGGATATCGATCAAAAATTGCGGTTTATTCTCAACAAGAAGAAGTAGATCCTGTAGGAGCATGTGTTGGGCCTAAAGGTGCCAGGGTTCAAACGATTGTGAACGAGTTGAAAGGTGAAAAAATTGATATCGTAAAATGGTCAAATGATATAGAAACATATATTTCAAATGCACTTAGTCCCTCGAAAGTGGTTAGTGTTGAGGTTAATGAACAAGAAAAGATGGCAAGAGTGATCGTACCCGACTATCAATTGTCATTGGCAATTGGTAAAGAAGGACAAAATGCAAGACTTGCAGCAAAATTAACTGGATGGAAAATCGATATTAAAAGCGAATCCCAGGCTACCATGTAAAAAGGTAAGGTGATTTTGATGAAAACAAGAAAAATCCCAATGCGGAAATGTGTAGCTTGCCAAGAGATGAAGCCAAAAAAAGAGTTGATTCGGATCGTTAGAACGCCAGAAAAAGAGATAATAGTGGATTTTACTGGAAAAAAATCGGGGAGGGGCGCTTATTTGTGTCGACAAGGGGAATGCTTTCAGATTGCAAGGAAGAAAAAACAGTTGGAACGGTCCCTTGAGGTTAAAATTGATGACGATATCTATGAACAATTACAATTGGAGATTAACGGGCGAAATGAGTAATCAATCTAGAATAAGTTCTATGCTTGGATTGGCAGCTAGAGCGGGAAAAGTGATCTCAGGTGAAGAACTAGTGATAAAAGGAATTCAAAAAGGGAAGGTAACCTTTGTTATTTTATCAGGAGATGCATCTGATAACACAAGCAAAAAGGTTAAGGATAAATGTTCCTTCTATCAGGTTCCTTATCGAGTGATATTTAATCGCGAGGAACTAGGACATGCCATTGGCAAATCTTCACGGGTTGTTGTCGGAATAACCGATTACGGTTTTAGTAAACAATTAGAAAACTTAGTGGAGTAGAAATCCGGAGGTGAATGAAATTGAGAGTTTATGAGTTTGCAAAGAAGCACAATATTCTGAGCAAGGAAATGGTTAATCTTCTAAAGAAACTTAACTTTAATGTAAGTAATCATATGAGTGTGATTACTGATGAGATGGTACAAAAAGTAGATAAATATTTTCATGAGTTAAAACATGGGAAAACAAAAGAAACATCATCATCAACTACAAGCAACCATGAGAGTCATATAAGTGAACTTAAGCAAAAAAAAGACATCAAGAATAAAGACAAAGAGGGATCAAAACAAGTGAAAATCGATGATCATATTGATGTAAAAGAAGTGAATAAAGTAAAAGAAGTGAATTTTGAAGAAAGTGAATCGATTGGAAAAACGAAGAAGAAATCAAAACCTAACAATAAACGTTTTGATGACAATAAAGTTAGTGATCACCGGGATGCAACTTCAAAGATTAAGGTGAATAAAAAGAGACCTTCTTCAAATCAAAAACAACCACAGCAAATAAAACAAACAGACAAACCAATAAAGAATATTGTATATACTGGCTCATTAACAGTTGGCGAATTAGCAAAAAAATTAGGTAAAGAACCATCAGAAATCATAAAAAAATTGTTATTTTTAGGAATTATGGCTACTATCAATCAAGAAATCGAATTAGAAGCCATTCAATTGATTGCCGAAGAATATGGCGTAAAAGTTGAAGAGAAGATTGAAATTGACGAAGATCAATTTGAATTGATTGAGGATCACGATGATCCAGCTGACTTAACTGTACGTCCACCTGTGGTTACGATTATGGGCCACGTTGACCATGGGAAGACCACATTATTGGATGCGATCCGTAAGTCTAAGATTGTAGCAGGTGAAGCTGGTGGAATCACCCAACACATTGGAGCTTACCAAGTCGTTATCAATGATAAAAAAATCACGTTTTTAGATACACCTGGTCATGCAGCTTTCACTAGCATGAGAGCACGCGGAGCGAAAGTTACAGATATTACCATTCTGGTAGTTGCTGCTGATGATGGAATGATGCCACAAACAATAGAGGCCATTAACCATGCAAAGGCGGCAAACGTTCCAATTATAGTTGCGGTAAATAAAATGGATAAACCTGAAGCTAATCCTGATAGGGTTAAACAACAATTGGCTGAACATGGTCTTCTTCCTGAAGAATGGGGAGGAGATACAATTTATGTACCCGTCTCTGCTTTGAAGCAAGAAGGGTTAGATGAATTATTGGAAATGATTTTACTTGTTGCTGAGGTTCAGGAATTAAAAGCAAATCCTAATCGTTTAGCAAAAGGTACGATTATTGAATCGCAATTAGATAAAGGTCGTGGAGCTGTTGCAACTGTACTCGTTCAAAACGGTACATTACGTGTAGGTGACCCAATCGTTGCTGGGGCAACTTACGGAAAAGTGCGAGCAATGGTAAATGATCGAGGAAAAAGAATTAAAGAGGCGGGACCCTCTACACCAGTTGAGATTACTGGATTAAATGAAGTACCACATGCAGGTGACCCCTTTGTTGTATTTGAAGAAGAGAGAAAAGCTAGGGTCATTGGTGAAAAAAGGGCATTAAAGCTAAGACAAAGTGAATTAAATGCCACTTCAAAAGTTACGCTTGACGATTTATATAAGCAAATTCAAGAAGGGGAAATTAAAGAATTAAATGTCATTATTAAAGGAGACGTACAAGGTTCTGTTGAGGCCCTACAAGGTTCTTTAGAAAAAATTGATATTGAAGGAGTAAGGGTAAAAATTATCCATAAAGGTGTTGGAGCTATTACTGAGACAGATGTTACCTTGGCTTCAGCTTCCAATGCCATTATCATTGGTTTTAATGTCCGCCCTGAGCCACAGGCAAGAACATCGGCTGAGCGAGAAAAGGTGGATATTCGCCTACATCGTATCATTTACAATGTCATAGATGAGATTAAAGCAGCTTTACAGGGTATGCTTGATCCAGAATATCGTGAAGTAATTACGGGGCATGCGGAAATTCGTCAGGTATTTAAGGCGTCAAATATCGGTACAATTGCTGGTTCTTATGTAACAGAAGGGAAGATTATTCGAACTGCTCAAGCTAGAGTTATTCGTGATGGTATTGTTATCTTCGAAGGAAACATCGATTCGTTAAAACGTTTTAAGGATGATGCAAAAGAAGTTGCACAAGGTTATGAGTGCGGAATCACAATCCAAAACTTTAGTGATTTTAAAGAAGGAGATATTATTGAATCCTTCGTGATGGAAACTGTCAAAAAATAATGGGGTGATGTTATGGCAAATGTTCGGATAGGTAGGGTCGGTGAACAAATTAAGAAGGAAATTAGTCAACTAATTCAATATGATTTGAAAGATCCTCGAATTGGATTTGTCACAATCACAGGTGTTGAGGTAACTGGTGATTTTTCTCAAGCCACCATTTACCTAAGTATAATGGGCCAGGAAGATGAAGTTAAAGAGTCAATAAAAGCGCTTGAAAAAGCAAAAGGATTCCTAAGATCCGAATTAGGCAAACGAATCCGTTTAAGGCATACACCAGAATTGATATTTAAAGTGGATCAGTCCATTGCTTATGGTTCCAAAATAGAGAAGTTGCTACAAGACATTAAGGAAGAACGATAAGAAATGAAGGACTTAAATGAATATAAAAGGGAGTTATCACAGGCTGGCCAATTTATTAAGCAACATGATAACTATTTGATTGTGTCACATATCAACCCAGATGGGGATACCATATCCTCATCTTTAACTATGGCGCTTTTACTAAGATTCCTTGGTAAATCTTTTACATTAGTCAATGAAGACCCTATTCCAGATAAATTTAATTTTTTGCCATTATCTGACCAAATTCTATCGATTTCAGAAATTAAAAATACATTCTCTCATGTCATTACTGTGGATGTGGCTGATCAGAAAAGGATGGGAATGATTTCACCTTTACTAACTGACGATGTAGAAATTCTTAATATTGATCATCATCCCACGAATGATCGTTTTGGCCATCTTAATGTGATTTTACCTACGGCGGCTGCAACCTGTGAAATCATGTATGACCTTGTAAAGGAATTAAATATACCACTTAGTCAAGATCTTGCATCATGTATCTATACCGGGTTATTAACTGATACGGGAGGATTTCGTTATACAAATACTTCTCCAAAGGTGATGAGAATAGCGGCAGAATTATTAGAATACGGTGTATCTCCGGGTGAAATTGCTGAAATTGCATTAGAAACGATAAGTAAAAATCATATTTCAGTTTTACAGATCGCTTTATCCCATTTACAAGTAATTGAGAATGGTTTTATCGCTTGGACTTATTTAAAAGCGAATGAGTTACCGCAAGACGTTACAAGTGATGATACAGAAGGAATTGTGAATTATACTAGAAATATAGAAGGCGTAGAGGTGGGTATCTTTTTTAAAGAAGTGAAAGGGAATGTCTTTAAAATTAGCCTGCGCTCTAAAAAATATGTAGATGTAGGAGCGATTGCAAAAGCTTATCATGGAGGAGGACATGCTAGAGCCTCTGGTTTCACATTTTATGGAGATTTAGAAGAAGTACTACAACAATTGATTGATGCAATTAAACAGTCTGAAGGATGGAAGTATCTTGAAAACAAATCGAATTGATGGGGTAATACCGATTTTAAAGCCTGCTGGAATGACTTCTCATGATGTTGTAGCAAAATTAAGAAGAATCATAGGCACAAAAAGGATTGGTCATACTGGGACATTAGACCCTGAGGTAACTGGTGTACTTCCTATCTGCATTGGAAAAGCGACCCGTTTATCAGAATATATTATGGAACAACCGAAAATTTATCAGGGTCAACTAACATTAGGCAAATCAACCACAACTCAAGATTTTACAGGGCAGGTCATTGAAGAAAAAAAGGTTAAACGAATTACAGAGTCTGATGTTCAACAAGTATTTCAAACCTTTATTGGTGAGATTGAGCAAATTCCGCCGATGTATTCTTCTGTTAAAATTGGAGGAAAAAAATTATACGAACTTGCTAGACAAGGGAAAGAAGTCGATAGAAAGCCAAGAAAGGTAACCATCTATGAGTTAAAAATACGACAAATAGACCTTTCAACTGAATTTCCAACGATAGATTTTCAAGTTAAATGTTCAAAGGGAACATATGTTAGAACATTATGTGTGGATATAGGAATCAAATTAGGATACCCTGCACATATGTCAAAATTGGTTAGGGAAAAAAGTGGCTCCTTTACGATTGAACAATCCTTTACATTGGAACAAGTAGAAAACTATGCTGATTTAGACCAATTAGATAAAATTATTGTATCTATGGCAAGTTCCCTTCCGCAATACCCTTCAATTATCTTATCTGAAAATGAGATTATTTATAAGGTTTTTAATGGACAACAAATTAAGGTAAGCTCTTTAATTGCATATGATGGTTTAGTAAAAGTATTAAATCAAAAAAATGATTTAGTTGCTATCTATCAAAAAAAATCACAGGTTTTAGAAGCAAAACCTGTTAAAGTTTTTAAAGAAGAAGAGAATTAGGTGACGTTTATGAAGGTCTTACAGCTTTCTTATCCACTTACACTAGACAGGTATCAACCTAGTGTAATTGCTATTGGTTATTTTGATGGCGTACATAAAGGCCATCAACAGGTGATTAAAAAGGCCTGTCAAATCGCAAAACAATATGATCTTCTTTGTGGTGTAATGACCTTTTTCCCTCACCCAAAAGAGGTCATTAGCAACGATAAAAAAATAGATCAGATTACCCCACTAGAAATGAAACTTCAACAATTTGAAAAAATGAATGTTGATCTAAGTTATGTTGTCCATTTTTCCAAAAGGTTCTCAAGAATCACACCTGAGGAATTTGTAAATGAATTTTTAGTTAAACTCAATGTAAAAGGGGTAGTTGTTGGGTTTGATTTTAAATTCGGTCATATGGGAATGGGTAATCCTGAAACTTTACGGAACTTAAACCAAGGTCGATTTTCTGTTGATGTAGTACATGCTTTCCAAGATGACATTGGGAAAATTAGCAGTTCAAGAATTAGAGATTATTTGTTATCTGGACAAGTGGAACTGGCAAATCAACTACTTGGTAGAAATTATTCCTTTTCTGGTCGGGTCGTACATGGAGATAAAAGGGGAAGGACGATTGGTTTTCCCACAGCAAATTTGCAATTACTTGAAGAGTATTTGACCATTAGAAAAGGAGTATATGTAGTCAAAACTCAGTATCATGGTCGTTCTTACGCAGGGGTCATGAATATTGGTTATAAACCAACTTTTTCTGATGATCAGAACCTTCCTACCTATGAAGTTTATCTTATCGATTTTGATGGGGATCTTTATGGTCAAGTATTAGAGATTGAAGTGATTAAATTTTTACGTGAAGAAAAAAAGTTCAATCACTTAAATGAATTAAAAAAACAGATCACTTATGATATTGAACAAGCAAAAAAGGCAATGATAAATATTATGATTTAATCTTTCCTTTCCTTTACTTTACTTTATATCGTTAATTATGTTATACTCTGTAATGGTTGTTTCAACTTGAAGCAATTAGTAGTGACCTTTTCTCGGATTAACGATTCACCAACGTTTCTCTGGGAATAGGCTGTAAAAACAAAGGAGGTGAATTAGGATGGCACTTAATCAAGAGCGTAAACAACAATTGATCGATGAGTACAAAGTACACGAAACAGACACTGGATCTCCAGAAGTTCAAATCGCTATCCTTACTGAAAAAATCAATTATTTAAATGAACATCTTCGTACTCATAAAAAAGACCATCACTCACGTCGTGGGTTATTGAAGATGGTTGGTCAAAGGCGTAATCTTTTAAATTATTTAAGAGAAAAAGATATTCAACGTTATCGTGAATTGATTGTTAAGTTAGGATTACGTAGATAGTTTTTTTAAAAAAGCGGGTTAATCCCGCTTTTTTTTGAATGAAAAGAAAGCACAAACAAAATCTAAATACATAATGCAAGAGAAGGAAATAATATGAAATACGTCGAAGTTCATGTTGAAATTTGAAAGGAGGCAATCTAGTAATGGATAAAAAAGTGTACCAAATGGATTTGGCTGGACGACCTCTTATTATTGAAACAGGTCAATTAGCCAAACAAGCAAACGGAGCTGTTCTAATAAGATATGGTGATACCGCTGTCTTAGTCGCGGTTACAGCCTCAAAAGATGCTAAAGACCTAGACTTCTTCCCGTTAACCGTAAACTATGAGGAACGCCTTTATGCAGTAGGAAAGATTCCAGGAGGGTTTATTAAACGAGAAGGAAGACCAAGTGAGAAAGCGATTTTAGCATCTCGATTAATCGATAGACCAATAAGACCACTCTTCCCAGACGGATTTCGTAATGATGTTCAAATTTCTGCAACAGTCATGTCTGCCGATCCAAATTGTTCCTCAGAAATCGCGGCTATGATTGGGACATCAGTAGCCTTATCTATTTCAGATATACCTTTTATGGGACCAATTGCTGGCGTGATTGTTGGACGTGTTGATGGTCAATTTATTATTAACCCAACGGTTGAAGCGATAGCAAAAAGTGATATCCATCTAGTAGTCGCTGGTACAAAAGATGCTATCAATATGGTTGAAGCAGGAGCAAAAGAAGTACCAGAGGAAGTCATGTTAGAAGCGATCATGTTTGGTCATGAAAAAATTAAAGAAATCATTCAATTCCAATCAAATATCGTTAATGAAATTGGAAAAGAAAAGATGCAAGTGGTACTTCATCAAATTGATAAACATTTGGAGCAAGTGGTTAAAGAATATGCAAAAGACCAATTAGTACAAGCTATACAAGTCGAAGAAAAACAAGCTAGACAAGATGCAATTGACCAAGTGATGAACCAAACAATTGAATATTTTACCGAAACCTATCCAGAACAATTAGGTATGATCAGTGAAATTCTCCATTATATTGTAAAAGAAGAAGTTAGAAGACTTATTCTTTTTGAAGGAAAAAGGCCTGATGGAAGGAATTTAAGCGAAATAAGACCTATTTCATGTGAAATCGGATTATTACCACGTACTCATGGCTCAGGGTTATTTACTCGTGGACAGACACAGGCTTTAAGTGTATGTACTCTTGGTGCTTTAGGAGATGTGCAAATTCTTGATGGTTTAGACCTTGAAGAATCTAAACGATTTATGCACCACTATAATTTTCCACCTTATAGTGTTGGTGAAGCCAGACCATTGCGAGGACCAGGAAGACGAGAAATTGGTCATGGGGCATTAGGGGAAAGAGCATTAGAACCAATTATTCCTCCTGAGGACGAATTCCCATATACAATCCGCTTAGTATCTGAAGTGTTAGAATCAAATGGTTCTACCTCACAAGCAAGTATTTGTGCAAGCACTTTAGCATTAATGCATGCTGGTGTTCCAATTAAAGCCCCTGTAGCAGGTATTGCAATGGGATTAGTAAAAGAAGGAAATCAAGTTGCTGTACTTACTGATATTCAAGGAATGGAAGACCATTTAGGAGATATGGATTTTAAAGTGGCTGGAACAAGCACTGGGGTAACTGCTTTACAAATGGATATTAAAATCAGTGGGATTGATCGCGAAATTCTAAAGAAAGCTTTGGAACAAGCAAAGGTCGGAAGATTATTTATTTTAGAAAAAATGTTAGCTACTATCGATAAACCAAATGTTGAATTATCAGAATATGCACCTAAAATAACCACTTTAAAAATCAACCCTGACAAAATAAGGGATGTGATCGGTCCTAGTGGCCGTATTATCAATAAGATTATAGAAGAAACTGGGGTAAAAATCGATATTGAGCAAGATGGTCGAGTCTATATTGCTTCAGTAGATCCTGTCTTAAATGAGAAAGCTAAGAAGATGATTGAAGACATTGTTCGAGAAGTTGAAGTAGGACAAACCTATTTAGGAACAGTAAAAAGAATAGAGAAGTTTGGAGCTTTTGTAGAATTGTTCCAAGGTAAAGAAGGATTGGTTCATATTTCACAGTTAGATGTAAAACGAGTTGAAAAAGTGGAAGATGTAGTTTCTGTTGGAGATCAAATTATGGTGAAAGTGACTGAAATCGATAATCAAGGTAGAATCAATCTATCTAGGAAAGCGATTTTAAAAGAACAAGAACAAAAAGATTAAAGAAGTTTGGAAGAGTCAGATTTTATTCTGTCTCTTTTTTATTTCACTGATGAAGTAAGGAAAAATTTTATAGTTTTAAATTAGGACATCACTCAATAAAATGTATTGAATAAGGAGAGTGGGGATGTCTAATGAAATGGGTTAAAATGACTGTGATTCTCTTAATAATGTTTACCCTATTTTTCAGTATTGCTAATTATAAACTAATTAACTCTTATATAAGTGTGATAAAGCAGCCAAGTAAGGAGTCAACAGAAAAATTAAGAAAAGTAATTCATAATTACGCGATCAAAAACAATATCAATCCAATTGAACCGAAAATAGATAAAATTTGGAAGTTAATCCCCGGTTATAATGGATTAGTTGTAGATGAAGAAACTACCTTAAAATTGGCTGAGAAACAAGATTTACAAGCAAACGATAAAATTCCTTATGTCTGGTTAGAAATTGAGCCGAAAAATGGGATAGATCAATTAGGGAACCACCCTATTTACCGAGGGAATCCAGAGAAACCAATGGTATCGTTAATGATAAATGTGGCTTGGGGCACAGAATATTTAGAGTCGATGCTAGATATTTTAAATAAGGAACAAGTAAAAGCTACCTTTTTTTTAGATGGTAGTTGGTTAAAGAAAAATCCAGATGTTGCAAAGAAGATAGCTGCTAATGGTCATGAAATTGGTAATCATGCTTACTCTCATCCGCAGATGAGTAGAATCAGCAATGAAAGAATCCGTGAAGAAATTTTAAAGACAGAGAAACTGATTCAACAAACATTAAATCAATCTTCTAAATACTTTGCCCCACCTTCCGGGGATTACGACCTGAGAGTGGTTAAAATAGCTCATGAATTAAAACTTCATACTGTTTTATGGACAGTTGACACGGTAGATTGGAAGAAACCCTCGCCTGAAACGATTATCAATCGGATCGTTCCAAAGGTACAAAATGGGTATTTAATCCTGATGCATCCTACAAAATCGACTGCAGAAGCTTTACCAACTTTGATAAGGGAAATGAAGAAAAAAGGGTTAATAATCAGTCCAGTTAAAGAAACTCTATCTTCAAAAAGAGTTCTTTCTGTTGAGTCATCTCCTAAATTTTGATATAGTTATATTCACAGTCTGAAGATTTTTCCTGTATAGGAGGATTTAAGTGATAAAAAGATATACATTAACAAATGGTTTAAGAGTAGTCATTGAGAAGATCCCTACAGTGCGGTCAGTGGCTATGGGGATCTGGGTAAAGACTGGGTCAAAAAATGAAAATCCAATGAACAATGGGATTTCTCATTTTATTGAACATATGTTGTTTAAAGGGACAGAAAATCGTACTTCTCAGCAGATTGCAGAGGTGTTTGATTCAATTGGCGGGCATGTAAATGCCTTTACTTCTAAAGAATATACTTGTTACTATGCAAAAGTCTTAGATGAACATCTAGAAGTTGGCTTAGATGTATTATCTGATATGTTTTTTCATTCTACTTTTGATCAAGAAGAATTAAATAGGGAAAGAAATGTAGTAGTAGAAGAGATAAAGATGTATGAAGACACACCAGATGATCAAATTCATGATCTCATTTCTAATGCAGCTTTCGGAAACCATCCACTTGGTTATTCAATTTTGGGAACTGAAGAGGTCTTACATACCATTACTAAAGAAATGATCCAAAAGTATATGAATGAAAGATACACTACAGAAAATACGGTTATTACCCTTGCTGGAAACACTCCTCCACACATTGTGGAACTGATTGAAGAAGCTTTTGGTACATTTAAACTCCATGGAAAAGAGGAACAAATTTCTGTTGCAACAGTTAAAGCTAGTGAAATCATTAAAGTGAAACAAACTGAACAATCTCATATCACCTTTGGTTTACCAGGATTAGCAGTAAATGACCCAGATATCTACTCTCTAATCTTATTAAATAATATTATTGGTGGAAGTATGAGCTCCAGACTATTTCAAGAGGTTAGAGAAAAACGTGGTTTAGCTTACTCTGTCTTTTCTTATCATTCCTCTTATCAGGATGGTGGATTATTTACGATCTATGCTGGCACTGCTCCAAACCAAGTAAATGAAGTGATCAATATTATTCAGGATATCCTTTTCTCTATTCAACAAAAAGGAATTGACGAGAAAGAAATCATAAAAGGAAAAGAACAACTAAAAGGTAGCCTGATGTTAAGTCTGGAAAGTACGAACAGTAGAATGAATCGTTTAGGGAAAAATGAGCTTTTATTGGGGAAACATCCTTCTTTAGATGAAATCATCGAACGAATAAATCAGGTAAATCAGCAATCTATTGAAAAAGTAATAAAACAAGTCTTTAATCACCCTATTTCATTTGCTATGATTAGTCCATACGAAGAGGTTCCTACGACACTTAGGAGGGATTTTCTTGTACCAAATTAAAATAAAAAGGTTACCTGGAAATGAAGATTTACCGACTCCGAAGAAAATGTCGGAATATGCTAGCGGTTATGATCTCTTCGCTTCAGTTAAAGAGAATCTTTTTTTGCAACCAGGAAAAAGCATCTTAATACCTACTGGATTTGCGTTAGAGATGCCAGCAGGAATTGAAGCACAGGTCAGGCCTCGAAGTGGTTTAGCATTAAAACATGGTATAACTGTTTTAAATACTCCTGGGACGATTGATGCTGATTACCGTGGAGAGATTAAGATTATTCTCATTCATTTAGGCACGGAGGAATTTGAAATTAAACGTGGAGATCGAATTGCTCAACTTGTTTTTATGAAGTTACCTACCGTTGAGTTAATAGAAGTAGAAGAAATTAACGAAACACCAAGAGGTATAGGCGGATTCGGTCATACTGGCCAATAAGGTCAAAGTTAAATTGGTAAAGGAGCGAAGAAAAATGAAAAAAGATACGACAGAGGATCTACTTAATGAAATAGAGAATCTTCGCAACCAATTACATCGTAAAGTTGGAAATCATTCAATTGAAGATCATGAGATACTGATGGATCATGACCTTTTACAAATGAGCAAACGTTTGGATGAGTTAATCCTTACTTATATGTCTTTGTCAAACAAAAAATAGCATGTAGAAAATAAGTGGAAGATTTATAAAGGGACTTCATGATGGAAGTCCTTTTTTTGTACTTTTTTTTACTTATATTGCATAGTAAGAGAACAGAAATGGAAAAAAGGAGAGGATCGTAATGCGTTTTAGTGAATTAAATGGCAAAGAAATTATTGATTTAAGCAGTGGAGAGCGGATTGGAACAGTTGGACATACAGAGTTAATTATTGACCCTAATTCAGGAGAAATAGAAGCAATGGTCTTGCCAAAAACATCTTTTTTAAACATAGGCAAACAAAAAGAAGAAGTTTATATTCCTTGGAATGCAATTCGAAAAATAGGGCCGGAAATGATTATCGTAGAAAAAAAAGCCAGGGTAAAATCGTATGAATAATGCTTAAAGGTTACTAAATAAAATGATAGAATGTCACCACTTTCTGGGCTATCGAATATGATGTTTTAGAAATAAGCAACTTTGCAATTTCGCTTTTTTCGAGTAAAATGTTTGGAAAGGGGTAACTTGAAATTGCTCACGGAAATTCATATGGCTTTTGTCGGTGGTGATGCTCGTCAGTTAGAAGTTATTAAAAAATGTATTGAAATGGATGCAACAATCACATTAATTGGCTTCGATAACTTAGAAAGTAAATTTGTAGGAGTTCACCAAAAAGACTTAGAACCAGATATTTTTCTTAATGTAGATGCAGTGATCCTTCCGATTGTTGGTACAGATGAAGAAGGAAATGTTGAAAGTATTTTTAGTCAAAAAAAATTGGTTCTTACAGAGGAACATTTATCAAAACTTCCCAAAAAAGCTAAAATTTATACAGGTATGGCCAAACCTTACTTAAAAAAAATATGCAACGACCTACAAATAGAATTAGTGGAATTATTGGATCGTGATGACGTAGCTATCTATAACTCAATTCCAACAGTAGAAGGCACTTTAATGATGGCCATACAAAATACTGATTTTACGATACATGGTTCTAATTCAATCGTTTTGGGCTTCGGTAGAACGGGTATTACTTTAGCAAGAATTTTACAGGCTTTAGGAGCCCACGTAAAAGTAGGTGCTAGAAGACCAGAACATATTGCTAGAATATACGAAATGGGAATGGTACCTTTCTACGTAAGCCAGTTAGAACAAGTGGTTTATGATGTTGATTTACTATTTAACACCATCCCTGAAATGGTTGTGACTGCAAAAGTAATTGCGGCCATGCCACATCATTCATTAATTATCGATTTAGCTTCAAAACCAGGTGGTACAGATTTTCGATATGCAGAAAAAAGAGGAATTAAAGCATTATTAGCCCCAGGGTTACCCGGAATCGTTGCACCTAAAACAGCTGGTCAGATTATAGCAAATGTTCTCACCAGATTAGTTTTAGAACAATTCGGCAACCAAGGGGGAAAGTAAAATGAATTTACGTGGGAAAACGATCGGTTTTGGCTTAACAGGATCTCATTGCACATTTGCAGAGGTAATGCCGGAAATAAAAAAACTGGTAGACGAAGGCGCAAATGTGATTCCAATCTTAAGCTATGCTGTTCAGACTACAGATACAAGATTTGGAGCAACATTAGATTGGCAGAAACAGTTAAAGGATATTACAGGTAACCAAATCATTATGACAATTGTTGAGGCAGAACCCGTTGGTCCAAAAGGAATATTAGATTTAATGGTCATTGCGCCAGCCACCGGAAATACGGTTAGTAAGTTAGCGAACGCCATTACTGACTCACCAGTTCTCATGGCTGCAAAAGGGCAGCTAAGAAATCTAAAACCAGTCGTTGTTGCTGTATCTACAAATGATGGCTTAGGTTTAAATGGCGTAAATATTGGACGATTATTAGCAACTAAAAATATTTTTTTAGTTCCTTTTGGGCAGGATTCTCCTACAAAAAAACCGAACTCTTTAGTAGCAAGAATGGATCTCATCAAAGATACTTGTGAAGAGGCATTAGATCATAAACAAATCCAACCTGTTTTAGTTGAAAAATTTAAATATTGATTATATTTAACTTTTAGGAGGAGAAAAAGATGAGGAAAAAAAGTAAATACAATGTGGCTGTTGTTGGGGCAACGGGAGCTGTTGGACAACAAATGATCCATTTATTGGAGAAAAGAAACTTTCCAATTGATCGTTTAAAATTACTTGCATCCAGTCGTTCCAAAGGCAAAGTTGTTCCATTTAAAGGACATGATGTCGTAATTGAAGAGGCAACTCCTGAAAGTTTTGATGATATCGACTTTGCTTTATTTAGTGCCGGTGGAAAAACTAGCAAATACTTAGCCCCGTATGCCGCGCAAAGCGGGGCTATTGTAATTGACAACAGCAATGCTTTTCGAATGGATCCCAATGTACCTTTGGTGGTTCCAGAAGTTAATCCTGAGGAAATTTTTAAACATCAAGGAATCATCGCTAATCCAAATTGTTCAACGATTCAGATGGTGACGGCATTAAAGCCGCTGTACGATCATTTTGGGATCGAACGTATTATTGTTTCCACTTACCAGGCAGTTTCAGGTGCTGGTAATCAAGCGATTCAAGAGTTAAAACAGCAATCAAAACAAGTATTAAATGGTGAAGAAGTAAGTAAAGCTATTTTACCAGTCGGTTCTTTGCCAATAAAAAAACAAATTGCTTTTAATGCGATTCCACAAATTGATGTTTTTGAAGAGAATGGCTTTACTCTTGAAGAGATGAAAATGGTAAGAGAAACGAAGAAGATTTTTGGTGATTCATCTATAAAAGTAACTGCAACTTGTGTACGCATACCTGTCGTGTATGGGCATTCTGAGTCAGTCTATGTTGAATTAAAACAATCTTATGATCTTAAACAGGTCATAGAATTATTAAAATCAGCTTCAGGTGTTGTTGTCATAGACGATCCATTACAACAAGAATATCCTTTAGCAATTGATGCAGCTGGAAAACTCGATGTTTTTGTTGGTAGAATAAGAAGAGACCTTGACCATCCAAACGCTTTAAATATGTGGGTTGTGTCCGATAATCTATTAAAAGGTGCTGCATGGAATGCAGTACAAATTGCTGAAGAAATCATAAAAAATGCAAAATAAAAGAGGGTAAAGGAATAATGGGGATTATTGTTCAAAAGTTTGGGGGTTCATCGCTTACATCGAAAGAATTTAGGCTAAGGGCAATTTATCATATTCAAAAAGAACTTTCATTAGGACATCAGGTCGTTGTTGTGGTATCGGCTATGGGGAGAAGGGGAGATCCTTATGCGACTGATACACTAATTGATCATATTAAAGAGAATGGTAATTCTTTGCCAAATAGAGAAATGGATCTGTTATTAAATTGTGGTGAAGTGATATCTGCTACTACTTTAAGTAGTATGATGTTCCAATTAGGAGTTTCGAACACTGTTTTAACTGGAGGGCAAGCAGGCATTATTACAAATGATCATTTTTCTAACGCACAAATTAAAACAATTCGACCAAGTCGGATTTTTTATGAATTAAAGCGAAATCAGGTTGTAATCGTCACTGGGTTTCAAGGTATGACAGAATCTGGCGATATTACAACCTTGGGTCGTGGGGGGTCAGACACGACAGCCACAGCATTAGGAGTAGCTTTAAATGCTGATATGGTGGATATTTTTACCGATGTGAATGGAATTATGTCTGCAGATCCAAGAATTGTACATGATGCTGAACCACTAACTGCTGTAACTTATGATGAAATATGTAATATGGCCTATCAAGGAGCCAAGGTAATCCATCCAAGAGCAGTAGAAATTGCAATGGAAAAACAAATTCCTATCCGTGTTCGATCCACATTTACCTGTGATGAAGGAACATTGGTTACTTCCTATGAAAAGATAGTTAAAAATAAGGAACAATTTAATATCAAGGATCGTATTATCACAGGAATTGCTCATGTTCCAAATATTACACAAATAAAAGTTTTTGCTAAAGAGGGGCAATATGACTTACAACTAAAAGTTTTTAAAGCAATGGCTGATCATCAGATTAGTGTAGATTTCATCAATGTGAATCCTGTTGGTGTAGCTTTTACTGTTCATGATCAAGTGGCAGATATGGCAAACGAGATTTTAGAATCAATGGGATATATGCCACAACTTACAAGAAATTGCGCAAAAATATCAATAATCGGTGCTGGAATGGCAGGTGTTCCAGGTGTCATGGCATATATTGTTGAAGCATTAACGGAAAAAGATATTCAAATTTTGCAATCTGCTGACTCTCATACCACAATTTGGGTATTAGTTCATCAAGAGGACACAGAAAAAGCCGTGTTGGCTTTGCATCATAAATTTTTTGAAATAGGAACAGAAAAGGAGTGAGAACAAGGTGGATTTTGGCAGATTAATCACAGCTATGGTTACTCCATTTAATCAAAAATTAGAAATAGACTTAGAAAAAACAAAGAATTTGGTGAATCATTTAATCAATACAGGTACAGAGACAATTGTAGTAGCTGGCACAACAGGTGAATCACCAACATTAACAAAGAATGAAAAATTGTTACTCTTTGAAAAGGTTATTGAATTTGCAGATGGTAGAGCGAAAGTAATTGCGGGTACAGGAACGAATGATACGAAATCGTCTATCGAATTGACAAAACAGGCAGAAGAAATCGGTGTAGACGGTGTAATGTTAGTTGCCCCATATTATAATAAACCTTCCCAAGAAGGTCTTTATCAACACTTTAAGTCTATTGCTGAAGAAACTGCATTGCCAATTATGATCTATAATATTCCTGGAAGGACAGGAATCAACATTCAGGCGAAAACAATGGTTCAATTGGCAAGTATCAGCAATATTGTTGCTGTTAAAGAGGCAAGTGGTGATTTAACACAAATGGCTGAAATCATTGCAAATGTACCTTCTGATTTCTATTTGTATAGTGGAGATGATAAATTAACATTGCCCGTATTAGCAATTGGAGGTCATGGAATTGTAAGTGTTGCAAGCCACGTAGTTGGTAACGAAATGAAAGAAATGATTGATCATTATTTTAAAGGAAATGTTAAAGAGGCAGCATTAGAGCATTTAAGATTATTACCACTTTTTGAAGCGATTTTTATTACTTCAAACCCTGCACCAATTAAGGCATTACTTGAAGAAATAGGAATAAAAGCTGGTTCTGTTAGATTACCTTTAGTCTCTGTAACTAGAGAGCAAATACAATTTGTTACAAATATTTATAATAGAACGAAAACCATTAGCTAAAACGAATAAATTATTTTTGATTTTTAGGGATCTATGTATCCCTATTTTTTATGTTCTAAAACTTCATCAGAAAAAAATTGCTGGTCATACTATAGTAAATAGAAGACACTTTTAAAAAAAAAACATTACTTGTTTTTTATGTTTTCATTCATGTATAATAATTTCAAGTGACTTGTGCGGTTTTTTGTGTAACTACAACTGAATATAGGAGGTATGAAGTTGCCAAAGAACAATAAAGAAAGATTGCTTATTTTCGCTCTGGGCGGATTAGGCGAAATTGGCAAAAACATGTATGTCATACAATACGCTGATGATATCGTGGTTGTGGATGCTGGATTGAAGTTTCCAGAAGAGGAGATGCTCGGAATTGATTTGGTCATCCCCGATGTTTCTTACCTTGTTGAAAATAAAGAAAAGGTAAGAGCCATCATTCTAACCCATGGCCACGAAGATCATATTGGCGGGTTATCGTATGTATTAAAAGAGATCAACGTACCGGTATATGGAACTAAATTAACGCTCGGGCTTGTAGAAAGTAAATTAAAAGAGGCAAATATTCTCAGTGAATCTAAGCTTATTTTAGTGAACAATGAGTCGGAAATTCAATTGGGGGCATTAAAAGTTTCATTCTTTAAAGTGAACCATAGCATACCAGATGCAGTTGGAGTAGTGATTGATACTCCTGAAGGTGTTGTGGTACATACTGGGGACTTTAAATTTGATTTGACACCTGTAAATAATCAAATGGCGGATATTCACAAAATGGCTGAAATTGGCAAAAGAGGTGTATTGGCTCTATTATCAGATAGTACTAATGCTGAACGTGAAGGACATACAGGATCTGAACGTTCAGTGGGAGAGTCCATTAGTGAAGTCTTTAGAAAAGCAAAACAAAGAATCATTGTGGCCACTTTTGCTTCTAATATTCATCGAATTCAACAAGTTGTTGATGCTTCAGTCGCCTACGATAGAAAGATTACCATTGTAGGTCGGAGCATGGTGAATGTTGTGAATATCGGTATTGAGTTGGGTTATCTTCACGTCCCTGAAGGTATGATTGTGGATGTAGATGAAATTAATAAATTACCTGCTGATCGTGTTGTTATCTTATCAACGGGTAGTCAAGGTGAGCCAATGTCCGCTTTGACACGTATGGCACGTTCAACTCATCGAAAACTTGATATCATGCCTGGTGATACTGTCATCATCTCTGCAACCCCTATACCGGGAAATGAAAAATATGTCGCTCGAACTGTTGACCAATTGTTTAGAATCGGTGCCAATGTGATATATGGTGGTTCGATCTCAGGAGTACATGTTTCTGGTCATGGAAGCCAGGAAGAATTAAAATTAATGTTAAATTTTATGCGCCCAAAATTTTTTATTCCTATTCATGGTGAATATCGAATGTTACGCCTTCATTCTGATTTAGCTGAATCCATCGGAATACCAAGAGAAAATATTTTTCTGTTAGATAATGGGGATACCATAGAGATTTCTAACGGTAAGGCTCGTTATGGTTCAAAGATTCCAGTTGGGAATGTCTTAATTGATGGATTAGGTGTTGGGGATGTCGGCAATATTGTTTTAAGAGATCGTAAACTATTGTCTCAAGATGGTATATTAGTTGTTGTAGTTACACTTAGCAAACAAAATGCTACGATTTTATCGGGTCCAGACATTATTTCTAGAGGATTTGTATACGTTCGTGAATCTGAGGAACTTTTAGAAGAAGCAAATCGCCTTGTCACTGTCACTTTACAAAAATTAATGATAGAGAACGTGAATGAATGGTCTTCATTAAAAAATAGTGTAAGAGATGTATTAGGAAGGTTCTTATATGAACAAACAAGAAGAAGGCCAATGATTTTACCAATTATCATGGAAGTTTAATAAAAAAGAGCAGCCAAATTAAATGGTTGCTCTTTTCCTTTGTATGATTTTTTGTAACTGCAGTTATACTACAAACATAAGGAGGAATGGAAATGAATATGGAATTAAATCTTAATAAAACGTCAATGGAAGAATCTGAAGAAGAACAACCAAACCTGCAAGAACAGCAAAAACAAAAAACGTTAATGGATACCCTTCAGAATCTTGGCCAGACAAATGTTCCAAGTATAGAAACCAATATTTTTTCCCTAAACATCATCGGACAAATAGAAGGTCACATTGTGCTTCCACCACAAAATAAAACAACTAAGTATGAACATATTATCCCCCAATTAATTGCAGCAGAACAAAATCCAAAAATTGAAGGCATTTTAATCACATTAAATACAGTTGGTGGTGATGTAGAAGCAGGGTTAGCGATTGCCGAAATGATTTCCTCATTATCAAAACCAACCGTAACGCTTGTTCTTGGGGGAGGCCATTCTATCGGAGTACCTATTGCAGTTAGTTCCGATTACTCGTTTATTGCAGAAACAGCCACAATGACGATCCATCCTGTACGTCTAACAGGCTTGGTGATTGGTGTTCCACAGACGTTTGAATACTTAGATAAAATGCAGGATCGAGTGGTTAGGTTCATAACACAACATTCCAAAATATCTGAAGAAAAATTTAAGGAACTCATGTTTAAAACTGGTGAGCTAACTCGTGATATTGGTACTAATGTTGTAGGAACGGATGCTGTAAAATACGGGTTGATCGATGCTGTTGGTGGACTTGGCGATGCGATTAAGGAACTAAATAGAAGGATTGCTGAGTGGAAAGAAACGAAAGCAAGACAGGGCGTGGTACAATGATTTTTTATAGCACGATTCCAATTGAAACCGTTTTTGATGGATTTGACCAAATGAAACTTAACTACAAAGAGGTACAAATGGGACATATGACAATGATTGTAGAGCCAACATCGGATTATCAGGCAAAAATTGTTAGATTGATTAGTCCTGTGGCACAAGATTATTTGAATCCCAAATATCAACCTGGTCAAACTCTTTATTTTAATTTTTCTGACTCTCATTAATTGCCTGTTGTTTCCTTGTTTTCCATGTTATAATGCTTATAAAAAGCAGCCTAGGTAGGCTGCTTTTTATAAGGAAGCTGATTGGAAAACGGGTGAGAAAAAATAATGGTTACAAAAAGGAAAAAAAATAGAAAACAAAGAATGAAACAACATCTTAAATTCGAAGCCTACGGTATATTACTTTTTGTGTTATTTATTATAGAATTATCCAAAATGGGCTATATTGGCGATTACCTAAATCTTTTTTTTCGATTTTTAGTGGGACAATGGGATTTTACTCTTAGTTTAATTGGCCTATACCTTTCGTTATACTTAATGACCAAAAGAAAATTTTCTTTTCATTGGTCTATGAGAAAAATTGGCCTACTCTTGATTTATATTTCACTTATTATCTTAAACCATGTAGTTTTTGTCGAAAATATTCAACTAAATGGGATGTATAAAGATATTGGAGTCTTAAAAGCAACATGGCAGCAATTTGTTCTGGAAATGAAAGATCATGGGAATGTTGATTTGGGTGGTGGAATGGTCGGAGCTTTATTTTATCAGCTATTTAATTACCTTTTTGACCATTCAGGAACAAAAGTAATATTAGTGGCACTTATTTTGGTAGGAATACTTCTTTTCTTTCATTTTTCTTATGTAGAGCTATTTAAAAAAATAAAGCTCTTTTTCCAAAACCAAATAACTGTATTAGAGGAAAAAGTCAAGGATTTTCTTTTATTACTTAATCAAAAACAACCCAAAGCAAAAAGAAGAAAATTACCACAAAAAAATAATGAAGAGCATATAGAAAATGAACCAAATTCTAATCACTTTGACCATTACGAAGAACCCATTATTCATGATTTTATGGATCGAAACGTGTCAACAAACCAGTCAACAATTAATCATAATACACATCCTTTAAATATGGATTTAGAACTAGAAAATCAAGAGGGTGACGATAATCAAGAAATTGAATTAAGTGGGATTTCTTTACAAAATGAAGAGAAAAATTATTTTATGCCTCCCTTTCATATCTTAAATTCTCCTGAATTTCAAGAACAAGGAGAAGAATTTAAAGATATTAGTAATAATGCAAAAAAATTAGAATCTACTTTAGAAAGTTTTGGTGTAAAAGCACGAGTAACACAAATACATAGAGGTCCTGCCGTTACACGCTTTGAAATTCAACCTGATGTAGGTGTAAAAGTTAGTAGGATCGTCAATTTAGCTGATGATATTGCTTTATCTCTTGCGGCAAAAGATATTCGAATCGAAGCACCTATTCCAGGAAAAGCAGCAATAGGAATTGAGGTTCCTAACTCAGAAATTGCAGTGGTTACTCTGAAGGAGGTACTAGAAAGTCAAGCATTTTATGAATCTAAGTCAAAACTAAGTCTCGGACTAGGTAGAGATATATCTGGTGAACCTATTATTGGGAATTTATCAAAAATGCCCCATTTATTAGTAGCTGGTGCTACTGGATCAGGTAAAAGTGTATGTATTAATTCAATGATTGTAAGTATTCTATATAAAGCAAAACCAAGTGAAGTAAAGTTTTTAATGATTGATCCCAAGATGGTTGAACTTAATGTTTATAATGGGATCCCCCATCTTTTATCACCAGTTGTAACTGATCCAAAAAAAGCATCAAAGGCTTTAAAAATGATTGTGAATGAAATGGAAAAAAGATATGAAAGCTTTGCTGAAAAAGGTGCACGTGATATCGAAAGATATAATGCACTTCTTATCGATGAAAGTCCTGAAAAGGCGCAAATTTTGCCATATATCGTTGTTATCATTGATGAACTAGCAGACCTAATGATGGTTGCGCCAAATGATGTAGAAGATGCAATTATTCGTTTGGCTCAAAAAGCTAGGGCTGCAGGAATTCATTTAATTGTTGCAACACAACGTCCTTCAGTTGATGTTATTACTGGTTTGATTAAAGCAAACATACCTTCACGAATTGCCTTTGGGGTTTCTTCCCAAACTGATTCAAGAACGATCATAGATATGGGGGGAGCTGAAAAATTACTTGGTAGAGGGGATATGCTTTACTTTCCTGTGGGCTACTCGAAACCTGTTCGTGTTCAAGGAGCATTTATAACTGATCTTGAAGTGGAGGCTGTTGTTCAATATGTGAAAGAACAACAACAAGCAAATTATCAAGAAGGAATTGTTACGGAACTAAATAAGCCAAATGAAGCTGAAGAAGTCGATGAGGTTCTTGATGACCTATTTTATGAAGCTGTAGAATTAGTGGTTGAAACAAAACAAGCATCTGTATCCATGTTGCAGCGAAGGTTGCGAGTTGGGTATACTAGAGCTGCAAGATTGATTGATGAAATGGAAAAGAGAGGTATTATAGGCCCTTATGAGGGAAGTAAACCACGTACTGTTCTTATTAGCATCGATCAGTATCAACAAATGAAGATCCCAATTTAAATGCTTTCATAGAAATTTTTGTTGATTTTTTGTTTAAAAAAAGTGAAAATAAATGTGAGATGTTAATGTAGTATAACGTCAGACGTCTAATATGAAAGGAATGCTTTTTAATGTCCTTAAGATCTGATCCACGGCCTCTTTATCTATTGGTTATCGATAAAATTAAGCAAGATATTGAACAAAGAATCTTAAAGCCTGGGCAGAAACTTCCATCAGAGTTTGAGTTATCTAAAGATTTGGGAATAAGTCGTGCTACCTTGCGTGAAGCTCTTCGAATTCTTGAAGATGAGAATATCATTACACGTAAACACGGAGTTGGAACATTTATCAATGCTAAACCTGTATATACAAGTGGTATTGAAGAATTATTTAGTATCACTCAAATGATTGAAAAGAATGGACAGAAAGCAGGCACTATTTATGTAAACAAAGCTTTTGCGTCTGCAACACAAGAAGATATAAAAACTTTCCATCTCGATGATTCAGATCTTGTTCTAAGAGTTGAAAGGATCAGAACTGCAGACGAAGAGCCTGTTGTTTATTGTATTGATAAAATTCCCGATAGTATATTAACGAAAGATTTTGATTTTCACCAATATGGTTCTGTATTTAAAAGCCTTGAACAACATGCTAATATTTTTATTTCCCATGCCATTACAGAAATTATTCCAATAGGTTATCATGAAAAAATTTCGCCATTATTACATTCACCACCTGAATCATCATTATTGATTTTAAAACAGCTCCATTTTGATATGAGCGATCGTCCAGTATTATTCTCAATCAATTATTTTAGGGCAGACAAGTTTAGATTTCAGGTGTTGAGAAAAAGATAAAAAGTAAGAAATGTTTTCTTTTGTAAGGAGGTGTTAATAATTTAGATAGGAATTCAATGAGTTCAATTTATTTTTAACATTATTTAAAATTAAATTGGGGGTTAAATTTATGAAAAAATTTTTCACATTAATGCTTATTTTTACTCTTGCTATGACTACCTTTTTAGTAGGTTGTGGTGCTGATAAAGAAGAAACAAAAAAACCAGACCAACAAGCTCAACCAGATCAAGCAACAGAAAAACAGCTAAAAGTTGCAATGGTAACTGACGTTGGTGGTGTGAATGACCAATCCTTCAACCAGTCTGCATGGGAAGGACTACAAAGAGCAGAACAAGAACTTGGAATTAAAGCTTCTTACAAAGAATCAAAACAAGATGCTGATTATGCACCAAATATGGAACAATTATTAGACGAAGAAAATGATTTAATTTGGGGAATTGGTTTCAAAATGGGAGATACTATTCTTGCTGAAGCTCAAAAAAACCCAGATCAAAAATATGCAATTATTGACTACGCTTATGATCAAACTCCAGAGAACTTAGTTGGGGTAGTATTTAAAGCAGAACAAGCTTCTTTCTTAGTTGGTTATATTGCTGGTAAGATGACCAAGACTGGAAAAGTTGGTTTTGTTGGTGGTATTGAAGGCGTTGTAATCGATGGTTTTGATTATGGTTTCCAAGCAGGTGTGAAGTATGCAAACCCTAATGTTACTGTTTTAAGACAATATGCTGAATCCTTTACAGACTCTGCAAAGGGTAAAGCAATCGCAAACTCCATGTACCAAGACGGAGCAGATATCGTTTTCCATGCTGCAGGTGGTGTAGGTGATGGAGTTATTGAAGCTGCTAAAGAACAAGGAAAATTCGCAATTGGTGTTGACAGAGACCAAAATAACTTAGCGCCAGATAACGTAATTACTTCTGCGATGAAACGTGTAGATAACGGTATTTACAACATTGTAAAACAGCTCAAAGAAGGGAATTTCCCTGGTGGGCAAACCGTCGTTTTAGGATTAGCTGAAGGAGCAGTCGATATTGCACCATCCTCTGACAAACACGTTCCTAAAGAAATTTTAGATGAAGTAAATGGTTTGAAAGAAAAAATTATCAATGGGGAAATTGAAGTACCTTACAATAAAGAAACCTTTGATAAATTTGAAGTAAAATAATAATTGTAAAGAAAAACTTAACGGCTCGGACAATTGTCTGAGCTGTTTCGATATGTAGATTGGATTGGAGGGTTCTTCTTTGAATCACATAGATTTCCAGGATAAAGTTGTTGAGATGAAAAGCATCACTAAGATTTTTGGAAATTTAAAAGCAAATGACAATATAAATCTAACTGTTCATAAAGGAGAAGTCCATGCATTATTAGGAGAGAACGGTGCTGGTAAATCAACGTTAATGAACATTTTATATGGACTTTATCAACCTACGTCTGGTGAAATATATATTAAAGGAAAAAAGATTGATATTACAAATCCAAACGTAGCGATTAAACATGGTATTGGAATGGTTCATCAACATTTTATGCTGGTAGAACCCTTTACAGTTGCAGAAAATATTATCTTGGGAATGGAAATAACCAAGGTACTCGGCAAACTAGATATGCAAAAGGCGATTCAGGATGTTCAATATTTGTCTGAAAAATATGGATTACATGTTGATCCTAATGCAAAAATTGAAGATATTACGGTTGGGATGCAACAAAGAGTTGAGATTTTAAAGGCTTTATATCGTGGAGCCGATATCTTAATTTTGGACGAACCTACTGCTGTTTTAACACCGCAGGAAATCAATGAATTGATTCAAATCATTCGTAATTTAACTGGTGAAGGTAAATCTGTCATTATCATAACCCATAAATTGAAAGAAATTAAGATGGCAGCAGATTATTGTACGATTATAAGAAGAGGGAAACATATTGATACTGTTGATGTAAGTGATACAACTGAAGAGGAATTGGCTGCTAAAATGGTAGGCAGAGAAGTAAGTTTCAAGGTGGAAAAAGAAGAAAGAGAACTTGGAAAACCAGTTTTCTCTATTGAAAACATTGTGGTAAAAGACAATAGGGGAATTAATGCCGTCAACGGATTGTCCCTTGAAATATATGCTGGAGAAATACTTGGAATTGCTGGTGTAGATGGAAATGGTCAAAGCGAACTCATTGAAGCCATAACTGGCCTTAGAAAGATTGAATCTGGCAGGATTTCAATTAATGGTAAAGATATTACCAATCGAATACCAAAAGAAATCATTGAAAATAAGATATCTACAATCCCGGAGGATCGACAAAAAAGAGGTCTTGTACTTGACTTCACCGTTGCTGAAAATATGATTCTAGAAAATTATCACAAGGAACCTTTTGCAAAAAAAGGAATATTAAATCATGATAAGATAAAAGAGTTTGCAAAAGAGTTGATCGAAAAATTCGACATAAGGCCAACAGATGAAAATGCCAAAGCAAGATCTCTGTCTGGTGGGAACCAACAGAAAGTGATCATTGCTCGTGAGGTAACAAATGACCCTGACCTGCTAATCGCAGCACAACCTACGCGCGGACTTGACGTAGGTGCTATTGAATATGTGCATAAAGCTTTAGTGGAACAAAGAGATAAAAATAAAGCAGTCCTTTTAGTGTCTTTAGAACTTGATGAAGTAATGAATGTATCAGACCGCATTGCCGTAATCTATGAAGGAAAGATTGTAGGAATTGTTGATGCAAAAGAAGCTGATGAAAACACATTAGGACTAATGATGGCAGGAGGTGGTGTCGATGTTGGACAAAAATAAAAACAGCAAATTATTAAGTTTATTTTCCGGAACCTTTGGTTTTACGTTGATTTCTATTTTGATCGGCTTAATTATAGGTGCCATCGTACTGTCAATTGCAGGATATAATCCGTTTGAAGCTTATAGTGTCATGTTTAAAGGGATATTTAGTAAACCCAAATATATTGCATACGCTATTATTTACGCTACACCACTCATTATGACAGGTTTATCTGTTGCCTTTGCCTTTCGTACAGGACTATTTAATATTGGTGCTGAAGGACAGTTTATTATTGGGGCATTAACAGCAGCTTTGACAGGTTACTTTTTAAAGTTGCCCCCAGTTATCCATGTCCTTGTGGTATTTGTTTTGGCTGCTACTGCTGCAGGATTGTGGGGAGGTATTTCAGGTTTTTTAAAAGCAAAATTTGGTGTTCATGAAGTTATTTCAACAATCATGTTGAATTGGATCGCATTATATCTAAATAACTATGTTGTGATGTTGGAAGGCTTTAAAAAACCTCAAAGTGAGGCATCTTATGAAGTTTTAAGTACTGCTAGCATAGGACTTTTGGAAAAATGGAAATTATCTGAAGCTGGTAGAGAATGGCTTAGAAACTTTCCATTTTTGGCTGATATGATGAGAGCACCAATTAACTTAGGATTTATTATAGCTATTTTACTAGCAATCTTAGTCTGGTTTATTTTAAATAAAACGACATTGGGATATGAATTACGATCAGTGGGATTTAACAAATTTGCTGCTGAGTATGGTGGAATTGGTGTGAAAAAAAGTATTATTATCTCCATGATGATTGCTGGTGCCTTAGCAGGGATGGCTGGTGCTGTTCAAGTATTAGGTGTTACGAAAAAAGTTGCAGTATTAGCTGCGATGGAAGGTTATGGATTTGATGGAATCGCTGTATCACTAATTGGGAGTAATACAGCTTTAGGTAGTGTTTTAGCTGGTCTATTATTTGGTGGTCTTAAGTATGGTGGACCTAAAATCCAGTCTGCTTTAGGTGCCCCATCAGAGGTCGTAAACATTGTAATGGGTACGATTGTATTCTTTATTGCTATTCCAAAGTTTATTAAAATGATGCTGTCGCTAAGAAGTAAGAAACGAGGTGAACAAGATGTTAGATAGTTTAGCATTTATTATTGGAACTACTTTGATGTATGCAACACCACTTATTTATACAGCTTTAGGTGGAGTCATCTCAGAGAATTCGGGAGTGGTTAACATTGGACTTGAAGGAATGATGACGATTGGCGCCTTTACTGGGGCAACAGTGGGTTATTTTTCAGGTGATCCGTGGATAGGATTTTTGTCTGCTGGAATTGCAGGAGGTGTATTAGCATTATTTCATGCTATTGCTTCTGTCACTTTTGCTGCTGATCAAGTGGTATCTGGTATTGCCATTAACTTTCTTGGCCCAGGACTAGCTTTGTTTTTAAGTCGTTTATTCTTTGACGGGGCAACGATGACAAAGCCAATACCATTAACTAATAAAATTCCAAGACCCTTTGATGGGGTATTTCCACAAAATTCTTTTTTAGATCTAGTGTTTAATCAGTATGCAACCGTCTATCTTGCTTTTTTTCTTGTACTTGTTATTTGGTATACCCTTTACAAAACGAAACTTGGTCTAAGAATACGAGCAGTTGGTGAACATCCAAAAGCAGCTGATACGTTGGGTGTTAACATTTATAGAATTAGATATTTAGCTGTGATTATGTCAGGAGTTTTTGCAGGTTTTGGTGGAGCGGCAATGAGCATTGCTGTTGTCTCTAATTTCAGACCTACCTTAATTTCTGGGCAAGGTTTTATTGCTTTAGCTGCAATGATTTTTGGTAAATGGAAGCCTCAAGGGGCAATGTGGGCATCTCTCTTATTTGGGGCAGCACAAGGTCTAATCGTTTACCTTGGAGGAACAGGTATACAAATTTCTTCGCAAATCTTAGCGATGTTACCATATGTATTAACATTAATTATTCTTATGGGTTTTGTAGGGAGAGCAGTTGCTCCTGCAGCAGATGGGATACCTTATGAAAAAGATCAACGTTAAAAGAAGCAATAAAAAACAGTCCTTTCATGATTGAAAGGACTGTTTTTTATTGTATCAAGATTTCATGTAAAAATTATGATAAATGGGGAAAGATAAACCTAAGCAAAAATGTTAAGGAGGATGAGAAAATGTTTATACGAATTAGAGCCAAATTCCCAGAAATAGAACATATCAATCAACCAGAGGTATTTCCTCCTGCCCCTCCAGAAGCTGAGCCATTTGAGCCGCCAATGCATCCTGAAAGACCGAATATAAAGGAGTAAAATTAATTTATGAAAGAAAGAGGAATCAACATGAACAAACGAATGTTAGCTATCCTGCTTTCAATCACATTAGCGTTAACAGGTATCTATGTTTCATATGATGAATGGTTTAAATCGGACCAAGAATCCTTTGGTAAAACTATTTTAGTCCGAGGAATGAGAGGCGGAGATGTTTACGAATTACAAGGTAGATTAAAATTATTAGGATTTTATACTGGACCAGTTGATGGGGTCTTCGGCTTAAGAACGTATAGAGCTGTTCGCCTTTTCCAATATGAATTTGGTTTAAAGATAGATGGTCTTGTTGGTCCTAAGACTAAGTTAAAGCTTTGGAAAGCGACGAAACACTGGCGGCCAGAATATACTGCTCCCAAAAAGGTAGCTAAAAAGCCTACATTGACTAGAAAGGTATCTACTTATTCAAGAGGAGGTTTCTCAGCTAATGATATTCGAATGATGGCGAATGCAGTATATGGGGAGGCTAGAGGAGAGCCTTATGTTGGTCAAGTTGCTGTGGCTGCCGTTATTCTTAATCGGGTGAAACACTCTTCTTTCCCAAATACTCCTTCAGGTGTCATATTCGAACCAGGTGCCTTTACAGCGGTTGCTGATGGACAGATTTGGTTAACCCCAAATAAAACAGCTGAGAAAGCAGTAAGAGATGCTTTAAATGGTTGGGATCCAACAGGGGGTGCGATCTATTATTTTAACCCTGACACTGCAACATCTGGCTGGATCTGGTCAAGACCACAGATTAAGAAAATTGGAAAACATATTTTTGCAAAATAGTACAAGATAGTATAATAGACCATTTATTACGGGAGTGAATTTATTTGTGGAATTGTGAATATTGTGGTAGTGATAAAGGAATGTATTATAAAGATGGCCAATTTGAAGGAATGCTTTGTTTAGATCCTAATTGTGGTCGTATTAACGAAATAAAAGAGGACCAAGTCATTTATGAAAGTGATTTATAAAGTGAAGAAGGGGGTAAATAGCCTCCTTTTTATTTTGTAAAGGCAAGAATAAAGATTATAATAGAGAATATGGTGAAAGATGGTAGTTGGATGATAATAGGAAGGAGTTGTATTACTGTTGAGACTATCTACTTCTCAAATAAATAATATAACGGTTCATTATTTGCAAACAAATAAATTCAAAACAAATACGATTGTTCTAAATATCGTCCAAGAGTTAACAGAAGAGGATGTTACAAAAATATCGTTGATCCCCAATATCTTGAAAAGAGGGACTGCTCATTTACTTTCAAATCAAATGATTCAAGAAAAATTAGATCAATTATATGGAGCATTATTCCATGTCAACGTCTTTAAAAGAGGAGAAAAGCAAATCGTCCAGTTTAATTTAGAAGTAGCAAACGAAAAGTTTATCAAAGAAGCAATAAATATATTAGCACAGTCCTTACACCTATTAAGTGATTTGTTAACAAATCCTTATACAGTGGATGAGGGGTTTAACCCTGATTTTGTCCAATCAGAAAAGCAATTATTAGCGAATCGTATCAATAGTATTTTGGATGATAAAATCCAATATGCTGAAATGAAGATGATCGATCATATGTGTAAGGAAGAAAGGTACCACCTTTTACCTGATGGGAAAATTGAAGACTTGGATCATATAACCGCTAAAAATTTGTATGACTTTTACCAGAGTTGGGTAAAAACTTCCCCTATTGATTTATTTATTGTAGGGGATTTTAACTCTGAAGAACTGTTACTAGAGATTCAGCGTCTGTTTCATATTAATCATCGTAAGGTGAAATCATTGTCTCCTACACAAGTACATGTACCCGTTAATCAAGAGAAAGTCATCGTTGAAGAGCTTGATGTGAAGCAAGGAAAATTAAACATTGGTTTAAGAACCTTTACAAGTATTCAAGATGATGATTATGTTGCATTGCTCTTATATAATGGAATCCTTGGTGGTTTTTCCCATTCTAAATTATTTGTTAATGTAAGGGAAAAAGCTAGTTTAGCCTATTATGCTGTTTCAAGATTGGATAGTCATAAAGGAATCATGACCATCCAAAGTGGAATTGAAATTGAAAATTATGATAAAGCAGTTCAGATCATTAAAGAGCAATTGAAATTGATGAAAGATGGGCAGATCTCTAACCAAGAATTTGAACAAACGAAGGCTGTTTTATCTAATCAATTAAGAGAGATGCTTGATCGTCCTAGAAAGTTGATTGACTTTGAATATCATTCTGTATTAAGTCAAAAAAATCGATCTTTGGATCAAATATTAAAGGAAATTGAAAGAACAACCATTGATGAGATTACCCAAGTAGCTCAAAAAATCAAAATAGATACGATTTATTTTTTAAAAGATAGAAAGGACAGATCTTGATGGAAAAAATCTTTTTTGAACAATTAGCTGAAACAGTATACTCAGAACAGTTAACAAATGGATTACGTGTTTTTGTGCTCTCTAAAAAGGATTATCAAAAAACATATGCAACCTTTACGACTAGATATGGGTCGATTGATCGTTCTTTCAAGATAGATGGGCAGTTGTTTAATGTACCGGATGGTATTGCTCATTTTTTGGAGCACAAAATGTTTGAAGAAGAAGATGGGGATATTTTTAATCGTTTTGCAATGCAGGGAGCTCAAGTTAATGCTTTTACAAGCTTTGATCGAACTACCTATCTTTTCTCAAGCACACAAAACGTAAAGGAAAATCTTAACACCTTATTAGATTTTGTTCAACATCCTTATTTTACAGATGAAAATGTTGAGAAAGAAAAGGGAATTATCGCACAAGAAATAAGAATGTATGATGATAATCCAGATTGGAGACTTTATTTTGGATTAATTCAATCTTTGTATTCAAACCATCCCATTCATATTGATATTGCTGGGTCAGTAGAATCTATTTATCAAATCACAAAGGAACAATTAGATCTTTGTTATCAAACATTTTACCATCCAAGCAATATGGTACTTTTTATTGTTGGTGGAATTGATCCAATAGAAATTCTCAAAGTAGTTGAAGAAAATCAATCTCAAAAAGTCTTTACTAAAAGAAAAAAAGTTGAGCGAAATTACCCTCCACAAGATGCTGAAGTGAAAGATCGCAACAAGATTCAGTTAACAGTTTCAATACCAAAAGTTTTAGTTGGATTTAAAGATCAACAAATAGGGTTAACTGGTAAAGATTTTTTATAAAGAGAATTTGGTATTCAAATTTTGTTAGAAATGATCTTTGGTACTGGATCGGATTTATATCAGGAACTTCTTGATCAAGGATTAATTGATGAAGACTTTGGCTTTGAATATCAAATAGAGAATCAATATGGTTTTTCTTTAATTGGGGGTAATAGTAAGGATCCAGACAAATTTATCAATCGAGTGAAAGAGGTATTAGAAAAGAAAAAAACAGGTGGGTTAAATCTTGATGATTTTAATCGAGTTAAGAAAAAGAAAATTGGGGACTTCCTAAGGAAAATGAATTCCCCTGAATATATTGCAAACGAATTTACACGATATATTTTTAATGAAGCGATATTGTTTGATGTATTGCCAACTCTTGAGAGTTTAAACCTATCAGATATTACAGTTCAACTAGAACATTTCAATTTTGAGCAAATGGCTGTTTCAATTGTACATTCTTAGGGAAAGCTGAGGAGAAAAACGGGAATGAAAAATATAGCGTTAGTTACTGGTGCTTCAGGTACCATTGGCTCTGCAATTGCAAAACATTTACTACTGAATAATATCGAAGTTATTATGCAATATCACCAACATCTTGATCGAATAAAAGAAATAGAACAACAGTTTATTAATCATCAGGTTAGGTTGTGGACGATACAAGCAGATTTATCAACAATAGAAGGGATCAATAATCTGTTTTTACATATTGCCCGACTTGGGTTACATCCTAGTATTCTTATAAATGCAGCAGGAATTTCTCATTATGGTCTTATCCAAGATGTCAGTTTTAAGGAATGGCAAAAGGTCATTCATTCACATGTATTGAGTGCGTATTTTTGTTCACAAAAAGTGATTCCAGAAATGATAAAGAATAAATATGGGAGAATCGTTAATATTTCTTCAATCTGGGGTGAAAAAGGAGCAGCCAATGAAGTTTTATATTCAATGGCAAAAGGAGCAATCAATACATTCACGAAAGCGCTAGCAAAAGAACTTGCTCCTTCAGGCATTACCGTTAATGCAATTGCTCCAGGAATAGTGATGTCGGATATGATGGCGAATTTTTCTCAGCTGGAACTTGAGGAAATGAAGAAAGAGATACCACTTCAACGTTTTGCTAGTCCATCTGAAATTGCAGAATGGGTTTATCATTTTTTAGATTCAAATTCCGCTTACGTAACAGGTCAAATTATTCATATCGATGGTGGCTGGAATTAAGCTTTACATCAAGAAAGAAATCAATCGATGATTTTAATTGATCCAAATCTACTAATGTATTTGTGCAAGGACCTTCTGGGCGAGTGTTGGCAATTGCAAGCACTGGAATATGTGAAGGCACATCTTTTACTCCTGCGTACAGGTCACGTTCACAAGCAACAGCGATAATACCTTTTGACTTCTTTTCTTTTAATATTTCTCTCGCTTGCGACCCACCAGCTGCGATATGAAAGTTTAAATGATAACTTTTGGTAAGCTCTATAAGTTCTTCCCTCGTTTGCTTTGATAAGCAACGAGGGACTAAAATTAAAAGTTCATCTTTTGCAATCGGTTGATAGAGAATACGTGTCAAATGATTCCCAACCTGTAGCATGGAATGGACGATCCGATCGTATGAAAAACCTAATTTTTTTCCTATTCCTAATGAGATTTTGGTGATTATTAAATCTGCTAATTGTTTATCTTTGAGATAAAAAACAAAAGGTTTTTTCAACCATAATGTTAATAGAAACAAAATAAAATAAGTAAGGATAAGAACAGTTATACTGATTGTAAGCCAATTTATAAAATTATGAGTCATAAAATTAGATATATGAGGTCGTATAAAAAAATAGACTGTCCAAATCAACCCTAGTAAAAGGATATTTGTGAGTGAGACTAGAGATAAAAATAATTTCGAATCTGTTGCAAGATTCCCCTCATTTTGTTCAATTTGCCCATTCCAATTTTCCCATTCATCACCTAATCGTCTTGGTTTAAGTTCAACGTATTCTTGCTTAGAATTCATTTCATCAATCCCTTTCATTGTTAATATATCAATATTTTGTAACGTATTATTCTTTTTTATTCACCTTTTTTTGTATAAAATATGTTAAAAACATACATATTACAAAATGAACGGAAAAACTATCCGTAAAATTCTAAACAGGAGGTTAAAAATCTATGTCAGTATTAGATAATTTTTCTAATTGGAAGAATTTTTTAAATGAACGGGTGGATCAAGCTCAAAAAATGGGAATGAATAATGAAACCATTTCTAATCTTGCATACCAGATAGGAGATTATTTAGCAGCACAAGTAGATCCAAAAAATAATGAAGAAAGATTATTAAAAGAATTATGGGATGCAAGTAACGAAGAGCAACAAAAAACATTAGCACAAGTTATGGTAAATATGGTTGATAAAAAACAATAATAAAAACCCTTCAAAAAATTGCCCCTCTGATGGGGCTTTTTTTTCAGTTTTTTTTTAAAATTAAAAGGAAATCTATCCATGATGTAGAATAACTCACAGTATGAAACTAAGCTGAGTGAGGTTTTAAAATGAATGTTGAACATCAATGGTATCTGGAATATCAAATTCATAAAAATAGGCCGGGACTATTAGGAGATATTTCTTCGATTTTGGGTATGATGTCTATTAACATTGTTACAATAAATGGAGTAGACCTGCAAAAAAGAGGAATGATTCTTCAAACGAATGACGAAGAGAAAATCAAATTATTAGGTGATGTGTTAAAATATATTGAAAATATTACAATCACTGCTTACAGGCCTCTAACTATACTCGATCGTCTTGCTGTAAGACACGGTCGGTATATTTGTAGGGATGTAACTGATAATAAAACATTTCGTTTTACTAGAGACGATCTAGGTTTATTAGTCGATTTCTTAAGCGAAATATTTAAGAAGCAAGGACATCAAGTAATTGGAATTAGAGGAATACCGAGAGTAGGAAAAACGGAATCTGTTGTAGCTGGTAGTGTCTCTGCGAATAAACGATGGACCTTTATCTCTTCTACATTACTTAGACAAACGGTTAGAAACCAATTAGCAGATGATGAATTTAATACAGATAATGTTTTTATTATTGATGGAATTGTATCTACTCTTCGATCTAATGAAAGACACCATTCATTAGTAAGAGAAATTATGAGAATGCCTGCAACAAAAGTAATTGAGCACCCAGATATTTTTATTAGAGAAACAGAATTTGACAATGATGATTTCGATTATATCATTGAACTACGCAATCATAATGATGAGGAAATCAGTTACGATTTGATCAACACAGGATTTTCATCTTTTGATATTAGTTAGAATGGAGGTGTATTTATGTCTGAATTAGGAAATATGCTTAAAGAAGTACGCATAAAAAAGGGGTATACAATTGAAGAGATACAAGAAATTACGAAGATACGTTCAAGATATATTCAGGCAATAGAAGATGGGAATTTGGATAAACTGCCAGGACAATTTTATGCCAAAGCCTTTATTAAAAGTTATGCAGAAGTATTGGAACTGGACCCAAGTGTGTTGGAAGAATACGAATCCTCGCTTAACTATTCAAAACCTGAGGAGATCACCATACACCAAGATTATCAATCCATGGCTGGACCTCCATCAAAATGGGGAAAATGGTTAGTTAAATCCCTTGTTTATATCTTAATAGGATTAATTTTATTGTTTATTTACAGGTTTATCGTTACCAATTTTGAAAAACAGCCAGAAACCATACCTGGGAAATCGATCGAGAAAATTGACTTTAGCACTACAGAACCACCACCTAAAAAACAGGAACAGGATCAAACTTCTACAAATAATGGGCAAAATTCAACAATAAATCCTGGAAAAGAAAACCAGCAAACAAAGTCTAATCTACAAATAACGAAGGTAAATTCTTCTACTTATAAAAATAGACCAATGGATGTATATGAAATTTTAGCACCAGTAAATGAAAAGGTGGAACTTCAATTAAAATTTATTGGAGAAAGTTGGTATGATATTCGTCAAGTTGATGCAAAGGGAAAACAGATCATGACAGGAATAATGAACAATGGCCAAGAAACTGAAAAAATAAAGTTAGACCAACCAATATGGGTTCATTTGGGTTATGCTGCTAATGTTGAACTCTATATAAACGATGAAAAAATAAAGGCAGGAATTGAAGATGGCCCCAAATACATTTCTATAGTAAGGAAGGAACCTTCAACACAAGTAAACCAATAGGAACAGACAAGACCTAGGCCTCCTCTTTGAGGCCTTTTTGACACTTTTTTTTTCTTGTATTATACTTGGTGAAGAATTAAGGCTTGGTAGAAAGTTGGGGGAATGAATGAAGCAAAAAAAGGTGTCAATTGTTACTTTAGGGTGTGAAAAAAACTTAGTAGATTCTGAGATTATGTTAGGCTTAGTGGAAAAAGAGGGTTACTCCATTACACAAAATAAAGATGAAGCTGATGTTATTATTGTTAATACTTGTGGTTTTATTGATGCTTCTAAAGAAGAGTCAGTGAATACCATATTAGATATGGCAGATTACAAATCGACTGGGAGGTTAAAGTCGTTAATTGTTACAGGATGTCTAAGCCAACGATACAAAGAGGAATTATTAAAGGAAATGCCTGAAATTGACGGAATCGTTGGCACTGGTGACTTTGATCAAATAGTAGAAGTAATTAAAGACTCTTTAGCTGGAAAAAAACCAATTCTTATTGGTAATCCAGTATTTTCTTATGAACAATCTTTACCTCGAAAACGATCAACACCTTTTTATTCTGCTTATATCAAAATAGCTGAAGGTTGCGACCATTCTTGTACTTTTTGTGTGATTCCTTCATTAAGAGGAAAGTTTAGAAGTCGTGGAATTCCATCCATTATTAACGAAGCAAAAGATCTTGTTGCTCAAGGAGTTAAAGAAATTAGTATCATTGCACAAGATACTACATATTATGGGATGGATAAATATGATAAAATAATGTTATCGGAACTTATTAATGAATTATCAATGATTGAAGACTTAGAATGGATTCGCCTTCACTATCTGTATCCGGGATACTTTTCTGATGAACTAATTGAGCTTTTTGCAACGAACCCCAAGTTATGCAAATATATTGACATGCCATTACAACATAGTGAAGATCATATTCTAAAAAAAATGCGTAGACCTGGACAACAAACCGATATAAGGGCATTAATTGAAAAAATCCGCACTCGTGTTCCCGATGTTGCATTAAGAACCTCTATTATTGTTGGATTTCCAGGAGAAACTGAAGAGGATTTCCAATCGCTACTTCATTTTATTCAGGAAGTTCAATTTGATCGCTTAGGGGTTTTTACTTATTCGGAAGAAGAAGGTTCCCCAGCAGCTCGCCTTCCTCAACAAGTCCCTCAAGATGTAAAAGAGAAGAGAGCAAATATTTTGATGGAAGTTCAGCGGGAAGTCGCAAAAAAAAGAAACGATCGTTTTATAGGTAAAGAATTAAAAGTATTATTAGAAAGATTTGACGAAAAAAGCCAAGTTTTTGTTGGTAGATCACAATTTGATGCTCCAGAAATTGATGGGGAAGTATTTGTGAGCATCAACAAGGCAAATATTGGAGATATCGTTAATGTGAAAATTACACATTCTTTTGAATTTGACCTCTTTGGGGAGGGTATAGAAAGTGAATCTTCCAAATAAAATTACACTTGCCAGAATCTTTTTAGTTCCACTAATCATGGTTTTTCTACTTATCAAATTTGATTTTGGAGAAATTATGATAGCTGGGAAAATTACAACATACAGTGAATTGATAGCGACGATCATCTTTATTATTGCTGCCAGTACAGATGGTTTAGATGGTTATATTGCTAGAAAAAGAAAGTTAGTTACGAACCTAGGGAAATTTTTAGATCCTTTGGCAGACAAATTACTAGTTACTGCTGCACTCATTTCCCTTGTTGAAATGCAACGTCTACCTGCTTGGATTGCTATTGTGATTATCAGTAGAGAATTTGCAGTCACTGGTTTACGCCTAGTTGCAGCTGCTGAAGGAAATGTGATTGCGGCAAGTAAACTTGGCAAATTAAAGACTGTGACACAAATTATTGCGATTGTCCTATTAATGCTTAACAATTTTCCATTTTCTTATTTTAATATTGCCGTAGACCAATGGATGATTTGGATTGCTGTTTTAATGACGATTCTTTCAGGTGTTGATTATTTTCTGAAAAATAGGCATGTGATCAGAATAACTAAACACAGTTAAGAAAAATAGTAGGTAATAGCCTACTATTATCTTTTGGAAATGGAAGGAAGGAAAACGGTCATGTTAAAAGGTGAGGTTATTGCAGTAGGAACAGAACTTTTGTTAGGGCAAATTGCAAATACAAATGCACAGTATATCTCGCAAAAAATGGCTGAATTAGGGGTTCCGATCTATTATCATGTAACTGTTGGAGATAACGGTGAGCGACTTAAAGAAGTCATTAAACAAGCTCAGACACGTTCAAACTTGATCATATTAACAGGTGGTTTAGGGCCTACACAAGATGATCTTACAAAAGAGAGTGCGGCAGAGTTGTTAAATCTTCGTATAGTCCTTGACGAGCCTTCATTTGCGAAGATCATTTCTTTTTTTGAACAGAGAAAGACCACAATGACAGAGAACAATAAAAAACAAGCAATGGTGATTGAAGGAAGTGAAATTTTTCCTAATGATCACGGTTTGGCTCCTGGCATTGCTGTTCAAAAGGAAGGAATTCATTATATTTTCCTTCCTGGACCCCCAAGTGAAATGAGACCAATGGTTGACCGATACTTTGTACCGTGGATAAAAAAACAATACCAAGGACATATTTTTTATTCCAAAGTGATGAGATTCATGGGAATCGGCGAATCAGCCCTTGAAGAAAGGATTGTTGACTTGATAGAAAAACAAGAGAACCCTACGATAGCACCCTTAGCAAAAGATGGGGAAGTAACTATACGTTTAACAGCACATGCAAGTACAGAAAATGAAGCTTTAAGCATAATTGAACCGGTTGAAAATGAGATCCATCATCGTTTGAAAAATCACCATTATGCTAATGGTGAGGAAGGAATAGAAGAAGTTGTTTTTCACTTACTAGATCGCCTACAGTTAACCTTATCTGCTGCAGAAAGTTGTACAGGTGGATTGCTTGGAAGACAATTAACAAGGATTTCTGGAAGTTCAAAAGTATATAAAGGCGGGGTCATCTGTTACAATAATGAAATCAAACACCATATACTTCATGTGCCAATAGAAATTCTTGATAGTAAGGGTGCTGTAAGCATGGAGACTGCTGAAATATTGGCAAATGAAAACCGTAAATTATTCAATACTGATCTATCTGTATCTATAACCGGTATTGCAGGTCCTGATCCGGTTGAAAATAAACCAGTTGGTTTGGTTTATATTGGAATTAGTGAAAAAGGAAAGAACACGGTAGTAAAAGAAATCCATCTGTCTGGAAGTCGGACATTTATTCAGCTCCGGGCAGCCAAATATGCTTATTATTACTTATGGGAAAGACTAAAAGAAAGGTTGACATAAGATTTATGAATCAATTTTCACAATTATCGTTACAACAAGATATTAATCGAGCTATTCATGAGATGGGATTTGAAGAACCCTCTCCTATTCAGCAGGCATGTATTCCCGTCATATTAAAAGGTAAAGATGTAATTGGTCATGCTCAAACAGGTACAGGAAAAACAGCAGCATTTGGTATTCCAATCGTTCAACTCGTTACAAAACAACCAAAAGTTCAAAGTATTGTTCTTACTCCTACTCGAGAATTAGCAATTCAAGTATCAGAAGAACTGAGGAAAATTGCCAAATACAAACGACTTAAAGTATTGCCTATTTATGGAGGACAATCAATAGGACATCAAATTCGTGCACTTAAACAAGGAGTACATATTGTAATAGGTACACCTGGCAGAGTTCTAGACCATATACGTAAAAACACATTACAACTACAGGATGTAAAGATGTTTGTGTTGGATGAGGCAGATGAAATGCTAGACATGGGTTTTATTGATGATATTGAAGAAATCATTCGTAAGACTCCTAATGATCGACAGACATTATTATTCTCAGCAACCATGCCATATGAAATTAAAAAACTAGCAAATCGCTACTTAAAAAATCCTGAAGTTATATCTATGAACAGAGGTGAAGTCACAGCACCTTCTATTGAACAAGTTTATTATAAAGTTCTGGAAAATAATAAATTAGATAGTCTATGTCGGATTATCGATCATCATGAAGTAGATTTAGGTATTATCTTTTGTCGAACCAAAAAGACTGTGGATGAGCTAACTGAATCATTGCTTGCAAGGGGATATATTGTCGATGGTTTGCATGGGGACTTAAGCCAAAATCAACGGGACAAAGTGATGAAGAGATTTAGGGAAAAAACAATTGAATTTTTAATTGCGACAGATGTTGCTGCTCGGGGAATAGATGTAGGGAACGTATCTCATGTTATTAACTATGATATCCCACAAGATCCTGAAAGTTATGTCCATCGAATAGGTAGAACAGGAAGAGCTGGAAAGACTGGTATTGCCATTACTCTTGTGACACCAAGGGAAATCAAATTGTTGAAAACAATTGAACAAGAAGTAAAAAATAAAATCACCCCACAGGAATTACCTACTATTGAAGAACTAAAATTGATTCAACAGAAACAATGGAAAAAACAATTGATTGATATAATAGAAAACAATCAAGAGAAGCTAGCAGATTTTAACCTTTTATTGGACGAGTTAGCGCAACAATATGATTGGAAAGAAATTGTTTCTGCTGCATTCAACTTGGCTTTTGTAGACAAATTTCTTTCCCAAAGTGTTCAAGATGAATACGATTTTGGAGAAACAGGTGCGAGACCTGGAATGGTTAGGTTTTTTATGAATATAGGACGAAATGTAGAGTTAACTCCGAAAGAGATTGTTCATATGATTTCAGAGGAGGTTGATATACCAGCACAATCGATTGGTAAAATCAACATTTTTGAAAAATTTTCATTTATTGAGGTTCCTGAGGAGGTAGCTCCATTTGTATATGAGGCTTTAAGATATTCAAGAGTAAATGGATATCGAATTGTTTTAGAGCCTGCTAGGCCTAAATCACAAAAAGTTTAGTTAAACAGCAAGAGAATAAACGTTCGTAAAAAACTCTTGTATATTTTTTAAATTCGGTATAAGATAAGTTTAAAGAGTGGTAGAAAATATTTTAGAAAAGGGGAGAAGACGGTGAGTGATCGTAAAGCTGCATTAGACATGGCGTTACGTCAAATAGAAAAACAATTTGGAAAAGGCTCCATTATGAAACTCGGGGAAGCCCATGCAGCCATGCAAGTTGAAACTGTATCAAGTGGCTCTTTGGCTTTAGATATTGCTTTAGGCATTGGTGGATATCCAAAAGGACGTATCATTGAGTTATATGGCCCTGAATCCTCAGGTAAAACAACTGTTGCTTTGCATGCAATTGCAGAAGTTCAAAAAATTGGTGGACAAGCTGCATTTATTGATGCTGAACATGCTTTAGACCCTCAGTATGCCAGGAATTTAGGAGTTAATATTGATGAACTTTTACTTTCCCAACCTGATACTGGTGAACAAGCTTTGGAGATTGCTGAAGCTTTAGTACGTAGTGGTGCAGTTGATATTATTGTTATCGACTCAGTTGCAGCCTTAGTCCCAAAAGCTGAGATTGAAGGCGAAATGGGTGATTCTCATGTAGGATTACAAGCAAGGTTAATGTCTCAGGCTTTAAGAAAATTATCAGGAGCTATTAGTAAATCAAAAACAATCGCTATTTTTATTAACCAAATTCGTGAAAAAGTTGGAGTGATGTTTGGCAACCCTGAAACAACACCTGGGGGTAGAGCATTAAAATTCTACAGCAGTGTTCGCTTAGAGGTTAGACGAGCTGAAACGATCAAACAAGGTAATGATATGGTGGGTAACAAGACAAAAATAAAAGTTGTAAAAAATAAGGTTGCTCCGCCATTTAAACAAGCTGACGTAGACATAATGTACGGTGAAGGTATTTCTAAAGAAGGTAGTTTATTAGATATCGGTTCGGATTTGGATATTATTGTAAAAAGTGGTGCGTGGTATTCTTTTAATGATGAGCGTCTTGGACAAGGCAGGGAAAATGCGAAACAATATCTAAAAGAGCATCCAGAGATTGCCGAATCAATAGAACAGAAGATAAGAGAATATCACAGTTTAGGTAAGGCTGTTTCTAAAAGTGCAACGGAAGAAGAGGAAGAAGAAGCCTTATTTGAAGTCTAAATGGGTATAGAATAAAGCACCTTTTTAAGGGTGCTTTATTTAATAATATTATTTTTTCAAGTGGTGAACGAGATGTCAAAATTAAAGATGATAACTAAAGTAGAACAGCAAAAAAATAACGCTAAGCGTTTTAATATTTATTTAGATGAACATTATGCATTTTCTGTTCACGAAGATATCTTAATCTCTTTTCGACTACTTAAAGGCAAAGAAATAGATGAAGAACTATTTATTAAAATCTTAGAAGAAGAAGAAAAGAATAAAATCAGGCAAAAAGCTTTGAAATATCTAAGTTATAGACATAGAACTGAAAAGCAAGTAAAACAACATTTGTTGGAACAAGGGTATGAGTTTGAACTTGTTCTCCATGTCATACGCCAATTAGAAGAACAGGAATGGATAAATGATAAACAATATGCAAATCAATTTGTTGAGCAAAGGATTCGTTTAAAACCTAGGGGGAAAAAATTAATAGCTTTAGAATTAAAAAGTAAAGGGTTAAATGATGAAGATATTGAAGAATCTTTAAATCAAATCGATGATGAAAAAGAATACCAGCTAGCATTACAATTAGCGAAAAAAAAGGTACATCAGTATCTTCATCTAGAATGGCATCAAGTTCAAAAGAAATTAGCATTTTTTTTGCAGAGAAAAGGGTTCTCCTATCCCATTATTAACCAAGTACTCCAAGAATTAAAGGATTGGTTTTTTGGACATCTTGACAACTATTCGCATGAATAATACAATTATGGTGCATATCTAGATTTGATATGATTATCATTTTCATATTTTTGTAAATTCTAGTTGAATAAGAAAAGATGAAATGAACGAGTTCAAAGGCCGAGCTGGGATCGGTCTTGTTTTTTAGGTAAGCAAAAGGAGGTGAACGTTATGGATTTTACAGAGATCGCCCTTTTGCTTGCGTCAACAACTGCAGGAATAGGTGTAGGTTATTTTATTCGCCGGTCCATTGCAGAAGCGAAGATCTCCAGTGCTGAGGAAGCAGCGAAACAAATCGTAGAAACAGCAAAGAAAGATGCTGAAGCTTCTAAGAAGGAAGTGATTTTAGAAGCAAAGGATGAGGTTCATAAGCTTAGAAGTGAAGCTGATCGAGATATTCGTGAACGCAGAAACGAAATTCAACGTCTAGAAAGAAGGTTATTGCAAAAAGAAGAAACCTTAGACAAAAAAATAGAATCGTTGGAGCGTAAAGAAGAAACTCTGAATCAAAAGGAGAAAAACATATTAGAGACGCGAGCAAAAGTTGAAGAATTATTACAGGAACAAGTTGCGGAATTAGAGAGAATCTCTGGACTAAGTACAGAAGAAGCAAAGCAAATGATCCTGGATAATGTTGAACGCGAAGTACGTCATGATGCTACTATGATGGTAAAAGAGATCGAGCAACAAGCTCGTGAGGAAGCAGATAAGAAAGCAAGAGAGATTATCACCACGGCTATACAACGTTGTGCAGCTGACCATGTTGCTGAAACCACAGTTTCCGTTGTAGCTCTTCCAAATGACGAAATGAAGGGTCGTATTATAGGGAGAGAAGGTAGAAATATTAGAGCCCTAGAAACTTTAACAGGGATCGACCTTATCATAGATGATACCCCTGAAGCAGTTATTCTTTCAGGATTTGACCCGATTCGACGTGAAATCGCAAGAACGGCATTGGAAAAGTTGGTAGCGGATGGTCGAATTCATCCAGCACGAATTGAAGAAATGGTTGAAAAGGCACGTAAAGAAGTTGATGAGCGAATTCGTGAATATGGTGAACAGGCCACTTTTGAAGTTGGGGTGCATAATTTACATCCTGACTTAATTAAAATCTTAGGACGACTTAAATTCAGAACAAGTTATGGTCAAAATGTATTGAAGCATTCGATAGAAGTTGCCCATCTATGCGGACTTATGGCTACCGAATTAGGTGAAGATGTTACATTAGCAAAACGAGCAGGATTACTTCATGATATTGGAAAGGCGATCGACCATGAAGTTGAAGGATCTCATGTTGAGATTGGGGTAGAGTTAGCGAAGAAATATAATGAACATCCTGTAGTGGTAAATGGTATTGCATCCCATCATGGAGATGTAGAGCCTACTTCAATTATCGCGGTATTAGTAGGGGCAGCAGATGCGCTTTCTGCCGCAAGACCTGGCGCGAGAAGAGAGACTCTTGAAACTTATATCAAACGATTAGAGAAATTAGAAGAGATATCAGAATCCTTTGATGGCGTGGAAAAGTCTTATGCTATACAAGCTGGTAGAGAAGTTAGAATAATGGTTAATCCAGAGCATATTGATGATAATGAATCCTATATTCTTGCTAGAAATATTACAAAACGAATCGAAAATGAGCTCGATTATCCTGGGCATATCAAAGTAACCGTAATTAGGGAGACAAGAGCTGTAGAATATGCAAAATAAAGTGGCGAATGCCACTTTATTTTTTTCAGATATGATTCAGTTATGATATTGTATAAAAAGGTATGATTAGTAAATGATTTTAAGATGGTATACATAAAATCAAGGAGTGAAAATCGTTGAGAATTTTATTTTTTGGTGATATTGTCGGTTCGATTGGGAGATCTGCTTTAAAAGATCATTTATTGAAAATTAAGGAGAGATATCAACCGCATATCATCATAGCAAATGCTGAGAATGCAGCTTCAGGAAGGGGCATTAATAAGAAAATTGTAAAAGAATTCTTCGAATTGGGGATTCATGTGCTCACGATGGGAAATCACACATGGGATCAGAAAGAGATTTATGAGTTTATTGATGATTATAAAAATTTAATACGGCCTGCTAACTTTCCTATCGGGACACCGGGAAATGGATACACAATTATCAACTTTAATGCATATAAATTAGCAGTTATCAATATTCAAGGAAGAACTTTCTTGCCTCCTTTAGATTGTCCATTCCGAAAGGCAAATGAAATTATAGAAAAAATTAAAAGTATAACCCCAAATATCATTGTCGACTTCCATGCAGAAGCGACATCTGAAAAACAAGCAATGGGTTGGTATTTAGACGGTCTAGTTTCTGCAGTTGTTGGTACACATACCCATGTCCAAACAGCTGATGATCGAATTCTACCAAAAGGTACAGCTTATATTACAGATATCGGAATGGTTGGCTCTTATGATGGGATCCTTGGTATGAGTAAAGAAGCTGTAATTGATAAATTTCTTACATCTTTACCACAAAGGTTTGAAGTTGACAAGAATGGAAGGTGGCAAATCAATGCCGTTATGATCGAACTTAATTCTGATACTGGCAAAGCAAAAAGTATAGAAAGAATTCGAATTGATCAAGAACATCCGTTATGGAATATGTAATGAAAGTTATTCGAAATTTTTTGATATTTTTCTTGGACTAGAAGGAATTTTTTAAGTATTGAACGAATATATATCATAGTAGTGTTCATCATCCATCATTCAAGGAGGGTTACAATCCATGGAAGTATTAAAAGTTTCAGCAAAATCTAGCCCCAACTCTGTTGCTGGTGCACTAGCTGGGGTGCTACGCGAACGTGGTGCCGCTGAGATTCAAGCGATTGGTGCAGGTGCACTTAATCAAGCTGTAAAAGCAGTAGCAATTGCTAGAGGTTTCGTTGCACCAAGTGGTGTTGACCTTATTTGCATCCCTGCATTTACAGATATTGTGATTGATGGCGAAGAAAGAACCGCTATTAAGTTGATCGTTGAGCCTAGATAAGTCCGACATTGAGAACCTGTTTTCCCCAAGGAAGACAGGTTTTTCTCCGTGTTTAGGAAAATGGAATGAAAAAAAATTCAAGAAAGGAAAGAAATAAATTGATCATTGATGCGCACACAGATGTCCTTTGGAAAATGTTAAATCATCCAGATATTGATTTTTATGAGGCAAGCAATCAATTAGATGTGAACTTTCCCAATATGGAAAAGGGAAATATCGACGTTCAGGTATTCGCTATTTTTGTTTCAACTTATTCTAAGACGTCTAGGTTTTCCATTGCTATGCAATCCATAGATGATTTTTATGAAAAGATTTTAAGACCTAATCAAATTCAATTAGCTACTAATTTTAAACAAATTGAATCGGGTTTAAAATTAGGAAGAAAAATAGCTTTATTATCACTAGAGGGTGCTGAAGCAATCGAAGGAGATTTGAGTAAACTAAGAGCCTTTTATCGTCTTGGTGTGAGAGCAATGGGTTTAACATGGAATCATGCTAATGAGGTTGCTGATGGAGTTGGAGAATCTAGAAATGGAGGGCTTACCTCGTTTGGCAGACTTGTTGTAGAAGAAATGAATCGCTTAGGAATGATGATCGATGTTTCCCATTTAGCTGAAACAGGGTTTTGGGAGGTTATTGAATTAACCAAAGCTCCTATTATTGCCTCACATTCAAATAGTAGACAAATTTGCAACCACCCAAGGAATTTAACAGATGAACAAATTCAAGCAATCATCGAAAATGGTGGTATGATCGGGGTTACCTTTGTTAGAGATTTTACAGCTCATAAGGAAGACCCAAATATTGAGGATTTAGTCAAACACATTGAACATATTGCAGAATTAGGGGGAATATCGAATATTGGATTAGGTTCCGATTTTGATGGTGCAACTCCAGTAGTTGGTTTGGAAAACGCCAGCAGAATAAATTGTTTAACGAATGTATTATCTAAACATTACCCAGATGATCAGGTGCAAGGCATTTTAGGTAAGAATTGGTTAAATTATTATAAAAAAATCTTATAATAATTACTAAACATTATTAAATATTGCGAAAAATGTAAAGATTCTTTGAAATAATGAGGAAATAACCGTTGATTTTAGAAAATAAGCAATATATTTTGTTCCTGCATCTTCTAAAAACAAATACAATATTGTAAACGGTTTGCATTTTTCTTGAATAAAGCATACACTTGAATAAGTTTCAGGTAATTGTAGATGTGAGGTGAAGGGGAGAAATTGAAAAAATAGTAGTTTCATAGAAACAGTTTTTAATTAACCATTTCAAAGGGGTGGAGAAAATGATTAATCAACTTTCTTGGAAAGTTGGCGGACAGCAAGGGGAAGGAATTGATAGTACAGGGGAAATTTTTGCTATTGCATTAAATCGTTTAGGATATCATTTATTTGGTTATCGTCATTTTTCATCCAGAATTAAAGGTGGTCATACAAACTATAAAATTCGTGTAAGCACTGAATCTATGAGAGCGATTTCAGACGACTTAGATATATTAATAGCTTTTGATCAAGAAACCATTGATTTGAACAGTAAGGAATTACGAAATGGTGGCGTCTTAATCGCAGATTCTAAATTTAATCCAGTTGTGACAAAAGAAAATATTCGTTTCTTTTCTGTCCCAATCACTGAAATTGCCCAGAATCTTGGTACTTCATTGATGAAAAACATGGTTGCTCTTGGTGCAACAAGTGCATTGCTGGGTTTACCTACAGAGATATTTAAAGAAATAGTAGAGGAAATGTTTTTGAAGAAAGGTCAAGAAGTTGTAAATAAAAATATGGAAGCACTTAATCAAGGTGCAGAATTTATCAATAAAGAAACAAATGGACCCTTAGAGGCTTTTCAACTTGCAAAAGCAGATGGGAAAAAGCGGCTCTTTATGACTGGTAATGAGGCTGTTGCACTCGGATGTATTTCAGCTGGAGTTCGCTTTATGTCAGCTTATCCAATTACACCTGCAACTGAAGTAATGGAATATTTGATTAAAAAATTGCCTCAGTTGAATGGTTCAGTTGTCCAAACTGAAGATGAAATAGCTGCTATTACGATGGCAATCGGTGCATCATATGGTGGTGCCCGTTCAATGACATCTACTTCTGGACCTGGTCTTTCTTTGATGCAGGAAGCAATCGGTTTAGCTGGTATTACAGAGACTCCTATTGTTATTATCGATGTGCAAAGAGGAGGCCCAAGTACAGGCTTACCCACAAAAAATGAACAAAGTGACTTTAATGCGGCTCTCTACGGAAGTCATGGAGAAATTCCAAAAATTGTAATTGCACCAAACTCTGTTGAGGATGCATTCTATGATACAGTGCAAGCTTTTAATTTAGCTGATCAATATCAATGTCCTGTTATTGTGCTTACAGACTTAGCGTTAGGTATGGGGAAACAAACGGTGGAACCTCTAGATTATGATAGGATAGAAATTGATCGTGGCAAATTCTTAGGAAATGAAGAATTACCAGAATTGGAAGGCCCAATGTATAAGAGATATTTATTTACTGAGGATGGAATTTCTCCACGTGTCATTCCAGGTCAAAAACATGGTATTCATCATGTAACTGGAGTTGAACATGCTGAAACTGGAAGCCCTTCAGAAAATCCATTAAATCGTAAAAAGATGATGGATAAACGTCTAAATAAAATTAAGAATGTTAAATTTAATACCCCTGTTTATACTAAAGCGATGCATGATAATGCAGACCTATTAATTGTTGGTATTGGATCAACCCAAGGTGTTATTGCTGAAGCAATTGGTCGTTTAGAAAATGAAGGATTAAAAGTAAACCAAGCACATATTCGTTTGGTTGCACCATTCCCTAAGGATGAAATGAAAGCGTTAATGAGTAAAGCAAAAAAAGTAATTGTTGTTGAGAACAACGGTACAGGCCAAATTGCTAACTTGATCAAATTAAATGTTGGGATGGCTGAAAAAGTTCAAAGTCTCTTAAAATATGATGGTAATCCATTCTTACCTTCGGAAATTTATAATGGATGTAAGGGGTTGATGTAAATGGCAACATTTAAAGATTTTCGTAATGATATCAAACCAAACTGGTGTCCAGGCTGTGGAGATTTTGCTGTTCAGGCTGCTATTCAAAGAGCTGCAGCAAATATAGGAATAGAACCAGAAAATTTTGCTATTGTATCTGGAATTGGTTGTTCAGGGCGTATTTCCGGCTATATTAATGCTTATGGATTTCATGGTATCCATGGTCGTGCCCTTCCTATTGCACAAGGCTTAAAAATGGCAAATCGTGAATTAACGGTTTTAGCAGCTGGTGGTGATGGAGATGGATTTGCGATTGGAACCAACCATACCATTCATTCGATTCGTAGAAATATTGATATTACTTATGTGGTTATGGATAACCAAATTTATGGTCTAACAAAAGGTCAAACATCACCAAGAAGTGCTTTTGGTACAAAAACAAAAAGTACGCCAAAGGGATCAATTGAACCATCAATTCGACCTCTAGAATTAGCCATCTCAGCTGGAGCAGGATTTGTAGCTCAAGGATTTTCAGGAGATTTAGCACAATTAACTAAAATAATTGAAGAAGGTATGAAGCATAAAGGCTTTGCTTTTATCAATGTTTTTAGTCCTTGTGTAACTTTTAATAAGGTTAATACTTATGAATGGTTTAAAGAAAATATTATAAATCTTGATAACGATCCGGATTTTGATTCTTCTAACCGTTCATTGGCAGTGCAAAAGGTAATGGAACATGATGGATTGGTAACCGGTATTATTTATAAAGACAGCGAAAGAGAATCTTATGAAAATTTAGTTCCTAATTTTAAACAAACACCACTTATTAAGCAAGATATGAGCTTATCGCGGGAAGACTTTACATCTTTTTTAAAGGAATTTGAATAAGAAAATAGTTGAATAAAATAAAAGACCACCTTTTGGTGGTCTTTTATTTATAATATAAGAGGGTCAAGTAAAGGGTATTTCTCCCTAGATCTAGGATATCCAAACTTTTGCTCATTTATACAAAAAAAGAATTATTTTTCGTATAAATTGATATGATATTCAAAATATAAGCTTGTATTTCATTCGGTTTAATTTGTCATCTTGATAAAAAATAAGGTATAATATGTATTGGTTTTTTTTCATCACATATTAGGAAGGAGTTTTCATGATGAAAGTACCTGTAGGTATTTCCAATCGTCATATTCATCTCTCACGTAAAGATTTAGATATTCTATTTGGTGAAGGGTACGAGTTAACTGTACTCAAAGACCTATCCCAACCAGGTCAATTTGCTTCAGAAGAAGTTGTTACCATCGAAGGGCCAAAAGGAAAAATCAATAATATTCGTATTCTTGGACCCGTTAGAAAAGAAACACAAATTGAAATCTCAAGAACAGATAGTTTTGTTTTAGGGGTCAAACCACCTGTTCGTGATTCAGGCTATCTTGAAGGTACTCCAGGGGTTAAGGTTATTGGCCCAAAAGGAGAAGTTGAATTAGAAAAAGGTGTAATTATTGCTGCTCGCCATATTCATTTTCATACAACAGATGCCGAAAAATTTGGTGTAAGAGATCAAGATCGTTTACGTGTAGTTGTTGAAGGTGAACGTGGAGTTATTTTTGAAAATGTTTTGGCAAGGGTATCTCCTAATTATGCTTTAGATTTCCATGTAGATACAGATGAAGGGAATGCAGCTGGATTAAAAAATGGAGATATGGTTGAAGTATTAAAATATGAGGAATAAGATGAAAGCTTCCTATAAGGGAGCTTTTTCTCTAAGGGGGATTACAAATGAAGGTAACTGTTATAGGTTATCAATCACCATATCCTGGACCAGATCACGCCGGTCCTGGTTTTTTGTTAGAGCATGAGAAAAAGTATTATTTAATTGACGTAGGAAGTGGAGTACTTTCTCGTTTACAAAAAATGATTGATTTAAATAAACTAGATGCTGTCTTTATTTCACATTTACATCATGATCATATGAGCGATTTTCTTGTTCTTCAATACGCAATTCAAATGCAATTTATTATGGAAAGAAGGACAAAGCCATTACCAGTTTATTTTCCTGGCATTCCAAATCAAATTGCAGATCTGATCCCTTTTCAACATTTTATTGATCCACATATCATTGATGAGCAAACATTGTTATATTTAAATGACTTAGAAATTTCTTTTTTACGTACAGAGCATGCAGTACCTTGTTTTGCTATGAAATTTAAAACGAGGGAAAAAACTTTTGTTTATGGCGCAGATTCTGGCACCGGTACAAAGTGGTCTCCGTTTGCAGACCAAACAGATTTACTTATTTTAGAATGTACATATATGCAAAAAGACAGGCCTGCACGACCATCAGCCCATTTGGCAACATCTGATGTGGCAGAGATTAGCCAATGGTTAAAACCGAAACAGCTATTATTAACCCATTTTTATCCTAAGTATGATCCAAAGGAAATTGAAAAAGAAGTAGTTGACTATGGTGTTTTAGGAACGTTACATCTACCTGAGTTTGGAAAGGTTGTATTTGTCTAATGACTTTGTTTCATATCTTAACCTTTGCTCAAAACTTATTAAAGGAAAGAGTTCAGACTGGCGACATCGTGGTTGATTGCACCTGCGGAAACGGAAATGATACCCTTTTTTTAGCTCAATTGGTAGGAAAGAGTGGGAAAGTATATGGTTTTGACATCCAGCAACAAGCTATAGAAAAAACGAAGGAGTTATTAAAAGAGCACCAACTTTTAGATCAAGTTAAATGCATTCAAGACAGTCATGAGCACATAACACAATGGATTAACGAACCAATCACTGCAGCTATGTTTAACTTAGGATATTTACCAGGAGGAGACAAAAAAATAACAACCCATTATGATACGACAATTAAAGCGATAGAAGGTCTACTTCCTTTATTAAAGGTTAACGGATTGATTACCATAGCTCTTTATGTTGGACACGATGTGGGAAATGAAGCGAAAGAAGTAGAAAAGTTTTTAATGAGTCTGCCGCAAAAGCAATTTTCTGTATTAAAATATCAGTTTATTAACCAAGTTAACTTCCCCCCCTATTTGATTGTAGTCGAAAAGAAAAAATAATATTTTATAAAAGTAATGAAAAGAGAGTTATACTTTCTTTATTGGATCAAAAAGCAGCAGCCTACCGACTGCTGCTTTTCTTCTACCTATCCTTCATTAGGGGAGCCAACTTTCATTTTAAAACTAGGTTTTTTCCCTTTTAAACCTTCATTATGCTCAGGAAAATATTGATATCTTTGTGATTTAGCTTCTCTAGCTCGTGGCCTTCCAACAGGCTTATAGAATTCAGTCGCAAATTCTTCTCTAGCAAAATCTCTTTTGTTATGAAAGATATCATTATGGTTAGGCATATTTTCCCCCCTCTAGAATGGTATATCTATATTCTTCCCGTCTACATAATACTCATACGAACAGCCAATGAATTCCTTTAACTACGCATGAAAAATATGATATAATAATCATCGTGACTTCAAAAACAAAATTCTGAATTTGACATAAAAGGAGGTATTTAAATGGCAAAGGAGAATCCAACGGACTTAAAATCCGAACAGGATGTTTCAAAGTATTTTATTCCCCCTGATTTAAAAAAGGCAAAAAAACGTGGTAAAGAAGATGTAAAAGTGATTAGGGATTTTGATATTCCTGAAGATATGCAAAAAATTGGAAAAGGTAAGTATTATTTAGTTCGTACCTATGGGTGTCAAATGAACGCACATGACTCTGAAACAATGGCTGGTATTTTTGAAGCGATGGGATATCAAGAAACTGAAGAAGAAAATCAAGCGGATGTCATCCTTTTTAATACGTGTGCTATCCGCGAAAATGCTGAAGATAAGGTTTTTGGTGAACTAGGTAGACTTAAACACTTAAAATTAGAAAAACCTGATTTGATTTTAGGTGTGGCAGGATGTATGTCACAAGAAGAAAAAGTGGTCAATAAAATTCTTAAGTCATACCAACATGTAGATTTAATTTTTGGAACCCACAATATTCATCGTCTTCCAGATTTGTTAAGGGACGCTTTATTCAACAAAGAACTGGTTGTTGAGGTATGGTCTAAAGAGGGAGATATTATTGAACAGATGCCAAAGGTCAGGGAAAATGGCCTAAAAGCATGGGTAAATATCATGTATGGCTGTGATAAGTTTTGTACGTATTGTATCGTCCCCTATACTCGTGGAAAAGAGCGTAGCAGACGACCTGAGGACGTCATTGCAGAAGTACGAGAGCTTGCGCGTCAAGGCTATAAGGAAATAACGTTATTGGGACAAAATGTGAATGCGTATGGGAAAGATTTAGAAATTGATTATGGTTTTGGACATTTGTTGGATGACTTAAGAAAAATTGATGTTCCTAGAATTCGGTTTATGACAAGCCATCCAAGAGATTTCGATGACTATCTGATTGAAGTATTGGCGAAAAGAGGAAATTTAGTTGAGCATATTCATCTGCCATTCCAATCGGGTAATACTGAAGTTTTAAAAAAGATGGCAAGAAAATATTCTAGGGAACAATATCTTGAGTTAGTGAATAAAATTAAGAAGGCAATCCCAGATGTGGTATTAACCACAGATATCATTGTTGGATTCCCGGGAGAAACGGAAGAACAATTCCAAGACACCTTATCCTTGGTAGAGGAAGTAGGTTTTGATTCTGCTTATACTTTTATCTATTCTCCTCGTGCAGGTACTCCCGCAGCTATAATGGAGGACAGTATCCCGGAAGAAGTAAAAAAAGACCGTCTTCAACGCTTAAATGATCTGCAGAACAGAATAAGCCGTGAGCGGAATGAAGCATTAAAGGATCAAATTGTTGAAGTATTAGTTGAAGGTGAAAGTAAAAATGACCCCGAGGTCTTATCTGGTAGAACAAGAACGAATAAGTTAGTCAACTTTAAAGGGGATAAATCGCTAATTGGCCAAATGATTGATGTGCGAATTACGGAACCACAGACTTGGACTTTGAAAGGTGAAATTGTAGCTATGCCTTTAAAGGAGGAAATTCTTGATGTCGCAAATGGATAGGGAACAAATTCTTGAAAAAGTGAAGGAATTGGCCAATTCAATTTGTGAACAAGAGGAGATTCAAATTTATCAAAAAGCTGAACGTCAGATAAAGCACCATAGAAGAATACAGGAATTGATTGTTTTAATAAAAAAGAAACAACAGGAGTTAGTCAATGCAAAACATTTAAAAAAAACAAATTATATAAAACAACTTGAAAATGAATTAGATCTATTAAATAATGAACTTCATTCGATTCCCTTAGTTAGTCAATACCAACAAAATCAACGGGAGATTAACAGATATCTTCAATCAATTATTAAGCTTTTGAAGGAACAAATTTCAGATCAACTTTTATTCGATGAGGATGATCTTCCAAACCCGGAACTCGATCAGGTTTTTCAGTTGAAACTTTGACACCTACAGATCTTTCTGTAGGTTTTTTTATTGGTTTCTTTCACCATAGACATATGCCCTGCATACTATTAATTGAGAATCGATTGAGGAGGGTACAAAATGTTGCATACAGAAAAAGACCTGCAATGTCGAGAAATAATCACTAAAGCGGTCTGTGGTAAAGGACGAAAGTTCTCTAAAGCAACACATACCATAGTTCTCGATAACAAACCATCTAATATTCTGGGAAGCTGGGCAATTAACCATTCCTTTGAAGCTGAAAAAGTTGGCGACATGATTGAAGTAGTAGGTACTTATGATATCAACTTATGGTATTCATATGCGAATAATACGAAAACAACAGTAGCTACAGAAACAGTTTCTTATGTTGAACAAGTACCACTATCTTTTCTAGATAGTAACTGCACAAATAATCATCTAGAGGTCTCAGCAATAGCTACTCAAGCTCCTACATGCATAGATGCCAAAATCGCATCAAATGGAAATGCAGTCATGGTGGAAGTAGAGAGGGAGTTTTTAGTTGAAATTGTAGGGGAAACGAAAGTTTGTGTTGTGATTTGCCCAGGAGATTGTGACGACGACAAAGGATTCTTACTGGATGATGAAGATGTGGACACAGATGAAGCAGAAGATTTAGATCCATCTTTTATCATTGATGACTTAGAGTAATGAGAGTGGTAAAAAGAGGGGGGGAATCTCCCTCTTTTTTCACTATTTGTCATGTTTCTGAATATGATAACGTTGTATCCCTAGAAAAATGGGGGAAAAAACATGACATTTATGCATTATGAAGAAATTCAAAAAAAGGAAAGTAACATGGGACTGTTAAATAAAAAGGCTCATTTTATAACCATTGATAATAATGGACTAATACAACAATTTAAACATTTAAATATTCATGGTATCAATACAATGTTAATAACAGACAAAAATGGAATAGAAAGGTTCAGAAGATTAAATTTTAAAAATATCTATCTTATTCCAGTATTCCAACAAAAAATTCTTACTTTTTTTAAACAAAAGCAAAAGAATACCACAAATTGGAGTAATAATGATATTTTCCAACAAAAAGGGAAAAAAGTGATTGAAGAAATTCCTAAGCTGAATACAAAAAGAGAACAAAGAATAATAAGTGAAATTGCCATTCGAGCAGTTTATGCTCTTAATCTAGATTATGCTTTAGTGAAAGTAGGGGTAACTGTCGGTGAAAAACCATGGATTTTATATGTAAATCCTACAATTGAAGGCAATGAAAAAATTGAAGAATTATTTAACGTGGCCATTCAAGAGTTCCTGACAAAATGGAATCAGTTATTAAGTGCTTCTTCTTATAAAGTAACCCTTGGAGCTGATCCTGAATTTGTTTTAAGAGGACCAAGTGGACAGTTGATTTTAGCATCGCAATATTTACCTAAGAAAGGATTGGTAGGCTGTGATGATATATGGACGAATCACGATCGTTCACAACTGCCATTAGGTGAATTTAGACCAATTCCTAGTGAAGATCCAAAGAAATTATTGATTAATCTTTATAGAACAATGTTATTAGGAAGTAAAAAGATAAGAAATACCCATGTTGAATGGTTAGCAGGAGCTTTACCAATTAAAGGGTATCCAATAGGTGGGCACGTTCACTTTAGTCATATTTGGCTTAATTCTTTTCTTTTAAGGGCTTTAGATAATTATTTGACTTTACCTATTTTTTTACTAGAAGACCCAAATGGAAAAGGTAGACGGCCGAAATATGGATTTTTAGGTGATTATAGGGAACAGTTTCATGGTGGGTTTGAATATCGTACCTTACCAAGCTGGATTGTTTCGCCAACGATTACGAAAGGGGTATTTGCTTTAGCCAAAATAATTGCTGAGAACTATATATACCTTTACCAAAATCCATTACAAGAAATTGAAATACAGCGAGCCTATTATGAAGGAGATAAAGATGCAATCAGGCCTGTGGTTGAAGGATTATGGGAAGAATTAAAACAACTTAAGGACTATCAAACATATCAATCCTATCTAAATCCATTAAAGAATTTAATCGATCGTGATTATTCTTGGGATGAAAATAAAGATATTAGAAAGCTATGGAAGCTCCCGCCATATCATAAATAACGTATTTTGAATCATCCACCACAAAACAAATTATATGTTATAATAAAAAGCATAAAATTGTATGTTTTAATGGAGGATGAAGATGGCCACATATACGCCAATGATCCAACAATATTTATCAATTAAGGCAGAATATCCTGATGCCTTTTTATTTTTTCGTTTAGGTGATTTTTATGAAATGTTTTTTGAAGATGCAGAAGTAGCTTCAAGAGAACTAGAAATAACTTTAACAGGCAGAGATGGTGGAGTAGAGGAAAGAATTCCAATGTGTGGGGTTCCTTATCATTCTGCTGAATCCTATATTAATAGATTGATTGAAAAGGGTTATAAAGTAGCAATGTGCGAACAAGTAGAGGATCCTAAGACAGCAAAGGGTGTGGTCAAAAGAGAAGTTATTCGTGTAATTACACCCGGAACTGTTATGGAAGGCAAAGTTTTGGAGCAGCGTGGGAACAATTATTTAGTATCTGTTGCTTATGATGCTGTATTAGACTCTTTCGGTTTATCGGTATCTGATGTGTCGACAGGTGAGTTTTATGGAACGGAGATTACTAGGAATTTTGAAGATGTTATCATGGAACTATCACAATATCATCCATCCGAAGTTCTTATTGAGGAAGATATATACCAACAACATATTCACTTGTTACAACAAGTTAATGCTACTTATACAGTATGGAAGGAAAATATTAAATTAGAACAATTAAACCAAATAGTAAGCGAACATTTCCCACATTTAGAACCAATCTCGAAATCGATCTTAATCAGTGCTGGGAATCTATTAAGTTATTTACATAAAACACAACATAAGCGATTCGTTCATTTTAATGAATTTCGTATTTATGATACGAATCAATATATGGTTTTAGATACTTTTACACGAAGAAACTTGGAACTTACACAAACTTCAAGAGATCAGTCGAAGAAGGGTTCTTTACTATGGCTTTTGGACCAAACGGAAACAGCAATGGGAAGTCGTTTGCTTCGCCGTTGGTTGGACAAGCCTTTATTGTCGGTGCATCGTATTGAAGAGCGTCTATCAGGAGTTGAGGCCTTATACAACAACCTGATATTAGCTGAAGATTTAAGCGATCAATTAAAACAAGTTTATGATTTAGAACGAATTATTTCTAAAGTATCTTATGGGAATGCCACTCCAAAAGATTTGTACCTCTTACGAAAAAGTTTAGAGCGCGTTCCTGCAATCATTCAAATAGTTATAGAAAGTGAAGCTGATCCTTTAAAAAAGATTGTCAAGGATTTTGATCTAGTACAAGATGTTTCATCACTCATTGAAAAATCGATTGTAGACGATCCACCTATTTCTTTAAAAGATGGTGGAGTGATAAAGCGCGGCTTTCATCAAAAATTAGATCAATATTATATCGCTAGTACGGAAGGAAAACAATGGCTTCAAGATTTAGAGTTTAGAGAAAGAGAAGAAACAGGTATAAAATCACTAAAAGTAGGATTTAATAAAGTTTTTGGATATTATATTGAAGTGACTAGGTCGAATTTATCCCAGGTACCTGATCGATACATTAGAAAGCAAACTTTAGCCAATGCAGAACGATATATTACAGAAGAATTAAAGGAAAAAGAGTCACAAATTTTAGAAGCTGATGAAAAAATGTTAGATTTAGAATATCAAGTCTTCATAGAGATTCGGGATGCAGTTTCTAAGCAAACTCAACGTTTACAACAATTGGCGCAAAAAATTGCATATCTTGATGTATTACTCTCTTTTGCAAAAGTAAGCTTGAAATATTCTTATGTTCGACCAACCTTTAATCAACTTGGTCACATTACTATTAAAAAAGGACGACATCCTGTAATTGAGGCTGTTCAAAAAGGACATCCTTATATTCCTAATGATGTTATTTTAAACCAGCATCAAGAGCAAATATTGTTAATAACAGGTCCAAATATGGCTGGTAAGAGTACTTATATGAGGCAAATTGCAATTACAGTGATTATGGCACAAATTGGTTGTTTTGTTCCTGCTGAGAGTGCAGATTTATCAATGATTGACCGTATCTTTACTAGAATTGGAGCTGGTGATGACTTAACAAGTGGTCAAAGTACGTTTATGGTTGAAATGACGGAGACAAAACAAGCAATTACTCAAGCTACATCAAATAGTTTGATTTTACTTGATGAAATTGGTAGGGGAACCTCCACCTATGACGGAATGGCTTTAGCTCAAGCAGTCATTGAGTATATTCATGAACATGTAAATGCAAAAACGTTATTTTCTACTCATTATCATGAATTAACTAGTTTAGCAGATCGTTTTCCAAGGATTCAAAATGTCCATGTAAATGTGATCGAAAAAGATGGAAAAGTAGTATTTTTGCATAAGATTGAGAAGGGGAAGGCAGATCGAAGTTATGGTATTCATGTAGCAGAATTAGCAGGGATGCCAAAAGAAGTGATTAAAAATGCAAAAAAGATTTTAGAAGATTTAGAAGCTCAATCAAAACGAGCTCAAGAGTCTGAAAATGATTTGGTTCAACTTGAACTTTTTGAAATTGAACCAAAAATGAAAGCGAGCAAAAAATCAATTGATCCATCTTTGAATGAAAAGATAGCTTTGTATGAAAAGGTCATGACACAAATAGATTCCCTAGATCTATTGAATATGACGCCGATGGAAGGTTTTCAAATTTTATATGATATACAGAAAAAGTTAAGGAAGTGATCACCTTGGGCAAAATAATCGTCCTAGATGACCATATTGCCAATCAAATTGCGGCAGGTGAAGTGGTAGAAAGACCAGCTTCGATTGTAAAGGAATTAATTGAAAATAGTATTGATGCCAGAAGTACAAAGATAGAAATTGAGATAGAAGAAGGTGGATTATCACTTATAAGAATAAAAGATAATGGTGAAGGAATGGATGAAGACGACGTAGATAAGGCATTTTTTCGTCATGCAACAAGTAAGATTAAAACGGGAAAAGATTTATTCAAAATTCGCACATTAGGCTTCAGAGGAGAAGCTCTGCCTAGTATTGCAGCTGTTTCCCGTTTAATCCTGAAAACTTCTTCTAATGAATTTGGTAAAGGAGTAGAAATTCAATTAGAAGGCGGCAAAATAACTCAAAAAAAAGAGATTAGTTATACTCGTGGAACTGAGATTATTGTTAGGGATGTTTTTTATAATACCCCTGCAAGGTTAAAATATATGAAATCGTTACAGACAGAGTTAGCACATATTACGGATTACGTTAATCGTTTAAGTTTAGCCTACCCTTATATTTCTTTTACTTTGATTCATAATGAACGTTTACTTTTAAGAACAAGTGGCGATGATAAACTTTTACATGTAGTTGCTTCAATCTATGGAACCAATCTGGCTAAAAATATGGTAGAAATAGTTGGGGAAGATTTAGACTTTAAAGTGACTGGTTATGTTGCAAAACCCGAGATAACTAGAGCGAATAAAAATCATATTTCTATTTTTATAAACGGAAGATATATTAAAAACTACCTATTATCGCAATCAATAATCAAAGGCTTTAATACGTTATTAATGGTTAATCGCTTTCCTATCGCTATCGTATATATTGAAATGGATTCTTCTTTAGTTGACGTAAATGTTCATCCTGCAAAGTTGGAAGTTCGCTTTAGTAAAGAACAGGAGCTTATGAAATTAATTGAAGATACGGTTTACAAAGCCCTCAATCAGCAAGCTTTTATTAGGGAACCCTTAAAATCGTCCTCTGGCACTTTCCAAAAACCAGTTCAGGAAATGTTTGATTTAACTCTGAATTACGAGAAAGGAAATTCAGAGAATAAAATAAGTTCAACTCAAAGACTTGATGATAGGATAGACCAAACCAGCTTACAGGATAACCAAGTTGTATTTACAAAAGAGGAAAACCTGACCTATGGCAGAACCATAGAACAACAACAGATAGAAAAAACCATTACTAAGTTACCCCTTTTAGATCCAATTGCTCAGTTTCAGGGAACTTATATTATTGCTCAAAGTGAAAAAGGTTTGTATCTAATTGATCAGCATGCTGCCCATGAGCGAATCTATTTCGAAAAAAATTTAGCTTTAATGAATGAAGAAATAGGGAGTAGCCAAGAATTGTTAGTACCGATCACGATGGACTTTCCTAAATCAGAAATGATACAAATCATGATGAAACTGGACCTATTCAAAAAATATGGCCTTCAAGTCGAAGCTTTTGGAATGCAAACCTTAATGTTTCGTTCCATTCCTCAGTGGATTCCTAAAGGGGAAGAACATCTTATGATTGAAAAAATGATTCAAATGGTTCTTCATAAAAATGAAATCAATTTGGAAGAATTAAGACAAGAAATGATTGCGACAACATCATGTAAAACGGCAATTAAAGCGAATCATTATCTAACAAAGCAAGAAATGGAACAATTACTTGAACAGTTAAGACAAACTAACAATCCCTTTTCTTGTCCTCATGGTAGACCGGTAATTATCCATTTCTCCACTTATGAAATTGAAAAAATGTTTAAAAGAGTGATATAAAATGATCGTAACCACCTCATACGAACCAGACCAGGAGATGATTCTTCGAGCTATAAATATTGCCAGACAAGTTGGTGGACAATTTATAGAAAGAGGCAAATTCTCATTATTAGAATTGAATAAAAGCTATAACACAAGAGAAACAATTGTGATTGAAAAAGAACTTACGAAATATTATTCTACGGAAACAGAAAATCCTTTTTTCTTTCATCCTAGTATGGCAACACTACGTATAAATCGCTTAAAACAGGGTGATAATGATATAATGGTTGATATTTCCAAACTGAAGCTAGGTGATACTTTTTTAGATTGCACATTAGGTTTTGCTTCTGATTCAATTGTTGCTTCTTTTGTGGTAGGTTCAACTGGAAAAGTAGTCGGAATTGAAAGTCAACCCATTATTTCTGCCATTGTACAAGATGGGTTGAATCAAGGATGGCCAAAGGATAAGGATATTGATCAAGCGATGAAAAGAATTGAAGTCTTGACAAAACATTATTTACCTACACTCAAAATTTTTCCTAGTAAAAGTTTTGATGTGGTATATTTTGATCCAATGTTTCGTCAAGGCCAAAGAAAATCTTCATCAATGAATCCCTTAAGAAAGTTAGCTAATGCTGAACCTATTCAAGTAGAGGCAATTGAAGAAGCAAAAAGAGTAGCAAAAAGGATGGTTATATTAAAAGAACATATCTACAGCAGGGAATTTGAAAGACTAGGTTTTACACCCATCCACCGATCATCTTCAATCACTTATGGAATAATCAATGTGAATGGGGATGAGCAAAAATGAAAGAAAATCTATTGGTCATTGTTGGACCAACAGCTGTAGGCAAGACTGATTTAAGTATTGAAATTGCCCTTCATTTCCAAGGAGAAATAATATCTGGTGACTCGATGCAGGTCTATAAAGGCATGGATATCGGTACAGCTAAGATTAGAGTTGAAGAAATGAAAGGAATCCCTCACTATTTGATTGATGAATTCAATCCTGATTATGCTTTCTCTGTAGCTGAATTCCAAGAGATTGCAACGGCAAGAATATCAGAAATTAACAGAAGGAATCATCTTCCAATTATTGTTGGAGGTACCGGTTTATACATTAAATCGGTCACGCATCAGTATCAATTTTCAAAAGCTTCGATGAATGAATCCATTCGTTCAGAATGGTATCATTATTTGGAAATATATGGTAAAAAAGCGTTGCATCAGAAACTAGCCGATATTGATCTTGAAACAGCCAAAAAGCTACATGTCAATGATGTGAAGAGAATTATCCGAGCGTTAGAAGTTTACTATCAGACAGGAAAGACCATGTCCCAGTTGCTTAAAGAACAACAACTTAAAATTCCTTACCATTTATTGATGATAGGTTTGACTATGGATAGGGAAAAATTGTATGATAGAATCAATCGTCGAGTTGATCTCATGCTTGAACAAGGGTTAGTAGAAGAGGTAGAAAAGCTACTTGAACTAGGGTATGATGAAAGATATACTTCAATGCAAGGTATTGGGTATAAAGAAATCATAAGTTATTTAAAGGGAGATCTTTCTTTGGAAGAAGCTGTTAATCAGATAAAGCAAGGAACAAGGAGATTTGCCAAAAGACAACTTAGTTGGTTTCGTCAAATGCCTGAAATTAACTGGTTCGATATGACTGAGAGAAAGGAACAAGTACAAAAAGAAATTATGGAAAAGATTTCTCATCATTTTGCAGGAAAGCTCATATATTTGAAGAATAATTAAATATTCTATACATAACATGATATCTAGGGGGTAAAGAGATGAAACAAAGTATTAACATTCAAGATTCATTTTTAAATGTGGCACGTAAAGAGAACATACCGGTTACCATTTTTTTGATGAATGGTTTTCAACTAAGAGGATTAATTAAAGGTTTTGATAATTTTACCGTTATTCTTGAAACTGAAGGAAAACAGCAAATGGTTTATAAACATGCTATTTCTACTTTTGTACCTGCTAAAAATATTTCCTTAGCACAAGAAATGAAAGAGGAATAATTATTATTTGTATCTTTCATTCAGTAAGCATTCTTTATGAAAAACATAAGGAATGCTTTTTATTTTTATCAATATCATAGTCATATAGAGTTTTTATTATAAAGGTTGGGGTGGATATGGAATATCAAATGATTAGTCAATTAGATGCACCAAATACTGTGCAAGAGTGGTTGAATCAAAAGCAGAATGAGGATGTTTACTTTATTCTTAAAGAGGAGAATAAAACTTACGTGGTGATTAGAAGAAAAGAAGTGGATTCTGGGGGATATGGTATTAAACTAGTTGGAATTGAAGAGCAAGAGAAGGATATATTAATCAAGGTGGAATATACAAATCCTAAACCAGAAGAAATCGTTACACAAGTCATCAATTCACCTGTGACTGTTCTAGAACTTGAACAAACGAACAAACCTATTCGAATAGAAGTCCAATATAATAAATGAAGAAAATAAAGAAACTCAGCCCTAAAAAAGCCTTAAAAAGGGCTATTTTTTTTAGCCAAAGATAAATCGAATTTTGGAAATCAATAGGCTTTAGCACATTTTGTTAGGCACTCGCGTATACTGTAAGGAATATGTAAATGTGAGGTGACCTATCATGAATAAGAAAGTGGCTGCTAAATCAAATCCATCCCATAAGATTCATATAGTCTTAGATAAGAATCAAGAGGTAGCTAAGTCGAAGGGACAACTGACATCGAATTACAAAGTTACCTCAACGAATTCAACGATACAGGAAAAATTCAAGGCAGTTGTCCAAGAATTAGATCGTTTAGTTGGGTTATATGAAGTGAAAAGACTTATTTTTGAAATCTTTGCATTTATTCAGATTGGCCAACAAAGGTCATCTCTAGGTTTAAAATCTGATTCTCAAGTATTTCATATGATTTTTAAAGGAAATCCTGGAACAGGGAAAACAACTGTGGCCAGAATAATAGCCAAAATGTTTAAAGAGATGGGGATTCTCTCAAAGGGACATCTTATCGAGGTGGAACGGGCTGATTTAGTAGGTGAGTATATTGGTCATACAGCCCAAAAAACAAGAGAACAAGTAAAAAAAGCCATAGGAGGAATCCTTTTTATTGATGAAGCTTATTCATTGATCAGAGGAGGCGAAAAGGATTTTGGAAGAGAATCGATCGATGCTTTGGTAAAAGCAATGGAAGATCATAAAAATGAATTTATTTTGATTTTGGCAGGCTACTCTTTTGAAATGGAGAGTTTTATCCGTTCTAACCCTGGACTTCATTCAAGATTTCCTATCCAACTTCATTTTGATGACTATTCAATTGAGCAGTTATTAGATATTGCAGAGGTAATGGTCAATGAAAGAGAATATATTTTATCTAGCTCTGCTAAACAAAAGTTGAAACAGTTTCTTACCGAAGAAATTAATAATCCACTACGAAGTTTTAGTAATGCAAGACTTGTTCGTAATTGGATTGAAAAAGCGATTCGGAATCAAGCTGTTCGTCTTATTAGTGAACAACAAATTCCAAATTCAAAACAGGTTTTGATGACCATTCAGCCTGAAGATTTTTTAGAAATTAAAATACGTGGGAAAGAATCATTCCTTTTTTAATTAAAGAAAGTCAACTTTCTTTTCCGTATTTGAGAGCCCCACAAAAGTAGTCGGAATAGCTTTTAAGGAATCCGTCACTTTTGTGGGTTTTATTATAGGGGATGTCTTTTTCGTATTAAAAGTGTATTATAGTAGTTGATGATTTTGTTAAAAAAGGGTAATGTAAAGGAATCTTTATAAGAGAAAGGAAGGACTATATATTGATGTCTGAATCAGGATTTAATGCCTTATTAAGTTAACAATATATATTAGAAGGAATGATTTTGGCATGTTTTCGTTTTTTAAATATGGCAAGGAATTCGAAAGGATAGTCATTCAAGTAGAAAAACAAATTTCGACTCGTATACAAGAGATTGATCAAATTGCAAGCTATAATCAAGGTAAAGTTTTGAAGGCTTTTCAAAACCACCATGTTTCAGATTTTCACTTACTTTCTTCAACTGGTTATGGTTATGATGACATGGGGCGGGATATGTTAGATCAAATTTATGCAGATGTATTTGAAGCTGAAGCAGGTCTAGTTCGTCCTCATATTGTATCAGGTACTCACGCTTTATCTATAGGCCTATTTGGGTTACTACGACCTGGGGATGAACTCTTATATATTACAGGTGATCCATATGATACGTTGGAAGAAGTGATTGGTATTCATGGTGAAGGTATGGGATCATTAAAAGAATGGGGAATTACATATCAATCTGTTCCTTTAACCAAACAGGGAAAAGTTAATTTTGAAGAAGTGGCCAAAAAAATCAATCAAAACACTAAAGTCATTGCGATTCAACGTTCTAGAGGATATTCATGGAGACCCTCTTTTAGTATTGAAGAAATAAAGGAGATGGTTACTTTTGTAAAGGAGATTAAACCAGATCTAATTACTTTTGTTGATAATTGTTATGGAGAATTTACTGAAAAACAAGAACCTACTGGAATTGGTGTTGATGTTATTGTTGGTTCTTTGATCAAAAATCCTGGTGGAGGTTTAGCTAAAACAGGAGGATATATTGTAGGAAAAAAAGTTTACATTGAGAAAATTTCTTACCGATTAACAGCCCCGGGTATTGGGGCGAAGGTTGGCTCCATGCATGGGCATATGGCTGACTTTTATCAAGGCTTTTTCTTAGCCCCTCATTTTGTGGGCGAAGCTTTAAAGGGGAGTATTTTTGCTGCAGCCCTATTCGAACAACTAGGTTTTGAGACCAATCCTAGTTGGAATGAAGTCAGACATGATATTATTCAAGCTGTAAAGTTCAATAATCCAAATACACTAATTACTTTTTTACAAGGGATTCAAAAAGGATCACCAATTGATTCTCACGTTATACCAGTGCCAAATCAGATTCCCGGATATCAAGATTCTGTTATTATGGCAGCAGGTACATTTATACAAGGAGCAAGTCTTGAATTATCTGGTGATGCACCTATCCGTTCTCCATATATTGCTTATGTTCAAGGTGGGCTTACCTACCACCATGTAAAATGGGGGATATTAACGGCTATCGAGATAATGGTAGACAAGGGGATTTTATCTATTGCTTAATCATATATTTTGTTTGCATTTTAGGAAAGAGGCTATATTTTGATGTGAGAGATGCCTCTTTATTTTTTATAATTTTATATGTAAGTTTTTCTAACATATTATTGACAATAAAACTAACATGAATTAAAATAAAACCATTATATGATAAGGATATATGATAAGGAGAGTTTTCATGAATGATTTTGAACGAAGAAATCGACCGCTATTTCCGATTAGTATTGTAATGGAACTTACGGAATTGTCTGCTCGACAAATTCGTTATTATGAAGACCAAGGTTTGATAAAACCAGCAAGAACCAAGGGTAGGCAACGTCTCTTCTCATTCCATGATATTGACCATCTATTAGAAATAAAAAGTCTGTTAGATAAGAAAGTAAATATAGCAGGAATAAAGGAAATTCTCTTAAGAAATGAAATAGAGCAACAAGAGCTTGAAATGAAACAATTACAACAAACACAACGGTCTGAGATCTCAAAGACAGAATTAAGACAAATTTTAAAGAGAGAAATTTTACAACAAAAGCCAGGTCAGACTTCGCTAATCCAGGGGGAGTTATCGAGATTTTTCCATTAAAACTTAAATGCGACTGCATTTGAGAATAGATAAAAAGGAGAGTATGAAGATGTCCAAATTTAGTAGAGAAGATATTATTAGGATGGCAAAGGAAGAAAATGTACGCTTTATTCGTTTAATGTTTACTGATTTAATGGGTTCTATTAAGAATGTTGAAGTACCTGTGAGTCAACTGGAAAAAGCATTGGATAATAAAATCATGTTTGATGGATCTTCTATAGAGGGATTTGTTCGTATCGAAGAATCTGATATGTATCTGTATCCTGATCTTGACACTTGGGTTGTTTTTCCATGGGGATCTGAGGAAGGAAAAGTGGCACGTTTAATTTGCGATATTTATATGCCAGATGGTACTCCGTTTGAAGGGGATCCAAGGGGAATTTTAAAAAGGGCTTTAAAAGAAGCTGAAGAATTAGGTTTTACTGCTATGAACGTTGGGCCAGAACCAGAATTCTTTCTATTTAAGACGGATGAAAAAGGAGAACCTACGTTACAATTAAACGATAATGGAGCTTATTTTGATTTAGCTCCTGTAGATTTAGGTGAAAACTGCCGACGTGATATCGTACTTACTTTAGACAGAATGGGATTTGAAGTTGAGGCTTCTCATCATGAAGTAGCTCCAGGTCAGCACGAGATTGATTTTAAATATGCTGATGCTGTTCGTACTGCAGATAACATTCAAACTTTTAAGCTAGTCGTAAAAACGATAGCTCGTAAACATGGTTTACATGCTACCTTTATGCCAAAACCCTTATATGGTGTGAATGGCTCAGGAATGCATAATCATCTTTCTTTATTTAAAGGTAATGAGAATACATTCTATGATCCAAACGATTCATTGGGGTTATCTGAAACAGCTAGATACTTTATTGCAGGCATACTTAAACATGCGCGTTCATTAGCAGCAATAACAAATCCAACAGTGAATTCATATAAAAGATTAGTTCCAGGTTACGAAGCTCCAGTATATGTTGCTTGGTCCGCACAAAATAGAAGTCCTTTAATTCGTATCCCTGCTTCCCGAGGTTTAAGTACGAGAATTGAAGTGCGTCATCCAGATCCATCAGCCAATCCATATTTAGCTTTAACTGTACTATTGAAAGCAGGATTAGATGGAATTAAGAATAAAATCAAATTGCCAGCTCCTGTCGATCGTAACATTTACGTTATGACAGAGGAAGAACGAATTGCAGAAGGAATAGATAATTTACCAGCAACTTTATTAGAAGCTATTCATGAACTATTAAAGAATGAAGTCATTCTATCTGCGCTAGGTAGCCATGCAGTGGAGCATTTTGTTGAGGCTAAACAAATTGAATGGGATCTATTTAGGACCCATGTTCATCAATGGGAAAGAGACCAATATATGAAGCTATATTAAAAAATTAAATCTATTTTAATTTAAAATGAAATCCCCCTTCATCCTTATGGAGAAGGGGGATTTATAGTAGAATTACTAATGTTAGTGAATATTTCTAAATAATCCAATTACCTTTCCTAAAATAGTCACTTGTGGTAATAAAATAGGTTTCATCGTTGAGTTTTCAGGTTGAAGTCGAATATGGTTTTTTTCTTTAAAAAATCTCTTAACCGTTGCTTCTCCCTCATCAGTCATGGCTACGACAATTTCCCCATTATTAGCTACAGGTTGCTGGCGAACAATCACATAATCTCCATCATATATACCGGCTTCAATCATGCTTTCTCCTTGAACAACAAGCATATAAACGTCATCACCATTTACAATACTAGCAGGTAGTGGAAAATAATCTTCTACATTTTCAATGGCAGTGATAGGCTCTCCAGCAGTAACCTTTCCTATCAATGGAACTCTAACCATCTCTTTGTCCATCTTAGGTAAATCATCATCTACCAAAATCTCAATAGCCCTAGGCTTTGTAGGATCTCTTCGAATTAAGCCCTTCTTTTCTAATCTAGACAAATGCCCGTGTACTGTTGAACTAGAGGCTAAACCAACAGCTTCTCCAATTTCTCTAACTGATGGGGGATAACCTTTTTCTTTCACCTTTTGTTTAATAAAATCAAAAATTGCCTTTTGTCTGTTCGATAAATTATTCATCATCATTCACCTCTGAAATACCATATCTTTCTTGTTTTTTATTATAACATAAATCAATCGATTGCGCAAACACTCGTTCGAAATTTTAGCTTGACAGGAACATTTGTTCTAAAATATAATAAAATTATAATTAAGAATAAATGTTCGGAGGGTTCTTATGAAAAGGATTTTAATAGTTTTATTTGTTATTTTAATAACGTTTGTGATCTCAACAATCGTGTATGGAAAGGAAATTAATCAGAAGAAAACGCCACAATACATTGAAGTAATAGTCCAAGAAGGTGATACATTATGGTCAATAGCCAAACCTTATTACAATGGCAAAATGGATTTTAGGGAATTGATATACAACATTCGAGAATTAAATGAATTATCAGAAGCAATGATTTATCCTGGCCAAGTGCTTAAGATTCCTCTAGACTAATTTATACTAAAATATTCTTCTTTTAGACATAATGTATTATAAAGGAGGGATAAGATGATACCGGGGTTTCCTAATGATATTGCAAGGGTAGATCCGCATTTTTTTCCACAAGAGGAATACCAGATAAGTCGAGTGAATGTGAATGAATCAACCGGAAGAGAGGAAGTCCTCCATTATTCTTATGGTCGATTTGATGATTTCAATCCATATCATCATGTTGAAACTTTAATCAATGGATACCTTCCATATGATTAGATAGGTTAATTTTTTAAACAAAGAGTAACCGCGTGTTACTCTTTACTATTTTCACCATCAGCACATTCTTGCATTGATTAAATTTCAAACTTTCATTATAATCATTTAACGTAGCACCCTATTATAGTGAAAGGAAGATATATAAAAATGAATCAATCTACGAAAATCTTTTTAGCGATGATACTTGGTATAGGGGCAGGATTTTTTATCAACCTTCTAGTTCCTGATGAAATGATTCAATTTTTAGATAAAAACATTCTGCATCTAGTAGGCGTTGGTTTTATTAAATTGATCCAATTTATAGTAGTACCATTGGTGCTTGTTTCATTAGTAACGAGTATGTCAAGTTTGGGTGACATCAAGAAAATAGGGAGATATAGCATTAAATTACTGTTTTTATATATCTTTACCTCAGTTATTTCTCTTATCATTGGTTTGATTGTGGCTTATGTTTTAAAACCAGGAATAGGCGTAGAAATGCTTCAACAAAAGGTTGAAGGAAAGCAAGGCCTTCCTTTATCTGAATGGCTATTAAGTATTATTCCTAGCAACCCTTTTGAATCGATGAGCACAGGCCATATGGTTCAAATTATTATAACGGCATTAATGTTAGGATTAGGAGTTACTCTTGCAGGAGAAAAGGGAAAACCGTTTTCTGTCTTTATCGATAGTGCAAATGAAGTTATTTTTAAGATTATGGGAATTATCTTAAGACTAGCACCTATAGGCGTTTTTTCCTTAATGGCTTCTGTGATTGCAACACAAGGATTAGGGATCATTAAGAGTTTATCATTGTATGTGATTGGATTAATCATAGCAATTTTATTGATGGCATTTGGAATTTATAGTATTCTTTTAATTGTTACAGGACAAAATCCGATTAAGTTTTGGAAGGCATTTTATCCAGCTTTTGGACTTGCATTTGGAACAGCTAGTAGTAATGCGACTCTTCCATTAGCAATGGATAATGCTGAGCATCGTTATGGTATGAAAAAGGAACTTGTTAGTTTCGCTATTCCTTTTGGAGTTTCCCTCAAAAAAGATGGTGCTGCGATTCTACAAGGTTTCACAGCAGTTTTTGTTTCTCAGATGATCGGTGCTAATTTGAGTATAAACCAAATTATTGCAGTTTTTGTAAGTGCGATCTTAGTTTCATTAAGTACTGCTGGTGTTCCTGGAGCAGGAATTATTATGATGTCTACTGTGCTAAGTGCTGCAAATTTACCGTTAGAAGCCATTGCGATTATAGCTGGTGTTGACCGTTTAACTGACACATTTAGAACAGCATTAAATGTGATTGGAGTCGTTGCAAATGCAGCGATTTTAGAGAAGTGGGAAAGGAGAACGACGTAGAAGAATGAAACAAGAAAAAATAGATCGAATTAATGAACTCTCTCGTAAATCTAAAACGGTTGGATTAACCGAAATAGAAAAAGAAGAGCAATCAAAACTTCGACAAGAATATATTGCCGCTTATCGTGAGAGTTTACGTGCACAATTACATTCTATTAAAGTCATAGATGCAAATGGAAACGACATTACACCAAATAAATTAAAAGAAGCTAAATCAAAACGAAATTTTCATTAAAGAAACGAGGAGGGTGCAGATAGATAGAAACCCTCCTTTTTGTATTCATAGGGAACTTTAAAAGTAATTGAAATATGAAAAAAAGCTATATTAGCTTATAGTTCTAAAAAATATGGTAAAATAGAAATATATAATAGCTTAAAATATAATAATTAGGGGTGAAAGGGTATTGTTATCTAGAAATTTAGACAAAGCAAGAGAAGCATACAAGAGTAATAATAAAGAAGCAAGTAAAATTGTACATCAACAAAGAAAACATGCTCCTGAAGGACATAACCAAGAACAAGGCCAATACATAAAAAGTTTTATATATGGTGGGTTAGATGGTATAATTACAACTTTTGCAGTTGTTGCTGGAGTTGCTGGTGCACAGCTTTCTTCAGGTATTGTGCTAATCATGGGTTTTGCTAACCTGATTGCGGATGGTCTCTCAATGGCAATTGGCGACTATTTAAGTACAAAGGCTGAAAATGAATTTAAACAGTCAGAAAGGGAACGAGAACTTTGGGAAGTGGAAAATTTTCCAGAGGGGGAAAAACAAGAGTTAATTGAACTTTATGTGGCAAAAGGAATGGATGAATCTGACGCTAAAGTCGTTACTGAGATTATTTCCAAAAATAAAGAAGCCTGGGTTGATATTATGATGGTTGAAGAATTAGGGATTTTAGAAGAAAATGAATCACCTGTAAAAAATGCGATTGTAACTTTTATTTCGTTTTCGGTTTTTGGTTTTATTCCATTAGTTATTTATGTAGTTGCAGGCTTTACTCCAGGGATTCAAAACTTCACATTTCTTATCGCAATCATTCTTACCGGATTTACTTTATTTGTTTTAGGTGCATTAAAAGTAAAGTTTGTTGACAAGCATTGGTTTACATCCGGGTTAGAAATGCTAATTGTCGGTGGGATCGCTGCTGCTTCGGCTTATGGAATAGGGATCTTATTATCAGGATTAGCGTAAATTATATTCTAATTAGCTGAAATGGATATACAACACAAAATGTATTTAGGAACGCCTAATGGTGTTCTTTTTTTATTTATATCTAGATGAGTGACCTTCGATTTGTCCTCTACATATTTTAATAATGACAAATCATGAGAGGGGATAAACCATGGGTATAATTAGCTTGATTTTAGTAGCAACTGCAGTGAGTATTGATGGATTTTGGGGTGGATTTTCTTTTGGATTACGCAAAATCAAAATCTCATATTTGTCTTTAATGATCATTTCTTCTTGGTCTGTGGTTGGAACGATGATAACGATGGTGCTAGGTAGTAAATTGCAAGACTATATTTCATTAAATATTGGGAAATATATAGGTGCGATATTATTATTCTTATTAGGGCTATTCACCTTGATAGAGGGAGTTAAACAAAAAAAAGAAGCTAAATTAAACCAAAAAGTGATTAGTAATCTTAAAGTAAAGAATTTAATTAAAGTGATAAACAATCCGATTCTAGCCGATATTGACCAAGAAAACGATATTAAGCCGATAGAAGGAATGATATTAGGGATTGCTGTAGCTATGGATGCTTCCATTGCAGCATTTACTTTATCCTTTTTTGACTTGAATCCTTATCTTACACCATTTTTATTTGGACTAATGCACTTTATTCTAATAGGTTTGGGTAATATACTGGCTAGAAAAAATATAATCAATGTATTTGTTGAGAATTTTTCTTTGTTGCCAGGTATTATTTTAGTTACTCTTGCTATTATTAGGTTAATGTAAAAGAATTGCAAAGTTGTTTTTCTATATATCTGAATCAATTTCATAAATGAAATTCATTGATACACAAGGTTTTCAAGCGACAAAAAAAGGAGTACCTCCCCAAAATCTCGAAATAAGTAAGTGATTAGAAAACTTAAGAGATTGGAGGATGACTCCCTATGTCTATTATACGACAAGGAAGCCTGTTTACACTAGAAGAATTGTTTGATATGGAACCTACCTATCGATTTGATGCCATATTTTCAACAATTAGCATCAATACAATATTAGTGGCAGTTTCCAAAAAAACATCATATGGCGCACTAAATTATGCTGCCATGATATTCGTTAGTTGCAAGAGTAACAGAGTGTATTCCAACTATTAAAGATCTTGTTAAACGTCTAAAAAACGATTTCATATTTCGCTTAGATTGTGGATTTCATTTATCTGATGAGATTCCATCAGAAGCTTCATTTTCAAGATTTATTCGCAAGATAAAAGAAGCAAATATCCTTGAACAAATCAATAAAGACCTTATCATCCAAGCCATTGAAGAAGGCTTCGTTGAAGACGAGCATATAGCTATTGATGCTACACACATTGAATCTAGAGATCGTTTTATTCCCAGCGATGAACCTACTGACAATTCACCAATGCAACCCAAAAAGCGTGGTCGTAAGAAAAAAGAAGAACTGGAAGCTTGGCAAAAAGAGCAAGAAGAAATCGAAAAAAACTTACCCCTTGAACCCAAATGGGGAGTAAAGAAAAATTCTGAGAATATTGGTATGGCTATAAAGGACACTTTGCTGTTGGAACAAAAAGTCAATATCTACTCTTACCATTATTATCATCAGCGAATATGAATGATTCTAAAGTTGCTATTTACAATGTGCACGCTGTAACGCTTTACAAGACGTCTTCCTACTTTGAATCCAAGTTTATGCAGTTCATTTCTTATTCGCCTAACCTCAAATGAAGGCTCTTTATAGTGGATTCTATCAATAACATTCTTAATGTTGATTTCGTCTTGTGATGGATCAATTTCAACTGGCACATGATAAGCGGTCGATCTTGAAAGACTGATGAGGCTACATTGACGTTTTATCGTCAACTTTGAACCCTTAAAATCAATTAATGACTTTTTTCCTCATTTGTGAAACCTGATTGTGCTTTTTTTAAACCAATCTATATCAAGAGTTAGTTCGCCAATTTTCTTTACAAGAAGCTGCTTTTCTTCTTCATATTCTTTTTTCAGCTTTTCGATATCTTCATTTTTTTTATTGAAGACTGCTGCCATATTCCCGACGAATTCGGCTTTCCAACGACTTAAGACTGGTTGTGCGATATCATATTTCTTTGATATTTCAACCAATGTATTTTCTTCTCTTTTTACTCATCATATTTATATCATAACTTATTTTCAAGGAATTGTGTCCAACCTTATGTGTACATTATATTGCGCATGCTTTGGGGTGGGAGGTTTTATAATTACTACCATCAAACTCTTAAATCTGGTATACTCACATAGTGGGCAATTAGTAAAGGAAAGCTTATATTTAGCTTTTTATATAGAGTATTAGAGTTTTAAGGAGGGAAAATGATGCTAGATCAAAAAAACAATTGTTTATAATCCTACAATAATCGAACCAAAATGGCAAAAATTTTGGGAGGAAAACAAAACCTTTAAAGTTCTAAATGATGATACCAAACCGAAGTTTTACGCGTTGGACATGTTTTCATACCCATCCGGTGCCGGTCTTTATGTTGGCCATCCGGAAGGATATACGGCAACAGATATCGTATCACGTTATAAACGGATGAAAGGATATAATGTATTGCATCCGATGGGCTGGGACGCTTTTGGGCTCCCGGCAGAACAGCATGCGTTGGATACCTGAGAACATCCTCGAGATATTACGTTTAAAAACATAGATAATTTCCGACGTCAGATTAAGTCATTGGGATTTTCCTACGATTGGGACCGTGAATTTAGTACAACTGATCCGGATTATTATAAATGGACCCAGTGGATTTTTTTGCAACTATATAAAAAGGATTAGCCTATGTTTCGGAAGAACCGGTTAATTGGTGTCCTGCATTGGGAACAGTGCTAGCTAATGAGGAAGTTATTGACGGAAAAAGTGAGCGTGGCAGGCATCCGGTTATCCGCAAACCGATGCGGCAGTGGGTACTGAAAATAACAGCATATGCAGAGCGTCTGCTTGAAGATTTAGAAGAATTAGACTGGCCTGAGAGTATAAAAGAAATGCAGCGCAATTGGATTGGTAAATCCAATTGCGCTGAAGTATACTTTGATATCGCTGGATTTATAATGGAAATGAAGAAAAATTAAAAGTCTTTACAACCCGTCCTGATACCTTATTTGGTGCTACATACTGCGTATTGGCACCTGAACATGAATTAGTACATAAAATTACTACCGCGCGAGAAGCGATGGAACATTTTGTGCAGATGCTTTCTCCAATAGCACTGCACATTGCTGAAGAGCTATCGCAGATTCTCGGCAACACGGAAACGATAACTTACCAACCTTGGCCGGAATACGATGAAGAGCTAACTATTGAAAACGAAGTAGAAATAGTTGTCCAAGTAAACGGTAAAATTATGGAACGGGCAAATATTCCAACCGATATGGACAAGGATGCAATGATTGAAATGGCACTTGATCTGGAAAAAGTAAAAGCAGCGATCGAAGGAAAAACACTTTGGAAAAAGATTGCTGTACCGGGTAAACTGGTTAATATTGTGGTAGGATAAAACCTACCACAATTTTTTCATAGGTGAGGGGGAAGCTGGATGCCAACAAGGATGAAATTAACTGATATTGATTTGATCAATGTTTTAAGTTCTCCAGACTTGAGTGATTATTTCAAGGAGTTTCGGGAAAAACAGTTTTTTAAAAAAGAAGTAATTTTTACTCCTAATGAGCACAGTAACTTTATTTTTTTAATAAAGACCGGTCGGGTACGGGTTTATCTGGTAAGTGAAGACAAAGAATTTACGTTATCTATTTTAGAACCGGGTGATATTTTTAGTACTCATACCAGAGCATTTTGTCAAGCCTTAGAAATTACTACAATATTAGTTGCTGATATTCAGGTTTTAAGAAAGATAATCGCAGAAATACCTGATGTAGCATTAATTATGGTTCATGTGCTTGGCGATTTACTGAAAAATTCCATCACTATTATTAATGGTTTGGCTTTTAAAGAAGCTCGCATGAGATTGGCAGAATTTATTATTAAAGCTGTAGAGGATAAGGGAATGCAAACAGCAGACGGCATTAGGGTAGAAATAGGGTTAACTACTGAAGAATTGGCTATGATTATAGGCTCTACCCGACAAACAGTATCTATGCTTTTAAATGACTTTCGTAAATCAGATATCCTTAAAAAAATTGATCGGCGATCTTTCCTCATTCAAAATTTACCAAAGCTTGAGCAGTTGGCAATGGAATAAAAACAAATTTCAGATTAATTTTTATTTTTATCGAATACTGTCGGTTACCCGACAGTATTTTTTTTCTGTGCTTGCTACAATGAATGTGATAAATATCACAGTGATATATAACGGGAGGTTAAAGAATGAAGGAGAAATTATTATCAGTGGAAGATTTAACCATTGATACAGGTGTACAGCAAATGATCCTCAAGTCACGTGATGAAGGCGTTAAAACTGCATTTGATCGCAACTCGGAAATCGGTGCACGCTGTACGTTTGGAGAATTGGGGGTTTGTTGTAAGCGCTGTCTTGCCGGACCGTGCCGCATTTTACCCGGAGGTAAAGGTCCTCAAACAGGAGTGTGCGGTGCTACTGCTGACCAGATAGTAGCAAGGAACTTTTTGGAGATGGTGGCCCAAGGAATGGCTCCTCACATTGAGCATGCCAGAGAAGTTGCATTGACCCTGTTAGAAACAGCAGAAGGGAAAGCACCATATGAGATTAAAAACCCGGAAAAATTAATCAATATTGCCTCAAGATTAGGATTAACAGTAGATGGCAAAGAAATTGAGGAAGTGGCTAAAGATGTTGCTTTAAAAGCTTTGGAAAGCTTTCAACAGCAGTATGGAATACTACCTTGGTTAGAAATGAATGCTAATCAAAAAACTCTGGCAAGATGGAAAGAGTTAAATATAATACCGGCAAATGCCCATCAGGAGTTAACAGTTGCTATTAATCGTGTAACCATGGGCTCCGATGCCGATCCGGTCAACCTGTTACTCGGTGTTATGAGATTAGGTATAACTGACGGATATGCCGGATTACACCTGTCTACTGATTTACAGGATGTTCTGTTCGGTACTCCTGGTCTAGTGAAGTCCAAATATCGTTTAGGTGTAATTAAAGAAAAAATGGTGAATATTTCTGTACATGGTCATATACCTATGCTTGCAGATAAGGTGGTTGAGTGGGCAGAAAAGCTTGAAGATGAAGCTAAAGCTGTTGGCGCTGAAGGGATTAACGTATTTGGAATCTGCTGTTCAGCCAATGAAGTTTTAATGCGCAAAGGTATACCTGTAGCAACTAATTTTGCCAGTCAAGAAGCCCCCATTTTAACAGGCGCTGTTGAAGCTATGGCAGTTGACATTCAATGTGTAATGCCTAGTTTACCTACGGTGTCAAATGATTACCATACAGAGGTAATTACTTCCCTCCCCTACTCCAAAATCCCGGGGGCTTCTCATATTGAATTTACTCCGGCAAAGGCTGACGAGGTGGCACAAGCCGTTGTCCGTAAAGGTATAGCTAATTTTGGGAAAAGAGATCCGGAAAAAATGCAAATTCCACCGGAAATTGTTGATGCTTATGCCGGATTTTCTACTGAACAAATCGTCGAGGCTCTCAAAAATGTAAACCCGGAAGATCCGTTAAAGCCATTAGTAGACAATATTAAGGCCGGTAATATTTTAGGTGTTGTAGCGTTGGTAGGCTGTACAAATCCAAGGGTTAAGCAGGATTGGGCAAATGTAGAAATGGCAAAGGAACTGCTAAAGCATAATGTGATGGTTGTGGCTACAGGTTGTTCCGCCCATTCTTTAGGTAAATTCGGATTACTATCATCTGAAGGATTGGAGTACTGTGGTGATGGATTAAAACAGGTTCTTACAGCTGTTGGTCAGGCTAATGGTATGGAAGCTCTACCTTCTGTTCTGCATATGGGTAGCTGCGTTGATAATTCACGCATAGCTGACTTGGTAAGTGCTTTAGCTGATTATATCGGTGTAGAAGCAAAGGATTTACCTGTTGCGGGTTCAACGCCTGAAATAATGAATCCTAAAGCATTAGCCATTGGTGCTTATTTCCTTGCTCATGGTGTAGACGTCCATGTTGGGATTATGCCGCCTATCGGTGGATCAGAGTTGGTTACTAATGTTTTAACGGGAAGTAAAGAAGAACATGAATTAACAACTGATGGTCTATTTGGAGGAAAAGTAATCTACGAGAAGGATCCTATCGAAGCAGCGCATGTGGTAATAGAAAGAATAAAGCAAAAAAGAGCTGAACTATTTGGAGAGTGAACTCGTTCAGCTAAAGCTGAACATCGGGGAATCAGGTGGAGAGTCCACTCCACCTGATTAATATCCCACTTATAGAAATGGGGACTTAGTCCCATATTTAAAAGATAAATACAAATTCAAAAATTATAGGGGCTGATATCATTGTTAGATAAAGGAATGAAAATTGCTGTATCGGGTAAAGGCGGAGTAGGAAAGACTTCTCTTTCCTCCCTCCTTGCACATATCTTTGCGCAAGAGGGAAAGCAGGTTTTAGCAGTTGATGCCGACCCGGATGCCAATTTCGGGACAGCATTGGGTTTTCCGCAAGATATACTGGATAAATTGACTACTATTGCTGAAGATAAAAAATTAATTAAAGAGCGTACCGGTGCAGAACCGGGGAAAACCGGTCAGGTATTTTCACTTAATCCCCGTGTTAGTGATATTCCGGAAAAATATGCAGTAGAGCATAACGGAATAAAGCTAATGCAAATGGGGAATGTAGTGACAGGTGGTGCCGGATGTGCGTGTCCGGAAAATAGTCTTCTAAAACAGTTACTTCGTCATCTTGTTGTTAAGGCGGATGATACCGTGATTGTAGATATGGAAGCGGGCTTAGAACATCTAGGACGCGGAACCGCTGAAGGAGTGGATGCATTTATTGTTGTGGTTGAACCGGGGCAAAGGAGTTTTCAGACAGCCAGGGCGGTAGTGAAATTAGCTCAAGACTTAGGAGTTACAAAAGTTTATGCAGTCGCAAACAAGGTTCGTTCCGGTGATGAAGAAATCATTAAAAAATCCTTAGACTTTATACCTATTTTAGGAATAATGCCATATGACCCGGAAGTAATTTCTGCGGATTTGTCAGGTGCAGGTGTTTTTCATAGCGCTCCAAAAAGTGTTGAATTTGGTTACAAAATATATGAACGATTATTAGAAGAAATGACCAATACCGAGGAAATGGCAATTTAACATTTAGAAAGTAGGGGGAAATATGCATATACCTGACGGAATACTTGAAGTGGAAGTTTGGGGTACTGCTACAATATTAGTAGGAGCCGTAATGTATAAAGGAGTTAATTATTCAAAAAAATATGGAAAGGTATATGGATCCAGTTATGGGGGTAATGGCAGCCTTTATTTTTGCATCTCAAATGATTAATTTTCCTTTACTTGGTGCTGCTGCTTCAGGGCACTTAATTGGTAGTGCTCTGGCAGAGATCTTATTTGGCTTTTGGCCTGCATTTATTATGACGACTGTTATTACTATAAAGGCTTTTATTTTTCAAGATGGAGGTATTTCCGTCTTGGGTGTTAACATTCTAAATATGGCAATAATTGCTCCTGCATTAGCAGTGTTAATTAAAAAAATCGCACGTATTGTTCATTTACCGATATTTTTAACAGCCTTTTTAAGCGGTTGGGTATCTGTTGTAGGAATTTCCTTTATGGGGGCTTTAGAATTAGCATTATCCGGGGTAGTGCCGTTTTTTTAGCTGCAAAGATTCTTTTCCTTTGGCATGCATTAATTGGAATAGGTGAAGGTTTAATAACAGCTTTATTACTTCCTTTTGCTATACGCTCTTCTTTTAAACTTATCAGTGAGGAGGCAATGCCATCGTGAAAAAGGTACTAATGGTTTGGTTTATCATTACAATATTAGTTGGGGGCTTTCTATCTTTACTATCTTCATCTTTTATCACCGGCACATTGTCCAATTATACGGTTTTTGGTATGGATTCTTGGCTGGGGTCCAGTTTTGCCGGCTTGACAGGAGTTCTTTTAACTTTTTCTTTATTTTTAGTACTTGGTATATTATTAGGAAGAAATAGTAAATGAATCTATTGATTGAACATCCTACTCTACGAGTAATCACTTCTTTGTTTATAATCTTTTTTGGGTTTTCAATTAGCCGGATAGATCCAATTCTGCTTTATTTAATTTTCGGGCAGGCTTTAATATTTTTAAGTAAAGTACCTCTTTCCTATTTTTGGCGTCGTTTACATTTTATACTGACATTTATTATATTTACAATGATATTCTTTCCTTTATATGAAACAGGAAGGGAAATTCAGTTTCAAAATCTCAGTATTTCTTACGATGGTCTTTTAAAAGCTATTATTTACTCTGGTAGATTATTATTTACTGTACAAATTCTTACTTTAATGCTTTACCGATTACCGCTGTCTATATTTTTCAGACACTATTTTAGCTGAAGGTTCCAGGTATATTTTTGGAATTACTCCTTTAGATATAACAAGAGGTTTTAAGAGGTTTTAATATGATTTTTATCGGGTGAATAAATAGCAATAGAAATTATGAAGACTTACCCTTGCCACTATTAAGTTAATATAAAATTTAAAATTAAATATAGAGGAAAAAAGTAGATTATAATAATATTATGTTAAGTAACAGCTGAGAAAAAATTAATGAATAAATATAATTCAATGGTACAAATTAGTAATGAACACAAGGAATAAGAGGTCATTTTTAATTATAAAATAAATTTTTTATCCAACAACCAGATAAAACGACCTCAGGAAGTATCGTAAGACGTGTAGGAAAAGCACAAGCACAGGCGGATAAAGAAATGGTTATCGAGTTAGATGAAGAAGCTGCATCTTTGCCAGAAAGTAAAAAAGTAGATTATGGGAAAAGAACGGGAAACGGATAGCTTTGTGCGAACCAAAAGTTATAATGACGGCTCAATTAACTGCAGATTTTGGGGTCCCGCCAACATTTTAACGGAAATATACACTAAGCCTACGATCACGTCCAGCTTGATGTTTTTTCTTACTCTAAGCCGGGTCTGGGCGAAATGACCCGAACCAGCAGAACTGAAATAAATCCTGAAGTTGCACAGGAAACTTTTAAATTATGGTTAATAAAAGATCCTCAAAAAATAGGCGATAAAAAAGAATTTGGAGTATATGCAAGAATTAGATTTCGTTCAAAAAACGATCAAGTGATTAGATTAGAATTTGAAGAAACAGATCGTTAGGGGATTAGAAGATTATATATAAATTTCATAACAAATTTTGGGGAAAAATAGTATTTTTTAACGTCCTATAATATATATTATGTTAACTAGAAACAAAAATTATGAGGACGAAACCTGTATTTATGGTAAATGAGTAGAATCAACACAGTCGATTTCAACCGAGTACGGCTTAATATCCAGAAGTGGAGTTTGATTTAAAGCTTCCAATCCTTTTACAGTTATTTTATTACCTTCAATTTTAATTACCTCAGCAATAGAAAAAGCAATTGGGTTGGGTCGATTAGGAGAACGAGTAGCAAATACTCCTTTTTTTTCATTGCCTTCTCTAGGTTTGATAAACAGTGGATTTCTTCGATTTGCTCGATCAAACCAATAAAGGATAATCAGATGGGAGACGTTTTCTATTCCTTTCATGCCTTCCATATACTCGACAAATACTTCTATTACTTGTGTTTCATCAGATAACCTTCCTTGTCGTGGAGCATCGAATCTTTCTTTGTAATTGCTATGGATGACACCGATTTGAACCAATTCCATTTTACTCACCTCATTTTATTAACTTTTCTTTGGTATAAATTTCCTTATCCTCAATATACCAAAAAGACTTATTTTTTGTACAATTGATAAATGCCGTCTAGGCTTAGCAAAATTCATGTAGAAAGCTATGCATTATTACTGTGACCATCATGAGGAATAATGAAGCTAACCCTTGCCAATTCGCAGGGGGTTATTTCTATTTATTCTAATTCTATTTGTAATTCTTTATAGCTACAGAGACATTGGTCAAGTGCATATTGGCGTAATCCGTCATTCTTGTACTTAATTCTAATGCGCGTTTATAATCGGGACCAAGTATTAAATCTATATGGGCTTAAGATACCTGCAACAAAAATGTAATCTGAGGATAAGTATGTCCAAAATCGACATCGCAACAAATTCAATGTACATAGATTTCCACCAATAATAACTCCTTCTGCTGTCATCAGTGCTTTTTGAAAATAATCGATAGTATATTCCATTCCTTTTAATATTCCGAACGTAGAAAAGTGAGGGCCTGAATAAGATGGAGAAACAACACGAATTTCATCCCCTCGTTTTAATTTGTTTGGTATCATGTTCGCAACCTCTTGTAATAATAAAAACGATTATTTGTCTTCACGAAGTAGATATTTATTGCCATCTTGGTCTTTAAACGAAAACATTTTCCCATACGGCATCTTCATCATTTCCCCTACTTCAACACCATTTTCCTTCATTTTTGTGAAAGCATTTTCTATGTCAGTGGTACTTAGTATGACATTTGGATGGCAAACGTTCATAGATGGATTTTGAGCCTTCATTACATTTTTGTCATATAAAACAAATGTCGTAAATTCACTCTCACTTGGACCCACTTCTAACCATGTCATATTTGGTCCCATTGGCTGTTCAAATTTAACTACAAAATTTAATTTTTCTGTCCAAAACTTTTTTGCTTCCTCTTGATTATTTACATATAACGTGATTTTTCCGATTTTATTAATCATATGTATGACCTCCTAGAAAATATCGTGAATTAATATAATTTCCCGTATGCCCTATTTTATCACTAAAATGTTACTTTTGAAACTTCACAGAAAACTTATCTGTACATGGTTTAATAAAAATTTGAGCATGGAATAACCATGCTCTAAATTTTAGCTTAATGAATTATCATCCGAATTATCATCATTTTTCACACCATTTCAAATGCATTTTATTAACGAAGAAGTCCTGCAACACTTTCTTTTTCTAGTATTTTTTTAAATACTGATCGATTTCCCAGTGATGTACTTCCCTTGCGAATTGATCGGCTTCTAACTGTTTTGCCTCAATGTATGTGGTAAATGCGTGTTCACCCATTACTTCCTTTACTAGTATATCCTTGCGCATATATTCTAACGCTGAATGTAGGTCTCTAGGGTATCTCTCTGTTTCTAACACTGGTAGATTTTCGATAACGTCAGTTACATCTCCATCAAATTCTTCTGGAGGAGTCATTCCCTTTTTGATCCCCTCTAACCCTGCTTTTAACATTACTGCAAAGACTAAATATGGGTTTGCGGTTGGGTCAGGGTTTCTTAACTCGATTCTTGTTCTCTTTCCACGTGCATGGGGAATTCGAATGAGTGCAGATCGATTTCCTCTCGACCAAGAGATATTCGTAGGTGCTTCAAACCCAGGAATTAACCGTTTATAGGAATTAATTGTCGGGTTCGTAATCGCCGCCATTCCTTTTGCATGCTTTAGTAAACCCCCAATATAATTCTTTGTAATCTTGCTAAGTTCTAAAGGATCTTGTTTATCATAAAACACATTGTTTCCTTCTTTATCCTGTAATGACTGATTACAGTGCATGGCATTACCATTTTGATTGGCAAATGGCTTCGGAATAAATGATGCGTATAATCCATGCTTATTTGCAATGTTTTTCACAATCATTTTGAACATCATCCATTTGTCAGCAATAGATAACGCATCACCGTATTTGAAATCCACCTCATGTTGTCCAGGTGCAACTTCATGATGGGCTGCTTCAATATGAAAACCAAACTTTTTCATCGTGAGAATAATGTCTTGACGTGCATCTTCCCCTTTATCTATTGGAGATAGATCAAAATACCCTGCATGATCGTGAATGTTAAAAATCGGTTCTCCTTTTTCATCCCGATAGAACAAAAAGAATTCCCCTTCAGCACCTACATTAAATTGGTAGCCCATTTCTTCTGCTTCTTTTAACACTCTTTTTAAAGTATTGCGCGGGCATCCCATAAATGGTTTTCCATCTGTTCCATATACATCACAAAAAAAGTGAGCCACTGATTTTTCATTGGGCCTCAAAGGAAATACTTGAAATGTTGTTAAATCTGGCTTCAAATACATATCGGATTCCTCAATTCGTGCAAATCCATCAATCGAAGAACCATCAAACATCAATTTCCCATTCATCGCATCATCTAATTCGTCTTTATGAATAGTCATATTCTTCGCAAATCCAAAAATATCCGTAAAAATTAACCGAATGAATTCGATGTTATGTTCCTTTACTTTTTTCCAAATGAGTTCTTTTGCCTGTTGCTCTACATTTAATTCCAAGGTAGAAGCCACGAGAACCAACCACTCCCATCATATATTTTTTACTTTGTATCGATTATCCATTAATCGCTTTCACAGATTGTTCCTCTTTTTCCCATACAACCTGCTGCCGTTTTTTCTTTGGTTTGTTCCAATATTGTTCATTTCCTGGTAGATCATCAAACCAAGTTGCATCTTTTGGGCAATCAAGTACCATGAATTTCCCATATTCGCCATGTTTAGATTGATGATATTTTAAATAAGCTTTGCCATCTTCAATCGCTAGGATTTCAATTTTGCCAGAAGAATGACTCATAGATAAACGCACCCGTTTTCCTAATCCGGATGTTCTTGCTTTTGCTTGTTCTACAATCCGGTATACACGTTCAAGTGGAAGAACAAAGTCATGGTTTCCAGCAACAGGGCGGTTGATAAAGAAATAATATGGAGTAACACCTGCCCAGGATAACTTATCTAATAATTCACCAAGAACTACAGGGTCGTCATTAATTCCTTTTAGAATAGGGGTTTGATTGACTATAATCGCCCCTGCTTCATGCAATGCCTGAAATGCCTTTTTCGCTTCGTAAGTAATTTCTTGTGGGTGATTAATATGTGCCATGATATAGATGCGTTTTTCTGGGGTTGAGAACTCTTTGATCAGATCTAATAATGATTGATCTTCGTAAATCCTCATGGGGTTAAAAACAGGGAGTTTGGAACCTAGACGAATAACTTTGACATGGGCAATCGAACGAAGTCGTTCAATAATCATTCGTAGCTTTAGGGTTGCAAGGATAAGTGAATCTCCTCCTGTTAACAACACATTATTGATTTCAGGATGTTCACTGATATATTGAATTCCTAGTTCTACATCACTCATTGCTTCTTTAATATCATTTCGGAATAACCGTTTTCGGAAGCAATAACGACAATAAGCACCACACACTTCAGAGACAATTAACAGTGCAGTGGTTTTGTACTTATGCTGACATCCAGGGACGACATAATTGGACTCTTCATCGGAAGCATCCCAACGACCATATTCCATCAATTCGCCTTGATTAGGAATCACCAATCTTCGTATTGGATCGTTCGGATCTTTCCAATTAATCAGACTTAAGTAATACTCATTGGCTCGAAATGCAAATTTTTTGGTAATTCGTTTAAGGATTTCTCTCTCCTCTTTTGGAATCTGAACAACTTGGTCAATGTCCGTAATATACTTTGGTTGTGCCATTAAATTCCTCCTTAGTTTTTATATTTTTTACTTACATTGTTTATTATAACAGCAAAATATGTAAATAGTCAAAAAATACATAAAATTATAATACTGTTCATATCCAAAATCAACTTCTTCACAATATTTTTCGATTAATCCATCAAACGTTTCTAAGAATTTTGGCTCCATCGTCTACACTTTAGTAAAGAAGAATCAACCTTTTAATTGTTAACCTATTTAATAATTATGGTTGACATATATTTTAGAGCGTATTATGATAATTCTAAATTAATCGACAATATAGGGGGAGATTTTGATGAGTACAAGAAATTGGGTTTTTGCTGCGATGATGGCTACTATTACTGCCATTCTGGCACAATTAAGCATTCCGATTGGACCAGTACCGATTACTTTATCTATTTTTGGTGTATATCTAGCGGCTGGACTACTTGGCGCTAGACTGGGAACAATCTCTATGATTATCTACGTTCTTTTAGGTGCCATCGGAGTTCCTGTGTTCGCTAATTTTTCTGGAGGGGTTCATGTTTTATTAGGGAAAACGGGTGGTTATCTTATTGGTTATATTGTGGCTACATACCTTATTGGAAAACTGTTTGAAAACTCGAAGGGTAAATCTTTACGTTATCGTTCGACACATTTTGTTATTATCTCTTTAATAGGTCTTATCTTTATCTACTTATTTGGGGCAGTGCAGCTTAAGTTAATCCTTCATCTTTCTTGGTCTAAAGCTTTTGAATTTGGTGTAGCCCCATTCATACTACTTGATATCGTGAAAATCGTTATCGCTTCAATGATCATTATCCCAATTAAACAAAGTCTCAAAGCGTCTAATTTAGTATTTGAATAAAGCAACTAGTTAAAAGAAATGGGGGAATTATATGATTCAAACCTTAAAGGAGAAAGTTATATCAGGCCATTTCATTTCAAAATATGAAGCTATCTCTTTATCGAATATTGAGGGCACAAATCTAGAAGAACTTTTAAATGCAGCAAACGAGATACGAGAATTTTATTTAGGTAATCAAGTAGATTTATGTACGATTATGAATGCAAAATCTGGCAGTTGCTCTGAAAACTGTAAATTTTGTGCACAATCTGGTCATTATAATACCGACGTTGAACAATATCCCTTAGTAGACGCGGATACTGCATTATCTCAAGCAAAAAAGGTTGAACAACAAGGAGCTCATCGTTTTTCACTTGTGACAAGTGGTAAAGGAATTGGTGATCGCGATTTCACTCAAATTTTAGGTGTTTACAAAATATTAAAAGATAACACATCAATTCAACTCTGTTCTTCCTTAGGTATTATTTCTTTTGATAAAGCAAAATCATTAAGAGAAATCGGCGTAACCACCTACCACCATAACCTAGAAACAAGTCGCCATTTTTACCCATTTATTTGTACGACACATAGCTATGATGATCGAATTAAGACGATAAAACAAGCACAAAATGCTGGACTTAACATTTGTAGTGGTGGAATAATCGGAATGGGTGAAACAATGGAAGACAGAATTGACATGGCTTTAGATTTACAACAATTAAATGTAAAATCGGTTCCAATTAATATTTTAACGCCAATACCTGGTACCCCACTAGGTAATACACCGCCTTTAGAAACCAGTGAAATTTTAAAAACAATAGCCATTTTTCGTTTTATACTTCCTACCGCTCATATCCGTCTAGCAGGCGGAAGAAAACTATTAGGTATGAACCAAGCTAAAGGTTTTCAATCTGGAGCAAGCGCTGCGCTTGTGGGAGATTATTTAACTACGGTAGGAAACAAAATTACTGACGATATAAAAATGTTAAAACAAATGGGATATGAAGTAACAAGGGAACTTGTCGTGTAAGCGATAAATTTTTTTATTCATTAACTCTGCGTGAATGAGTCCAATGTCCTAAAATTAAGATTTCTTCATTGGTTGCCCGTTAGCTACTAGGCTACTAGGTGACTTGGCTCTTACCTAGGTTAGATTTTTATTAACTAGCAATTAATGGCTTGCTGGGCACGCAAAATAACAAAAACCCCTTCTCACAATCGTCAAAAAAATATACGATTGTGAGAAGGGGTTTTGATATTAATCATATTTTCCTTAAATTTCCAATATCTCTTGCAATTCTTCTTTAGTTAAGCTTGTAATCATTTGTTCACCAGTTTGAATCACTTTTTCAACTAGTTCTTTTTTCCGTTGCTGCAATTCGTAAATTTTCTCCTCGATTGTGCCACTGGTGATAAGGCGCATGACTTGGACGATTTTTTTTTGTCCCATCCGATGTGCTCGCCCTGTTGCTTGTTCTTCTACGGCAGGGTTCCACCATAAATCAAAGAGGATTACCGTGTCTGCGCCTGTCAGATTTAAGCCGGTTCCTCCCGCCTTTAATGAGATTAAGAAGATCTCCTTTTCCCCACGATTGAAATCATTAGCCATCAAAACTCGTTCTTTGCCTGGTGTTTGGCCATCAAGATAAAAATAGTCCAATCCCTTCTCCTGCAATCTTTGGCCAATGATTTGAAGCATGCTTGAAAACTGTGAAAAGATTAATAATCGATTCCCGTTTTCTAACGAGGTCTCTACTAATTCTATGAGCTGTTCTAACTTTCCTGATTCACCTGTATAGTTCTCCAAAAAAAGCCCTGGATGGTTGCAAATTTGTCTAAGTCTAGTAAGACCGGCCAAAATTTTGATTCGGTCTTTATTAAACCCACCCGATTGGATTGATGTTTTAGTTTCATTTCGAATTTTCTCCAAATAGCCGAGATATAACTCTTTTTGCTGTTTTGTTAGCTCAGATACTTGAACGGTTTCGATTTTATCAGGAAGTTCTTTTAGAACGTCTTTCTTTACACGTCTTAAAATAAATGGTCGAACCATTTTTGAGATTTTCTCAGGCGCAATGGATTTAAAAGCCGATTTATTTGGGAAAAATCCCGGTAAAATGACTTGGAAAATAGCCCACAACTCATCAATCGAGTTCTCAATCGGTGTTCCGCTAAGGGCAAAACGTTGACTTGCTTGAATCTCCTGTACGGCTTTAAAAATCTTCGTCGTTGGATTTTTCATCGCTTGTGCTTCATCTATGATAAAGACAGAAAATTGCTTTTTTTTGTATAGGTCAATATCTTGGCGCAACATAGGATAAGAGGTAATCCAAACATCGATTTCGTTTGAAAATTGAATAAGTTCTTTTCGTTCCTCTGGATTGCCGTCAATAATTCTTACTTTTAATTCAGGAGAAAACTTTTGAAATTCATTTTTCCAATTGTAGATGAGGGATGCAGGAGCAACGACCAACATAGGTTGAAGCTCTTTTTTCTCTTTTTTTTCTGATGTCATAAAAGTTATGGCCTGAATGGTTTTACCCAGTCCCATATCATCAGCGAGGATTCCTCCTAAGCGGTAATGAGACAATGTTTTCATCCATTGAAAGCCAAAATTCTGATAATCTCGTAACGATGCCTGTAATGATTGGGGTATATCGAAATCTAACTGATCAGGATTTTTAAAATTTTTAATGAAATGGCGAAAGGTTTTCCCGAATCGAATAGATGAATCTCGACTACTGCTAACAATGTCATCAATCAGCATTCCTTTAAATAACGGTCGTTTGATCTCACCCTTTTGTAATTCTGATTTTCTAATGTCTAGCTCATCGATCAATTGATGAATGGTTGCGAAATCGTCATCATCAATGGGAACAAATGTCCCATTATGAAGTCGATAATATCTCTTCTTTTCTATGACTGATTGAAGGATATTTTGGACATCTTGCTGGTCTATTCCACTAATATCAAAACGAACATCAAGCCAATCCCCGCTCGAATCAAGATCAATAGAAACAACAGGCTTTTGCTGTTCTGGAATCATTAATAAGCGAGCGGAACGGGTCAAGTAAATTTCCGCTTTTTCTTCAAGGAGAGGTAAGGTATGGTAGAGGAATTGATAGAGATCCTCCTCTCCTACAAGGTATAACTCTTTTCCATTATATTTCAATGGAGCGCCTTCCAAAATGCTCATGATTTCTTGTTCTTTGACAATATCACGAATCAGAATGGTCTCCTGATTCTCCGTAGTCTCTGTCGTTTCTAATAAAAATGGGTTGAGTATCCGATCCCCATATTGATATTCTAAGTTCACATTTAGGATATCCTGGTTATAATCAATCCATATTTTCGTTTTAAGATCCGGTGCAAGAATTTGATCAGAAATGGTTTCGTCAATTGTCAAAGTGCCGATTTCTTCAAGTGCAGGTGTGACATTGGATAAGAATGGTTCAATTTGATCTTTAGAGATAAGTAAAGAACTATCTCTCTTATTTTTCATGAGAGAAAAGAAATCTTTCATTAGTTTTTGTTGAATAGCAGAAAGTTTATAAAATGTCCCTTTAAAATACAAATATCCATACGGTTCAAATAATATAGCTGATGTTATATCGTTTAGCTTTAATTCGAAATCCTCTTCCTTCCCCTTTTGTAACTCAAAGGAAAACGGTAACTCTTCTTCATTACAAACGTCAATGGTTGGAACCGAATGGGGTGGATATTCAAACCTTGTCTCTCGATCTTTTAATTTCAACAGCAGTTCGTCTACAACGATTGGGGGGATGATCATTTCTCGACTTTCAGTATACGAAGTATGTCTTTGATAGGGCGATGCATCTAGATACAATTGTTCATTTTTTGCAATGGCACGTAAAATTTTCAAAATCTCTTCATCTTCTTTAGAAAAAGCATGTTCAGCTGGTTCATAACTAAAATTTGCCGTAAATACATAGGATTCATGATCACTGGCTCTTAGGAAATCCTTTATATTTTTTACTACGTATGTTCGGTTTAGTCCCGTTTTCATCTCAATCGTCAGGTAATTTTCACTATAATAGGGATAATGAGATTTTGCTTTTAAGATATACTCCACCATAAGTTGATCTTTAGCAGAATTGGTATTTCGAATCTCAGTGTATTGTCTTTGAGAAAAAGTCTCAATGAATCGTGTCGTTTGTTCATTGTCTCTTTTTCTAATCGGGTTCTCTTTTAAATGGACGTTTTCTATTTGTTCACGATGTCTCACCATTTCTAGCAAAACAGCAACCTCATGCTTACACTGCCCAAATTGTTCATAAGCCAAGCAATCACAACTAGAGTCTATATAGTGATCATGCAGTTCTACCGTTACATAATAGGTATCATTACCAAGAACGTTCCCAACCCAACACTCATCTTTCGGTTCATAATATAAAGTTTTTACACGGCCTTGTTTAAAATAGGTAAGTCCCCGTTCATATGCTGTATGATTGAACATCTGTTTAATGGTTTCTTTTGATAAAATTGAAGCTGTAGGTGTCATTTGGCATCACTTTTCCCTTTGATTTATCACAATATAACCAATATCCAATATACAATGATTTCTTCTTTTCAAAAAAGGTTAAAAAAAGATTAACTTTTATATATTATTCATCAAGATCCACATTGTGGTATACTTGTTGAACATCTTCTATATCTTCCAATGCATCAATCAATTTTTCAAATTGTGCTTGTGCTTCTTCTGAAAGTGTTAGTTCATTTTGTGCAAGCATGGTTATTTCTGCAACTGTAAAATCAGTTATACCTACTTTCTTAAATGCTTCTTGAATTGCATGGAACTGGTCAGGTTCCGCATAAATGATCACTGCTTCATCTTCTTCTAAAATGTCACGTACATCTACATCTGCTTCCATTAATATTTCAAGTACTTCATCTGCTGTTTTACCTTCAATACCAATGACAGCTGTTTCATCAAATATATATGATACAGATCCACTTACTCCCATGTTGCCACCATTTTTATTAAATGCAGCACGCACTTCTGCTGCAGTACGGTTCACATTATTTGTAAGTGCATCTACGATTATCATTGATCCATTTGGTCCAAAGCCTTCATAACGAAGTTCGTCGTAGCTTTCATCTGAGCCACCTTTTGCTTTTTCAATGGCACGGTCAATAATCGTTTTTGGAACATTGTATGTTTTTGCACGCTCGATTACGACTCTTAATGCCTGGTTTAATTCTGGATCTGGTTCCCCTTGTTTTGCTGCGACATAAATTTCGCGTCCAAACTTTGCATATATACGACTCGTATTTGTATCTTTTGACGCTTTTTTGTCTTTAATATTGTTCCACTTACGACCCATCATGTTCACTCACTTTCAATTTAAATCTACACAAAAATATTAATATGATATAGCTGCTTCTTCAATATGAAGATGCAGCATTTCACTAGATTATATTATACATTAATTGCATAATTTGTACGAGTTTATTAACCAAAAATACTGACGGTAATTTAATTATAGGTCTCAAAAAAAGCAACGTGTGAAGATTACACGTTGCCCATTAAATAATTATAGTATATTTTATTGATAACTACTGTGTTCTTTCTTAGGATCATACGATTGTTCCGCCATTGATATGGATTACTTGACCAGATACATAATTTAAATCGTCAGATGCCAAATAAACATATGCTGGAGCTAATTCGAATGGTTGCCCTGCTCTTTTGATTGGTGTATTGATACCAAACATCTCAACATCAGCTCCTTTTGTCGCTGAATAGTCGATTAATTGTTTATGACCTTCATACGCTGTAATAGAAACAGTATTAATAATTGTGCTACCTTGTTGAAGGTAAGGTAGTACAGCTTTAACCATATAAAAATTGGCAAAAACATTCGTTTGAAAGGTGTGAATCAGTTGGTCTGACGTAATATTAAGAATGCTTTTTTGAGGATATTGTACTGCCTGATTATTGACTAGGATGTCTACTTTTTTAAATGTTTGGATCGTTATATGTACAACAGTCTGAGAAAAGCTCTCATTACGCAAATCACCGGGAATAGCCAAACAATTTCTTCCATGTTGCTTAATTTTTTCTGTTGTTTCAGTAGCATCCTGATGTTCATTATGATAGACAATGACAACATCTGCTCCCTCCTTAGCGAATGCAATTGCTACCGCCCTACCGATACCACTATCACCACCAGTTATAATTGCAACTTTATTCTTTAATTTTCCACTTCCAACATAGTTAGGATTTTCGAAGATTGGTTTTGGTTCCATTAAATATTCAAAAGTACATTTGTAACTTTTTCGTATCTTCAAGTCCCTTCTCAGTTAAAGGGCGAATTAAATCCTCTTTTGGGAAGCTATTCCTTTTTTGATGAGAAGGATTCAAGTATATGATGTCGAATTTCTTAATTTAGTTGATCATGTTGAACTATCGTTTTAAGTTAATTTACAAAGGAAGGAAGAGCCTCTATGATAAATCAAAAATTAGAAAAACTAAAGAATGATTGGCTTATTGAAATCACTATCCGAGAAATACAAGAGAAGCTAGAAAAAAATGAACTAACTTCTCAAGATTTGGTTCTCATGTACCTTTCTCGAATTGCTGAATACGATCAATCTGGCTCCAAAATCAACTCCATAATCGAAGTAAATCCAGAAGCTCTTCAGATAGCAGCCTTATTAGATTTCGAAAGAAAAGAAAAAGGCAGTCGTGGACCACTTCATGGAATTCCTGTTGTCATCAAGGATAATATCAATACGGCGGACAAAATGCACACCAGTGCAGGTTCATTAGCTTTAGCTAATTCTTATGCAACTGAAGATGCCTTTCTTGTGCGAAAACTTCGTGAAGCTGGGGCGATCATTTTAGGTAAAACAAACCTAACTGAATGGGCGAATTTCATGGCCGAAAATATGCCTACAGGATATAGTTCTAGAGGTGGCCAAGTAATGAATCCTTATGGTCCAGGCAAATTTATCGTTGGTGGGTCAAGTTCTGGTTCAGCAGCAGCTGTTGCAGCTAATTTTGCAGTGGTTTCAGTTGGTACTGAAACTTCTGGTTCTATTCTAAGTCCTGCTAGTCAAAACTCTTTAGTTGGTATCAAACCTACTGTTGGGCTTATTAGTCGTTCGGGGATTATTCCTATTTCACACACACAAGACACATCAGGGCCTATAGCTAGAACCGTGGAGGATGCAGTAATTCTATTAAATGTTCTTCAGGGTGTTGATCAAAACGATCCCATCACACTAAGTTCTGAACTACAAAAAATCGACTTTACCCAATTTTTAAAAGTAAACGGATTAAAAGGAAAAAGAATCGGAATCGCACGTGAGGTTTATTTTGACTACTTAAACGAATCGCAGTTAGAAGTGATGAATACGGCTATTCACCAATTAGCCAGTTTAGGTGCGGAAGTAATTGAGAACGTAACGATTCCTTCTACAAAAGAAAATTGGGATTATAACGTTTTAATATATGAATTTAAATCAGATCTCAATGCTTATTTAAAAATGCTAAATCCTTCACTAGGTATTCGTACCTTAGCTGATATTATTCGCTTCAATGAGCAAACAGGAGAATCCGCACTCAAATATGGGCAAAAAATCTTCATTGATTCAGAGAAGACAAGCGGAAATTTGACAGAGCCAACTTATTTGAATAGTTTGGAAAGGGATCAGTATTTATCCAAAGAAAAAGGTATTGATGCAGTCATGAAAGAGCATGATTTAGATGCAATCGTATTTCCGAATAACTTTGGCGCAAGCATCCCTGCAAAGGCTGGGTATCCTTCTATTACTGTTCCAGCAGGCTACACACAAGAAGGTGAACCGGTTGGAATAACATTTACTGCAAAAGCTTACAGTGAACCAACATTAATTGAAATTGCTTATTCATATGAACAAGCAACAAAACACAGAAAACCGCCAAATTTATAATATTTACGGAACATTTTCATACCTACAATATACAAAAGGCTGCATAAATGCGGCCTTTTTAATCATCCACTCATCCTATTTCGGTTATCACAGGAATCGATGCAAACTTGTCAAATTCCCTCATTTTGATTTTTAGTTCTTTTGTCGTTTGATAAGGGTCTTCAGATGACATAATCGTTGACATGACTGCAATATGATCGATTCCTCTTATAAGTAATTGTTCAATATTGTGTAAATGAATTCCTCCTATGGCTACAATAGGAATATTTATTTCTTGTTTTAGATTTTTAATAAAGGATATCCCCCTTGGTTTAAGCCCTTTCTTGCTATCTGTCTCAAAAATATGCCCTGCAAGAAGATAATTCACTTTTTTCTCAATTTTTTTCGCTTCTTGCAAATGGTGAATTGAAACGCCTATGACACCAGCAAAGTCGATTTCTGTTTTTATAAAGTTTTCATAACTTGTATGAAAGCCATCTGCTTGCACTTCTTTTGCAACTTCTAAATGATGGTTAATCACCAATTTTACCTGATTACTCTTTGTGATTTCTCTTATTTTTAATGCCAAGGGGAATAATTCTTTATTGGATAGATCTTTTTCTCGCAAAATAATGACATCGATACCACCATATATTGCTTTCTCGATGACATCTATGAAACTTCCTTTTTTTACAATTTTTCGATTCGTAATTAGATATAACATTATTCCTCATATCCTTACCCAATCTTTAAAAATCGGTTGATACCCTTTTTTGAAAATCGCTGTTCTGATTTGTTCCACACTTCGTTGATCATCGATCTCGAATTGCCCATCACCAGCATCTTCTATTGAATGTCCTCCTACTTCCGTTGATGAAGCAGCAGACATTCTTGTTACTCCTAAAGGAATCAAATTCTCACGAAATCCTTGGCGTTCTCTTGTTGAAATAGTCATACCTACACGAGGTAAAAAGATACGTAACGCTAACATAAATTGCACCAAATTCTGATCAGTTACTTCGTATATATCTTCAAAAACCCCTACATGGGGACGAATCCGTGGGAAAGATACACTGAGTTCTACATCAGGGTAATTATTTTGTAAGTAATTCGCATGAAGGCCAGTTACGAAGGCTTCACTTCGCCATTCACCTAAACCTAATAATGCTCCTATATTTACATTGCGCATTTTAGCAATACATCCCCGCTCTGGGGCATCAAGTCGGAAATGGTAGTTACGTTTACGACCTGCAAGGTGAACTTTTCGATAAATTTCCTCATTATATACTTCTTGATATACGGTAAGGCTATCTACCCCAACTTCAATCAATTGTTGATATTCTTCTATGGTCAATGGGAAAATCTCGATTCCAATCGAATCAAAATATTTTTTTAAGATGTGAACGGCATCAATCAGGTAAGAGAGTGGAGTATCTTTTTTCGATTCTCCTGTTAAAATTAAGAGATGTTTAAACCCCATACTAGCAATCGTTTTTGCTTCTTTTTCAATCTCATTTGCTGTTAATTGTTTTCTTTTGATTTGGTTATCAATACTAAAACTACAATAAGTACATTTATTCGTACAATAGTTAGAAAGATACATAGGAGTATACAATAAAACGGTTTTCCCAAAATGTTGAAGAGACAAGGTATGAGCTCTTTGCGCCATTAATTCCAAATGGTTCTCCGCTTTTGGAGATAATAATGCAAGAAATTCAATTTTATTGATTGGACGATCCTTGTGAATGATTTGTAAAATGTCTGAGTCGGTTAATTCTTCATAAAACTGTTCATAGTTAAAATTCTTATACTGGGAATATACATCAAAAAAACCCACATTAATTCACCTCTTCATATAAAAATCCTGTCAAAGGTGATGAAGGCTGAGCAAGTTGATGTTGTTCAACAAGTTTCGCATGGTAAGCGAGATACCCTGCTTTTACTGCTAAGGAAAAAGCCTTTGCCATCTGGATAGGATTTTCTGCTGTAGCAATAGCTGTATTGACTAATACTGCCGCTGCTCCCATTTCCATCGCTTCTGCTGCTTCTGATGGTTTTCCAATTCCCGCATCAACAATCACAGGAAGATCAACCTCGTTAATTATGATTTGTACTAACTCTTTTGTTTTTAATCCCCGGTTTGTACCAATGGGAGCGCCTAAAGGCATAACCGCAGCAGCACCAGCTTCAACTAATCTTTTCGCAGCCATTAAATCGGGACTCATATAAGGAAGCACAACAAAGCCTTCTTTAGCTAAGATCTCGGTTGCTTTAATCGTTTCTGCATTATCTGGTAAAAGATATTTATTATCCGAAATCACTTCAATTTTGATCCAGTTCCCTAATCCCATTGCTTTAGCAAGTCTTGCTATTCTCACTGCCTCTTCTGCATTTCTGGCTCCAGAAGTATTTGGTAGTAAAATACAGTCCTTTGGTATATATTCTAGAATATTCTCTTCTTTTGAATCTAAGTTTACACGTCGAATCGCCATGGTAATCACTTGTGATTTCGAAGCTTGAATCACGTCTGGTAGAATTTGATGATTAGGAAATTTCCCAGTACCAATGAATAGGCGACTTTTTAATTCAACTCCACCAATACTTAAATTTTTCATTTCTAAACTCCTCTCCTACTTTTTTTTTGGACTTTGTAATCAACCGCCACCAACAACACTAACAATTTCTACTTTATCTGTTTCTTGAAGGATTCTTATATCATAATGATCTTTGGGGATAATTTCAAAATTGATTTCTACGACTACAAGTGTTTGGTTTAGTTTAAGTTCATTTAACAACTCAGCCACCGTTTTTCCTGCAAATCCTGTGATTTCTTTACCATTAACAACCAAATTACCGCCTCCCTATGCCTAAATTTTATTAAGATGAAAAAGTGCTATTTGGGAAATAAGAACAAGGCTATAAAAAAGCCAAAAACCGCCCAATAATGAGCGGTTTAACTACGTTAAATTTAAACTTATGTTTTCCCTCCGCTGGCATTACCCAGATCAGGTTATTGGTCGATAGCGAATGATAGCTATCCTCTCAGCCTGTTTTCACAAGCTCCCATAACATATTAATTTTTTCATATATAAAAGTATCACAGTCAGATTTTATTAGCAATATTTTTTAGTTCTTCACTATTTCTTAAAATATTTTCAAACTCCTATTGTTTAACGTGGAAGCTAAATAATAAAATGGATGTAAAGAATTCAACTCAGAATTTTATAAGGAGCCAATTATGATCGAAAAAGCACATCAAATACTAAAAGAATACTATGGCTATGATAATTTTAGAGGCGGCCAGGAGAATATTATAACTAGTATCCTAGAAAAAAAGGACACTGTTGCCATCATGCCTACGGGAGCAGGAAAATCGCTATGCTACCAAGTCCCTGCCCTATTATTTGAAGGAGTAACTATAGTGATTTCTCCATTGATCTCATTGATGAAAGACCAAGTAGATTCTCTTGAAGATATAGGAATTCCTGCTACCTTCATAAACAGTTCATTAAGTGTTTCGGAAACGAATAGAAGAATTGATGGTGTAAACCAAGGTAAGTATAAACTATTATATATTGCCCCAGAAAGATTAGAAAATGAAGGCTTTGCTGAACTGATTATAGGGCTTGAAATATCTCTTGTTGCAGTAGACGAAGCTCACTGTGTATCGCAATGGGGTCATGATTTTAGGCCAAGCTATCGTTATATTTCTTCTTTTATCAAGCAATTACCACAAAGACCTACGATTGCTGCGTTCACAGCTACTGCGACTGAAGAAGTAAAAAATGATATTATTCATCTATTGAGGTTGTATAAGCCAAATCTGTTTGTTACAGGTTTTAACCGTGAAAATCTATTTTTTTCCGTTGTTAAAGGGGAAAACAAAAAAGATTATATACTGGATTATGCTCGGAGTCACAAAAATCAAGTAGGGATTATTTATGCAGCTACACGTAAAGAAGTAGAAACAATCTATAAAGAACTAAAGCAAATAGGTTTAAATCCTGCAAAATATCATGCGGGATTAGGCACAGAAGAACGAAAGCGGAATCAGGATGCTTTTCTTTTTGATGATGCCAATATTATGGTCGCAACTAATGCTTTTGGTATGGGAATTGATAAATCAAATGTCCGGTATGTTATTCATTATAATCTACCGAAAAATATGGAAGCTTACTATCAAGAAGCAGGACGTGCAGGTCGAGATGGTGAACCTAGTGAATGTATCTTATTATTTGGTCCACAGGATGTAATGATCCAAAAATTTATGATTGAGCAAACAGTAATGGCTCCAGAGAGAAAAAGGAACGAATATAATAAGCTGCAGGAAATGGTAGATTATTGTTATACACCGAATTGTCTCCGTAAATATATTTTAGAATATTTTGGTGAAGAAAATATACCTGATTCTTGTGGCTATTGTAGTACTTGTACTAATGATAGTGAGCTTGTGGATATTACTGAAGATGCATTAAAAATTTTCTCTTGTATTTTTCGCTTAAAAGAACGCTTTGGTAGTACCTTAGTGGCTCAAGTACTGAAAGGATCAAAGAATAAAAAAATAATTGAGTTGGGCTTTGATCGTTTATCCACCTATGGGATTATGAGTCAATATACAGAAAAAGAGATTAGAGATATTATAAATGTCTTAGTAGCAGATGGGTATCTAAATTTAACAAGTGGGCAATATCCTATATTAAAAATAACTGTAAAATCAGTTAATGTTCTAAAAAATGGCGAAAAGGTTTATCAAAAAGTACATAAGAAAAAGGATAATCTAATTGAGGATAATACATTATTTGATTTGTTGAGAAAGCTGAGAAAAGAGATTTCTTCTAAGGAAAACCTACCGCCTTATGTCATTTTTCCAGATAGTACGTTACTTGATATGGCTAGGTTATATCCAGTAGATGCTGAAGCATTATTAAATATTAAAGGTGTTGGCCAAAATAAACTGCAAAAATATGGTGATCTATTTTTAGCTGAGATTAGAAAGTATGTGGATGAAAATAAGATCAATATTAATGTATAGATATCAATCATTAAGAGAACCCACTAGGTCTCAAAAAATATTTAAGTTTATGGTGGGTTCTTTTTTTCTTTCTTTCTTTTAAGATACAGATATGCTAATATTGTTTATCTTTATTTATCATTTATACCATTCAAAAATACAGAAGTTATTATTTAATCAAAATTTTTTTTGGCTGCCTTTTGATCAATCTCTTTGATAAATTGATCCTTACCCTTAATATATTCCTCAATATCATAGGGATACTTTTTGGCTAATTCTTCTTTCAAATTAGAATAGAATTCTGCTTCATCTGGATGTTTGATAAGATAATCTCTAAACCGAATGTGCCGATCAATCTCTTTATTTCCTGTTTGAAAGATGTGAACGTGATGTGTTCGATTAAATTCATCCCCCTTTATGAAAAATCTACGATTCACAATTCCGTTTTCGCCTTTAGAAATATATCCTAATTGGTATAGCTTGTCATTGAAATGATCTACTTCATCTATTTCTTTAACTTCGATTAACATGTCTATAATCGGTTTCGCTTTTATACCAGGAATAGCTGTACTACCGATATGGTGAATATTGATGATTAAGTCGCCAAATACTTCTCTTAGGAACTGCGCTTCCTTCTCAAATTGTTTCTTCCAATTTGAAAGATGATCAACAACTTCAACTTTTCTCTTAGCTTCCATTGTAAAATACCTCATTCCATTCTTCTTTCAATGAATCCCTAAACAATCACTCCATCAGAGCAGGGTTCGATTTCCGAAAAAGATTCAACCCCTTTCTTATATCCCATCCACTAATATCAAGCAGGTGATGTATATAGATAAATCGAACGTCATAATCACTGTCTTTTGAAGGGAAACCCCACGCTACGTTATTTTCTGTTTTTCCCAGATAAATGATCAATCGTCAGCTTTAAGACCTTTGTCCTATCTTGATTTTTCTCCAAATATATCATACCCTTTTCCATATTTCCACTCGCATACTTTTTTAGAAATGCAATTAAACTTTTCCTTTTCTCTTCGACTTCAACTTCTTCAATTTTCCCGAAAACAATGACACTTTGATATCTCATACTAAATTGTTCAGGCAATGGCTTGGTTTGTCCAACAACGCAAAAAGATACCTTGTTATTACGGCCAAGAATCTCAAGCTTCTGCCCCTCTGTTGCACAATGAAAATAGATAGCCCCATTTATGTACACATAACTAAGAGGAACACCATAGGCATAATCATTATTAGCAGCCATAGATAATACACCATAATCCCCCGATTTCAACAATTGTAGCGTAGCTTCTTGATCCATTTTTCTCTCTTCTCTTCTGATCTCTTTGAACATGTCAGTTCCCCCATTTTTAGCATTTATGAATATCTCTTCATTGTCTTGAATATTTTCCAGTGTTAGTTCGCCATCTATTATCTCGCTCATGACAAAAACATTAAGATTTTGAATTAGTTACGTTTTTGCATTATATTTAAAGTTCTTCTAATTTGTTAAATTCCCTTCAATATCTAAGTGGTTTTTCAATTTTTTAAACTTAAACATTAAAAAAGCGTTAATAAGATTACAAGAATCTTAATAAACGCTCTATAGCTGTTCAATTTTATATCCCAACAATTACTCCACAAGCCATTCGTTTTCCTGCATCTCCAGCTGGTTGTGTTCTATAGTCATCAGGATTAAGATGTAAAATAACTGACTTACCTATGACGTCATTCACTCTAAACTTATTGGTAAAAAAGTTCATTCTTGCATAACCGCCATTAGAGAAAATGACTGGAAAGTCTCCTGAATGATTACCATGTGGTTGATTTGTAGGATTCCAATGGTCACCTGCTGCTTCAAATGGGGATTGTGGATTTCCTACTGTGCAGTTACCGTTCACATGAATGTGAAAACCATGAGGTCCAATTGGATCCTGGTCTCCTTTTGCAGGTTGATAGGGTGGAAGTCCACGAAGTTCCACAAAAACCTCCGTTCCATTTGCTACACTTATAAAAGCGACAAAACCAGAGATTGTAGGTGCTAAGGGTCCACCCTTGATTTGAGCATATGCACGCTTATAAACTCGTTGGTTGATATCGATAGGATAATAGGGATTGTAATAGAAATAAGGATCAAAAACCGTCATAGTAAATACTAACCCTCCTTGTTATTTAAGATCCCTTTATCCTACGTCATGAATTGGGTACCTGTGTAAGTACAATTTGACTTAATGCTTATCTTCTGTTATTATATATAGTTGTATTTAACTCAGAAATCATTTTTTTAAAGGTGAAAAGAAAAACTGGCGTTTTACTTAATTTTTCATAGAGACTTATTCACACTGGATCGGCTAAAGAGCCGTAAGGATGTTTGAGAGGCAGGGCTAACGTCGTTTAAGTTTAGAATAAATATGTGGAATATTGCCGCGGCAAGGATATTATTTATATGAGTTATTAAATACTTCATTCACAAACGAACTAGGTGATTCATCTAGTTCGTTTTCTATTTCCTTTTTTTAACTAATGATCTAATCTTAATTTTAATGTAAAAAATCAACATACCTATTCTTTAGGTATGCTTATTCTTAATCCTAGAAATCATTTGTTCACTAAAAAACATTACTTTACTTTTACCGCGGTACCTGTTGCAATACACATCATCATTCCGTCTCGTAAAGTTTCAAAATCTAAATCTACTCCAATCACTGCATTAGCGCCTAAACTTCTAGCTTTTTCTTTCATCTCTTGAATGGCAATTGATCTACCTTCTGCTAATTTACTTTCATAAGCACTACTCCGGCCACCAATAATATCTGTAATACCAGCAAGAAAATCACGAACTACATTTGCTCCCATAATGGCTTCCCCAGTTACAATATCAATATATTCTTCGATGGTTTTCCCTTCTAATGAATGGGTGGTTGTAATAATCATAACATCATCTCCTTATTTAAAATTTTCCCCTTACTTAGAATATTCCTTTTCTTTTTCTGCATACATTGTATTTGAAAAAAGAACCAGAGACAATATCTCTAGTTCTTTAGCTAAAGCTTTCATTTACTCATTTATTATATTACTTATATTACGTAAAAATAATTTGGCCACCTGCAGATAAATTGTAGAAATCTCCTACGGTAAGGATATCCTCTAATTGGTCACAAAAATCTTCTTTCTTAAGTTTAAACATTTCAACCGTAGCAAGACATGCATACAATTTACCACCAGCATCGCTGATCATTTCAATAAATTCGGGAACAGGCGGAATATCTAATTCTTCCATCTGTTTTTTCATCATATTCGTTGCGATTGTTGACATCCCTGGAAGAGCACCAATTAAAGTGGGAATGCCTAAGGCTGGGTTTCCTACCGTTGCAACCTTGATGTTATTCATTTTCTTTTTGGTAATGGCATCTAATCCGAAGAATGTGAAAAACACATTTACTTCTATACCTGCCATTCTAGCGCCATTTGCCATAATTAGTCCAGGATAAACACCTTCTAATGAACCTTTCGAGATGACAATAGATAATTTTTTAATTTTTTCATTCTCAGCCATCCTGATCCCCCATTTATACACAGCTTGCTGGTTTGCTTAATCCAGCAACTTTAGCTGCTTTTACTAGTGGACCATCTGGATATAATTCGTACAATTCTTTTGTAGAAATACCCCCAACTTTATTTACCCTTCTAATGGTTGGAAGCTTCCCATTTTCTTGGAAGTCCTTTTGTAAAAACTCAATGACCTTCCAATGTCTTTCAGTTAATTCTTCGATACCCACTTCTTTTGCCAATTCTACAGCAATCTCTTTGTTCCACTGTGCTGGATTTGTTAAGTATCCCTCCTCGTTAACATCCACAGTAAATCCAGCAATTAATTTTTCAGCCATATTTTTTACCTCCCGTTAAAAATTATTTTTTTATTTTTAAAAAAAGCTTGAAAACATTTGTATAGACCTCACCTGTTATAGTTTCTTTCCACTCGTTTTCATATGTGGTGGTACAGTTGGGATTGGAATACCCTTTAACAACATATTCCAGTAAATAAATTTGAACGCCATTTTGCCAAGATGGTTAATTCTCGTTTCTTTTAGTAATGAAAATGGTCCAATGCCCGGCAATGGGAATGTGCCTTCTACTGGTTCAACATCATAGTTAAAATCAATTAAAAATGCTTTGTTATAACCAGATTCAATATAGCAATTGGCATGGCCATCAAACTTTGCTTCTAAAGGTTTATTATTGATAAAGTTAATGATATTTTCTGTTAAGATTTCTGCTTCAAAATGCGCTACAGAACCTGCTTTTGAAGCTGGAATATCCGTGGCATCACCAATTACAAAAATATTATCATGTGCTTTAGACTGTAATGTGTGTTTATCTGTAGGTACAAAATTTAATTCGTCACCTAAATCAGATCGTTCGATTAACTCATCACCCATATTGGTTGGGATCGTCACTAAGAGATCATAATTTACTTCTTTTCCGTCTAATGACACCAGTTTATTATTCTCTGACTCTATGTGGCTTACATTAAAATTAGGAACAAGTTTAATGTTTTTTTCTTCAAATAGTTTTCCTAAGACTGCTGATGCTCTTGGTTTTGTAAATGCACTTCCAAGAGGTGTAACATAGGTAATTTCTACATCCTTACGAATCCCTTTTTCAGTAAAGAACCAGTCAGATAGGAAGAGAAATTCTAGTGGTGCAACAGGACATTTGATTGGCATTTCGGCTAGGTGAACGACTAATTTTCCACCATTCCATTCTTTGAATTTGTCCCTTAAAGCGATTGAACCATCGAAGGTATAAAAGTCGAAAATATTCTTTCTCCAGCCCTCATCAAGCCCTTCTATTTCAGAAGGAACAATCCTACAACCCGTTGCAATGATTAAAATATCATAATATAACGTAGTATTATTTTCTAAGATAACTTGGTTTTTTTCCGCCTCAATTACTTGAATAGGAGATTGAATAAATTCAATTTCATTTGGAATAAATTGTTTTTTCTGCTTTACTACATCTTTCTCAGAATAAATTTCAAATGGAATAAAAAGGAAACCTGGTTGATAATAATGCTTTTCTTCTTGGTCAACAATTGTGATGGACCATTCATTTTTGTTTAATTTCTTATTAAGATGGTTTGCCATCATGGTACCAGCTGTTCCAGCACCTAAGATTAATAGCTTCTTCATTTGTTCCTCCCCTTACTATCTAAAATGAAAATCAAAACTTATCATTTATTGTTCTTGTGATACACCCTCCTTAAATCAGAATTAAGTAACAAATATGTATTGAAAGTTTGGAAAAGGTTATTTATGATGTGGATTAAGTATGTTGATTCTATTATTTGATAAATTAATATTATCATATAATTCTTTTTGTTTAAGATTCATTTTAAAACGTTTTGTGACAATAATTTGAATATTTTTTAATCTTTATGCAATAAGAAAGGGACTTTTTTTTGTTAAATATCATACGGAAATATAAATAGTTCTAGGCTTTGAAATATTCGTATGTTATGGTTTTACATCCTCTTTTTTTTTGGTAAACTCATTATTAGTGGATTTTAAAAACATTAGTGGAAAGGTGCGCAAAATGAGTATTTTAACAGTCAAAAATTTAAGCCACGGATTTGGAGATCGAGCAATTTTTAATGATGTTTCCTTCCGACTTTTAAAAGGTGAACATATAGGTTTAATTGGTGCAAATGGTGAAGGTAAATCTACTTTTATGAATATCATTACAAGGAGACTAGAACCAGATGCAGGGCAAATCGAATGGGCTAAGAATGTTAGAGTTGGTTATCTTGACCAACACACTATACTTGAAAAAGGTATAACCATTCGCGATGTTCTAAAAAGTGCCTTTCAATATCTCTTTGATCTTGAAACTGATATGAACAGAATGTATGAAAAAATGGGAGAAGTAACACCAGAAAAACTAGAACAGCTTTTAGAAAATGTTGGTGTGATTCAAGATATGTTAACAAATAATGACTTTTACATTATAGATTCCAAAATTGAGGAAATTGGCCGAGGACTTGGATTGACAGATATCGGACTCGATAAGGTTGTACAGGAACTTAGTGGTGGACAAAGAACAAAAGTATTACTTGCAAAATTATTACTTGAAAAGCCTGACATTCTTTTGTTGGACGAACCTACAAACTATCTTGATGAACAACATATTGAATGGTTAAAACGCTATTTGCAAGAATATGAAAATGCTTTTATCTTAATCTCACATGATATTCCGTTTCTTAATAGCGTAGTTAACTTAATTTATCATATGGAAAATCAAGAATTAAATCGTTATCCTGGTGATTATGATAATTTTCTTCAAGTTTATGAAGTGAAGAAACAGCAGCAGGAATCTGCATACAAAAAACAGCAACAAGAAATTGCAGAGCTTAAAGATTTTGTTGCTAGAAACAAAGCGCGTGTTTCTACGAGAAATATGGCAATGTCAAGGCAGAAAAAGCTAGATAAGATGGATGTAATTGAGCTCGCAAAAGAGAAACCAAAGCCGGAATTTCATTTCAAGGAAGCAAGAACCTCTGGTAAATTGGTTTTTGAAACGAGGAATTTGATCATAGGATACGACGAACCACTTTCGAAGCCTTTAAATTTGCGAATGGAACGTGGACAGAAAATTGCATTGGTTGGTGCAAATGGAATTGGTAAAACCACACTGCTTAGAAGCATTCTTGGGGAAAATAAACCAATCTCAGGATCTGTTGAACTTGGTGAATATTTATCTATTGGATATTTTGAACAAGAGATAAATGAAACAAATAATAAAACGTGTATTGAAGAATTTTGGGATGAGTTTCCCTCCTATACACAGTATGAAGTACGTGCAGCTTTGGCAAAATGTGGCTTAACGACAAAGCATATTGAAAGTAAAATCGTTGTATTAAGTGGTGGAGAAAAAGCAAAAGTACGTTTATCTAAACTAATCAATAAAGAAACAAATTTATTAGTTTTAGACGAGCCTACGAACCACTTAGATATCGATGCAAAAGAAGAGCTGAAACGCGCTTTAAAGGAATATAAAGGTAGTATCCTTTTAATCAGTCATGAGCCTGAGTTTTATAAAGATATTGTAACAGATATTTGGAACGGGGAATCCTGGACAACCAAATTGGTATAGCAAAACATCCCTAGATTGTGAATAAGTAAAATGAAGCCATTCCTATTTTTGGAAATGGCTTCATTGTTCTAATCAATTAGGCATCAAATGCATATTTACCTAAAAGTGTAATAGCGATTAAGTTAATCAAAGCCATTAAACCCATAAAAAGATCTGCCATATCCCAAACGATTTGAATTTTAGCAACAGAACCAAAAAGAACCATACCAATTTTCCTATTATCTTTGGTGATTTGTTTCCAATATTAGTATGTATTTTATCTTTTTGAGTATAAAAAGGTACCCAATGATCAGTACAAAAAAAACAGCGATTACCTTCGCTATTTTTTTAATTGGAAAAGAAAGCTTTCTTTTCATTATATTATGATGGAACCCCATAAAAGTAATCGGAATACGCTTCGAAGGAGCTCGTCACTTTTGTGGGCTATCTTATATTTGTGGAACGTTCTTACCATAAAAAATTTCGATCATTTCTTTCTTTATTCTTTTCTTAATTTTTTTCCTTTCTCCTGGTGACAACTCTTTTTTAGCAGTCCCAAATAAATAATGATCCAGATCAAAGTCTTTTAGAATCATTTTTGTATGAAAAATTTTCTCCTGATAAACATTTACATCAATCATTTGATACATATCACGAGTTTTGCTTGTCATGAAATTTTGTATGGAATTAATTTTGTGATCGATATAATATTTTTTTCCGTTTACATCACGAGTAAAACCTCTTACACGATAATCAATGGTCGCAATATCTGGCTCAAAACTTGTAATCAAATAATTAAGGGCTTTAAGTGGTGAAATTTCTCCACATGTAGAGACATCAATATCTGCACGAAATGTACTAATTCCCTTGTCTGGGTGATTTTCAGGATAGGTATGAACCGTAATATGACTTTTGTCGAGGTGGCCTACGACCGCTTCAGACGATGGACCGGGCGATTCATTTTCGGTTAGCTTTATGGGCTCATCATTAAAAACCTCATTTTCAGCAACTAACATCGTAACACTCGCTCCCTGAGGCTCATAATCCTGATTAGCAATATTTAAAATATTAGCACCAATAATTTTCGATACGTCGGTTAATATTTTTACAAGTCGATCCGCATTATACTCTTCATCTATATATTGAATATATTCTTGATTTTTTTCCTGATTCAAAGCATAAGCAATATCATAAAAGTTGAAACTAAGCGTTTTTGTTAGATTGTTGAAACCATAAAGCTTTAACTTTTTGTTAATTGGTTTAATATCCATCTTTTCACCCTCAATATACAAAAATTGCTAAATCCAGTCCTAAAAATATTGTGTGATAAGAAACAAATAATATACCTTCTTTTGCGGAGATGAAATGGAATGATAAAACAAAAATACTAAAAGTAATACGTCAGGTAAATGGAAAGTAGAAGGTAAAATTTTTGTCGATTATTTTGTTCAGATTTAGCAATATTCTGTCATATCTTGCGCTTGCCCGGGAAAACTTTAGAAAACTGCGATGGTGTATTGCCCTTTACGGGAAAAATCCCGTCTCTTTTTTGAACGATTCATACAATAGTATTAAATAATAAAGCAAAATGCTGATTTGAAATTTATTTAGAAATTTTCACGATGGTTCTTCCACGAACTTTTCCTTTAACAATTTTATCTAAAGTATCTGGTAATTGAACAAGGGTTATTTCGTTTACCAATTGTTCAAACAGTCCTTCAGGTTTCCATTCGTTGGACATCTTTTTCCACACTTCAACACGTACATCCATTGGACAGTAAACAGAATCAATACCAAGTAAGTTAACACCACGTAATATAAATGGGAAAACAGTTGTAGGAATTTCAACCCCTCCAGTAAGTCCAAAAGCTGCAACCGATCCACCGTATTTTGTTGTGCTTATAACATAAGCAAGTGTTTTCCCACCAACGGCATCAATTGCTCCTGCCCAGTTTTGTTTTCCTAAAGCTTTGATTTTTTCAGGGATTAACTCATTTCGATCTATGATTTTTTTTGCTCCAATTTTTTGTAAATACTCGTGTTCTGTAGTTTTTCCGGTACTTGCTACCACTTCATATTTGAGTTTGGATAACATTGCAACTGCTATACTTCCTGCTCCACCGGTAGCGCCTGTGACAAGTATTGGACCATTTTCAGGTTGGACACCATTTTCTTGCAAGCGTTTAATCGCAAGAGCAGCAGTAAAACCAGCTGTTCCATATATCATCGCTTCTCTCATACTTAGGCCTTTAGGTAAAGGGACAATCCAATCCGCAGGAACTCTTGCATATTCACTAAATCCACCAAAATGTGAAACACCTAGTTCATAGCTTGTAACGATCACCTCATCCCCCTCTTTAAAGCGGAAATCTTTTGATGAGATGACTACACCTACTAAATCTATTCCTGGAATGAAGGGATATGTTTGGACGATTTTTCCTTCTGGGATACTTGCTAACCCGTCCTTATAATTAACGCTTGAATAGTGTACTTTAATTAAAACATCACCTTCAGGAAGGTCTGTTAAAGCTAATTGCTTAACTTGTACTGAAAAAGATTCTTCTGTTTTGTCTACAACTAGAGCTTTAAATTGATTTTCCATCATAAAACCTCCGTTTTTTTGTTTTTAAAAGTGATCTATTCAGGTAAATGTTCTGGATAGATGATCTTATCTTCATCTATCATATTAATTGCTCTTTATTTAGCTGTGAGAAAAGTTTATTGATTAAATAGGTAGTACGTTTAATTTGTTATATTATATGGTGATTGATTAGGGCTCATGATTTCACTTATTTTCATCTTACAAAATCATCACTTTCTAAAAGATTTGCTTTTTATTATAACAAGAAAGAATAAAATAAGGAAAGATGGTGATATTTAGCAATCTTTTCTTTATGTTTTTACCCGTTTTTAAAATTAGTTTATTTCCACAATTACAGATGTTTTTAATTGGCTATTAAGCGCAAAAGCATCCTGTTCTTCGCTCGAAATCCCTAAATCCTCCTCGTAATATATTGAAATGATTATAAAAACACAGGCATTTCTATAGCAATAATCACACTGTGTTATAATGGTTTCTAATGGAGGTGAGTAACATGGATCGGACAAAGCAAAAGGTAGTTTGTGACCTTTCATGGTGTCAATTAAATTTTTGGTTTGATGAAGATGGAGTAGGACAAGTCCTTCTCATCGATAAAAAGGATCCAAGTATGAATATAGAAACGACTGTAGTTTGGTTTGTAAGTGAATTTTTGAGATCGGCAGCATTTATCTTAACGAATATTCCAGAAATTGATGAGTTTCGTAAATGGGTTCTTCGTGGGAAGAAAGCCCTTGAAGAATATTATGATACGCTTCCTGAAGTGAAATAGAGAATTAGGCCATACGATGATCATATTTTTCAAGCCATAACATGAAGAATGAAGAAATCCCTGCTACAATCCCTACCAAGACCCAACCATTTTCAATCGTGAAAGTTTTTAGTAATGTGCCCATGCCTAAAGGCCCAAGCGTGTGTCCTAAACCCATAATCATTGGTAAAACGGCATTCATTCTTCCACGGTGGGAAGCTGGCGTATGGTTTACGATAAAAGGGGTAACACTGATCGATAAAATGATCTCCCCTAAGGTAAAAATAAAAGCTGAGACAAAGAAAAATACTAATGTATTTAACATGCTTAGCATTCCAAAGCCAAAAGCATAGAGAATCCCACCATATACAATTCGTCTAATCACTTTCATATGTTCAGATATTTTGGTGACGAATGGTGTAAAGAGCATAACGATAAGTCCATTAAATCCTGAAACGAGCCCAAAATATTGAGCACCTCTCTCTGCAAAATTCTCCATCATTTGCATAGGCATTAAAAATGACCATTGAGAATAGGCAAAATTATAACCAAATGCGAAGATGGAGAAATAGATGAGGATTGGTCTTTTGGCTAAAACAGCAAAAATAGACCCTTCTTCTCTTTTTTCTAACGATCTTTTTTCATCTGTAATTTCCTCTTTCGTTTTGCCAATGGTTTCTTTAATAAAAAATAGAATGAGACTTAAAGAAATCAAAGCAGTAAAGGCATCACCAATGAATACCCATGGAAGATGGTTTTTGTATAGAATTCCACCAAGAACTGGTCCTACTGCAAATCCTATATTCCATCCCATGTAAGAAAGAGCAAAGGCCCCACTCCGATTTTCTGGGGTTGTTAAATCAGCAATTAAGGAATCGTGAGCTGGTCCAGCCGTAAACATGGCTAACCCTGCAAACATCAGAATATAGACCATTGTCATAGAAGGTTCTGTTAACCCCGCAACGATATAAAGGATGATAGCAAAACTATCAAAAAATAGGATTACTTTTTTCCTTCCAATCGTATCAGCCAATTTTCCACCTAGTAAAGATGCAGGCATAAAAAACAAACCAGACAGACTGATATAAAGTCCCGCTGTTTCTTTTGAAAGTCCAATTTTGTCAGTCAATATGATTGTTAATAATGGCATGACAAAGCTTCCAAGGGCGTTGATAATCCTTGCAACAAAAATAATATAAATTTCTTTTGGCAAACCTCTGTATGGACTTAATAAAGATTTAATACTAGCCACTTCATTTCCCTCCTTTGTCAATAAGAAACCACAAAAGCAATGATCTTGTATCATTAAAAAAAGTCATGGTCCTATATGCAAAAAGACATATAGAATTTCCATGACTTTATCGAACATCGTTTAATCCTATAATAAAAAAGGCATAAAAAAGTCACAGAATCGTTACTACCTGTGACACCCTTAATTTATCCTTAATTATTCATACGCATCTCTTAAAACAGATTCAACAGGTCGTTATATGGGATTTTAGATACTTTATCAGTTTGAAAAAAGAATACAGTTCTCATGGATAACGACCTCCTTGTAAATAAAATTTAAAGTAAAACTTCAATTGCTAGTAAAATATACCATTGATTAAAGCTGTCTGTCAATCCTTGTTTTTTAATTATTCAACTCCATTTCCTTATATTCGTTCCAACGATCTCTAGCCATCTTCAATATTTTAGGGGTTACATTTTTATCCTCAAAGATCATGCTAAACCATCTTCTCATTTTTTCATAATCTCCTAAACGACCCTGTAGTTCACCAATGAGATAAATGAACGTATATTTGTCCATAGGAATTTTATCAAGATCCTCTGTTTCATAAATTTCATAGTAGGTATCTAGTGCATTTTTTAAGAAGCGAAGCTCTTCTTCTTTATTTTGTAAGTAGCGGTTTATCCAAGCTATTCTCATACATAGATTTGCTATGATAAAATTTTGTTCCTCCAAAATCGTTGCAGTGTATAAAGCAAGCTTATAACTATATATTGCATCCTGAATACTTCTCTTCTCACATAATTGTGGAACTTGGATTTTATCAATATAGTCTTGTTTTATCCGATTATTTTTTAATTCCCGTATAGGAGAAAAACTATCTGTAAATGCAAAACCACAATGAGGACAAACATTCACTTCATAAAATAAAGGATTTACTCCTTCATAATAAGGACAATAATCTGCATCTCTTTTGATTACTTTAGTTTTGCTTTGCCGCATTTTTAATGTTTTAAAATCTTCTTTACAATACAGGCATTTTACTTTTTTCTCATAAAAAACTTCATCCACAAAATCATACCCTTTCCTTTAAAACAAAACCTTTTTGAAAATCTTGCTTTCTAGCTACTTCGATAACTAGCGTGAATCTCCTGCCATTTCACAAAATCAATTTTTATTTATGCAAACGCTTGCGCTTTTCTAGTTTTAAGGATAATATGGAGTTAGATGATTAAGGAGAGGTGCTAACATGAAACAATTTCAAGCAGATGAATGGAAAGTTATTGAAGATGGGTTACATCTCAAAGAAAATCGGCTTGCAGAGAGCATGATGAGTTTAGGTAATGGCCATATGGGAATGCGTGGCAACTTTGAGGAAGATTTTTCAGGTGATTCACTTCAAGGAACTTATGTTGCAGGAGTCTATTACCCAGATAAAACCCGTGTTGGTTGGTGGAAAAATGGTTATCCAGAATATTTTGCAAAGGTATTAAATGCAACCAACTTTATCGGAATTCAAGTTGAAATCAATGGTCAAAATCTTGATCTAGCAAAAGCAAACGTTAAGGATTTTAAGCGAGAGCTTAATATGAAACATGGTTATCTTCTTCGTTCTTTTACTGTTACGGATGAACAAAATCGGCAAACGCAAATCGAAGTAATCCGTTTTTTAAGTATTGATGACAAAGAAATAGCTGTTATTTCTTACAGAGTTACTCCACTTAATTATGTTGGAGAAATTAAATTTACTCCATATCTTGATGGTGATGTGCGGAATGAAGATGCCAACTATGATGAGAAATTTTGGCTTGAAGTAAGTAAAGCGGTTACACCTTTTTCAGGAGTCTTGACCTTAAAAACTAAAAAACTTGATTTTCTGGTCACAACGGCGATGAAAGTTGCTATTGATGGTGATGTGATTGGGCAAGTTGAAGTTTATGAAAAAGAGAAATACGTTAGTAATACGATTACTGTTAAAGCAAATGCGAATAAACCAGTGACTTTATTTAAATATGTTGCTGTTACTACCAATCGTGATTATCAAAATGAAGAACTTGAAAAGATTGCAAATCTACGTGTAGAAGTTGCCTATAATCAAGGGTTTAACTCTTTATTCCAAGCACAACAACAGGCTTGGGAATCCCGTTGGAAAGAGAGTGATATTGTTATTGAAGGGGATATTGCCGCTCAACAAGGAATTCGTTTTAATATTTTTCAATTGTATCAAACCTATGATGGCGAAGACCCAAGATTGAATATCGGACCAAAAGGTTTTACTGGTGAAAAGTATGGTGGAAGTACCTATTGGGATACAGAGGCATACTGTCTTCCTTTTTATTTAAGCACTTCTGATCCAAGCATTGCTAGAAATCTACTAATTTATCGTTACAATCATTTAGAAAAAGCAAAAGAAAATGCAGCAAAACTTGGATTAAAAGGTGCACTCTATCCGATGGTAACGATGAATGGTGAAGAATGTCATAATGAATGGGAAATCACCTTTGAAGAAATCCATCGAAATGGTGCTATTGCTCATGCGATTTACAACTATGTAAATTATACAGGTGATCAATCTTATCTTTCGGAATATGGATTTGAAGTATTAGCAGAAATAAGCCGTTTCTGGGCGGATCGGGTCAATTATCAGCCGCAAAAAGATGTGTATATGATCCTAGGTGTGACAGGTCCAAACGAATATGAAAATAACGTAAATAATAACTGGTATACCAATCGCATTGCCTCTTGGACTTTAGAATACACGTTAGAAGTTATGGACTTCTTAAAAGCTAACTATCCTTCCCGTCTAAAGGATCTAATCGAGAAACTTGCCTTACAGGATCAAGAAATTGAAAAATGGAAAGAAATCATTGCGAAGATGTATTATCCTATCGAAGAAAACTTAGGAATTTTCTTGCAACAGGATGGTTATTTAGATAAAGTACAACTATTTGTCAAAGATTTACCGAAAGAGGAGTTACCATTAAACCAACACTGGTCTTGGGATCGTATTTTACGTTCATGCTTTATTAAACAAGCAGATGTCTTACAAGGTCTTTACTTCTTAAATGATCAATATACTTTAGAACAGAAAAAAAATAACTTTGATTTTTATGAACCGCGGACAGTTCATGAATCTTCTCTTTCTCCTTGTGTTCATTCTATTCTTGCAGCTGAAATCGGTTATGAAGATAAAGCTTATGAATTGTATTTACGGACAGCTCGTCTAGATCTAGATAATTATAATAATGATACAGATGACGGGTTACACATTACGAGTATGGCTGGATCCTGGCTTTCCATTGTCCATGGTTTTGCAGGAATGAGAGTCCGGAGTGGAATGATTACCTTTAAACCCTTTATTCCAAAAGCTTGGGAAGCCTACTCATTTAAAATCTTATTCCGTGGCCATTTATTAAAGGTTTCTGTCAATAAAGACGAAGTCATAATTACACAGGAACAAGGTCAATCTTTTGAAGTAAAAGTATATGATCAAATGGTTACCATTCTTGAAAATAATTCTGTAAAGATTACTACTCAAGCCTAATTGATTTTAGAAAAAGAAGCAACCGTCATTGGTTGCTTCTTAGATTTTAATTTTCATTAGAAAATGCCGGTAAGAAAATGTGAACCATAGTTCCAAGTCCTTGCTTACTTTTGAACTCCATTCTTCCTTGATGATTTTTAATAATACGATGACTAACCATGAGACCTAACCCAGTTCCTTTTTCTTTCGTCGTATAGAAGGGCTCACCTAGTTTAGATAACAATTGCTCTGGAATGCCTTGCCCTTCATCGATAAAACTAACTAGGATTTCATTCGTGTTCTCTACCCTGTTTAGTTTTATCATAATTTTTCCACCATCTGGCATTGCTTCTATGGCATTTTTCAATAAATTGATAAAAACTTGTTTTAACTGATTTTCTTCACATCGGATCATCGGTAGATCTGATTCAAAATCGGTGACGATTTCAACATTCGCCATAATGGCTTCAGACCCAAGTAAGGTAATTACATGCTGTAATAATTCTTCCACAGATTTCTTTTGTAATTGAATTTCTTGAGGTTTTGCTAGCATCAATAGCTCACTGATAATCGTTTCAATTCGTTTTAATTCAGAGAGCATAATCTGATAGTATTCTTCTTTTTCTGTTGCACCTGACTGTAAAATCTGTGTAAATCCTTTAAGAGAAGTTAAAGGATTACGAATCTCATGTGCGATTCCTGCTGCTAATTGACTAATGGCTGATAGTTTTTCGGATTTTCTAATCATCTCTTCCGCTCTTTTTCGTTCAAAAATATCTCGAGCAACAATTTGAATGCTGGATTTACCTTCATATTGAATGGGAATGGCAAGAACTTCTACATAAATAACTCGTCCATCTAAGGAAATAAATCTTCTTTCTAAGTAATCAACGCAAGGTTTTTCTGTCATGACCTGTTTCATTTTCTTTGCGACTATTTGATGTTCATCTGGGTGAATAAAATCGTAGATAGATCTTCCGATTATTTCTTTCTCTTTTCCTATTGCACCAAGTAATTGTCGGCCCGTGGTATTTACATAGGACCATACCCCATCAGTAGAAACAGCAATCATATCAGGGGAATGTTCTATTAAAAGCCGATATCGTTCTTTACTATTCCTAAGTTCCCTTTCTATTCTCTTTCTCTCTATCATCTCTCTTCGTAATTTTTTATACATAATGGTGATTTGGCTTTTACTTATTTCAGCTTGGGAAAATAATTGGTGCATATTTTGAATGAGCCCGATTAATACGATGAAATAGCTCAAATTTTTTAAAATATGAGAAATAGCTAAATCAATGATTTCGTCTGAAAATAGTAAAATAAGTTCAGCTTTAAAACTAAAAATAAAGGATAAAATGAGCCAATGATCAAAGTTCTTGTTCTTCCATTCTCCTTTTTGAATATAGCCAAGGATGAGAAAAAAATACAAAAATGTTGGAGAATTATTTAAGATGTCAAATGGAAGAGTGGTCTTCTCGATATTCCCTAATATGAAATGATCTTTTAGAAAAAACGAATGAGGAGAAAAAATAGAAAAAATTAAACTTGTGATAATCATAATAAAAGCGATCAAATATATATAATAATTTTTAAGTTTTCCTCTGTCCCAAAGCTTGTTCTCTTTTTGCCAGGAAAAATAACTGAGTAGTAAAAGGATAGGCAAAAAAATGCGTGAGGTCAAGTAACACCATGTTGTAATGGAAGGTAATTTATCAATATGTTTGATGAAAGATGTAGAAGTTAGGATTCCATGAATACCTTGTAATAATGCTGTACCAATATATCCTGTGCTTAACAAAAGAAATGTATTATTTTTTTTGCTATAAAATCTTGTCAATGCGATAACTCCAACGAAAAAGGATAGAATTGATCCAAATGTCTCTATATGAGTGTGAAGATTTATGCTTCTTTCCATATGCAGTTTACTAATAATAAAGTAGAATATGGTTAGAAAGATATAGGTAAACAAATAAATATTTAGCCTATTTACAGTGTTCATTCTTTTATTTCCTCATCCTTTATAGCTAGTAAGTAAGACCTATGACAAAAAGACTATTTTAAGTATATCTTCGACAAGATCCTTCAAAATCCTTTTAATTTTTAATTAAAGGAAATATTTAAAATAGAATAGACCACAGATTCTAGCTAAGTTGCATGATTTCCTGATGTGTCTGTGGTGGAATATTTGGCCCTGATCTAACAACAGTTTCTACATACTTTACAACTTTCCCATCGGTCTCTGCAAAGGACTCTTCCCACTTTCTTAAAGCTTCAATATATTGTAATTCAAAACCCGGTGCAATTTGTCGAATAACCACAGTATGTTCTGTTTCTTGTCTTTTCCAAAATTCAGCTTCATCGAATATTCTTAACGGCATCATATCTCCATAATAGAATTGCATGATCATCCTCTCCCTTTTTAAAAAATGGATTCCAATTCATTCTATTTGATGTCATGGATTAGGAACCATTTTTTAATCAAATTTTTTAACCAAATAAAAAAAGCATATAATATACTATGCTTTTTGAAATTAACCCCCTTCTTTAGAAGAGGGTTTTTGTTTATACGTTAACTAAAAATAGAATTAAAAAATCCCACTTGCTTCAATGCGTTGAATTGCTTCTTTTAAACGTTTTATTTCTTGTACTAAGCCAATACGAACATATCCTTCACCATGAATACCAAACGCATCACCAGGAATAACAACGACACCTGTTTTATCCAAAAGCTCTATGGCAAAGCGATATGAAGTCCATCCTTTTGGAATTGGCGCCCATACAAACATCGTTGCTTTTGGTTTATCCATTTTCCAACCTAATTGATTTAATCCATCAACTAGAACGTCTCTTCTTTCTTGGTAAACTTTGTAGGATTGATTTGGTGATTGGATGTCACGTTGTAAAGCTTTTGTAGCCAAGATCTGCACCGCTTCAAAAACACCAAAATCAATATTGGATTTAATCATCATTAAAGGATTGATGATTTCAGCATTTCCTACCACATAGCCAACTCTTACACCAGCCAAATTAAAGCTTTTAGACAAAGAATTAAACTCAATTCCTACCTCTTTTGCTCCCTCAGCTTCTAAAAAACTGTGTGGTCGATATCCATTAAAAGATAATTCGGAATAAGCCATATCATGTGCGACAATGATGTCATATTGCTTAGCTAATGCAACAACTTCTTGGAAAAAATCAATAGGCGCTACAGCAGACACTGGATTACTTGGATAATTAAGGATCATAAGCTTTGCCTTTTGTAAAACTTCTTTTGGAATATTAGAGAAATCAGGAAGGAAATCATTTTCTTGGAGTAAAGGCATTGGATATAAGGTTCCTCCAGCTAAATGAACACTCCCTGAATAAATAGGATAACCAGGATCTGGGACTAACACAATATCTCCATCATCAACAAACCCTTGTGCTAAATGAGCAAGGCCATCTTGAGAGCCCATTAAAACTAAAACCTCTCCATGAGATGGGTCGATTTGAACTCCGAAGCGAAATTGATACCAATCAGCAATGGCTTGCTTAAATTGATCATTTCCTTGAAAGCTAGGATAGCCATAGACTTCAGGTTTCTTTACAGCTTCTATCAATTCTTTTATTAACTCTGGATCAGGTGGCCGATCTGGACTTCCTATTCCAAGATCAATGATATCTATTCCTTTTTTTATTAAATCTTTTTTTCTATTTGCCATTTCCGTAAAAATGGCTGATGAAAGTTTTTCAATGCGTTTTGAAGGAATAATCTTCATAACATCTTTCTCTCCCCTTTTTTACTCTCTTTAGCCTAGAGTTGTGAGTTTTTTTAATATTTTACCTGTTACTTAGTAGAAATGCACGATAAATTTTTATTTTTTAAGAGGTGGAATCTGAAAGCTCTTTCACCTTTAATTGAAGTGCAAGAAACTATTTTTCCACGATCCATATAGTTATCATATGTATAGCGCTTATAATTTTTCCATTTTGGCTTTTTATCAATATTTATGATCTACTTTTTACTAGGATCGATTGGGATGTTTTTATTAAATTTGTTTTAGACAAAGAGTAGATCAACAAAGCGGTCCAGATAAAAATAAAACCCCAAGAGTGCACTTGAGTAAAAGTTTCTTTAAAAACAAATATTCCAAGAATCAAGGTAATGGTTGGTGAAATATATTGCAAGAAACCAAGAGTTGATAGTTCAATACGTTCAGCACTTTTTGCAAACCATAATAAAGGTGTAGCAGTGGCGACTCCAGAAGCTAACAGTAAAAAAGTTGTAGTTAATGATATGTTACCTAAGGCACCAATTCCTTCTGATTGCTTTAATATAATATAGCTAAGAGCGACTGGGAACAAAACGGTAGTTTCTACTGCAAGCCCGACTGTTGAATCGACATGCACCATTTTCTTTAACAAACCGTAAAAACCGAAGCTTAATGCCAACGTAAATGCAATCCATGGTATACGACCATATTGAATGGTTATGATGGAAACACCAATAATAGCGAATGCCAATGCGATTCCTTGCCAACGATTCAATCTTTCTCTTAACACGATAACACCTAACAAAACAGTAATTAATGGGTTGATATAATAGCCTAAGCTTGCTTCAACTACATGATCAGCATTCACTGCCCAAATATAAGTAAACCAATTGATTCCAATTAAAATTGAAGCAAGAGAAATGAAGAGAATATTTCGTTTATTAGAAAGTGTAGTCTTAATCATCTGCAGATTTCTATAAACAAGTAGTAGTCCTATTACAAAAACAAAAGACCAGACGATTCGATGTGCTAATATTTCGGAAGCAGGTACTTGCTTTAGTAATTTCCAATACAACGGTAGAATTCCCCATGCTGTATAAGCTAAGATACCATATATCATTCCAGCCTCTTTTTGATTATTCATTTATAATTTGCTCCTTTTAATTCAATTTACATATATAGATGATAACGCTACTCTATCTCCTTCAAAAATTATACCACTTTCAGGCAAATCATAAAAAATATTTTTAACCGATTGGTATATTCGGGACAATTGGATGTAATTTACCAAAAAAACCAAGGGCAATTAATATAAGGAGGAGAACAAAAACTGAAAAATGATTGTCAGGTGTTGGAATGAGATACCGATCTTTCCGAGCCATTTTTCTTCCTCCTAACGCTTAGATTTCTTTTGAAATAGAGAAATAAATTCTTGAAACGTGTGATCATCCATATTGATAATTTGACCAATATCCTCTAGAAATTCACCGTATAAAATGACAGAGAGTGTCCCTTTTCGAGTAATTTGAATACTATTTACACTTAATATTCCAGATAACAATAGAGCTGCAGTTATCATTTCTAAACGATTATACTTCCATAAGTTTTTCGTATTAAAAGGGTTTTGATGTCCAGGATTTTGTTTTTTGTTTTGTCGTCGCGCCATCCTATTCACTCTCCTTACTAAAAGGATATGCAATAAAAAGTGAATTTGTTTTGAATAAAACATCTGATTTGAATATCAGATCCTTTCTGAAGGTATAATATTTTGGTAATATCTAGATTTTATTTATGTAGAAATTTAGAAGGAAAATAGAGGGTGAAACTATTGTATTTTGGTAGTCATGTGAGCATTCGTAAAGGATATCTAGGGGCAGCGGTTGCAGCAAAAACGATTGGAGCCAAAGCCTTTCAATATTTTCCGAAAAACCCTCGAGGTTTAACGATTAAGAAATTTGATCGAACCGATGCAGAACGCTGCGCAGCCTTCACAAAAGTGCATGGTCTAATAACGATCGCCCATACTTCCTATCCTGTAAATTTGGCAACAGAAAGAGACAAACAGAAAAAGATTATTCAATCTATTCTCAATGATTTAGAGATTGTAGAAGCTTGTCAATCGATTGGATTAGTGGTTCATTTTGGTGTCTACAAAGGAAAAGATCTATTACAGGGATATAAAAATATCATATCATCACTAAATATGGTGTTGAATCAATGGAATGGGAAAGCCTTGATTTTATTAGAAAATCAAGCAGGACAAAGTGCAAAAATGGGAATGACGTTAGAAGAATTGGTTTACATTCGTAATTTGGCTGATTCCCCTGAAAAAATAGGGTTTTGCTTGGATACTTGTCATGCATTTGCAAGTGGTTTATGGAATGGGGAAAACTGGGATGCATTACTTGAAAAAGGAAAACATCTGGGTTACTTTGATCACTTGAAAGCCATTCACCTGAATGATTCCATGTTTCCTACCGGTTCTTATCGGGATCGCCATGCAAATATTGGCAAAGGATATGTTGGAGAAAAAGGTTTTAAGCAATTTCTGAATACTAATTTGCTAAACAACTTACCCCTTATCCTAGAAACTCCTGAGTCTTCTCAATATACTCATCAACAAGAGATTGACTATTTAAAGAAATTAGTCAGTAAAGATAAATAACAAAAGTGAAGCATGATTTCAACTACGATTTCTTTTGTGGGTCATACTTTCCTATTTAACATATTCCCTATTGCGAATAAAAAGTCGCCAATGCCAGATGAATCCTGGTAGGAGTATTAAGGTACTAATAATATAAGAATAAATCAAGGCCCGATACATGGCTTCATTGGTAATGCTTTCGCTAATGGTTGCTGGATAGATTAAGTATGGTAAGTGAGCAGTCCCATAGGCATAGCTGGCTAGTAAATATTGAAAAATAGTACCAATTACATCATTTTATCTCTTTAATTAGAACAACATTTAACGATCGAAAAGAAAAGATTTCACAACAGCGAAGTATTCGCGAATATAAAGATTGGGCAATACATAAATAGGTGTCTTAGCAGGTAGTCCAGTAGGTTCAAATCCAATTCGTCTAGCTAAAAGCTTTGCACGGAATAGATGAAAATCACTGGTCACAATCAGAATTTTAAGAGGTTCCTTTTCACCCTTTTTTAACAACAAATCCTTGCTAAATCGGAAATTTTCCATTGTGCTTGTGGATTGATCTTCGGTCAGAATTCGCTCTTTGTTAATCCCTTGTTCCACCAGATACTTTTTCATTGCCTCTGCTTCTGATATTGTTTCTCCAAAACCTTTTCCTCCAGTTACAACAACGGGAAGGTCAGGATACTTGCTTAGGTAATCAATACTGGTGTTAAGGCGTTCCAACAACGTTAAAGTGAGTTGATCATCATGTAGCCCAGATCCTAGGACAATCATATAATCTGCATCTACCTTATTTGTAGGATGTGCTGACATAAAAATTAAGGTTACTATCCAAATAAAGGAGGCCAACCAAATCATGATGAAGAGGGTTACTATTTTTTCAAGACGTTTAAACATAGAATACCAAGAACTTCTCTCATGAACCGGGTACTGGATCTTTAACTTGAAATATCCCCAAGCAATTAGGAGGATTCCCGCCCCAGCAGGAAAAAGGGTTCCAAAATTAATTCCACCGCCAACCAAGAGTAAGAAGATAAAATCCAATATACCAATCAAACCAATGATGATTAAAGTTCTACCTGCCATTTCTTTTTATAACAACCTTTCTACTTTTTCTGTTTTTATTTTTTAGATTAGTCTTCGTATTTGTCAATTTTTACAGCAGCCACTTTATATTCTCCAGTATGACTAATAGGATCAAATGCACCATTCGTTAAAACATTGGTAGGTACTTCCCGATGATGAAAAGACATCCAGATCATCTTTTCAGAAACCTTATCAGTTACTTCGATAGCAGTGACTAATTCTCCTCTTCTTGATACAATTTTAATTCTATCACCCGTTTTTACATCTAATTTCATAGCATCCTTCGGATGAATCATCGCTCTTTCCTCTGGATGATAGGTTTTAAGGCTAGGCGAATATTGTGATGTTACATTATAATGATGAAGCCTTCGACCTGTAGAAAGAAGAAATGGATATTCTTCATCAGTTTCCTCTGCAGGAGGAAGGTGTTCGATTCCTTTAAATGTTCCTTTTCCTTTACTAAATTGGCCTATATGTAATACGGGTGTTCCAGGATGAGCCTTCGTTGGACAAGGCCATTGTAGCCCTTTCTCTTCTAAACGAGTATAATCCATTCCCCTATAAATTGGCGTAAGAGTAGCCATCTCGACAAAAATCTGTGATGGTGAATCATAGTTCATTGGGTATCCCATCCTAGTTGAAAGCTCGGAAATGATTTGCCAGTCAGGTTTAGAATTGCCGATGGGTTCAATTGCTTTTCTTACTCTTTGTACACGTCTTTCTGAATTAGTAAATGTGCCATCTTTTTCAGCAAAACTAGAGGCAGGTAAAATTACATTAGCCAACTGAGCAGTTTCTGTCATAAACAGGTCTTGGACCACGAGGAAATCAAGGCTTTCTAGAACTTTACGAACATGATTTCCATCTGGATCTGTTAAGACTGGATCCTCGCCTATAATATACATTGCTCGAATAGACCCTAAAATCACAGCATCAAACATCTCTGGTATGGTTAATCCTACCTTACTAGAAATATCTACTCCCCAGCTTTTAGAAAATTGTTTTCTTGCTTCCTCATTAAATACTTTCTGATAACCAGGTAATACATCAGGTAATGCACCCATATCACAGGCTCCTTGAACATTATTCTGACCTCGTAATGGGTTTACTCCTACTCTTTCTCTTCCTAAATGACCCGTCAACATGGCTAAATTGGCTATATTCATTACATTCATGGTTCCTACAATATGTTCTGTGATACCAAGTGTATAACAAATGATTGCATCACGATTAGAAGCATATAAGCGAGCAGCTTCTTCAATTAGTTCTATAGATATCCCAGTAATTTGAGCTACTTTTTCAGGTGTATATTCAGAAACAACTTCAATTAATTCTGCAAGATTTTCCGTACGTTGATTGACGAAGTCTTTATCCCATAGCTCTTCTTTAAGAATCGTATGCATGATACCGTTTAACAAGGCAATGTCTGTTCCAGGTTTAAGGGGAAGCCATAGATCAGCCATCTCTGCCATTTCCGTTCTTCTTGGATCGATCACAATTAGTTTGGCACCATTTCGTATCGCTTTTTTCATTTTCACACCTAAAATTGGATGTGCTTCTGTAGGATTAGAACCAATTAAGAAAATGAGATTTGTATTTTCAATATCCTCGAATGAGTTTGTCATTGCTCCACTACCAAATGAAGTGGCAAGACCTGCCACTGTTGGAGCATGTCAAGTACGGGCACAGTGATCGATGTTGTTGTTGCCAATCACTGCTCTCATCCATTTTTGCATCAGATAGTTTTCCTCGTTCGTGCAACGAGCTGAACTTAAAGCGCCAATTGAATCGCTCCCATATTTATTTTTAATCGCACTTAATTTTTCAGCCACTAGGGATAGTGCCTCATCCCAACTCGCTTCTACAAAAACACCATCTATTTTAATTAAAGGAGATGTAAGTCTTTCTTCACTATGAATAAAATCTGTACCAAAACGCCCTTTTACACAAAGATGGCGACCATTGACAACGCTTGTGGGATTGGAAGTAACACCAATCACTTTTCCATCTTTCACATTTAAATCAAAGTTGCAGCCTACCCCACAAAAGGGGCAAGTCGTTTTTACTTTTTCAACTTCCCAACTACGCCCTTTACCAATCATGTTTTTTTCTAAAAGGGATCCTGTTGGACAAACGGCGACGCAACTTCCACAAAAGACACAATCTGATTCGGCTAACGTCGTATCCATTGCAGTGGAAATTTTCGTATCAAAACCACGAAAAGCAAAATGTAAGATACTTCTACCTTGCACTTCGGAACAGACCCTTACACATTTACCGCAAACAATACATTTATTCATATCTCTTACAATGAATGGATTATCGTCCTCAATGGGGTACTGATGTTTTCTGCCTTCAAAACTACTATGTTTAACTTGGTATTCATAGGCATATTGCTGAAGCAAGCAATCCCCATTCTTTTGACAAGTCAAACAATCTAGTGGATGATCAGTTAGGTATAAGTCAAGAATCATTTTTCTAGATTCTACGACAGCTTCTGAGTGAGTCTTAACGATCATCCCTTCTGTTACTATTGTGCTACAAGAGGTTGGTAAATTCCTCATCCCTTCTATTTCTACGACACACATCCGACAAGAACCAGACAAGCTTAATTCTGGATCATAACATAAGGCAGGAATATGGATCCCTACTTGTTCTGCTGCTTGCATCACAGTGGTCCCTGATGGAACGGTTACCTTTCTACCATCAATCGTTAATGTGATATGATTCATACCGTTAAGCCTCCCCCTATACTCGAATTACCGCATCAAATTTGCAGGTCTCTATACAAACTCCACATTGAATACACACATTTGGATCAATTATATGAGGTTTCTTTACCGAACCAGAAATGGCATGAACAGGGCAGTTTCGAACACAAGCGGTACAACCAATACATTTTTCCTGATCAATCTGGTAGGTTAATAGACTCATACATACACCTGCCGGACAGCGTTTTTGCTCAATATGGGCAATATATTCGTCGCGAAAATATCTTAATGTTGACAACACAGGATTTGGAGCGGTTTGGCCTAGACCACATAAGGAAGTGGTCTTCATCACTTTTGCTAGTTTTTCTAAAGTATACAAATCTTCTATTTTTCCTTCTCCTGTAGTAATTCGGGTTAAAATTTCAAGCATTCTCGTTGTTCCTTCGCGACATGGGGTACATTTACCACATGATTCGCTTTGGGTGAATGTAAGAAAATACCTTGCGACATCGACCATACAGGTTGTTTCATCCATCACTACAAGTCCACCTGATCCCATCATCGCTCCAACTTCAATTAAAGAGTCATAATCAACAGGGAGGTCTAGTTGTTTTTCCGGCAAACATCCTCCTGAAGGACCACCGATTTGAACTGCTTTAAAACGTTTATTGTTTTGAACACCCCCACCAATATCAAAGATAATTTGTCTTAGGGTAGTACCCATTGGGACTTCGGCTAATCCAGTTCTTGCTATTTTACCTGTCAGACTAAATACCTTGGTTCCTTTACTATTCTCTGTTCCTATTGAAGTGTACCAGTCTACTCCTTTACGAAAGATAAGAGCTACATTCGCATAGGTCTCCACATTGTTATTATTCGTAGGGGATAGCCATAGGCCATTTACAGCTGGAAAAGGAGGACGAAGTCGAGGCATTCCCCTTTTTCCTTCAATTGAATTTAGTAATGCTGTTTCTTCTCCACAGACAAACGCTCCAGCCCCCATTTTGATATGAATCTGGAAGTCAAAAGAGGTATTCAATAGATGGTCCCCTAAAAATCCGTGCTGTTCAGCGTTAGAGAGAGCTGTTTTTAACCGTTTTATAGCCAAAGGATATTCTGCACGGACATAGATATATCCTTCATTGGCTCCAATGGCATATCCAGCAATGATCATTCCTTCTATTACAGCATGGGGATCTCCTTCAAGGATGCTTCTGTCCATAAAGGCTCCTGGATCTCCTTCATCGGCATTACAAACAATATACTTTTGTTCTCCCTTTGCATCTTTGGTAAACTGCCATTTCAATCCAGTGGGAAATCCTCCACCACCACGGCCACGAAGACCAGATTTTTTTACCTGTTCAATTACTTCGTCTGGGTTCAATTGAAGTACTCTTTTTAGTCCTTTATAGCCACCAGTTAAGAGATACTCCTCAATAAGTTCAGGGTTCATTCTTCCACAACGAGCAGTGACCTCACGGCTTTGGTTGATATAGAACTTCGATTCTTCCATGAGTGGAATTTCGTGAATGGTTGAAACTTGATCGACTTGAAATTGAAATTCTGCCCATTCTATGATGGGTTGGCCACCTATAATATGGTTATCAATGATTCGTTCTACTTTGTCAGGGGTTATATTACCATACATAATGGCAGGATGGTTCGGCAAAGCAACTTCTACATTAACCTCCCGATAACACATACCAATACAGCTTGTAAAGTCTATATCTAATTCTAAGCCCCTTCTTAGAACTTCTTTCTCGATAGCCTCTTTCACCTTCTCAGCCCCCGCTGCTATTCCACAGGTCCCCATTCCTATGGTAATCCGAGGCTTAATTGGATCTTTCAATGGTACTCTCCCCTTTATTCGTAATGATTTAGTATTTCATTGATCTTATCTCGCGTTAATCTCCCAAATGTCTCATCATTGATCATCATGACAGGAGCTAGTCCACATGCTCCCAAACATGCGACAGACTCTAATGTGAACCTTTCGTCCTGTGTTGTTTCCCCTTTCTTAATGCCTAGTTCTTGTTCAAGGATTTCTAGAAGGTGTGTTCCCCTGCTAACATGACAAGCTGTTCCTGAACAAATACGAATAAGATGGCGACCATGTGGTTGTAATTTAAATTGGGCATAAAAGGTAGCTACTCCAAACACTTCGCTAAATGGGATACGAAGCGATTTTGCTATTTTTTCCATTGCCTTTTTTGGTAAATATCCATAGAGTTCTTGTGTGGCCTGTAAAGTTGGAATTAACGCCCCTTTTTGTTTCTTATACTGTTGCAGAATTTGATCAAGTTCTCTTTCTTTTTGATCCAACATCTCCCCTAGCACCTTTACTCCCTCCTATAATCTTGACTAGCAAAAATGATATAATCTAAAATTGTTAACGCTTACATTTACCTACATATTAGTTCGTTTGTTGAGAAATAATTCCTGCATTTTTCTAAAAATAAAAAAAATCATGATAATGTTGAGTAAATAAAAAACAGGCTATCAGTAGTGCGATGCCTGTTTATATGTTATTTTGTTATTTGTTATTTGTCCCAGTAATAAAGGCCAACATTTTTACGAGCTAATTGAACATAATGCGAAGCAGTCTCCCTTGCTTTGTTTGCTCCTTTTTGCAATATGTTCATCACTTCTCCTCTGTCGTTTGCATACCCCTCACGTTTTTCACGATAGGGGCGGAAATATTCCCAAATCATGCTGAATAGCTCTTTTTTTACTTCTCCATATTTTAATCCAGGGGTAAGGAAACGATCTTTTAATTCTTCTTTTTCAGCTGGATTTAGAAATAAGGAATAAATCTCATATAAGGTATTGTTTTCAATTGGCTTTGGTTCATCAACAGGAGTTGTATCTGTTACGATAGACATTACTTTTTTTCTTAATGTTTCTTCATCTGCAAAGATCTCAATCGTATTGCCGTAGGATTTGGACATTTTTTGTCCATCGATTCCTGGAACGGTAGCGATCTCTTCTTCAATATCTTCCTCTGGTAAAACAAATGTTTCTCCATAGGTGGCATTAAAGCGTTCTGCAATATCTCTAGCAATCTCAATATGTTGTTTCTGGTCTTTTCCAACAGGAACCCTTTTTCCTCCATAAGCTAGAATATCTGCTGCCATTAAGACAGGGTAAGAAAACAATCCATGTGTGGCTGGAATTCCTTTTGCTACTTTATCTTTATAAGCATGTGCTCTTTCTAAAAGTCCCATACTTGTTACATTTGATAACAACCATGTAAGCTCCGTGACTTCTGGTACATCGGACTGTACCCAAAAAGTTGACTTTTCTGGATCCATTCCTAAAGCTAAAAAATCACAAGCGGCATTAAAAGTTCCCTCTTGTAACTTCTTAGCATCAAAGACGGAAGTTAACGCATGATAATTTACAATAAAAGCATATAATTCATTGTTTTCCTGATAGTCAACCATTCGTTTCATCATGCCAAAATAATTTCCTAAATGAAGTTTACCTGATGGTTGAATTCCCGATAAAATTCGCATCAAATCGTCACTCCTCAACAATCCTATCTTTTCCACTTTATAGCTTATTATTATATCGCAATTTTTGTTTTTTAAAAACCTAAATTGTCGGAGATTCGTTTTCCTTTTATAAAGTTTAGGATGACATGTGCTCCAATTCGACTTGTAACAGGACAGTAAGGTGCATAGGCTTGATCTAATACATCCGTCTAGAGAAATATAGATGATATTGACTCGTGGCTAGATGGTTCTCTCCTCTTACTTCTACAGCTTGCAAAGCACAAATTGCCTCAATTGCTAGAACCCGTCTCGTATTGGTAATGATCAGAGAGGCGTGTCGTGCGCTAATAGTTCCCATACTTACATGGTCTTCTTGGTTGGCTGAAGGCTGCCACATACTGCATAATCATGGCCCCAGATTGTAAGCCTGGTTCAGGACTTAAGAAAGGGGGTCAATGATCATTTAGCTGTGGATTAACTAATCTTTCTATACGACGTTTAGAGATATTGGCTAATTTTACGATGGCAATCGGTTGCCGCATTGATTTCAATTTCTAATTTTTCTTTCACATTTAGTACATCATCAAAGTTTTCTTTAATTATTTTAGTGTTAATTTTTTCCTCGAATCATACCTTTTAAGTTTTGGAAATCATTAGGAGAAGAAATGGTAAATATTTTTGTAACACTTATATCTCTTAGACTTGGTGCAAAGCGAAAGCTAACAAATGACTTAACCCAAAAACTTGATCCGTATATCCTGCTGTATCAGTGTAATGTTCTTCAATTGAAAGATTAGATTCATGAAGTAATAACTTAGATGAAATTGAAACTTTATACAAAAATAAAGTAACTATTGAAACAAAAAATGGAACCAAAGAAGTTAGTGACCCATATACTAAATATTCTATTACGGTAATTGATAATATAAAAGGTAATCTAAAGAAAAATATGGTTCGCTTTTAGTATCGGGTCCTAACTCAAGCTTGGTTTTAACTGAAACGAGTAAAGGTAAAATAGTATCCTCAGAAGAATATAAAAAGTATAAAAAAGCTCTTGAAACGGAATTTAAAAGTGATAGAAAGCATAAACCTTGGGGTGTTTACTTCGTACCAAAGTGTACATAATGTTTGTGACGATCTCTATTTGAACAAGCAACCTAAAAAAGTCGGTTCCTTAAAGTAAGGAAATCGACTTTTTTAGGTTGAAATTCGCTTAACATACAAAATTTCCGAATGATGACGTTACCTCTATATCATGAATTAGATCACGATATAGTCCCTATTTGCTTGGTTATTATGAACTTTTAAAACCATCATAAAACCATCACTCACTTTATGATTTTAGATAAAATTATTTTATTTGTCTGTTGATTTGATGTATCGCTTGTCCTAAAGCGCCTTCTGCTGCTTCCATCACCATTTCTCCTAAGGTTGGGTGAGCATGAATTGTTAAGGCAATATCCTCCAAAGTTGCTCCCATCTCAATGGCTAGTCCGATCTCAGCAATCAGATTTGATGCCTCTGGTCCAACGACTTGTCCTCCTAACAACAAACCTGTTTCCTGATTGGCAACCAATTTTACAAAACCTGCATCTCCGGCATTCATTGATAAAGATCTACCATTTGCAGCATATGGGAATTTGCCAGTGATCACTTTTAATCCTTGCTCTTTTGCTTCTGTTTCATTTAGGCCTACACTTGCAATTTCTGGATCAGAGAAAACGACGGCAGGAATGGCTTTATAATCAATGGCACTTGGGTGACCTGCAATAGTTTCAGCTGCAACTTTCCCTTCGTAAGAAGCTTTATGTGCCAGTGCTGATCCAGGTACAATGTCTCCAATCGCGTACACATTTGGTACGCTTGTTTTGCATTGATGGTCGATTTCAATTAGACCCTTATCGGTCATTTTCATATTGATCGCATCAAGTCCAATCTCATCTGTATTTGGACGACGGCCGACAGTTACTAACACATAATCTGCAGTGATTTGTTTTTCTTCATTGTTTCTCGTCGTAAATGTGACCGTGATGTCATGATCTGTCTGCTTTGCCTCTTTTGCCATCGCATTGGTATAGACCTCAACTCCAAGCTTTTTAAGGTTGCGAGTAACAAGTCGAGACATTTCGGCTTCAAATCCGGGTAAAATTGAATCTAATCCCTCGATGACTGTGACCTTGGTTCCTAATTTTGCATAAGTTTGCCCTAACTCAATCCCTATATAACCGCCACCGATCACCATCATAGTTTTTGGTATTTCTTTTAGGGAAAGTGCTTCAGTTGAGGAGATAATTCTGCCACCATAAGGAAACGGTTTTAATTCAATTGGTCTTGAACCGGTAGCGATGATACAATGATTAAAACGATACCTACTACCTTCATAGCCACTGACGACACGGATTTCTTTTTCATTAACAAAAATCGCTTCACCTTTAACCCTTTCAACTTTGTTCCCTTTAAATAAAGAGCTTACCCCATCAGTCAGCTTTTTAACAACGCCTTCTTTCCATTCCTGAACTTTCCCATAGTCTATACTTATTCCTTCAGCCTGAATACCTATATTTGAGGCATGAGTCATTATTTCGTAATGATGAGCCGCAGAAATTAAAGCCTTTGATGGAATACATCCTCTATTTAAGCAAACGCCACCTACTTCATCCTTTTCTACAACGACAACTTTTTTTCCCAATTGAGCAGCTCGTATTGCAGCAACATATCCACCAGGCCCAGCGCCAATGACAACTACATCAACATCTTGTGTAAATTCACCAACAACCAAGTTTTACACCTCCATCACTAATAACTGTGGATCTTCTAACAGATCTTTGACATAGTTTAGGGCATATTGTGCCGTTGCCCCATCAATAATTCGATGATCAAAGCTTAAAGATAATGCCATCACATCTGCAGGCATCACTTCACCATGTTTGACTACTGGTTTCTTTGAAATGCGCCCCGTTCCTAAGATTGCAACTTCCGGATAGTTGATAACTGGAGTAAAGAACATTCCACCAGCAGATCCAATGTTTGTTATGCTAATAGAACTACCTTTCATTTCATTTGGTGCCAATCTTCCTTCTCTTCCTCTTGTTGCTAAATCCTTAATTTCAGCAGCAATGGTAAAAATACTCTTACGATCGGCATCTTTTACTACAGGTACGATTAAACCGTTCTCCGTATCAGTTGCAATCCCTATATGGTAATAGTTTTTATATACAATCTCTTCTTTCTCATCATCAACAGATGCCCTCAAAATTGGGTATTGGCGAACTGCGGCAACTAAAGCCTTTACAATGAATGGCAAATAAGTGACCTTAACTCCTTTTTTCTCCGCCAATGGTTTGATTTTCTCTCTAAATGCAACTAATTCTGTTACATCTACTTCATCCATTACGGTGACATGTGGCGCGGTATATACCGACTTCACCATAGCATTTGCGATGACTTTACGAATACCTTTTAATGGCACTCTTTCTTCTAAACCCTCAACTTGTACCGCTTGAGAAACATCTGTTGGCGTTTTTGTTGGTTCAGCTGCTTTTGCAACAAATTGTTCAGTGGTTTGTACTGCTGTTTTACCAGCTATAAAATTCAAAATATCTTCGCTTGTTACTTGCCCATTACGCCCTGTGCCAGGAACTTGAGCAATGGAAATCCCTTTTTCCCTAGCAAGTTTACGGACACTTGGTGTAGCTAATACTTTGCGATCATCAACTGATGGTGAAACAGCATTAGGTGTAGGAGTGTCTTGTTCCATTTTTTCCTTTTTAGGGACTCGTGGTTCATCGGCTATTTCTTTCTTAACATCATTATCAATGACTTCTTGATCTACAGCTTTTTTGTCTGCTGTTTCTGCAACGTTTCCTTGACCTTCTACTTTAAAAGTGATTAAGACATCGCCTACTACTGCTACTGCGCCTTCTTCCATCTTTATCTCTAATACTTTTCCTTTGACAGGTGAAGGAATTTCAACAACAGCTTTATCATTTTGTACTTCCAATATGACTTGATCTTCTTCTACGATATCTCCTGGCTTTACATGCCATTTCATGATCTCCCCCTCATGGATACCTTCACCGATATCGGGGAGCTTAAATTCAAATACACCCATTCTTTTTTAACCTCCTTTTTTCTTTCCAATTAAAAATCAAGTACTTGTTCAATAGCTTCGATGACCCGTGTTGGGTCTGGCAACCATTCATCTTCAATCATGCCAAACGGATATACGGTATCAGGTGAAGTCACACGAAGAACTGGAGCTTCTAAATACAGAATCCCTTTCTCAGTAATTTGAGCAATGATTTCTGCTGCTGCTCCTGATGTTCTTTGGGCTTCCTGTACAACAATTGCGCGATTTGTTTTTTCTACCGATTTTAAAACGGTCTCTGTATCGATTGGATTGATGGTACGAAGATCTATTACCTCAACCTTTACTCCACGTTTCTTCTCAATTTCCTCTGCCGCTTTTAATGAGGTGTGAACCATCGCTCCATATGTAATAATCGTTACATCTGTACCCTCACGAACGATATTGGCCTTGCCAATTGGAACGGTATATTCGCCTTCAGGCACTTCTTGACGGAAAGAACGATATAGTTTCATATGCTCCATAAAAAAGACAGGATCATTATCACGAATGGCTGAAATCAATAAGCCTTTAGCATCATAGGGGTTGGATGGAATAACTACCTTCAATCCAGGAGTTTGCATTAAATACCCCTCTAAACTGTCTGCATGTAATTCTGGTGTTTTTACTCCACCACCAAAAGGAGCTCTGAAGGTTATGGGGCTATGGAATCTACCATTGGTACGGTATCGAATGCGTGGAGCTTGCGCACAAATGGAGTCCATCGCTTCAAAAATAAAACCAATAAACTGAATTTCGGCAATTGGGCGATATCCCATTAATCCTAAACCGATTGCTAACCCTGCAATTCCTGATTCTGCTAAGGGGGTGTCAAAGACACGGTCTTCTCCAAATTCATCTTGCAATCCAGCTGTTGCCCGGAAAACACCTCCGTATTTTCCTACATCTTCCCCAAATAATAAGACGTTGGTATCTCTTGCTAATTCAACACGCATTGCATCAGTTATCGCTTGAATCATTGTCATTTGTGGCATTTTATTTTCCCTCCCTAGCAAATAAAGCTTTTTGTTCTTCTAAGTAAGGTGGAGTTACTTCAAACATGCTATCTAATAAACCAGAAATGGTCATTTTTTCATAAGCATCTGCTTTTTTTAATGCTTGGTTAATTTCTTCTTTTGTTTCTTCAATCAATTTGTCTTCCTCTTCCTCTGTCCAGATTCCTTTGTTTTTAAGGAAACGTCTATATCGGATGAGTGGGTCTTTTTCTTCCCATTCTTTTTCTTCTTCTTTAGAACGATACCTTGTTGGATCGTCTCCAGACATGGTGTGAGGACCAAAACGATAGGTTGAAACCTCAATAAGTGCTGGACCCTCATCATTTTTAGCATCGTTTGCTGCCTCTGATACTACTTTATATACGGCTAAAACATCCATCCCATCCACTTGAGTAGCAGGGATTCCAACCGCAACTGCTTTTTGAGCTAAAGTTGCTGCAGCAGTTTGTTTTTCCCTAGGTACAGAGATGGCATAGTGGTTGTTTTGAATAATAAAGATGGCTGGTAAATTGAAAGCTCCAGCAAAGTTCATTCCCTCGTAAAAATCTCCTTGAGATGTACCGCCATCTCCAATAAACGTCATTGCTACTTTTTTTTTCTTTCTCTTTTTAATACCCATGGCAACACCTGCCGTCTGAACGTACTGTGCACCAATAATTATTTGTGGGACAAAAGCTTGAACGTTTTCGGGAATTTCTCCACCATGTTGATGGCCACGAGACCAAAGAATAGCTTGGTATAGTGGCAATCCATGCATAATCATTTGTGGGATATCTCGATAGGTTGGTAAAATAAAATCTTCTTTGTCTATAGCGGATTCGCATCCGACCATGCTTGCTTCTTGACCAGCAACAGGCGCATAAAAACCAAGTCTTCCTTGCCTATTTAAACTGATTGCACGTTGATCCCAAATACGGGTAAATACCATTTTTTTCATTAAATCTCTTAATTGTTCATCACTTAGCTTTGGCATGGCTTCTTCATTAACCACATTTCCAGAGACATCAAGGATTGAAAAGGGTTCAATTCCTTCAATTTGACCTGATATAATTCTTCTCATGAAGCTCACCTCTTTTTTAAAAAATAAATCTCTATCATTTAAAATCTTCCCATTTGACGAATTTTTATCATGATTCTTGATGTAATTATTTTTTCATAAACAGACAAACTCATATTAAAGGAGAGATCATCAATGAACGATCAACGATATTACAAACGAACAATCATTAAGGAAGAAGTGGAATCAAAGTATTTAGAAGAGAGTAGAATGGGGATCATTTATCTTCCACCTAGTTATAATGAACTATTGTCTTACCCTGTCTTTTATTGTCAGGATGGTGAACAATTTTTCAACTTCGGACGGATTGCGACTCAAGCTACTCGCCTGATATTAGATGAAAATATTGAACCGATGATTATTATTGGAGTAGAAATGAAAAAAAACGTAAGAACTTCAGAATATCATCCTGAAGGCTCACGTTTTCCAAATTATACTCGTTTTTTTGTGGAGGAGTTTGTTCCTTTTGTAGAAAATCGTTTTCCCATTAGACAAGAGGCAGATCAAAGAACTTTGGCTGGCGATTCTTTAGGTGTAACGGTTTCACTCCAACTTGCTTTAGACCACCCAAATCGATTTCGCAACATCCTTTCATTGTCAGGAGCCTTTTTTGAACCAAGTATTGTCCGTATTCAGGCGGAACAAGATCTATCATGGCTTACGATGTATATGGTGGCTGGACTCGATGAAACGGCTGTGCAAACTAATGCTGGAACCTTTAACTTTTTGGAAATCAATCGAAAGACAAAAAAGCTTCTTGAGGAAAAAAAAGCTAACATTCATTATATTGAAAGACCTGGAACCCATATTTGGGGATTTTGGCAAAGAGAAATCCCAGATGCGTTACGTTTCTTTTTTGGTTCTATTGTGTAATATCATATTTTGTTTTAAATTCAACCATCATTTTATTGATTTCATTTTCATGTAAAGTATCAAAGGATTGGGCATTTTCATAGATAAGTTTATCACCATATTTATTCTTTAGTGCGATTTTCAAGTGAAAAAGAAACTCTTCTATGGATGAAACATTGGTTAACTCTTTTAAAGTAGTTATTTTTTCTGGCTGAATCGAGGGTACATTGAATTCCTCGATTCTCCCTCCTGAAGCGATCTCATAAAATTGTTGAACGAGTTTAGCCTTTTCCGCCCCAATTCCTAAAACATTGATGAAGGCATGAACAATAAAAGCCTTCAATTGGCGTCGTTGAGCAATTCCACAGAACTTTCTATGATTGATACTTAAGTCGTAGTCTCCTGGACAGTAGGAACCTTTTATCTCACCCTTTTCAATTCTTACAGGGTAGGATTGAAGGGTATCCTTAATCAGTTGAAAGATGATTTCAAAATCTTGCTGAAAACGGTATATTTGGCCTTTGATTGGCTGGATCAACGATATGTTTATAACACCATTGTCTAAAGGCACAGCTGCACCACCTGAGTGGCGAACCATCACTTCATACCCTTGATCATGAAGCCATAATTTTGCTTTACCTGCATGAGGTAATCGACTATCTCGTAATCCCATTACAAATGCTTTGGGATGTTGCCAAATATGGATTATTGGTTCATGTCCATCCCCGACTTTTTGGCATAACTCTTCTTCAAACGCAAAAGGATAGAGAATAGAAGGTATTCTTTCGTTTTTTATACGATCTATCACAATCGGCATCTTTAGCTCTCGTCTCCTACTGTTGCTTTTCTAAAGCAACTTCATTTTTTAATTCCTTTATGAAGTGAAAAATAAACTTTTGGTTAAAAGGTCTTCACCCAACTTTGTATTAGGGAAAATCGTTTGAGTATCCTCTAAAAAATCTTCAGGATTTGTCAAGGATGGGCTAAAATGGGTTAACCAAAGTTCTTTCACTTGTCCATTCTTAGCCAATGTGGCGGCTTCAGAAAAAAGCATATGTTTATGTTCTTCTGCTTTATGAAAATATGCATCCGATCCATACATTCCTTCAGCGATCAACAAGTCTGCATCACGAACAAATTCTATTAAGTCATCAGTTGGCCTTGTATCTGTACAATAAGCGACTTTTAAACCTTTTCTTGGTTCATCTAGTACCATATCTGGTGTAAAATGTTTCCCCTCAAAATAGACCTCCTCTTCCTTCTGTAGTTTTTTCCAGAATTCAAGAGGAACATCATTTTTTTTGGCCTTTTCCGGATTAAATTTTCTCCCACGCTTTACCTCTAAGGTGTATGCTAGGCATGGGATGGTATGCTCAACTGGAAGTGCATGAATGATTAGATGATTGATTTTTACTGTCTGTATTTTATCTAGCGGAAGTTCAATCAGATGAAGTTCATAAGGAAGATTCGGGGCGATCACGGTTAGACCCCTAATTACTTCATTCAACCCTGTTGGTCCTATCAATGTAAGTGGTTCTGTTCTGCCAGAATTTCCAATAGTCAGAAGTAGTCCTGGCAAACCTACTACGTGGTCTGCATGGTAATGAGTAAAACATATGGCTTCAATTGCTTTCAGTCCCCATCCTAACCTTTTTAAAGGAATTTGTGTTCCTTCACCACAATCAATAAGTATCAATTTTCCTAGATAGGAGGCAATCATAGAGGTTAACCATCGGTTTGGAATCGGCATGGTTCCTCCATTGCCTAATAGGCAGATATCTAGCATACTAATCTCCTCTACAAATGGATTTCATTCATTCTTAGTTTTTCTCTTTTTTGAAGAAAAAACCTACCGTTTTGCAGGTAGGTTTTACTTAGGCTATCTGTAGTTTGTAAATTGTAGCTCTAAGCCATAGTCATTTCCTTTTAATAGTTGTATGACAGATTGTAAATCATCTCTACTTTTGCCAGATACGCGAATTTGTTCACCCATGATCTGCGCTTGGACTTTGATCTTAGAGTCTTTGATATCTTTTATGATTTTTTTTGCAACATCGGTTTCTATACCTTGTTTTATTTTGATCATTTGGCGAACCGTTCCACCAGATGCCTGCTCTATCTTACCATAGTCTAAGTTTTTAATCGATACTTTGCGATTGATTAACTTGGTTTGAAGAACATCGATTACACTTTTTAACTTATATTCATCATCTGAGACCACTTTGATTTCTTCCCCTTGAAAGCTTACTTCAGATTTGCTATTTTTGAAATCGTAACGTTGAATGATTTCTTTCACTGTTTGATTGATTGCATTATCTACCTCTTGCATATTGACCTCGGAAACAATGTCAAATGAATTATCTTTTGCCATAAATCATCATCCTTTCTACTTGTAACTTTTATCACTCTTATGTACTCTTACATTATACAATAATCACGATTATACGTGGTTTGATTCCCCATCAGAATCTTTTTTCTTTCGTGGACGTGGGCCAAAGTACTGATAATAGTCAACTTTTAAATTCCCATTGTATAGTTTTCTTTTTTTCGTTGCGGGCTTTCCAAACAACGTTTCAAACTTTTCATAGGAAGTCAAGATATAATAGGACCATGTATCCAGTTTAGTAAAAACTCTCCCCATGTCTATGTATAATTGCTCAACTTCTCGCCGATCACTTAAACGCTCCCCATAAGGAGGATTGCAGATAATGGCTCCATATTTTTGCTCACTCATTATTTGTCTTACATCCATGCGCTGAAAATGAATCTGTTCATCTACTCCTGCTTCATATGCATTTCTTTTAGCCACTTTCAAAATTTTCCCATCTATATCGCTACCGAGAATCTCTAAAGGGCGATCATATTGTGCCAAATCATGGGTTTCTGCCCTAGCTTGCCGCCAGATGTCTCGGGGAATAATAGGCCAGCTTTCTGAAACAAATTCACGATTCATACCTGGGGCAATATTCTGACCAATTAAAGCTGCTTCAATAGGAATGGTACCTGACCCGCAAAAGGGGTCAATTAAGGGTAAATCAGGATTCCATTTTGTAATTTGGATCAATGCGGCAGCCATGGTTTCTTTCAATGGTGCTGCTCCAATCCAATCTCGATATCCTCTTTTATGCAATCCAGGACCAGACGTATCGATCGTTAGGGTTGCAATATCCTTTAATAAGGCAACTTCCACCTTAAATATAGGCCCATTTTCCTCAAACCACTCCACTTTATATGTTTTTTTCAGGCTTTCAACGATTGCTTTTTTAGTGATGGCTTGTACATCTGGCACACTAAAGAGTTTGGATTTTACAGATTTTCCTTCAACAGGAAATTGTCCGTTTTTCGGAATCCAATCCGCCCAAGGAAGAGACTTTGTTTTCTCAAACAATTCTTCAAATGTCGTTACTTTAAATTCACCGATCTTTAATCGGATACGATCGGAGGTACGCAACCAAAGATTAGTCTTAGCTATTGCTGATAAATCGGTGGTAAATTCAACCTTGCCATTATCTACTTTGACTTCATATCCTAACTTTTTGACTTCGTCTGCTACAACAGCTTCAAGTCCAAAGGTGGAGGTAGCTATTAAGTTCACTTTCTGCATCGTAAAAAAACTCCTTTCACTATTGGAAAGTTTACCCTTTTTTCTGATTGAAATCCAGTGTTTAATTATTTATAGAATCATAAAAAAATTTTTCTAAAAATATTTTACAACAGGAACTTTTTAGTATATAATTTAAATTGACCATTGAACTTAAAAGAATAGTTTAGGATTGAGTAATAAATCGTAACTTCATTAGAAGCGGAGCGAATTTTTTTACGATTCCTACGCTTTTATGAATTACGATTTTTTGTTTTTCCAAAATATTTTTTGAGAACGTGGTTAAATTAATTTTATACAATGTGTATAAGGAAGACTTAGGAGGTTTCACAATGCAAGGTAAAGTAAAATGGTTTAATTCAGAAAAAGGTTTTGGATTCATCGAAGTTGATGGCGGAGACGATGTATTCGTTCACTTCTCAGCAATTCAAGGTGACGGTTTCAAAACATTAGAAGAAGGACAAAAAGTTACATTTGATATCGTTGAAGGTAACCGTGGTCCTCAAGCTGCTAACGTTATTAAGCTATAATTCTTATAGAATATAGAAAATATCAGAAGCGAAAGTCTCTCTTACAACAGAGAGACTTTTTTTTTGACCAAATATAACCTTTGTGTGTTAAATTAGTGCTGGCAAACGTTACAAAAGAATGTTTTTCTTGAAGAGACTTCTTCTCTAAGGATTGGATTCCCACAGCGAACACACGGCTCTTCTTCCCGATCGTATACTTTACATCTTGGATCAAATTGTCCTGTGATTTGATCGCCAACGTAAAGGGGATTTTCCATATACCCTCCATAAGCGATCGCTTCTTGTAATACTTCACGTATTCCTTTGAATAGCTTTGATCTTTCTTCTATTGAAAGGTCTTGTATCTGTCTCATAGGCTTGATTTCTGCTGAAAAGCAAATTTCATCAGAATAGCAATTTCCGATACCAGAGATAAAGTGTTGATCCACTAATGAAGTTTTTAAGATACCTCTCTTTTTTTCAATATGTTGAAGAAACTTAGCCTCTGTAAAATCAGAGGCTAAAGGTTCAGGTCCTAATTTTTGTAAGACTTGATTAGCCTCCTCAAAATTTAATAGGTGTAAATACCCTAATCTTAGGCCAATAAAATAAAGATGATGATCTCCAAAGGAAAGACGTACCTGAATAGTTCTTTTCGGTTTTTCTGCTTCTGTTCCATAAAACATCCATCCTCCTAACATAAGGTGTAATAGAAGAACTTTGTTATCGTTTAAATGGAATAGGAGATGTTTAGCACTCCGTTCAATTCTAATCACCTGTTTCCCTTTTACCTCTTCGATAAACTTCACAACGGGTATATTAATGGATTTGGCCCGATTCACTTCGACATTGGTAATTGGTTTTCCGATGATTTTTTCTGTAAGCAATCTTTTATAGGTTTCCATTTCTGGTAGTTCTGGCATACTCATCCCTCATTCATTCAATGTTATTTCTTAATATTATTTACTTTGAATGAGTACTTTACCCTTTAATGGTTGTAAAGAGAGATGTATGATGCCATCATCAATCTTAATCTCTTGCCCTTGCAATAGGTCATAGAGAGAACAGGCCAACCAAGAGTTTTGCTCAGAACAAGTAGAAGGATCAACGAAAGAAGCCAAATTGATTTTGATATCTCTGATTTCGAAAAGGTTTTGGTTAAAGATAACTATCGCTAACTGATGCCCATTCCCCTTCCCCTCACCAAATACATCTTTACCATTTTCAAAGAATCGAAGATAACCGAATACGTCAGGATTTTGGTAGATCGGTGTCCATTGACCTGTCTTAAATACGTCATATTGATGACGATATTGGGTAATAGTTTGATACCATCTAAGTAGTCCAACGTTTTCTTTTCCCCACGGGTAGGTGGCTCGATTTATTGGCTCTTCTCTTCCCTCTAAGCCTACCTCGTCTCCATATAGAATAGTTGGCACACCAGGAAAGGTTATTTGCCATAAGGAGATAAGCTTTAATCGTTTAATCGCTAATTCTTTTTTTTCAGAAATAGAAAGATTTGCTGGTAAGTGATCTTGCAGCAGAGTGAGGATTCGTGGGGTATCATGACTGCCAATGATATTCATTAAACTATAGAAATGGTGTATGGGATAGTTTTCATATAAGCTCATTAAAGCTTGTTTCGTCTGTTGTGAATCTTTTAAGCCTAATATAAATTGAATCATGATGTTTCTTAGAGGATAATTGGTAACAGAATCTAATTCCTCTCCATAAAGGTATTGACGTCTTTTTTCATAACTAATTTTATTTGCTGCATCTTCCCACACTTCGCCAATTAACACAGAGTCAGGGTCAATTTCTTTCATTGTTTGATAAAAATGTTGAATAAATTCATCTGGAAGTTCATCGGCAACATCTAAACGCCACCCTTTTATTCCCATACGTTGCCAGTATTTTAAAACACTATTTTGATCATCAATGATGAAATTTAAATAGGAAGGGTCTAATTCATTCACATTGGGAAGAACTTCAATACCCCACCAGCTTTCATAAGAATGAGGATACTCTTTAAAACGATACCATGAGTAGTAGGGAGAATCTTTGGATTGATAGGCTCCCAAAGAAGGATAATTCCCTTTTTTATTAAAATAGAGGCTGTCACTTCCTGTATGACTAAATACCCCATCTAAAATGATTGAGATGCCCATTTGTTTAGCTTCTTCACATAGTTGCTGAAAGTCTTCTAAATCTCCATACATTGGATCGATCTTATGGTAATCTCCAGTATCGTATTTGTGGTTACTTGGGGATTCAAAAATTGGATTGAAATAGATAACATTGATACCTAATTGATTTAAGTAAGGTAGTTTTTTCTTAACCCCTAACAAGTTTCCGCCAAAAAAATCCCACCTCACTACTTTCCCTTTTTCATCCTTGATATAGATCGGGGTATTTTCCCAATGAGAATGAATTAAGCTATTCTTTTTAGGGTTTAGAATTTTCCCTTCTGGATGGCCATTACAAAAACGATCGACAAATATTTGGTAGATGATCGCTTCTTTAAACCATTGTGGTGGAACAAACTTTTGGGAATAGACCGTGATCTGATACGCTGGCGGAATCTCCTGAGTGATTTCCCCGATTCCCCCGTAATGGTTTTTATTATTTCCATAATAAAAAGTTTTCCCTTCTACTAAAACGCGAAAATGGTACCAAAGAAGTCCAGGTTGTTCAGGTGTTTTTATTTTTCCTTGATACCATCGATTATTTGCATTCGTCTGAATAAGGTTCATCAATTGTACCTTCATTTTTTTTTCTGATTCTTGCCAAACGTAAAGGATTACTTCATCAGGTTTTACAGAACTATTGATCCTCAAATGCAAAATAATTTCTTTGTTACAAGCTACAGCACCAAATGGTTTCCGATAAGATGGATGATAAGAATGATGATAGATCCATTCTTCTGCCAAGGTTTCACCCCCAGTCTTCCTATCTAGCTATGGTCGAATCATGACCCGATGGATTCCCCAAATTCCTGAGGAGTATTCAGAAATGGTTCGATCAGATGCGAATTTACCTGAGTGAGCGATATTGATGATACTTTTTTTCATCCAACTGCTTCTACTTTTATATGCCTGATCTATCTTTTTTTGTATTTCGGCATAGGAAGAAAAATCTTTTAAGACAAAAAATTCATCATGATCAAGTAGGCTGTAATAAATGGGTTTAAAGTCTACATCTCCTTTTGCAAAAAATCCATTGATCATTTGCTCAAAAATGGTACGAATCCGCTGATCCTGATTATATAAATCACGGGCCTGATAGTCTCTAAATTGATAATGACGTAAGACATCATTTGGCTTCAACCCAAACATAAAAATATTCTCATCACCTACTTCTTCCTTCATCTCTATGTTGGCTCCGTCATACGTGCCAAGAGTAATGGCCCCATTCATCATAAACTTCATATTCCCTGTTCCTGAAGCTTCTTTACTCGCTGTTGAAATTTGTTCACTGATATCTGCAGCAGGAATCACTTTTTCTGCTAAAGATACACCATAGTTTTCAAGAAAAACCACCTTGATTTTATCGTTCACCCTTCGATCTTGATTCACCACATCTGCCACACTATTGATCAATTTAATTACGTTTTTAGCTAAATGATAGCTTGGAGCTGCTTTTCCTCCAAAGATAAATGTCCTAGGGTGTATAGAAAGGTTAGGATTTTCTTGTAAGCGATTGTATAGGTCAATGACATGAAAGATATTAAGGAGTTGGCGTTTATACGCATGCATTCGTTTGATCTGCACATCAAAGATAGAGGTAGGATCGACAACTAATCCAGATTTTTCTTTAATCCAATTGGCTAGGTGTTGTTTGTTCCTTTGTTTGATAGAAAAAACTTGTTCTTGAAAAGACTCATCTAATACGAAACGAAGAAGATAAATTAAATCAGTAGGATGTTCAATCCAACTACGTCCTATTCGTTTCGTAATGGATTCTGCTAAGAAGGGATTAGCGATTAGTAGCCATCGACGATGGGAAATCCCGTTTGTCTTATTATTAAATTTGTAAGGTGTATGATGATAAAATTTGTCCATTACTTGTTTTTTTAATATCTCTGTATGAACCTTCGAAACCCCATTTACGCTATAGCTGCCTACAATTGCGAGATGGCCCATCTTTACAAAACCGTCAGCAAGGATCGCCATTTGATGAATTCTTTCCCAATCTTCGGGATACTTGTTCCATAGCTCATGACAATAGCGCTGGTTGATTTCTTCAATAATCATATAGATTCTTGGTAACAAAGTTTTAAAAAGCTCAATCGGCCATTTTTCTAATGCTTCAGAAAGGGTTGTATGATTGGTATAAGAGATCGTATTTGTGGTGATATGCCATGCTTCATCCCAACCTAGTCCTTCACCATCCATCAGAATTCTCATCAATTCTGGAATGGCAAGAACTGGATGCGTGTCATTAATATGGATGGCAATCTTATTGGGTAGATCTACTAAATGATGATGCTTATTTTTAAATCTACGAATAATACTTTGTATTCCAGCGGAGACCATAAAATATTGTTGTTTTAAACGAAGAATTTTCCCTTCAACAAAGGTATCATCAGGATAAAGGTATTCAGAGATCGCTTCTGTTGATCGCTTGTAATCAATCATTTTATGATAGTCTTTGTGATTGAGTAAGTGAAAATCAAAATCTTTAATTGCTGATTCAGCACTCCATAATCGTAATGTGTTCACTGTATTATTATTATAGCCAACAATAGGAATGTCATATGGAACTGCTAGGACAGGTTCATATTGTTGATGGTGAAAAATAAGTCTTCCGTCTTTTTCTTCAGCCCAAACCTTTCCTCCAAACCGGACTTCTACTGCTCTGTCAAACTTGCGTATTTCCCAAACATTTCCTTCCCGTAACCAAAAATCAGGTAATTCTACTTGATACCCATCTACGATTTTTTGTTCAAATAGGCCATATTGATAACGGATTCCACAACCATGACCAGGTAATTGTAGTGATGCTAAGGAGTCTAAGAAATCAGCGGCTAGTCTTCCTAGTCCTCCATTTCCTAATCCTGGCTCAGGTTCTTCTTTTTCTAAAGTTTCTAGGTCAATGTCTAATTCCTCAAGTCCTTGTTTACAAACTTCACGAATTCCTAAATGTATTAAATTGCTCTTTAGAAGTTTCCCGATTAAGAATTCCATAGAAAAATAGTAAACTTGTTTATCACATTTTTCCCTATATTGTGTATTTGTTGCGATCAAGTTTTTACTAATATATTCTCGAACCATACTACCTAATGTTTTATATTTATCCGAATCAGTTGCATCTTCTAAGGTTTTGCCATGCATGTTTTCTAATCTTTCCAGAAATGCATGCTTAAAGACCTCTTTATTTGTAAACATTTTTTCAACCCCTATCTCTGAAGCACAAGTTGATATAAACTTACATATTCTTCTGCCGACTTCTTCCAAGTGAAATCAGAAGCCTTTATGTTCTCTTTAATCTTATTCCAAAGTGGTGGTTGATGATAAATAGAAAGAGCTCGTTTAATGGTATAAAGCATATCGTGAGCATTATAATGGGTAAAGCTAAAACCGTTTCCCTCCCCATTATATTCATTAAAGGATTGAACAGTATCTTTAAGTCCACCAGTTTCCCTTACAATGGGTATCGCACCATAATGAAGAGCAATGAGTTGGCTTAAGCCACAAGGTTCGAATAATGAAGGCATTAAAAATAAATCGGATGCGGCATAAATCATATGAGAAAAGGGTTCATCAAAGGTAATATGGACAGAAAGTTTTTTAGGGTAACGGTTGGAAGCTTCGAGAAAGATTTGCTCGTATTTCTGCTCCCCTGTGCCTAATACGACAAACTGGAGATTCTGTTGAAGTATTTCATCCAAAACATGGACGACTAGGTCTATCCCTTTTTGAGAGACAAGTCTAGAAATGAGTGAAATCATTGGAATATGGGGATCTGTAGGTAAACGTAACATCTCTTGTAATTTGACTTTGTTTTCTTGTTTGCTTTGTTGTCGAGGGAAACGCTCTACATCTATTCCATTGATGATGCCATATAGATCCTGGTTTCTATTTCGCAAAAGTCCATCTAGCCCCTCGCCAAAAAAAGGATATTGAATTTCTTTTGCATAGGTTTCACTAACGGTAGTAATCAAATTGGCATAATTAAGGCCAGCCTTCATAAAGTTTACTCTTCCGTAATATTCAATTCCATCAACGCTAAATTCAGGGTCTGATGGATCAATATCCAATAAATCTTTTAAGATATCCTGTTGAAAAATTCCTTGATATTTTAAATTGTGGATGGTAAATATCGTACGAATCTTCATGTAATCATCATGGTTTACATAGTGAGTTTTTAAAAATAAAGGAATTAACGCAGTTTGCCAATCGTTGAGATGTAAAATCTCAGGTTGAAATTGAAGGTATGGTAAAGATTCTAAAACAGCTTGACTAAAAAAAGTAAATCGTTCTGCTTCATCAAAGGAATCACCATATCCATATATGCTCTCACGGTAAAAATAATTCTGGTTATCAATAAAATAAAAAGGAACGCCATCCTCTTCAAGATGTTCAATTCCACAATAAAGATTTCGCCATCCTAATTGAAGATTAAAATGAGTAAGATGGATCATTTTTTCTCTGTAATGATTAGGAATTGCCTTATATTTTGGTAGGATTACCCTTGCATCTATTCCTAGTTTTCTTAGTTCTTTAGGGAGGGAGCCGATTACATCTGCCAAACCACCTGTTTTAATAAAGGGAACACATTCGGAAGCGATAAATAATACCTTCATCTTTATCAACCTTTCTTCTTTAAACGGTCATCCTTTTTCCAACCACGATTGGAGATTCCACGTTTCCTTTTAAATGTTGCCCCATTGTTACCCTTACTTCTTTGTCCAAAATAACATTTTCTAACCTAGCATTTTCGCCAATTTCACACTTTTGTAGAATAATACTATTTTTGATCTGAGCGCCTTTATGAACTTTTACACCTCTAAACAAAATGCTATTTTCAATTGTTCCTTCAATGACACAACCATTGGCGACGATCGTATTAGTTACGTTAGACTCTCTAAGGTATTTGGTTGGAGGTTCATTTTTTACTTTTGTACTAATTTGATGCGGTTCAAAGAACAGACTTTTCCATAACTGTGGATTTAATAGATCCATATTACGTTGATGGTAGGTCTGAATTGAATCAATATTTGCTAAATATCCTTGATAAGGATAACCATATACCTGTAATTGAGATAAATTTCGGCCAATTCCATCAATTATTAGATGGTAAAGCCCTTTCTCTATGTTAGATTTAATAAGGTCTAAAAGAAGGGATTTTTCTAGGATTATTACTTCCATAAATACTTTATTAGAGGGTTCAAAGGAAAGTAGGCGGTTCTGTTCATTGACTTGAATCCTTCTGCAATTCTTAAATTCGTCGATCTCATTTTCTATTTCTTTATACAGAATCGTTATATCTGCTCCTACTTTTTGATGAAATTCAAATGCAGAACGATAATCCATATTAAAAATAAGATGGCCATTGGAAAGCAAGACGTAGTCTTGCTTTCCACGATAAAAGTAATCTAAGTGTTCGTAAAAATATTGTAAATCTCCCTTCAACTGATCTGATAATTGATTAAAGGGTGGCAGCAGATATAAGCCACCCCGATTTCGATCTAAATCCCAGTCCTTTCCTTTTCCTAAATGGTCCATGAGTGCGCGATACTTGCCCTTTGTAAATATAGCTACATCATTTATTCCCGAATTAACCATATTAGATAAAGGAAAATCAATGAGACGATAGCGCCCACCAAAAGGCACTGCAGATAAATGGCGATGTAAGGTAAGTTCTTTTAACCCTTCTTTTTCGTCAACTAAGTTAATAACTCCCATGACATTTTCCATTCTTATTTCTCCTTCTTTCACTTAATAGTTGGAACTTACCAGTTTTTCATTTATTTTATTATAAATAATCGTTTGTTCCTCAATTAAGGTAATGTCACCGTTTATCGTTCCAATGTTGGAGCCTGCTTTAATGATCGTTCCTTCACCAATAATTGACTTTTGAATCACTACATTGCCCTCAATGATCACATTTGGCATGATCACTGAGTCTTTGATGATACTTCCTTTCCCCACCTGAACACCATGAAAAAGTACAGAATGTTCGATCTGACCATAAATTGAACAACCTTCATTGATTAGGGAACAATGGACTTGAGCGTTTGGAGCAATATATTGAGGGGGTTGGTAAGAATTGACTGAATAAATTCGCCATTGGTAATCGTATAAATCTAGTTCGGGTTGATCCTTAATCAAATCCATATTAGCCTTCCACAAACTCTCGATGGTTCCAACATCCCGCCAATACCCTTTATAAGGATATGCAAACATCTTCCGACCTTCTTTAAGCATCATTGGAATCACATCTTTACCAAAATCATGAGTAGAACCATGGAGCTGTTCATCTTTTAATAAAGCTTCTTTCAATACATTCCAATTGAAAATATAAATGCCCATAGAGGCTAAATTATTTTTGGGAACTTGTGGTTTTTCTTCAAATTCTGTAATCCTTAGTTGCCTATCTGTATTCATAATGCCAAATCGACTTGCTTCGTCCCAAGGTACTTCGATTACGGCAATCGTTGCATCTGCACCTTTTTCAATATGATTCTTTAACATATGTTGGTAATTCATTTTGTAGATATGGTCACCGGAAAGAATGAGAACATATTCAGATTGAAATTGATCAATATAGGCTATATTTTGATAGATAGAATTAGCTGTCCCTTTATACCACTTAGCTCCATTCTTTTCCATATAAGGTGGAAGCACTGTAACCCCACCATCTCTCCGATCCAGATCCCATGAACTTCCGATTCCAATATAGGAATGTAATACGAGGGGTTCATATTGGGTAAGCACACCAACTGTATCGATTCCAGAGTTTGCACAATTACTTAAAGCAAAATCAATGATGCGATATTTACCTCCAAACAAAACGGCAGGTTTGGCCAGATTTTTTGTTAATAGTCCTAATCTTTTTCCTTCGCCCCCGGCTAGAAGCATTGCAATACACTCTTTTTTTCGCATCATTCATTCCCCTTTTCCCTTCCAAATTTATTCGTTTAAACATCACTGTTGCCAGTGGTGGAATTTTTATCACTAAATGATAAGGTTGGTTATGCCACTTTTCTTTTACTGCCTGTATAGGTTTAAAATTACCCTTACCAGAGCCACCATATTTATCATCATCACTATTCCATACCTCAACATACTCACCGAGATGTGGAACTCCAATTCGGTAATGATCATAATAGGATGGTGTAAAATTACAAACAATGATCAATTCAATTTGAGCTTGATCTTTACGCATAAAGGTAATGATACTTTGATTGGTATCATGGGGATCAATCCACTCAAAACCCATTGGATGATGATCAAGCTGCCAAAGGATTGGTTCTTCTTTGTAAAAATGGTTTAAATCTTTTACATATTGCTTTAATTTACAATGTAGATCGTAGTCAATTAGATTCCAATCCACTTCAGTTTCATCTTTCCACTCATCAAACTGACCTAGTTCACCCCCCATAAAGAGAAGCTTTTTCCCAGGATGAGCGATCATATAGCCATAAAACAATCTTAATCCTGCAAATTTCTGCCAATAATCGCCAAATATTTTATTCAGCATAGATCTTTTCCCATGTACCACTTCGTCGTGTGATAAAGGAAGAACAAAATTTTCTGAAAAGGTATAAAAAAATGAGAAGGTTAATAAATGATGATGGTACTTACGATAAATAGGATCAAGTTCCATATACTTTAGCATGTCATTCATCCAACCCATATTCCATTTAAAGTTAAACCCTAATCCACCAAGATAGGTTGGTGAGGTCACTAATGGCCAGGAAGTCGATTCTTCAGCAATCATCAATGCATTTGGATAATAACGAAACACAACTTCATTCAGCTTTTTTAAAAAAGCTATAGCTTCCAGATTTTCTCTTCCTCCATATTGGTTTGGTTCCCATTCCCCATCTCTTTTACCAAAATCCAAATAGAGCATACTAGCTACAGCATCAACTCTTAGTCCATCAATATGAAAGATGTCCAGCAAAAATATTGCATTTGAGATCAGAAAGCTTTGTACTTCAGGTTTTCCAAGGTCAAAGCCTAAAGTCCCCCAATCCGTTTTTTCTGCTCTATTAGGATTTTCATACTCATATAAGGGGGTTCCATCAAATCTCATAAGTCCATGTTCATCTTTGCAAAAATGACCTGGCACCCAATCAAGGATCACCCCAATTCCTTTTTGATGACACTGATCTACAAAATACATAAAATCATGAGGTGTACCAAATCGACTCGTGATAGAGTAATAACCGGTTCCTTGATAGCCCCATGAGCGATCAAATGGGTGCTCATTCAGTGGTAAAATTTCAATATGGGTATAGCCCATATCAACTACATAAGATATCAATTCATTTGCTAATTCTCGATAGGTATAAAAACTGCCATCCTTTTTTTTTTCCAAGATCCAAAGTGTACCTCATAAATATTAAGGGGATTGTTGTACACACTTTTTATTTGAGTTTGCCAATCTTGATCATGCCATATATAGCCATGCAAATCATAAATAATAGATGCAGTATTGGGTCGTAATTCTGAATAAAAAGCATAGGGATCTGCTTTAAGAAGGGTTTTCCCTTGATCCGTTTTAATCTCGTATTTGTATAATGTACCTTCCCCTAGCTCTGGAATAAACAATTCCCAGATACCTGTGTCTTTCACCCTCTTCATTCGATGAGCGTTCCCATTCCATTGGTTAAAATCCCCAACTACACTTACAGCTCTTGCATGTGGTGCCCAAATAGAGAATCTAACGCTTATTCTTCCTTCTTGTTCTTTTCGGTGAGCTCCTAATAACTGATAACTGTGAAATAGGTTCCCTTCATGAAAAAGATAGAGATCGTGTTCGGTCATTTATTTCAACCCTTTCAGCTCATTTTCATAGTAACGAGGTGCAGTGCTAGATTTATGTTTACAGAATTTATGAATATGATAATAAGACAATAAATAGAACCTATTAGATTTTTAAACACAAAAAAACCTCTACTGGAAATATCCGTAGAGGTGTATGGGGCTGGGGTTTGTTATATTGAAAGCGTAAATTGCGCTTCTTCTGTTGAACCTTTTAAAGCAGCTGTTGATGCCTTTCCGCTAGTAATAGTCATTGTTACTTCATCAAAGTAACCTGCCCCAACTTCCCTTTGATGACGAGTTGCGGTGTATCCATGTCGTTCGCTCTCGAATTCTTTTTGTTGAAAATCTGAGTAGGCAGCCATTCCTCGTTCTCTATAATCTCGTGCTAATTCAAACATACTATGATTTAAAGAGTGGAAACCTGCGAGTGTCACAAATTGAAATTTATAACCCATTTTCCCAAGCTCATCTTGGAACTCGGCAATCGTCTTTTCATCTAATTTCATTTTCCAATTAAATGAAGGGGAACAATTATAAGCTAATAGCTTATTTGGATATTTTTCGTGGATCGCCTCAGCAAAACGCCTTGCCTCTTCAACATTTGGTTCAGCTGTTTCTACCCATACTAAATCAGCATAAGGAGCAAAAGCTAATCCTCTAGCAATTGCCATCTCTAGTCCACCAGTAATTCGGTAAAAACCTTCTTCTGTTCTTTCCCCTGTAATAAAATGCTGATCCTGATCATCGATGTCACTAGTAATGAGTTGTGCTCCATTTGCATCTGTCCTTGCTATAATCACCGTGGGTACCCCCATGATATCGGCAGCTAATCTCGCTGATATTAAATTACGAATAGCCGTTTGCGTAGGAACAAGGACTTTGCCACCCATGTGACCGCATTTCTTCTCAGATGATAATTGATCTTCAAGGTGAACACCTGCAGCACCTGCTTCTATCATCGCCTTTGTTAATTCAAAGACATTTAAATGGCCACCAAAGCCTGACTCTGCATCTGCAACGATCGGAGCATACCAATCAATCCCATCTTTTCCCTCCGAATGATAAATTTGATCTGCTCTTTGAAAAGCTTGATTGATTCGCTTTACAACATGGGGTACACTATTCGCAGGATATAAACTTTGGTCAGGATACATCTGTCCGCTTAGGTTGGCATCTGCAGCCACTTGCCATCCACTTAAATAAATCGCTTGTAAACCCGCTTTAACCTGTTGTACTGCCTGATTTCCCGTTAAAGCTCCTAAAGCTTTAATATGATCTTTAGCATGTAGTAAATTCCATAACCGTTCCGCACCTCGTTTTGCTAAAGTATATTCAATCTGTACTGATCCTCTTAACCGAATCACATCTTTCGCTGTATAAGTTCTTGTTATTCCTTGCCATCTAGGATCTTCTTGCCAACTTTTTTGTAATTGATTGATTTCCTCCAGATTTCTCATTGTTCCCATCCTCTTTTCTATAAGTAATGATAACCAGGTATTGTTAAAAATTCTACAAATTCATGACTTAGTGATAAATGTTTAAACAAATCACTTGCTAACTGATATTTCCCTATTTCATATTGATCATGGCCAACCATGATCTTAATTTTTTCTAATTCTTCTTCAAGGAATTGGTCGAACAACTGCACGTTCACTTTTCTTCCATCATGCAAGATTCCATTCGGATTGTGAAGCCATTGCCAAACCTGTGCTCGGGAAATTTCTGCTGTTGCAGCATCTTCCATCAAATGATAAATTGGGACAGCCCCTTTTCCGCGTAACCAAGATTCAAGGTATTGGACACCGACACTAATATTGGTTCGTAGTCCCTGTTCAGTAATATGGCCTTCTGGCACTTGAAGAAGATCTTCAGCTGTGATTTGGATATCCTCTAATTTCTTTTCAATTTGATTAGGTTGAGGCATGAAGTGATTAAACACCTCTAGTGCAACTGGAACTAATCCTGGATGGGCTACCCATGTTCCATCATGACCATCTCTTGCCTCTCGTTCTTTATCTATACGAACTTTCGCAAATGCATCTTCATTGATTTGAGGGTTATCTTTCACTGGAATATTGGCTGCCATTCCCCCGATGGCATGAGCATTACGACGGTGGCTAGTTTTAATAGCTAGTAATGAATAGGAACGCATAAAAGGAACTGTCATGGTGACAACACTACGATCTGGTAGAATAAAGTCTGGTTTGTTGCGAAATTTCTTGATAAAGCTAAAAATATAATCCCATCTACCACAGTTAAGACCAGCAGAATGTTCTCGTAATTCATATAAGATTTCATCCATTTCAAACGCAGCAAAAATCGTTTCGATCAGTACAGTTGCTTTGATCGTTCCCAACGGAATTCCCAACTCTCGTTGTGAAAAAATGAACACATCATTCCAAAGACGTGCTTCTAAATGGCTCTCAAGTTTAGGTAGATAAAAATAGGGGCCACTCCCATTAGCGATCAATTGTTTGGCATTATGAAAAAAATAAAGACCAAAATCAAATAAACTAGCTGAGATCGGTTTGCCATCGAATAATACATGTTTTTCTTCAAGGTGCCATCCTCTTGGGCGAACAAATAACGTAGCAACTTTTTCGTTTAATTGATAATGTTTACCATCTGGGCTGTCATACGTGATCGTACGGTTAATCGCATCTCGAAGATTCACTTGTCCTTGTATCATGTTATTCCAACTGGGAGAATTGGCATCTTCAAAATCTGCCATAAAGACATTCGCACCTGAGTTCAATGCATTGATCATCATTTTACGATCAACTGGTCCAGTAATTTCTACCCGACGATCTTGAAGATGATCTGGTACAAGTGCAATCGTCCAATCACTATTACGAATCGATTCTGTTTCTGGTAGAAATGCAGGCATTACACCATTGTTAATTTGCTCCTGTCTTTCTTCTCTTCTCCGTAAAAGCTTTTCTCTTCTAGCTGCAAATTGTTGCACCAATAATTCAACAAAATCAAGTGCTTCCTCTGTTAAAATTTGTGTAAAATCTGGACTGATTTCTCCAATCACTTGAAGCTTTGTCATTTTTGATAATCTCCTCTCTGTTATATTTGTTATATTACAATAGATCATTATGTTAGTGTTATTATATAACAGATAAAACAAAAAAGGAACAATTTATTTCTAAATTTTTAGATAATATTTTATGAACTAAAAAGACTCAAAGCACATATACGCTTTGAGTCACTTTTGTGGCTTTCAAACTGTACCCACTAAACCATTTATCTATAAAGGATAAGAAAACGAATGTAATAGCTAATGGGTAAATTGCGATAAGTAAAGTACAAATAACATCAAATAACGGAAAATTAAATGCAATATGCAAAAGAATCAATTTCATATTTGAAAAGCCTTAACCCGTAAGGGTTTAAATGTATAAAAAAAAGGAGTACCTCCCCAAAATCTCGAATTAAATAAGTACGAACAAATTTTAAGAGATTGGAGGTGACTCCCTATGCCTATTATACGTCAAGGAGGTCTATTTGGACTACAAGAATTATATGATTTAGAACCTACCCATCGGCTTGATGCAATTTTTTCAACAATTGATATAGAACCAATTTTAACTGTTCTTTCAAAAAGATCTCGAGTTGGTTCACCTGTAAAGCTCAATTATGTTGGAATGATCTACTCATTAGTGGCTAGAATTACTGAACGCATCCCAACCATAAAAGATCTTGTAAAGCGGCTAAAAAACGATTTTGTATTTCGTTTGGATTGCGGATTTTTATTTTCCGATTGGATTCCTTCGGAATCTTCCTATTCAAGAATGATTAAAAAAATTGTTAAAAGTAATGTGATGGAACGTGTAGAGGAAACGCTTCTAACTCAAGCGATTACTGAAGGCTTTATTAATGATAACACCGTAGCTATTGATGCAACTCATATTGAAGCAAGGGATCATGCACCATTTAAAGAAAAGGATTCAATAGTTCCATCTAAAAAACGCGGGCGCAAATCAAAAGAAGAAAAAGAAAAATGGCTACAAGAAAAAGCCGATAAAGAAGCAAATCTTTCTTTGTACGAAAAAACCATTGAAGCACAATTAGACGCATCTATTAATGAGCTTCGTTCCCTTATTCCAATAGATCCTAAATGGGGAATCAAAAAAAATAGCGAAGGTAAGAACGTATTTTGGTTTGGATATAAAGGGCATCTTGCTGTGGACTTGAGTCAATATCTTGGACACAAAAAAGTTAAGTTTTTTGTAAGTCACTTGTCGGCGGTTTTGAGTATCTCCGTTTTGCCTCTAATCCGACAAGGTCTTGCTCTGCCATGTATCTCAGCTGAAAGATATAGTATGCCTAAGCCGTTGATTTCAATTGATCTTCCACCGCTTGAGGTGTCCTATATCCGAGACTCCCGTGAATTCGTTTCCGATTATACCAGCCTTCGATATATTGGAACAAAGCGAGTTTAGCAGACTGGTAATCAAGATACTGAACATGATTGACTTCCTCCTTCTTTAGGATGGCGTGGAATGATTCTATGCAAGCATTGTCATAAGGACAACCTTTGCGGCTGAATGACTGTGTAATGCCTTGAGACTTAGCATATTGTTCAAATGCTTCACTCGTATATTGTGTTCCTAAATCGGTGTGAAGAATAAGTCCATCCTTGGGCTGTTGTGTATCACAAGCATTGGCTAGGGCTTTGATCACGAG
>NZ_JBLWFI010000001.1:898681-950542 GCF_048898065.1 Tepidibacillus infernus
TCTGTTGTCATCGATTTTGCAAAAGAGTAACCAACAATTTTATGTGTATGTAAATCCATTACAGAAGCCAGGTAACACCAACCCTCTTTAAGCGTATGGATATACGTAATATCTGCCACCCACTTCTCATTCATGGTGTTGGTAGAGAAATCCTGTTGCAACAGATTGTCACGTTCCACAACCTTCTCTTTACTCGGATAAGGCTTATATTTTTTCTTCACAATGGAACGGATATCTGCCTTTCTCATCAAACGCTGGACACGCTTAAGACTGACCTTATAACCTTCTTGGTTCAGGAGATAATGGATTTTGGGAGCACCGTAACGCTGTTTGCTCTCCTCGTGGAGTACTTCTTGGAATGCCCAACACCTCACACAAGGTGTGGACAGCATAATCTGATTTATGGTTATCAATCAATTCTGTCAATTCTGTGTCACTTACTTTTTGGAGAATATGGCTATAGCCTTTTTTAAGATTTCATTCTCCTGTTGGAGGCGGAGCATTTGCTTTTGCATGTCGGCTACCTCTTTTGGAGTCATTGCCTCGTCTCCTGTTCCAATTGGGGTATATTGTTTAATCCATTTGTAGACCGTAACCTCTGATACGCCATATTCGCTACACAGATCTTTGACAGAAGTGCCTGAATGATACAAATCCACAATCGTTTTCTTAAAGTCATCATTGAATTTTTTGCGTTTCATATTGGACACATCCTCTCCCGTTTTTATTGTAAGGGACTTAACTAAGTTGTGTCCATGAAACTATACTAACATCAATGCATTTCACGTTTAGAAAGGGACTATACAGTAAATATTACCAATGCTTGTTATAATTATAAATAATACTTAGCGTACGAAATTCGCGTTTTGTTGGCGGTACCCCTTGTATTGCATGATGGATCGCAGTCGTTGTCTTTTGATCGATTTTCATGATCACTTCCTTGCGAGTCATGCGCTCAGTTAGGGTAAGGAGGACAGCTCCTTTTTGACGACTGCCTAAAACTGTATCAATTTCCCAGTGTCCAAACTCTGTGCGTTCGTTAATGTGAGAAGGGCGTTGTTCAATGCTTTTTCCAAGGATCTTCTTATTGACGCGGTTTCGTTTTTTCTTTGTGTTTCTTGTTACTTTTAAAGGCAGATCAATATTTTTCACAGGTAGTACACCAAGATCGATGTAGTTATAGAGCGTTTTTGTGCATACAACGACCCCAAAGAGTTGATTTGCCTTAGCAAAGCCGCAGACGGCATCAGGAGACCAATGTTCTTTTTGTATTTTCTCTACGGCAAAGCGAATAAAATCAGATGCTTGGACGAGTTTATATTTAGCCCCGCAATGGAAGCGGTTGGCTTCATAACGTGCTTGTCCTGTTTCCGGGAAATAGGTCTTATACTCAGATAAGTCAGAACGACGCTGAATAACAGTTCCTCGCTTCAATTCTCGAGAAATCGTAGATTTGTGGCGACCAAGAAGATCTGCAATCTCTTGAAGGGTTTTTCCTTCTTTTTGTAGCACTTGAATTTGACCTCGCTCCATATGGAGTGAGATGTTTGAAATGACGTTTCTTTGTGTTATGATTAGAATAAGCCATCGGTAAATCCTCCTGTTATGTATGGTTTTGGTCAACTTAATCATAACGGATTTACCATGGCGTTTTCTATATATTTGTTGTTGCATTTAATTTTACAATGAACCTTCGTTTTTATGAACATCTATATTAAACAAAAATGTTGATGACGGGATTATTCTTTCATATAATGAACATGTTTGTGATTACTTATCTTTACTAAGACAAAGCGTTGAGGTGATTAAATTGAATCATTTTTTTAAACTTCAGGAACGGGGTACAACCGTTTCTACAGAATTTTTAGCTGGGTTAACTACATATTTGACAATGGTATATATTGTTATCGTGAATCCTGCCATCTTAAGTGATGCAGGAATGGATTTTAATGCTGTATTTATTGCTACGATTATTACAAGTATGTTAGCGACGTTAATTATGGGTTTATTTGCAAATTATCCTATTGCAATTGCTCCAGGTATGGGGTTAAATGCTTATTTTACTTATACGATCGTAAAAGGCAATGGTGTTCCATGGCAGGTTGCATTAGGTGCTGTCTTGGTTGCTGGAATTTTATTTGTTTTACTTTCTGTCACTAACTTTCGAAATATCTTAATCAATGCAATTCCTAAAAATTTAAAATATGCCATTACAGCAGGAATTGGTTTATTCATTTCCTTCATTGGTCTACAACATGCTGAAATTGTTGTTGATTCCCCTGCAACATTGGTCACAATTGGTGATTTCTCTAAGCCAATGACTCTTTTATCCATCATTGGGTTAACCATCTCTTTGATTTTAATGGCGTACAATATAAAAGGGTCATTATTTATTGGGATGATTATTACCTTCCTTCTCGCTTGGATATCTGGACACGTTTCAATACCCGAAACGATTTTTGCGATGCCAACTGGACTTTCAAAAACTGCGTTTCAAATGGATTTAGGCGGAATATTTGAGCATGGATTATATACGGTTATTTTTACTTTTCTTTTAATTACCCTTTTTGATACGACGGGAACGATGCTAGGTGTTGCGGAACAGGCAGGGTTAATGCGTGACGGGGAGTTTCCTAGGGCAAGATCTGCATTTTTAGCAGACGCTTTTGGTGCTACTTTTGGTGCTTTAATGGGGACAAGTCCAACGACAGCCTATATTGAATCCACTTCCGGAGTTGCTGTTGGTGGAAAAACTGGACTCACCGCCGTTTTCGTTAGCATACTAATGCTTGTGACTCTATTCTTTGCACCAATCGCACAATTACTAGCAAGCATCCCAGCAGTAACTGCACCTGCTTTGATCATCGTTGGCTTCTTCATGATGAATGGGTTAAGAAAAATTGATTGGCACGATTTAGAAGATGCCTTTCCTGCTTTCTTAGTTATTGTTACTATGCCGTTAACCTATAGCATTGCAACTGGAATTGGAATTGGTTTTATTGTTTATCCTGTGTTAAAAGTGATACGAGGCAAGGCAAAAGAAGTACACCCAATTTTATTTTTATTTGCAGTTCTCTTTTTTATCCAGCTAGTCTTTTTAAGCCATTAAATGTTTCTTAAAATCTAGGTAGGGTTTATAATAGATGTAAGTTTATATAAAGGGGGAAGCGTAATGATTGTATCTCATCTTCGGGAGTTAAAAACAATGAAAATGGATCATCCTGATGCCAAAGAAGTTTTAAAAAAAGTTTTGGTTTCACCAGCAGAGGGTTGGGAAGGTTATGTCATGCGAGTATTTGATTTGGGAGAAGGTGGACATTCACCTAAACATAGTCATCCTTGGCCACATATCAATTATATGATTCAAGGGAAAGGAATCCTACATATTGATGGAAAGGATTACGAGGTTGAAGAAGGTTCATTTGCCTTTGTTCCACCAAATAAGGTCCACCAATTTTCCAATCGAGGTTCAGAAACATTTACATTCATCTGTATTGTTCCTGAAGAAGGGGATAAATAAGATAAGTTTGTATATTCCAACGCGCTCCGTTGTCCGTGTATTTCTTCTAAGGAAAGAAAGTTATACTTTCATTAACATTAAAAAATAGCAAAATATAGTTAAGGGGTAGTTATTGGGATAGCGCGTTCTTTACCATCTCATAACTCCCCTTTTTATTTGTAGACATTTATGACTTATTTATAGATTTTATCAATCGTACCCCCGCCAAGGCAAACTTCTCCATCATAAAATACAACGGCTTGTCCAGGAGTAATCGCTTTTTGTGGATCATCAAAGATTACCTCACAGGTCTTATCTGTTTGAATACGTACACGTACGCCTTGGTCAGGTTGACGATAACGAAATTTAGCTGTACATTTAAACTCTTGTTCAGGTTTCTGTTTACTGATCCAGTTCACATCTGTCGCAAATAAACCTTTTGAGAATAGACTTGGATGGTTTTCACCCTGTACAACATAAAGGATGTTATGTTCTAAATCTTTCTCCGCGACAAACCATGGTTCACCTGTTCCTGAACCACCGATGCCTAAACCTTTCCTTTGGCCTAAGGTATAGTACATTAACCCATGGTGTCTTCCCTTTAATTCACCATCTAAAGATCTTATTTCTCCAGGTTGGGCAGGTAGATATCTTCCTAAAAATTCATTAAAATCTCTTTCACCAATAAAACAGATCCCCGTACTATCCTTTTTCTTAGCAGTTGCTAGCCCAGCTTCCTCTGCTATTTTCCTTACTTCCTGTTTGGTTAAGTGACCTAGAGGAAACATCGTTTTAGAAAGTTGATATTGATTTAATGCGTTAAGAAAATAGGTTTGGTCTTTCCTTTGATCAGCAGCTCGTAATAATTTGTGCTCTCCATCAATATAATCCACACGTGCATAATGGCCAGTTGCAATATAGTCGGCCTCTAGCTCTAACGCCTTTTCTAAAAATTCCCCAAATTTGATCTCTCGATTACACATGACGTCAGGATTAGGAGTTCTCCCTTTTTTATATTCATCTAAAAAGTAAGCAAATACTTTTTCAGAGTATTCTTTTTCAAAATTTACTGTATAGTATGGGATTCCAATTTGGGTAGCGACCCTTGCTACATCCTCAAAATCTTCTTCAGCCGTACAATACCCTAATTCATCTGTACTGTCCCAATTTTTCATGAAAATTCCTATCACATCGTAGCCTTGCTGTTTTAATAATAATGCGGCTACAGAAGAGTCTACTCCACCAGACATACCCATGATTACTTTTATATCTTCTGGTCTTTTTTGCATATCAATCGCCTCTCTTAAAACTGAAAAACTATAACTGATAATGAATTATAGCAGATTTCAAATAGTAATACAAAAAATATGGTTAAGATGTTAGTTGTTCAAGCCCCTCTTTATGATAGGATGCATGGATAAGAAATAGTAAAACAGCAATGCTTGAAGTAATTGCTGCCAAGGTAAGAATTGGTATAACTCCATAATAATCATACATATTCCCAAAAATATAGGGACCTAAAAGACGTCCAAAACTACCAAAGCCACCTACGACTCCTAAATAAAAAGGGGCAGCTAATCCAGTTCTTTCAGTAATAAAGGCAGGAATCGTTGGGGCAATAAGCATTTCCCCGATGGTTGCAATGATCATTCCAATAATAAAATCTAGATAGTAATGATGGAAAAAAACCATAAAGACAAAAGCAATTGCATAAAACAGAGCACTTGCAACAAGTCTAGAACTTAACGATTTAATAATCGTTCGATTTAAAAAGCTTGTAAAGGGTTGACCTGCAAAAATGACAATGCCATTGATCGTCCATAAGAAACTATATCTAGCCATACTAAATCCTTGTTCATCCAAGTATGGTGCAATCCCGGAACTCCACTGAGAAGTAGAGAACCAAACAAACAGAGAGCCTAAACCAATAAATAAATACATTTTATAATCAAATAATAACTCTTTTGGTGTTTGCATCACTTGTTGTGACTGTTGACCTAAAGAATAGATTTGTGTATCTTTTAACGTTACTTTATTTAAAAGAAATAAAAAGAATAGGGCAAATCCAAAGGTTGTGAGTCCATTGAATAGAAAGATTAAATGAAAAGAAATGGTTGCAAGGATCCCGGAAAGAGTCGAACCAATGGCCATCCCTACATTATTGCTAACATAAACCACGTTAAATAATTCACGTGTTTTCTCCTTCCAGTGGAAGCCAATAAATGCGTTGATTGCTGGCATGGTAATCGACATCAGAAATCCTAGGAAAGTGAGAGTAGCCATATAAATCGTCCAACTAGAGATAAAGATAATTGAAACTTGTGCGATAGAGGTCAAAATGAGAGAACCAACAATCAGCTTTTTTACCCCAAGCTTATGAAACATAGAGCCTCCCACAATTTGGCCAATAATCCCTGCCAGTGACTGTAGCAATAATACAAAGCCTGCATCCCCATAAGACCGATGTAATACATTATGTACATATAAGGTAGTAAGAGGCCACATTAAGGCACTGCCCATGGAATTAATAAAACTGGCAATGATAAAAAATAAGGCCTCTTTTGGATAGTTTTTTAGGATCGTCATGGTATGTAATCCTTTTCTCAAGAACTTCACCTTTTTCTATGTAGTGTGACAACAAATACAAGTATACTATGTTTAAGTCAAAAAGAAACGATAAAAAAGTTTTTTCCATGAAAAAAGACTCCTAAAAAGGAGCCTCTTTATTAATTAATATGTTTATTTTGATTTGCCTTTTTTTCTTCTAGGTGATGAATGATTTCTACTTCTCTGTTCAAAATTCCCTTTTGGAATTCGCTTTCCTCTTTTATTTTGGGGCCTTTGTTCCGTTTTAACCTTTTTTACACGAAGAGGTGCTTCTTCTGTTAATTTAACTGGGGTTTGATTGGGCTCTTTTGTCAAAAGTTTTAATGCAGCGGATAAAAGGCTAACAGAATCGGTTTCGTTTAATAAATCCTCTGCCAAACCACGGTATTGCTGAATCTCTTCCTCTTCGATAACACGTAATAGCTTTTCCATGGTAATTCGTTGCTGTCCTTCTAATGCTTCAGCTAGAGTAGGGACGGATCGACGTTCTACTTTATGTTTCGTCATATGTTCGATAAATTTTAAATGTTCAATTTCTCTTGGTGTTACAAAAGTTGTTGCTAGACCTGCTTTTCCTGCTCTACCTGTTCTCCCAATACGATGGACATAGCTTTCTGGGTCTTGAGGAATATCAAAATTATAGACATGAGTCACTCCACTAATATCTAGCCCTCTTGCCGCCACATCAGTGGCTACTAAGACTTCAATGGTTCCGTCTTTAAATTGACGTAAAACAGAATCTCTCTTTGCTTGTGTTAAATCACCGTGAATTCCTTCTGCAGAATAACCACGTTTATTTAATGCTTCCGAAAGCTCGTCTACACGTCGTTTTGTTCTGCCAAATACAATAGCTAATTCAGGAGATTCTATATCCAATAGCCGACAAAGGACATCAAATTTTTGTTTTTCATGCACTTCAACGTATTCTTGCTTAATACTAGGAACAGTAATTTCCTTAGCTTTAATTTTGATGATTTCTGGATCTCTCATAAAACGTTGAGCAAGTGCTTGAATTGGCTTAGGCATTGTCGCTGAAAAGAGTAAAGTTTGTCTTGTTTCTGGTATTTCTTGAAGAATAGCTTCAATATCCTCAACAAAGCCCATGTTTAGCATTTCGTCTGCTTCATCTAATACGACCATAGAAACTTGTTGTAAACGAATGGTTTTTCGATTGATGTGGTCAATTAAACGCCCAGGAGTGCCAACGATAATTTGCGGGCGTTTCTTTAGAGCTTTGATTTGTCTATTGATATCTTGTCCACCATAGATCGGTAATGTACGAATTTTTTTAAATTGCCCAATCTTATTTAATTCCTCCGCTACCTGTACCGCCAATTCTCTTGTCGGTGTAACTACAATCCCTTGGATCTGTTCTACATCAATTGACACTTTTTCTACTAAGGGGATTCCAAATGCAGCCGTTTTTCCTGTCCCAGTTTGGGCTTGTCCAATGAGGTCCTTTCCTTCCAAAGCTAATGGAATTGTCTTCTCTTGAATAGGTGTTGGTTCTTCAAAACCCATGTTATTGATCGATTGTACTAGGTTGTTACTTAAGCCAAATTCACTAAATGTTGTCATTTTACATCAAACTCCTTTTGTAACTCTCATATCTATATCATGTACTATTTTTTCATCTCTTAAAAGAAAAAAAGCATTATCCGTCAAATGGCAGAAAATGCTTTCCACAATCTATTAGGCTTATATAAGGTACCACATTATAGTTAAAATAACAAGTTCTTTATTTATTATTCTTTTCTATTATCAATAAAAGTGTAAACTGACTACTAAATCATTTTACCAAGAAGCAATTGTTCCATCTGTTCTTGGTTCAGTCCCTCCGACTAAAACACCATGTTTATTTCTCCAAATGATTTGTCCTCTGCCAAAGCCACCTGTTCCTAATGCCCATTTTATAGAATGCCCCCTTCTTGCCAAAGCCTCTACAAGATGGGTTGGCATTTGCTGTTCTACTTCTATAACCTTCCCTTCCATCCATTGCCATCTAGGTGCGTCTAGTGCAGCTTGTGGGTTAAGCTGAAAATCTATGGTATTCATGATCACTTGAACATGTCCTTGTGGCTGCATAAAGCCACCCATGACACCAAATGGACCAATTGGTTGACCATTTCTTGTTAAAAATCCGGGAATAATCGTATGGTATGTCTTTTTACCAGGTTCTAAGTAATTGTCATGAGCTGGGTCAAGGGAAAAATTATGGCCACGATTTTGTAAAGCAATTCCTGTTCCAGGTACCACTAAACCTGAGCCAAAGCCCATATAGTTACTTTGGATATAAGAAACCATATTGCCTTCTCCATCTGCCGTTGCCAAATAAACCGTTCCACCTTTAGGGGGCTGGCCAGCAATAGGCAGCAAAGCGTTGTTGCCAATTAATTTTCTTCTTTCTTCTGCATAGGCATCTGATAGTAAGTCTTCTACTTTTACTTTCATCTTTCTTGGGTCAGTAATATATTTCTGCCCATCAGCAAAGGCAAGTTTCATCGCTTCAATTTGTTTATGATAGGTATCTACTGTATCCTTCTCGGTAAACTCAAATCCTTTTAATATATTAAGGGCGATTAAAGCAACAAGCCCATGACCATTAGGCGGAATTTCCCAAACGTCATACCTGCGATAATTCACTTTGATTGGTGTAACCCATTCTGGTTTGAAGCTTTCAAGATCCTCTATTGTTAAATAACCACCGTATTGCTTAGAAAATTGATCAATCTTTTCAGCTATTTCTCCACGATAAAAAGAATTTGATTTAGTTTCGGCAATTGACATTAACGTTTTCGCATGGTTAGGTGAACGCCAAATTTCGCCAATTTGTGGAGCCTTTCCATCAGGAGCAAAGGTCTCAAACCATGATTGATATTGTTCTTCTTTCAAATTTTCTTTGTAGATTTGATATGCTCTGTTCCAATACTTTCCTAGTATCGGGGAAATAGGGTAACCTTTTTCAGCATATTCTATAGCTGGTCTAAGAACTTCAGTAAGAGGAAGTTTACCAAAGCGTTCAGAGAGAGCCGCCCAGGCTGAGGGTGCTCCAGGTACGGTAACAGGTAACCAGCCATATTTAGGCATCGTATCATATCCAGCCTTTTTTACTTTGTCTGCAGATATTTGTATTGGTGCTGGCCCGCTAGCATTAAGACCATGTAATTCCCCTTTTGTCCAAACAAGGGCAAAAGCGTCCCCTCCAATTCCATTGGAAGTAGGTTCAACCACGGTTAAACAAGCGGCTGTTGCAATAGCAGCATCTATTGCATTTCCTCCCTTTTTCAAGATCTCTAAACCAGCTTGTGCAGCGAGTGGTTGTGAGGTTGCGACCATTCCATTTTTCGCATAGACAGACATTCTTTGTGATGAATAAGGATGATAAAGTGGATCGTAGTTCATTTTAACTTTCACCTCTACTATTATTTTTATTTAGAATAGATTGAATTGAAAGATATTTTTTAAATTATAACATAGTAGAGTGATAAATTTACCAATGATTTTACATTTGTTTTTTAAGTTTTTTTTGGATACGTAAGGTTAATAGTAATAATAAAATGATTCCAATGAAAATAGCAAAGGTTGTAGAATATGGTCGAATCATTTCATCTATTTGCAGCCAATGTTCACCAAAACGATAACCTAAATAAATGAATACATAGGTCCATGGTAAAGAACCAACAAAGGTAAAGATTAAAAATTTGCCAAATCCCATTCGTCCCATACCAGCTGGAATAGAGATAAATGTGCGGATGACAGGAAGTAATCGACTAAATAAAACAGCCCATTCACCATATCGTTCAAACCAACGCTCTGCCTTATTTAAGTCATGCTCATTTAAAAAAATATATTTTCCGTACTTGAAAACAAAAGGTCGTCCACCCCAACGGCCGATCCCATAAGATAAAACAGATCCTAATAAACCACCTAGTACACCTGCAATTGTCGCATCAAGTAATGTAAGCTTTCCTTGATAAACAAGAAATCCACCCAATGGTAAGATAAGTTCACTTGGGATAGGAATAGCTGCACTCTCTAATGTCATCCCTATGGTAATACCCCAATAGCCTAATTGTCCGAGAAACTCAACGATTTTAAGAAAGATATCTAGCAAGATATTCTCCTCCCTCATTGCTGCATGATTTTTTATTCACTTAAATGACAGAGGAAAGTGAAAAAAAGTTCACTCCTTTGCCAATAGCAATTATATGTTACACTACTACTTTCGATTCATTTGTTTTGCTATCCATTTATCAAAGATTTTCGGAAATAAATGATATAATTTAACCCCGATGTTAGCCAAACTAGGAATCGTTTTTTCATGCTTTTTATCGATCATCATTTTTAAAACCTCTTTAGCAACTTTTTCAGGGGATAACATCAACCATTTCACTTGTTTTACATAGTGACCTGATGGATCAGCTCGATCAAAAAACGGAGTATCAATGGGTCCTGGGTTCAGCGTTGAGACATAAACACCAGTTCCATTCAACTCATGACGTAATCCATTTGAAAAGCCGATTACAGCGAACTTACTTGCCGAATAGCCACTTGCTTTAGCTGTTGCTAGTTTTCCAGCGACCGAAGCGATGTTGATGATATGGCCATTTTTTTGTTTTAACATGATCGGTAATACAGCTTTTGTGCACCTAACCATTCCCATATAATTGACATTCATCATCTCTTCAATATCTTCAATGGAGGCATCTACAAATCGATCAAAGATTCCAAAACCTGCATTATTGATCAGAATATCAATTTTACCGTATTTTTGTACAATTTGATTCATCACTTTGAAAACCTGTTCTGTTGAAGTGACATCAAGCTGAAATATCTCATGGGCACCTGATAATTTAGTTGAAACCTTTTGTAGTTTTTCTAACGAGCGAGCAGTTAAGATGGGAATGGCCCCTTTTTCAGCTAACTGCTTTGCAATTTCTGCCCCAATTCCACTTGATGCTCCAGTAATGACTACGATTTTGTCTTTGAACATTCTGTTCTTTCTTCCTTTCTTATGAAAAAGATATTTACTACTCCATATTATCCCACAAAAAAAGAATCATTTCCCTCAACCGGAAATGATTCTTATTAACAAAGTTAATTATGCAAAACGATAATAAATCATTATCATGGTGGCTAATACAAAAATAAAGTTAAAAACCACAAAGATGAGTTTATCTATTCTCCGTTTGTGATAATCGATTGGTGGTTTGTAATAACCTACCCCTTCAATAATAAAGATGATAAGAATAATATGAACAATAAAATGGCCTGCTACCTCCACTCCACCAAAAACACTTGTTGTTAATATAAATAATAAAGTGACAACTAAAGCAAGTAATCGATTGAGGATCCCTACAACTAATAGATATCCTACAACAAATTCAATATAGGCAGCTAACATCACAAACATTTCTGGACTAAAGCCAAACGTTGGTAATTGGTAGTGTTCTACAATTCCCGTGCTCATTCCTGGGAAAACCCATTTTTCTACAGCAACCCACGAAAGAGATAACCCTGTTCCCAAATAAAGAGCTGGTGTACCTGTATCTTTCCATTTGGTATTCATCGTAAAGAGAGCATATGCAATCGCCAAATAAAACCCGTAGTCTAACATGGAAAACCAGCCTAATTGAGCGACGGATAACCCAAATAAGATCAAAATCAAGAGGGAGGCTATTTTTGTTGCCAGATGATATGGGATGGCCAACATGATCATGGTTAAAATTCCAATCCATTTCATCGTACTGTTCAACTGGACATCTGGAGCTAATATACTCAGGTTTAAGATTTGAATCAAAAGTGCCAAAGCTAGTCCGTATCGTAAAATAAAAGGAATCCATTTTTTAAAGGATTCAAGCCTTTTATCTAATTTTTTTGCAAAAGGAAACTTCATTAAATAAGGTGTAGCTTGGGATAAAATCGCCAATATGATAGCAGTTATCATTGCAGTAATCATAAAAGCAGGGGTAATGATTTCTTCTAGTGGCACTTTCACTGGATCGGAAACATTAAACCATTTGACATGTGCAAATGCTTTAACATTGATTCCTATAATTAAAAAAAATACAAAGCTGGCAATGATCTTTTTTTTCATGATCCTAATCCTTTCTCTTAGTAATAAGAATCTACCGTTCTTATTTTAACCACTTTCGCACTATTTGCAATGTGGAAACTGTAGGAAATAAGCATAAAAAATGTGTTCCCATTCATATCTAGACTAAATGAGGAACACATGTTGTGTTATATAAAATCTTTTTAAGAGTTAAGCAATTCGTATAATTTTTCGCTACTTGTTATAGGAGCTTGACAAGCATAATTTTCACACACATAGACTGTGGGCATTGAATCTTTTTTCTTCTGGTCCTTGGTAAAAGGAGCAATTTTTTCTATGTCTTCTCTTCCTTTTCCATCTGGATGGAGAAGAACTACTGCTTCTGGTAAGTAAGTATCACGAATGATGTTAAACAGATCCATTGTTCGTTCATCCTCTAATTCCCCGGCGATGACGATCTCCTTTGTTGGCCAAAGGGCAAATTGGATCGCAGTTAAAAAATATGAATATGCACGTGGATATTGTTCAATAGATCCAGCGAATGCTTTTAATTGGGTATTAGCATCTTCTTCTAATTGAGGATCTCCTGTTATGCGTGCTAATCGTAATAAATTAACTGCTGCTACTGAGTTCCCAGAAGGAATAGCCCCATCGTAGATCTCCTTAGGTCTTGCAAGTAATTCTTCTGCATCACTTCCGTAAAAGAAGTAACCCCCTTTTTGATTATCCCAGAATAAATCTTTCATCTGTCTGTTTAATTTAAGTGCATCTGTCAAATAGCTTACTTCAAAAGTCGCTTCATATTGTTCGATCAATCCCCAGATCAAAAACGCATAGTCATCAAGATAACCCAGAAAAGCAGATTCACCTTCTCGAAAACGCGCAAGTAAACGACCATCATTTCTTTGTAAATGTTCAAGGATAAAGCGAATCGCTTTTGCTGAAACTTCGCTATAATCAGTGCGGTTTAAAACTTTAGCTCCTTTTGCAAAAGCAGCGATCATCATCCCATTCCACGATGTTAAAATTTTATCATCTTTATGGGGATAAATTCTTTTTTCTCGTACTTCAAAAAGCTTTTTACGGGAAACATCTATCCGTTGTTTTAGTTCTTCAACCCGAATTCCTTCATTCTTTGCAATTTCTTCTAATGATTGTTGAATAAGGTTAGGGATACTGTGTCCTTCAAAATTACCTTGAAATGTGATGTCATATACCTTACAGAATAGATTTCCTTCTTCTTTACCCAAAATCTTAACCACTTCTTCAGGCGTCCAGACATAGAATTTTCCTTCTATCCCTTCTGAATCGGCATCTTCAGCAGAAAAGAAACCTCCCTCCGAGTGAGTCATCGTCCGCAAAACATACTCCAGTATTTCTTCTGCTATACGGGCGTATTCTTTGTTTTTTGTTGCCTGATAAGCTTCTAGATAGGTGTATGCTAAAAGAGCATTATCATAAAGCATTTTTTCGAAATGGGGAACCAGCCATTTATTATCGGTAGAGTATCTCGCAAAACCAAAGCCGATATGGTCATAGATACCACCTGCATGCATGGCCTGTAATGTCGTTTCTACCATATGTAACGCTTTCTCATCTCTATATTTTTTCCAATAACGGAGTAGAAACAAAAGGTTATGCGGTGTTGGAAATTTAGGAGCAGATCCGAAACCACCATAAGTTTCATCAAATTGTTGGGAAAATTGTTCATAGGCCATGTGAATAACCTTTTCACTGATTTGACCTGCTACAAAGTCATTTAAATTAGGTTTAATTGCATCTACCAATTGATCCCCTGTTTTCAATAAACCATCGCAATCTTGTTCCCATTTCTCCGCTATATGGGAGATAATTTCCATTAAACCAGGTCGGCCATATTTCTCCTTTTTAGGAAAGTAGGTTCCTGCAAAAAATGGTTTTTTATCTGGCGTCATGATAACGGTTAGTGGCCATCCACCTTGACCTGTCATAGCTTGACAAACCGTCATATAAATATGATCTACATCGGGCCTTTCCTCCCGATCTACTTTAATGGAAACAAAATGCTTATTTAACATTGAAGCCACTTCTTCATCTTCAAACGATTCATGAGCCATAATATGACACCAATGGCATGTGCTATAACCTATGGAAAGAAAAATTGGTTTGTTCTCGTTTTGCGCCTTTTTAAAGGCTTCATCTGACCAAGCAAACCAATTCACAGGGTTATTCGCATGTTGGAGCAAATAAGGAGATTTTTCATAGATTAATCGATTAGTAGGCACAAGTACACTTCCCCTTTGCAATTTTTTTCAAATTCATTATATCCACTCATCCATTTTTTACGCAGGTATTAAGTGTTTTGAAGTTTTTAGAGCACAAAAAAATAGAGCTACTTCTTCTGTAGCTCAAAATAAATCTACATTTGGTTTTATTATTTCGCAACTTCTTATTATATGTCCAAACTTTTGTAAACCATATTCTAAAATGACAATTTCATAGGAGTTATCTATAATATTTTTAAACTTTTCTACGTACTTTGGCATATTCATATTATTTGATGTTTTAAAAAGTTTACCTCAATATTTTAATATGGATGCTAACATTTCTGTCGTTGTTGTTTTACCCGCACTACCTGTAATGGCGATGATTGGTTTTAAGAAGTTTTGTTTATCTTCCAAGATAGATCCCCCCTTAATTTTGATATATTACATCTTATGTGGTCTTCAATTCTGATGTATAGATTGATACCTTATCATCTTGATCCATTTCTCTAAATTTTAGGATTTCAGCTTATACAGAAATGTTTCACTTTTCATATTCTATTACAATCAGGATAAGGGGGGATAAAGATGCCTGAAACGAATCAACCATTAGGTAAAATCAAAATAAAAATCAATGAAAAAGGGATCGTCGAGGAATTGCTTCTCATCCAAAATAAAACAAGAATTCTTTTTATTGAACAAGAAGGAAAAAAAATAAAAACAACATGCCATTCAATATCTGGAAAATATAATTTTAGTAAAAAGGATTTAGAGTACATTAATCAAAGTATCTTAAAAGAATTAACCAATTCGAAATGGGAAACAAAAAATGATTGTTATTGTATAGTGTAAAACAAATATAAAACCCCGTGCCAAATAATTTATATACAGATTTATGAAAGTTTACTTAATACCTTATCGATATACTGTCTCGTATCTGCAAAAGGTGGAATTCCCTCAAAACGGTCAACATTTCCTGGTCCAGCGTTATAAGCTGCTAAGGCTAATTTGGTATTCTGGTACTTGTCCAATAATTGACGTAAATATTTAACTCCACCTTCAATATTCTCCTTTGGATCAAAAGGATCTTGTACCCCTAAAGATTCTGCAGTCTTTGGCATTAATTGCATAAGTCCCATCGCCCCTACCTTAGAAACTGCATTAGGGTCAAAGTTGGATTCTACTTGGATCACCGCTTTTACCAATTCGGAAGGAACTTGATATTTTTGTGAAACTTCATCAATTATATCTTCAAAGTCAGTTTTGCTATACCTTTTGTTATGTAATATGGGTGGAATTGAAACGGTCCTAACTAACCCACCCTGATATTGATTTAAAGGACTGCCTTTTTCTAATTCTTGATTTAATATTTCATCAAATTTGGATTCGACGCCATACATCTCCTGATTCTGCTTGGCATTGATTTGTGCAAGTAATAGATATTTGATTAGGAGATCGTTTGTAGACGATTCAATCATGTTTATACCCATTCCTTTCGCTTCGCTCAAGGCACAAAACGCAATGAAATAAGTTGGCCTTAAGCGTTATTTTTATTAATCTATAGTCATAGGGATAACAGTTAACTACAAATCACGTGGAGGTGAGTGGGCTGCTCCAGTTGTGGAGTGACCGCATTTTTATATGTGTAGATTGCCTTTCCAAGCACAAATAAGTGTGACTTCGAGCACGCGGACTTATCTTTGTATAAACATTACTCGTTTATTGCTGGGCAATCAGTCAATGTTGTCTATCCCTATCATTCTTTGAAAGGAGTTTTCCCTATGGCTTTAAAAATTGTTTATCCAATTTGTTGTGGAATTGATGTCCACAAAACCTTTGTTGTTGCCTGTATTGCTTCAACAAACAACAGAGGAGTTACTACCTACAAACGCCATCGCTTTTCTACCTATACGAAAGGATTGAAAGAGCTGTCACAATGGCTTTGTGAAAATGACTGCAAGGATGTCTGTATGGAATCTACCGGGAAATACTGGATTCCCGTGTTTAATGTACTTGAAGATTCTTGCAACATTACTCTTGCACATCCTAAATATGTCAAGGCTATCCGTGGCAAAAAGACTGACAAAAAAGATGCCCAATGGATTGCCGATTTATTTAAGCATGACCTTGTAGCTGGAAGCTTTATGCCTCCGCTTGCTATCAGACAGCTTCGTGACCTTATGCGTTATCGTTTTAAACTGACTAACTTTATGTCCAGTGAGAAGAACCGTCTTCAAAACAGTTTAACCGTGTCTAACATTCAGCTTTTAAATGTTGTTTCGGATACCTTCGGCAAAAGCTCCATGAACATCATTGACAAGCTCCTTAAAAATCCTCTGGATACCTCTTTTGATTTAGAACCTTTAATCCATGGCTCCATGAAGGACAAACTTCCCGAACTGGAACTCGCCATTGACGGATTTATTACTCCGGAACAGGCTGAAAAATTAAAGGTTATTAAACAGCACTATGAAGACCTTAAATCCCGAAAAGCTGACCTTGAAAAAATAATTCTTTTCCTTGCCGGGTCCTACACAGAAGAAATCAACTTAATCTTAACTGTTCCGTCCTTTAAAAACATTTTTTCTGCCATTGCCGTGGTTTCAGAAATAGGGGTTAATATGGACGTCTTTTCGACAGCTAAGCATTTTATGTTCCTGGGCAGGACTTACACCTACAAATAACGAGAGTGCCGGCAAGAAAAAGTCAGTAAGAATTTCGAGAGCTGGCTGCTACATAAAGCCTCTTTTGGTACAGTGTGCTACCGCTGTAGTCAAAAGCGAAAAGCATCCCTGAAATCCGAAACCGTTATTTAAAACTCAAAAAACGCCGTGATCACAAACGAGCAATTATTGCAATTGCACGAATGCTTTTAACAGCTATATACAACATCCTCAAAAAGAAAGAACCATATAATGCTGAATTAGATAAAAAATCGGATGTTCTTCCAGTAAACCGTGAAATCACGGTAGAGCAAGCGATTTTATTAGCTAAAACTCAAGGTTATCGTGTAATGGTGGCAACTTGATATTTTCTTATCCATATATTTTTTAAAAAGTCATCAATAGATGGCTTGTTTGCTATGCTCTTTTCTTTACTGACGGCTTCTAGTATTTATTTCAGACTTCACCTCATCCATTAGGACAATCTGTATCTAATTTCAAGGATAACTTAAAAGATGAAGGTTCACAATATTTTTTCAAGGTTTTCCATGCAAGAATGAATATTATTTAGGTAACAATATCTATGAATGTAGGTTTAAGGGAGATAAAAAATGATTAAAAAAAATATGATCTTCATTTCTGTTATGTTTCTACTCTTTTCATTTCCCGTACTTGCCGCTACGGAAGATAAACGAATCGATCAGGAAAATTTGACTATGCCAGACGAATATGAGGGTGTCTATTTGGAAATCAATAAGACACAGAATACCTTAAAGGTTTATTTAAATGGTTATGTTGTGAAAAGGTTTCCGGTAGCCACAGGGAAAAATAATCTTTTAACGCCTGAAGGTAAATTTAAAATTATTACAAAGGTGAAAAATCCATGGTATTTACCGAAAAATATCCAAGGAGGAGACAAAAAAAATCCATTAGGCACTCGTTGGTTGGGATTAAATGTACCAGGAACAGGTGGATATAAATATGGAATCCATGGAACAAGTAATCCATACTCCATCGGTCATCATGTTAGTCTTGGTTGTATTCGGATGCATAATAAAGATATAGAGTGGATGTATCGGCATATTCCACTTGGCACACCAGTCATTATCAAAAGCGACATGAAATAATCCTCTCTTCCAAACGGTATATTGGGGATTAGGTACGATTGTTTAGGCGTATTCTACATTTATCTTCGAACCATTACCAAACGTATCAGGTGGAGTAACGATAATTCTACGGTTTAAACGATTTTGTAACTCTGGTACATGCGAAATAATGCCAATAGTCATCCTTTCAGCTTGTAGCTTTTCTAAAGTCATCATAACTGTATCTAAAAGATCTGTATCTAAAGTACCAAATCCTTCATCCAAGAAGAAAAATTCTAAAGGCTGACCACCTTTTAATTGAATCTGTGAAGATAAAGCTAATGCTAATGCTAGAGAAGTTAAAAATGTCTCTCCTCCTGATAAGGTTTGAACAGGCCTTGATAAACCACCATTTAAATCATCGATCATGATAAAACCACCTTCTTGATCTACATCAAGTCGGTAACGATTTCTTGTTAATTGCTTTAGTTTTTCAGAAGCAGTTAAAGTGATATTGTGTAGATGTTCTTGAGCGATAAAATCAACGAAGGCATTACCACGTAACACTTGATTTAATTCGGATACAACATCCAATTCCTTTTGTACTAATTTTCGTTGTTCTTCAAATATTAACCATTCTTGATGATCTTGTTCTAATTGTCGATATTGGTAATTTAACTCAGATAATCTTGATTTTGTAATCTCAAATACTTCTTCCAATTCTAGTTTTTGTTTTTGTAGTGTTTGCCATTCTTCTTCGATCAAAGTTCTTCCTTTTAATTGAACGACATATTGTTTTTCTTGTTGATATAGAAGATACATGGTGTCATTATAAACCTTGATTTGTTGATTCAGTGTTTCTATTTCTTCATGAGGAATTAGATAGGTTTTTACATGTTCAATCGATTGCCAGTTATTTTCCTGTAATTTTTCTTCTAATGCTTTAGAAAGGTCTTCGAATTGACTTCTCAATGTCTTCATTACTGCTTCTTCCGAACTTAACTTTCGCTCAAGTTGGTTATATTCTTCTTTTGAATTAACCCAACTATTCTCAAATTCAGCTCGTTTTTGCTTTAATTCGTCTAATCGCTGATCTACTTCTGAAATCCTCTGTATCGCAGGTTTTCCATTTGTAACCTTTTCCAAATTTGCATATAACTCTTGCCGTTTCTCTTCTGTTTGCTTATTATTCATCTCTAATATATCAAGAATAGATCGATTGTTTTGTTTTTCCTCATTTAACTTTTTTTCATTTAAGTCTAAATTTGATTTTATTTCTTCTGCCTTCGTTATTTGTTCAAGCAATTTTTCTCGTTGTTCATCAAATGCTGCTATCTCTTGTTTACGAATTTCAATGGTTTGTAAATCCCAATTTCCTTTTACTTTTTGCCATTGTTGTTCTACTTCTTGAAGTTGAGATTGAATTTGTTCTTTTGAGTGTACTATGGTTTGTTTACGTTCTAGATATAAGGTGATTTTTGATTGGATGATCTTTATATCTTGTTCTTCTATACCAATCGTTTTTTGCACTTCTTGAAGTTGCGTCTGCAAGTTTTGATACTCTTCACTCCAAGATGCTAGTTGTTCTTTAAGATTTATATGTTCCTTTTGTTCTTTGGTGAAAAGTTTTATCATTTTTACCAGATCTAATTCTTTGTATGGTAGGGGTAAGGCCTTTCTCAAATCTTGTACTTGTTCTTTTTTAGCTTCTATCTCCTTCTCTATTTTGAAAAGTTGATGTAAAACCATTTCTTTTTTACCTTCCAGTGTTTTTAGAGAAATGTTTTCATCTGTCAGTTGAGCTTCGATCTGCTTGATTTGATACTGGATTTGTTCATGTTCTTGATAAGATTCAGGCTCTACTATACCTTGATAAGGATTTGGATGATGTACTGAACCACAAACTAAACAAGGGACACCTTCTTCTAAATGTTCAGCCAGAATAATTGCCATCATTTCTATCTGTTTCTTATCCGATTTTGAAAATGTAAGCTTCAGTTCGTCTAACTTTATTTGAAATGAATCAATCCTTTCATTTATTTTCTCAATATGAGAAGAGATTTCAGCAATTGTTTCAGATGTTTGCTTTTTTTCTTTTTCTAATGTTTGAATTTCATGATTGATGGTCTGCAATTTATTTAACTTCAGTTCAAGTTCTAGAAGGCCACGGTCTTGTTCATGCCACTTTTCTTCTGTAATAGGTTTTTGGTCTAACATTTTTTGTTCTAATCGTTTTAAGTTTACATAATCTTCATTATGTTCCTTTGTGTTTTCTGTATGCTTTTCGATTTCCGCTTTTTGGACATTGATAGCTGTATCGATTTGAGTAATTTCAGCAATGAGTTCATCTAATTTACTTGTTATTTGTAGCAAATTCTGTCGAACCAGAAAAGCCTGGTCTAATTTATTTCTTTCTTCAGAAGTGACATGGATTTCTTCCATTTTTTGTTTCCATTGTTGAAGGTTAAACTCGATTTCATTTTTTTGTTGCAAAATGGACAATCTATCTTTTTCAATTTGATCTAACCGTTGAAGCACTGAATTCCTTTCTTCAGCATATCCTTCTAAAGTCTTAGTTAATTTTTCAATTTCCTTCTCCCATTCTAACGCTATGTCAAATTTGTATTTCTTCTCTTGAAGTAGTGGGACATCTTTATCAAATTGTTCTTTGGCTTGCAAAAATTGATGTTCCTTTTCCTTCAAACTCTCCGCTAGTTGCTTTTTGTGAAGATTTAATTGATTTATATTAGATTGCAAATGATCCATTTGTTCCAGTGTCTTTTGATATTGCTGAATGTATGGTTCAAGCTGAAATGCTTTTGTTGCCTTTTCACTTTTTTCTTCTAGTAGCCGCACATCTTGTTCTTTTTCCTTTAATTCGTTTAATTGTTGATGAACATAGTCTAATTGCCTTTGTAGTTCATATACCTGTTGTTTTTCAGTAAAATTTATTAGAAATCGACTTAAAGCTTCTTGCTTTTTCTCTTTTCTTTTTGTGGTTTCCTGAAGCTCCATATAAAGCTGATCAAGATTTTCCTTTGTTGCATGTGCTATCATTTCTTGCTTAATCAATATCTCATCTCGTTTTTTTCTAAGTTCATTCTCTTTTAATTGCACTTTATCCTTTAACTTTTTCCCATACTCATCTAAATGAAAAAGTCGTTCTAGCATTGGTCTTCGATCTTGAGCTTTTAATGTGAGAAATTCTGCAAATTTTCCCTGTGGCAAGACTACTGCACGTGTAAAATCATCCACAGTTAGACCAAGCAAGTTTTCTATTTCATTTGTTACTTCCCTTTCTTTATCAGCAATCACTGTTTCTTTCCCGTTTTCTATTACCACAAGACGGGCCAAAGTTGATTTAACACGATGTTCTTGACTTCTACTATATACTCGTTCAACTATATATATCCGAGGAAATTGGCCAAAATATAATTCAAACGAAAATTTAACATGAATTTTTTCTTCTTGTTGATTTAAGATACCTATCCGATTTGCATCACTTCGCTCTACTCGGCCATATAATGCTAATGTAATCGCGTCTAATATCGTCGATTTTCCACTTCCTGTAGGACCAAAGATGCCAAAAACTCCAGCATCAGAAACTTGCTGAAAATCAATATGTTGTGCTTTACGAAAACTATGTAATCCTGCAATGATTAAAGAGATCGGCTTCAATCTTCTTCAACCTCCTCGTCATTTTGTTGTTGAAACAGTTTAAGAAATAGATCTACAATTTCCTTTCTAGGTTCAGCACCTATACGTTGTTGATAAAATCTCTTAAATAATTCTGATGGTTGTTTAGATTGCATTTCAATCGCTTCCATTGCCTGTTCTAGTTCTGGTGTAACGACTCGAATATGAATAAATCCCTCATTCATTTTGCGAATTCGCTGGATTTCTTCCATTGATAGTGGATGGGGCATATGAAGCTCTAAGTCGATCCAAGCAGGTGTAGTTCCCTCGTTTGTCAGCCATTCTTCTAATTCAGGAATGCCATTTTTAATCTTCTTTTGTATCAATAACTTCCCACTGGATAAGTAAATTTCGTAAGGTTGCACTGAATCATTTGGATTAACATCAAAAATAGTGACAGATTTTTTGTGATTTGCTTCTGAAAAGCTATAGGCCAAAGGAGAACCAGCATAGCGCGTTAAACTTAATGTTCCTTTCACATCTTGCGGTCGATGTAAATGGCCTAAGGCAATATATTGAAAAAAGTCTGGAATGTGAATAGGATTGACTGTATAAGCTCCGCCAACTTGAATTTCGATTTCTGAATCAGAGGCTTGTCCACCTTGGACAAAAAGATGGCTCATTGCCAAATTTACCGTGTTTGCCCGGAAAATTGATCGTTGGGACTGAAACCATTGATGAACAAAAGCGGAATAGGATTCTCTTATTTCTTTCACATCTGCACTTTCATGAAACAATTGTTTTAATCGCGATTCAGATGGGTATGGTAAAGTTGATACCATAGCCGTTTGATTTGCTGTTGGTAAATATAGTTCAAGCCATCCTATCCCAGTTTTTTCTGCATAGACTTGTCCATGATTTTTTAACTGGCTTGGATAAATTTCATCTGTGGGTAACCCCAAGAGATAAATACCTTGTTTATCCGCTAATGGATTTGCAGCTCGAATACGTTCTGGTTGGTCATGATTTCCTGCAATCACGACAACTCCCCGTTTTCCATAGTTGCTTAAGCGATGAATCGTTTCATAAAAGAGATGTTCTGCCCATGCAGGGGGATTCACCGATTGATAAATATCTCCTGCTATTAAAACAAGATCTATCTTTTCATCATCAGCAATTTGACAGATTTCATCCATCACTTCAATTTGCTCATTTTGTCGATCTCTTCCTTCTAATGTTTTTCCTAAATGCCAATCTGCGGTATGTAAAACTCTCATCCGGAAACTCCTCTCTTCTAACCTTTCTCTATTGTATCTGTCTTTTGCCACAAAAAAAACACTTTCCATCATGGAAAGTGAAATGAAATAGTTTTAGCAGTCAAATTGCATATGTCGATGTGTTAAGGAAAGAAGCTGGCTAACTGTTCCTTGTGGTGAAAGATCCAAGGTTAAGATATGATCTACTTCTTTAAGGTTCACTTCTGAATAAGTGTATGCTTGTTTCAAAAGTTGGATGGCTTGGCTCGTATCTTCCTTTTCAAAAGCCAATAGTGCCAAATTGAAGTATGAATAGAATAGTAAACTGTTGGTTTTTTCTTCTTTCTTATGTACTTCTTCATTTTTAATAATGGAATAAATTTCTTGAGTCACTTTATCAGTATCACCAGATAAAGCATGTATTTGCCACATTTGATTATAGAGAAGGCCTCGATTGATCAAAGGAAAGGAAGTAACCGTTTTTTGAGAGAGACAGTCAATCGCTAGATTCAATAGTTCGATTGAGTGTTCTTTATCGCCTGTTGAGACCCAATAATAATCCGCTAAGTCAGATAACGACCAGATGTATTGCTCATCATCTTCCTGCTTCACTTCTTCTAAAATCGATTCTAAAAGTTCAATAGCAGGTTTATAAATATTTAGATTTGCTAAAAGTCGACCAAGTAATGCACGATTATGCCAATTTTCATAAGATTCCAGTGCTCCTTTTTGCAATGGAACATATTCTTTTACATAATCTGCCCAGTACCGATATTCTTGTTCGTTCAAAGCTATTCTCCTTTCATCTACTCTTGTAAATTCGTTGATACTTCACCATATGATGCAAAAGTAGATTCTAGTACAGGACATGCTCTGAACCAGCAAATTTTTATGAATGATGAAAAAAAGCCACCGTATATTGGTGGCTATTTAAAATTTTCTCTTAATCTTTCCAATGTAAGTTCATTTGTATCTTTCACAATAAGGTCTGCTAGATGCATCGAATCTTCATTTCCAACTCCTACGGCAAACATATTTGCTTCTTTAATGGCTCTTATTCCAGCTTCTGCATCTTCAATACCCACACAGTTTTGCACTGGTACCTTTAATTGTTCGGCGGCCACCATGAAGATTTCTGGATCAGGCTTTCCTTTCACGATTTTACCAGCATCAACAATGGTATCGAAATATTCTCCGACTTGCAGTTTATCAATAACAGTAAAGGCATTTTTACTGGCAGAAGCAAGGGCAATTTTAACGCCATTTGTTTTTAATTCTTTTAATAATGGCAAGATCCCTGGCAATAAATCATTCGGTGTAATTTTTTGAATCAACTGCTTATAATGGTCATTTTTCCGATTAGCTAGGGATATCTTCTCTTCAATTGTGTAAGATTTGTTTCCTTGTTGCAGAATGAGCTCTAATGAATCCATTCGACCAACACCTTTAAGCTTTTCATTAAATTGACGATCAAAAGGAAGACCTAATTCTTCAGCTAGCTGTTTCCAAGCCAAATAGTGATATTCAGCAGTATCTGTAATCACACCATCTAAATCAAAAATAACCGCTTCAATGAAAGGTTTCAGACTTTTATTTATGGATTTGCCTTGTTCTAATTGAAGGCTTTCTTGACGATGATAAATCGTTATCGGTTTTCCTTCTAATAAGGTATAACTAACCTTTTCTGTTGCAATATCAACATCAATCAAACGGCCTTTAAACGTAACCTTAAAGTGATAACCCTCCCATTTTTTAGGAACGATTGGATTAAATCTTAAGATTCCTCCATATTCTCTTACACCAGCAAATCCATTAAAAATGGACAACCAAGCTCCAGCCATTGATGCTGTATGGATTCCATCTTTTACATTTTTATTGATATCATCTAAATCCATTCTTGCCGTTCTCATGAAGTATTCATAAGCTTTATCATGATAACCTATTTCAGCAGCCATTATGCTGTATGTGCAAGGAGATAATGAAGAATCATGAGTAGTAATTGGTACATAATAGTCATAATCGCGTTTCTTATCTGCCAAGTTGAAACGATCTCCTTGTAAGAATAAAGCAAGAACTACATCCGCTTGTTTTAACACTTGATAACGATAAATTACCAATGGATGATAATGTAAAAGTAATGGATAATTTTCTTGGGGCGTATTTGCAAAGTCCCATACCGCTTTATCTAAAAAAGAATCGTCCTGTGGATGAATCCCTAATTCATCATCATAAGGTAGATACATTTTTTCTGCAGCGTTCTTCCATTCTTCAATCTCTGCATCGTTTAAATTGATCTTTTCAGCTAATGATTTGAATTCATTAGAAAATTTATCTTTAAGTAACTGAGCAGTATGATAAGCAAACTCTAAATGGTCTTTTGCCATAATGTTTGTATATAAGTTGTTATTCACGATTGCCGTGTACTCATCAGGACCAGTTACATCATTGATACAGAAGCGATTTCCTTTCCTTTTGATATAATCTCCTGCATCTACCCAAAGTCTAGCGGTTTCAAAGAGCATTTCAGCGCCTTTTTCTACTAGAAAATCTAAATCATCTGTCGCATGTATATATTTTTTCAGGGCAAAAATGATATCTGCATTGATGTGATATTGGGCAGTCCCTGCTGGATAATAGGCTGAGGTTTCTTCCCCATTAATGGTTCGCCATGCATAAAGCGCACCTTTATGTGATAATTCTTTAGCTCTTTTACGAGCTTTATCCAAAATACTGTAACGATATTCGATTAACTTTTTGCTGATTTCTGGATTCGTATAAAGGAAGAATGGTAACACATAGGTCTCAGTATCCCAAAAATAATGGCCTTCGTATCCTTCGCCTGTAATTCCTTTTGCTCCGATATTCGTCTTTCCATCTTTCCCCACAGATTGAAGTAGATGATATTCATTAAAACGAATACTCTGTTGTAAAGAAAGATCTCCTTTAATTTCAACATCGCTTCGGTACCAGAAGTTTTGTAAATACTGTTTTTGATCAGCAAATAATGCATCAAATCCTCGTTGTTTCGCAGCCATGACTGTTTCTCTCGCCAACTCATGCAACCGATTTTCAGGATAATCTTTTGATGTATAGTAGGTAATATATTTTGATAAGCGAATGGATTGTTCTTTGTTGGCCACAATTGTGTACTTAGTTTCGACCCATTGATCTTTTGATTGCGCTATAAATGTAAAATTACTTTCAGTCGCTAGCTCATTTTCCATAGCACAGACTAAAGCAAACTGAGTATTTTTTGTCTTTTGATGTATTGCACCGAAAGTTCCTCTTTGCACTACGTCTTCTGTTAAAAGAACTTGCTCCGATAAAACTGATCCAGCCCTAGGATCACCCATAGAGACTTGATTTTGCACTTTTCCGTTAATTGCTGAGATAAGAATGACTTCACCATCAAAATTAAGGGGGATTACTTCATAAGAAATCGTTGCTAAATGTTTGTTAGTTAAAGCAACAAATCGCTTAATTTTAAGTTTTACTTGTTTGCCTGAAGGTGATTCCCAGGTTACTTCTCGAGTTAAAACCCCTTCTTTCATGTTTAATTCCCGATAGTAGTTAAGAATTTTTCCGGTAAATAGATTAAATTCTTCACCTTCAACATATAACCGAATAATTTTACTATCCGTTACATTTAACATTGTTTGAGAATATTTGGCATAACCGTAAGCTTCTTCTCCATATATAATTGGTTCTGACTCATAAAAACCATTTAAGTAAGTCCCGTTTACTGAAGTACCCTCTGGGCCAGCATATCCTTCTTCAAAATTTCCACGCATGCCAATATATCCATTTCCTGTAGCAAAAATCGTTTCATCCTGTAGATTTGTTTCGACATCAAAAGAATTTTCAATAATTTTCCATTCATGAAATGGGTAGATTACTTTCATTTTATGACTCCTTTTTACGTATAAATATTCCTTATCTTGTATTGTTTCCCACAATAGCATTTCATGTAAGTTGTGCCAAGACAGCCTCTTTTAGTTGTTTTAATTTTTCTTGAACTGAAAGTGGAGAATTACTAACCATACTAAAGTAAAACTTTAGCTTTGGCTCTGTACCAGATGGGCGAATGGCAATCCAAGCGTCATCCTCAAAAATGATTTTAAGCACATTGGATTTAGGAAGACCCATTGGTGACAGTAAATAATCTTCTACCGACTTCACCTTCATACCAATTAACTCTTTGGGTGGATTTTCTCTAAAGGACGTAACAATCTCCTTAATTTTGTTACTTCCTTCAATTCCTTTTAATGTGATTGAAACTAGATCTTCTTTGTAATACCCAAATCGTTGGTATACTTCATCTAGAATGTCTAACAGACTTTTTCCTTCAAGTTTATATACAAGAGCCATTTCGGCTACAATAGCAGTAATTTGTACTGCATCCTTATCCCGAACAAAATCCCCTGCTAAATAACCATAGCTTTCTTCGTAACCAAATAAAAAGGTGTATTGTCCTGTTTCGCGATATTCTTTTATTTTTTCACCGATATATTTAAAACCTGTTAATGTTTTTTCTGTTGCAATATGAAAAGCACTAGCGATTTTTTCTCCTAAGTCTGAAGTAACAATGGTATTTACCATTACCCCATTCTCAGGAAGAATTCCTTTCTTCGCTTTCTCATTTAATAAATAGTATAAAATTATCGCACCTAATTGATTTCCATTTAAAGCCTCATATTCTTCCCCATTTTTCACCAGAACACCAAGTCGATCTGCATCTGGATCGGTTGCCATGATGATATCTGCATTCTTTTCCTTAGCTAATTGCAGAGCTAAATGAAAAACTTCTCTTTCTTCTGGATTTGGTGCTTTTACTGTTGAAAAATTGGGATCAGGATGTTCCTGTTCTTTTACAATATGTAAGTTTGTAAAGCCAACTTGATGTAATATCTCTCTAACAGGTTTATTTCCTGTCCCATGTAAAGGGGTGTAAATAATTGATAATTCTTTGCCACTTTGGGCAATCAGATCCTGATTTAATAACAATGACCGAACATTCTTGGCATATTCATTGTCAATCTCTTTACCAATATAATGGATTAAACCTTGTTCAAGCAATTGATCTAAAGGTTCTACTGAAATATGTAATATGTCTTTTACATTGGTCATCTGATGATAGATTTGTTCAGCCATTTCTTCAGTGATTTGGTTCCCATCTGTATTGTAAACTTTGTAACCATTGTATTCTGAAGGATTGTGGCTAGCTGTAATCACTATACCTGCAAAGGCATGCAAATGTCGAACGGCAAAGGATAAGAGTGGTGTAGGTCTAAGCTCATTAAATAAATAGACCTGAACTCCATGAGTAGCTAAAACTTTCGCAGATTCTTCTGCAAAAGTTTGTGAATATCTTCTTGAATCATATGCGATAACCACGCCTTGCTTGATCGCTTTTTCACCTTGCTCAATAATACAATTAGTTAGCCCCATTGTGGCTTTTCGAACAGTGTAGATATTCATTCTGTTTGTACCAGCGCCTATTATTCCTCGTAAACCACCAGTCCCAAACTCTAAATTTTTGTAAAAACGTTCTTCGATCTCTTTCATGTTTCCTTCTATTTGCTGCAATTCTTCCATCAATTCTGGTTGTAAGTTGTCATACTGTAACCATGTTTCATATTGTTTTAATACTTCTCCCATTTGACCACCACCATATTAAGCATTTAATTTGGAGTTACTTCATCATACTATCATTTTAACTTATGAATTTGAAATGACAACTATGTATATCAGTGAAAAAGGAGCATAAACATCTCGTTTAAGCTCCTTCATTTTAAGAATTGACCAAATTTTACCTATTTAAGAGATTTTATATTTCATTTTTACTTATTCTCCAAACAGCGGCTACATTACGAGCTGTTTGATAAACGTAATTAGATGCGCCTTCGAATGCATCATGTAAAGAAATCACGCCAGGTACAACACTAAATAAAGCATCAATACCATGTTGATGGACAATATGACTGTCTGTGGATACACTACCTGCTATTCCAATCACAGGAATGTTTAGTTTTTTTGCAGTTTTGGCTACTCCAATGGGTGTCTTTCCATGGATGGTTTGATTATCAATCTTACCTTCTCCGGTGATCACCAAATCAGCCTTGTTCATATGCTTTTCCAATTCTGTTGCAGCTATAACGATATCGACTCCTCTTTTTAATTCAGCAGAAAGAAAAGCAAGTAAGCCAGCACCGAGACCTCCAGCAGCACCTGCCCCAGGAATATCAATGACATTTTTTTTGAGATCTTTTTTGATGATTTCAGCATAATGGGTTAAATTTCGATCAAGAAGGTTGACCATTTCAGGTGTTGCACCTTTTTGAGGTCCGTAAATTGCTGCAGCGCCAGTGGGACCAACAAGTGGATTATTTACATCACAAGCCACTTCAATCTTTACTTGTTGAAGTCTTGGATCTAATGCTGACAAATCAATTGAAACAAGCTGGTTTAATGAACCACCACCATAGCCAATTTGTTCGCCTTTATCATCTAGTAACTTAGCACCTAATGCTTGAGCCATTCCTGCTCCCCCATCATTGGTAGCACTTCCACCAATTCCAATAATGATATGTTCTACCTCATAATCTAAAGCAGCAAGAATTAACTCTCCTGTTCCCCATGTCGTAGTGATTAAAGGATTGCGATCCGATTGAGGAACCAAATGCAAACCTGATGCGGCAGCCATTTCAATGACAGCAGTTTTTCCATTTCCCAAAACCCCAAAAAATGCTTCCACGGGATGTCCCAATGGGCCAATCACTTGTTTATTTATAATTTGGCCATCTGTGGCATCTACTAAGGATTCAACTGTTCCTTCCCCACCATCTGCCATAGGAATCTTTATATAGGTTGCATCAGGATATATCTCTTGAAAACCTTTCTCAATCGCATTGGCAACTTCTAGTGCTGTTAAACTTTCCTTAAATGAATCTGGCGCGATAACAATTTTCATTTGAGACACTCCAATCTATTTTGTCTTTCTTAGAAGCATATTCTTATCCGAAAAATTTAAATACACCATAAATCAAAGTAGAAACAACAGCTAATGTTAAACCTACTAATGATTCATAAGGGATTAACTTTAATCTTTCTTTGATTTGCATATTTACACTACCGCCTGTAGCATGGAAGAAACTACCGTGTGGTAAATGGTCTAATACTGTTGCACCTGCATGAATCATAGCTGCACCTGCTATCGCAGCAACGCCTAATTCTAAAATAGTTGGACCAAATACACTACTTGCTACAGCTGTACCCGCGGTGGTCGAAGCTGTTGCTCCTGACATAAGTACACCAGAAATTGGTGCCAATAGATAAGCTGGTAAACCTGAAGAGCTTAATGCATTAATGACTACATCTTTTAATCCAGAGTTGGCAATGATACCTGCTAATGTACCTGTACCTAATAACATAATCGCAACTCCAGACATTTTTCCTAAACCAGATACTGCATATTGGTTGATTTGTTTGATTCTACCCATAAATAATGCACCGATCAATCCACCTAAAGGTAATGCAATCATTGGGTCAATACTAATATCAGCAATTGGACGTAATGCTAATAGGACAATAGTGACAACTGGCCCTACAATAGCCGTAAAGAAGATCGGTAGGTTTCCATCGCTGTGGTTTTGGATTTCTGCTAATTCAACCTGTGAACCTTTATGAGTAAGTTTTTTTGCAATAAAATAAGTGACAATCAGACCAAAAAATGCTGGTATAATTCCTGCTGCCATAACCGATGTTAATGGAATATTGAAGGCTTCCGAAGCAGCAATCGCATTTGGGTTAGGAGAAATGACGTTACCTGCTTTACCTCCACCAATCATCGCAATTAAAATGGCCATTTTAGAAAGGTTAGCCCTTTTTGCAATCGCTAACGCAATTGGTGAAACGGTAATAACCGCAACATCAATAAATACCCCTACAGCTGTTAAGATAAGGGTTGCAATCGCTAACGCAAACAATGCTCTTGTTTCCCCTAATTTTTTCACGATGGTTTCAGCTATCGTTGATGCTGCACCAGACTCTATGAGTACACCTGCTAAAACTCCAGCTGCTAAGATTCTTAATACTGCTGGAATGATACCTTTGGCACCATCCATCATTAATGTGACTGTTTGACCTAAATCTGCACCGCCAATAATACCACCTATTAATGCTCCAGCGATCATTCCGTAAGCAGGTGGAACTTTCCTAAGAATCAGGACAATGGCAATGACTAATGCTACTATAGCACCTAAAGCAGTTACTTGAACATCCATGTTTTGACTCCTCCTAAAGTATTTTTATGATGATTAGTTCAATTACCATTGTAAGCGGTTCCTTGCCAATTAACATCATTCATACAACAAAAAATAACCAAAAAAACAAGCCGTTTTTTTGGTTATTTGCATAAATAATGCTTTATTTTGAATTTAACAAATTTAATAACATTGAGATATATAAGTCTATTAAATCTTTTAGTTTTTTGGGATCTTTACCTGTCATTTCTTTTATTTTTTCGAGGCGATAATGTAGAGTATTTCGATGAATAAATAACTTCTCTGCTGTATGATTAACTTCACCGTTCTCTTCAATAAATACTTTTAATGTTTGTTGAAGTTCACCCTTTTTGTCATTTTGAACAATTCTTTGATAAACTTCAAATAGTGGATGTTTTAATGTTTTTGGTAGATCCACTAATAAGGTAGGAAAACCCATCTCTTGATAAGAATAAATATCGATATCAGGAAATAAATGTTTCCCAACTTCTAATGTTTTCATTGCCTCATGATAGGATAAAGATAGTCCCGCTATTTCAGGATAATACGATCCTATGCTCATGGTTGTCTTGACCTTTGATAATTGGAAGATACGTGATCCCCATGAACGCAATTGTTGCAGTGTTTGTCCTTCATTCCATTGATCATCATTTAATTTAATTTTTTTAAACAGGATAATATCAGTGGTATACCCCAGTGCCATTAAGTCATCATTATCTAGCAAATTTTGAAGGGTAGAGACTACTTTTTTCCTTCTACTCAATAATTCCTTTTCAGATAACTGATTAACCTTTATTTCAATAATGACTGCCACTCTAGGTATTTGAAATGAAATTCCAAGAATCTTTGCCCTTTCAAGAAACCATGGATCTGTTTCAAGATTGCCAACTACAATCTGATGAATGACTTCCTCTTTTAATCTTTGATCCCACTGAATTTGCTCTAAAAGAAAGGCCTGTTCTAGAATCATTTCTGCAGCCATTTTAACTAATTCTCCATAGCCTCGTATTTCCTCTGGGCGGCCAGTAATTCCAACTACACCAACAATTTCGTTTCTAAAAAAGATCGGAAGATTTACTCCTGGCTTTGCTCCTTTTAGATAGTTCGCCTTTACTTCATCGATTTCAACCACAGATTGACTTTTGATTACAGCAACTGCGCCATCGTGGATTTGATTGATCCTTTCTTTTTCTCCAGAACCAATAATAACTCCTTTTTCATTCATCACATTGATATTTCGGTGAATGATATTCATGGTTCGATCAACAATTTGTTCAGCTAGTTCATGATTAAGAAAAATCATTTCATTCCTCCCACAACCATTTAAAAGAAAAAAGGGCTAGACTTGGTAGATATCTTTTACTTTCTCGGTTAAATATTCAATTAAATATTTCGCATTTAAACTCTCATGGGTTACATCTTTTAACAGTTCGTTTGGTGTTTTAGCTTTACCAAAACGGTGAATCTTATCGTCTAACCAATTTTTGATTGGGATTAAATCCCCTTTTTGCAATAATTCATTAAAATTTGGTAACTCTAATTTAAGTTGATGATAAAATTGTGCAGCATAGATATTACCTAATGCATAGGTTGGAAAATAACCAATCATCCCTCCAGACCAATGCACATCTTGTAATACTCCCTCCGCATCGGTATTAGGAACAATCCCTAAATATTCCTGCATTTTTTCTTTCCAAATCGTGGGCAGTTCTTCTACTTGTATCGTTCCATTGATCAGTCCTTTTTCAATTTCATAACGGATCATAATGTGAAAATTATATGTAAGTTCATCCGCCTCAGTTCGAATCAATGAAGGTTTCATTTCATTAACCGCTCTATAAAAATCTTCTTTTGTGATATTTCCTAATTGTTCAGGGAAATAAGAAATCAAATCTTCATAATAGGTATCCCAGAAAAGAGAGCTTCGTCCAATCATATTTTCCCAAAAACGAGATTGAGATTCATGAATCCCCATTGAACTTCCTTCTGCCAAAGGTGTTTTTTCCAAATCTTTTGAGATATTTTGCTCATATTGCGCATGTCCACCTTCATGCATGGTTCCGAATAATGCGATGGTTAGATCATTTTTCTCAAACTTGGTTGTTACCCTTGCATCACCACGATTTAATGTGATTTGGAAGGGATGAACCGTTTCATCAAGCCTACCAGCTTCAAAATCGTAACCCATTTTCCTTAAAATAAATTGGCACAGTTCTTTTTGTTGATGGGGATCATACTCTTTTTTCAAAAAGCTTGTATCGACGGGGGAGGCTTTGGCTACCTTTTGTATTAATGGAACCAATGCATCTCTTAAATCTTTAAAAATTGGATCAAGTTGTTCAACTGTCATTCCTGGTTCATATTGGTCTAATAAGGCATTGTATTTATTTCCTTCATAACCCCAAAGTTCAATAAATTCTTGGTTAAATTTTACTATTTTCTCTAGATATGGTTTAAATAAAGAGAAATCATTCTTTTTCTTTGCTTCCTCCCAAACAGACTCTGCATTAGAGACGAGGACAACATATTCTTGGTATTTGTCTTTTGGAATTTTCTTATCTCGATCAAATTCTTTCTTTAATAAGCGAACAGATTTTAGTGTGATTTGATCAATTTCATCCTCATATTCTGACAATTGATTTAATAACTGTTCCATTTCTGAAGACGTTTTCATTTGGAAAACTTCTGAAGATAAAATACCTATGACTTCAGAACGTCCTTCTACTCCATTTTTAGGTGCCCCTGTTCTTAAATCCCAATACATCACATTGATTGCTTCATTGTACGACTTTATCTTTTTTACAAGTTCGTAAAATCTTTTTACCTGTTCTTCAATCTTGCTTGACACATATTTCACCTCTATCTTTATTTTCTTCTATTTTCCATGATTTAACTGTGAAATTCAAGTGTAATTGCACACTTCATTGATATATTCCTGACGATATTCTTCATAGCAATTAACACGACAGTTCCGTCTTCAAGTATTATCATTGTCTTGATATTTAATAGCCCATCAACCGTTGCTTGAGCTGAGGAAATTCTTCCACTCTAATTGGGTAGTGAAATCGCTTTTTCCAAATAAAGAAACCTCCGCTAGTTCGTCATTTTGATTTTACTTCTTTCTAATAATGAAAAAGAGTCGGTTTTTCCGACTCTTTTATAGGAACCTATTTGAATCAATTTCAATGTTTACAAAACATTGATGATCAACTCGATTGCCTTAACTAAGTCATGTTGATGCCAACTTGGTAAAGAACGATTTTTGAGCGCTAAATCATGAGAAGCAGGCACATGAACAAATCCAGAACGTGTAGAAAGACCTTCTTTTGCTATTTTGTGTAACATACTATACATGACATGATTGCACAAATAGGTACCAGCACTATTTGATATTTCTGCAGGATATCCTTCTGCAACCAAAGTATCTACTATTCTTCTGATTGGTAATGTAGAAAAATAGGCAGCAGGACCTTCTTGCTCTATAGGTTGATCTTGCATGATAACTCCTTTATTATCTGCAGCCCCATCATTACAATTAATAGCGATACGTTCAGGTGTAATTCGGTTTCTTCCAGCAGCAAGTCCTAATGAAATGACAACATCTGGTTTTTCTTTATCAAAAACCCTAAATAAAACCTTTGCCGCTTCTGCAAAATCTACAGGAAGAACCTGTTCAATTACTAAATATTGGTTAATTACCTTTCCTTTTAATTCTTTAACAATTTCTTCTGTTGGATTGATTGGATTATCCAAAAACGGTTCAAATCCAGTTAGCAGTAATTTCTTCATTTTCTACTTTCCTTTATTCAGCAATTTTTTTTGCCCAACGGACATTTGGATAGCGGTTATAAGGATACACAATTCCCTCAAACTTTTTCGATGTGAGATAATTATTGGAATAGAAGTAGATTGGCATGAATGGAAGTTCTTGCATCAATACTTCTTCTGCTTGATGTAAATATTCCATCCGTTTGGTCTGATCTTGTTCTACTTTTCCTTTATGTAATAAATCATCATATTTCTCACTTATCCATAATGTTCTATTATTAGGACTATCACCTAGAAAATAATCCAGAATGACAGATGGATCTAAGAAAATTCCAACCCAACCCATGCGAGCCATTTGAAAGTCAGATGAATTTGTTCTTTCCAAATAGGCTTTCCATTCCTGATTTTCTAAAGTAATTTCAATCCCTAAGTTTTTCTTAAGCATATCCTGAATTGCTTCTGCAATCTTCTTGTGATTTTCAGAGGTGTTATAAATTAAAGTCACCTCAGGAAACTTTGTCCAACCTTCTTCTTGCATTGCTTCTTGGATTAATTGTTTTGCTTTTTCTAAGTCTTTCTTTAAATAAGCTTCTTTTTGTGCACGAAAATCTTCTCCTGAAGGCGTTTTAACACCATAAGGAACAAAGGCGTATGCTGGTGTTTCACCAGATAATGTAATATGATTAGTAATGGCTTCTCGGTCTATTGCTAAGTTAAAAGCCTCTCGTACTTTTGGATTATTAAATGGTTCCTTTTTGACATTAAACATAAACATATAGGTTCCAAATAAAGGTGTGATTTTAAATTCCTCATTTGATTTTTCAGTTTGAATCGCATCAGCGGGAATACTTTGAATCAAGTCAATTTGTCCACCTTTATACATTTGATAATAGGTGGTGGCTTGATTGATCATCACCCATGTTACTTTTTCCATTGTGATTTCATTTTTGTTATAGTACTGATCATTCTTTTCGATCACTACTTCTGAGTCATGGATCCAACTAGTTAACTTGTAAGCACCATTGCTCACCAAAGTTTCCGCTTCTGCTGCCCAATCTTTATTCTCTTCAACAAGAGATTTTTTCACAGGGAAGTAAACCCAAAATGTTAACATTTTATCAAAAAAACCAACTGGCTCTTCTAATTCCACGACTAATGTATGGTCATCTATCGCTTTTACTCCAACTTGATCTACAGTTGCCTCTCCACTATTATACGCTTCTGCCCCTTTAATGTAATATAAATAAAAAGCAAAATCACTTGCAGTCTCTGGGTTTAGAACACGTTTCCAAGCATATTCAAAATCATATGCTGTTAGTGGATCTCCATCTGACCATTTTGCATCATCACGAATGGTGATGGTATAAGTTTTCCCATCTTCAGAAACTTGAACATCTTTGGCTGCTCCTTTGACTATATCACCATTTTTGTCTGTGGTATATAGACCCTCAAAAAGATGTTCAATTACCCAACCTGAAGTAGTATCGGTTGCTAATGCTGGATCTAAAGTCGGCGGTTCACTCATTGCATTTAACGTAATCTCTTGTTTAATATTGTTTGTGGTACTTCCTGTTTCTGAAGATGTTTGCTTGGCAGTATTTCCACATGCAGTTAAAACTGGAACAACGAATAAAACGATAACTAAGAATGAAAATAATAACCTTTTCAATTGATTTTCCTCCTCTTTTTTATTCATTTATTTAGTTTAAGCATTGGCATGTCCTAAAACCCCATTTGTTGCTGACATACCAATGATCACTAATCCCCACATCATTTTGTATGCTGTTACATAATCATCACAAGTAAAGCGAATGGTTTTAGGGTTTACTAATTCAACTGAAGGGATCGTTGTTGTCATTAGTGCTTGATTGCTCCCCTTAAACTCAATTTCAAATATAACTGGACCTTGGACAACATATGGTTTGATTTGGCTTGCATTTTTTACAGCATTTTTAGCTTTTTTCCTTATCAATTCGTGAGCATTATCCGGTGATAATAATTCCGCAGCAAAACGGTCAATTCCACGCTTAACAATAGCTGTTTCAACATTGGGTAATGTGTCTTTTACTTCTGAGGTTACTATGTCATCCCCTGTAACAAGTAGAACTGGAACTTTATAAAATCCTGCAACACCAGCATTTAATTCACTTTCTCCTACTACCTTACCATTGATTCGCATTTCATTTACAGCTACCCCTGCCAAGGTATGACTAATCACAGAACGTTCGGAACCACCTTCCCGCCCATGATAGCCAACAAAGAATACACCATCAAAACTATCATCAATACCTTCCATTTGGCACATGACGCGATTATTTCCAGAAATTAAGCGAGCCCTTGGGTCAAGATCCTCAATCAGAATATTTGACATATTTCCATGACCATCCGCTACTACTACTTCTGTTGCTCCCCCTTGAAAGGCACCTTCTATTGCTGCATTTACATCCTGTGTCATTAGTTTGCGAAAACGATGATACTCATCATTTTTCTTCAATTGCATGTTTGTCGCTACACCTGAAATCCCTTCCATGTCGACTGAAATATAGATTTTCATGATCCTACTCCCTTTCTAAAATTCAATTTTTGTATTTTCATCTAAAGTTATTTTTTATCATTGGATGAGCAATCAAACTGAAGTCCATCATCTTTATTCCTACCCCTGCACCAAGTTTTAAACTATATCATCTCTTTCCGCTTCTTCTTTGATAGTAGCCTCAATATCAATATACAATTGTTGTTAAGAACATTAAAAATGGCTTAAAAAACATACCTTATAGATACTCGAATGAATTTTTATATACCTCGAGTTGAACCATTACATTCACATGCATAATTCCTGCAATTCTATTAACCTTTTTTAGCGTCTCTGTTAATTCCTCATAGGTATGTACATTAACTTGAGTAAGCAACTGAAATTCCCCAGAAACAAAAGAAATGTATCGGATTTCTCGAAAAGACCGAAGTTCATCAATCACATGATCAAGCGTATTTGGCTGCACGCTTATTTGAATAATTGCTCCCGTTTTGACCCCAAGAGAAATTGGATTTACTATTCCTACAACCTCAAGAATTTGGTTCTCAACAAGGTTCTTATATCTTACACGTATTGTTTTTTCTGATACATTTAATTGATTTGCAATCTCTGTAAAAGCCATTCTTCCATCCTTCGATAGAAGCTTAATCATTTCTTTATCCAGTTCATCTAAAGTATATGTTTGCACCATTCCATTTCCTCTCCTCAAACTATATTTTAAATTTTAGTAATGATATTAGGACTAATACATATAAAAAGTGGCTTATTTAATCAATAATTTGAAATTTTACTACTGAATTTCGTAAAATATTTGATTGTTATTTTAATTTATAAAACTCTTAAAGACAATAGTTTTTTGAAAAATTATAAAAAAATAAATCCAACAAAAAATGACACTAATTTCACGCAAACATTTGTGTGACTGCCCAGATCGCTCTTCAAGCTAATGTAAGGGATCATGGCGAAATTTGATTCTCCAACGTTAATGTAAATTTTATATAAATTTAATGATGCAACCGATTCTTTTCGTTTAATTACATGATATGATAGGAAAAAAGGGACGTGGAGGAACTTTATGGATAGAAAAAAGGCAATCTTTGGCTGGACCATGTATGATTGGGCAGATTCTGCATTTGCAACAACAATTATGGCCGCCGTTTTACCGATTTATTACACAGATATTGCAGGGATCTCACTAGAAAAGACGACAGCTACCGCTTATTGGGGATATACTCAATCGATTGCGATGTTGATTGTTGCAATTCTTGCCCCAATCTTAGGAGCTATATCTGATTATACATGTTCCAAAAAACAGTTTTTACGAATTTTTGTCTATATGGGTGCGATTGCAACAAGTTTACTCTTTTTTACAGATAAAGGAGATTATCTCTTGGTTTCCTTTCTTTATATATTAGGAATGATCGGATTTTCCGGAGGAAACGTTTTTTACGATGCCTTTCTTCCTGAGATTGTTCCTTTAGAGGAAATGGATAATGTTTCATCTAGAGGTTATGCATTTGGATATATTGGTGGAGGTTTCTTATTATTAGTTAATCTAACAATGATCCAAAAACCGGAATTATTTCATATTCCTGATGCTACGACAGCAACTCAACTCTCATTCTTAACTGTCGGTACTTGGTGGCTTATTTTTTCATTGCCCTTATTTAAATTTGTAAATGAAAAAAAGACAGATCAACAAAACTCTACAAAGAAATCCTACCTAATTATTGGATTAAGTCGTGTGATAACGACTTTTAAAGAAATCAACCATTATAAGGAATTAGTAAAATTCCTCATTGCTTTTTGGTTATATAATGACGGGATTAGTACGATTATCAAAATGGCAACCATTTATGGTAGAGAAATTGGGATTGGGACTTCAGATTTAATTGCTGCCTTATTGATCACTCAGTTTGTTGGTATTCCCTTCTCTCTTTTATTTGGAAAATTAGCTAGGAAAATCGGTTCTAAGCAGTCTTTATACTTATCATTATGGATTTATGTTATCATCGTCATTTTTGGTTATTTTATGACTTCGACTGTCCACTTTTATATCTTGGCTTCTGCTGTTGGTTTGGTTCAGGGAGGAAGTCAAGCCATCAGTCGTTCGATCTATGGCAGTTTGGTTCCAGTTCATCGAACTGCTGAATTCTTTGGCTTTTATGGAATCTCAAGCAAATTTGCTTCTATATTCGGGCCTTTCCTTTTTGCTATTGTAGGTCAACTAACAGGCTCTAGTCGTTTTGGTATCGTTTCTCTCGTTTTATTCTTTGTCGTTGGAATATGGCTTTTAACCAAAGTAGACCTAAAAAAAGGCCAACAACAAGCAAAAGTAGTAAACTTGCTGTAGCCTTTCAGAGTTTTGTAGAAAATAGTATTTTTTATTATAAAATTGTACTTTGTACCGTGCTCCTTTGCTCATTCCTTCTTATGATTTAATAAATAAGGTAAGAAAGGTAATCACAAAAGTCACCTTTTGTAAAAAGAACAATTTTTTATAAGATGAGCTCAAAAAATTGATTGTCCAGCTTGGCATCACAAGGTTTTCCTGTCTCATAGGACACATTTCCAATCAGTGACTTCATTTGTTCAATTGGTTTGATACCACGAAGATAATCTTCTATACATTGATAGATTGGAATTGCTTCCTGTTTAGCTCGATCAAAAAGATCCAGAAAGCTTTCTTTACTTCCTTCAATTCCATTTGTAGGGTGAAACCACTCAGTATGTTGAAGATTGAGAAAGTCTTTATTCGGGATCTTTTTGCTGTAAGAAAATGGCGAAACCATCTCCCCTAGCAGTATATGTTTAATCCCTGTTGGGTCAAATAAAAACTTTAAAGCTTTTATCATATCCTGATAGGATTGATTAATCACCAATTGTAAATCAGGTCTTTTTTCAGCATGAACTTTCTTTATTAAATAGATTAGCATTTGCTGGATCTGAGATGGTAGATTTTTGCCTACATCAATTTCTTTAAAAACGGGTGTCTTCCAAGTGTCAACTCCTTTAAAACGTTTCATCATTAAGGTATCTATCATAATCTCTAACTTTTGATGTTTATTTCCCTCTTCTCCTGAACGATAAACAATATAGGGATGAGTATTTCGGTCTAAAAGATGGTGGCTAACAAAACCAAAAACATATGCTTTTAATAACGGGTCAGGGTGTTGCTTTAAATATTGAACCATCTCTACCAGAAATGAACCACAGTGTTTCTTATGAAGTAAACTACCAATCTTCGTTACTGACTTATCCTTTCTCCATGGCCAAAAATGATGGTAGAAAAAAGGATCAGGCCCTTGGCAACCTAGGTAGTAAATCTCTTTATGTTCTAAAAAGTCGTACCCAATTTCTTTATCCAAGTGCTCCCCAAATAGGTTATGGGTCCATACATTGGGCATAGCGTTTTCTTCCCTTCATTTTCAGTCCTCGATCATAATTGGAAAAGATTAATCCTGATATGACAAAGAAGGATATCATAATGATGATCAGTACATCCATCGTAGTATGATCATAAAGCCAACCACCAATTAAAAAGCCTAGCATCCTTCCACCAGCTCCGGCACTACTAATAACCCCTTGATAAAATCCAGCTTTTCCCTCCGGTGCTAAATTGGCTGCTGCAGAGGGAACGGCTGGCCAAACTAGCATTTCTGCTAATGTCATTATGACCATAGCCAATACAAATCCGAAATAACTTTTATTCTGATATAACAATAAAAAGGAAAAAACAAAAATGATCATTCCAATCAGCAATTGTTTTTTAATGGTTCGTAAAAGAAACTTAGTAATGTAATTAACCAATGGTTGTCCAAGAACAATCAAAGCCCCATTGATTGTCCATAGTAATGTGTATTTAGATAATGGGATACCTATGCTTGAAATATACGCTGATAGACTTGTTTGCCATTGTACATAAGGAATCCATGATAAGATAAATGCTAACGAGATCACCATCAGGGCAATAAAATGACTAAGTTGGTTCTTGATCATACTTTCGTTCCCGATTAGATCACGATGTCCGATTGTATTGTCAGAAACCTCTTGCCATTGATCCTTGTTAAAACCAAATAACACCAGAAGGAGAAAAAGAATAAACGTTAAAGCATTGACGATAAAGATAAGGGAAAAAGAAATCTGTGCAACCAACCCTCCAAGAGTAGACCCTAATGCCACTCCAAAGTTTTGAGACACATAAATCATATTAAAGGCTCTTCTTCCTCCTTCAGGCCACACAGAACCAGCCATTGCATACATAGAAGGAAAAACTAGTCCATTACTAAAGCCTAAAATCAGCATCAGTATGACATAAATCGTCCACTGATTAAAGACTGACAATGCTAAAACAGTAATGACAGATAGTAAGATTCCAGTAATAATCGTTTTCTTACCGCCCCATTTATCAAATAACCAGCCACCAATCAAATTTCCTAATATACCAGTTGCTTGTTGTAGCATTAAAACGATACCAGCAATAGACATCGATTGGTGTAAAACTTTTGTTATATAAATGGTATTTAAAGGCCATAGAAAAGAGTTACCCGTCACATTGATAGTCATTCCGATTGCCAAAATCCAAATAGAGATTGGGTAGTTAAAAATCTTTTTCATTGATGTCACCTTTTCTAACGATTGCAGTTTCTATTTAACTATTCCATTTTAACGGCTCCCAATTTATTTTGAAAGCACATTTTAAACTTTTTATTTATTTAGTGAGCCGTCCTAGTAACATATAATATATCGTAAAATCTTGATGAGATGTGAGAATATGGACATTATTAAACATTCGATTGGCGCCTCGTCGGTTTTTTAACAGGATCTGCAACCTTCGATTACTACCTTTATAAACATTTACATGGAGAATTTTTATCTGTTTACCAAAAGAAACTATATGATACCACTTGAAGAATAATGATTTAGTGATATCTGTTTGATTTCCTTAATAAGTGCTCCTATTTTTCTTGTAACATGTGGGTGGCAAGTGAAAAAAATAACTTGATGCTGCTTTGCCAGAATCTCTAATGCTTGGATAGATAGTTCTAATCTTCTAGGATCAAAATTTACGAAAATGTCATCTAAAATAATTGGAAGAAAATATTGATTAGAAAATTCTTCAACAAGTGCAAAACGCAACCCTAAGAATAGCTGTTCGATCGTACCCCGGCTTAAAAACTGAGGCATAAATCTTTGTCCATCTTTTCTAATAACTTCAACAGAATGACTATTGATGGGAACATAGACTTGTTGGTATTCTCCATCCGTTAATAACGATAAGTAATGTGAAGCCCTTTTCATCACCTGTGGCTGTTTTTCTTTTTCATAGCGACTCATCGCTTTTTCCATGATCTGTTTTGCTAGCGTGATCGTCATCCATTCTTTTACCTTTTGATGAAGCTGAGATTGCATTTCTACATAACTTTGGTTTAGTTCTGTAAGGGTTTGATCTTCTTCAAGCTCTTTAATTTGGTTTTGTAATTCTCCTTTTTCTTCTAACAATTGTTTATTTAAGGTTGATCTTTTTTCTATCTCGTCTTTAAACTGAACAAGTTTTGCCATGATCTCCTCTTTATTTTCAGTTTCAAGAGTTTTTAACAATCGCTGGTATTCCTCTTCAGTCTTACAACTTAATTTTAATAAAGTAGTGAGTTGTCTACTTTCATTCAAAAGGATTTGATAATGTTCAAAATTCTTTGCTTTATGATAAAATTCTTCTTTATCTTTAACCTCTGCATAATTGATTAGTTCTTCAATTTGATCATGAATCGATTTTATTTTATTTTCCAACATCTCCAGCTGTTCTTTCCACCCATCGAACTTTTCTAATAAAATCTGATGGTTTTGCTTTGCCTGCAGATGATCATTTAAGCGTTCATTTAATTGAAAAATCCCTTCTTCAATAGATTTGCCGTTTAACCCAACAATTTCTAATAATTCTTTACTTTTTTTTTCATATTCAACAATTTCTTTTTTAACAAAATCTATTTTTTTTATTAAACTTTCTTCTTTCTTGATCCATTCTTTTACTCTCTGTATTGTTGCGATGATATCAAAGACGACCAATGGTGACAATACCTCATCAAAATGGTGTTGAAAAAACCAGTCCTTCCAGTTTTTCTGTAAGGTAGTTAAGTCCTTTTCTAAATGCTGACGAACTTTTTGTAAAGTAGAAAGTTCTACCCGAATTCCTCTTCTTTCTTTATTTATTTCTTCAAGATGAGCCTTTTTCTCATCTAATTGTCCTTTTTGTGAAATTGCTTTTGCCCTTAACTCTTCTATTTTGTTTATTGTGAACTCATCGAGAACCTCAAAACCATAGTTTTCAATAAGTGGAATTGACTTATTCAAGATCGTAGTGATTTGATTTTGAAGGTCTTCAAGTTGCTCATCTAGCTGGGTCATTGAGACATTCAATTTTCTTCCCTGATTAACGTGTAGTTTTTGTTGATAATGTAAAGTTAACAGAATGACATTAAAGAATAATAATAGACTTGCTGGTAGCCATTCTTTAAAATAGAAAAGTACAATACTACCTAACAAGAAAATTCCTACCATAATAAGGAGAATTCCATTGCTTTGAAAAGAATTTGAATGATCTTGTTGATGCTGGTATACATTCCTTTGTTGTTCTAATTGTGTTTTTTGCCATTCCTTTTCCTTAAGGTCATTCCAATTCTTTTTTATGACCGGATATATTTCTTCGAGCTTATCAGCTTTTTGCTCAGAAAAGACATGTTCTTTTAAAGAATATATAGAATCTTCAAGATGAATCTTCCTTAGCTCCTTATCTTCGATTCTTTGTTTTACGCTTTCTAGTTCTCTTTGTTTGCTTTGTATTTGTAGTGAGTATTCTTGTAAAAATTGTTTATCTTGAATAGAAAATTCAATCAATTGTACTTTTTCTTTTGAAAAAGTTGGCCCCAATTGTTTTAACATATCATTTATTTGTTCGTGTAAGCTTTCCTTTTCTTGCGATAAACTCTGGTATTCCCTTTGATTTTCTTGATATTTATTTAATTGATTCTTAAAATGTTGAATTTTATCCTTATTTTCTTCAAGAAAAGGATTTTCATAGAAATTTTCAAGTTCCTTTTCTACTTCTAGTTTCCTATTTAATACATTCTCTTTTTCTACTTCTAAATCTAAACATTTTTCTTCTAATGTCTTTAATCTGCTCATTCCGTCTTCTGGGAATAGAAAAGGATTAGGATACTCCTTAAGTTGTTCTTGCAAAAGATTCAGTCGAATGTAAGTATCATAGGATTGGACAACTTTCTCTAACCATAGCGTATTCTTTTTTATTCTTTCCATTTGTAATTCGTTCTCAACTATTTCTTCTTCTAGACTTTTTATTTTCAAGATCAATGTTTGATATTGGTCATATTTTTGCTTTAATTTTTCTTTAGATAGATAAATACGATCCATCTCTGCCAAGATCAAATTTATTTCAGGTTTTTTACCGCCCATTTTAAATAGTTGTTGCTGTTTCTGTTCAAGCGTCTGCTTCATTTTCAAAATTTGGCTTGCTGATCCTGTACCTGTATGATAGATAAAACTATTTATTTCTTCATCTTGAAGCGAATCGATTTGTTGCAACTCTGTTAAACCAAAAGAAAAGATTTGCTTATATACCTTTTCGTTAACTTTTCCAATGAGTTGTGGCAAAACCTCTTCCCCTGCTACTTCTCCATTAGGAAGATAAACTTTTACATCTCCAGATGCCTTTTGCGAATGAATTCGTTCAATTCGATAAGATTGGTTATTTACATCAACGATTTCAATGGTCCCTCCAAATTTGCCCCCATGAATTGGTTCGTACCGAAGATGAGCATTTTTTCTTCCTTCAAAACCAAAAAGAATAGAACGAATAAACGCCATCATCGTACTTTTTCCAGACTCATTCATCCCTTCTATCACATTGATTCCATTGTGAAGTTCAATGGTTAGATCATTCAGTTTTCCAAACCCATAGATATATAATTTTTTAATGATCAAGAATTTCTCTCCTCCCTAGTGAAAAAGTGAATGGCTAAATGTTTAGCTTTTTCAAAAATGTTATCTATGTCTTCATTAGAAAAAGAGGTAAAATGATTTTTTAAGCTACGGTTTTTAAATAGTTCATGACCCAATTCTTTTTCTATTACAGTTACATCCATTTGTTCTTTTGCAAGTGTTAATTGTTCTAGATAATCAACCAAAAAGGAACCTTTTTCTAAATAGTCTTCAATCTGAAAATAAGGCGTGGTTTTTAATTGAATCGATTCTATCCATGTCCATTGACTTTGAACGATATAGTTTTGGTTTAATATTTCAACCATTTCTTCCTTTTTTCCATCTTCATGTAACTCGAAATGTAAGTCCGACTCGCCAATCAAAGAAATTCGGAGAATCATTGGAACTTGAGAGGTTTGCATCATCCCATCTATCTTTTCCTGAATATGATCCATAAGACGATTCATGTTCTCTATTGAGGTAATATCGATCACTACTTCGTCCCATTTAATCTGTGAGGTTTCGATCCATTTCATCGTTTGAACTTTTTGACGATCAACTTCAACCAGTACACACCCTTTAGTACCTGTTTCTTTCATATGGCGGCCTTGTGGATTCCCAGGGTAAACGATCACAGGCGTGGAATTAGAAACCACATGCTTTTTATGGATATGACCTAAAGCCCAATAATCCATGTCAGAATAAAGTAGTTCTTGCGTTGTAGTAGGCGCATATGTATCATGCTCAGGGTTTCCATCTAGATTGGTGTGTAGTAAACCGATATGGAATATTCCTTCAGCAGACTCTTTTTTCTTATACTCAGGAACGATATTTTCTCTAAATGACTTTGTTGGAAAACTACGTCCATATATTCGAACTAATTCTTTTTGCTCTTTAATAAAGGAATAGACTTCCACTTTGTCAGAAGGAAAAAAATGAACGCTCTTTGGCCAATCAAATGAAGACTTTATCTGATCTGCTGGGTCGTGGTTACCATGTATAATATAACTTTGTATTCCATGTTCATCTAACTTTTTAAGTCCTTGGTAAAAATGAAGCAATGCTTTTAAACTATGTTCCTCCACATCAAAAACATCTCCAGAAATAAGCAAAAAATCTACTTGATACTTAATACAATAATCGATAATTTGATCAAAAGCCCTGAAAGTAGATTGTTGAATTTGTTGATGTAAATGCTTAGGTATATGGACTAATCCCTTAAATGGTGTATCTAAATGAAGATCTGCAGTGTGGATAAAACGAAATGTAGACATTTATACCCTCCATGAAAAATTTAACTTCTCTTTTTCTAGTTTACATCGAATTCACGTTCGTATACAAGTATTAAAATAGCCCACAATAATGATGTATAAAAAAATACCCCGTCTAATGACGAAGTATTGCTGGAATACGATCCTTTTCAAATTTAAAAGCAACGACAAAAAAGGCAAAAGCTCCTAATAAACGAATGACTGATGATATATTCATAGCCCAAAACATGCCGGTCAATGATAATAGCCAAACACCAATTTGGGGTGAAATAAAACCGATAAAACCAATAACAATGGTGTATAAAGTAATATAAGAAGAACGATTCTTCCCTGGCGAAACACCCAATAATTGATTAAATAACAAAAAGTTCGTCCCTGCTAGAAATGCACCAGTAAATAAATTCGTCATTGTTAAGTAGACTAAATTGGTAGAAAGTACAGTTAAAAAAGGAGCAGATGCCATCCCTGCTGAAGCAATAAAGAGCATCACTGAATTACCGAATCGTTCAGACATTCTTCCCCACCAAGTATAGGTGAGAATCTGTGATAATTGATTTGTAACAGTAAATAAACTTAACCAGACTGCAGTAGCTCCTGCTGTTTTAATCTGATAGATACTAAATAAAGGCCAAGCCATTTGCCAGCCGAAATTAAAAAGCATTGAACTTAAAAGAAAAAAAAGAAATGGTTTCTCTGAGATACTTTCTTTCATCGCTGTCAATAAATGTTTGGATTTAGTTGAATCGATAAGACTATATTCCTTTCGTTCAACATGTTTGAATAGATAGTATGCTTCCAATAAACCAAATAAAAAAGAAACAAAAAAGAGAATTTGAAATGGATATGGATTCGTTGTATTAAAATGATTTAAAATCCAACCTACTAATGCGGTAGATACCATTCCTACAATAGTTAAGATCCGATTACGGTTACTAAAGAAAAGTCCTCTCTCTTTCTCTGGGATTAGATCCCCTATTAAAGATTGCCAGGAAAGGTTTGTTAAACTTCCAGGTACATTCATTAAACCAATTAAGATCACTAAGACCCATGCTTGGTATAATGGAAGAAATGGAATGAGGGCAAAAAGTAAGAGGAAAAACCTCGTCGATAAAATCCCTATTCCGCATACTTTTCGTTTCATTTCTTGTCGGCTAAACCAATAGCCTCCAATCACCGTTGTGATTAAGCTAACGATAGCTGGGAGTGAATTAATTAAACCAACTTGTTGATTATTAGCATGAAGAATATTAATTGCATATAACGAAATGAAACCAGTATAAGTATTGGCGATCGTTGAATAAGCTCCATTTAAAATACTATAATGTTTGTTTTTTTGGACGATCTCGTACGGATAATACATTTAGTTCCCTAACCTTTCAGAGTTATAGCAACAGTATAATACGAAACCGGTTTAAAAACGAATTGAAAATTTGTTTAAAAATAATTAAAAATCATGTAAAAAAACACAATTATCCTCGATTTTCTTTTCTTCTATTTATTTATCATTATCGGAATTTTCGTTTCACGAAGTTTTATCTACAACGAGTTGGTTTTTTAACCATTTCCCCATCTCTTCTAACGCAATTCTTCGATAAGAGAGAAATACTCTTTTTTCAATTGGCATCTCTCCTAAAACCTTGTTATATCCATTGGGTATAAAAATAGGATCAAAAGGGAATTTAAGGTCGATTGGCAAATCGTTTGGAATCAAGTTGGTAATTTTACCATGTAGTTCTCCATGAAATACCTTTATTTCATTTCTCCATTTCATTGCAATGACCCCGTGAAAATAAGCTGACCTATTCTCCTCTTTTAACAGTTTTTCAATTCCTTTATACCCAACTAAGTTAAAAATTCTTTTCGTTAAAATACCAGGGAAGTTAGGATATGCTTCAAAAAAAATACCTGAATCATCTACAAATACAGGTTCCTCTCTATCTTCAATTTGAGATAATTTATACCTTGCAATAGATTCCATCGTTCCTTCGGTTGGTTCTTTAAATGGAAACGATTCATCCTCTACCTCAAAGCCAAAGGGTGCTAAAGCCATTTTTGCTTCAATTAATTTTTCAGAATTTGTAGTGGCAAAAATAAGTTTCATCTATAATACACCTTTCTCTACATTAAATGGTGTTAATCAAATTCTCTATTCGTTCATACTTTTTTCTGTAACCTCTCCCTGTGTTCTAAACCAGATGTTTAATTCATTGATTACGCTAGCCTTATCCACAATTTCTTCATGAACTTTACAATATTCTTCGAAGCTCATCTCAAACATAAGTTCTTGTTTCTCCATAATTTCCTTTTCTACCAGTTTAATTCGATCTGGGATCTTAGCGCGCTCCTGTTCCCAGCGATCAATAATATAACTTTGTTCTAATGTAGAATATTCTTCCCAATCTTTATCAAATTGAGGAATATTAATTCCCAATCTAAAATCATATACGAATTTAACTACTTGTTTCAACTTAAAAAGACCCCTCTCATTGTAATTACTAGTTGATACATCTATTTTAATAAAAAAAAGAAAAAAATAGAATGGTTAACCATACTTAGAAGGTTAAAATATTCACAAATTAGACAAATTTTTTATGACAAATTTTCAAACTCTTCATTTTAGATATTTTAATTTAATACTAATTCTAGTATACTTTCATTGTGGAATTATTCACAAACTAAAAATAAAGTTAAATATTTAGGGGGAGGCATTTAATATGGCAAATCAAGTTATGCGTTCTACTGTTACTCTTAAAGATGGGCTTAAGGTTGAAGCAGAGTCTCGCGGATTTAAAGTCATTGTTGACGAGCCACAACAAATGGGCGGTAGCAATTTAGGCATGACTCCTGTTGAATTATTACTTTCTGCATTAGGAAGTTGCCTAACGATTACAATTACCATGTTTTCTAAAGCTTTTCACATCGATATCAAAGATCTTAAGGTTGATGTTGAAGGTGACTTTGATCCCATGGGTGCTATGGGAAATGATCCAAACGCACGTAGTGGCTTTACTGAAATTCGTGTTAATATTCATATCTCTTCAGATGCTCCAGAAAGCCGTATTCATCGTTTAATCGAGATGGCTGAACAAAAATGTCCTGTAAGTGATACTTTAAGACATGGTGTTGGTATTAACGCTAAATTTGAATTGAATACTGAGATTGTTTCTGCTTAACTGTTCGTCTCTAATTTTGCTAATTTCAATTGATCAAATATGAACTTACAAAAAAGAAAGCCCATCAATGATGGACTTTCTTTTTCTTTGTTTATGAAGATGTTCCTAATCTTCCTTTTTTTATATCCTTATTTCTCGTCAGATATTGAATAACTAAGAGAATAGCCAACGTTCCTAAGCCTACAGTATCAGTCCAGATACCTGGAACAATCAATAATAATCCTGCAGGTATTGCTAAAATTCGTTCTAACCAATTCAAATGTCTTAACCAATAACCCATTAACCCAGCACTTATTCCAAGCATTCCAATACTAGCAGTTGTAATAATTAAAAGAGTTTTCCAGAAGTTCGTATCAATTAAAAGCAATTCAGGAGATAGTACAAAGATATAGGGAATGATAAAGGCTGCAATTGCCAACCTTGTAGCTTCTGCTCCAGTACGAATTGGTTTTCCACCTGCTATGCCAGATGCGGCAAAAGCGGCTAAAGCAACTGGTGGAGTGATGTCTGCAACAATACCAAAATAGAAGGTAAACATGTGAGCTGCTAAAGCAGGCTTCCCTAATGTGATAATAGCTGGCGCTGCAATCGTTGATGTAATGATATAATTTGCAGTTGTTGGAGACCCCATGCCCAGAATAATTGAGGAGATCATTGTCAAGATTAAGGTTGGAATAAGAATTCCACCTGCAAGGTCGATTAAACCATTTGCAAATTTAAGTCCTAATCCAGTTAAGGTCACGGTACCAACGATCATACCTGCAGCCGCAGTCGCAGCCACAACACCTAAAGCAGACTTCGCACCGTCTTCTAATGCAAGAAAAAGATCTTTTATTTTCATATTATTATGACCTAACAGCATACCGATAAGGCCAACAATAATAACGGAAACAATTCCACTAATCGCGGAAAAAATGGGTGACCTTCCCATCATTAAAAATCCTATGATCACAAATAGAGGTATTAACAAATAAAGTTTCTTTAAGATTTCCTTTTTATCTGGTAATTCTTCCTTTGTTAGTCCACGTAGACCAGTACGTTTTGCTTCAAAATGTACCATGATCCAAATCCCAGCAAAATATAAAATAGCAGGGATTGCAGCAGCTTTTGCAATCTCCCAATAAGATAATCCAATAAACTCTGCCATCAAAAATGCTGCTGCCCCCATAATAGGTGGCATAATTTGACCACCAGTAGAAGCAGCAGCTTCTACTGCTCCGGCAAATTCAGGACGATAACCTAATTTTCTCATCATTGGAATGGTAAATGAACCAGAGGTAACAACATTAGCAACTGAACTACCACTAATTGTACCTTGTAATGCACTTGAGAAAACAGCAACTTTGGCTGGCCCCCCTACTCTTCTACCAGCAATCAATAATGCCAGATCATTAAAGTATTGACCAACTCCTGTTTTCTCTAAAAAAGCGCCAAACAATAAGAACAAAAAAATAAATTTAGCTGAAACCCATAAGGGTGTTCCTAGGATTCCATTAAGTGTGAAATACATATGGGAGATAATTCTTTCCCATGAGAGACCACGAAAGGCTAGAAAACCAGGAAAATAATTTCCAAACTTTGCATAAATCAAGAAGAGTGCAGCAATCAACGTAATTGGAATACCCACTACTCTTCTTGAAGCTTCGAGTACCAATAGAACAGCTAATAATCCAATAATGAAATCTAGTTGGTTATAATTTCCTGCTCTCATGACTAATCCATCATATTCATATACCCAACTAAGACCGCAATAGCAATACTGATCCATCCTTTTTTCACATTTAACACCTTACCT
>NZ_JBLWFI010000001.1:950552-978962 GCF_048898065.1 Tepidibacillus infernus
AATATTTTTACAAAAATATTTAATATGGGGAAATCAAGTTTTATATATTTCTTTGTTGGAAATAAAATATAAATTAAACTTAACCCAAATGCTAGATGGATTGTAATTAAAAGCTGTGAAGGTAAGTTTCCTGTTAAAGATGCATAAACTTGGAAGATTGAGAAACTAATAGCTAAAATGGTAACGATCCACTTCATTAATCCCTTATACTGATAAAAAGCTGATTCACGATCATACTTTGTTAATAGTTGATGAACTTCTTCTTGTGATAAATGTTGAATGTCATGACTCATTCCTATCCCTCCCTTTTATCCACTGTACTAAGTTGCTTTTCGTTGCTTCAAATCGGATCCAATGACCTGGCACTGTTAACTTTGAAAGTGGGAGTTCTTTATTTTGGATCAATAATTTGTGGTTGGCGATCACTTGCCCAACCCTTTGATCAAAATATGGAAATACACGATGAATGGAGTCGAGAATAAATTTACCATTCTCTATCTTAAATTTCTCTCCATTTTCTATTTCAGATGGGATTCCAACCCCATAGCTTTCAAAAATGACTTTATCAAGGACAATATTTAATTGTTTATCAACATGATAAAACTCTTGAACAGGCGTTCGGTGTATTGAATGAATATATAGAATCGAAAACTTGTTGTTATTTTGCAAAGAAAAACGTTCAAGAACTTGATCAGTTTGACCATCTGTAAGAACTAACATTGGAAAAAACGGTATATTGATTAAAATTAGAATGATAATTAGTAAAATGATTAGAATCATGAATGGAGGATGAAAGAAAAACCGAGGTAACAGGTGCCACCTCGGTTTAGAATGTAAGAATGGCATCATTTAATGCCTTTTTCCTCGAAGTACTTTGCAGCTCCTGGATGTAGTGGTAGACTAATCCCTTGAGTCGCAGTTTCTAAACTGATTTGCTCTGCTTTTTTGTTGATGGCTACTAATCCACCTAAATTTTCAAATAAAGCTTTTGTAATATTATAAACTTGGTCTTCAGACAAACCAGAACGTGCAACTAACATCGCTTTAACAGCAACAGTTTTAACATCTTCATTTTGGCCAGAATAGGTTCCAGCAGGAATCACTTCTTCTGTGTAGTATGGGTATTTAGCAATTAACCCTTGAATTTTGTCATCATTTAAATTTAAGATTTTTACTCCTTTAGTCGCTGATAGTTCAGATACTGCAGAAGTTGGAGCACCAGCTGTTATAAATGCTGCATCTAATTGGCCATCCTGGATTTTCTGTGAAGAATCACCAAAAGAAAGACGTTCAGCTTGCAAATCATCAAATGTCAAACCATAGATTTCTAAAATTTGTTTAGCGTTAGCTTCAACCCCACTTCCAGCATCACCAACAGATACTCTTCTACCTTTTAAATCAGCAACAGATTTGATATCGCTGTCAGCTGGTAATACGATTTGTACCGTTTCATTATATAATGAGGCAATTGCTTGTAGATTTTCAACTGGTTTATCAAACATCTCTGTACCTTTTACAGCATAATCAGCAATATCTGTCTGGGTAAAAGCAAGGTCAACTTCTTCACTTGCAATTAAACGCATGTTTTCAGCAGAAGCCCCTGTTGTTTGGGCAGTAGCATCCATATCTGTGTTATCCTTAATGATCTGTGCGATTCCACCACCTAAAGGATAATAAGTACCCGAGGTTCCACCAGTGGCAATAATTAATTGATTGCTACCACCTTGGTCACCACATCCAACCAAAGCAATAGATAATAGCATAGTAATGGCAAGTAAAAAAGCAAATTTTTTCATAAATTGGCCCCCTTCTTCATTATGTATTTTTTTAGTCAATTTTAATTTTAAACTATATTCTAATAATTTGTATAGACTTTTTTGATATTTGTAAAAGGATAAATCTAAATTACAACATGTTCAAATAAAATTCAATAAATCTTCAATTTTTTTTTGAACTTATCATGACATTTGTTTATTTAAATTTTAAGTTCATATACTAAATTTGCTAAAATAGTTATTGTGATCAATTTCACATTTATTTGGGAGGTATAGATGAATGGCAAAGACCGAGTTTCAATCAACTGTTTCTTTGAAAGAAGGTTTATTTGTAGAAGCAATTTCTAGAGGGTTTGCTGTCCACATGGACGAACCAGAACAGCTTGGTGGTACCGACAAAGCAATGAATCCAGTGGAACTATTATTATCAGCATTAGGAGGATGTTTGGCTATTACTGTTGGCGCATTTAGTAAAGCTGCGCATGTAGACGTTAAGGAATGCAAGGTACATGTGACTGGTGATCTTGATCCTGAAGGTTTCTTGGGTTTTAACAAAGAAGTACGTAAAGGATTTAGTCAAATTCGTTATCAAATTGAAATCGTCTCTGATTCTCCTGAAGAACGAATTAAGAAGTTGATGCAAATGGTTGAAGAAAGATGCCCAGTATCTGATACATTAAAAGGTGTAGAAGTTAAAGGGGATTACGTTCTTCAAAACCAAGTTGCAAATAAGTGATCTTATTATCAAGAGAGCCTTTTAACGGCTCTCTTTCATTTAAATGAGAAAAATATGTGTGCACTTGTGAATATAGGACATCTTGTGATATAACCTTTTTATGCAATGAAATGATATGAAAGGAAGAAGATGATGGAAACCATTTTTACACCAGAATATCTTTTTATTCAATCCAATACCCTCTATATTTCAAGTGAAAAACTTTCAAATTTTATTCAAAAACAAGGAGAAGCTCATCCAAAGATGATTAGTTTGGATGCTCCTATTTTGTGGGAACGATTAGACAATCAAGAAAAAACAGAAGTTTTACTGCACATCGATTGGAATGCTTTCTCCGATTTAATTACAATCCAATTCTCGGAAAAAGATCTAAATTTGTTACAGGAGAATCGAGAGATTGAATCATTAGGCATTTTAGTTCATTTTGATCCAGATGATGGAAATGCAGAACAGGTCATATTCATCATGGGCATTCAAGAAGGATTAAGAGTCATTCTCTAACCAGTTATAAAATTCAAATTTTTCGTTTCCATTCTTTTTTGTATGCCTTGTGCTACTCTGATCTTGGTTGACCCTAAACTGTTTCGTATGTTCTTTTATCTGTTCTACGGTCTTTAAATTCTTCTTCTGCCATTCGAATAAGATTTTGTCAATATACCGGAAATTTAACTTATTTGAGAAAACAGCCTCTTTCAATGCGTATAGAATTATTTCGTTAGAATAATGATCCTGGTCTAACCAAGCTGAGATCAATTCAACTTCCATAGGTGATAACGGTCTGCCAAACTCCTGTTCAAAAACCTTAAAGAGATTATTTTCTTTTAATTCTTTTTCTGATTTCTTTTTCTCGATCCTGTCCATTTGCATTTCTCTTTCAAAGTGGTCAATGATTTTTAAATAGAATGGTGTTAGGTTATACGTCTCATAGAGAATTCCAGATGTCTCATCTTTCATTTCATCAATTTGAAGATATCCTTGTTTTACAAGCCGTTGCAAGATTCGTACTAATTCTTCCGTTTTCAAAGCCATTCTTTGTTCCAATTCTGAAATACTGGGAAATAGCTTCCCCTTACTTTGAAAGTATAGAATATGTATAATTAACATCATTTCTTGATCTGATAAACCTATCTTTTTATAATTTGATAGTAAATGGTTTAAAATAGGAGTTGTCCCTTCTTGTAAAATAGATAAAAATAATTCATGTTTTAATATCACAGTAAACACCTCAAAGCTAGTATACACCAAAAAAGAGCACCAAAGGTGCTCTTTTTTCAAATGTAAAGAAAGTATAACTTTCTTCCACTTGTCATTTAGGGGTTTGTATATTCCATAAGCTGCGACCTTCAGAAGTGCCCTTCTCTCCTTAATCTTTATTTATAGAAGGGCACGGATGACGGAGCGCGATGGAATATACAAACCTTTTCTTAAATGTAAAGAAAGTATTACGTTCTTATCTATTTTCATATTATGGATATAAACGGTTGAGCAAACGCGGGAAGGGAATGGTTTCTCTTACATGCTCCAAACCGCAAATCCATGCAACTGTGCGCTCTAATCCTAATCCAAATCCTGAATGAGGTACTGAACCATATTTTCTAATATCTAAATACCACTTATAAGAATCGATCGATAGATGATGATCTTTAAATCGTTGTTCAAGCAAATTTGGATCATCAATTCTTTGGCTACCGCCAATAATTTCTCCATAGCCTTCTGGGGCAATAAGATCTGCACATAAAACAACTTCAGGGCGATTAGGATCTGGTTTCATATAGAATGCTTTTAATTCAGTAGGGTAATGAGTAATAAAGACAGGCTTCTCAAATTTTTCAGCAATTGCAGTTTCATGAGGTGCGCCAAAATCATCTCCCCATTGAATTTCATGGCCTTCTTCTTGTAAAAATTTAATGGCATCATCATACGTAATCCGTGGAAAAGGAGCCATAACTTTTTCTAGCTTAGAAATATCCCTATCAAGTGTTTGTAATTCTATCTTGCAATTTTTTAATACGGATTGAACAACATGTGAAACGAATTCCTCTTGAATTTTAAGATTTTCTTCATGATCAATAAAGGCCATCTCAGGTTCAATCATCCAAAATTCTATTAAATGCCTTCTAGTCTTAGATTTTTCTGCACGAAAGGTTGGGCCAAAAGAATAGACTCTGCCTAAGGCCATCGCTGTTGCTTCCATGTATAATTGACCACTTTGTGAAAGATAAGCATCTTCATCAAAATATTTCGTGTGAAATAAATTAGTCGTTCCTTCAGCAGAAGTCGGAGTTAAAATAGGTGGATCAACCAATGTAAAACCATTTTGATCCAAATACTCTTGAATAGCACGAATAATTTCGCCTCGAATCTTTAAAATAGCTCTTTGCCTAGGCGTTCTAATCCATAAATGACGATGATCCATTAAAAAATCAGTACCATGCTCTTTTTTAGTGATTGGATATTCTTCAGCAATTTGAATGATTTCAATCCCAGTTACGGAGAGTTCATAACCAATGTTAGATCGATCATCCTTACGAACAGTTCCTGTTACATACAATGAGCTTTCTTGGGTTAATTGAGTAGCAGACTCCCAAACTTCTTCATAAACTTCGTTTTTCACAACAACACCTTGAATAAAGCCTGTTCCGTCACGAAGTTGTAAAAATTGAATTTTTCCGCTTGAGCGTTTGTTATACAGCCATACACCAAGTTTTACTTCTTGTTCAACATATTGAGCGATATCCTTTATCGTGGCTAACAATGACTTTCCCCTCCAATAGATATGGACTGAATGTTTAAGACATCACAAATTCTTTGATACGTTTCACTGCTACTGTTAGTTGCTCTAATGAAGTTGCATACGATAAACGAATGAAATTAGGAGCACCAAACCCTGAACCTGGAACAACGGCTACCTTTGCTTCCTCTAATAAAGCATTTGCCCAGTCATCAGCATTTGCGAATTTTTTCTCCTGAATACTTTTTGTTACATCAACAAAAATGTAAAATGCCCCTAGTGGCTTGATTGGTTTTATACTTGGTATTTCCTCTAATAATTCCAGTACCTTATTTCTTCGTTTTTCAAATACATTTCTCATCTCAACTAATTCAGATTGAGGTCCTACCAGTGCTTCTAATGCACCATATTGTGCAAAAGTAACAGGATTTGACGTACTATGACTGGCCAAATTAGTCATTGCTTTGATGATTGTTGCATCTCCTGCAGCATATCCAATTCGCCAACCCGTCATTGCATAAGGTTTAGATACCCCATTGATAACTAGCGTACGTTTGAATGCATCTTCACTTAAACTAGCAATACTGACATGTTCAATTCCATCATAGATTAATTTTTCATAAATTTCATCAGAAACGATGAGGATATCATGTCTTTTACAAATCTCAGCAATTGCAATGAGTTCATCGCGAGAATAGATGGTACCTGTTGGATTACTTGGTGAGTTGATAATCAGGGCTTTTGTTTTCGAAGTAATCGCCGATTCCAACTGTTCTGGTGTAATCTTATATTGATTTTCCTCTTTTCCTTCAAGGTAAACTGGAATAGCTTCCGCTAACTTAACCTGTTCAGGATAACTAACCCAATATGGTGCTGGAATGATTACTTCATCTCCAGGGTCACAGACCACCTGAAAGAAATTATAAAGAGCATGTTTTGCCCCTAAAGCTACCATGATTTGGTTTGAATGATAATGTAGACCATTATCCTTTGCAAACTTCTCTATAATGGCCTCTTTTAACTCTGGAATTCCTGAAGCAGCTGTATATTTGGTTTGACCATTTTTCATTGCTTGAATAGCTGCATCAATGATGTGGTCTGGTGTATTGAAATCTGGTTCTCCTGCACCAAGTCCCACGACATCCATTCCCTTACTTCGTAATTCTTTTGCCTTTGCGTTAATAGCTAAAGTTGATGAAGGTGTTAAACCCATGACCCGATTAGCTAATTGCATCGATACATCCTCCCCATAGTAAAATATTTTTATTTACTTGATTTTACTATTCTTAGGGTGTCTCTTGCAATCATAAGTTCTTCATTTGTAGGTACAACAAGTACTTCAACCTTGGACTCTGGTGTGCTGATTCTTCTGATCTGCTTAGAACGAGTATTATTTATTTCATCATCAATTTCAACACCCAAATAGCTTAAATGGTCAGTAATTGCCTTTCGAAGCAAATTTGAATTCTCTCCTACACCAGCAGTAAAGATCAATACATCAATTCCATCCATAGCTGCAGCATAGGCACCAATATACTTTCTAATACGATATTCGTACATATCAAAAGCTAACTTTGCATTTTCATTTGTTTCCATGTTTTCTTCAATATCTCTCATATCACTACCAATTCCTGATACCCCAAGAAGTCCACTATGTTTATTCAACATAGAATTTACTTCATTTAAAGTTAAATCTTCTTTATCCATAACAAATGGAATAATTGCAGGGTCGATGTCCCCACTTCTTGTCCCCATCATCAAACCTTCTAAAGGAGTCATTCCCATACTCGTGTCTATAGATTGACCTTTATTTACAGCTGTAACACTTGCACCATTTCCAATATGGCAGGAAACGATTTTTAGTTGTTCCAATGGTTTATTTAAAAATTCTGCTGCCTTCATACATACATATTTATGGGAGGTGCCATGAAAACCGTATCTTCTAATTTTATGCTTTTTATAAAGAATTCGAGGTAATGCATACATAAAGGCATTTTGAGGCATCGTTTGATGAAAAGCAGTATCAAACACTGCAACATTGGGTACATTGGGCAAAACAGTTTCAACTGCCTCTATTCCCACAAGGTTTGCAGGATTATGTAATGGAGCTAAATCAAAAGTTCCTTTGATCGCCGCTTTTACTTGTCCATCTACTTTTACAGAATCGGAAAAAACTTCTCCTCCATGAACAACCCGATGACCGACTGCTTCAATCTCCGTAACATTTTTGATCACGCCATGTTTTGGGTCAACTAAGAAATCAAACACTTTTTCAATTGCCGTAGTATGATCAAGAATTTCAGTTACCAACTTTACTTCTTCTTTATCTGTAGGTTCATGCGTTAATATCGCATCCTCCATTCCAATTCTTTCTACTTTGCCTGAAGCAATAACGGATTCGTCTTGCATGTCAAATAATTGGTATTTTAATGAGGAACTACCACAATTTAGTACAAAAATTTTCATCTGAAAAACCTCTCCTTTACTTTACACGTTCTCCATTTTCATATTTAAAAAAGCCTTGTCCAGTTTTTTCACCAAGATGTCCTGCACGTACTAATTTTTTTAGGAAAGAAGAAGGGCGATACTTCACTTCTCCATACTCTTTGTACATTGCTTCCATCACACGCAATACAGCATCAAGTCCCATTCGATCGGCCATCTCTAATGGTCCATAAGGAAAATCAAAACCTAACTTCATCGCGGTGTCTACATCATCTTCTGAAGCAACACCTTCCATTACGATATTTATCGCTTCAGTAATCAATGGCATCATTAAACGAACAGTTACATAGCCAGGAGCTTCAAAGACTTGAATACCTGTTTTATTCATTTGTTCTACAAATGTTTTAGAGATAGCAAAGGTTTCATCTGAAGTTTTCAATCCACGAACAATTTGGACTAATTCTCTTTTAACGACAGGGTATGTAAAGTTAAGACCAATGAACTTCTCAGGTCTGCTTGTTACACTTGCCAACTCAGTTACACTTAGTGTCGATGTATTCGTAGCAAAAATGGCATTAGGATTACAGATTTGATCTATCTCTTTAAAAATTGCTTTTTTAAGTTCTAAAATCTCATCTACTGATTCGATTACTAATTCAACATCTTTAAGTAATTCTTTCTTAACAGAGTAAGTTATCTTGGATAAAATCACTTTCTTTTCACTTTCTGTGATTCCCCATTTTTCGATTGCTTTATTTAGGGAATGATTTAAATTTTCTTTGGCCTTTTCTAAAAGGGTCTCTTCCTTATCAATTAAATTAACATCGATTCCGTGTTCAGCTAGCATTTGAGCTATACCTAATCCCATTACGCCAGCACCGATAACACCCACTTTACGAATTGTCATGCAAAAATACCTCCCTTTAATTGTAAACATAACACAAATAATATATTAACATAATCCAGCAAAAATGTGTTATAGTTATTTCTAATTTAATTATATAACACAAGTAAAAAATAAGCCAAATCATCCGATTTGGCTTATCATTGTTTCATTAGATAGCTGACGAATCATCTCTCTAAACTCATTTCCTGAAAGTACTTCTTCATTTTCAAGATGTTCAAGAGCTTTTACAATAACTTCTTTATGTGATTGTAACAGATTGCTAGTTTTTTGTAGTAACAGATTTAAAATCTCATTGCTCTCTTTTTCAAGTTTATCCTTCGAAATATAATTAGTATTGACGATTCCTAAGGATGTTAAACCTGTATCGATCAAGTAATTAACTAAATTTAGTGCTTGTTCAAAATCATTTTTAGATCCAGTACTACGGTGACCATAAAAGATCTCCTCTGCAACCGAACCCCCTAAAGCAATCATGATCTGTTGTTCTAATGATTCACGTGTATGCAAGTATTGTTCCTCTTGGGGATTATGACGAACATATCCTAATGCTTGTCCACGTGGTCTCAAAGCAACTTGCGAGATACTACCAGGTTTCACGTTTTCAGCAACAATTGCATGCCCAAGTTCATGTATCGCTACCCTTCTTTTTTCTTGTTGCGAAGCAGTACGGTCCATTTGTTCCCCCATGATGACTTTATCAATCGCACTTGAAAAATGCTTACTCTTGATCTCTTTACTTTTGTCCCTCATCGCATAGATCGCAGCTTCGTTTGCAACACTCTCTAACTGTGCTCCAGAAAATTGATACGTTTCAATTGCTATTTGATTCAGATCTACGTCTGACGCTAGTGGTTTATTTGAAGTATGAATTTCCAAAATCTTTTTTCTGGCATTCTTATCAGGTAGATCGACTAAAATATGACGATCAAAGCGACCTGGCCTTAATAGAGCAGGATCCAACATATCCTTTCTGTTTGTTGCTGCAATAACTAAGATTTGAGGTTGATCTCTACTTTGGATACCATCCATTTCGGTAAGTAGCTGGTTCAAGGTTTGGTCATATTCTCGTTGACTATTTGCGTCGCGTTTTCCACCGATTACATCAATTTCATCAATAAAAATGATCGCACTATTTTTTTGCTGCTTCTTTGCCAATGTTTTTGCTTCTTTAAATAAATCACGAACTCTTTGTGCTCCAACTCCTACATACATCTCAATAAACTCACTACCAGATGAAGCCACAAATACCGATCCCGTATAATCTGCAGCAGCTTTTGCCAATAATGTCTTACCTGTACCTGGTGGACCATCCATTAAAATTCCTTTCAATGGTCTTATCCCGTATTCTTTCATCTCTTCAGAATGTATTAAAAAGTCTAACGCCTCTTTTAATTCTTGTTTAGTTCTTTCGAGTCCACCAATATCTTCAAAAGTAACAATGGTTTTGCCAACAATATGATTTTTTTTCTTTATCTCTTGGTGTAATCCAGGTATACCACCTTTTTTCTCTGTGAGATAAAATGCTAATCCACCGATCAAGGTTAAGAAGAGAAGGGGCCCTATATTTAAACCAATAAATGCAAAGAAGATAAATAAAGCGGGAATGATTCCCCAAAAAATATGTTTAGCCAATCTTTTTCACCTCCAGATTATTCGTTCGAGGCAAAATGAGATATAAAGAAGAATTTTTTTGATGAAGATCAATGTAGATTTGATTTTCATCCATAGAATAATTTGCCTTATCTAATTGGTATTCATTCTTTAAGGCATTTATTGTTTTGGGTATTAAACTATATTGATGTTGATCAATAGCTTGTGCAATATAAAAATAAGATTCACTCCATGCCTTCATCAACTTTTCGTCCTCAATTCCTTTACTTTTAAAATCCAAATTTAATTGACGTTTACCAAGATAGGGTTGTAATTTATCTTGTATTTGGTGATAGGTCAGCTGAAAGTTGTCAATTTTTTGGATAGATATACTTACGTTTATTTGATCTCGATCTATTTTTAAATCATAAAGAATAATCCCTTCAATAGAGGCTAATGCATTTTCAATAGGTTTTTTTATTTGAACGGTTTGATAGGTAAACCACCCACCGAATAAAACAACAAGAGACAATACAAGTATTGTGATCGTTACTATCCATGGTTTTTTCTTTATCATTTTATTTCGCCCCTCCATATCTGTAAATCGAATACATATAATAGTATATCACATGATATATCATCTGTTCTTTAGTAATTGCTACCATAAATCATCAAAAATAAAAAAAGACTGTGACATTGCACAGCCAAATTAAAAAGAGATTATTTTCCCAATAGATACATTTTTATTAGTTCCCCTGTTTTTAAATCAAAATATTGATAACCAAATCTTCCTTGGTCATCCTTAAAAAGTACCTCATAAATCAAACGATCTACCTGCATAATTCCCGGTGTGATCCGTTTAATCGAACTATTAGGTTGTAGAGATAAGGCCTTCTTCTCAATCTCCTCTTTTTTTACCCAATCAGTTAAAAACTGGTAATGAACTTTATCTTTTTCATTTAGCCAAATGATGAGTTGAATACCTAAATGATCTTTTCCCATAATTACATAATATTGCTTTTCACCAGTAAAATAGGAAATTTCATCTATCTTGTCTAAAATAGAAACCTCTTGCCTTGCCTTCATCACCATTTGTTCTTCAATTTTTTTTTCTTTTGCCCAAATTCGATAAAAATAGGCAAACACAATAACTAACAATATGATCAGCAAGATTAAAATTCTAATAATAAATTTTTTCATTTTATCCCCTATAAACTTTTCTTTTTAATTCTTCTATTTTTTAAGTACGGTAAATGGTAAAAACCATCAAATTTGGATCATCTTCATCTTTTGCTAATCCAAACATCAGATCGTCATATTTTAAATTTTTGTTTAAAAGATCCACTATTTTATATAAATCTGAAGTAGCTGTGACTTTTACTGATGCGATCAATTCAATTCCCATAAAGTGACCTTCCTTTTTTAACGGTAAATTAAGTATAATTTTCTTCTTGTATTCGTCCAAGTCTTTTCTTCCCTTATTATACTAGAGAAAACTTGACTTCTGTCAAGTCTTTGTGCAAACAGAAACCCTAGTACTAAGAACATAAGACGCGCTACATGACTAAAGTAGTGAAAAAAGGATAGAAAAAACAGACATCACAAAAATATGGGGGTCTGCCTGAAATAGGATTTCATATCCGCTAGATTTCAGGTAATAATAATATTACACCTAAGGAGGTGATTAGCCTGAACGGCATCTCCAAAGGTCTAATATCACCGTTACATGTCAATCAAAGAGATCAGGTTAAGATTCATGAAATGACAGCATGGTTTTTGCTATTGAAAGATCAAATGGACTTGCTGGATTCAAAGGATGAAGTGATTGGAAATTTTCGTATGAAGGATAATTTATTTACTATTTAAACATGTTTGTTAAATTTAGTATGAATAAAATTAGTCTACCTTATACCTCTTTCTTGCCTGCTACCTTGCAGGCCTTTTTTATCAGTAGAGAAAGTGTCATTTTTTCCTTTTGATAAGAACTGTATGATAGGATCTAAATTTTGTTTTGCTGATTCGGATAATAATGGGGAAAAAAGGTCTCCCTTTTTCTTTAATCGCTCGATTACATTTAATAAATGAAATTGCTTGGGAGTGATTCCTTTTTCTAATTCTCTCCATTCAACAGGCATGGAAATAGTTGCTTCTATTGTGGCTCTTGGTGAATATACCATGGTTATGGTTTTTCCATGCCACATTTGCAGATAATCAAAGTATAGTTTTTTCCCCCTTTTATTAACTATTCTCTCGATCGTCACAATATCAGGAAATTTTTGGCTAAAGTATTGTGCAAAAAATTCATTAAGTTTTCTTGCCGTTTCATAAGTATATTTCTTTTCTATTGGGATATAAATTTGTAACCCTGTTGCCCCAGAGGTTTTTACCCAGCTTTTTATTTGTAAAGAATGAAGAGTTTCGTGAACCTTTAATGCAATATCAACTACTTCATCAAAGATTTGTCCTTCAGATGGGTCTAAATCAAATACTAATGCTGTAGGATAATTTTCTGTTTGATATAGGTTAAACGCCGTATGAAATTCTAAAACAGCTTGATTGGCTAACCATGCCAAGGTTGCCCGATTATTTAGCAGAATATATTGAACCCCTCTCCATTCGTAACGATCCACCCAGTTCGGTGCATAAACAGGAATATTCTTTTGGTAAAAAGATTTTCCACCTATGCCATCAGGAAAACGAATCGTTGTGAGTAAACGATCTCGAGCATGAGGTAATATATAGGGCGCTAGTTCTAATAATTTAGTAATGTAATCAATTTTGCGAATTTCCAAATTTGGCCATAACATTTTTTCAGGATTTGTAATACGAACCGGATACCCATCAATGGTGATAGAATTCACTGGCCAACATTCCCTTCTTACATAACATACTTTTAGAAAGTACATTCATCTTTTGGATGATCAACAAAACCTTGAATACTTGGTTGTCTTAGGGTTTGATTCTCTGTCCATTCCATAAATTTAACTTTTACTGTGATTTGAGGACGAATCCAAATTACCTCATTCATTCGCTCAGGTTTATTTATAAACGGACGTTCTTTTTGCACATGTTCCTTCACTTTTTTTGTAAAGCTTCTCCAATCAGTATGTGTTAACTTTCCTGTACCAGCATGTCCAATATACCAAAGCTGTCCTTCTTGATCATATAATCCTAATAAAATTGCATTTACAATCCCCTCGCGAAGGGTGACCCCTCCAACTACTGCAATTAAATCTTGATAGTTTTTTATCTTTTGCCAACGACTATCTTTTCCATTGATGATGTATGAACTGTTAAGGTTCTTGACCACTATTCCTTCCATTTGATGTTGAACCACAACATTGAATAATTCCTTACCATCGTGATGAGAGGATACCAATTGTATAGTTGGATTAGGTTTAATGATCGCTGAAAGCGCCTTTATTCTTTTTTTTAATGGCCAGCTATTAATCCATTCCCCATTAAGATAGAGGATGTCAAAAATCATATAGGTGATCGGTACAATATTTTGCATACGTTTTATTTTGTCTAATCGGCGTATTCCATCTCGTTTCATGATTTCGTGAAATGAAGGTTTACCATCATTACCAAGGGCTATCACTTCGCCATCCAAAATAACAGAGTTTACATTACAATAGGTTTGAATGTCAATCAATTCTGGGTAATGGTTTGTTCGTTCATTTAATTTTCGATTAAAAAGTTTGACATGATGACCATTAAAATATGATAAAATTCTTACTCCATCCCACTTTATCTGAGCAATCCATTTATCCCCCGTAGGTATCTCCTTTGTGATCGTCGGTTCAAAAGGAACAATTGGTTTGAATTCCATGATCTAACCCCTAACTTGCCGTTGTTTTCTTTTTTCTGCCTCTTGTTGTCTTTTTATTTGGAGAGGTCTGTTCGATACTTGCTTGTAAAGCTTGCATCAAATCGATTATATTTTTTTGAGGAGCTGATGGCGCCTGTTCAATCTCTTCTCCCTCAACTTTCTTCGCAATCAGATCTTGAAGTGCTTTACGATATTCATCGGTATACTTTTCCGGTTGAAAAGGTGCAGTAAGATTTTCAATTAACTGAATAGCCATATTTAATTCTTTATCATCAAGCTTCATCTTTTGTGGGATGCCAGGGATAAGTTGAACATCCCTTACCTCATCTGGGTAAAAGATCGTTTCAAGTACAAGAAGATTTTGATAGACACGCAGTGCAGCCAAGGATTGTTTTGACCTGATAGCAATTTTGGCAATGGCGATTTTCCCGGTGTCATTCATCGCTTGCCTTAGCAGATGATAGGCTTTTTCCCCAGTATCTTGTGGTGACAAATAATAGGATTTATCAAAATAAATTGGATCAATTTCACTAAGATTGACAAAATCTAAGATCTCGATTGATTTCTTGATTTCTGGTTTAATCGATTCCAAGTCTTCATCGTCAATTAAAACAAAACGCCCTGGCTCATATTCAAACCCTTTTACAATATCATCCCATTCCACTTCTACATTACAAGTCGGACAAGTACGTACGTATTTTAACGGAGTACGGCAATCCCTGTGAAGATAGCGAAATTTTACTTCCTTTTCTTCTGTAGAAGCATACATTCTGATTGGGATATTCACTAAACCAAAACTAATAGAACCTTTCCACATGGTATGCATTGATAAGCACCTCCTATTCAGTTAGTGTTCGTCGAAATAGTAAAATCATACAAAAAAAAAAGCCTGCTTGTGGCTTGTTTGCATTGATCAGTTAACCTAACCTCAATAGTTAACTCTTTCTAATGAATAATTCGTTCCATTACTAAGGATTTGCACTTCTCCTTCTTTCTCTAAAATCATCACGTCCATCCAAGATTCGTTTAACCGTTCAAGGACATCCTCGCTTAATGCATAAAGTTCACGATCACTTGAGAAAATGATACCAACTTGGGCATCCACTTTTTCCAAAAATGTTGCATCAGATCCAGCAACCCCACCAAAATCACTGACCTTCAAAATTTCAGATTTTAACGGATAGCGTTCTAATAACCTTTGTTCTATTTCTTGATTGATATCGCTTGTAAACAAGATTTGCACATCTTTATGGATTAATTGAAAAACAAGTGAATTCGCTTGAGGAGACAGAGAAAGAGGTTCGATTGGTGAAAGAACAACTATTTTTATATTTTGATTGATCTGAATTTCATCCTGAGCTTTTATTTTTTTTATTTTTTTTTGGTAAGCAGAGGGAATTGGAAAAGTCGACGAGATTAATTCTGGAATATAGATAGATTGTATCGAATACTGGTTGAGAATCTGATTAAAACCTCCAAAGTGATCATCACTTGGATTGGTCAAGATCAAGCCCTTTAATTGCCCAACTCCATGTTGATTTAACATTGTTAATAATTGTTCTGTACACTCAGGTGAACCCGTATCAATTAAATAAAATTCTCGATCTGAAAGTTGAATGAGAGTAGCTTCCCCCTGTTTTAGTGGTAAAAAAGAGACTAACATTTCATTAGGCTCAATCTCTATAAATTTGGCTGAAGGGACGGTTTTTTGATCTGGTAAACGAATATAAATAAAAGCAAAAATAAAGAGGATAACAGTGAAGACTCTGATAGTGAATTGCAAAACAATCACCTTCTAGTCAAAAAGAAATGTTACCCTCTATCTATATGAGTCAATACCAATTTTATTCCTTTTGCATCCAATCCTCAATAAACGCAATGATTTTTGTAAAGGGTTGATATTTAATATCGACTGGGGGTAATGACTTAATAAATGACTTCCCATAACGAGATTCAACTACCCTACGATCAAAGATAATGACAACACCCTTATCCTTTTTTGTCCTGATTAATCGTCCAAACCCCTGTTTGAATCGAATAATAGCTTGAGGAACTGATAATTCCATAAACGGATTTTTATGATTCTCTTTTAATTTCTCTGTTTTTGCCTCATTGATCGGATGATTTGGTGGGGTAAAAGGTAAACGAACGATAACTAAGGCGCTTAGTGCCTCTCCTGGAACATCTACCCCTTCCCAAAAACTACTTGTCCCAAGCAAAATGGTATTCGGGTTCTCTGTAAACATCGTTGTTAGTTTAGAACGACTGTTGCTATCAATGCCATGACCTAAAACCTTTATTTGAAAAGGTGCTAGAATTTCTTTTAAGAGTGTATGAGTTCTTTGTAGCATCGAATGAGAAGTAAAGAGAACCAGAACTTTTCCACTTAGAGAAATCGCCACATCAGCGATATCTTTTGCCAAATGTTCGATATAAATATGTTCAGATACTTCTTGTATATTTGGGAAATCGCTGGGTATACAGACTAGTGCTTGTTTCTTGTAATGAAAGGGTGAATCTAGCTTTATTTTTTTTAAATCTTTATCATCAGCTTCAAACCCAAATTCCCTACTACTAAAGTTGAATGAGTCATTTACACTTAATGTTGCAGATGTGAATATCACACTTTCTTTCCTATCAAATAAGAATTCCTTCAGGTAGGACCCAACTTCAATCGGTGCCGCATATAAGTATGAGCTCAATCTTTTTCCACGACTTTCTGTTTCAACCCAAAATACCATTTCTTTATTTTGTAGATAATTCCATTCTGAAAAAGCAAACATCATTTCCTTTACCTCTTTTAGATATCCATTCAAATCAATAACCATGCTTTCTTCTGCTTCAACATGTTTCAATCGGCGCAAAACATCCTCAAGTAAATTGCTTAAGTCAGTAAGCTGAATATAAAGATTGTTCGCGATCTCCTGAATGGTGATCCAATTTTCTCGTTCTTTTATTTTGTCTGTAACTCTTAATGTCTTGCGACCACTCTCCTGAGCAGAAGCTTCTTTGTTCACAAAATCCCCAATCATTGAAAAATAAAGTTGAAAATCATTTTCTATTCTTGGTAATAAAGAAATGATCTGGTTTTGAATAAAGTTGGCAATAGGAAAATAGTCTGGATTTTGCGAATGAATCAAATCATTCATAAGCAAAACAAGAAAACCATTTTTGGCATCTTTATATAATCTTTGCAATAAACGGTTTACCACATATTGATTGACCTCAAATCCTAAATGTTTTGATGCCACTTCACTAAAATGATGAGCTTCGTCAATCACCAACCGTTGATAAGCAGGTAAAATCCGATGTTCAGCTTTTAAATCAGTTAATAACAATGAATGATTTGTAATAATAAGATCAGCATTTTGAGCCTTTTGTTTTGCTTTATGATAAAAACACTGTCTAAACCAAGGGCATGAACGATTTAAACATGAATCCGCATCGCTTTTCACTTGTTGCCAAAGATCACGTCCACTTAAAGATAAGTTAATTTCTTCAACATCGCCTGTTTCGGTTTGAGCAACCCATGTTAGCATCTGAGATAAATTTACAGACTGCTCTTTGTTTGGTTCTTCATATGGAAATTGATTTAGTTGAAGTTCAAACTTTCTTAAACATAAGTAATTATTTCGTCCTTTTAAAATCGTTGCCTTAAAATCAAAAGGTAAGGTTTTTTTTAGTAAGGGAATATCCCTTTGATATAACTGCTCTTGCAGGTTGATTGTATGAGTAACAATTACAATTTTTTCTTCATGTTGTTTTGCCCAAAAAATAGCAGGGATTAAATAGGCTAAAGATTTCCCAGTTCCAGTTCCTGCTTCGACCATTAAATGATATCCTTCCTCAAAAGCATTCATGACTTCTAAAGCCATTTGTTCCTGAGCAGGTCTTATTTCAAAATCAGGAAAACGTTCAGATAATAATCCATTTTTTTCAAATATAAGATCGAATGATAACTTAGTTGATTTTTCAGTAGGAATCCTAGAATTATCTATCTCTTCTTTTTTCAAGGCGATTTGATTGATCAACTCATAATGCTCATCTTCAGAATAAAAACATATTTTTTGATGAGTCATTTCTTCTACGATTAGATACAAATCGTGGTGAGTGTTCTTTATCAATTCTTGTAAACGCTGGAGATAGGCCAATGGCATTTCTTTTAGGCGATTAAACAATTGTAAAAGTATAGTTGCTGTTGCATATGCATCAGCATCAGCACGGTGTGGTTGTTCATGAATAATCTCTAATTCCTGTGTCATCGAGTCTAACTTATAACTTTGCACCATTGGTAATAAAATCCTGGACATATCCAATGTATCGATAACAAGGCCAGAAAATGGGAGGTAGCCAAGTTGGTCTAGAGCATTTTGGATAAAAGCTAAGTCAAAAGGGGCATTGTGGGCAACAAAAACCGAACCTTCTAATAAAGAAAGCAGCTTTTGCATGACTTCATCGATTTTTGGTGCATTCTTAAGCATATCTTCATTGATTCCAGTTAAATCTTGGATATATGATGGAATTAATTTGTCGGTATATACAAAAGAAGAATAGGTTTGTTTGATTTTATCATCTTCTATTAAAACGGCACCAACTTGAATGATGGTATCCTTATCCGGCTGATTACCTGTTGTTTCTAAATCTATGACTATAAAGCGATTCAATTGTGTCACCTCTAACCTTTTCACGCATTCTTTTATACTATACTAGGAAATAAAGGATATGAAAAGGTGAAAGAAGAAAAAAGCCCAAAACAAAGGGCTTATCTTTAATGAATCAACTTTAGCCAAGAATTTTTAGCTTCCTCCACATGGCCAAGTAAATAATGGTTATAGCCTAAATAATAAAACCATTCCCGTCTCTTTATTCCCTTTTAACCATTCATTCTTGGCTAAGCCAAGCAAAGCTTCTGATTGAAAAGGTTCAAGTTCCAGCCATTTTTTATACCATTGTGTCGCCTGTTCGAAATGAAGTCGTTTTTCAAAATTAACGGCGATTTGTCGGACGATCATCGGTTGTTTGGCAATGGTATATGTTTTTTTTAGCCATTCAATCGCTTGGTCATATTCCCCTAATTTTTGATATGCTTTACCCAAATAAAATAAGACTTCCCAATCATTTGTATTGATTTGAGCCAATTCTTTCAAATAGGAAATGGATTCATGATAATGCTTAGTTTGATAGTAAAGCATTGCTAAATTAAAAATAGGTTCTGTCCAATTCTTCTTTAATTCTATTGCTTTCTTAAAGTGATAAATTGCTTGTTCTTCATCACGTTCAAGACCATAGATCATCCCTAATAGATTATGTCCAAGAGAAAGAAGGTCTGGATCATCTGAATATTTGAAAAGAATCAGAATTTCACGTTTGGAATAAGCGTATTCTTTCTTCTTAAAATAGGTCATTGCTGTATATAACCGAGCTAAATTAAAATCAGGATATTTCTTCGTTGTTGTCTCAAGATGAAGTATAGCTTGATCGTACATCCATAAATCAAAGAAACCTATACCCTTTTGAAAAGTGATGAAATCCTCTTCATCAAGTTTTATGACGACTTCAGAATATTTTTCAGTCATCGTGTCAGTATCTTTCATTACATGAAGATCCATATCTAATAAACCATGATCTTTTTCGAACTGACGTATTTTTTCATTTAATTTTTTTAATTCTCCAGTAATCTCTTCACTCATCTCTTTGATCGATAAATATTTTTCTAATAAAGATAATTCTTCATCTATGCTATTGGTAACCTCAAATTCTTTACCTAATCGATCCAATGTTTGAGTCATATGGGCAAATAGCTCATGGTGAATCATTAAATAGCCCTCCCTTCCTATCCACAGTGTTTGTCATAGATAGGAAGAATATACGACCCTAAACTGATTTAGATGGTTATATCACCGGAAACAACTTTAATCATTTCTCCATTTTCTTTCTTAACGATTAAATATCCGTTCTCATCTACCCCATATATTTGACCATAAATAAAAGATGTTGATTGCGTAACAACGATAGGGGTTCCTTTCTTTAATAAAAGTTGATTATATTCATCAAAAAAGGGTGCAAATCCTTTCTGATGAAATAGCTCATAGTTTTTTTCAAATTGTTCTAGGAATTTACATAGAATTTCAATTCTTTTTGGATTCTGATTGATAAATTCTTCTAAAGATCCTGCTTTTTGTTTAAGTTCCAATGGATATTTGGTTTTATGCGTATTAATTCCAATTCCAATGATCAAATAGTGAATCTGATCTTGCTCTCCATGCATCTCTGTAAGAATTCCTGCAATTTTTTTCTTTTCAAAATACAGATCATTTGGCCATTTAATTCGAATATCAATTCCATATAAACTTCTTAATGCATTTGTAAGTATGATAGAGGCAAATAAAGTAATTTGAGGTGCTTCGTTATAACTAAAAGAGGGGCGTAATAGGATACTCATCCAAATCCCTTTTCCTTCGTTAGAAAACCAAGATCTTCCTAGTCTACCTTTTCCATTTGTTTGTTCATTCGCAATGACAATTGTTCCATGCTTAGCCCCTTGTCTAGCTAATTCATGTGCTTTAGTCTGGGTAGAATCGATTGATTTAAAATAGACAACGTTGCTCCCAAATATCTTTGTGTGACATTCTCTTTGGATGATCTCTGAAGAAATATCATCGGGTTCATTTAATAATCGATACCCTTTTTTTCTTACGGCTTCAAATTGGTAACCTTCCTTTTTTAACTCTTCAATTTGTTTCCAAATTGCTGTTCTTGAAATTTGCATTTGTTGACTTAGTTCTTCTCCGGAAATAAACTGGTGATTCGATTTTAAAAAAATTTCCCTTAGCTTTTCCCTCATTTTTGATCCCCTTTTAATTCTAATGATTTCTTTAATAAGATCTTAGGATCGTTTAAAAGTTGGCCATATACCACCTGCTCAAAAAGCTCCTCTAAAAGTTCTCTTACCCAAGGCCCACCTGGGCGATTAAAGAATTGCAGAAGATCATTTCCTGTAATGGCTAAATCTTTTATTTTTCTTACCTTTAAATCTTGATCTGTATAGAGTAGCTTTTGTTGCCAGTATAACCTTTCTTCTTCGCTGATCTGCCCTAACATCCAGGTCATTTCTATGGCTTTAGAACACGATTGAAAATCTAATTCAACCAAGCAACGTTTAAGCTGAATCAGTTGTATTCCACCTTGCATCATAGTTAAGGCACTAAAGATTTTATTGATCTTTACTTGTTCTTTTTTAGAAAATTTCATTTCACTTAATAAAAACAACCGTTCCTCTTCCTTTAAAAAATAAAATATGATTACCCAGCGTAAGAGGACATCAGATGTTTTAGATAATAATTCAGATAATTCTTTAGGATATAAGCTTATAAAACGTGTATCCTTCAACCCTCGTATATATTGGATCAGGCCAAGTTCAAATAAACCCGAAATTCCATATCCCGGGTTTTCTGAAGCCATTATCTTGTCCATTTCTGATTTAATTCTCTCCATTGCAATATATTGTAAGTAGGATCCAACCTCTAAGATGCCTTGTTTTGTTTCTTCCTCTATCTGAAATTGTAGTTGAGAAGCAAAGCGAATAGCTCTCATGATACGCAAAGGATCTTCGAGAAAACGGTCTTTTGGTTTACCGACGCTAATAACCAACTTAGATTTAAGAGCGGCCTGTCCTTGGAATGGGTCAATTAATAGACCATTAACATCCATGGCCATAGCATTTATGGTAAAATCCCTTCTCTTTAAATCTTCAACTAAACTAGAGACAAATTCAAGATGCGAAGGATGACGATAATCAAGGTACTGACCCTCCTTACGAAAGGTCGTAACTTCAAAAGGGACTCCTTCTTCAACGATCGTAACAGTGCCATGCTTCAATCCAGTTGGAATTGATTTAGGAAAAATCTGCATCACCTCTTCGGGTAAAGCATTTGTTGCGATATCGATGTCATGAATTTCCCTTCCTAAGAGAAGGTCTCTAACCATTCCGCCAACAAAGTATGCTTGATAGCTATTCGTGTTAAGTTGTTTTAATATTTTTCTTCCAACTTCAATCTTCTCCAACATTTATTCTCCTTTATACTTGTGTACAACCTCTCTCCAGGCAAAATCTCCTTTTTCCATCGCTTTAACGAGGATTTCAGCAGTCGCAACATTTGTGGCAACAGGTATACCATAAACATCACATAAGCGTAATAGTGCAATAATATCAGGCTCATGGGGTTGAGCTGTAAGCGGATCTCTAAAGAAAATAATAAGATCCAACTCATTTTCCGCTACCATTGCACCGATTTGCTGATCTCCTCCCAAGGGACCAGATTGAAAACGATGAATTTGCAAATTGGTTTGTTCTATAATCCTCTTTCCTGAAGTCCCTGTCGCATATAACTGATGTTTTGAAAAAATAATTTCATAGGCAATCATGAAATTTACCAATTCATCTTTTTTACGGTCATGTGCTACTAAAGCAATTTTCATTTTTTTCTCCTCTATTCTTTTGATTTCTTGACTAATCTAATAAATGTTCTAATCCATAAACTATGCCGCGTAAACTTTTTACTTTTTTAATGGCTAAATTCACTCCAGGCATAAAAGACTCTCGATGAATAGAATCATGACGAATGGTTAAAGTCTGACCTAAGTCACCAAAAATCACTTCTTGATGAGCAACCAGACCAGGAAGTCTTACACTGTGAATGCGAAAACCTGAATATTCCCCACCTCGTGCACCTTTTAAAACCTCTTTTTCATCAGGGTGACCTTGGTAAATTTTCTTTCTACTTTTGCTAATCAGTTCAGCTGTTTTTATTGCCGTACCCGATGGTGCATCAAGTTTTTGATTATGGTGCATTTCAATGATTTCAACATGGGGCATGTATTTTGCTGCGATTTCTGAAAATCTCATCATCAAAACGGCACCTATTGCAAAATTTGGGGCAATTAAACCACCAATGTCAAGCTCTTTCGCTAGCTTGTCCAAAGTTGAAATTTCCTCTTGAGAAAGCCCAGTGGTTCCAACGACTGGGCTAACCCCCATTTGCAATGCGATTTCTATATTTTTTTTAACAACATGTGGCGTTGTAAAATCAACATAGACATCTGGCCTTCCAGCAATGATTCCCTCTTCAAGCGTTCGATAACAATCAGATTCAGTTGGATCGACTCCGCCAACATATTCTAATTCCTCATCATTTAATACCATCTTGACTACCTCTTGACCCATCTTGCCATTCGCTCCAGCGACCATTACTTTCATTTTGCTCATTCAATCACCCTCTTTGTACAATTTAGAATAATATTCACGTAGTTCTTTTGCTTGTTGATGAAATGGATCTAATCCAAATACCATATTAAATTCCTTTATAGCTTGCGGTAGTCGTTGTTTTTCACCATAATAAATACCTAAGATAAGGTAAGCCTCAATATTTAAAGGATCCAGTGTTTTAGCTTGAATCAATATATTTTCAATTTCTTCTGTAAGTATCCCTTTTTTCATCAAATCTGCTGCAACCATGACTAGATTTTTGGCCTGTAAGATTTGAAGATGGTACCTATAGGTTAGGTTATACTGGAGTTCGCAAGCTTTTTTGGCTGCTTCTATTGCTTCTTTCATATCCCCATTTCTAGAGTAAGTGATAGATAATTTGTAATAATATGAAGCATTTGTTGGTTCACACCGAATGGCTTTATTAAAAGCATCAATCGCTTTTTGAAAATCATTTTGGAATATGGCATGATAGGCTTCTAAAAGATATTTTCTTCCTGAACTCATTTGCCTTCACACCTTTTTGCTAGCTGTAGCCCTTTGTATAAGATAATATATGACTGAAGCACTAGTTCGGTGTATTCTAGTGTCCATTTCATCAATATTTTTAATAACGTTATCGTACCCAATTTTTTCTTATAAATCAATAGATATGGGAAATTCTTGCATTTGACGAGAGATTATTTGTATAATGAGAATGATTTTGACATGAGGAGTTGTCCTATGAACTTGAGTTTTAAAAATTTGAGCTATCATCTTAAGAATCTTTTTTTTATTGCAATCGGAGCCTTCATTTTTGCCTTTGGTCTTAATTATTTTACAATTGCTAATCGTTTGTCGGAGGGTGGCTTTACTGGGATTTCTTTATTACTGAACTACATCTTTGGTTGGTCTCCAAGTGTTGTAATCCTTATCTTAAACATTCCTTTATTCATTATTGGTTGGATGAAGCTTGGCCGCAATTCAATGATTTACACCATCATTGCCACTGTTTTAGTCTCTTTATTCCTATGGTTAACAGAGGATTTTCGAGAACCTGTTCTTGATCTACTTCTTGCCTCCCTATATGCAGGTGTGTCCGTAGGAGTTGGTTTAGGCATTATTTTCCGTTATGGCGGGACAACTGGAGGTGCAGATATTATTGCTAGATTAGCTCATAAGTACTTTGGTTGGGGCATGGGTCGTACGATGTTTATTTTTGATGCCTTTGTCATCGCTGCTTCCTATTTTTATATTGGAAGGGAAAAAGCAATGTATACATTAGTTGCTGTTTTTGTTGGGGCTAGAATTATCGATTTTGTACAAGAAGGAGCTTATGCAGCAAAAGCTGCCACAATTATTTCGGATCATGTACCAGAAATCTCAACAAAAATCATAAAGGAAATGGACCGAGGTGCAACCATTTTGAAAGGAAAAGGTGGATACACTGGAAGTGATAAAGAGGTTCTCTACTGTGTGATTAGTAGAAATGAATTAACACGATTAAAATATTTAATTCATTCCATCGACCCAAAAGCTTTTGTGGTTGTCAATGACGTTCATGATGTGTTAGGTGAAGGATTTGAAAAAAAATAAAATAGCAAAATCAGGTGGAGTAACTCCCCCACCTGATTTCCTGAAATACTAATGTAATTTAAATAAGTTTATTTTTAAGTTGAATAACGAACTCCTTTAAACTTACGCCAGATTACATAGCTTAAGGCTATAAAGATTGTAATACCCATTCCAACAGATGTTTTCCAAATCGTATTTTCCCCTATATAGTTAACCCATGTTTCTTTTCCATCACCATAAAATAATTGATTTATATTTGTTCGTAATTGATTGAGAAGGATTTCCTTATTTTGATCTACTTGTTGGCTAACCAGTGCCTTAATCAATGAATCAGTTCTTTCAACAACATACGGAGGCTTTACTACGATAATAGCTGGCCTAATTAAGAGATAGTCATTTTGAAAATGAGTATAGGCTACTTCTATTTGTTTTGCATCTTTAGTTTTTATTTTTTGCTCGATTGTATTTAAATCTTTATTAATTACCGGATAGTAACGATGCCAATAAGGTTGTAACGGGTGAGTAAGAGCATCTATCGCTAGATACAATTGTGTCGCTGAATAGAGAATAGATTTTTCATTTGGTGAAATAGCTGCAAGCTCTTTTTTTGAGTGGATAATGACTGCTGATATTGCTTCAATTCCTTCTGTAGTGGTTAACCCCTTATAGGAGATGGTAGGAAATAAGAGTGACAACTTTACAAGTTCCCCTTTTGCAGCTGCGTACTCTTTTATCTTTACTTTTTCATAGAATATTTGCGATAATCTTTGCAATTCTTGTAATTTGCTCTCTTCTGTCTCTGAAGCATGAACGAATGGTATATATAATTGAAAGAAAAAGAAGATTATCGCTATAACCATGACAACATAATTTTTATTAAACATCCGATTCACCCCTTATCCTATACTATTAGGGGTTGTACGACTTTATGCTTTGTTTCTCCTTAAAGTGAAAAATAATAAAAAAGTAAATAGACTTAGAGCAAGTGTATATTTCCCTACAACATGATCGATTTGACTAATGCTTTCCGGTAACCATGGATGTACATCCTGAGTATAATCAACAAAATCATTGATGATAATCCATACCCCTGAGATAAGAAGTTCGGTTATGCCAAAGGAATACTTCTTGACATATAAAATTGCTTCAAATGCCATTCCTAAATGGGAAATTATTAACATCACATCAATCCATGTAATCGATTGGATTGTAATAAGATGAATTAATGAGTGATCTTTTGCTAATGCACCCCAAATAATCATCGCTACCGCCCATATTCCATATTTGAAGGAAGTTAGTGCTGCAATTGCTTCGATTAGAGGGGCTTTCTTTTTAAAAAGGAAAAGGATAAGAAACAAAGTAAAAAAAGTACTAGATGTTGGGCTATCAGGTACAAAAATGATCCATTTTTTTGGGGAGGCCATAAGTTGATTTTTGTACCAATAAAATCCATAAATCGAACCTAAAAAATTAATCACAATTAATGAGATTAGAAACCATCGTTTTTCTAAATAGGATTGAATCGAATTCCATATGTACTGCATCGTATTACTCCTCTCGTATATTAGTAGTAAGAGCTCCTTCTAGAAGAATTTCCAGTCGATCCGGATCCTCTGAAATCACTCTAGATTCCTATAGGGTTTATGATAAGCCTTTCGGCTTCCTCATCAAAAATAAAATTGTTTTACCACCTTGTCTTACCCCAACTGGTGGGGAAGCCAGAGGCGAGTAATTAAATTAAGTAAATTGAATAATATGTTGTTCTAATCTGTAGGGGGACAGCCCTCTTACGTTTATTTGTTGTACCTTTAAAACTGAATATCGAGAATGACGAAGAATGGAGGAGGCTCCAGCACTTTACTCCGTCATTTTTTATAGAATCTTTGGCCTGCTCATGGGACAATGGTGTCGACAAGCTTTTCTTAGGAAGTTTCTTTCACTCCTTGCGGGCAACTTTTGTGTACTGCTTTTTAAGCCTGCTACCCATGACTCATCATTGAATTTTCTAACCGCTGGTTGCGCCTTCCACTTAGAAGGGGGAGTAGCACCCTGATTGACTTCTATATGGAAATGAGTGCTGATGACGAGGTTGTTCTAGATGATTCCCATGGGCACCCAGGTCTAAGATTTGCTTGATTAACTACTATCAGGAGGTGATTCTATGTCGAAAATGCTAGTTGGTATAGACGTAAGCTTAAAATCTCACCATGTTCAATTCATGGACGGAGACGGAGATTCATTAGCTTCTTTTTCTGTTCCTAATGATCAAAATGGGGCAGACACCCTGATCCAAAGAATATTAGAAACAGCGAAAAAAAAGAAGCTAAACTTGTTCCAGATTGGAATGGAGGCCACCTCAAACCTTGGTTGGCATCTTGCTCACTATCTACGAGAACAACTAAAGGGATACGAACCTTCCTTTCAATCACATGTATACGTCTTAAATGCGCGTAAAGTGGCTCGTTTTAAAAAAGGGTATGACACTCTAGTTAAGAACGACCGCATTGATGCCTGGGTTATCGCAGACCACCTGCGTTTCGGACGACTGCCTATGGAAATGAAAGATACGATTCAGTATGAAGCCTTGCAGCGTTTGACAAGAACCCGATTTCATTTGATGCAAAATATTACAAGGGATAAAATTTACTTCCTTAACCAAGTCTTCTTAAAATTTAGTGGACTTCGTCAGGATAATCCCTTTTCTAATATGTTTGGATCCACAAGTTTAGCGGTTATTGAAGAACTAGAGCCTGAACAAATTACCCAAATGTCCATGGAAGAACTCATTCAATTTCTTCAAGAGAAGGGAAAAAATCGCTTCGAAAATCCGGAAGAAATTGCAAAGTATCTTCAAAAACTTGCTCGTTCATCATATCGTCTAAATAAAGCAATGGCCGATCCAGTCAACATTTCACTTTCCGTTTCTTTAAGTGTAATTAGACATATGGAATCCGAAGTGAAACGGCTTGATCGTGAAATTGCCAAACTCATGAAAGGCATCCCACAGACGTTAACCTCAATAAAAGGGGTTGGGGATGTTTATGCAGCTGGTCTTATTGCTGAGATTGGCGACATCAAACGATTTAAAAATCATCATGCTTTAGCTAGTTACGCTGGCCTTAGATGGAGTCAGTATCAATCTGGTGAATTCGAATCGGATGATACGAATCGATTAAATTCTGGAAACAAGTATCTACGATACTATTTGATACAGGCAGCTGATAAAGTTCGTCAACATGATTCCGAATACAGAGCGTTTTACCAAAAGAAATATAACGAAGTCCCTAAACATCAACACAAAAGAGCACTCGTCCTTACTGCTAGAAAATTGGTACGATTGGTGTATTCGCTACTAAGCACCAATCAATTGTACACACCACCAGAAAGGAGAAATTAATCAACTTTCGATTATTTCACATCCTTCGAGCAGAGCCTCACAAGCAAAATTTCAATAACAAAAATTGGTAATTAGGTGAGGGCTATTTGGTATACCCTTTTTTAAGGGATTTTTACTTCTATCCCAAAATAATTTCCAATTCTTTATTTTTTTGTGCTTGACATATTACCGCTGGGCT
>NZ_JBLWFI010000001.1:978972-1227695 GCF_048898065.1 Tepidibacillus infernus
TCAATAACAAAAATTGGTAATTAGGTGAGGGCTATTTGGTATACCCTTTTTTAAGGGATTTTTACTTCTATCCCAAAATAATTTCCAATTCTTTATTTTTTTGTGCTTGACATATTACCGCTGGGCTCAACTAAGTAGAAAAAATATCCACTCTATTTTAACACAAAACCCATAATATTGAAGCAAACAGAAAAAACCTGAGTATAAAGGATACCCAGGTTTAGAAAATTTATTTTTCTTCTTCATTTAATAATTGTTTAAGTTGATTGGTTAGTTCTATAAAGGTTTCTTTATCACCTTTGATTAAAGCCACATCGATTGCCGCGTATAATTGCTCCTTATTAAACTGACGAACCGCCTTATCCAAGACCATCTCCGCCATAAGATCCAGCAAAGAATCCTTCACAAGGTTTTGTCTTTCCATCGGATTTCCCTCCAATACCGCGGCATATTCCGGGGAGTTTTCCCGGTCTTTAAAAAATAAACCGATATATATTTCTTCCTCTGGATTAGAACGAATATCTAAGAATGCTGCCTCTACATCAGGAGTGACACGATTTTTTTTGTAAAACTTAAAAGGTGTTAATGTAACACACTCAGATGAAATAAATAAAGATTTGGGTAGGTCATGAATGTCTTCAACGAAATGTACTTTTTCTAATATTTTATCATTTGAAGCGATATAAGTAAGTAGCCAAGCTGCTTCTTTTTTTGCTAATGTGTACGAACTTAAAAACCATTTAATAAAATCTTTTTTGTCATTCACTGTGATCATCATAGTGCCTACCTCCTATCATATAAATATGTTTGTGTTTTTATATTATATTCGAAAAATAGCAAGATTTCCTTTCCTTTTTTTAAAAAAGTGTCAGAAAAGTTTTGGAACTTAATATACGATCTCCTTTGCCTCAAAACTCTCAAAGTCATTAATCCAGTGATGTCCTTCTTCCGTAACACGTAAAAATGGAATCCCATCATCATTTCCTAATTGAATGAGACCAAGATGTAGCATCATTTTGATGATTCGTTCTTGAAAAATCTGTTCTTTTTTTTCATAATAATGGTCTTTCAACCAAAAGAGAGTTAACTCTTGTAAATGATCTAAACGTACCCATTGTTGATATGACATCAGATCGATAAAACGAACGATCAAAGGCAAAAAGGGAATGGGATGTTTATATAAACGAACCCAAAATTGATATAGTTTCTTGCTTTCCTTCATTCGTTGATGTGATCGTTCAACCCATTGGATTCCTAATGTGGTTAAGCCTAAAAAACCTTTTTCTCCTTCATCAATCCATTTTTGATAATATGCATAATCATACAGCAACGAGAAACGGTCTGGATATTCATCATACCTTCTACCATATCCAAAACGAAATGCTTGTCGTTTTAAAGGCTCCTCAGGTATGATAAAGGACTGAAAAATGGCATATTGCTGTCTTTTGTAGATGTTCCCTTCATTTGTTAGATAGATATCCTCTTTGCGTATTGTATTTAGAAAGGTGAGTAAATCAGAAAATAAAAGATCTATCTCATCACGGTAAAAGGGGATTTCCTCTTTCACAAGCACTTGTTTTTGTAATTTTCGAATAAGTGATTGTAATATTTTCTTTTTTAGGTCTTCGGGTACTAAATAGATCAGTAAATGTTTCTTCCCTACTCCTTGAAAGATCCAACCTTTTTTCAATGCTGTTAATACAATTTCTCTTGGTTTTTCATTTGATTGTTGAAGTTCAATTGCTTGTTTTCCTTTTGCTAATAAATCTTCAATTGTGTACTTGGTTCGTGAGTCTAAATATAATAATTGAACAAAAGTGCGTTCTATATCAGTTAGTTGATCGATCATTTCCTCCAATGTGTTATTTTGAAAAAGAGTATAAATAATGGATTGAATCATCTCTGTTTTCGAATGGCGGTCACATTGACATTGATAATGGTCAACAATTTTATTGATATGCTGTATATCTGCATAGATTAACATTTCATTAAGATTCAATGTGATCATCTCCATGGCCTGTATTTTTACTATTATTGCCATGATTTAACAATAAATATTCCATTTAATAGCAAAAAAAAAAGACCAAAATCTACTCTTGGTCTTTTAATAATTGTAAGAGTTGTTCCTTAATCATGTTCAGTTGTACCTGTGTAGGATCTATTGCTAAAGATTGTTCCATCATTGATAATGCCTTATTATACTGCTTTGTTTCTGCATAACAAGCAGCTAATTGTGTCAATATTTTTGGGTCAGGCTCTATTTCGATCTGTTTTTCATAACACTCAATCGCTTTTTCTATCTCACCATTTTTAAAATACAAATCACCTAAATCATGACAAATTTCTTCATCTGAAAATTCATGATATATCATTTCATATTGCTGGATTGCCTCTTTAAAATCTCCATATGCTTTAATTATTTTGGCATACATCAAATGTAAATTTAGATCATCCGGATCAATTTCCAACGCTTTATATAGAATTTCTTTTGCTTTTTCCCATTCTTCCTGGTGTAAATAAATTTTCCCTATTCTTTTTAAAGCAGGTAAAAAGTATTCATCGATACTTAATATCTTCTCTAATTTCTGAAGTGCCTGTTCATGTTCATGTTCCCTTTCATAAGCATCAGCCAAAGAGGTCAAAACCTCTAAATTTTCTGGTTGTAATTCTGCGACCCTTTTTAAAGCTTTAATCCCTTCAGAAATTTGACCGATCTGAACAAGTAACATTCCTTTTAGGTATAAAGCCTCCTCTTGATCAGGATACCTTTTAAGAACCTCTTCGTAGTGGTGTAATGCTTCATCAAAATGTCCAATACTATATTCAGCTTCACCTAATGCTAAAAAATATAAAGGTTCTTCTCCATCTAGTTCAGTTGCCTGTCTAAAGCCTTCAATTGCAGACTCAAAATCACCTAATTCAAAAGCGTATAACCCTTTCTGATAATAATAAAAGGGAATCTCCTTATTTTCTTCAATTGCTTTGTTAATATATCGATAAGCCACTTCTGGTAACCCTTCATCAAAATAAAGTTGGGATAAAAAAACATAATCATCATCTGTGGGATCAAGACTAATAATTTGATGCATTAATTCTAGTGCCTGGTCATAATCCCCTTCTTTATAAAAGATTTCAGCTTGTAATCTATTTAATTCAATTGGCTGAATCTGATCTTTAATCTGTTGAAGCATATCCTTGGCATCCTCAACATGCCCTAAAAATAAATGAATCTTTATGATATCTATTTTTTCTTCTGAATTTAGCTTATGTACATCAATACTTTTTAAAAGAGTTAATCCTTCTTCAATATTTCCACTTTTAAATTGCTGAACCATATCTGCAATGCGCTCGGAAAAAGACTGCGGCATAAAATTGCACTCCTTAATATTGCTTAATATTGGATTGTTACACTCATCATATATAAAAAACCACACTTCTTCAAGTGTGGTTAGAGTTCTTTTCTTCATTTGAGATCCAATTCATCAATAAAGTGATCATCGATAAACCCAAAATAATGATTACAAGAAAAAGTTGCAATTTTGTTTGATCATTTTCATGTGGATGATAAAGCTTTGGTTCACCTATACTTGCTACCATTCCTTCTTGGATTTCAGAAAAACCTAGGTTAGTAAAGGATTTAGCGAAGTCGGTTGATTTTATAATCGATATAAATGAATCATTCGGTGCAGATGGGGTATACGTATTAGGGCTAGGTTTTAAAAATAGAAAACTAAGAACAACCCCAATAAGGAAAACAATAGCAATCAAAGAACCAATGTTTATCGTGCTCTTATGATTGGTAATAGGCTGCTCATGAACCGGGACAGCCCATCTATTTTCATTGATAATCCTTTCCATCACTTTCCTTGATAGATCACTTTTTTCAATTGGTTGGATCCTATCCATGTTATCTTTTCATCCCTTCATATCAGACCATTGATGTTCATTATGTACGTAAGTCTCTAATTGGGATTTAATACTTCCCCTTGCTCTAAATAATAATGATTTTACCGAGCTTACAGTCGAATTTAAAATATGAGCAATTTCTTTATAATCCATTTGCTCATATTCTCTTAGAATGAGAGCTGATCTTTGCTTTTCAGGTAAACAGTTGATCGCTTCTCTTACTTTTTGTACGCTTTCATTCCTTAATAACTCTTGTTCTGGTAATAAATTAAGTGAAACTTGAAAAGTTTGTACTGTTTCATCCAAAAACAACTCTGAATGTTTAGATTTTCTAATTTCACTTAATGTGGTATTTCTAGCAATCGTATATAACCAAGTAGAAAAAGTTGCCTCTTCATCTCTAAATGTATCTAAACTCTTAAATGCTTTGTAGAAGGTTTCTTGGCATATATCCTCTGCATAGGCCTCCATTCGATACGTTCGAAGTAATTGCAGGATAAAAGCTTGTATTTTCTTTTCATATCTTTGAATCAAGATGGAATACAGCTCAATTTGACCATCTTTTATCTCCCGGATTACCTGAGAATCTGTCATCCCAAGAATCCCCCCTTTAAAGTTTCCACTCTCATACTATATGTTTATCTCTTATTTTTAGAATAGCTTTAAATAAATTGATTCGTCAATAGATTTCTTCATATATTCACTTAATTGTTGATATTTGGCGCAAATGTTCAAAAAACTGGGGATAAGAAATATTAACGGCTTCTGCCTGCTGAATAATAATAGGCTCCTTTGCAATCAACCCAGCTATAGCCATTGCCATTCCGATCCGATGATCACCATGGGTAGATACCTGACCCCCTTGTATCCTTTGCTTACCCTCGATAACAAACCCATCTGTTAACTCTTCTACTTTGACACCTACTTGGCGCAATTCATTGACAATGGTGGAAATTCGATCACTTTCTTTAACCCTTAACTCTTCTGCATTCGTTACTTTTGTTATCCCTTCTGCTTGTGTTGCAACAACCGCAAATAAAGGTAATTCATCAATAATTTTTGGAATCCAATCCCCCGAGATGGTTATTCCCTGTAGATTACTAGATTTAACAAGAATATCACCTACAGATTCATTTCCTTCATAGTGTAAATTTAATATTTCTATTTGGCCATTCATTTGTTGCATTGCTTGTAGAAAACCAATTCTTGTCGGGTTTAATCCGATATTCTTTATTCTTAATAAACTATTTGGAACTAAAAGAGCGGCAGCTATAAAAAAAGCTGCAGAAGAAAAATCACCGGGTATATTTACTTCTTGGCCTTCTAATCTTGGACTTGGCCAAATGGTCACTTCTTGGTTTGTTTTTTCTAATTTTGCTCCAAACTGAAGCAACATATTTTCACTGTGATCTCTAGATTGAAATGGCTCGATCACTGTTGTTTTCTGATCTGCAAATAATCCAGCAAATAGAATTGCTGATTTTACTTGAGCGCTGGCTACTGGTGAATGGTAGGCGATTCCTTTTAATTTACCGCCTCTAATAGATAGGGGTGCATATTTCCCCTCTTCCCGACCATCTATTTTGGCTCCCATTAAAGAAAGGGGTTCCTTGATCCGTTTCATCGGACGTTTTAAGATAGAGTCATCTCCAATAAGTACACTATGAAAGGGTTGCCCAGCTAAGATACCAGCAGTTAAGCGTATTGTTGTCCCAGAATTTCCTACATCAAGAACATATTTTGGTTCTTGTAATTGATTAAGACCCTTTCCCTTAATAATATATGAAGTCTCAGCAACTCTATCAATTTCCACACCTAATTGTCGAAATACCCTTATTGTGCTTAAACAATCTTCTCCATTTAAAAAACCATGAATATGGGTATTCCCAAGGGAAAGGGCACCAAGCATCACAGCTCGATGAGAAATCGACTTATCTCCAGGTACCTCAATAGACCCTTTAATCGATGTAATGGGATGAATAATCTGATTCATAAACTCCCCTGCCTATACAAATATTTTATTAAGCAAATTGTTTTAAAGTATCCACTACTTTTTCCATTTGTTCTTTTGTGCCAATGGTCACACGTATCCAACCTGGAAAGCCAAGTTTGGACCCAGCCCTAATGATAATTCCTTCTTCTAAAAGTTTCTGAAAAACTAGCTGATCATCTGTGTTCACATTTACAAGAACAAAATTGGTTTCTGATGGAAAATAAGAAAAACCAAGTTGTTGAAGTTCATCTAAAAAATATTGTTTATTTTTCTCGTTCTGTTCTTTGCAATATTGAATAAATTCCTGATCCAAAATGGCCTCTTCAGCACTTACTTGAGCAAAACGATTGGCATTAAAAGGTTCCTTAATTCTTAATAGATCTTGAATCACTTTTAGATTTGAAATACCATAACCAATCCGAAGTGAAGCCAAACCATATATTTTGGAAAAGGTACGTAATATCATCAAATTTGGGTATTTAGATAGAAGTTGTAAAGAATCAGGGTATGTTTGATCAGTTACATATTCAGCATATGCTTCATCTAGGATGACTAATTTATCTTTTGGTACAAAGTCGAGAAAAGAAATAAGTTCTTGCTCTGATATGATCGTTCCCGTAGGATTATTTGGGTTACAGATCCAAATTAAAGCTGTCTTTTCGGAGATTACCTCAGCCATTTTCTCTAAATCATGTTTTCCTTCTACTAAAGGGATTTCGATCACTTTTGCCCCTTCCATTAAAGCATTCGTTTTGTACATAGGAAATGTAGGGGTAGCCATGATCACCTCAGTATTTGAATTAAGATAAGCCCTTGAAAGATATTGTATGATTTCATCAGAGCCATTTCCTAAAATAATCTGTTCTGGAGCAATATGATATAAATCAGCAATTCGTTCTTTTAAATTTCTACCTGCACCATCAGGATAAATCGTGATCATCTCTAGTTCTTTCAAGATCCGTTCTCGAATCCGTTTTGAGGCACCAAAAGGATTTTCATTTGATGCTAATTTCATAACATTTGTAAGACCTAATTCTTCTTGTACGTCTTCGATCGGTTTACCAGGTTGGTAGATCGGGATCTCCTTTAATTCAGGATTTAAAATCATTTCTTTCACCTCATTTCAATGTTTAATTTTATCACTTTACTATATTAAAATCTATAAATAATTGATCTTCCTTTTCTTCTATCTTTTTAATTCATTTAATGTCTCAAATATAAACTTTGGATCAATATTTTGTTCAATTTTTACCTGGCCGATGGCAATAGGCAATACCATTCGAATTTGGCCATTTTTAAATTTTTTGTCTCTCAACATAATATTCATCATTTGGTTTGTATCATATTCTTTTGGAATAGAAGTTTTACATTTAAATTTTTGAAGAAGATGTTGATAAAATGCCTCTTCTTCTTTACTTAACCATCCAAGTTTTGCAGCTAATTTGGCCGCAAAAAACATCCCAATTGCTACTGCTTCCCCATGCAGATATTGATAATTTGAAAGTGTTTCTATCACATGTCCTAATGTATGGCCAAAATTTAAGATTGCTCTAATCCCTTGTTCTTTTTCATCTTCCATTACAATATCAGCTTTAATTTTAATTCCTTGTTTAAGAGCATAGCTTACTGCCTCTTGATCAAGATGTAGGAGAGAATCTGCGTTTTTCTCCAACCAATCCACAAATTGCCGATCTGCAATCAATCCATGCTTCAATACTTCCACTAAACCAGAGCGGACTTCTCTCGTTGGTAAGGTAGTCAAAAAAGAAGTATCATATAAAACGAATTGTGGTTGATAGAAAGAACCGATTAAATTTTTTCCTAAAGCATGATTTATACCTACTTTGCCACCAACACTACTGTCGTGTGCCAGTATGGTAGTTGGACATTGAACATAACGAATTCCTCGCATGTAAATAGAGGCAACAAATCCAGCTAAATCACCAATGACTCCTCCGCCTAAAGCCAAAATGACAGAAGAACGATCTAACCCATGTTGTATAGCATAAGTGATGATCTTTTCAACTTCTCCGATGGCCTTTGAAACATCCCCTGCAGGAACCACATAAGAGATGGCATCAAATTTGTTTAATTGGTCAACCACAACTTGCAAATAAAGAGGGGCAACATTTTCATCAGAAATAATTAATATTTTCGTTTTTTGACTGATTCCAGTTTGTATTAGTAATTTAGGCAACTGGTTTATGATTTTCGAACCAATGAGGACTGGATAAGCATGGTTAGTTGTTTCGATTCTAATCGTCTTCATATCAATACTTCCTTATCTGTTCTTTGTAAATTTGGTATTGATGCGTAATTTCTTCATAAGAATCTCCTGAAAATTTTTCAAAAAAGGCATTTGCCAATTCCCAAGCGATCACATGCTCGGCAACAATACTAGCTGCAGGAACGGCACAAGCATCTGAGCGCTCTATGCTTGCTGCGAAGGCTTCTTTTGTGTCGATATCAACACTTTGTAATGGCTTATATAACGTAGGAATTGGCTTCATAACGCCTCTTACAATTAAAGGTTCACCCGTAGTCATACCACCTTCAATCCCTCCAGCCCGATTCGTTGAACGATAAAAACCCTTCTCTTCTGACCATAAAATTTCATCATGAACCATAGAACCAGGTAGATTTGCTACTTTAAAACCCATTCCTATTTCTACACCTTTAAACGCTTGAATACTTAAAATGGATTGAGCTATCTTACCATCAAGCTTCAGATCCCAATGAACATGACTTCCTAATCCAATCGGTAGTCCTAAAGCAACGACTTCTACAATACCCCCGATTGAGTCCCCTATCTCTTTTGCTTCATCTATTTTCTTTATCATTAAATTACTTTCTATTTCTTCTGCGCATCTTACTTCCGATTGTTCGATCTGTTTCTGAAGTTGTTCTAACGAACGATCTACTGATAGTTGAATAAATGTTTTAGATTGAATACCACCAATATTAACAACATGACTCATAAGAATAATACCATACGGTTTAAGTAATTGTTTCACTAATGCTCCTACTGCCACTCTAATCGCTGTTTCCCTTGCGCTTGATCTTTCTAATATATTTCTTAAATCTCTATGGTTATATTTTAAACCACCGTTTAAATCGGCATGTCCAGGTCTAGGCTTAGAAACTCTTCTCGCTGATTCATCATCCACTTGATCAACACTCATGATTTTCTTCCAATGAGAATAATCTTTATTTTCTATGACTAAAGTGATTGGGGCACCAGTTGTTTTCCCAAATCGAATCCCACTTTTGATTTGGACTTGATCATTTTCTATTTCCATTCTTCTGCCCCGACCATATCCTCCTTGTCTTTTCTTTAGAATATCATTGATTTCCTCTATCGAAATAGAGAAACCACTAGGTACTCCTTCGATAATTGCAGTTAACTGAGGTCCATGAGACTCACCAGCAGTTAAAAATCTCATTACATCTTCCCCCTGTTCAAGAAAATAATCTACCTTCTTTTTTCAATCCAGCTTAAGTTTTCTTTAAAATATATCATATCTCATTGATATTTTAAAACAGTAAAACAAAAAAAATCTGGATTAGGTGCACTAATCCAGATTCGTCAGCTTTAATGAATATATCTCATAGCGTCGTATTCTAGTTGATTTGTACTTTTTTCTAAAATAGTTGGATCGATCCCTAAAATTTTTGTACATTCGTCCTTTGATAATAAACCTCGATAATAAGCTTCTATAATTGTATCCTTATCCATCTTCTGATACCCTCCAACAAAATTCTACTTAGTATCAGTATAGGATAATCAACCATTTTCTATACACATTACTTTTTTTCATTCATGACTACTCTTTGCACTAACTTATTATTTCGATAATACACATATTCGCCAGAAGAAATAGAAACAAAAGTGGTGATGACTATCATTTCCCAAGTTGTTAAGTAGTTAAAGAAGCTTTCAATCACAGTCAATGACAAATACTCACCTAAAGCAACACCACTAAGCATCAGAAAAATATAAGCGAAATGCTCTGATCTATTGTCAGATAACAATCTACTCTTAAATAGATAACGAATTCCTTGTCTATAGAATAGATAACTTAATCCAATCGTTATAATAAAATACAGCATCTTTGATTCTCCCTAATTCAGTTTCAATCTTCTATTAGTGTAACAAAGTTTACCTTATCTTTCTATAGAAAAATGTATCTATCGTTTCTAATTGGTATTGTGCTGGATTGAAGATTTGTTCAGTACTTCCAACAAAGAGAACTCCTCCTGGTTTTAAAGCTTGACTAAACTTTTGGTACAGGTGATTTTTCGCTTCTTCAGTAAAATAGATCATCACATTTCTACAGATAATCAGATCAAAGTTCTTGTCAAAAGGATCTGATAATAGGTTATGCTTGCGAAATTTTATTTTATTTTTTATTTCTGGTATCACGTGCAATACTTGATTTTGTTTTACAAAATATTTGTTTAGCATCTCTTTAGGCACTTCCTGTATAGACCTTTCCGTATAAATCGCTTCTGCTGCTTTTTTTAAAGCACCTTCATCCAAATCAGTCGCCAATAGTTCTACTTGAAGATGAGGAAAATGATTCGCGAGAATCATCATCAGTGTATACGGTTCTTCCCCGGTAGAACAGGCTGCACTCCAGCATTTTATTTTTCTTTGATCTGGCAATTGGTGGATCACTTTGTCTGTAAGTACCTTCCATCTGCTATAGTTACGAAAAAATTCGGTTACATTGATCGTCATTCGATCTAACATTTCAGCAAAAAGTTGTTGATCTTTCTCAAGTGCATGAAAATAGTCTACAAAATTAGCGTATCCTCGCTTCATTCTTAATGAATTAAGCCTTCTTTTCATTTGTGCTTCTTTATATAAAGATAAATCAATACCCGTTTTTTTCTTTATTTTTTGTATAAATTGATAATAATCTTGATCTAACGCTGTCATTCTACTTCTCCTCGAATGTTCAATAATCTAATCTCTGTTTAATGATATTCTCCATTAAATAGATAAAATCCTCCATCAAGTATAAAAACATAAAAGACTACTGACTTTACAACAGTAGTCTTTCAAGTAAAAAAATTGTCCAAATGCTGGGTTTTTAACTCTATATCCAGCGATTGATATCCTTATTATATGTAAGTAGTTCTTCCTCATTGAAAAATAATTGAATTTCACGTTGAGCGCTTTCTAGAGAGTCAGAACCATGAATGACATTCATACTAACATTAACTCCATAATCGCCTCTAATCGTTCCAGAAGCAGCTTCTGCAGGGTTTGTCTTCCCCATCATATTTCTCGCTACTTGTACGACATTTTTCCCTTCCCAAACCATCGCAAAAACTGGACCAGATGTTATAAAATCAACTAATTCGGGAAAGAAAGGCTTTTCTTTATGCTCTTGATAGTGTTTTTCTGCTAGTTCTGAATCGATCATCATCAATTTAGCACCTATAAGCTGAAATCCTTTCTCCTCAAATTTTGCTACGATTTTACCAATTAAAGATCTTTGCACACCATCTGGTTTAACCATTAGAAAAGTTCTTTCCATATTGATACCCCCATAAAATGTAGTAAGATGCCAACGAAATTTTAACAAATTTTTCATACTATTTCAACTATGAGAAAAATTCATTCATCAAATGATAAAAAAAACCAAAGTCGATATAACTTTGGTTTGAAAGACTAATAAGTGCGATCTCCGATAAAATCACTAATTTCTAATAAAGTTTTTCTTTCTTTAATATTAGGTAGTTCCATTAAAGCTTTTTTGGCTTTTTGAATATATGTTTGTGCTAACTCTTTTGAATAGTCAATTCCTTCAGACTTGCGAACAATGTCTACCATTTCATCCATCTGTTCTTGAAGGTGATCACTCTTTACCATCCGTTGTAGTTTTTCCTTATCCTTGGAGTAATGCAATGCATACAATGCAGGTATTGTAATATTACCTTGACGAAGGTCACTTCCAGCAGGTTTTCCAAGTTGTTCTGTTGTTCCTGTAAAATCTAAAATATCATCTACAATTTGAAAAGCCATCCCTACATTATAACCATATTGATATAGCCTTCTTACCGTTTTGAGATCTGCATTACTGGCTAGACCCCCTAATTTACAGGAAATCGCAATAAGAAGCGCAGTTTTACGTTTTATCCTTCTTAAATATTGTTTTAATGATTGGTTCCAGTTATTAAAATCTTTAATTTGTTCAATTTCTCCTTCACACATACGAACAATTGCATTTGAAAGAGTTTGGTGAATCTCAGGGTTTTCAAATTCAGTAATTAACATTAAAGCTTCGGCAAAAATATAATCACCAGTATACATCGCAATTTTATTATCCCATTGCGCTTTTACGGTTAATTTACCACGCCTTTTATCTGCATCGTCAATCACATCATCGTGGACAAGGGTGGCCATATGTATTAATTCAAGAGCAGCAGCCACTTTTTTCAGCTTATCAAAATCATATTGCCCAAAATGGCCAGATAACAACACAAAAACAGGACGAATTCTCTTTCCCCCAGCTTTTAATAAATGATTAGCAGATTGATTTAATATTCCTTGATCTGTTGTAATCGCACGAGATAATTCTTTTTCTATTTCATTTATATCTTTTTTCATTCTGTAGTAAATATCTACAAGCTTCATTCATTTCACCTTGTTTTTTAATGATAAAGAAAGGTAACTTTCTTTTCTGTTTTTTTCTATCTATTCTTATCTATCTATTTTCTTTTTTATGCCCAATATGAAGAGCAGCAATTCCGCCTGTAAGTGGATAGACTTCGACCTTTTCCATCCCTACTTTTTCAAAAATAGCAGCAAGCTCTTGTTGATCAGGAAAATTGGTTAATGATTCAGGTAACCATGCATATTGTTCATATCGATTTGCAAATAATTTACCTAACCATGGGAGTATTTTATAAAAGTAAAAAAAGTAAATTTTACGAAATATTGGCCAGTTTGGTTTAGATAATTCAAGAGAAACTACTTTACCTCCTGGCTTAATTACTCTAAGCATTTCAGATAAAACGGTTTCAATGTCTGGAACATTTCTTAAGGCAAAACCAATGGTTGCATGGTCAAATGTATCATCAGGAAAAGGTAATTTCATTGCATTCCCATTAATTAATTCAATCTGCTTGTCCAAACCTTGTTCCTGGACTTTCTTTTTTCCAATTTTTAACATATTTTTACTGAAATCAAGACCAACGATTCTCCCAGTTTTTGAAGCCTTTGCTAATGCAATCGTCCAATCAGCTGTACCGCAAGCTACGTCTAGCGCTTTATCACCTTGTTGGACTTTCATCTTCTTCATGGTGAAATTCCGCCATGCTTTATGCCGACGGAAACTAAGCAAAGTATTCATTAAGTCATATTTACTTGCAATATTTTCAAAGACGGAATGAACAAATTCCTCTTTCTTTTTTCCTCGTATAAGAACCTGTTTTTCCACTTAAAGTCCCCCTCCATTTTCTTAGAAGTTTCTAACTTCTTTCAACCATATTTATCGGCTGTTGAAGTAGATGAGAGAATTGGTCTAGAAGCAATAGTAACTCTCCTTTTACCATTCCATTCTCTATACTTTGAATCCTTTCTTCAATGTTTCTATATAGTCCTTGTAACATTTCTTCTATTTTTTCTGGGATTAAATGCTTTTGAAAAAATGGTTTATTTGCAAAATGATTCACAAATAGGTGGGGAAAATCGATTAGGGAAAAGAGTAACACAAAATCTTCAATGATTCGTTTCCATAAAATCTTATGCTCTGAAGAATTTAGTTCGTCTACAAATTGAATGTATAGATCACTCTCTTTTACTTTTATCAATTCTACTAGTTGGGTCATTGATTGGAAACCTTCCCCATTATTTTGCGTATATAATTTCATTTTTGCAATATTGATATTTCGAATTCCTTTTGCTAATTTTTTTACCCCGTCTATTAAATTATTTTTAGAAAGTAAGGAATAATATTGGCTACTGTAGTAATCGCCTGCCAAGATAGAAAGTTGTCTTCTTCTGACTTCTTTGTCATTATATTCCTTTTGATTCGTGATTGTTTCATGTATATCAAGTCCCAATTGGACTAGCCCTGTTGTTACACAATAAGATCTCCGTTTATATTGAGGAACAGAGGCAAAATAGAAAAATAAATTTAGTAATTCAAGACGAAAAATAGAGATTTTAGGTAATGTTACATATTTTTCAATAAACAAATTTTGAGAAAGTTGATTGATCTCAGCCACAATTTCTTCTATTTCTCTACGGAAAGTACTATGCGTCATTGTCATTTGATATCCCCCAGATTTTAAACTACATAAATTCACTTCCGAACACAAGTATAACATAATTATCTGATAGGTAACAGGAATTATCAATACCACTTTTTCTCTATCGGATCGCATTTCCATAATTCAAACCAAAATATTGGTCTAAGAAATCTTTATTCGACATTGATGATCCTAATTTCATTGTTCGATTATTCATAATATCTTCTTTTTTTGCTGAAGTTGCAACAAATATTTTTTCTGAGTCCTTTAGAAACACTCGTAAGAATATTTCATTAACATTATTTTTTTCAACAAATCCTTTTTGAATCAATGTAAATAAATCTAGATAAACAACTTCCGGATCAAGTACTTCATCAGAAGTTAATGTAAGATCGACGGACAATGTATTATGGTCCCAGATTACTTTTTTGATCGGTAAGTGAAGGGGAATTGAGCTAATAAAATCAACAAGATTATCATTTGAAAGCACCATGTTTTTTTGTATTTTAAAGACTGGTAAATCATAATTGATTTGAGCTATTTTGGCATTGGGGATTAAAGAAATCATAAATGCAATGATCACAGATAATGTTAAAGCTGCCACCATTCCTTTGGAAACATGTTTATATGCATGCATTGAAATACACCTCCAATACATTGTACAAAAAAAACAAGCCGGCTATTCCAGCTTGTTCGAAAAAATCATTTTTTTAATCCTCAGTTGAAATGATGCCATAAGGGGTAAAGATTTCTGCTTTCCCTCGCACTTTGACCGCAGAAGTATGTTCAGTAAATTGTGCGATCATGACTTCTCCTCGATCTAATTTCTCAAGATGGTGAAATTTGGTATCTTGCCCGCGAGTAAGCCCGATCACATTCACTCCATTTTCCTTCGCTTTAATCACAAAAAAGGAATTGTCTTGATTATTCATTTTGATCCCCACTTTTATCCAGACTATGTATATTTAATGTAAAACCACTCCATTCAATGTTCCCATTGAAGAAGTGGTTATGTATATGGAAAGAATGGTCGGAACGACAGGATTTGAACCTGCGACCTCACCCACCCCAAGGGTGCGCGCTACCGAGCTGCGCCACGTCCCGACTAAAATAGCAACATATTTTATTATATCTAATTAATTATATTTTTCAAGCCCAATTTTTATTCATCAGTTCCTTCAAGTCATTATGAACGAATTAATTGTAGAATTTCATTTCGTAATTGCGGATCTTCTTTATAAATTCCTCTAGCAGTAATTGTGACGGTTTTAGAGCCAGGCTTTTTTACTCCTCGCATCGTCATACACATATGTTCTGCTTCTATCATGACTAAAACTCCAAAAGGTTCTAATTTTTCCATGATCGCATCCGCAATCGTATCAGTCATTCTTTCTTGTAACTGAGGTCTTTTAGCAACAGCTTCAACAGCTCTAGCCAATTTACTTAAGCCAGTCACTCTTCCATCTCTTGGTATATATGCTACATGCGCAATACCAAAAAAAGGAACTAAATGATGTTCACAAGTAGAATAAAAAGGGATATCTTTGACTAATACAACTTCCTCGTGTTTTTCACTAAAAATCACATCAAAATAATCTTTTGGATCCTGTTCTAAACCAACGAAAATCTCCTCGTACATACGTGCCACTCTTGCTGGTGTTTCTAATAACCCTTCTCTTTCAGGGTCTTCACCAATGGACTTTAAAATAACTTTAACCGCTTCTTCTATTTGTTTATGATTAACGCCCATTTATCTTGCCTCCTTCTAACTCCAAAAGCAAAATTAATGTTAGCATAATTAAATATTAAAAGCAAAAAAGAAGAGTTACACAAGTGTAACTCTTCTTTACTGTATGTAACACATTATTACTTAAGTGCATCCTTCAATGCTTTACCTGGTTTGAAAGCAGGTACCTTGCTAGCGGCAATTTCAATTTCTTCCCCAGTTTGTGGGTTGCGCCCTTTACGAGCAGCACGCTCACGAACTTCAAAATTACCAAAACCAATGATTTGAACTTTGTCGTTTGTAGCAAGAGCATCAGAAATAGAAGCAAATACAGCGTCTACAGCTTTGGTAGCATCCTTTTTCGTTAACTCTGTCATTTCAGCAACTTTTGCGATTAATTCCGTTTTATTCAATGTATTCACCTCCTCCCAAGGTAAAAATCTTGTTATATCCTTGTGTTACCGTTTCTTAGAAATTTATACATGTTTCAACAAGGATTTTCCAAAATTTTTATAGACAAGCATATAGTAATATACAAACGCTGTAATTTCAAGGATTTTCTTTAGAAAGACATAAAAAAAGCACTACTATGAGTGCTTTTTGGTATTATATTCCATTTATTTGCTATAAAATAATAGCTATGAGTCCTCCTGACCCTTCATTTATAATTCTCTCTAATGTTTCTTTTAATTTATACCTCGCATTATCTGGCATCATGGAGAGTTTCGCTTGGATCCCGTCACGAACAATACTTGCTAATGATCTACCAAAGATATCGGACTCCCACATTTTTAATGGGTCATCTTCAAAATCCTGCATTAAATACCGTAATAATTCTTCACTTTGTTTTTCTGTTCCGATAATCGGTGCAAACTCGGACTCAACATCTACTTTAATCATATGAATAGATGGTGCAGTTGCTTTTAAGCGCACACCAAACCTTGAACCCTGTCTGATCAATTCTGGTTCGTCCAAAGTCATATCTTCTATAACAGGATTAGCGATACCATAACCTGTTTGTTGCACCATGGTTAAAGCTTCTGCCACTTTGTCATATTCTTTTTTCGCATGGGTAAATTCAACCATAAGTTGGAGTAAATGATCTTTTCCTTTGATTTCTACTCCAACGATCTCCATTAAAATTTGATCATAAAGCTCATCTGGAGCAAATAAATCAATTTCTGCTACCCCTTGGCCCATATTCATGTCAGCTAATATAGCATCAGCAATAAATTCATAGTTTTTAAATTGGTCTACGACAACGCGCACATCACGTAATCTACGAATATCTTTGACCGTTTCTTGAACAGACTCTTCAAAGTTCTTTCTGAGCCAATGTTCTTTATTTAAAACCATGACCCAGCTAGGTAGATTTACATTGACCTCATGCACTGGGAATTCGAATAAGACTTCACGTAATACACCAACAATATCTTCCTCTTGCATATTGGCTACACTCATTGCAAGAACAGGAATATCATATTTTTCTGCTAATTCACTTCTTAGGGAATCTACCCGTTCCGAATATGGTTCAGTGGTATTGATCACCATGACAAAGGGTTTGCCTACCTCTTTTAATTCTTCAACTACTCTTTCCTCAGCGGATACATAGGATTCCCTTGGAATTTCTGTAATCGAACCATCGGTCGTCATCACTACACCTAATGTGGAGTGATCTTGGATTACTTTTCTTGTTCCAATTTCAGCTGCTTCTTGGAAAGGAACTGGGTCTTCGAACCATGGTGTATTTACCATTCTTGGACCATTTTCGTCCTCATATCCCTTAGCGCCTTCAACAGTATAACCAACACAATCGACTAGGCGAATGTTGATGTCTAATCCTTCATCCACATGGACTTCAACCGCTTGGTTTGGTACAAATTTTGGTTCAGTTGTCATGATTGTACGTCCTGCAGCACTTTGTGGTAATTCATCCGTTGCTCTTAGTTTGTCGTTTTCATTTTGAATATTAGGAATAACTAATGATTCCATGAATTTCTTAATAAATGTTGACTTTCCTGTTCGGACGGCCCCAACAACACCTATGTATATGTCTCCACCTGTCCGTTCTGCAATATCTTTAAAGATATCAAACTTTTCCACAGTATCCCTCCTCGATTAAAATCAACACTTGTATCTCCATATCCCTTATGATATTAACCATCCCTCCCCATACAGTCATAAATCGACTCGTACCATAAAATTGGACAGTATAAATATATGAGACTTTATTGCCAATATGACGTAAAATAAAAACTTTCATCAGTTTGCTAATAAAAAATTTTCCTTAGCAAATTCTTAATCAAATACTAAAATCTATGATGTTAAACATAAAAAAAGAACGATTTTTTATCGTTCTTTTAATCATCCCAGAAACTCTCATTCTTTTGTTTGGCCAATTGCTTTCGAATGGCTGCCTTTAAAGGTTCTTCAGGAACTTCGACTTTTAATCTCTTTAGTACTTTTGTTTGACAACCTAATCTTGTTCCGGCTTTTATTAAATTTTTCCCTAATTTTTGTAACTCGCTTTTGGTGGGCTGAGATACTGCAGAGTTGTCATCTATTTTTACTTTACAGGTCAAACAAGCTCCTCTTCCACCACACTTATGCCCTAGATGAACCCCCGACTTTAAAGCTGCTTGTAATATCGTTGTACCTGGTTTCACTTCAAATTTTTTTTGATCTGGGAGAAATAGTATAGTTTCCGACAATGTTGATGTTCACCCTCTCATGATCTTTTAAAAACTTCTGATAATGCAACTTCTTCCATCTCATGTGTTCTTACACGCCCCATAAGATCTTCGACAGCTATTTTGGGGCTTTTGTTTTCAAAAAGTACCTTAAATAATTCATTTGTAATCGGCATTTGAATTTGATATTTTTGTGATAAGTAAAAGGCAGCTTTCGTTGTTTTGACACCTTCTACCACCATTCCCATTTGCTCAAGTATAGCATCTAAGTTTTGACCCTTTCCAAGCATATATCCAGCTCGCCAATTGCGGCTATGTTGACTTGTACAGGTGACTACCAAATCACCTACGCCTGCTAAACCTGAAAATGTTAATGGATTTGCTCCTAATTCTATACCTAATCGTGCAATTTCCGCAAGTCCTCTGGTTAGTAAAGCAGCTTTTGCGTTGTCCCCAAATTCTAGACCATCGGATAGGCCAGCGCCTAAGGCAATAATATTTTTTAGTGCTCCAGCAATTTCAACGCCAATAATATCTGGATTAGTGTATACACGAAAATTTGAATTGATGAATAAATCCTGTACCTCTTCAGCAACAGAAATGTTACGACCAGCTACTACAACTGTCGTCGGCAAAAGACGACTTACCTCTTCAGCATGGCTTGGACCTGATAAAACAAGGATCTGATCTGATGGTAAACCAGGAAGTTCTTCATGTATCACTTCACTCATTCGTTGATATGTCCCTTGATCTAACCCTTTTGTTGCATGAATGAGAATTGTTTGATCGGAAATATATGGTTTAACCATTTTTGCAGTATCACGCATAGCATGAGAAGGTACGACGAGAACAATATATTTTTTGCCTTTAAGTGCTTCTTTAACATCTGCATGGGCTAGGATCGTATCTGGAAGTTTGATTTCTGGTAAGTATTTATGATTCGTATGATTGTAGTTGATCTCGTCTTTATGTTTATCGGTTCTAGCTAATAAATCAACGGCAAAACCATTGTTTGCAAGTACGATGGAAAGTGCCGTTCCCCAACTACCGGCCCCGATCACAGCGATCGACATATTCGCCATTTTTGTTATTCCTCCTCTTTTTTAATCCTCTTCATTCTTTTTCCTAACCAGGATTCGAATCGGTGTACCTTCAAAGTGAAAAGAATCTCTGATTTTGTTTTCCAAATACCTTTCATAAGAGAAGTGCATAAGTTCAGGATCGTTAACGAAAAGGACAAAAGTTGGTGGTTTTACCGCAACTTGTGTAGCGTATTTGATTTTCAATCTTTTACCTTTGTCTGATGGAGGTGGATTGATAGCTACTGCATCAGAAATAATATCGTTTAAGACAGGTGTTTGGACTCTCATTGCATGTGATTCAGCCACTTCATTAACCATAGGCAAAATTTGATTCACCCTTTGTTTTGTTTTAGCTGAAACAAAAACAATTGGAGCATAAGACATAAATAGGAAGTGATCTCGAATCTTTTGTGCAAATTGATGCATCGTCTTATCATCTTTCTCTACAATATCCCATTTGTTTACTACAAATATGGAGGCTTTACCAGCTTCATGTGCATAGCCAGCTATTCTTTTGTCTTGTTCAATAATACCAGTATGACCGTCAATCACTACTAATACAACATCCGCATTTTCAATTGCTTTTAGAGCACGTAATACACTGTATTTTTCGGTTGTTTCATAGACCTTTCCTTTTTTTCTCATTCCCGCTGTATCCACTAAAACATAATCTTGTTCATCTGTTGAGAACAATGTATCGACTGCATCCCGAGTCGTTCCAGCTACATTACTTACGATAACTCGTTCTTCTCCTAATATGGCGTTCACTAATGAGGATTTACCTACATTAGGACGCCCGATTAGAGCTACACGAATCACATCATCATCATAGTTTTCCTCTTCTTCATCTGGAAAATGGGACACAACCTCATCTAATAGATCACCAAGACCTGTTCCATGTGCTCCCGAAATAGGATATGGATCGCCAAACCCTAAAGCATAAAAATCATAGATTTCTTGCTGCATTTTAATGTTATCGATTTTGTTTACTGCGACAACAACTGGTTTTTTGGATCGATGTAAAATATTTGCAATCTCCTTATCTTGTTCTGTTAAACCTACCTTTCCATCAACCATAAAGATGATCACATCTGCCTCATCGATCGCAAGCTCTGCTTGTTGTCGAATCTGCATGAGAATTTCATCCTCAACATCAATTTCGATACCACCTGTATCAATGAGATGAAAAGAGTGGGTCAACCATTCACCGGTGCTATAAATTCGATCACGAGTAACACCTGGTTTATCTTCAACAATAGCAATTCGTTCTCCAGCTAAACGGTTAAATATCGTTGACTTTCCAACATTTGGTCTACCTACGATTGCAATGACAGGTTTAGACATTAAACTTCAACCTTTCCATACAAATTACCCAATTAGATTTTAAATGCGTCTATACTATTATAAACAAATTATTCCTTCAATCAATAGGATAAACTAATGTCTTACAATGATTAGAGAGCCATTTTCTAAATCATGAGCTATTCCATCAAGGATTTTCTCTAGCAAAAAGGCGGTTCTCTGTAATTCCTTTTCATTATTAGCAATAAAGATAGGAACACCACCACTTAACACTTTATCTTTATGTAGAGTGACAACAGCTAGGATATATTGTTCAATTGTTGTTCCCATTTTTCTCCTCCTATTCGTTTACTTCTGATTCAGAAGGTAATCTTACAGCATTTTCTAATACGGGTGTCTGTTTAACCACCTCAATTGCCTTTTGAATATCCTTGATCTGAGGTAAGAAAAATACGCCCAATCTTCCATCATTTAAATCACGTTTAGCCAATGGAACCAAGGCTGGTTCGCCTGAATCACGATATACACCCATTATTGTGGCTAAATTATGGAGTATCGCTTGTCTTTGCCCTAAATTTGCAATCGTAACGATACTGTTTTGATCTTTAGGCTTTAAGATAATGCCAACCCCATGTTCAAGAATTCGGTCTTGATTGTCTTTTAAGCCAATATTCATAATATAAATATCATCTACATATAGATGAGGCCCATTGACAATTACTTTTCCTTCTACAACCTCAGCAAGTTCTTTTATGCTACTACCTGACATGTATTTTTTGCTAACAAATAAAGTTATGATTCCCGCGAGAATGCCCCATTTCCAATCCATTAATACTGAAATTAAGGAAACAAAAAAGGAGGTAAATATAACTAAGTAATTTCTTCCTTCAAACACCATTGCAATGCCTTCAATATATGTGACTCCACGTGGAACCAATTCCAAACTATCTAATGTTGTTAACGTTTGTCTTTCCATATTCCGAACATCACGGAATTGTTGGGCTGCCAATCCTAAAAAGGTTATTGCCGTATAATTTTCTTTTAATAATGAAGGTACCGCTACTGCTCCTAAGCCTGCTGCTATAAAACCTAGTGAAAGATGAATGATTCTGCCATGGGTATGTGTTGGATATTGACGATAATCGGTCTTAAGCATTAACAATCGATTTAGAAAACCTATAATCACACCTAATATGACAGCAATCATATTATTATTTAGCATATTTAAATCACCTGATTCGTAAGTATTTAATCAGTTATTTATCCTTGACCCAATTTTTGACCAAGATCATTAAATGTTGAAAGAAATAGAGCTGTATCAAAGAGAGCCATAAAATATCCCGTTGTAAAGCATTCCCAAGTATAATCTGAGGAAAATGAGTTCTATGGTGAAAGGAATAAAATATTTCTCCTGAAAGTACCCCACCTATTAGTAATGCAAGACGTACTATTAATTTATTAGATACAAAGAGTACAATCATAACTAAAAAAAATGTGATTTCTATTTTCTCATTCCAAAGAATGAGAATCGGATCTAGGCGAATTAATTCTTTGAACAAGAAATAGATTGCACCTAATAATGTGGTAGCAGCAAATAAATAAGTTTTATCTGCTTTATCCCCTTTTATCCAAAAATAAAAATAAAAAACCATTGGTACGATAAAACCTCCCATATTCACTTTCCACTGATAATTAAAAGGAAGTTCAATCATTGAGAGAATATAAATCGCCAAGAAGATGAAGATAACTTTTCTTTTTCCTATCTCTGATACAATGGATAGGAACCATCCTGTTGAAACTAAGATGATCATAATTAATAGAATAAGATTTGTTAATACACCATCATTCATCCTCTTTACCTCCTTTTGTCACTATTATGTAGTATTTCTTTTTTTGGCATAAAAAAACCCATTACTAACATAATGGGTTAAAGAAACTCTCTTCTTGCAAGTTCATTTATTGGAATACCTCTTAGTTCACACCAATTTTTTGTTTCCCCTAAAATAACCATTGGTTTTTTTTGCAAATCTAACAATTCTACTGCGCCTAAGCTTGTCATGATCAATTTTATTTCGTGGTGAAGTTGATTTACATATCCTAATGTTTGTTTAAATCCTTCATTTACTAACTTTCTTAAAATCATTCCAGACATTCCTACAGCATTAGCACCTAAACCTATTGCCTTTGCAATATGTAAACTATTCTGGATACCTCCTGTAGCTATGATTTCTGTCTTGTTTACCGTTGTAGCTTCAAGAATACTTGTAGCTGTGTGTATTCCCCAATCATTGAAGAAGGGATATGGGTCTAACCGCCTCTTATTTTCAATCAAGGCAAAGTTTGTTCCTCCCCTTCCACCCACATCAATAATCTTTATCCCTCGTTTCACTAGTTGAAAAACTACCTCTTTGGACATTCCAAATCCTACCTCTTTAACAATGAAAGGGATTTTTACAGACTCTTTAATTGCCTGTAATCGATCCAATATTCCTGTAAAGTCTCGATCACCTTCAGGCATGGTAAGTTCTTGTATTACATTTATATGTATTTGGATTCCATCTGCTTCGATCATTTCAATCGCTTCGTTAGCTTGTTCCGGCGTTGCATCTGCACCAAGATTGGCAAAAATGATCCCTTTTGGATTGTTACCACGTACAATCTGATAGGTAGAACGATACTCTTTGTTTTTAATAGCAGACATCTGCGAACCAACCGCCATTACCAAATTCAGCTCATTCGCTAGTGCGGCTAATTGTTGATTTATTTTAACCGTTTCATAAGCTCCACCCGTCATCGCGTTAATAATAATCGGCGAACTCAATTGAAGTCCGCCGATAGAAGTAGCAATCGAGGTTTGGGATAGAGCAACTTCTGGTAAAGCTTGATGGACAAAATGAACATTTTCAAAGCCTTGAACACCCGTTTGACCAGTCTCAATAGCATATTTTAAATGTTCAAGCTTTCTAGAAGCTCGACTCATGTCGTTTCCTCACTTTATTTTAATTTTTTTAATTTGTCACCTAGAATATCTGCTAAAGTGAAACCAGTATTATGTTGTTCCTGAATGAGGTGATTTTCCTTTACTTCTTTTTCTACCTCTTGTTCTTCTGCTTCACGAATACTTAAACTAATGCGTTCAGAGGAAGGATCAACATCCAATACTTTCACTTTTACTTCTTGACCGATTTTAAGAACTTCACTTGGTTGGCCAATATGCTGATGCGAAATTTGAGAGATATGAACCAAGCCTTCTACATTAGGTTGAATTTCTACAAAAGCACCAAAGCTAACTAGCCTTTTTACAATCCCCGTATAGATTTCACCAATTTTTAAATTCTCGATTGCTAGATGAATAGGATTTTGCATAGTTTCTTTGATGCTTAGACTAATCCGTTTTGTCTCTGGATCAACTCGTAGTACTTTAACATTGACTTTATCTCCTTCTTTTAATACATCAACAGGTTTGCCAATTCGATTCCATGAAATTTCAGATACATGAACTAAACCATCAACCCCACCTAAATCGATAAACGCGCCAAAGTCAGTAAGTCTTTGAACAGTACCTAATAAAATGTCCCCTACTTTAATTTGTGCAACTAGTTCTTTTTGTTTCTTATTGAATTCCTCATCTAAAACAGCTCGTTGAGATAAAATCACTTTATTTTTATCTTGGTCAATTTCAACAACCTTAACACGTAAAGTTTTTCCTTTATAATCAGCAAAATCTTCAACAAAATGTCTTTCTACCATTGAAGCTGGTACAAACCCGCGTACTCCAACATCAACAACCAAACCACCTTTAACAACATCTGCTACCTTAACTTCAAAAACTTCACCTGTGCTAAGCTTATGTTGTAATGTATCCCAAGCTTTTTCACGGTCGATCACCTTTTTGGAAAGGAGTACCTGTTCCTTTCCATCGTTGACACGAAGGACTTTGCATTCTACTTGATCGCCAACTTTCAAAACATCGGTTATTTTTTCAATATGTACATTTGCAATTTCGCCTATAGGAAGAATGCCATCATATTTGTAGCCTATATTGACTAATGCTTCCTTTTCTTCAATTTTTGCTATGGTTCCTTTTACAATATCTCCTTCTTTTAAAGACATTACGTTTGTCATTTCTGAATTCATTTCCTCAACCATAATTACAATTCCCTCCTTAAAGTAACAAAACACTTCAAAAAACTTATAATCATACCCTAACGATAAAGCCGACCTTTATCAGGTGGAATACGATTGGGCATAAAAACTATTTCAACTTGGTAAAGAGATAGAAAATCGTTAAGAAAATAATAAATAAAATAATTGCTCCAAGCCAAAGCAATCGGTCTATTGAAAGGACATTCATTTCATAAAGGATAAAAAGTATCATGATCATTGTTAAATTTATTATGAAGCTATTTAAAACATTCCATACAATCTTTTTAATCTCTTCAAGTTGATAACCTTTTAATATACAACGTTTTGCAATGATTCGACTAAGGTTTAATATGAAGATCATTAAACTTAAATAAATCATACTGTAATAAAAAAAATTCATTTATTTTATTTCCTCTAGTTGTTTCTTAATTTGAGCCATCATAAAAGTCATCGTTTCTGTTAAATCCTCAGATGAAACCTTCTCTTTTTTAAAAGAATCTAACTGAATAGGATTACCTATATTCACGATAATCGGCTGAAACCACTTATAACTTGAATCGATCCCAATCGGAATCACTTTTACATCTGACTTTAAAGCAAATAAGGCAGCACCAGGTAACCCAGGCTTTAATTCTTTATCTTTGCTACGCGTCCCTTCAGGGAAAATGCCTAGAACTTCTTGCTCCTTAAGGAGGTCTAATGCTGTTTTAATCGCCTTACGATCACTTCCTCCTCTATTGATAGGAAATTGACCCACTTTTTTTAAAAAGGAACCCAAAATAGGGATGTCGAACAATTCCTTTTTTGCCATAAAATGAACTTTCCTATTTACTGAACAAGCGATCACTACTGGATCAAAATTACTAATGTGGTTTGAAATCAAGATAAGAGGACCCTCTTTTGGAATATTTTTAACTCCATACACTTTTAGTTTGTAAAAAGTTTTCAAGTATCCTTTGATTAATACTCTAGCAAAAGTATAGAGTGACATTTTAGTTCTCTCCTCTCATTCTTTCTCTAGCTAGACTTAAAATTACATTTACCACCTGTTCAATGGAAAGTTGAGAAGTATCAATCAAAATAGCGTCTTTTGCTTGCTTTAAAGGTGCAACGGTCCTTTCTTGGTCTTTTTTATCCCGCAATTCAATTTCCTCGACGATCTGCTCCAACTTTATTTCGTAACCGTTTTTTGTCATTTCTAAGTACCTTCTATGGGCTCGTTCTTCAATTGAGGCTGTCAAAAATATTTTTAACTCTGCATTTGGTAATACATTGGTTCCAATATCTCTTCCATCCATGACAACAGAACCTTCTTTTGCTAATCTACGTTGAAGTTCAACCATTGTTTCCCTCACTTTAGCATGAGAAGCAACCAATGAGACCTGTTTAGTAATCTCTGGTGTTCTAATTGCCTCTGTTACATCTGTTGTCCCAATTTTTACCCTTTGTATGTGTTGATCAATTTCAAATTGAATAGGGTTACGAAGAAGACATTGGTTTAATTGATCTTCATCATGAAGGTCTATATTTTCATTTATCGCTTTTAAGGTCAGTGCCCTATACATCGCTCCAGTATCAATATATAAAAATCCCAATTCATTAGCAACCTTTTTTGCAACGGTACTTTTTCCCGCTCCTGCAGGTCCATCAATGGCAATACTTATTTTTTTCATTCTAATCCTCCAAAATATGTAGGGTCACAACTTTCTATATCATAAAAAAAACAGGCCGGTGCCTGTTGAACAATATGTTCATAAAAATCTTATCATATTCTTCCAATATAATCAATTGTATGATGGAATTTAGAAGCTGATCCTTCCATTTTTTCCACTGGAATAAATTCTTTGCGAAACGATTCAAAGGACAAAAGAAATTGAATACCAATGAGGAGAATAAGCACTAAGATAAATATTTTTTTGATCGTCTTTTCTACATAATCAGAAAATAAGATAAACTTTTCCTCATAAGGACGGTAACGGGTTTTTATCATCATCATCCCTCCGTTAACTATCCTTAACAAAGGATAGACAAGATATACTCTTCTTTTATAAACCTTTTTCCCTTAGTTCTACTTGTCTTTCATAACAAAACCGGATGATTTTTGACCTCATTGTTTCATTGATTGTTGTAAATGAAATAGAAACCCAAGTTACGTTTGTTTTTTGATTGGGAATTTCTGATCTTATAATTTCTCCTATATAAGAGATATGCTCAATCGTTCCATTTTTAAACGGCAACACAATCCAACCTTCGATCATTTCTCCAGTCATTACTTTTTTTGGGAAAGGTAATACAACTTGCATGCCCCCACCACTGAGATCCAACGTTTGAACTACTGTCCAATCCTGTTTATCTAATGGCTTAAATGCTGTTTCCACATGAACTGGAACTCTTAGAAAGTTTCTCCTTTGCACTCGATGAATCTTAGATACCACTGGCTTAGTTAATATCAATAGAGGGATCTGTTCTTGTTTTCTCCCCACAACAATAGTATCAAAAGAGAATTGCCCATGGACATTAGACATATACCATACTTTTACTTTTTGGCCAACCGGTATCAATTCGAGTTTACCAGTTTCTTCATTGATTGGCACCTCAATACTTATTTCATTTTCAGAAATTTCAGCAATTCTTGATTTTAAAGAAAATTGATGTTCATGACCAATATTTATTTTTACGACTTGATTAATACTAGGTAACAAAGACCTCTCCCCTTATATGTTGTAAAAACAGGAGGCATTTTAATCCTCCTGTTCATAATCGTCTTTCTTTTAACTTACTATATCTTCCTCTACTTTTTCAACTACTTCTTCTTCACCATTTTGCGCATTGATATAAATTCTGTAGGTAACTTTGTCAAAATCCCCTGTTACTTCATAGGTGAGTACTTCTTTTCCATCACTGTTTTCAATCAATGCAGGACGGATAGAGAAAATTTTCAAATGAGGGTTTACTTTTGTTTGGACTGTTTCTTTTGTAATAGTTGGTGATGGAATTACTCTCTTTTTATGATTAAAGGTATAACCTGTGGATTCAAAACCGATAATCTCCCCATTATCTAAAGCGACCTTGACACTTAGCATATCAGGATAAACAACCACACCATTTTGTTTGTAAGCATATGTAAAAATTAAGCTATTATCGTACTGATCAATCGTAGTTGGTACCATTGAGGTATAACCACGTTTTTGTAAAAAAGCATTTGCTTTTTCTGTCGCTTGTTCTAATGAGATTTTTTTGCCATCGATCTCCCGATTTATGATCATCCAGACTACGTGGCCACCCACTTTAGTAACGTCCAAATTAACTATATTCTTTCCTTTTATTTGTACGCTAAAGGCTTCAAAATTAGATCCTTTTCCCGTTTTATCCACTTTTATTTGATCTGAAACAGGTACTTTCATAAATTCGGCAGCCTTTTTCTTTGCTTCTTCAGCAGTAATCAAACGTCCTTTTAAGTTTTTTCCTTTCTCTTTATTTTTCTTTTCTAAACTCATCATTTCTGGACCCCAATCTAATTCGGGGAATTCCTGTACTTTTTTGTCGATTGTTTTAAATCCATCAATGATCGTGTTGTCCATCTTTTTGTCTTCTTCTGCCAAAGCAATTTCAACATCCATCCATCGTAATTGTTTATCGATGACTTCTGTTTGCACATGATTTAGTTCGTTTCGTATTTCTTTAGATCTCTCGTACAAGGTTTTTAATGTCTTATATTCCTGATCAGTTAAAGGTTCTTTTCCCAAATCTCTTATTGCAATACGATAGGAGAAATCCCCGATTTTTGCTAAGAATTCTTCTGTTTTACTAAATGGCATCAATGTTAATGGCAACTGACCTACATCAGATTGAGCAGAATAGGCTAACCTCCAAACATTCGCTAATGAAGGGGATAACTGTCTACGGGAATTAACGGCTAATGTTTTACCTAATTCATCATGTAAGGCATCAATATGAAAATTTAGATCATGAAATGCCCGTTGATACTGATTTTCTGCTTTAATCAAAATTGAGTTTTTCTCTTGATTTTCTTGATAACCCCAAAAACCTGCTCCAATTACAGCAATGACTAATACAGGGATTAAAATACCTGTAATACCCTTATACATTTCATTTTCACTCCTTCATCGACAAAAAATATGTTTGCCAATTTTTTTTACTTGTGGCCTTGACCAAATCCATTTTGAAGTGGCTGTTTGTGGGTTAAAGTAATATTCACATCCATCTGTTGGATCCCAACCACTTAAAGCATCCTTTACAGCCTTCTCCGCTTGTTTATTAGGAGTTAAATAGATTTGTCCATCTGCAACAGCAGTAAAAGCTCCTGGTTCAAAAATAACACCGGAAACAGTGTCTGGAAAAGAGGAGCTTTTAACGCGGTTTAAGATAACTGCCGCAACAGCAACTTGACCAACATATGGTTCTCCTCTTGATTCGCCATAAACAGCATTCGCCATCAATTTCATATCATTAGCAGATAATGTGGTTCGCTGTGCTTTTACATCATTCTCATCAGGGGCTATTATTGGATTAAAAATAAAAGTGAGGATGAAAAATAATAAACTGAACAATAGGCAATAACGAACAACTTTTTTCATCATGAGATCCGCCTCCTATTTCTAGTTTGAGTTTAAATGCTCCATACTATGCAATAAGGTAACAACCTGAAGAATAAAGAAAGACCCTTTCCTTTTTTGGAAAGAGTCTTAAATGCTGATCCATTCTTCCTCTTAAAAAAAACTTTTCACCACATTGGTTACAACGAATGATTACCTTAACTCGTGTCAAATCATTCACCCCCTAGTTCCATTTTAACCACTTTTTTCAGTAATTTACTTCAGGGGGTTCACTTTCGTGAAAAGGTGATAATTTTGTTGCTATTTTTATTTTCTTTAACCCATACCACCACAAAAAAGTTAAAAATGGTAGCATCAGATATACCCAATCCATCATCTTTTGTTCTAAAATAAAATTGTAGGTTGCATGAGCAATCATTGGAATGATCCATGATAAGAACAGAAATATCTTTTTATAATGGATGCATGAAAATTTAGCTTTTCCCAAAAAATATCCCATCATAATGGCAAAAAGTGCATGGCCTGAAACAGGTAATAGACCTCTTAATAAAATCATAGCTGGTTGACTAGAATGAAAAAACAAATACCCTAAGTTCTCAAGCGTTGCAAATCCAATTGAGACAGCAACAGAATAGACCACCCCATCATAAGGTTCATTAAATTCAACATGTTTAAAAATTAAAAAATAAAGAATAAACCATTTTAAAAATTCCTCAACCACCGCTGTACTCAAAATGGGCAAATTCCAGTGGGCTAGTCCTTCTTGAATCATTCTCTCAAAAACATAAGCTGGAAAAACTAAAATTGTACCTATTATAAACATTTTGATGATCAAATGTAAAGGTTCTAATTCATATTTATCCTTTAAATATATGAAACTAAGTAAAGCAATCCCTGGTGCAAATGCACCGCTAATCAGTGTAATCATAAAAAACTCCTTTGATTCATTCTGATGTTATCGTATCATGTAATTAAATGTAACTTCAATAGTAACGGAGGGTAAATAATGTCAAAAGTGGTCATTATCACAACTGGCGGTACAATAGCAATGAGTGAGGACCTTAAAACAAAAACAGTAAAACCACTTGATCAAAATACACTCGATTTTTTTCTTCCGTTTTTAGAAGAATATGTGAATGTAGAAATGGAGCATTTTATGAATATTCCTAGTCCACACATGACACCAGAGAAAATGTATCAATTGGCTCTTCACACTAAAAAATATCTAGAGGATGACGAGGTACTGGGAGTTGTCATCACTCATGGGACTGATACACTTGAGGAGACGGCTTATTTTCTTGACCTTTTGCTAACAAGTGATAAGCCAGTCGTTTTAACTGGTGCAATGAGAAGTAGCAATGAATTAGGGGCAGATGGGCCAGTTAATTTAGTAGGTGCGGTTCGTGTTGTAGCAGATCCCTCTTCGACTGGAAAAGGTGTTCTTGTTGTATTTAATGATGAAATTCACGCAGCTCGTTATGTAACCAAAACACACACCAGCAACGTTGCAACATTTCAGTCCCCAGAAAATGGACCGATTGGAACAGTGACAAAAAAGGGAATTCGTTTTTCACATGCCCCTTTACTAAGAGATAATTATGAACTCTCTCCTCCAAATACAAAGATTGGATTGGTTAAAGCTGCAGCAGGAATGGACGATTTACTCATTAACACATTGATTGAACATGGGTATGAAGGAATCGTTATTGAAGGACTTGGACAGGGGAATTTACCTCCAGAAATGCTAGGGGGAATTAAAAAGGGGATCGAGAAAGGAATCCCAATCGTATTGGTTTCAAGATGTTTTAATGGTTTTGTAGATGCTGTTTATGGGTACGAAGGCGGAGGAAAACAATTAAAAGATTTAGGTTTAATCTTTTCTAATGGGTTAAACGGTCAAAAGGCTAGAATTAAATTAATGATAACAATCAACCTTTTTAAAAAGGATCCATCTATCAATTTACAACAATATTTTGATGTATAAAGCTCTCTAAGAATTTTTTTAGAGAGCTTTTATCTAACCTATAAAATCATCTATTATACCCAACCACGAAATCTAGAAGCTTCAGCCATTTTACGAACGCCAACCATATATGCGGCTAATCTCATATCTACTTTTCTAGAAACGGATGTATTATAAACATTGTTAAAGGATCTAACCATCACTTCTTCAAGCTTTTGCCAAACTTCTTCTTCTGTCCAATAATATCCTTGGTTGTTCTGTACCCATTCAAAGTAAGATACGGTTACTCCACCAGCACTTGCAAGAACATCTGGTACTAATAGGATATCTTTTTCAGTTAAAATTTTTGTTGCTTCAATCGTTGTTGGTCCATTTGCAGCTTCAACAACTATTTTCGCTTTGATTTTATTAGCGTTTGCTGCTGTAATCTGATTCTCAATCGCAGCAGGGACTAAAATATCACATTCTAATTCTAACAATTCTTTATTTGTGATTGTGTTTTTAAAAAGCTTTGTTACTGTACCAAAAGAATCTCTTCGATCAAGAAGATAATCAATATCTAATCCATCTTCATTATGTAAAGCACCATAAGCATCTGAAATTCCAATGACTTTAGCACCAGCATCATACATAAATTTTGCTAAGTAACTACCGGCATTCCCAAAACCTTGAATCACCACTTTTGCGTCTTCAAGCTGGATTCCTTTTTTCCGAGCAGCCTCACGAATCATTAGAGCAACACCTTTTGCAGTAGCAGATTCACGCCCATGGGAACCACCTAATACTAACGGCTTACCTGTAATAAATCCTGGAGAATCGAACTCTCGAATTCGACTATATTCATCCATCATCCATGCCATAATTTGTGAATTTGTAAATACATCTGGTGCAGGAATATCTTTAGTTGGACCAACAACTTGACTTATTGCACGAACATATCCTCGGCTTAAACGCTCTAACTCTCTAAAAGACATTTCACGGGGATCACATATAATTCCACCTTTACCTCCCCCATATGGCAAATCAACGATACCGGCTTTAAGGCTCATCCAAATAGAAAGCGCTTTCACTTCATCCTCAGTTACATCAGGATGAAAACGAACACCACCTTTTGTTGGTCCAACTGCATCATTGTGTTGTGCACGATAGCCAGTAAACACTTTAACCTCCCCGTTGTCCATTCGAATAGGAATGCGCACGGTTAACATACGTAATGGTTCTTTTAATAAGTCATACATGTTTTCTGGATAACCCAATTTTTCTAAAGCTTCTTTAATAACGATTTGGGTTGAAACAAGCAAATTTAAATTTTCCTGTTCTTGATCCATGATTTTACCACCTCGGAAAAACAAATATTAGAAATCATCATTAGAAATCATCTTGTCAGGTTAAGTATACACCCTTGTTTTTAGATTGAGAAGACATTTTATTCTAATCTGCATCTTTTAAAATTTCTGAAAATAATCCTATTGTTTTATTAAAGCTAAACTGTATTTTTCCAATTGAGCCATTACGATTCTTTTTTAATTCAAAAGTGACTAGTGAATTTTCTTCATTGTTATTTCCTTCTAAATGGATGTAACTATCAATAGAAGCCACTAATTCCGGGGGGAAATTTTCTTCTTTTCCTGTTGCTGCAAGTAAAATAGGTACTCCCCATTGTCTAGACCAATGGTGTAAATTATAGGTTACTTGCAGCTGCTGTTCATGGGCTGGCATTGAAATCCCTTGTTTTAAATGGATCCTTTGAAGGTGGTCAAAGATTATAACAGGCTTTTTATGTAGCTGAAGTAAAATTTTGTTTAGAATGATCGCAATATCTTCTAAAGATGTATGAATATTTGCATCTAAGGTCCAAATGTTTTTAGCAAGGGTTGAATAGGTTTGATTTGCTAATTGAATGTCTTGCACGGGAACTTGGCCTGAAAAAATTTGTTGGGTAGAACAACCAGTAAACCTCGACATGCTTCTAACCCATAATTCAAAAGAGGTCATATCCCAAGAAATATAAAGCACAGGTACATTTGTTGCCACTTGGTCTGTTAATTGTTTTAAGAAGGTTGTTTTTCCTACAGAAACAGCACCACCAACCAAATACAAGCCTTCTTGTAGTCCCCCTACTAATAATTCATCTAAGGCCTTAAATCCAGTTTTAATTCCACTTAGTTTTTTATTGTATCGTTTGATATATTCTTCTTGAAATAGAACTAGATTTGAACTATCTGGAGCAATTGGTGATATCAAGCTTTCTTTCAATGTTTTATTAATTATATTTATAAATTCATCCGAAGGATTTTTCATTCGAATAAAGAAATCATTTACATCTTTGAACCCTTTTGGCAGATGAATAATATACAACTCTTTTATAACTGATTCTAACCATTTTGCCACTCTGATCGTTTCTCTTCTACCAATTTCATCATTACCAAAACAAATAAAAACTCGCTTATTCTCCATTTTAGTTAGTAATTGATCATTTAATTGGCTGTTTATCATACAAATACTAGGTAATTTTGCTTGCTCTAAAGACAACACATCAAAAATAGAATTACACAGAATCACATCATCTACCTGTTTTAGAGCCATTTCATTAAAAAATACATCCTCGACACCAATTAAAGATTTAAATTTTGGCTCTCTACCATCGATACTTCTCCCAATTAAATCGACGACATCCTGTTCCATCGTCTGCAAAGGAAAAATTATCCGATTGTGAAAATATCCGTTAAAACCTTTGTCATTGGGCTGAAATCCTATCATATCTTTTTCAAAACCAATTAAAAATTTCTCTATTATTTCTGATTGAATTCCTCTATCCTTTAAATAATCAAGCGCATCCTGAGTTAATTGGCCACGATAATATTGGACCATTTGAAGTAATTCTTTAGATGAGATGTTTCTTTGCATAATTTGATCAAACGTCATGGTTCTCTCCCTCCCCTTTTTCTCTCCTATTAAGTCTATTTTAGATTTATTTCTATCATGAGTACAATAAAAAAACTGCCCGTTTGGCAGTTTTTTTAAAATTTATAATTTTTTAATTTAAGAAGTGCGAAGTTTATCCAATTCGGTGATTAATTTTTCATTTAATACCTTAATATACGTTCCTTTCATACCTAATGAACGGGATTCGATCACACCTGCACTTTCTAACTTTCTTAGAGCGTTTACGATGACTGAACGAGTGATTCCAACACGGTCAGCAATTTTACTTGCGACTAACAAACCTTCTTTTCCATCTAGCTCTTCAAAAATATGCTCTATCGCTTCAAGTTCACTATATGAAAGTGAGCCGATGGCCATCTGTACCACTGCTTTACTTCTTACTTCTTCTTCCATCGCTTCAGAACGTTCTCTAAGAATTTCCATTCCAACGACAGTGGCACCATATTCAGCTAAGATTAAGTCTTCGTCTCCAAATTGCTCACTTAGTCTTCCAAGAATAAGTGTTCCAATTCGGTCACCGCCACCGATGATTGGTACGAGGGTAGTATAACTATCCTTAAAAATATCCTTCATTTCAGCTGGAAAAGAAGATAGTGGGCTATCAATTCCAATGTTAGTGACAGTCTCATCCTGTTTCATCAATAAAGCATTATATTCTTCTGGAAATTGCCTTTGTTTAAGCATTTCAGAAATACGTTCATTTTCAATTTCTTGTGCAATAGCCAAACCTAGTAATTTACCTTTTCGGCTCACCACAAAAATATTTGCTTCAATCACATCACTTAGGATCTCAGCCATTTCATTAAAATTAACAGCATGACCAGCAGCTTTTTGTAATAATCGATTAATTCTTCTAGTTTTTGATAAAAGATCCATTGTATAATCCTCCTACAATATATACTGAGATAAATCTCGATTCTCTACAATCGTTGAAAGTTTTTCCCTCACATATTCTGGGGTAATGATGACTTTTTCTAAATGAATGTCTGGAGCCTCAAAGGATAGGTCCTCTAGCAGCTTCTCTAAGATTGTATGTAAGCGTCTAGCCCCTATATTATCTGTGGTTTGGTTCACCTCTGCTGCTAATTTGGCTATTTCATAAATCGCCTCATTTGAAAATTCAATTTCAATCCCCTCAGTTTGAAGTAAGGAAACATATTGCTTAGTTAGGGCATTTTTGGGTTCTTTCAGTATCTGAACAAAATCTTCAATACTCAAATCTTGTAATTCAACTCGAATTGGAAACCTCCCTTGTAATTCAGGAATTAGATCAGAGGGCTTTGACATATGAAATGCACCTGCTGCAATAAATAAGATATAGTCAGTTTTAATCGCACCATATTTGGTCATCACTGTTGACCCTTCAACAATGGGCAAGATATCTCTTTGAACTCCTTCTCTTGAAACATCAGGTCCTCTTTCTTTTCCAGCAATTTTATCAATTTCATCAATAAATATAATACCGGATTGTTCTGCTCTCTCAATCGATTCTTGAATAACTTCATCCATATCGATCAATTTCTGTGCTTCTTCTTGAACAATAAACTTTCTAGCTTCTTTAATTGGCAATTTTCGTCTTTTGGTTTTTTTAGGGATTAAATTTCCTAATACATCTTGCATATTTAAACCCATTTGTTCTACACCAGAACCAGAAAAAATATCAAGCATTGAGGGTGAATTGTCCTCTACTTCGATCTCAATCACTTCATCTTCTAGTTGACCATTTAGGAGCTGAAAACGAATTTTTCTTCTTCTCTCATTGATATGATCTTCTTCAACTACATCCTCATGTGTTGGTTCTTGGGTTTGACCTCCAAATAACATCTCAAGTGGGTTTTTCATGTTTCTATTCTTCTTTTTCATCGGTACTAAAATTTCAACAATGCGATCGTTTGCCAATTCTTCTGCTTTATTCTTAACCTTTTCTGTCTTTTCATTCTTAACCATTCTGATTGAAGTTTCGATCAAATCCCTAACCATCGATTCTACATCTCGACCAACATACCCTACCTCAGTAAATTTTGTGGCCTCAATTTTAATAAAAGGAGCCCCAACTAACTTAGCTAATCTTCTTGCAATCTCTGTTTTTCCTACCCCAGTTGGTCCAATCATCAGAATATTTTTTGGAACGATTTCGTCCCGAATCGCTGTATCCAAAAGACTTCTTCGGTAACGATTTCTAAGTGCAATCGCAACGGCACGTTTTGCCTGTTTTTGACCTACAATATATTTATCTAATTCAGAAACAATTTCTCGTGGGGTTAAGGATTTATGTCTTACCATCGTGATTCCCCCCTTTATAGTTCTTCTATAATAATCTGATCATTTGTATAAACACAAATCTCTGCCGCAATCTTAAGAGCAGATTCGGCAATTTCTTTTGCAGATAATTGAGTTGCATGTCTTTTTAATGCCCGACCTGCTGATAATGCATACATTCCACCTGAACCAATGGCCAAAATACCATCATCAGGCTCAATCACCTCACCATTTCCAGAGACTAAAAGCAAATAGTCTTTATTCATCACGATGATCATTGCTTCAAGGCGACGTAGTATCTTATCCATTTTCCATTCTTTGGCTAATTCTACTGCTGCTCTTTGCAAATTACCATGATATTCTTCAAGCTTACCTTCAAACTTTTCAAATAGTGTAAAAGCATCTGCAACTGATCCTGCAAATCCAGCAATTACTTCACCGCGATATAGTTTTCGTACTTTTTTGGCAGAATGCTTCATCACCATACTATTACCAAAAGTGACTTGACCATCACCAGCCATGGCTGAATGGCCATTATGTTGAATGGCAAAAATAGTGGTTGCGTGAAAGGGTTCTGACATCCTTTCATCCTCCTTTATATCCTTTTTAAGGAATATATATTCAGAAAATTTACATTTAAATATGATTTCATTACTATGCTCTTGGATGAGTATTTTTATAAATATTTTGCAATCTTTCCTTAGTCACGTGGGTATAAATCTGTGTTGTTGAAATATTCACATGACCCAATAATTCCTGAACTGAACGCAAGTCTGCTCCTGCATTTAACAAGTGTGTTGCAAACGTATGACGTAATGTATGAGGACTGACCTTCTTGGAAAATGATAAGCCTCGAACATACTTATCAATCATTCGGCGGACACTTCGATCTGTAAGGCGTTTCCCATTTTTATTTAAAAAGAGGGCTCGTTCTATTTCAATAGGTTTCAATTTTGGTCTAGCATCTTCTATATAATGATGTAAGGATTGGATTGCAAATCTACCTAAGGGAACATATCTTTCCTTAGCCCCTTTTCCAAATACTAATGCTGTTCCATTCACCAAATCGATTGAGTTTAAGTCTAGACTAACTAATTCACTTACCCGAATACCACTAGCATACAGGACTTCAATTATAGCTCTATCCCTAATACCCAAAGGCTTTGTAAGGTTAGGAGCATCAATCAGTTCCTGTATTTCTTCAGGGTACATAAAATGAGGCAACTTCTTTTCAATCTTTGGTGTTGATACCATTTTAAAAGGATTTGTTTTAAGATAATTCTCTCTCATTAAAAATCGAAAAAAAGTTCTTAAACTTGAAAGCTTTCTTGCTATTGATTTACGAGCATAATGTTTTTCATTTAGTAAGGCTAAATAATTTCTTACATCAAGATAAGTCACTTCTTGATAAGTATTTTTTCCTTTTGATGTCATAAATAAAGTGAAGGCCTGTATATCCTTTAAATAATTTTGTAATGTATGAGTAGATACATTTTTTTCAATTTGCAAATACCCTTGAAATTCTATTAAATATTGATCGATCTGATTCATTTTTTGTCCCCTCTTATGTAAAGGCAACATAATATTAACATAGTAATGTTAAAAATCACAAGCTAAATTGTGTACGTATTGTGAAAAATTCTGAATTGTCGTTAGTGCTCTTTGGGATAATTGTAAATTTCTTTCGTTTTTGTTTTTTATTTTCTGGTTTAAACTGGGTAATAGACCAAAATTAGCATTCATTGGTTGAAAGTGTTTGTGATCAGCAGTTGTAATATAGTGTGCCATACTACCTAATGCTGTTTCGTTTGGAAATATAACAGGCTCTTTTCCTTTAAATAGAAGTGCTGCATTAATTCCTGCTATCATGCCAGAGGCAGCAGATTCCACATAGCCTTCAACCCCCGTCATTTGACCCGCAAAAAATAATTGGTCCTTTTCTTTAAATTGATACGTTGGTTTTAATACTTTAGGAGAATTAATAAAAGTATTTCGATGCATAACCCCATAACGAACGATTTCTGCATTTTCAAGTCCCGGAATCATTTGGATGATTTTTTTTTGTTCCCCCCATTTTAGATGGGTTTGAAAACCAACAATATTATATAAAGTTCCCTCCGCATTATCCTGTCTTAATTGAATAACAGCGAAAGGTTGCTTTCCTGTTTTAGGATCTATCAATCCGACTGGTTTCATAGGTCCAAAGAGAAGGGTTTGCCTTCCTCTTTTTCCCATCACTTCTACAGGCATACACCCTTCAAAATAGATTTTCTTTTCAAAGCTTTTTCGTTCTGCAGTTTCTGCTTCAACTAATGCGTCATAAAATCGATTAAATTCCTCTTCAGTCATTGGACAATTGATATAGGCTGCTTCTCCTTTATCATATCTTGAAGCAATAAAGACCTTGTCAAAATCTATACTCTCTTTTTCAATGATCGGTGCCGCAGCATCATAAAAATAAAGATATTCTTCCCCTAACAGTTTAGAAATTTCTTTGGATAGGTTCTCAGAGGTTAAAGGGCCAGTCGCCACAATTGTAATTCCTTCAGGAATCTCTGTTACTTCTTCATGGATAACATCTATCAATGGATGATTTTTAATCGTTTGAGTAATTGTCTGCGAGAATAAGTTCCGATCAACTGCTAAGGCTCCTCCCGCTGGTACCGCATGTCTATCAGCTGTTTCTATGATAAGCGAATGAAATTTTCTCATTTCTTCTTTTAGAAGTCCAACAGCATTTGTCAAACTGTTTGAACGTAATGAGTTACTACATACTAACTCTGCAAATTGTGTGGTATGATGAGCAGGTGAGCTTTTCGTTGGACGCATTTCATATAATTTAACAGGTATTCCATATTTAGCAAGTTGCCATGCCGCTTCACTTCCAGCTAAACCTGCTCCGATCACATTCACATTATTCTGTTTCGTCATGTTGTGCCTCCATTATTGTACTTCTTCCTTATAATCACACTCAGTACACTGAATTTGTGTACCTTTTTTTGATCTTTTTTCCACCATTAAACCGCCACATTTGGGGCAAGGTCTGGTAATCGGTTTATCAAAAGAGATAAAATCACAATTTGGGTAATGGTTACACCCATAGAACACTTTCTTTTTCCCTTTTCTTTCGACAATTTCTCCACCACATTTTGGGCAATTAACATCAATGAGTTTTACAATCGGTTTAGTATTTCTACATTCTGGAAATCCTGAACATGCTAAGAATTTCCCAAATCTCCCCATTTTATAAACCATAGGGCGACCACATTTTTCACATATTTGATCAGAGATCTCATCTTTGATTTCTACTTCTTTCATCTCTTCTTCAGCATGTTTTAATCTTTTTTCAAAATCCCTATAAAAGTTTTCCAATACATCTACCCATTTTAAGTTTCCATCTTCAATTTTATCCAGCTGATCTTCCATATGTGCGGTAAATTCTACATCAAGAATTTCCGGGAAGAACTTTTTCATTAGAATAATAACGAGCTCACCTAGTTCAGTGGGGACAAATTTTTTATCTTCTAGTTTAACATAGCCTCTTTTTTGAATGGTTTCTAATGTTGGTGCATACGTGCTAGGTCTACCAATCCCTAGTTCTTCCATAGTCTTAACCAACCGAGCTTCTGTGTATCTAGGAGGTGGTTGGGTGAAATGTTGTTCTGGGTCTATATTTTTTAGCGTAAGTTCTTGTTTTTCTTCCAACGGAGGTAAAAAACGTTCTTCATCTTTATTTCCATCATCATTTCCTTCTACGTACAGTTTAATAAACCCGGGAAATTTAATTTTAGAACCTGTTGCTCTAAATAAAGCATTTCTTTCTCCAATATTAATATCAACCATCATTGTGTCTAAGATCGCTGGTGCCATTTGACTTGAAACAAAACGCTCCCAAATCAGGCGGTACAACCTTAATTGATCTCTTGATAAAAATGCTTTTAATGAATCTGGTGTTTTGAAGACAGATGTTGGCCGAATGGCTTCATGAGCATCTTGAGCGTTTTTCCCCTTTTTTGCTGTTCGCGGATTTTTAGGTAAATATTTTTCTCCATATGTTTTTTTGATATATTCCTTTGCTTCTTCTTGTGCAACTTGGGATACCCTTGTTGAGTCCGTTCGCATATAGGTAATTAGACCTACTGTTCCTTCCTTTCCTAATTCGATCCCTTCATATAATTGTTGTGCAATAGACATTGTTTTAGAGGCACGGAAATTTAATTTTCGTGCTGCCTCTTGCTGTAATGAACTAGTAATAAATGGAAGTGCCGGGTTTCGGGTTCTTTCACTTTTTTTCACTTCCGAAATAATGACGGGATAACCTTCAATGCTTTCTAGTAACTGTTTCACTTCTTCATTTGAATGTAACTCTGTTTTTTTGCCATCATATCCAAAGAATTTTGCTTCAAAGTTTTCCCCATGAGTTTCTAATAACAAAGTAACAGACCAATATTCCTCAGCCACAAATTCTTTAATTTCTTTTTCACGATCATAGATCAATTTTACTGCAACAGATTGAACACGCCCTGCACTTAATCCCTTTTTTACTTTTTTCCATAAGAGTGGACTTATTTTGTATCCCACTAATCGATCTAATATTCTTCTCGCCTGTTGTGCATCTACGAGATCCTTATTTACTTTTCGCGGATGTTTAAAAGCTTCTTTAATTGCATCTTTTGTAATTTCATTAAATACAACACGGCATTTTTTATTTTCGTCTATATTTAACGCTCTTGCCAAATGCCAAGCGATTGCTTCCCCTTCTCGGTCAGGGTCAGCAGCTAAGTATACATTTTTCACTTTTTTTATAGCATCTCTTAGGTTCTTTAAGACTTCACCTTTTCCTCTTATGGTTATATATTTGGGGGAGAATTGGTTTTCTATTTCAACACCTAATTGACTTTTTGGTAAATCAATGACATGACCCATGGATGCCTTTACAATATATTTCTTCCCTAAATATTTTCCGATGGTTTTTGCTTTAGCAGGTGATTCTACAATGACTAGAGAATCTGCCATATTTTTTTCCTCCCCTCTTACTCACCACATTTGCGTGTAACATTTCCTATTATTAAATAGTAAACTTCTTTTTGTCAAATTTTTCAGTATCAAAAGTTTAGTTTTTTCTCATATAAAAACCGCCGGGAAGTTGTTTAATTTTATCTTTTAATTGTAAAGAGAGTAGAATCTCATAAACTTCTGATAAAGTTAAAGATAATAAATCGATGATTTCATTGATATGTATTTGGGAGTGAATCATTGAATATATTTTTTCTTCTGATTCACTTAGTTGTACTTCAAGTTTTGAGTCTTTTCTAGAACTAAATTTTAAATAAGGGAACTCTTCAAGAATATCATTCACTTCTTGAATACATTTTGCTCCTTGTTTAATTAATGCATTTGTTCCAAAACTTTGCTTAGAAGTAATTGGGCCTGGAACAGCAAACACTTCTCTAGATTGTTCTAATGCATATTGAGCAGTAATTAAAGATCCACTTCTTAAAGAAGCTTCCACTACAATGGTTCCATAGGTCAAACCACTAATGATTCGATTTCTTTGTGGAAAAAAACCTGGATGTGGTTGTGTACCAGGAGGATATTCTGATACAATTAACCCTTTTTCTATGATCGCTTCGTAAATTTTTTTATTTTCTTTTGGATAAATCACATCTATACCATTTCCCAAAACTGCGATTGTTTTACCGTCAGACTTAAGTGCCCCTTCATGGGCAAAACGATCAATTCCTCTTGCCATTCCACTGGTAATCACCCAACCATATTCACTCAAATCTTTTGCTAATTGCTCGGCAACCATTCGACCATATGGAGTAGGATTTCTAGTTCCAACGATCGAGATAGATGGAGTTTGGAAAAGTCCTAGATCCCCTCTAGTAAATAAGACCCATGACGGTTGAGCAATTTCCTTTAACATTTCTGGGTACGCTTGGTCATGAAAAGTAATAACATCAATACCTAGTTTTCCCCATTCGTTTAATCGATCTAAAAAATCTAGAAGATCTCTTTCATTTAACTGATTCACAATCTTTTCAGCTACCTTAAAGTCTATTCCTGTTTTCATCGATAATTCTAATGGTTGAAAATCTAAAATTTCATTTAATGTGGTAAGATTAGCCAAAATTTTGTTTATTGTTCTAGAGCCTACTCCATTCAGACTATGAAGGTAGATCAATAATTCTCTATCATTTACCAAACCCACTATCCCCATTAAAATAACCCTTTCTATCCAAATATAATACGATATAATAAAGAGGCGTTTAAACGCCCCTAGGAATATTAGACTATTATTTTTTAGTAATACATTGTTGTAGTAGTCCTTTTTCTTCAAGAACTTGGATTAAAGTTGAACCAATATCAGAAGGGGTTGATGCGACTCGAACTCCTGCTTCTTCTAATTTAGCAACTTTTTCTTTCGCTGTACCTTTTCCTCCAGAAATAATGGCTCCTGCGTGCCCCATTCGTTTTCCAGGAGGAGCAGTTTGGCCACCGATAAAACCAACAACTGGTTTTTTCATATTCACTTTAATCCATTCTGCTGCTTCTTCTTCCGCTGTTCCACCAATTTCTCCAATCATAATCACAGCATACGTATATGGATCATCATTAAACATTTTTAAAACATCGATAAAATTCGTTCCATTGACTGGATCCCCACCAATACCTACAGCAGAAGATTGGCCAATTCCCTTTTGTGATAATTGATGAACAGCTTCATAAGTTAATGTTCCACTTCTCGAAACAATTCCAACATGGCCAGGAACATGAATATATCCAGGCATAATCCCAATTTTACACTCCCCAGGTGTTATCACACCGGGACAGTTAGGACCGACTAAACGTGTTTTTTTACCCTCCATGTAACGTTTTACTTTTACCATATCTAGCACAGGTATACCTTCTGTAATACATACAACTAGCTCTAATTCAGCATCAACAGCCTCCATAATTGCATCTGCTGCAAATGCAGGTGGAACATAGATAACTGAAGCGGTTGCTCTTGTTTTTTCAACAGCTTCTTTCACGGTATCAAATACTGGTAGTCCTAGGACTTCTGTACCACCTTTACCAGGTGTAACACCACCAACCATTTTAGTTCCATATTCTAAGGCTTGTTTGGTATGAAACATACCAGTTGCACCTGTTATACCTTGAGTAATTACTTTTGTATCTTTATTGATTAGTATACTCATCTTTTCCCCGCCTTCCTATTTAACTAATTCTACAATTTTCTTTGCACCGTCTGCCATTGAATCTGCTGCAACAATGTTTAAGCCGGAATCATTCAAAATTTGTTTTCCTAACTCAACATTTGTTCCCTCAAGGCGTACGACTAATGGGCGGTCAAGCTTTACTTCTTTAGCGGCAGTTACAATTCCATTCGCTATGATATCACATTTCATGATGCCACCAAAAATATTGACAAAGATTCCTTTGACTTTGGAATCAGAGAGTATGATTTTAAATGCTTCTTTTACATTCTCAGTAGTAGCACCACCACCTACATCAAGGAAATTCGCAGGTTCTCCACCATAATATTTGATAATATCCATCGTTGACATCGCTAATCCTGCACCATTAACCATACAACCAATGTTACCGTCTAACGCTATATAGTTTAAATCAAACTTAGAAGCTTCGATCTCTTTAGGATCTTCTTCATCTAAATCACGAAGTTCTTTTATTTCCGGGTGACGATACAAGGCATTCGAATCAAAATTAATTTTAGCATCTAATGCAACGACTTCACCTTCTTCAGTAACGACTAATGGATTGATCTCTGCGACAGAGGCATCCTTTTCAACAAATACTTGGTATAATCCCATCATAAACTTAACCGCTTTATTAACTAATGAACCAGGTATGTTGATCGCAAAAGCTAATTTGCGTGCTTGGAATGGCTGTAATCCAACGGCAGGGTCAATCACTTCTTTTATAATTTTTTCAGGGGTTTTTGCCGCAACTTCTTCGATTTCCATTCCCCCTTCTTCAGAGGCCATCATCACAACACGACTCGTTGCACGGTCAACAACGACACCAACATAATATTCTTTTTTAATTTTACTACCCTCTTCTATAAGTAAGCGCTTAACCTCTTTGCCCTGTGGGCCAGTTTGGTGTGTGACTAGGACTTTCCCAAGAATCTCTTTTGCATATTTGCGCACTTCATCTAAATTTTTTGCAATTTTTACACCACCTGCTTTTCCTCTACCTCCGGCATGAATTTGTGCTTTTACCACAACCACTTCTGTTCCTAATTCTTTCGCTGTTTTTACAGCTTCATCAACAGTAAAGGCAACTTTTCCTTTTGGAACAGCAACACCATGTTTCCTCAGTAATTCCTTCGCTTGATATTCGTGGATATTCATCCTATTCTCCATCCTCCTATAATCAGCTTCGATTTCCACATCTAGTTTTATTCTATAACTTTTAAATAAATCCTGCACAAAATTTTAATTAATTCAATTATTTAGACGATTTTCAACATGAAAAAACTACCACATATTAAGTAGTTGATTCATATTTATCAATGAGTTTGTCAATTAAGCTTGAACTTCATATACCATAACAGCAACATATTCTGTCATTCCTGTGGAGAGTGAATGACTCTGAAACTTAATATCAACAACATTTACTTCAGTTTGTTCCCTTAACCACATATTGATTAGCTCTTCTAAAATATCATTTTGATTTGCTTGTAGTATTTTTACTTGATACATATTCAATACTTCCTTTCTTTTTCTTCTATATTATATTTTACCGAATAAATAAGATTATGAAAGCTACACAAGTTTAAGAAGTGTTCAATCTCTCTTATCTAACACACGATAATTCAAAGCTTCAGCAAGATGAGCGATTTGAATCGTTTCGCTTTCCTCTAAATCAGCAATCGTTCTAGATATTTTTAAGATTCGATCTAAGGAACGGCCACTAAAACCAAATTGATCAAAAGAGCGTTGTAATAGAGATTCAGCTGCTGGTTCAAGCATACAATGTTCCTTAACCTGACTAGTTTTCATTTCACTATTAAATTGAATCTCCTGTTTTTGAAATCTTTTTTCCTGAATTTTTCTAGCCTTTTCAATTTTCTTTCGCATTTCTTTTGATGATTTTTCTTTCTTTTTATCTCGCAAGGTTTCTATATTCATCCAAGGTACTTCAATATGTATATCTATTCGATCTAGCAATGGACCAGATAATTTTGAGCGATATTTTTGTACTTCTATCGGGGTACATCGGCACTCATGGTTAGGAACATCTGTGCCATAATATCCACATTTGCAAGGGTTCATGGCCCCAACCAGCATCACTTGTGAAGGAAAGATATAGTTTGCTTTTGCACGACTAATTGTAACCTTTCCATCCTCTAATGGTTGTCTTAACGATTCAAGTATACTTCTTGGAAATTCAGGTAGCTCGTCAAGAAATAATATCCCACGGTGAGCTAAACTGATTTCACCAGGTTTAGGCGTTGTTCCACCACCAATCATCCCAGCTACTGAAATCGAATGGTGGGGTTGGCGAAACGGTCGCTTTTTTATCAGTGTTCCTCGCTCTTTTAGTTCACCAGCTACACTATATATTTTTGTCACTTCTAGTACTTCATCCCAGATCAATTCAGGTAATACAGAGGAAATACGTTTTGCAATCATACTTTTGCCAGAGCCAGGAGGTCCAATCATTAAAAGGTTGTGCATGCCAGCCACAGCCACTTCTATGGCTCGTTTTACTTGATAATGTCCCTTTACATCTGCAAAGTCTTCGACAAATTTTAACTGCTCATCCAATGTGATATGATCATTTATTCTTATGTTCCGATTTGTTTCATGTATTCTTTTTTCATTTGACAAAAAACTAATTACTTCATTTAGATGAGAAAAACCATAAACATCAATTTCTTGTACAAGATAAGCTTCTCTCAAATTTTCTTTAGGCACTATCAAAGTTTGAAAATGATTTTGTTTAGCTGCAATGGCCATTGGCAAGATACCATTAACCGGTTGGATGGAGCCATCCAATAAAAGTTCCCCAATAAAAAGAGTTTTTCCTAGTTCAATGGGTAGGGTACTTGCTGAGATTTGATCACTAGCTAAAAGTATTCCGATTGCCATTGGAAGATCAAATCCAGAACCTTCTTTTTTTAAGTCTGCAGGTGCTAAATTGACAGTAATTCTTTTCATTGGGAAAATATAGCCTATGTTCTTAATTGCTGCTCTTACGCGATCTTTTGATTCTCGAATGGAGGAATCAGGTAAACCAACGATTTGAAACTGAGGTAACCCGTTTGCCAAATCCACTTCTATTTCAACGGGATATCCATCAATTCCAACAATAGATGATCCCATTACTTTTGCATACATCGCAAACACTCCCTGACCTGTAATATCTGACTCTTATTAAATTTCTTTCAATTTCTCAAAATTCCTTTAATTTTTCATTAAAAAACGTCTAACCATATTGATTAGACGCTAATCTTCTTTACTTAGTCTATTTCTATAAACATTTGCTCAACTGGCTTTTTATTTTTAATCAGTTGATAACTTTCCATCCAATCTTGGACTTCATTCCATTGTTCTTTATTTTGCCATCCAAAGGGATGCCCTGAAATCTCCATCAACGGAAGCAAACGTTCCAAACTTTCAGTTTCCACTTGGGGATCTAATGGAGACTCCTTCTGCTGATGATCTAATAAGATTTGCAAACTATCCTCGGGATTTTTTTGAACTTCTTCCTGTCCTTTTTGCGCAGCTTTCCAAAATTTTTTCAAAAGATCTGGATTCCTTTTCCATTGCTCCTGACTTGTCACAAGTACTAATTCAGCATAATCTGGAACACCATAAGATGGAGGATAAAATTCTCGAACTTTAAACCCTTCTTTATTTAATAAAATTTCTTCATGGTTAAGATAACCGCCACTGATTGCATCAACCTTTTTCGTGCTTAATGCAGACATTAAATCCCAACCTACATCAACCATTTTAATCTTTTCAGGGTTCCCACCGCTATGTTTTATCATCGTTTTAACAAGAGCTTCATTCATTGGGATCGACGGATATCCAATCGTTTTCCCTTCCAAATCCTTGGGAGTTTTAATTTCACTATTTTCAGGTACTAATAAGACATTTAGTGGATGATTGACAACCGATGCAATGGATACGACGGGAATTCCTTTGTCATTGGCCGAAATCACCTCAGGTTGATAACTTAATGCGAGATCTACTTTTTCAGCAGCGACTAACCGCAGAGGATCATTTGTTTCAGCTGGCATAACAAACTCTACATCAATTCCTTCTTGATCAAAAAATCCTTTCTCTTTAGCCACATATAAAAACGAATGAACTGCATTCGGATACCAATCTAACATCACTTTTAATTTTGTTTTTTCAGTTTCATTATTATTTGGATTTGAACTACACCCAACAAAAGTAAAGATTAAAGCAAGAATAACGATTGGAACGATATATTTTATTTTTTTATTCATTATTTTCTTCCTTTCTACCTAAAATACTTTTTAAAAAATAAATTCTGAATAAGCTGTACAGTTCCATGAAGAAACAAGCCTAATAAAGCTAGCAAAATAACAGAAGCAAAAGCAGAATCAGCTTGTAAATTGGAGGTCATCCTTCTACTATAAAACCCTAACCCTTGATCGCTACCTAACCATTCTCCAAGTGTTGCCCCTATTACACTAAAAACTGCAGCCATTTTTACACCTGCTATGATAAATGGCATGGCAGAAGGAATTTCGACTTTCCAAAAAATTTGGCCTTTTGTCGCTCCATAAGATTGAAGAAGAGCAATGATTTCCCCATCTACCGATTTAAGGCCTTGAAATACATTCATAGTAACTGGAAAAAAACTAATTAAAAAAATAACAAAAACTTTTGCCCATATACCATAACCTAACCACATGATAATAATAGGAGAAAGTACAATAATCGGAATTGTCTGAGATATAATTATCCATGGATATATGGTTGTTTCTACATTTACAGAAATATGCATCATCCAAGCGATCACAAAACCTATTACAATTGAAATGATTAACCCGATCATACTTTCTAACAATGTTAAAGGTAGATGAGTAAATAATAAGATTTCTTTTTCTTCCCAGAAAGAATGAATAATATCTAAAGGTGTAGGTAAGATATACGACGGAATCGTAACAACTTTGGGAAGAAGTTGCCATATTATAATACCTAAAATAAAAAGGTAAATCGCTTTATTATAGGTTTTTATCCAATAAATCAATCTAAATCAACTCTCTTGGAATGACATCATTTGCTTTGCCATCATTTCATTTTTCATTAACAACGAAATCACTAAATAAGCTAGAATTGAACCGCTAATGGTACTAACAAGGAATGAAGGGACAAAAAAGAATACGGCTACAGATTTTCCTAAAAAGAAGTAGGCAATTGGAACGGAGGCTATTGCTCCAAGAAAACCAGTACCTATGACTTCACCGAATGCTGCCCAGAAAAGTTTTTTTGTTTTTCGATATAACCAACCTGCAATAAAAGCACCAATCATTCCACCAGGGAAGGCTAATATCGTACCTACTCCTAATATGTTTCGTAAAAAACCTATTAAAAAAGCTACGGTTTAAGACGACAGCAGAAATCACATTGATCGCATGTTGCATCGGGTATGCTTTGGCAATCCCAGCCGGGAACCAAATTAAAGTAGATGTGATCGTTCCAATCGCAACAAGCATCGCCATTAAAGTCAATTGTTTTACTCCCCACTTCATAATTTCGCCCCCCATCGTTCTACTAATTCTTTTGCGCTTTGATAAGGATTGTTGGAACGGGTGATTGCAGAAACCACAGCTATACTATTCGCTCCATTTTCTTTACACTCAGGAATATTCTCTTTTTGAATTCCACCAATTGCCACTATAGGTAGGGCTACTGAATGCCTGATCATCTTTAAGCCATCTATTCCAAGCCATTTCGCATCTTCTTTTGTTACCGTAGGGTAGATCGAGCCTACCCCGATATAATCAGCACCTTGTTTTTCTGCCTCTATTGCTTCTTTTACAGATCCTGCCGAAATACCAATTTTAAATGTAGGAGGCACTAATTTTTTTGCTTCTTCGATTGGAATGTCATCTTGGCCAAGATGAACACCATCAGCTTCTAGAATTTGAGCTAAGTCAAGACGATCATTAACAAAAAATAGTGCATGATATTCTAATGTCAATTTTCGAATTTCTTGTCCAAATTGGATAATTTCACGCATGTTACCCTTTTTTTCTCTTAACTGAATGGTTTTTACTCCTGCAGATAAAGCTTGTTTCACTACTTCTATTGGAGGATGAATCGTACAATCTTTGCGCCCTATCACTAAGTAAACTGCTAATTGATCAATCCAATTCATCATTTTTCACCCATTCAATCTTTGCCATCGTGTCTATATCTGAGATTGGTAATTGATATAGTTCATCCATTAAATAAGCAGCAAAGGTTCCTGGACCTTGAGTTTTGGCTGCAGCTTTTTCAGCAGCGATTTCATAATACGTCAATGCCGCAACTGATGCGATAAAGGCATCTTCTTCTACTGCGATCGTTGCCCCTATAATCGCAGTTGCTAAACAACCTGTCCCAGTAACGGTAGATAATAAAGGATGCCCATTCGCAATCACTGCTGTCCGTTCTCCATCAGTTACAATGTCTTTCTCACCCGTGATTACTGCAACAGTTTGGTATTTTTCTACTACTTTTTTAGCCACCTCAAAGCGGTCTCCACCTTCTCCAACAGAATCAACCCCTTTAATCTGCCATGGTATACCAGCCAATTGAGCCATCTCTGCAGCATTTCCTCTAATTACTGTTGGCTTAAAAGTATCCATCATCCGTTTCACTACTTCTGTACGGTACGTTGTTGCACCGACACCAACGGGATCTAGAATGATGGGGATCCCTACACGATTCGCCACTTTTCCTGCTTTTTCCATCGCTGTAACCATCTCTGGTGTAATCGTCCCCATGTTAATTACAAGCCCATTAGCAACTCTCACCATTTCCTCCACTTCCTCCACAGCATTTGCCATAATCGGGGAAGCTCCATAGGCAATGGTTCCATTTGCTGTAAAGTTTGTGACAACTAAATTGGTTAAATGATGAATCAGTGGTTTTTTCTCTTTTACCTTTAAAACTACTTGTTTCACTTGATTTAGTTCCATGCTTCCAACCCCTTTTCCTCTAAATATTTCCAATGGTTGGTTGGACCATGACCTGATCCAATATTTAATTCATCAGCGCCAATGATGGCCATTTGAATGAATTCTTTCGCGTTTTTAATCGCCTTTTGTAATTCTTTTCCTTTAGCCAATTCTGCTGCAATGGCGGAAGAGTAAGTACAACCAGTTCCATGAGTATTTTTTGTATTGATTCTTTTTCCAGGAAAAGTAATCCAATATTTACCATCATATAATATATCAACTGCTTCCTCTACTAAATGACCCCCTTTGACTAATACAGCTTGAGGGCCTAATTCTATTAATATTTCTGCCGCTTTTTTCATATCCTCTACTGTTTTTATCGTTAGTTTGGTTAATACTTCTGCCTCAGGAATATTAGGGGTAATTACCGTGGCAAGTGAAAACAATTCTTTTTTGATCTCCTCTTTTGCATCATCAGCTAATAAAGGACTTCCTCCTTTTGCAACCATCACTGGATCTAATACGATAGGGATATCTTTGTATTGTTTAAGTTGTTCTGTAACTACTTTGACAATTTCTTTAGAAGACAACATTCCAATTTTAATAGCGTCTGTTCCTATATCGGATAGAACCGCTTCGATTTGTTGATCTATGACGTTAGTTGGAATATCATGAATCGCAAAAACACCTTGAGTATTTTGTGCAGTTACGGATGTAATCACACTTGTTCCATAAACCCCTAGCAAAGTAAACGTTTTTAAATCCGCTTGAATTCCAGCTCCTCCTCCGCTGTCAGAACCAGCAATGGTTAGCGCCCGACTTCGTTTCATGATTTAGCCTCCTTTTTTAAAATCAATAATAGTGACCCTGTTATTTTGAACTTTTCTTTACAAAAAAAGCCCCTGCTTTAGCAGAGGCAAAATTTAAAAAGCTATGTAACATTCCTAAAATTCCCTCCGCAGGCATTACCCTGATCAGGTTTAAGGGTCAGGTGCTATTAAGCCCTTTCTCAGCCCCTTTATAGGAGCTCCCCCTCAAATATTTAATTATTCTTATTATAGTCCTATAAATGGAAAACAACAAGATAAAAAGTTTATTCATTTTTGCTGTCGAAAAAAATAGAAATACAATTCTTTTTGCGATGTCCTGGGAAATGAATAGATTCTATTGAATTACATTTTTATGATGTCGTAATTGATATACCCCTTCGTGTTGATCTATGGTTACCACATCAAAGCGGATCGGGATTTCCCACCATTGTTTATACCGTAAAAAAGCATTTGCCATTTTCACCATTTGTTGTTGCTTCTTTTCATTGATTGACTCTATACTAGTGCCATATTTATGACTTCTTTTTGTTCTCACTTCAATAAAGACGAGTGTCTCACGATCCTTCATCACGAGATCAATCTCTCCAAGTCGATTTTGCCAATTCCCCGTAATGAACTGATATCCTTGCTTTATTAAATATTCTTTTGCCTTTTGCTCTCCCCATTTTCCTAAGTTTTTACGTTGATCAACCATTTTTAATATTTCCTGCCTTTTGTTCTGCTTGGTATACGAAAGCAAAAATTTCCGCAATCATGGGGTAAAGGGACGGGGGGATTTGTTCATGTATCTCTAGCTGATAAAGGATTGATGTCAGGGCTTGATCTTCAACTATTTTTACATCATGTTTTTGCGCTTGTTCAATGATCTGGTCAGCGATATGTCCCGAACCCTTAGCAATGACGTGAGGGGCATTGAAATGGGAAGGCTCGTATTTTAAAGCAATGGCTTTTTTTATTTGTTTTTTCATATTTTGATATCCACTCCCTTATGAGTAAAGGATGAGAAAGGATAGTCGACCTTAGCTTCTCCTTTTGTAAATGGTTGAACGGTTATTCCAGAAGTTTGATAACCTTGTTCTTTGATAAAAGCTAAAAAGTTAGGTTCTAATTCTCTAACCAGTTCCTTAATCAAGGGATAATCATTTTGAATTTGAACAAAGATTTGTTTTTGTAAAATATGCAGATGAACCACTAATTCACCTAGATGATTTAGGCCAAAAAGAAATGCAAAATGAACATCCTCAGGATTGATTGCTCTTCCTTCTTCTTTTTTCGAATGCACTTGGATAAAAACAGGATTGGTTGAAAAGGGCACAAAGCTAGGAAATTGAAGTATAAACTGCGAAAATATTCCTTGGTCTGGTGTAATCAGCAATTGTTGACCTAATATGTGGTCTACTATTTTTTCAAGTCGAGACACCAATTCTTCTGGTAAATGATTCTTGTGACTTAAAAGCTGGGTAATGACCTCTTTAAGTGTATTCTCATTTTCATTGATTAAAAAGTCTGTCCGATCCGTCATATTCAGTTGAAATTGTTCAATATATTTAACCATCCGATCTAAAAAATGTTCTGGTTGAAATGGTATTTGCTGTTGAATTTGATTTTGATTTTGATGGATTAATGTTTGTGCATTACTAAGGAATTCATCTATCCGTTGATGTAGATTTTGGATTTTTGTGGTTATTTCTTTTGAAATAGGAACGTTTTTATGTTGGTTGGACGAAAGCCATGTTTCTGCTAAACGTCTTAAATCAAGTAATTTGGTGACAAAACCTTCTCCAAACAAAAATTCATGGGCTGAACGTATATAATTTGCTGTTACGGGTAGATCCTTGGAAATCAACCATTTTACAGCTTGTAATACATCCGTATCTTCATTTTGTTTCATCATTTTAAGTATCTTAGAAATCTCATCAAAAATTCCTTTTTCAATAGGAAGCTGATTATCTAACAGTTTTAGAAGAAGCCCACGATTCTCAGGTGAATTTTTGATATTTAACAATTGTAATAACTCTTCTGAAGAAGTGATGGGTTTGCTAGAAGGTGTCGGATCTGTCAATACTTTTAATTTTATTTCGTTTCCTATTGACATCACTCGAAAAAAGGCTTGTTGACCTTTGGTTAATTGTACTTCCATTCTAGCAAGCATTTTTGTCCCCTGAATCTGAACAATCGCTTGTGTTTCATTTAATATGTTTATCACTTGCCCACGTAAAATTTGCCCAACCTTCAACTGAAAAAGTTGACCTTTCCCTCGTTCAATCATTTGGTAAATATGTTCTAATCGTGGAATCATAGGAATCATATTTCTCTAACCTTCCATTTTTGTAAAATCCATTTCAAACTCAAATAATGTTTCTTGAAGAAGATTTCCTAAAAATGATTGTCTATGTAATGGACTTGGCCCATGAAGTCGAATCATTTCCCTATGTAATTTGGTTGCATATCCTTTATGTTGCTTTATCCCATAAAGAGGGTAAAGTTGATCCCATTCTTCACACATTCGATCTCTTGTTACTTTTGCAATAATTGAAGCTGCAGCGATGGACTGACTAACCGTATCACCTTTGATAATCGACCTTTGTGGAATCGTAAGATCTACCTTTTCTGCATCAATTAACAAAACCTGTGGGGAGATATTCATGATTAATACCGCCTGCTTCATCGCAAGACGTGCTGCTTGTTTAATGTTAATTTGATCAATTGTCTTAGCATCCACCTTCCCCACGCCGATTGCTATGGCTTGTTTCGTAATTTGATCAAAAAGTTCCTCTCGCTTTTTTGGTGTTAATTTTTTAGAATCATCGATCCCTTTAATTTCAAGATTTGGTGGCAATATGACACTAGCAGCCACTACATCACCAAATAAACATCCTCTACCAACCTCATCGATCCCAGCAATAAGCTGGATTCCTTGAGACCATAAGACTTTCTCATGTTCTAACATGGTTTCTCCTTCCGCTACATTTGCTCATAAATGTAAAAACGTGCAATAGCACGTTTTTATTGTAACATAGATTAATCAAGTTGATAGGGTTTTTCTAAGCAAAAAGGGCCTAATTTACCAGATCTTAATTCACGAACAATGATTTCTGATGCTTTATCAAAGTCAATCTGTCCACCTGAAACAAGGCAACCTCTTTTACGACCGATTTGCTCAATGATTTCCACAGGATCTGTTGCTATCTCCGTTAATTTGTAACGTTCTTTTAATCGCTCTGGATAATGTTCCTTAAAAAATTTGACAATAAAGATAGCAATATCATCAAAATGAAGAATTTGATCTTTGATTGCTCCAGTTGCAGCCAAACGGTATCCTACCTCTTGATCTTCAAATTTAGGCCACAAAATTCCAGGTGTATCAAGTAATTCAAGGGATTGTCCTACTTTGATCCATTGCTGCCCTTTGGTTACACCGGGACGATCACCGGTCACAGCAATACTTTTACCAGCTAATCGATTAATTAAAGAAGATTTTCCTACATTTGGAATTCCAAGAATCATCGCCCTTAATGCCCGTGGTTTAACCCCTTTTTTCATTAAAGCTTCTCTTTTTTCAACCATTAACGCTTCAGCTTCTTTTATGATGTTTTGAAGCCCTTTTCCACTTATTGAGTTAATAGGAATTGCCGTTAATCCTTGATCATGGAAATACTGAATCCATTCCTTTACTATAGATTGATCAGCTAAGTCACTCTTGTTTAACAGAACAAGTCTTGGTTTCTGATTAACGATTTCATCAATCATGGGGTTGCGACTGGAAAGAGGAATTCTCGCATCTAATAATTCAATCACAATATCAATTAGACTTAGCTTTTCTGTAATTTGTCTCCTGGCTTTAGCCATATGACCAGGAAACCATTGAATTATCATGTAATTACTCACCTACTTTATTTACTCGTCAACCATTTTATTTCGGATATAGGCCAAAATGCAAATGCAGCTTTTCCCACGACTTGATCAAACTTAATGGTACCAATCATTCGACTATCTTTACTATTTCGGCGATTATCCCCCATTACAAACAGGTGGCCTTCTTCTACCTTAACTGGCCCAAAATCGTCTGTAAGTGTTAATCCTTGAACTGCTAATTGCTTTCTTTCTTCATTTAAATAGGGCTCTTCTACTTTTTGTCCATTAATGTATAGTTGATCATTTTTCACCTCTACTACTTCCCCAGGTAAAGCAATAACCCGCTTGATATAATCTTGTTCTTCACTATAACGAAACACGATAATATCACCACGCTTTGGTTGTCCAAAACGATATTGAAGCTCATTCACAATTAATCGTTCTCCATTTTCCAAAGTCGGCATCATCGAAGTGCCATCAACAATAAAAGGGGCAAATAGAAATGTTCGAATAAGATAAGCAAGGATGATAGCAATCGCAATCGCTTTTGCCCATTCTTTTAATTCTTTATTTATCGAGCTGCTCATTGAAAGTTCCTCCCTAAAGAAAATCTAATTCCATAACTTTCTGACTTGACTCAGTGGCCAAATAGCAAGATCCGCCCTCCCTATTACCTTGTTAAGAGAAATAGGGCCTATTATTCGGCTATCAGTGCTATTTCCTCGATTATCTCCTACCACAAAGATCATCCCATCAGGTACTGTAACAGGAGGAAAGTCTTCAGTAATGATTTTACCCGAATAACGATCTAAATATGGCTCTTGTGTGGGTTGATCGTTGATATATAATTGTTGATTTCTAAATTCTACTTTATCCCCTGGTTCGCCGATCACCCTTTTAATATAGTCTTCCTTTTCAGAGGCATGGAAGATAACGATATCGCCCCGTTTTGGAGCATGTATTTTGTATATGATTTTATTCATGATTAATCTCTCATTGTTTTGCAAAGTTGGTTCCATTGAAGGTCCACTCACAACAACAACTGCAAACAAGAAAGTATGTATCAGAAATGCCAAAATGACGGCGATGGTTAATGACTTTGCCCATTCAAATAGTTCTTTTAGTATCTTTGTTTCCATACAGGTTTCCCCTTATTCTCTCTCATGATAAATGCTGAAAATGGCAAAGAAAGGGGCTTGTATATGACAAGATCCCCTTTCTTTAATGAATTACATTTTTTCTTTAATACGAGCTGCTTTACCACGTAAGTTACGTAGGTAATATAGCTTAGCACGACGTACCTTACCACGACGTACTACTTCGATTTTGTCAATCTTTGGTGAATGAACTGGGAATGTACGCTCAACACCTACACCGTAAGAAATTTTACGAACTGTATAAGTTTCACTGATTCCAGTACCACGGCGCTTAATAACAACACCCTCAAACACCTGAATCCGCTCGCGTTGACCCTCGATAACTTTTACGTGTACACGAACAGTGTCACCAGGGCGAAACTCAGGAATATCTGTACGTAATTGTTCTCTTGCTATTTCCTGAACTAAATTCATTGTTGATTCCCTCCTTCCAAACAGACGTTCATCAACTGCATATGTACACAGCCAGAGGACCGTCGTAATCAACAAAAAATATTGTATCATAATCTATTTATAAAGACAACCTAAAGTTAGTCTTTAGTTTTCATGATTTAATTCCCGTTTGATGGTTTTAATTAGGGCTTGGTCTTTTGCATCAAACTGATGAGCTTGAATCAGATCAGGTCGACGCTGTAAAGTACGCTTTATCGATTCCTTTTTTCTCCACTCTTCAATTTTTTGATGATGTCCAGATAATAATACTTCTGGAACCTTCCATGTTCTAAATTCTTCAGGTCTTGTGTATTGAGGGTATTCTAATAATCCAGAACTAAACGAATCGGTTTCTGCTGATTCCTGATTTCCAAGCACTCCTGGTAACAATCGAACCACACTATCAACAATTACCATTGCAGCTAATTCTCCACCTGTAAGAACATAATCACCAATCGATAGCTCGTCTGTGACTAAATGTTCCCTAATTCTTTCATCAAATCCTTCATAATGACCACAAAGAAAAATAAGATGTTCTTCCTTTTTCAATTCTTCTGCCTTTTTTTGTGTATAAGGTATTCCTTGCGGGGTCATCATGATGATTCTTGCTTTTTCATAATTTGGGATCGATTCTACTGCATAGAAAATTGGCTCTGGTTTAAGAACCATACCATTTCCACCACCATATGGATAATCATCCACTGTTTTATGTTTGTTGGTAGCAAAGTCCCGAAAATTAATCGTGTTAATTGTTACTGCGTTTTTTTCTTGTGCTTTTTTTAAAATACTAGATTGTAATATACCTTCAAACATTTCAGGAAATAGCGTCAATATATGTATATTCATCTTGATCACCTGAATCTAACTTAATAAACCTTCAATCGGTTCAATGATAATCTTTTTTTCATTTACGTTAACTTCCTTCACTATAAGTTCTACATAAGGGATAAGAATCTCTTTTTTCGAAGTGGCATCCTTTACCACCCAAACATCATTAGCGCCAGGGGATAAAATTTCTGTAACCGTTCCAATTTCTTCATCATCTGTAGAATATACTTTACAACCAATAATTTGATGAAAATAAAACTCCCCTTCTTCCAAATCATGTTGCTGTTCTTTGGAAATCCACATATATAATCCTTTATATTTTTCAACTTGATTAATATTATCATAGCCTTTTAACTTGACCAAATAAAGATTCTTATATGGCTTTGCCGATTGAATCATCGCAGATTGTTGATTTGGATGATTCTCCGACCCTATAAAAATCTGGTTTCCTTTTTTAAATCTTTCATCAGGAAAATCTGTATGTAAATAGATCTTTAATTCACCTTTTATCCCAAATGTATTTACGATTTGTCCAATTTTAAAAAAATGGGTATCCAACTTATTCTACCCTCTTTCTAATTTCTGTTATAATACCATCTTTAATAATAATTTCATAGCGATGAAAAATTTGATCCCAATGATCACCGACATTTACTTCTATTTCGGTATCTACCGTACTATGAAAGATTTCATCTCCTATATTTAGTTTCTCCACTTGTTCTAATTGAACCACCAATTGTTCAAGTTTTTCTTTTCTCTTTTGATGTTCATATCCAATCCGATCTTGAACAATTCTAACTGCTTCTTTTCCTTTTTTCTCAGCTTCCGTTAACAATTTCTTTTGTTGAAATTTTAATTGTTCTAACTCAACTTTAATCTGCTTCATTGATTGTTCAATTTCAGTGACCAACAACTGCTTGGATTGATTGGTTACAACCATCTTCACTGGGACAGGAATCTTAATTTTCATAAAACACCGCCTTTTCAATAAAACTGGTGGAGATAAGTGATCTGGATGATATTTTCTTTTGATAGAGCAAAAGGTGGGGATATCCCCACCCTGTGTTTAGATGATTTCAATCATCACACGTTTGTTTTCTTTAACTGCTGCAGCACTCACAACAGTACGAATTGCTTTTGCAATCCGCCCTTGTTTACCTATAATCTTTCCCATATCTTCTGGGGCAACAGATAGTTCATAAACAATAGACTTATCACCAGTTATTTCATTCACACGAACTTCGTCAGGATGATCAACAAGTGCTTTAGCCAACACTTCTACTAGTTCTTTCATAAGAAAAGACCTCCAATGGATAAATGATCCATTATTATTGTTCGACTTATTTCTCTTGTTTTAATTCGTGTGCTTTTTTCAAAATTCCAGATTTACTGAATAAGTTACGAACAGTGTCAGATGGTTTTGCACCAGTTTGCAACCATTTTAAAGCTTTCTCTTCATCAATATTGATTTGCGCAGGTTGTGTTAATGGATTATATGTCCCAATTTCTTCAATGATACGTCCATCACGAGGAGAACGGGAATCTGCTACAACCAAACGATAGAATGGAGCTTTTTTTGCACCCATGCGCTTTAAACGAATACGTACTGCCATGTTGTTCACCTCCTTTAGCAAATAAAAATCGTTTAAAATAATTAAATAAAAGGAAATTTAAATCCTTTTTTCTTTTTTCCTTTTGTCTTTGCCATATTAGAAAATTGCTTCATCATTTTTTTCATATCTTCAAATTGCTTGAGAAGTCGGTTGACGTCTTGGATACTTGTACCGCTCCCATTTGCAATACGACGTCGTCTACTTGCGTTTAGGATTTCCGGATGCTGTTTCTCTTCTTTTGTCATCGACATAATAATGGCCTCAACATGTGCTAATTGTTTATCGTCAACTTTTAGATCTTTTAGGCCTTTTGCTTTGTTCAATCCTGGGATCATGCCAAGGATTTCATCCAAAGGCCCCATTTTTTTAACTTGTTCTAATTGATCTAAAAAGTCTTCAAATGAAAATTCTGCGCTTCGAATCTTCTTCTCTAAATCTTTAGCTTTTTGTGAATCCACTGTGGCTTGTGCTTTTTCAATAAGAGTAAGAACATCACCCATTCCGAGAATACGGGAAGCCATTCGATCAGGATAAAAAGGTTCAATTTGATCCAATTTTTCACCCATACCCACAAATTTAATTGGGCAACCTGTTACTGCTTTGACTGAAATTGCAGCACCGCCACGCGTATCTCCATCTAGCTTTGTCAAAATCACACCTGTTAGCGATAGAGTCTCATGGAAGCTATTTGCTACATTCACTGCATCCTGACCTGTCATTGCATCAACAACCAATAATATTTCATGGGGTTTTACTTCATCCCGAATCTGTAGCAATTCATTCATTAGGGTTTCATCAATATGAAGACGCCCAGCTGTATCAATGATTACCACATCGCGATTTTCTGCCTTTGCATATTCAATACCTTTTTTGGCAATTTCAACAGGCGATACTTCGTTTCCTATACTAAAGACAGGAATCTTTAATTGTTCCCCTAGTACTTGTAGTTGTTTAATTGCCGCTGGTCTGTAAATATCTGCGGCAACTAATAGCGGTTGTTTGTTTTGTTTTTGTAAATATTTTGCTAGCTTACCGGTATGGGTGGTTTTACCTGCCCCTTGTAAACCTACCATCATGATGATTGTTGGCGGCTTGGGGGACATATTTAACTTACTCTGGGTTCCTCCCATCAATTGAGTAAGTTCTTCATTAACCACTTTAATGACCTGTTGGCCAGGTGTTAAGCTTTTTAGAACCTCTTGACCAATGGCTCTTTCCTTCACTCGAGAGACGAAATCTTTAACCACCTTGAAGTTAACGTCAGCTTCTAATAAGGCCAAACGAACTTCGCGCATCATTTGATTAACGTCTTCTTCTGACACCTTGCCTTTACCGCGTAACTTGTTAAAAGTTTCTTGTAGTCGGCCAGCTAACCCTTCAAACGCCATTTCTGACCGCCTCCTAATCTATTTGTCTTAAAAGATTTATTTTTTCTTTTAATTGAAGGAGAAACTCTCCCTCTTGTCGATCAATAAGCTGCTCCATTTCTTCTAAAATCTTTGTTCTCTGTTCATATTTTGCAAGAAGCTGAAGCTTACCTTCATATTCTTCTAACAAATTTTCAGATCGTTTGATATGTTCATAAACCGCTTGTCTACTAATTCCAAATTCTTCAGCTATTTCACCTAAAGAAAAATCATCTTGAAAGTACAATTCCATATATTGTTTCTGTTTCTCTGTTAAAAGATCTTGATAAAAGTCGTGAAGCAAAATGAGTCTTGTTGATTTTTCTAACATTTTTGACCACCTCACTATAAAGAGAGTAATCTGTAAAGACTATTCCCTTTACAAGAAATATATTACTGGCTATAGAAACGAATGTCAAGCTGTTTTTATTGTCAGATTTCTTCCTGGTCTTCTTCAAGAAAACCTTGTGCAAATAATGCATTGGCAAATTGATCTGCATCAAACTCTTGCAAATCGTCCATTTTTTCACCTAAGCCAACTAGTTTGACTGGTATCTGTAATTCATGGTGAATAGCAATCACGATTCCGCCCTTTGCTGTTCCATCCAATTTAGTTAAGACCAAACCTGAAACACCTGCAGATTCTTTAAACAATTTGGCTTGTTGTAACGCATTCTGGCCAGTCGTTGCATCTAAAACTAATAGGACTTCATGAGGTGCTTCAGGAATCTCTTTTTTAATCACGCGAAAAATTTTATTTAACTCCTGCATTAAATTCACTTTGTTATGGAGACGTCCAGCCGTATCACATAGCAGTACATCCACTTGCTTTGATTTTGCTGATTGAATGGCATCGAAAATCACAGCAGCTGGATCAGAACCTGCTTGATGTTTAACGACGTCTACCCCTACTCGTTCTCCCCAAACTTCTAATTGCTCAATCGCTCCTGCTCTAAAGGTGTCACCTGCAGCCATCATCACCTTTAATCCTTCTTTTTTTAATTTGTGAGCCAGTTTGCCAATCGTAGTGGTTTTCCCAACTCCATTTACTCCTACAAAAAGAATAACGGTTAAACCTTCAGATTGAATATTTAATTCATTTGATTGCCCATCTTTTAAAAAGTTTACGATTTGTTGAGTTAGAATAGGTTTTAACTGATTTGCATCTTCAATTTTTCTAGTTTTTACTTCTTTTCTTAATTGTTCGATCAAGTCAAGAACTGTATGAACACCAACATCAGCACCAATTAAAATTTCTTCTAATTCTTCAAAAAATTCTTCATCAATTTTTTTGGTACGAACGATTAAGTCTTCCATTTTTTCTACAAATGAATCTCTGGTTTTAGATAATCCCTCTTTAAACTTTGAGGTAACTTCTTGTGTCTTATTGGCAATATTTTCTTTTAATTTCTTAAAAAAACCCATATTTAATCCCTCCTAGGCCAATTGCATCGACTTTTCCTTTTCTTCTAATTTGACTGAAACCAATCGAGAAACCCCAGATTCCTGCATGGTCACTCCATACAACACATCAGCGCCTTCCATTGTTCCTTTTCGATGAGTTACGACAATAAATTGTGTATAGGAACAGAATTCTCTTAAATATTCAGCAAATCGATAGACATTTGCTTCATCAAGTGCTGCTTCAACTTCATCAAGAACGCAGAATGGCACTGGTTTGACGCGAAGGATTGCAAATAATAAACCAATCGCTGTTAAGGCTTTTTCTCCTCCAGATAATAAGGCTAAATTTTGTAGTTTTTTTCCAGGGGGCTGTGCAACAATTTCTATTCCCGTTTCTAACAATTGATCTGGGTTAGATAATATCAGATCAGCCCTACCGCCACCAAATAGTTTGGAAAAAACGATTTGGAATTGTTCTCGAATCGCTTCAAAACTCTCAATAAATCGTTTTGCCATCTCCTGATCAATTTCTTTAATCACTTGATATAACGTTTGTTTTGCTTCAACCAAGTCATCTTTTTGTGTAGATAAAAATTGATAACGCTCAGATACTCTTTCAAACTCCTCTATAGCTCCGAGATTGACTGAACCTAGACCTTGAATTTTTTCTTTTAATTCTTTCACTTGTCTTTTTACCAAGTCGATATTTTCAACTTTCATTACCTGTTGTCGTGCCCATTCAAAGCTCATTTGGTATTCTTCTGTTAATTGTGTTAATAAATTTTCTAATTCAGTATCTAGGCGACTTATTTTTACTTCACATTGATGGATACCAGATTCCACTGTCTTTAATTTTTTTCTGATTTCTTTTGCATCAAGCTCTTCTGTTTCAATTTCTTGAAGCATTTTTGTACGAACGTTTCGTTTTTCTTCGATTTGTTTTTGGAATTGTTCCTTTGATATTCGTAACTCCTTAATGGTGTCACTAATTGTAGATTCATCTTGTTTCTGTATGATCAATTCATTTTCTAATTGAATCAAAATTTGTTGTTGTTGTTCTAGTGAAGCTGAGGCTTCCTTCAAATCTGTATCTAGTCTTACAACTAATGATTGACTGCTATCCTTTTCTTGTTGCAAACGAGCCAGATCGATTTTTAAATCTGTGATCGTTTTATTGGTTTTTTCCTTTGTGGATTCATCTTGTTTTCTAATCGATTCTGCCTCTTCAATATTTTTTTGCAGTAGCTTTTCCTTTTTACCCTTTTCTTCAAGGGTATTTTTTAATTCTTCCTCTTTCGTATGATAACTGTTCCATTCGTCTTTTGATTGTTCGATTTCTTGATAGATAATCATCAAACGCTCTTCAATATTTTTTAATTCAATTTCAATTTGTTTATGCTTTCCAAGAAGTTCTTGTTCTTTGATCCGCTCTTTCTCACCTTGATTACGAATTCTCTCCAATAATTCCTGTGTCGAATGGATATTTAATTTGATTTTTTCCATATCAACTTTTTGATTGGATAACTCTTTTTTTGTCTGTTCAATTTGCTCTGTCAATTCATCAATTTCTCGTTGTCGGCTTAATAAATTGATATTTTTTCTTTGCTGGCTTCCTCCAGTCATCGACCCCCCTGGGTTGACAAGATCACCTTCTAAAGTAACGATGCGATAACGATATCCTAATGTTTTTGTTATTTCATTAGCCACTTTTAGATCGGAAGTGATGATTACTTGTCCCAAAAAATATTCGATAATATCCTTGTATTGTATATCTACTTCAATTAAATCGATGGCAACGCCAACATAACCATTGACCTGTTGAATTTTACCTAAATCATATGAACTTATTTTCTTGCCTTTGATGACATCGATAGGTAGAAATGTAGCTCTCCCAAGTTTTTTATCTTTTAAATATTGAATGGCATGTCTGCCAACACCTTCATTCTCTACAACAATATACTGTAAAGAACCACCTAAAGCGACTTCAATCGCTATCTCATATTTTTTGGGGACCTGAATCAATTCGGCAACTGCACCATGAATACCTTTAAGTTTTTGAGTTTCCCGGATTTTTAGTATTTCTTTAACCCCTTGGTTAAATCCTGAGAAATCTGCCTGCATTTCCCTTAGTACTTGTTGTCTGGAATTTAAAGCATCTAACTTTTGTTGTTGATCTAATAATGTTGCTTGTTTTTCTTCTTGTTGCTTTCCTAATTCCCGTTGTAAATGAAGCTGTTCACGATACTGTTCGGAGAGTTGTTCAATTTCGTCCTGAGTATGTTGGATTTCACGACTAATATTTTCCAACTTTTCAGCATGCAATTTCTTTTCTTTTTCAATTTGCTCTCTCTCTCCATTTAACTTATCAATACGGTAGGTAAGACTTTCTTTAGAACTCGCCAAATGACGAATCTCATTTCGAACGGTTGCCATTTCATTTAACAGTTCAAAATATTCTTCTTTCAAACCTTCTATTTTATCTTCATGATTAGCGATCAGTTGACTTAAGGAACTTTCTTCATTCGCTAGTTGTTTTGAAAGTTGAATGATCTTCTCTTCTATCGTTTCTAGTCGCTTTTTTTCTTGCTGCAAATGATTTTGAATTTCAATTTTTTTAAATTGGAATTTTTCAAGATTTTGAATCGTTTGCGTTTTTATCGTCTGGTTATTTTTCTCTCTTTCTCGAAAGACTTCTCTTTTCCCCTCTGTTTTTTCAACTTCTTCACTTATGTTGAGTAATTGTTGCTGGAGTTCATCTAGTTCATTTTCCAGTTGGTTAATGTGCCAACGTTTTTCTGCAATAATCGCATCCATTTGACTTAACTGGGAAGTGATTTCGATTTGTTCTTTAGTCAACTCTTTTTTTGCATTTTCAGTGTTTTGCCATTCCAAATGGGCTTTTTCAATATCATGAACATACCATTGTATATTTAATTCCTTTAATTGATTCGCATAATCTTTATATTGTTTTGCTACTTTTGCTTGTTCTTCTAATGGTTCTATTTGATCTTTTAATTCATAGATCAAATCATTAATTCGAACTAAATTTTGCTCTGTCTCATCTAATTTTTTTTGTGCTTCCTTTTTTCTTGTTTTATATTTAACGATTCCTGCCGCTTCTTCAAAGATTCCTCTGCGATCTTCTGATTTAGAGCTCAAAATCTCTTCGATACGACCTTGGCCAATTATGGAATAAGCCTCTTTGCCGAGTCCTGTATCCATAAATAACTCATTAATATCTTTTAAACGGCAAGGTTGATTATTGATATAATATTCACTTTCACCTGAACGATAAAGTCTTCTTGTAACGGTCACCTCAGAATATTCCATATCTAATGAACGATCTTGGTTATCTAATGTAAGAGATACTTCGCTATAATTAACAGGTTTTCTAGAATCACTTCCCGCAAAAATAACATCTTCCATTTTTGCGCCGCGGAGGGTTTTGGCACTTTGCTCACCCAGAACCCAGCGGATCGCATCCGTGATATTACTCTTTCCACTACCATTCGGACCAATCACTGCTGTAATTCCAGGAACAAATTCAAATTCTGTTCGATCAGCAAATGATTTGAACCCCGATAATTCTACTCTTTTAAGGTACATGCTTTCCTCTCCTTAAAACCTATTTCAATTCTTTTATTTTATCATAATCATGAATGAAAGCCCACAAAAGTGACGATTCCCTTCGAGGTTACTTTTGCTGGTACCATGATAAAAGAAATTTATGCTTTCCAATTAAGAAAAGGTTTGTATATTCCATCGCGCTCCGTCATCCGTGCCCTTCTATGAATACAGATTACGGAGAGAAGGGCACTTCTTAAGGCACACAAAGTGTACAAGTCGTGCTACACAGCTAAAGCTGCTAGTCACGCTATGTCGCAGCTTATGGAATATACAAACCCTTAAATGACAAATGGAAGAAAGTTATACTTTCTTAATCTTTAAAAAAAAGGAGCAGTGGTTTGCTCCCTTTTTCTATACGTTAACATCTAATTTTTTTAAAGCTTGTCGAGCTGCCTGTTGTTCAGATTCTTTTTTGCTTTTACCAATCCCATGGCCGTATACCTTTCCTTCAATTTGTACTTCAGAATGGAATTCACGATCATGAGCAGGGCCAATTTCTTCAACAATTTGATATACGATATTTCCTAAGTTATCATGCTGAACAAGCTCCTGTAATTGACTTTTGTAATCATGAACAAGAAAAAAGTCACCGTGATCAATCTTAGGAAATACGTACCTCTCTAAAAATTGTTTTACTGATTCGATTCCTTGATCCAAATAAAGAGCACCAATAAAGGATTCAAATACATCTGCAAGTAATGCAGGGCGAGCCCTTCCTCCAGTCAATTCCTCGCCTTTTCCAAGTAAGATATAGTCCCCGAAATGAAGGAATTCTGCAAAGTCTACTAAAGAAGATTCACAAACGATTGCAGCCCTTAGCTTCGTCATTTCTCCCTCTTTCATCTTTGGAAACTTATGAAAAAGATAGTCGGATACCGTAAGTTCTAATACTGCATCACCCAAATATTCTAAACGTTCATTATCTTGTAAATTACGATTACGATGTTCATTCACATAAGAGGAATGGGTAAAAGCCTGCCTCAAGATTTGGGTATTATGAAAAGAAATACCCAAATCTTCTTGAAGCAGTTTAAAATCTCTTGCCACTATTGTCACCACCAAGTTCCTATTCTTGATATTTTTTCATAATAATCGTTGCATTATGACCACCAAATCCTAGTGAGTTGGATAGTGCAACTTTAATTTCTTGTTTTCTATATTCATTGGGTACGTAATCAAGGTCACATTCAGGATCTCTTGTTTCATAGTTAATCGTTGGCGGGATGATTCCATTTTGTAGGGCTAGCGCCATCGCAATCGCTTCAACTGCTCCAGCAGCTCCTAATAAATGTCCTGTTACAGATTTTGTCGAACTTATAGCCAGTTTATAAGCATACTCTCCAAATGCTGCTTTAATCGCCATGGTTTCAAATTTATCATTCAATTCAGTCGAAGTTCCATGAGCATTAATATAATCTACTTCTTCAGGTTGAATATTCGCCCTTCTTAAAGCCATTTTCATTGCTCTAGCTGCACCTTCTCCACCAGGAGCAGGACTTGTTAAATGATAGGCATCTCCAGTAGCACCATAGCCAATCACTTCAGCATAAATTTTTGCTCCACGACTTAAAGCATGATCTAACGATTCTAAAATCAGAACTCCTGCTCCTTCACTCATGACAAAGCCATCTCGATCTTTATCAAAAGGGCGACTTGCTCTTTTTGGATCCTCATTTCGTGTAGAAAGAGCCTTCATAGAAGCAAAACCGCCGATCGCTAATGGGGTAATGGTTGCTTCAGTTCCTCCAGTAATCATGACATCTGCATCCCCACGTTGAATCATCAAATACGCATCTCCGATCGCATGGGTTCCAGTTGCACATGCAGAAACAGGTGCACTGTTTGGTCCTTTTGCTCCTGTAAATATAGAAACCTGTCCAGATGCCATATTACCTATTAACATAGGAATAAAAAATGGACTAATTCGTTTTGGACCTTTCTCCAGCATGACTTTATGTTGTTCTTCTATTGTTTTTAACCCACCAATACCAGAGCCGATATAAACGCCCACATGATCTGCGTTTGTATCATCTATCACTAAATTTGCATCATTAATTGCCATTTTTGATGCAGCGATAGCAAATTGAGTAAAACGATCCATCCTTTTCGTCTCTTTTTTATCGATATATTCTTCAGGATTAAAATCCTTTACTTCCCCTGCAAATTTAATTGTAAAATCAGCAGTGTCAAATTGAGTAATATAATCAATCCCTGAATTGCCATGAATCAAGTTATGCCAAAATAAGTCGATATGATTCCCAATAGGAGAAACGACTCCCATACCAGTTACAACGACACGTTTATCCATTATTACACCCCTTATGACGCTGTTTAAGGAAAAGAAAGTTATACATTCTTTATTGAGAAGAAAGTCCCGGAAGTTCGGGACTTTATGTTGTACTTACTGATGAGCTTTAATATAATCTACAACTTCTCCTACTTTGGAGATTTTTTCTGCATCTTCATCAGAAATTTCTATCTCAAACTCATCTTCTAACTCCATCACTAATTCTACAATGTCTAATGAATCAGCGCCAAGATCATCTTTAAATGAAGATTCAAGTTTTACCTCTTCTTCATCAACTCCCAGACGATCTACAATAATTTTCTTTACACGATCAAATATATCTGCCACGATCGTTCACCTCCTCTCCAGTATTATACGAAAATGATTAGGAAAAAACTAGTCACATGACCATTCCACCATCTACATGTAACACTTGTCCAGTCATATAGCTAGCATCCTCAGATACCAAAAATCTGACAACTTTTGCTACATCTTTGGCTGAACCAAGACGAGCTAATGGGATTTGCGATAATAGTTGTGTTCGAATCTCCTCTTTTAGAGAAGCGGTCATATCTGTCTCGATAAAACCTGGGGCTACCGCATTAACAGTAATTCCTCTAGATGCAAACTCTCGGGCCAATGTCTTAGTCAACCCAATTACCCCTGCTTTTGCAGCGACATAGTTCGCCTGTCCCGGATTACCAAGAACACCGACAACTGAAGAAATATTGATGATTCTTCCTTCTCTTTGTTTCATCATTTGCCTAGACACAGCTTTACTTAACAAGAAGACACTTTTTAGATTGGTATCGATGACAGTGTCCCAATCCTCTACTTTCATTCTCATAATTAAGTTGTCCCTAGTAATACCAGCGTTATTTACAAGTATATCAATTTTACCGAATTTGGTTAAAGTCAGATTCACCATATTTTCTACATCATCAGGGTTAGACACATCAGCTTGTACCACTAATGCTACTCTTCCTAACTTCTTTACGAGCTCTGCTACTTCCTCAGCTCTTTCTCTATTTCCCATGTAATTGATAACCACATTGGCTCCTGCTTCTGCTAAAACTAATGCAATCTCTCTACCAATTCCCCGAGAAGCGCCAGTTACAATAGCCACTTTAGAATTCAGCATTGGATTGCCCCCTTTATTTTAAGCTATTTTTAAAGTTTTCAAATGAAGTAATATCTTCAATCGAATAAGTTTGTATTTGGTTATTAATCTTCTTCACTAATCCTGTTAGTACTTTTCCAGGACCCACTTCAACAAATGTATCAATTCCTTGGTCGATCATCCATTCAATTGAATCAGTCCATAAAACAGGGGACACCACTTGTTCTACTAAATGGTGTTTGATTGTTACAGGATTGGTCTCAGGTTTGCCTGTTACATTCATGACAACTGGAACTATTGGTTCCACTATTTTTGTTTCATTTAAGTAAGATTGTAATTTTTCTTTCGCAGGTTTCATCAAGCGGGAATGGAATGGACCACTCACTGCTAGGGGGATTACTCTTCTTGCTCCCTTTGCTTTTGCTTCTTGGCTAGCCATTTCAACCCCGGTTTTACTTCCAGAGATGACAATCTGATTGGGTGTATTAAGATTAGCTAATTCCACAATATGGCCTTTTTCTGTTATTTCACGGCAGACTTGATCTAATTCATTTTTTTCCATTCCCATAATGGCTGCCATTGTACCTTCCCCATTTGGAACGGCTTCTTCCATCCATTGGCCCCGTTTCTTAACTGCCTGCAAAGCATCTTTAAAAGATATACCCTCTGCTGCTGTTAAGGCACTATACTCTCCTAAACTATGCCCAGCAACAAAATCTGGTCTTACTCCCATCTCTTTAACTACATTCCATATCGCTAAGCTAGCAGTAAGGATTGCTGGTTGTGTATGGACTGTTAATCGCAAATCTTCTTCTGGTCCATTAAACATCAATCCAGATAAAGAATAACCCAGCCATTCATCGGCTTGTTGAAACGTTTCCCTAGCACTTGGGTATTCTTTATAAAACTCGGATCCCATCCCTACATATTGGGAACCTTGCCCTGGAAAAATGATCGCTATTTTTTGCATTTAAATCCTCCTTACTTTTGCTTAAACCATTTTAAAAGAGTTGCTCCCCATGTTAAACCGGCTCCAAAGGCAACGAGCAAGACATAGTCGCCATGCTTGATTCTCTTTTCTTGTAAAGCTTCATCCAAGGCAACCGGAATCGAGGCAGAAGACATATTGCCATAACGATCAAGGTTAACAACGACTTTGTCGCGGTCTAATTCTAAGCGTTGTACAGCATAGTCAATGATTCTTAAATTCGCTTGATGGGGTACAAGAAAATCAATATCTTCTTTGTTTAGACCAGCTTTTTCAATTACACGCATTGGTGATTGTTCCATCGTTTTAACTGCAAATTTAAAAACTTCGCTACCTGCCATCTGAATATAATGTAATTTTTGCTGTACAGTTTCATCGGAGGAAGGCATTCTTGAACCACCTGCTGGTAATTTTAACAAACTACCACCTGAACCATCGGAGCCTAATTCAAAGGATAGAAAACCATACCCTTCTTCGACAGGACCAAGGACAGCTGCTCCAGCACCATCACCAAATAAAACGCAAGTATTTCGATCTGTATAATCTGTAATTTTAGATAATGTTTCTACGCCCACAACAAGAACATATTGATAAGTACCTGATTTAATAAATTGAGAACCTGTGGATAAACCATAAATGAAGCCTGAACAACCTGCTGCTAAATCAAAAGCTGCTGCTCGATTAGCCCCTAATTTATCTTGCAAAATATTAGAAGTTGAAGGAAAAGATGTGTCAGGTGTTACCGTTGCGACAATGATTAAATCTAATTGTTCTGGTGTTATGTTTGCTCTTTCTAAAGCTAGCTTTGCAGCTTCATAAGCTAAATCAGACGAAGCTTGCTCTTTGGAAGCGATTCTTCTTTCTCTAATTCCTGTTCTTGAGACGATCCACTCATTATTGGTGTCTACCATTTTTTCTAAATCAAAATTTGTTAACACTTTTTCTGGAACATACGAACCTATACCTAAAATTCCAACACTATTTGTCACCATTTTGATTCTCCACCCCTTTTGCAATTTCTTGCTCTATTTTTTCGATTACTTGATTTTTCAAAAATAATCTAGCTTGTCGGACAGCATTCATAATCGCTTTGCTATCTGATGAGCCATGTGCTTTTATAAAAGCACCATTTACTCCGAGAAGCGGAGCTCCTCCTACTTCGGAATAATCCAACTTTTTCTTGAAATTCTTAAGTCCTGGTTTCAGTATCGCAGCTGCTAATTTTGTTAATGTGTTATGCATAAATTCCTTTTTTAGCAATTGAAAAACAGTACTAGCAACACCCTCTGTTGTTTTAAGAAGAATGTTCCCAGAAAAGCCATCAGTAATCAGCACATCACATACGCCATTTAAAACATCCCTAGCTTCCACATTTCCGACAAACTGGACTGAAAGTGCTTTTAAGAGTGGGAATGTTTTTTTTGTCAGTTCATTTCCTTTCGTATCCTCTGTACCAACATTTAATAATCCTATTCTCGGATTTTGTATGCCTAAAACTTGTTCCGAATAAATTCTTCCCATTACAGCATATTGAACGAGATGTTCTGGCTTTGGATCCATGTTTGCTCCTACGTCAAGAATTAAAATTTCATTCTCACCCATTGTTGGTAAAACAGGAGCTAATGCTGGCCTTTCAATTCCAGCTAGTCTTCCTGCGATTAATAACCCAGAAGCCATAAAGGCTCCCGTGTTACCAGCGGTAATCACTGCATCCACTTCTTTTTCTTTTACCATTCTTGATGCCACGACTAATGATGCTTCTTTTTTCTTTCTTACCGCTCTAGCTGGTTCGTCCTCAGTCAAAATCACTTCTTCCGCATGTTGAATGGTCAAGTTCTTTGGGAAGGGTTCAGTTTTCACTTTATTGATTTCTTCTGTTTTGCCAACCAGGACAATCTCAATATCATTAAAACGTTTTGCGGCATCAATTGCCCCTTGTACTGTACTCTTGGGCGCAAAATCACCGCCCATAGCATCAATCGCAATTTTCATGACGATCCTCCTATTCAAGCTATAGTCCCTTGGATCGATAAACCGTAAATTTTCCTTTAAACACAATCTCATTTCTCACAAAGGTTTCTACTTCTATTTCGCTTCGATCAAAATGTTGGTCGATCACTTTTGCTTTAGCGACAAGTCTTTCATTTAAATAAACAGGTCGAATAAAACGAATCTCAGCTTTAGCTGTTAACGCAATTTCTTCATTGATTAACGCGACAGCTAATGAATTGGCCTGTGCAAATATATAATGTCCTCTAGCAATTCCCGTTTTATTAAAAACTTGATCCTCTTGAATTTCCATCATCGAGATTCCGTATTGATCCAATTGTAAATCGAGGATTTCACCGATCACTTCATTTATTTGTAATGATTTTACATGATCATTATTCTCTTTAGCCATCGATTTTAGCCGTTCTCTTTGTTCTGGAATTCCTAGCTCCATTCGATCTAAGCGAATCGTTTGAATACTCACCTGAAACTTCTTTGCTAGTTCTTCATCAGTTATCAACGGATTTTCATCCACCACATTTTTTAATTCTTCTTGTCTTTTCTTTTTTGGAATTCGTGCGATGGTAATCACCACCTAATCTTATCACCTATTTTTAGTATCAGGTACTAATTAGTATAGTAAAAAAATACCGCTTTTTCAAGCGGTAAAGGAAAATTAAGTATAACGATTAAAATAGAAAAGCAAGAACATTGTGTCCTTGCTATCTGAGATTATTTACTTATAACTTCTTTTCCTTTGTAAGTTCCACAATTTTTACATACACGATGAGCTAATTTATACTCACCACATTGTGAGCATTTTACCATTCCTGGTACTTCCAATTTAAAATGAGTACGGCGCTTATCGCGACGGGTTTTAGAAGTTCTTCTAAAAGGTACTGCCATGAATCCCACCTCCTTGAAGAGATTAAAGTCTATACAAAATGAGTAAAATGACCTTTTTATTTTACTCTGATGTATCATTTTGGTCAAACCATTTTGCTAAATCTGCTAACCTAGGATCAACCTTCTCCTGTTTACATTCACATGTTCTCTCATTTAAGTTGATTCCACAGGTTGGACAAAGTCCTTTACATTCCTCATGACAAACCGGGACATAAGGAATATTTAACAATACATTTTCTTGGACAACAGCAGTTACATCGATTTCATCACTCTGTAAGATATGAATCCTCTCATCGTCATCGTCCCATTGTTCTTCCAAATCTTTGGATAAAAAGACCTCATCAAGTTCACTTTGCAATGGATAGTCGAAAAAGGATAAGCATCTTGAACATTGTAATGTTAATATGGTTTGGACTTGTCCTTTTAGGATGTAGATATCTGCTGTTTTATCAGCTAGAGCTGTCACTTCAACGGGTTTTATCCCCTTAATCTGGTCAATCTCTTTTGTTAAATGAGACAAATCTTCAGTATAGTGAAGTTTTAAAGGTACTTTGCTTTTATCCAGTTCCCAAGTTTTGATAATCAAGACTGTCACCTCATAAACAACAAGTTTCATTATATCTTATCATTTTTAAATTTGTCAATCATTGTTTCTTCGGTTATAATACCTTTGAAACGGGGGATTCTTATGACTACACTAGGAATTATTGTTGAATACAATCCATTCCATAATGGCCACCTTTACCATTTACAGCAGGCCAAAAAAATGATCCATCCTGAGACCACGATCGCGGTAATGTCCGGTTCTTTTGTTCAGCGTGGAGAACCTGCGATTGTGGACAAATGGACAAGAACCAAAATGGCTTTACGCCAAGGTATTGATCTTGTTATCGAACTGCCAACGATCTTTGCCACTCAATCAGCCGATTGGTTTGCATTTGGCGCGATTTCCATTCTTGAACATTTAAAGGTTGATCACTTGGTCTTTGGAAGCGAGTCAAATTCCATCTCGTCCTTATACCAGATCGCCCATGTATTATACAAGGAACCCGATTCATTCAAAAATAGAATAAAAGAAGCTCTTTCATTAGGCCATTCTTACCCAAAAGCACTATCTCTATCCTTAGAGTCATTTTTTGAACAGGATCAGGTTCGATTAAAAGAACCAAATGATCTTTTGGGCCTACAATATTTGATCCAATTGAAAAAATTAAACAGTAAGATTCAAGCTCACACAATTCAAAGAAAATCAGTCCATTATCACGAACCTATGCTTAATCATTTTGATTCTTTTGCAAGTGCAACAGCGATAAGAAAAAATATTCTTTCAACCAACCGTTTGGATCAAATTGAACCCGTCGTACCTTCTAGTACCTACCATGAATTAGAACGAGAATTACAACATCAGAGAATCCATTCTTGGGATCACTTTTTCCCTTTTCTCCAATTTCTCTTAACGACTAAGTCCCATTCTCAACTAAAAGAAATACATGGTATTGAAGAAGGGATAGAGTACCGGTTAAAAGAATATGCTTTTACCTCTTCCAATTTTGAAGAATTGATTCAGTCCATCAAAACAAAACGATATACACGGACAAAACTCCAACGGATGCTCCTTCATATCTTGTTAAATGTTACAAAGGCTCAAATTGCTTCACTAGATATGAAAAAAGGTCCTAGTTATCTGCGAATCTTAGGATTTAATGAACGCGGACGTGCTTATTTAAATCGAATCAAACATCAGGTACAAGTTCCAATGATCACAAAAATCTCTCGTCATCAACCGCAAATGTTTGAAACGGATGTTCAAGCAAGTATGGTTTACGAATTAGGATTAAAAAATCGTTTACTAACAAAGTTAGAATACAAACAAAAACCTATTTTTTATTCTCCTTAGGGGATAAGCCTTGCAAATATTTTAGGGCTTCTTTTACATTAGATACGGGTACGATTGTAAGGGGATTTCCTAAGGAGCGATTTGACTCTTTAGCTTCTTTTTGGTTTGTATCATCAGTAGCAATATCTTTTGGTACAAAGAAGATCTCTGCCCCCTTTTCATAAGCGGCCTTTACTTTTAAGCGAGCTCCCCCAATCTGCCCTACGGTTCCATCTGGCTGAATCGTACCTGTTCCAGCAATTTGATAGCCCTTTGTGAGATCTTCCGAAGTCAATTGATTGATGATTTCTAAAGTAAACATTAAACCAGCTGAAGGTCCGCCAATATCTTCTGTGTTAAATACAACTTTTTTGGATGGGATCACTTCTCTTTCTTGAGCAGGATAAATTCCAAAACCCACTCTCCTCTCACTTTGAGATTTTGTTTCCAGATCTAAAGAGGTTTGTTGAGAAAGTTTAGCTAATTGTATTGACTTTAAGTAAGTTTTTCCTTCCCTTATAAAACGTACATCAATGTTTTCACCAACCTTTTTCTTTTCAAGTATATGTAATAACTCCTTTACTTCTTTTATTGATTGGTGATCAACTTCGATAATTAAATCTCCTACTTTAAATATGTTTTCTGCTGGCATCCCCTTAACCACTTCCATCACGAGAATTCCATTATTTTTTACGATTATTGGTTGGTTAATGGCTTGGAAAGCTGCAATCATTGCATCTTCTTGGGATATTTTCATCACCTGCAATTGCCTCTTCGAATAATCCTCAGGATTTTCATTTTCACCTAAAACTGCCTTTTTAGGAAGCGTCTCCATGTAAGGGTCTAGATATGTATAAAGGTAATATGCCAAATTTCCTGTTCCTAGTGCAACGGTCGTTAACAAGAAATTTCCTTTTTCTTTGTATCCCCCTTGTACTTCAATCATAGGACTTAATTCCATTGCAGAACCAGGACTTGTAATAAAATAAGGTACTGGTATGTAAAATGTGAGGTAAACAAAAATAATGATAACCATTACCACCCATTGAATCCGTTTTATTTTACGCGATTGAACATTATTATTTTTTTCCATGATGATTCTCCCATTGTATTAGTGCTTCCTTAATTTCTTCAATCACTTCGTTAGCTTTTCGATAACCTTCATCAATAATATCCTTCACATTTGTAAAGGATGTCGTACTAATCTCCCCAACATTAGGGCGAATGACGTAATCGGCACTTATGATTTGTTGGTGATAGATTTGCCTTTCCATAATATCGATCGTCTGAGTTATTACATCAAAAATCGATTTTACTTTCATTTTAGCGTCAACCATCCCAACATCTACAGCGATCACAAATTCTGCCCCCATTTCTCGTACCGAATGGATAGGGACACGTTCAACAACCCCTCCATCTACAAGAAGTTGATCATTTACTCTCTCCGGAACAAAAATTCCTGGAATCGAAATACTAGCACGAACAGCTTGAGCGATTGGCCCTTCACGAAATACTTTCTTTTGGCCGTTTTCAATATCTGTGGCAACAATAGCCAAGGGAATCGGCAAATCTTCTATATTCTTCCCATGAGTAAGGATTCGTATTAATTCTTTTATCTTATCACCAGTTATCAACCCCAATTTGGGAACTGAAAAGTCTAACCAATATTTACGCTTTAAATGAATCGCTAATTTTTCAATCATGTTAATATCATTATGATTTGCAAATAAAGCACCAATTAAGCTTCCCATACTACTACCAGCAATAAAATCAATGGGAATTTGATGTTCTTGCAACACACGCAAAACCCCAATATGGGCTAATCCTCTTGCCCCTCCTGAGCCAAGGGCAATTCCGATCTTTGGTCTCATCTGTATATCACCTCTTTTTCAATCATATGCCTTTCATGTAGAGATAGTCCAGTATTCCTTCCAATAACAAAGTATGAAAGGTTGGTCTAAACGGGACAGACCTTACGTACATATGTAAAAGGAAGGTGAATGGAGGGATGCTATGAACACATCTAAAATTGGAAGTTCTCATTTAAAAACTTTAGTTTCTGGCATAGCAGCAATTTTTTTGGCCATTGCCATGGTGATGTTTCCCGATACAGCCTTTGATGCTTCTTTACAAGGCTTAAGAATTTGGTGGGATATTATTTTCCCGGCATTATTGCCTTTTTTTATTACATCGGAAGTTTTATTAGGGTTTGGGGTCGTTCATTTTATGGGTGTTTTATTAGAACCTTTAATGAGACCATTATTTAATGTGCCAGGCGTAGGTGCCTTTGTTTTAGCCATGGGCTTTGCATCAGGATATCCTATGGGAGCAAAACTCACTACTCGGTTAAGAGAGCAAAACATGATTACAAGAATAGAGGGAGAAAGGCTTGTGTCATTTACAAGTACCTCTGATCCACTTTTTCTCTTCGGTGCCGTCGCAGTCGGCTTTTTTCATGATGTAGAATTAGGGGTTCTTATTGCACTTATTCACTACTCTTCAAGTATTCTTTTAGGTTTTATTATGCGTTTTCATGAAAGAAGCAATAAAGAGCGTATTATCATTCCAGACCGTTTACATAACCAAAGAAATATATTGGTTAAAGCTTTTAAGGCCATGCATCGGTCTAGATTAAATGATGGCCGAAAGTTAGGAAAATTACTCGGAGATGCTGTTACCTCATCCATACAAACCTTGTTAATGATCGGCGGATTTATTATGGTATTTTCCGTTATTTTATCGATTTTGACACAAATTCAATTTACAGAAATCCTTACGAAGGGCATCACTCTGTTTTTACTCCCATTAGGCATTGCACCTGAAATGTCCCAATCGATAATTTACGGTTTCTTTGAAGTCACATTAGGTGCAAAAACAGTGAGTGAAGCTTCTACAAGTATTCCAATGGTCGAAAAATTAGCGATTGTAAGCGGTATTGCTGCATGGAGTGGCATTTCTGTCCATGCTCAGATTGCTGCTATTCTGCAAAGGACAGATATTCGCTATACACCTTTTTTATTTGCAAGAATTCTTCACACATTTATCGCCTTTATGATTTCTTTTATCGTTTGGAAACCATTTCATCTTGAGCAAGCTGCAAATAGTTTGCCGACATTTATATACCAATATTCTACAAGTCAGACCTCAATTGTTTCTCTTTGGAATACCTTTACCTACCAAAGTACATTACTATTATGGTTGCTTTTTATTTTGCTTCTGTTATCACTCTTTTCTTATTCAATCAAACGCAAACACGGTAAATAGTTTCTTTTTGCGATTGATAAAGAAGGAAGGCACCTACGTAGTTGATGCTGTAGGTGCTTTGTATTATTTCTTGGTATTGAATTTTTCCTTCAGTGCTTCTTCTACAAACTGAGGCACAAGGTCACTTACTGAACCATGATGTCGTGCGACTTCTTTTACAATACTTGAACTTAAGTAAGAATATGTGTTATTAGTCATCATAAAAAAAGTTTCAATATCATCATCAAGTTTTCGATTGATGGAAGCCATTTGCAATTCATACTCAAAATCTGAGACGGCTCTTAACCCTTTAATAATCGTATTTGCTTGTTTTAATCGCATATAATCAATCAATAATCCATGAAAACTATCAACCTCTACATGTGGTATCCCCTTTATCGCTTCACGAATGAGTTCAACCCTTTCTTCCACTGTGAATAAAGGGTTTTTGTTTGGATTAATTAAAACTGCCACTGTTACTTTATCAAAGATTTTTGCTCCTCTTTGGATAATATCTAGATGACCAAATGTCACAGGATCAAAGCTTCCTGGATAGACTGCGTGTATCAATGTTTAAACCTCCATTTATTGTATGACGATTAGATTTCATTTTGAAAAATTGTGATTCTTGTATTTCCGTAAATCGCTTTTTTAATCACTCGAAAATGGTCAATTCGTTCAGCTAACTCTACTTTACTATCGTGTTCAGTAACAATAATACCATTAGAATTGATCAAAGTGTATTCATAAAATGTATGTAATAGTTTTTCTATCATATTTAATTTGTAAGGAGGGTCAAGAAAAACCATGTCAAAATGCACTTCTCTCTTATACAATACCTTTAAAGCTCTTTCAGCCTCATTGAGATAAACTTCTGCTTGGCTAGAAAACCCAGTCGTTTCTAAATTTTGTTTGATCACTTCAATACTTTTACGATCACGATCTATAAAAATGGCGTGTTCCATTCCACGGCTTAAAGCTTCGATACCTAGCCCACCTGTACCAGCAAATAAATCTAACACATTCCCCCCATTTATATAGGGATAAATCATATTAAAAATGGATTCTTTTACCTTATCTGTAGTTGGTCTCGTATGGGTTCCTGGGACAGGCTTTAAGAATCTTCCCTTCGCTTGGCCAGCTATGACTCTCATGAAATCACTCTTTCCTTATACAGTAAAAAAATTATTTTTTCAGGTATAATATTCCCATTTTCGGTAATCCTAGTATTAGCAATACAAATGGTATTGCAGACAACCGCGGAGAAGACTTACGTTTCCCCATAAGCTCTTCCTCCGGTTTCTCCTCTCCCATTTCGTTGATGCACCTTGCGTGCATTAACCCCACAGAGGCTTTTTTTCTCTGTGGGATTTTTTTTTCTAGCTATCAACTGTCTTTTTCTGAAACAAGCCTAATAATTCAATTTCTTTTTTTAACCTACTCCATTTTTCTTGTTTCCATAGCTCTTCATTTTGAATCAATTGTTCTGCATCTTTTCTAGCAACTTCTAATGTACGGTAATCTTCTATCAGATCAGCAAGTTTAAAATTAGGTACTCCACTTTGTTTTACACCAAAAAAATCACCTGGCCCTCGCAATTCCAAATCTCTTCTCGCAATTTCAAAACCATCATTTGTTTCTGTCATGACTTTCATCCGTTCTTTACCTGTTTCTGATTTAGGATCAGCCAACAAAATACAATAGGATTGTTCAGAACCTCTTCCTACTCTCCCTCTTAATTGGTGCAATTGGGCTAATCCAAATCTCTCTGCATCATAAATGACCATAAGCGTTGCATTAGGAACGTTTACTCCAACTTCTACCACAGTTGTTGAAACCAAGACTTGAATCTGATTCATACTGAATCCTAACATGATTTCATCTTTTTCTTTAGGATGCAATCTCCCATGCATAAGTCCTATTTGATATTGCGGGAAATGTTGAATAAGTGCCGCATGAATGTCGATAGCATTTTGAACATCTAACTTATCTGATTCCTCAATTAAGGGGCAAATGACATAAGCTTGTCTACCTTGATTGATTTGTTTTTCCATAAAATCTAAGACTCGCGGAAACGTATCCGGTTTTACCCAATAAGTCTCAATTTTCTTCCTACCTGCTGGGTATTCATCGATCGTAGAAACATCCATATCCCCAAAAGCGGTAATGGCTAATGTTCTAGGTATTGGTGTCGCTGTCATATAAAGAACATCAGGGGTCTTTTCATCCCCTTTTTTCCTTAATAAAGCCCTTTGTTCTACTCCAAATCGGTGCTGTTCATCGGTAATCACTAAACCAAGTTTGTGAAATTGAACATCTTCTTGTATTAAAGCATGTGTACCCACTATGACATCGATCATCCCCATTTGTAACTGCCCCAGCATTTGGTGCCGTTGTTTTTCTGTCAATTTACCTGTCAATAAGCCAATTTCAACACCAAAAGGGGTAAGAATCTCTTTTAATGAATCCAAATGTTGTTCAGCCAATATTTCTGTAGGAACCATTAACGCTCCTTGGTAGCCAGTTAAAAAATTTGCATATAAGGTAATGGCAGCCACAACTGTTTTCCCAGACCCAACATCCCCCTGAAGTAATCGATTCATTGCATAGGATTGAGACATATCATGTAAAATTTCTTTTAACACCCTTTTTTGCGATTGAGTAAGCTCAAAAGGAAGGGTTTTGATCAACGGGATGAGTTGCTGCAGATCGATATTTCTTTCTATCCCTTCCCAATTTTCTCGGTTCATTTTTTTAAAAAGTTGAAGGCTTAATTGATAAAATAAAAGTTCATCATATACAAGTCTTCTTCGAGCAAGTTTTCCATCCTGAGTGTTTTTGGGAAAATGAATCGCTTGATATGCCTCGCGTAACGTATACAATTTGTACTGATCGATGATATCCTGTGGAAGATATTCTTCGATTGCTAGGCCAAACTGTTGTAAGCTTTGCATCATGATTCTTCGAAATCCCTGTTGATTCATATTTGTTGGTAAGGTGTAGAAAGGTAAAAGATTCCCTTTTTTTGTACTAACCGCCCTATCCAAAAACTCTGATTCACTTACTGTGATTTGTAATCGATACTTATCCCACTTACCAGTTAGGAGAATTGGACGTCCTGCTTTCAATTGATTTTTCAAAAAAGCTCTGTTAAACCAAGTTGCAGTAATGACAAATTGGTCAACAACGACGCGAACAGATACTATATTTTTTTTATTTGGTAGTCGTTTTAATAAAGGGTCACTATAAATCTTCCCTTCTATCGTGACCTTATCCCCGTGTGAAACTTCAGTGATTTTTTTTACACCATAGTCTTCATAACGATAAGGAAAATATTGGAATAAATCCTTAACCGTACGTATACCCATACCTAAAAGATCATCTGCTTTTTGCTTTCCTATTCCTTTTACACCAACTACTTCTTGTTGTAATGGATCGATACTCATTTCTTTTTGTGTAAAGGTGCTCCAAAAATTTCTATTTCAAAATTTCTTGCGGTTGGTGTAGCTGCTAAACCACCTAAAGCAGTCTCTTTTAAAGGCATCGGCATAGCGCAGCCAATACGATACATGGTTTCAATCACTTCATCTGGCGGAATCACACTTTGGATTCCTGCCAATGCCATATCAGCTGCAATCATTGCATTTGCAGCTCCCATCGCATTTCTTTTCACACAAGGAACTTCAACAAGACCCGCTACAGGATCGCAGGTTAAACCTAGCATATTTTTCAATGCAATAGCTAATGCATTGGCTGATTGGGTTGGTGTACCTCCTGCCATTTCAACCACAGCGGCTGCAGCCATTGCTGTAGCTGAACCGACCTCTGCTTGACAACCTCCTGCTGCTCCAGAAATAAAGGCATTGTTTGCAATGACTAATCCGATCGCCCCTGCTGTAAATAAAGCATGAACCATTTCTTCTTCTGAAGAATGCAATTTTTTTGCGGAAGCAAAAATCGTTCCAGGTAAAATCCCTACTGAACCAGCCGTCGGAGTTGCGACAATCGTTCCCATGGAAGCATTTACCTCTGAGGTAGCCACAGATTTACTTACCGCTTCAAGAATCGTTGAACCTGAGAGATAATGGCCATTTGCCAGATATTGAGCAAGTTTTTTCCCATCTCCACCACTTAAGCCACTTCGCGATTTTATTTCTTCTGTTAAGCCTTTTTCAATTGCGTCACGCATCACATATAAACTATTTCTCATTTGTTCAACGATATCTTCCTTAGATCGATTGTGTATTTCCATCTCCGATTCGATCATGATCTCCGAAATTTTCTTATTTTGTGATTCGGCCAATTCTACAAGTTGAGTAATAGATGTAAATTTCATTTGTCGTTTCCTCCACTAGCTGGTTTTAAGAAGAACAACACGTTTTACGTGAAGTAAGCCTTCAATTTCTTTCATCACTTTTTGGTTTATAGGCTGATCGGTTTCAATTACCATAAGGGCGGTTGAACCTTTTTCTTTTCTTGCTACTTCCATATAGCCAATATTAATTTCGAACAGACTTAAAACATTGGAAACAGAAGCAATCACACCAAATCGATCTTCATGAATCACAATTAAAGATGGGACATTTCCAGAAACCTTAATTTTAAATCCATTGATTTCAGTAATCTCCGCTTTACCACCACCAATAGAAATACCGGTGACTTCCAATGAGTTGTGATCATCCTCAAGGTGAATTTTTGCTGTATTTGGATGATCTGCTTCCTCTTCACTGATTACAAACTGTACGTCTATGCCAAAATCTTTTGCAATCACAAGAGAGTCTACGATTCGATTATCATAGGTATCAAAGTCTAATAAACCTCCAACAATCGCCACATCCGTACCATGCCCTTTATAAGTGTTTGCAAAAGACCCATATAAGGTGATAATGGCCTTTTTTGGCATTCTACCAAAAATACTTCTTGCAACTCTTCCTATTCTTGCTGCCCCAGCGGTATGTGAGCTAGATGGGCCAATCATAACCGGTCCAATAATATCAAAAACAGAATGATATTTCATATTCTCCTCCTGTGCCTAATCAAGTTTGTTCTAAGCAAAAAATCTTTCTTTCATCCATAAAAAATTTTCTCAAATTCATTAACCTTTAGCAAGAGTAAACTACTTTCACATCAGATTTAATCATATTCCCTCTTTTCTTTTGTAACAGACATTCAGTTGATTTTTCTAACTGTAAAAAAACCCCTTGCCTAAAATAAAATGTCCTTTACAAAGGGTACATTTTAAAATAGGCTTGGGGTTTATCAGCAACACTCAACTAAGATTTATACATCATGATTGCTAATGTTCCAGGACCTACATGAGTACCGATAACAGGTCCGATTTCCGTAATGACAAAATCCTGAACATTCATTTTTTCCCTTACGAGTTCTTCTAGCTTCTGAGCTTCTTCAAGGTTTATTGCATGAGAAATTCCTACACGTACTTTTTGATCTTTTGCATAATCCATTAACATTTCTATAATCTTCGAAGTCGCTTTATTCCGTCCTCTTACTTTGTCAATTGCAAAAACTTCTCCTTGGTCATTCAAAGACAAAATAGGTTTGATGTTTAATAAAGATCCAAACAATGAGGAAGCCCTTCCAATACGTCCACCTTTATGTAAATAAGTTAAAGAGTCCACTAAAAAATAAACTTGAGTATCCTTTATAAGTTCTTCTGCTATTTGAATCGCTTCTTCAAAGCTCTTGCCTGCCTTTACTGCTTCAGCAACTCCTACAACAATGATCCCAATCGAGTATGAAGCCTTTTTTGAATCTAAAACTGCAACTTCGATTCCTTCTTCTTCGACCATAGACTTAGCAAGGAGTGCTGATTGGACGGTTCCACTTAATGCAGCTGATAAATGAATCGAAATGATTTTGGCTTCATTTCCATTTGCCAACTTTTGATAAGTTTTAACAAAATCCATTGGAGATGGCTGTGATGTTGTTGGCAACTCATCAGATTGCTTTAATTTTTCATAAAAAACATTGGGCGTAATGGTTTCCCCATCAAGGTAGGTTTGATTTTGCATATGTACCTTTAATGGGACAACCGTTATTCCTAAAGATTGTGCAAGCTCTTTAGGGATATCTGCAGTACTATCAGTAACGACATAAACCTTCCCCATTTTGTCACCTCTTATTCCTCAAGGGAGAAAATAAAATAATACAATGGTTGACCGCCATTATGTATTTCAACTTCGAGGTCTGGATAAGTTTCAGAAATTCTTTTCTCTAATTCATTCAATTGTTCAATATTTACATCTTCGCCATAGATAATGGTTAAGATCTCTTGATTTGTATCAATCATTTCCTTTAATAACATAAATGACGTCTCAAGCATGTCATTGGAAGTAGAAATGATCTTTCCGTCGGCAATCCCTAAATAATCACCAGCTTTAATTTCCATACCTTCAAATTTTGAATCTCTAACTGCATAGGTTACCTGTCCAGTTTTAACGTGTGCTAAGGCTTCAACCATCAATTCTTTATTTTCTTCTAATGAAGCATTCGGATTAAATGATAATAAAGCCGTCATTCCTTGAGGAATAGATTTAGATGGAATCACCGCGACAGGCTGATCCACAAGTTTTTGCGCTTGTTCAGCTGCAAGAATGATATTACTGTTATTTGGAAGAATAATATATTTTTCTGCATGAACTTCTTTCATGGCATTAACAATATCTTCAGTACTTGGATTCATCGTTTGCCCACCACTAATGACGAAATCTACCCCAAGACTCTTAAAAATTTCACTAATCCCTTCTCCCAAGGCAACAGCAATGATTCCATAGGGTTGTACCACTTTTGTCGCTTCATCGTCCATATTTTCTTCAGTCTTTCCATTACTAGACTCAACATTTCCAGCAGTATCATGATAATATCCTTCACCTAAGACGATGTGGCTATGCTGCTCCCTCATATTATCAATTTTAATTTTATGTAGACTTCCAAAGTTCATTGCAAAATTTAAAACGTCACCAGGATGTTCCGCGTGAATATGAACTTTAACAATTTCATCGTCAGCAACAACTAAAAGAGAATCACCAAATTTAGAAATATTCTTTCTAAATTCTATCTCATCAAATGATTTAGCTTTTATTATTTGTTCATTTAGTCTAACGATAAATTCGGTACAATATCCAAATTCAATTTCTTCTGTTGAGAGCTTTGCTTGAACGGGTTGATGTTTATGAGCCATCTCTGCCAAACTAGTTTGTTCTCTATTTTCCATCACCGATTCTTCAAATTGAAGCGTTTCTTCCCCTTTTAGAGCAGCCAAAAATCCTTCATAAATAAAGATTAAGCCTTGTCCCCCGGCATCAACGACCCCAACTTCTTTTAATACAGGCAACAAATCCGGTGTCTTCAATAGAGCAACTTTTCCTTTAGCAATCGTCTCTTCCATCACTTTCACGATGTTCGTTTCACGGCGAGCCACTTTTATCGCTTCTCGAGCCGCTTCTCTAGACACCGTTAAAATCGTTCCTTCAACAGGTTTCATTACCGCTTTATAAGCAGTATCAACACCTAGTTTAAGCGCATCAGCAAATTGTTTACTATCGATGGTCTCAAAGTTACTTACATATTTAGAGAAACCTCTAAACAACTGTGACAAAATCACTCCTGAATTTCCCCTCGCTCCCATCAATAAACCTTTTGCAAGGGCCCCAGCAGCTTTGCCGATATGATCGGTATTGATTTTCTTCAACTCGTTAACACCTGATGTAAGTGATAAATTCATATTGGTTCCTGTATCACCGTCTGGGACAGGAAATACATTTAGCGCATCAACATCTTTTACATGACGATTAAGATTTTGCGCTCCAGCAAGAACCATTTGCGTAAATAATTTTCCATCTATTTGTCGGTCGTTCACAAAAATCCTCCTTACCTACACTTGGGTCACACGGACACCTTGCACCATTACATTTACTCTAGAAACCTTAACACCAATCGTATTCTCTAATGTATAAATTACTTTTTGTTGCACATTATGAGCAACCTCTGAAATTTTAGTACCGTAACTAACAATAATATACATATCAATAACAACCTCTTCATTTTCGCTACGCACTTCAATTCCTCTGCTAAGGTTCTCTCTTCTTAGTAATTCCGCAATACCATCTTTAATTTGCTTACGAGAAGCCATACCAACCAAGCCAAAGACTTCCATTGCTGCAACTCCTGCAACAGTAGCAATCACTTCGTTGGTAATAAAAACTTTGCCTAACTGATTTGACATTTCAATTGTCATGAGTTAATCCCCCTAAGAAATAGTATACCTTTGGGCTATATCTTATTTTACTATATATATTGTCATAATAAAAGTTTTTGATGATTTTTTATGGAATTCTGGTTCAAACTCGACTTGAAAAAAGGAATTTGATATGCTACTATATCCAAGTATGTAATTCTTTGTGTATGTAACATCATTATTATTCATGTTTTTTAAGTAGTTTATAAGGGGGTGGGCACATGTCTCGTAAGTGCTATGTTACTGGTAAGAAAGGGCGTACAGGAAATGCTGTAAGTCACTCCAATCGTAAAAATAAACGCAAATGGGGCGTTAATGTACAAAAAGTTCGTATTTTAGTAGATGGCAAACCAAAACGTGTTTATGTAAGTACTAGAGCTTTAAAATCAGGTAAAGTTACTCGTGTTTAATGAAGATTTTTGAATACAAAAAAGCACCAATCTTGGTGCTTTTTCTACTGTTTAAAATGAAGAATAAGTCCTATTCACGAACTTACTTCTCTTTTTGGAAGATTCCCATGACGGCTTTTACAAAGCCTCCTAAAAATTTTGGAAGTTTGATTGTATAGAATCTCACCCCTACCCCTCCCTTATGGAAACGTTCATTATTCTCAGATTTAATGAAAAGATCATCAAATACACAAGTGCCTAATACAGTATATTCATCTATCCAATAAAATGTACAAAAAAAGCAACTATTTTTTATAGCTGCTTAGTCTTTACTTTCAATGATTAATAATATTCCTTTTAAGATTGAAATCGTTCCCTTTTCCTCTACTAATTCATTACTTATTCCATAGGGTATGCCTAGTTTCATTACTGCATTTTGAAGCGGGTATTTGAATCCGGAAATCGTTAATCCCTCTACTTGATCACTAAATGGAATTAATGATACATAAGTATATTTACTTTTATCAATAATTTTTCTCTGTCCAGGTAAAAGGATTTGAATTCGGTTATTTCCACCTATCATGACAGCTTCCACATTCTTTTCAGCTGCTTGCAATAGGACATGAATGTTCGCTATTACATGGTCTAACCGGGTTCCAATCCCCCCTAATAAAGTAATGCGTTTTATATTTAAAGTAAGTGCTAACTGTACAGCTAATTCTGTATCTGTTTCATCCTTTTCGGCGGGAGACTGATGAATTCGATCGGCGTATTGGGTTTTTACTTTTTCAAAGAAAGAAGTATCAACCGAATCAAAATCGCCAACAATATAATCTGGTACAATCCCATGAATAATAAGCCATTCTGCCCCACGATCAACCCCAATTACAATTGCACTTTTTTTGATGAAGGGTAAAATGCTTTCAGTAAGTAGTCCACCTGTTACAATCATAACCTCTTCCTTACCCATTTACTGCTCCCTCACTTCTTTACCATATGGTTAGATTTATAACTAATTGTATCAAATTTATATGAATGAAGAAAAAAAGTTATCTTTCTTTACTAAGAAAAGGGACATGATTTACATGCCCCACTCTCAAGTTATTCAGCTGATAACCAAGCTTTTATTTTCTCTTCGTTCTCTTCTACCCATTTTTTTGCTGCTTCTGTCTCATCCATTCCATCCTGAATCCATCCCATTACTTGTTCCATATCGGAAGGTTCCCAATAAAATTGATCAAAGAAATTGTAAAGGGTTGGATCATCTTCTTTTAAACCTTTACGAACAAGTGTATCGATTTCCTCTGCTTCTCCATATACTCCCTTTGGATCTTCAAGATATTTTAAGTCATATTTTGCAAACATCCAATGAGGGGTCCAACCTGTTACTACAATCCACTCATTATTTTTATAGGCTCGATCTAGTGCTGCTGTCATAGCTGCATCGGAACTTGAGCGAAGATTAAGGTCTAGCCCATATTTTTCGATGGCAATATCAGTTGTAGCCATAATTCCTGCCCCAGCGTCGATTCCGACGATGTCACCATTAAATTTGTCTTTATTCTCATTTAACTCTTCAATAGAGTTAATATCCACATACTTTGGTACTACTAAACCAATAATCGTTCCTTCTAAATTAGGCCCTAAATTTTCTAACTTATCTTTGTGTTTTTCATACAATGCTTTCTGTGTGGTTGGTAACCAAGCAGCAACAGTTGCATCTGCTTCACCACTAGCGACAGAGTTGTACATTGCACCAGGATTTACCTGTTTCATATCAACTTCATAGCCTAATTTATCTTCCAGAATGGTTTTAACAACATTTGTGCTTGCAATTTCTGATGCCCATGCAACATAAGAAAGAGTAACTTTTCTTTTTGCTTTTTGTTCATTTTTTGCTGTTTGATCCTCTGAAGTTGGAGTTGAACTACATCCACTTAGAACCAAACCTAAGCTCAAAATGGAAATTAATAAGAAAACACCTACTTTTTTCATGTTCATGAAATTCCCCTCCTATTTTTTATCTATTATTTTTGCGTTGACCAAGGTTTTGGGTTAGGCGGTCTAAAATAATAGCTAATACAACAACTGCTAATCCTGCTTCAAAACCAACACCAATTTCTAAATTGGTAACCGCATATAAGACAACTTCACCCAATCCTGAAGCCCCAATCATTGAGGCAATAACAACCATGGACAACGAAAGCATAATCGTTTGATTGATTCCTGCCATAATCGTTGGCAAAGCTAAAGGGATTTGCACCTTCCATAGTTTTTGTCCGCCTGTAGAACCAAAGGAATCTGCAGCTTCAACTAATTCACTAGGTACCTGTCTAATGCCTAAATTCGTTAATCGGATCGTTGGAGGCATCGCAAATACGACAGATGAAAGCACGCCCGGTACCACTCCAATACTAAAGAACATTATTGCAGGTAATAAGTAAACAAAGGCTGGCATGGTTTGCATCATATCTAGAATTGGGGTAACAAAGTCCCTTACCACATCATTTCTTGCTGACCAAATACCAATCGGGATTCCAATAATAAAAGAAATAAAAGCTGAAGAAAGAACTAATGATAAAGTTTCCATGGTTTCTTTCCATAAATCCATATTATAAATGTATAGAAATCCTATCAAAGTAAAGATCGTCATTGATTTTTTCTTTGTTAATAACCAGGACAGTAAGACGATCCCAATGATGAAAACTGGAATAGGTATGGTTTGCAAGAAATGGGTAAGAGAATCAATAGGAACACCTACACCTTTTTTGAAGGCATCAAAAAAAGGTTGGTACTCTGTGGTCATAAATTCAGTTATTTGATCTATCCATTCTCTTATTGGTAGTTTGTGATTATTCATCCATTGGTCCATCTTCATTCACCCCGTTTCCTGATAAGGCTCCAATCACTGCGCCACGAATCACTGCCCCTTTTAAACGTTTATCTTCATCGACAACAGCAACTGGTATTTTTGCTACAGCAACTAAAGGCAATAAGTCACTTAATACCGTTTCCGGCTTAACCCTTAGCACATCTTTTATCATGACTACATCAATAGGTAAATTCTGTTTTATTGCCCTATCTGCATCCTCTGCTGTTAACGCGCCAACTAGTTGTTTTAAACGATTGACTACATAAATACTAGATATTCCCAAATCTCTCATTCTTTTTAAAGCGACTCTAGGGCCATCTTTTTCAATCGTTACCGACTCAGGTCGTTTCATTACATTAGCTGCCGTTAATACTTTAGACCAGTCTACATCTTCAACAAATCGTTCTACATACTCATTAGCTGGATTCATCATGATTTCTTCTGGCGTACCAATTTGTACAATTGATCCATCTTTCATCAATGCAATCCGGTCGCCAATTCTTAATGCCTCATCCAAATCGTGTGTAATAAAAATGATTGTTTTTTTCATTTTAGCTTGTAATTCAATTAATTCATCTTGCATTTCTTTTCGAATCAAAGGATCTAAAGCACTAAAGGCTTCATCCATCAATAAAATTTCTGGATCATTTGCTAGTGCCCTTGCTAGTCCAACCCTTTGTTGCATTCCGCCACTTAATTGATCAGGATATTGTTGTTCCCAACCCTTCAAACCGACCAATTCTAAGGCCTGTTTCGCTTGTTTTAACCTACTATCCTTATGTAAACCTTGGATTTCTAATCCATACTCCACATTTTCAAGAACAGTTTTATGAGGAAATAGCGCAAACCGTTGGAATACCATACTAATCTTTTTCCTTCTTACCTCTCGAAGTTGATCTTGTCTCATCTTCGTGATTTCCTCATTTTGAATCCATATCTGGCCAGCTGTGGGTTCAATTAATCGATTAAGCATTCGCACTAATGTAGACTTACCACTACCTGATAATCCCATAATCACAAATATTTCACCCTGATAAACATCAAAGTTCGCTTGATTTACTCCTACTGTTAATCCTGTTTGATTTAAGATTGTATTTTTATCGATTCCTTTATTTAACATTTCAATTGCTTTACTGGGGTTGTGACCAAAAATTTTAGTTAAATTTTTCACCTCTAATATCTTCTCCATAATCCACCTCTTCTCGAAGCACATTTCAAATGACTACTTTTTTATTTTAAGAAAACCTCGAATAAGAAACAAACATCATATTCCGTTATTTCCTTTTATATTGTTCATTCAGAAAAAACTGTACAAAATTATTTTAATGTATACTTAGAAATCCTTTCAGATCCTGCCATATGATACCTATCTTAACTCTTTACTGAAATGGCTCAATTAGTTACAATAAAAATCGAATGTTTTAATAAGAAAAGTACATTTTAGTATAATCATTTTTTTTAGTTTGAATGAATAAATAGACGTTAAGATGGGGAGCTGATCCATCAATGAGAGATGATCAACAAATCTTAGAAGAGGCTCGGGAAAGGGTCATTCAATCGATTGCTGATAACATGGACTTATATGGGATTACAGACTCTATAGGTAGATTATATGGTACTCTTTATTTTTCTGATCGTGCCTTAACCCTTGATGAAATGCGGGAAAGCTTAGGTATGAGTAAAACCAGTATGAGTACTGGAGTTCGAACTTTATTAGATACAAAGATGGTACATAAGGTTTGGAAAAAAGGTGTAAGAAAGGATCTTTACCAAGCAGAAGGAGACTGGTATAAAACCTTTTTTGATTTTTTCTCTACAAAGTGGAAAAGGGCTATTGAAATCAACTTAGCAGCTATTGAAAAATCAAAACAAGATTATAGTTATTTGATAGAACGAAAGGAAACTATACAAGAAATCAGAGAGCTCGCCCAATTAGACTTAAAAAAGCTAGAAGAAGCTGAAAGCTATTATTTTTGGTTAGAAAAACTAATCGACACTTTTGAGTCAGGGGAGATTTTCAAACTGATTCCAAAAATCAAAGATAACCCACAAAAGTGACGATCTCCTTCAAAGCGTATTCCGATTACTTTTGTGGGGTTCTGTTATAATAATGAAAAAAAAGTTATATTTTACCGATAAAAATAGGGGGAAGCGTTGTGTTATCCCCTTATTTCTTATCCTTTTAAACTAGTGATGGCTTTGATTCGATCATTTTGTCCAAACACAAAGGAACCTGCGACTAATACATTGGCCCCTGCTCCAATCACAGATTGATAAGTCTTGTCATTGATTCCTCCGTCTACTTCAATACCTAAAGATAAACCTCTTTCATTAATTATATCCTTTAACTTCTTTATCTTTGGAAGAGTAGCAGGAATAAAAGACTGCCCTCCAAATCCTGGATTTACTGTCATGATCAGTACCATATCTAGGTCATCAAGAACATATTCTAATTGATCTAATGGAGTAGCTGGATTGATGGCAACAGAAGCTTTCACTCCAAACTTTTTGATCAAATGAATAGTTCGGTGCAAATGATCGGTTGCTTCAGCATGTACCGAGATTATGTCGGCACCGCTTTTTGCAAAATGCTCAATATATTGATCTGGATTTTCGATCATCAAATGAACATCTAATGGCAATTTTGTAATAGGTTTTATTGATTCTACAATTAGAGGCCCAATTGTAAGATTAGGAACAAAATGTCCATCCATTACATCAATATGCAGGAGATCAGCGCCTGCCTGTTCAACGGATAGAATCTCTTCCCCTAGTTTTGCAAAATTAGCAGAAAGAATGGATGGTGCAATTTTAACCACAAGCAATTACCTCCACTTATTTTCTTCTTTTTCCTTTATCTCTTTTAAAAAGCTTATATAATGCTCATAGCGATCACGATCAATCAACTGCTCGTTTACCGCTTCTTTTACAGCACAACCGGGTTCATTCAGATGTAAACATCCTCTATATCGACATTGATCTGAAAATTGATGGATTTCTTTAAAAAATTGATTTAATTCTTCTGACTCAATCTCATGAAAATCTAGTTGACTAAATCCGGGTGTATCCGCCACCATCCCGCCTTCTGGTAAATGAATCAATTGAACAACTCTTGTCGTATGCTTTCCTCGGCCTAATTTGAAACTAATATTGGAAGTTTCTAATTGTAAATCAGGCAAAATCGCATTTAATAACGATGATTTTCCTACACCTGATTGTCCTGCAAACACCGAAATCTTGTTCTTTAACATTTCATTCAGTTCTTCTATGCCTTTTCCATTTTTGCTACTCGTTTTGATGATCGGATATTCCATCTGTTCATAAGTTTGTAGCAGGTTTTGCAACTTATTTTCTTCAGCTAAGTCTAATAAGTCTAATTTTGTAATGCAGATGATCGGTTTAATTTCTGCCTTTTCAACATGAACAATAAACTTATCTAATAATAAAGTACTAACATCGGGTTCTTTTGCTGAAAATACCAAAATGGCTTGATCTACATTGCTAATTGGTGGACGAATCAGTTGATTTTTTCTTATTTTGATTTCTGTGATAAAGCCTTCATCTTCATTCACTTGATCAAAGCTTACATAGTCTCCTACTAAAGGAGATTGTTGGCGTAATTTAAATACACCCCTAGCTTTACAAGCAATGGTTTTCCCTTCCGACTCAACATAATAAAAACTACTTAAAGCTTTTACAATTTGCCCCTCAGGCATAAAGTACCTCCAATTTTAATAATACTGAACGGTCTTCATTTTAACTAGCTTACCATTTTTATAAACATTGATTGTCCCTTGTTGATCAGGCAATAGTAGAAGTTCTATATTATCGTAAAACTTCGGTCCTGTGATCGTTTCCTTTTTCCAAATTACATCTTTTCCCCTTGCATCACGTAGAATAATCGTAATCTCTGCACTTTCATCTTCCTCAAGATCAACTAATAGATCGCTATAGATCGATTTTAATTCTTTAGGATATCCAAGGCTTACATAAATATCCACTTGATCTCCAGCAGTCACTTCCTGATTAGGATCAAAAGGAAATTGTCGATAGACTTTTCCTTCTGGTTGTTGGTAAGAATAATCTTTTTGTACCCTAGGTACTAAACCTATAGCTGTGACCATCGCAACCGCTTCTGCTTCATCTCTTCCAATTAGATTTGGCATTTTCAATTGTTCTTTTCCTTCACTTATAAATAATATTACTTTTTGTTCATCAGGTACAACCATCTCTTCAGCATTAGGTTCTTGCTTGAACACTTCGCCACTAGGGACCTCATTATTAAATTCTTTTTTTATTTCAATATGATTTTCATTGAATCCTAGCTGTTGTAGAAAGATTTTTGCTTGCCGCTGCTGCTTATTCAGCAGATTTGGCATCGCTACCTTTTCCTTACCTAAACTAATATAAAGTGTGATTGACTGACTTGTTTTCATCGTTTCACCTGGATAAGGTTCTTGTTTGATTACTTTCCCCTTTTCTACAACTGGATCTGTTTTTTCTTCTATTTTATAAGTCAGATTTAATTCTTGAAGCAGTTTAATTGCATCTTCTTTCGATTTTCCCTCTAGCAAAGGGGCTTCTATTTCTGGAACGACAAGTTTACTGCTTATATACTGAAATCCAAAAACACCAAGCAATAACAAGAAAAATATCGTTAAAATCGGGACTAATTTAGGCCGTAACGACCTTTTTTTATTTTTGCGTGACTGGGTAGAATATGCGTCATTTGCATTAAACTCCTTCATTGCAGGTATGGTTATTGTATTTTCTTCATCATCATCAAAAACATCTGTTTCCAAAAGGATCCTTGGCTCGTGGATACGTTTTGGGTCTAAAGCAGTCTTTATATCTTTGAACATTTCTTCTGCTGAAGCATATCGTTTTAAAGGATCTTTCATCAATGCTCTTAATATGATATTCTCTACACTTTGGGGAATACTGGGATCAAGTTCCCTTGGATAGATAAAATTTTCCTGTAAATGTTTTAATGCGACCGAAATAGGGCTATCCCCCGAAAAAGGTAAACTACCAGTAATCATCTCATAAAGGACAACACCTAATGAATATAAATCTGTTTTTTCGTCAGTCCAGCCCCCTCTAGCTTGTTCAGGAGATAAATAATGGACAGAACCTAAAACTGACCCTGTTTGTGTAATCGTTGCTGAGGAAACAGCTCTGGCAATTCCAAAATCCGTTACTTTTACTTGACCTTGATTTCCAATTAAAATATTATGAGGTTTAATATCACGATGTATAATATGATGTTGATGCGCATGATCTAATGCTAACGCAATCTGTTCAGCAATCTTTAAGGCCTCTTTTATTGGAAGTTTTCCTTTTCGTTGAATCACTTCTTTTAAAGTTGAGCCCTTCACATATTCCATAACAATATAGTAGATTTCTTTTTCTTCCCCAATATCAAAAATCTTAACGACATTTTCATGGGATAAACTAGCTACAGAATGGGCTTCCCTACGAAATCTCTTAACAAAGTCATCATCATGTACATATTGCTGACGTAAAACCTTAACAGCAACTTCTTCTTGAAGAACTTCATCTATTGCCCGAAAAACGTCAGCCATGCCACCTCCGCCAATTTTCTCCACAATCTTGTATCGGTTTGCTAATAGGATGCCTATCAATTCAGATCACCTCTTTTCCTGAGCCAATTCATTTAATCATGGCGAATGACAATCACAGAAATATTGTCTTCTCCACCTGCTTGATTGGCTAATTCAACCAAATGATCTGTAATCTCTTGCGGAGATAATCGTGCTTGGTTGACTACTGATAATATTTTCTCTTCAGACAAGCGGTTAGTTAAACCATCAGTACATAATAATAGAGTTTGATCTTGACTCCATTCGATAACATGCATATCAATTTTTACATTTTCATCAGTACCTAATGCCCTAGTTAATACATTCTTTTTAGGATGGTTTATCGCTTCTTCTTGAGAAATTTGGCCACTTTTTAATAATTCATTCACTAAGGAATGGTCAGTCGTAAGTTGTTTAACCTGGTTTTCAGTAAATAAATAAGCACGACTATCCCCAATATGGCCTATAATAATCCATTGAGGACTGATGATGGATGCGATAATGGTTGTTCCCATTCCCCGATAATCTTCTTGATTTATCGATTGCTGGTAAACCTTAGAATTGGCTTGGCGGATTACGAATTCTAAGGCGTTTTGATATTCTTCAATTGTTCGTTGTTCTTGAATCGTTGATTGTAATTCTTGATAGATCGTTTCGACTGCTGTCTTACTTGCAATCTCTCCAGCCAAGTGTCCCCCCATACCATCAGCAACAATAGCGATCATCAATTCATTGGTATAAGGTTCACTCAAGTACACACAATCTTCATTGATTTCTCTTACCTTGCCCACATCTGACCGAACCGCAGCTAACAAACTCCTCACCTCATAGTTTAAATTCGTGTTTTATATGTTTTGCCCGTAATTGACCACACGCTGCTTCAATATCTCCACCTTGTTCCCTTCTTATGGTCACATTTACTTTATGTTTTTCAAGGATTTTTTTGAAATTAAAAATTTGATTTCTAGGTGTTCTTACATAATCTCTTTCTGGTACATGGTTTACAGGAATTAGGTTTACATGACATTTCAAATCTTTAATTAAATTGGCTAATTCTTCTGCATGTTCATCCTGATCATTTACGTTTCCCATTAAAGCATATTCGAATGTAATTCGTCGATTTGTGGTATTTACATAATAATGACATGCTTCCATGAGCTTCTTTAATGGATATTTTCGGTTAATAGGCATTAAACGTGTTCTTAATTCATCATTTGGTGCATGTAAAGAAACCGCAAAACCTACTTGCCATTTTAGATTAGCAAAATCATAAATCCGTGGAATAATTCCACTGGTAGAAACGGTAATATGTCTTTGACCAATATTTAGCCCCCTATTGTCATTCACGATTCGGATAAATTGAATCGTAGGCTCATAGTTATCAAAAGGTTCACCTGAACCCATGACAACGATGCTACTAACCCTACCCTCTTCTTTATCAAGAATTTTTTGTGATTCAACCACTTGGGCAACAATTTCTCCAGGGGTAAGATTTCTAGCAACACCTCCCAATGTTGAGGCACAAAAGGTACATCCCATCTTACATCCTACCTGTGTCGTAACACAAACGCTATTCCCATAATCATGTCGCATAATCACCGTTTCTATCGCATGACCATCATAGAGTTGAAATAGGAATTTCACTGTTCCATCTTGAGATGTGTGCTGATTAAGAGTATGAAGGGCTTGAAATTCGAACTGATCCTCTAATTTTTGCCGAAGTGTTTTTGATAAATTAGTCATCTGTTCTATTGAATCAACCCTTTTTACGTATAACCAATCAAAAATTTGTTTTGCACGATAAGCAGGCTCTTGGTTTTCTTTTAGCCAATTTTCCCATTCTTCAAAAGTTAAATCATAAATATTTGTTTTCTCCATGTTGTTAATCACCGTTTCTTAACAAATTTCACTACTTTATTCTAAGGATCCGACTAATGAAAAAGCCATCGCTATCAAAGTAATGAGGTAGAATTTGAATCATTCCTTGTCTTGTATCTAGTTTCTCATTGATCGCCTTTGGTAATACATTGGCAATCTGCTGATCTAGCCTGAAGTCCGAATGTTGTTCTATAAACTCTCCCACTATTTTTTGATTCTCCTCAGTAGTCATTGTACAAGTACTATATACGAGAATCCCGCCTGGTTTTAATAAAAGAGATACGTTTTTTAAAATATCTTTTTGAATCTTCGTCAATTCTTCAATATCTGTTTCTGCTTTAACCCATTTTAAATCAGGTTTCCTACGTATAACCCCTAATCCAGAACAAGGAACATCTAATAGAATACGATCAAACACTTGTCCAAATTGTTCTTTGATTTTCCTAGCATCCGAATGAAGGGTTTCAATGATATGTAAGCCAAGTCTTTCTTGTTGTTCTTCAATCAATTTGATTTTATGTTTATGTAAATCCGCTGCAATAATTTTCCCTTGATTTTGCATGAGTTCTGCTAGATGTGTCGTTTTTCCTCCTGGAGCAGCTGCAGCATCAAGAACGAACATACCGGGTTTTGGGTCTACTACATGTGCAACAAGCATTGAGCTTTCATCCTGAATAGTAAAATACCCATCTTTGTACCAATGGGTAATTGCAAGATTGCCTCTACCTTTTACTCGAATCCCTTGTTCTGATAGAGGAGATGGAAGAACTTCTGTGTCCTCTCCTAATTCCTCTTTTATTTTTTCCATCATTTCATCCCTAGTAATCTTTAAAGGATTAACCCGAATTGAAGTATGGGGAGCTATGTTGTTAGAGCGACAAACTTCTTCTGCTTCTTCTATGCCATAATCACGAATCAACCGTTCCACTAACCAATCAGGGTGAGAATGCTCGAGAGCAATACGTTTCACATCGTTCAAATCAGTAGGAAATCGAATCTGATCTTTATTCCGAATGATGTTTCTTAACACACCGTTTACCAAGCTAGCGATCCCTTTGTGCCCTTTTTTCTTTGCAAGATTAACTGCTTCATTTACAATTGCATGTACAGGAACTCGGTCTAGATACCATATTTGGTAAACACTTAAACGAAGCAAACTTCGGACCCAGCTTTCTAATTTACTGGTCTTTAAAAAAGGTTGTAGAATCCAATCAATTGTATTTAGATGCTGAATCGTACCATAAATCAACTCTGTAGCAAAATTAGCATCTACTCGAGATAAATTGGCCTCTTTTAGCGCTTGATTGAGTTGTAGATTACTATAGGCTTTATCTTTATCGACTTTGGTCAAAACCTCTAAGGAAACTTCCCTAGCTGTCCATTTCTTGTTCATTGCTGTCACCCATTTTTTCTCCTTTTGCTACTGTTGTACCCTGTAAAAAAGAGCTGATATCCATCTTTCTTTTTCCAGCCGGTTGAACTTCCTTTAAGGCAATTGCCCCATTTCCTGTCGCAATAAGACATTCACCCTTGTCCACTAAAAGTACGGTACCAGGCTTTTCTTGATGGCTAGTATCAACAGGTTCTGCCCACCATATCTTAAACACTTCATCTCGAAAGGTGGTGAAAGCGACTGGCCAAGGATTTAAACCACGAATTTGATTATAGATTTCTCTATTCGTTTTATTCCAATTAATTCTTTCATCTTCTCTTTTTAATGTTGGAGCATAAGTTGCTAGTTCATGTTGTTGGGGAATGGGGTTTATTTCTCCGGACTCAATTTGTCTGATCGTTTCAATTAAAAGCTTGGAGCCTGCCTGACTTAATTTATCATGTAAGCTACCTACAGTATCTTTCTCTTCAATAGGAACTCTTACTTGGGTTAAGATATCTCCTGCATCTAACTCTTTTACCATATACATAATGGTAATCCCTGTTTCCTTTTCACCTTGAATAATACTTTGATGAATAGGAGCCGCTCCACGATACTTTGGTAAAAGAGAAGCATGAACATTAATCGCTTTGAACCTTGGCTTTTCAAGAATCGCAACTGGGATAATTTGGCCATAAGCTGCCGTTATAATTAAATCAGGTTCCCATTGCAATACATGTTGTATCGCCGTCTCCTCTTTAATTTTTACCGGTTGAAAAACTTCAATCCCTAATTGTTCTGCTAGTACTTTAACTGGTGGAGGTGTCATGATTTGTTTTCTTCCCTTTGGACGATCTGGTTGTGTTACAACACCTACCACTTGATAACCTTCATTGACTAAATGTTGTAAAGAGGGCACCGCAAAATCTGGGGTGCCCATAAAGACGATACGCATCAACTTCACTCCTATAGGTTTAAATCTTCTTTATAATATTCCTCTGCTAAGTCAGTAAATAAAATTCCATTTAAATGATCAATTTCATGTTGGAATGCTCTCGCCAATAATCCATGCCCCTCATAAATTCTCTCTTTACCGTTTCGATCCAAGGCTTTAACTTTCACATGTTCTGCTCTTGAGACTTTTCCTACTACACCTGGTACACTTAAACAACCCTCTGGCCCTATCTGAACGCCATCTTTTTCAATAATTTCAGGATTGATAAGTTCAATGAGCCCCTCACCTATATCAATCACAATCACACGTTTTAAAATAGCGATTTGGGGGGCAGCTAACCCTACGCCTTCTGCATCGTACATGGTTTCGGCCATATCGTCTAGTAACTTATGGATGCGTGGGGTAATTTCTTCTACCGGTTTGGAAATTTGTCTTAATAGTGGATCTGTATCTTTTAAAATCACTCGAATTGCCATTTGATTCCCTCCTTACATTAATACATAGGGGTCTACATCTATACTGATCAACAATTGCCGATCTTTCAATGCTTCATTTACATGTTTAATCGCTTGCTGAATCCATATCATAATAGATGATTCATCATTATATTTTATCATGCATTGAAACCGATATCTATCTTTTATGCGTGAAATGGGTGCAGTTACTGGACCCAAAACTTCAACATTTGCAGAAACCAACGCTTTCATTTCCCTAACTAGACGTTCACTTGCCTTCATGACGACCGATAGTTCGGGATGACTCAATTGAATCGCAATCAATTTTCTAAATGGAGGATAATCCATCATTTCTCGATGTTTTAATTCTTGTTGGAAAAAGGATTGAAAATCATGTTGACTAGCATGTTGAATACTATAATGTTCAGGCGTATAGGTTTGAATCACCACATCACCAGCCAATTCATGTCTCCCGGCTCTTCCGCCTACCTGTGTTAATAATTGAAAGGTTCGCTCTGCCGCTCGAAAGTCTGGTAATCGTAGCATTGTATCTGCAGCAATCACTCCTACTAAAGTAACTTTAGGAAAATCTAATCCCTTGGCAATCATTTGCGTACCTAAAAGAATGTCTGCCTCGTGTTTGCGAAACGACGTCAGAAGTTTTTCGTGAGACCCTTTTTTACTTGTGGTATCTACATCCATCCGAATCACTCTAACACCTGGAAATCTCCTTGCTAATTCTTCCTCTACTTTTTGCGTTCCAGTACCAAAGTAGCGAATATGAGAGCTACCGCATTCAGGACAATTTTTGGGTTCATGTTCAGCATACCCACAATAGTGGCAGCGTAAAACATGATTTGTTTGGTGGTAGGTTAAAGAAATCTCACAATGTGGGCATTTCATCACATAACCACAAGAACGACACATGACAAATGTAGAGTACCCTCTGCGATTTAAGAATAAAACGATTTGTTCTTTTTTGTCTAACCGATCCTCGATTTTTTCTTGTAGTGCATGACTAAACATGGACCGGTTTCCTTTTCTTAGCTCCTCCCTCATATCAACGATATGAATGGTAGGCAAAGCTCTACCTAATACTCGATTCGGCAATTCTACCAAATGATAACGCTGATGGATCGCTTCGTAATAAGACTCCATGGAAGGCGTTGCACTTCCAAGAATAACGGTCGCTTGGTGATAGTTTTGTCGCCACAAGGCAATCTCCCTAGCATGATATTTTGGATGTTCTTCTTGTTTATAAGAGCTTTCATGTTCTTCATCAATAATAATAAGTCCCAAATCTTTAAATGGTGCAAAAATAGCAGACCTAGCTCCTACTACAATTTTTGCCTCTCCTCGTTGAATTTTTCGCCATTCATCAAGTCTTTCTCCTTGAGATAAACGACTATGTAATACAGCAACTAGAGATCCAAACCTTCCTTTGAAACGTTCAACCATCTGAGGTGTTAACGAGATTTCCGGGACAAGAACAATCGAATCTTTTCCTTTCTCTAAATGATGTTCAATGACCTGTAGGTAAATCTCTGTTTTCCCACTTCCCGTTACTCCATGTAAAAGAAAAGGACTTTTCCTACCATTTTGGAAAGATTGAATGATTTGTTGTAATACCCCTTCTTGTTCAGCGGTTAATTGAACTTCTTTATCATGAAAATGGCGATCTTTGTATGGGTCTCTTCCCTGTTCTTTTTCAGTGATTTGCAAATAACCCCTTTTGATTAACGTTTGAACAGTGGAACGGGTCACTTTTAAAGTAGCTAGAAGGAAAGCCAACTCCATTTCTTCAGCTTGATTGATTAAAAAGTACTCCAAAATCTGTCTTTGCTTTGTTGCCTGTTTTGGAAAACTGGAGATTTCTAAAAGTAATTGCTCTGATGGCATCTTCAATTGAACAACATTTATTTTTTTCTTTGTTGCCTTATTTTTGATTTGTTTATCTAGTCTTAGTACCTCTTTTTTGATCAAAGATTTAAGCAGATGAGATCGATCAGGAAATTGTTTTAAAAGTTGCGATTGTTTAACTGGTTCATTCTCACTAACCCAGTGTTTAATCTCTAATTCTTCTCTAGAGAGTTGACCTTCTTCCTCATTTTCACCAATGGATATCGCTTGCTCTATTTTTGTTTTAAGTGCTGATGGGAGTAACATTTGCATCGTTCTAAAAAGATGACTTGTATAATATTGACTCATCCATTTTCCTAATTCGATTAACTCCGTTGTAAAGGATGGCTCAAGGTCCAAAACTTCTTTAATAGGCCTCACTTGCTTCACGTCTGTTGAGGAATGAAGGTCAAGTACAAAGCCTTCTGTTGTCCTTGAACCTAATGGAACCAATACGCGTACCCCCGGTTCAACCCTTGATAACAAATGTTTGGGGATTGCATAATCAAATCCTTGGTGGGACAAATCCGGAATATCAATCACTACCGTTGCATACACTCTAAATCATTCCCCTACTATTCTTTTATTGATTTCAGTGAGAATATGATGTGCTAATTCTTTTTTGCTTAATTTTGGAAAGTTGATTTGTTCTCCTTTTTTTGTAATTACTGTAACGACATTGGTATCTTGTTCAAAACCGGCACCTTCCATTAAAATATGGTTGGCAACGATCATATCCATATTTTTCTTCAATAATTTTCCTTTTGCCTGTTCTAATAAATCCTCAGATTCTGCTGCAAATCCTACAAAAAATTGGTCATTTCTTTTCCGTTCCCCTACTTCTAAAGCAATATCTTTGGTTCTCTCCATCTCAATCACCCAGGAACCTTCTTTTTTCTTAAATTTATGTGGGTAAACTTCTTTTGGACGATAGTCGGCAACTGCAGCTGTTTTAATAATCACATCCGCCTGATTAAGCTGGTTCATCACCGCTAAATACATCTCTTCAGCAGATTCAACGGAAATAAAATGTGCACCAGCGGGTGGAAGAAGATTGCTTTTTCCAGAGATTAGAATTACTTCGCCCCCCCGTTCTAATACAGCTTCTGCCAAAGCATACCCCATTTTTCCTGTAGATCGATTGGTAAAGTAACGAATCGGGTCAATTTTTTCCCTTGTCGCACCAGCAGTAATTAAGAATTTTTTCCCTTTTAAATCCTGCTTTTGATTTAGAAATTCCTCAAGCTTTTCTACAATAAATTCGGGTTCTGCCAATCTTCCTTTACCAACATAACCACAAGCCAACAATCCTTCTTCTGGCTCAATAAAGCGAATTCCGCGTGCTCTTAGTATTCTCATGTTTTCTTCAACTGCAGGATGTTGATACATATGTACATTCATCGCAGGTGCTATGAAGATTGGGCTTGTTACAGCTAATAATGTAGTTGTTAACATATCATCGGCAATCCCATGTGCTAATTTACCAATGACATTGGCTGTTGCTGGAGCAACCACGCTGAGGTCTGCGTTGTCAGCAAGATCAATATGTGAAACTCCTTTGGGGTCTTTTTCATCAAATGTATCGATAAAAACATGGTTTCTTGATAAGGTTTGCAAAGTGAGTGGTGTAATAAACTTGGTTGCTGATTCTGTCATGATCACTTGCACATTGGCACCTTTTTTGGTTAATTGACTAACTAAAGATGCTGCTTTAAAAGCAGCGATCCCTCCTGATATTCCTAATAAGATATTTTTCCCCTTCATTTTCAACGCTCCTTATGCTTACAAGGGAGTGAAATGACCCTTGTATTAAGGTGGAATTGAAAAAAATAACAACCAAGCGGGTTGTTATTTTTTTCAATTTCTTCATTATTTATTCTCTACAATTATTTTCTCATCATAGATCTCTTCTAAAGCTTTACCCACATACTTATTTGATTTTGCACGTTCAACAAGTAAGGGTTCTCCATCTCTTAATACTCTAGCTCTTCTACTAGCAGCAACAACCAAAGAATATTTACTATCTACTTTTTCTAATAATTTATCAATTGATGGATATAGCATTATAATTCCTCCTTTAACCATTGTTCATAATATGGTAAGATTCGTTCTTTTCGCAAACGTTCAGCTTCAATAATCGCTTGAATTCTTTTCACTGCTTTTGATACTTCATCATTAACCACTGCATAATCATAATGTTTCATCATTTGCAATTCATTTCTAGCTGCATTAAGTCGATTCATTAGACTTTCATCCGATTCTGTCCCACGATGTATAATACGATTTTTTAATTCAGCTAAAGATGGAGGCATAAGAAAAATAAAAATTCCTTCAGGATATTTTTCTTTTACCTTTAAAGCCCCTTGTACTTCAATCTCTAATATGATATCTTTTCCTGTTTGTACGGTTTGTTCTACAAAGCCCCTAGGAGTTCCATAATAATTTCCTACGTATTCTGCCCATTCAAGCAATTGATCCTCTTTTATCATTTTTTCAAATTCTTCGCGGGATTTAAAAAAATAGTTAACACCATTTTCTTCCCCTGCACGTGGTTTTCTTGTAGTGGCAGATACAGAATAAATAATATCAGGTTGCTCATGGCGAAGCAAAGAACAGACCGTGCCCTTTCCCACACCCGAAGGGCCTGATAAAACAATTAACATTCCTTTTTGTAAGAACATTTGAATACACTCCTAGCTACTCTTCACTCACATCATCTTTTGAGTTAAGGCGATGGGCAACCGTTTCGGGCTGTACAGCAGATAAAATCACATGATCGCTATCTGTAATAATCACCGCTCTTGTTCTTCTACCGTAGGTAGCATCGATTAGCATTCCACGATCTCTTGCTTCTTGAATAATGCGCTTGATTGGTGCTGATTCTGGACTAACAATGGAAATAATACGGTTTGCTGAAACAATGTTTCCAAAACCAATATTGATCAATTTAATAGACATTCTATGTACCCTCCTAAATATGATTATTTCCTATTATTCAATGTTTTGAACTTGTTCTCTTATTTTTTCTAATTCACTTTTTAACTCAACAACAATTTGGCTTAAGAGAAGATCATTTGCTTTCGAACCAATCGTGTTCATTTCTCGATTCATCTCTTGAATCAAGAAGTCTAATTTCCTTCCGATTGGTTCATCCTGTTCCATAATGAGTAAAAATTGTTGAAAATGACTTCTAAGTCTTGTAATTTCCTCATCGATATTTGCTTTGTCCGTAAAAAAAGCGATTTCGTTTAGAAAACGTGCCTCATCAAGTTCAACTGTATCATTTAACCAGTCAGAGATTCTTGTTTTTAACTTTTGACGATAATCCTCAATGACTTGTGGTGCTCTATTTTCAATTTGAATTAATAAATCCATCATTTTATGTACGCGCGAGGTCAATTCCTCATACAAAGCATTACCTTCTCGAAGCCTCATCGTCATTAAGCTTTGACAGGCTAATTCCACAGTCTTTAAAATTTCAGGAACAAACAGATCAATATCGGGAAATTCTAACTCGAATTGAATGAGTTCTGGGACTGTTAAAAGATCTTTTAAAACTAGCTGACCCTCAAGATTTAAACGTTTTTTTATCTCTTGAATCACTTTTATGTATTCATCTAACAATTCCCAATCTACTTTTATAGGTTGCTTTGATTGGTCATCCCTTCCGACTACAATGAAGACATCCACTTTTCCTCGTTTCACATTGGTTTGGATGATTTTCTTCATTTGTTCTTCAATGGCCATCCATTCTTTTGGCATCTTAAACATGATTTCATTATATCGATGATTAACAGAACGAATCTCTACTGACCACTTTAAACCCTGAAAACTAGATTCTGCTCTACCATATCCAGTCATGCTTTTGATCATCTATATCACATCCATGACATTATTCTAATCAATTTTAGATCATCGTACAAGTCTTTACGTATAAATATAGTCAAATATAGCGAAAAAATAAAGAAAACCAACCCAATAGGGTCAGTTTTCTTTGAAAAACTTCGTTATACGCCGCAAAAGAATAGCATTAAAATTCAAATTCAACAGAAGATAGACGATTCCTAATTTCGTTCATTACACGAAGCTCATCCTGCTCATCTTTGGCCACAAAAGTGACTGAAAAACGCACAAAATGACCTGCATCATCCCAAGGAACAGTAGAGATTAATTTTTCTTTAATTAAATATTGAGAAAAGTCCTCGGCTGTATTAAAACGTAATCCCCCTTTTATTCCTTTTGGTGCTTCTACATACATAAAGAAAGAACCTCTAGGTTTTTTTGCTTGAAAACCTAAATCATTTAAGGTATGAGCCAATAAATCATGGCGACGAGAATATTTTTCTGCAGTTTTTTCGGTAATTTCTGAATGCCTTAAAGCATAAATGGCTGCTTCCTGAATCGCAAGAAATTGTCCTGAATCATTGTTATCTTTTACATCAGCAAATGCTTTAACCAGAAGCTCATTTCCAGCTACAAATCCAATCCTCCAACCTGTCATATTGTAGGATTTGGATAAGGAATGTACTTCAATACCAACTTCTTTGGCTCCAGGAATAGATAAAAAGCTTAACGGTTTTTGACCATCGAAAACTAATGCGGCATAAGCAGCATCATGAACGACAATAATTTGATTTTCTTTAGCAAATTTAACCACTTTTTCAAAGAACTCTCTAGTAGCACTTGCCCCTGTCGGATTGTTAGGATAGTTCAAATATAATAATTTCGTTCTTTTTAATGTTTCTTTGTCAATTGAATCAAGGTCAGGTAAAAAGTCATTTTCTTTTAATAATGGAAGGTGAACGACTTCTCCCCCTAACCACTTGGTATGAGTACCTAAGATTGGATAGCCAGGAGTAGTCATAAGCGTTACATCCCCAGGATTGATAAAAGCACTTGGTAGCATCGATAACGCTGATTTGGCCCCAATCACATGAACTACTTCTTTGTCTGGATCTATTCCATCTACACCAAAAACATTTTTTAAGTACTCTGAAGCAGCTACTTTAAACGCTCTACCCCCATTATCGGCATATCCTCGATTATCAGGATTTTTTGCCGCTTCAAATAAGGTATGAATGACCCCTTCATCAGCCATTGCATCAGGTTCTCCAACCCCTAAATCCAATAATTCCACCTCAGGAAATCGCTCTTTTGCTTCTTTTTTAGCTCGTTTAATCTTTTCAAACTTATAAATCTCATTCTTCTTTCCATATTGGTTTCCACCAATTCTTTCCGCAAAAAGTTGTTGAATATAGCTTTCTGTCATGTTCATTCCTCCTTAAAATTCAACGGGAGTAAGCCAATTGCCAGTAAATACTTCCCTTGCTTCTCCTGTCATATACACTTTATTATCTTCTGAATTCCAAAAAACTTTTAAATCTCCACCTTTTAGATGAATGGTTACATCCCTAGAAGCTTGTCCAGTCAATACAGATGCTACCCCAGTAGCACAAGCACCTGTTCCACAAGCCAAAGTTTGTCCAACCCCTCTCTCCCATACTCTCATTTCTAGCTCTTTGTCAGATTTTACTGTTACAAATTCTACATTAGTTTTTTTCGGAAATAAGGGATGTGTCTCGATTTTGGGGCCCCACTTTTCTACATCAAAGTCTTTTGCATTTTCAACATAAATCACCGCATGAGGATTACCCATCGATACAGCTGTAAAGTGGAACGTAACTCCATCAACCTCAATGGTTCGATCCACGACTTGTGGATCATGAATAGCTGTAGGAACCAATTCGCCTTTAAGAATAGGCTCACCCATATCTACTTCAACGGTATTTACAATTCCCTCTTTTGTATGTAATTTTACATGTTGAATTCCTGCTAAGGTTTCTACACTTAACTTTTCTTTATTCACTAATTCGTGATCGTACACATACTTTGAAACACAACGAATCGCATTCCCACATTGTTCTGCTTCTGTTCCATCGGCATTAAAGATTCTCATCCGTACATCTGCTTGATCAGAAGGTAAAATAAAAACGAGGCCATCTGCACCGACACCAAAATGACGGTCACACATTGCAATTGCTAATCTTTCCACGTCTTTGGGTATATTCTTATATTTAGATACGATCACAAAGTCATTCCCAAGTCCATGCATTTTTGTAAATTCCATAAATACCATTTCCTTTCCTATAAACCAAATTGAAAGACTCCCTACTATAGTAAATTAGCAGGGAGAGTTTTTCTTGTTTATGCTTTTCTTAAAGAAAAGGCTTGCCTTGTAAACAATTTACCAATCCCAAAAGCTAATGTTGGTACCGCTCCAGCTACGGTTACGAGAATCCAATCAAATAGATTGAGTGGAACTGTTCTAAATATAGGTTGTAATGGCTCGATATAAATCACACCAATCAAAAGTAGAAGGGAGGATAATACCGCTAATAGCAAATACTTATTTTCAAATGGGTTGCGATGAAAAACTGAAATATCACTACGGCAATCAAAAACGTGAATTAACTGAGCCATCACCAATGTAGCAAACGCCATGGTTTGTGCTTTGGTAAGGTCTGAAGGATTTTGTTGTAATGTAATCCAAAAAACCCCGAGCGTGATCAGCCCAATTAAAAATCCACGACTAATAATTTTCCAACCTAAGCCTCGTGCAAAAACATTTTCCCGACTATCTCTTGGAGAACGATTCATGATGTTTTTCTCTGCCGGATCAACTCCAAGCGCAATAGCTGGCAACCCATCAGTTACTAGATTGACCCAAAGGATTTGGATGGGTACAAGGGGTAAAGGTAATGCCAACATCATTGCAAAAAACATCGTTAAAATTTCCCCTACATTTGATGCAAGTAAATAACGAATAAACTTCCGAATATTATCGTAAATTCCTCTACCTTCTTCAATGGCAGCTACGATGGTTGCAAAATTATCATCACTAAGGATAAGGGAAGAAGCCTCTTTTGCGACATCTGTCCCTGTAATCCCCATTGATATCCCAATATCTGCTGCTTTAATGGCAGGGGCATCATTTACTCCATCCCCAGTCATCGCAACAACATGACCATTAGACTGTAGTGCTTTTACTATTCGTAGTTTATGTTCTGGGGAAACTCGTGCATAGACATAAATATCTTCGACTTTATTCATAAATTCGGTATTAGACATATTATATAAATCCTGCCCATTTACTGTCAATCCACTGGGTGGAAGAATCTGTAGTTGTTTTGCAATAGCCATTGCTGTGGTTTGATGGTCTCCAGTTATCATGATCGTTTTAATTCCTGCTCGTTTACAGGTTTGTATTGCCTGTTTTACTTCATTCCTTGGTGGGTCAATCATCCCCACAATACCAATAAAGGTTAAGTTTCTCTCCGCTAAATCTTCAGAAAAAATGTTTTCACCCATTTTCAAATCTTTGTATGCAAAACCTAGATTTCGAAGGGCTTTACCAGCCATTGATTCAATGGCTTGCTTTACATGATTTTTTATACTTTGGGTTAAAGGAATCACCTTTCCATCCCATATGATGGTAGAACAGCGATCCAATAGCACATCAGGTGCACCTTTAACCGCAACCATTTGTTGATGATGTTTTTGTACCACCACAGACATCATTTTTCTAGTCGAATCAAAAGGGAACTCCTTTTTCCTTTGCCAGATTTGTTCTAATTCCTCTTTCCATAAGTTTGCTTTGGCTCCAAGTGTGATCAATGCCCCTTCAGTTGGATCTCCTTGAACCATATAATTTGACTTTTCTTTCTTCAATAACCCCTTCTTTTCCTTCTGCTCAACCAAGTGGGCATTATTACAAAGGACACCTATTTCTAATAATCTTTTTAAGGCTCCTTCTCTATCTGGTTTTATGGAATAAGAACTTTGATAAAATTCACCATTAGGGTCATAACCTGTGCCAGTTACTTGAATATCCTGACCCCCAATCCATATTTCTGTTACAGTCATCTTATTTTGAGTCAATGTACCTGTTTTATCTGAACAGATAACGGTGGCACAACCTAAGGTCTCAACAGAAGGAAGTTTCCTCACAATTGCTTTTCTTTTTATCATACGTTGCACACCAAGAGCTAAAGCAATGGTTACGATGGCTGGCAATCCTTCAGGAATCGCCGCAACAGCTAAGCTTACTCCTGCTAAAAACATGGCATAAGCATTTTGTCCATGCCAGATTCCAGTCATCACAACAACAGCCGTTAAAGCTAAAGAGAGAACAATAAGAATTTTCCCTAATTGTTCCAATCTTCGTTGAAGTGGTGTTTCTACTTCTTCTGTAGATTGGATAAGGTCTGCAATTTTCCCCATTTCTGTGTTCATACCTGTTTCTACTACGATACCTAACCCAGTTCCACGTGTAACTAAAGTACCCATGAACGCCATATTTTTTTGATCCCCTAAAGGCAAATCTTCAAACGTGATTGTCTCAATTTTTTTACTTACAGGTACTGATTCACCTGTAAGTGCAGATTCCTCTATATAAAGCTCATTGCTTTCAATCAATCGAATATCGGCAGGAATCCGATCGCCAGTTTCTAATTGCACAAGATCCCCAGGTACAACTTCAACCGCTGGTATCGTTTGAAGAACCCCATCTCTGATCACTTTCGCATGGGGAGCAGCCATTTCTTTTAAGGCTTGTAAGGATTTTTCTGCACGAAATTCTTGAATAAAACCAAGAATGGCATTTAAAATTACAATCGCGATAATCGTAATCGCATCCGTATATTCTCCTAACAACCCTGAGATTAAAGTTGCAACAAGAAGGACTAAAACCATAAAATCTTTAAACTGATTAAAAAAGATGGAGAGTGGTGAAATTGCCTCTGCTTGTTGTAATTGATTTAGTCCGTGCTCTTCTAATAATTTTTCGGCTCTTTTTGTTGATAACCCAGTTTCTTTTTTGACGTGGAAAACATCCAAAATCATTTCATATGGTATGGTGTGCCATTTCTGTTTTGTCACTTCATTCCCTCCTTGAACTTCCCTCATCATCGTAACTTTATTCAGACGAGCTTTAAAAAATTCCTCTCGATTTGTCCAAATGATAAAACTGCATTATACTTGTACAAGATAGTCCACAAAAGTGACGACTTCCTTCGAATCGTATTCCGATTACTTTTGTGGAGACCCATTATAATAATAGGGGTGAAAGAAAATGGCATTTGACGGTTTTGTCACTAGAGCTCTTGTTCATGAACTTTCGGAAAAGATAACAAATCAAAAAATCCATAAGATTTATCAACCTCATCAAACAGACTTAGTGTTTTTGATACGAGGTTTTCAAGGTAACCAACAACTATTGATTTCAGCAAATCCTACTTATCCAAGAATCCATTTAACTACTCGAAATTTCATAAATCCGGCAGAACCTCCTATGTTTTGTATGCTACTTAGAAAACATTTAGAGGGTGGTGTAATTGAACAAATCAGACAAGTTGATCATGAACGGATCATAGAGATCGATATTAAAACAAGGGATGAATTAGGGGATATTCATACGAAGCGCTTAATCGTTGAGATCATGGGTAGGCACAGTAACATTATTTTAGTTAACCCTGATACCAATTTAATCATTGATGGGATAACCCATGTTACACCAGCGATTAGTAGTTATCGCCAAGTCTATCCTGGGCGGGAATATATTGCTCCACCTGCCCAAAATAAATTGAATCCTTTAGAAGTTACCCAAGATCAATTTTTCTCAGTTCTTCAATTTAATGAAGGTAAAATAGAGAAACAGTTGGTTCAACAATTTACGGGCATGGGTCCATCTGTAGCAAAGGAAATTTTAGTTTTGGCTGGTTTACCTACAAGGGAAAATGTCTGGAATTCGTTTTCGAATTGGATGGATAAAATAAGGCAGCATGATTATCTACCAACCATTATTGTGAGTGAGGAGAAGACTGATTTTTCTGTACTTCCTCTTACCCATATGGCAGGACAGATGGAATCTTTTACAAGTATCAATGTTTGCTTAGAACAGTTTTATGATCAAAAGGCCGAAAGAGATACGATTCGTCAAAAAGTACTGGACTTATCAAAATTATTAAGCAATGAGAAACACAAAAATGAAAAGAAAATAGATAATCTCCTTAACGATTTGGAAGACGCAAAAAAAGCCGATCAATACCGACTTTTTGGAGAATTAATTACAGCCCATCTTCACCAAATCAAAAAAGGAGATCAAGAGGCAAATGTGATCAATTATTATGATGAAAATCAAAACAGATTAACGATTCCACTGGATCCTTTAAAAACACCATCTGAAAACGCACAAATGTACTTCAAAAAATATAGTAAGTATAAGAACAGTCTAGATTATATTGAGACACAGTTGGTTCAAACGAGAGAGGAAATTTCTTATTTAGAAACGATTTTAACCCAGCTTGAAAATGCAAGCGTTCAAGATATTGACGACATACGTGAGGAATTGATAGAACAAGGCTATTTAAGAGATAGAAAAAGACAAAACCGGAAAAAGAAAAAAGACCCAGAAATTGAACAGTTTATATCTACCGAAGGTCATCCGATCTTTGTGGGTAAAAATAATCGCCAGAACGAATATTTAACTCATCGACTAGCTTCCTCCTCCGATACTTGGCTGCATACAAAGGATATTCCTGGCTCTCATGTCGTAATTAAGTCGAGAGAATTTGGTGAAAAGACACTACTTGAAGCAGCAATGCTAGCCGCCTATTTTAGCAAAGCAAAACATTCTAGCCAAGTACCCGTGGATTACACACGAATTAAATATGTAAAAAAACCAAATGGAGCTAAACCTGGTTTTGTGATCTACGAGAACCAAAAAACAGTATTCGTCACACCAGATGAAAAGCTAGTTGAGACATTGAGAAGAAAAAAATAATAAAAAAGTATATTGCAAACGTATTAAAACGTTGCAATATACTTTTTTTAAACCTGTTCATATTCACCTTCAGGTAAGTGAATCCATCTTTTTAGGTATCCTTGCTCATAAAGGGCCTTGATTAGAATCAATAAAACTGGAGATAAAATAATACCTGCTACTCCAAATAATGATAAAGAGATAACCATAAATGAAAGCATCGTAAAAGCCGAAACTCCTAAAGAATCCCCCGTTATTTTCGGTTCAGCAATCTGTCTAAAAACAATCACAACAGCAAGTAGAACAGCAATCCAAATTGCGGTAAAAGTTTGTCCGACAATGAGTAGATAAATAATCCATGGAATAAATAAAGACGAGACCCCAAGTAAAGGAAGCAAGTCAAACAGTCCTGCCAACAAAGAAATAGAAAAAGCATTTGGAATCCTAAGGATTAGTAAACCGATAAAAATGATGATAAAAGTGAATGTAATTAATTTTAATTGGGCTTTAATATACAGTACGATTCCTTTAATGACATTTTCTTTTAAAAACCTATAGGCCTTTTTAAAAGTATTCGGGGTTTTCTCATTTGCAATTTTTCTCCAAACCGTAATCTCAATGCTTAAAAAATATGCTAAAATCACACCGATAACAAAATTGACGACTAAACTAGATAAAGAGGTAATCGAAGAAAAAATCGTTAATAAAACCACAGATAAGAGCTTTGAACCCTTTTCCGCAAAATCAATTAGGTATTGTTTTGCTTTTTCAACCACATCTGGCGGAAGAGCATTGATTTCCCCTTGAACCATATCAATCTTTTCAGAGAGTTCAAATTGTAACTGGTAAATATAATCTGGTATCATCTGTGATAAATGATAGATTTGTGTAGCAAAAATAGCTCCTAATGTAATCACAATACTTAATACAACTAGAATAAAAACGAGTGTAGAAATAGTTGTCGCTGTGATTTTTTTTAGTCCTTTTTTATGTAGGAATTTTGCTAAAGGTTCAATCATTAAGAAAATCACCAATGCAAAAAAGATTGGCTTGCCTATGCTATAAAGAAAACTAAAAACATACATGATTAAATAGACGGTTAGTACAATAAGGAATAGATCAAAGGCAGTCCGTCCATATTTTTTATAAAAAGATAGCATTCTGATTGATCACCACCGATATTATTCATTTCTATCTTTCCATTGTCAACGTAAAATTGTCTTTTTAGTCAAAATGGATAACTTTATCTTATTCTACTTTTCTACTTTTTTTCCTGCATAAAACTAAATACCCTTTTTTAAAAAGAATGATTATATAAAAATCATGTCCTTTAAAATAAGAGTTCATACCCATTTATTAATTCGACTGTTCTTTCTTAATTGAACCTTCCTGTATTAAAAGAATAGAAATAAGAATCATGAGAATTCCTGCCAATTGATGCCATGACAAATAATCACCAAATTGTAGGATTCCAATCAGGGTAGCAACAATAGGTTCAATGGTTGCAGTAATCGAAGCCCTACTAGATTCCACATAGGATAAGCCTTTAGTATAGAGAATATAAGCTAATGCCGTTGGAAATAATCCAAGTCCAATTATGTAGGTGAAAGCTTTAAAAGAAACCATTAAATTGAAAGACGTCCATATCCGGGTAGTGGGGACAAGGACAATACTCGCAAATACAAAGGTATAAGTTGTAATTGTCAACGGTTTATACTTCTTTAAAGCAGCTTTCCCAAAAATACTATATAAGGAATACCCTACCCCTGCCCCAATCCCCACAAGAAACCCATAGGTTGAGATCTGTGTAGATTCCATATTTGGCAAATATCCAATCACAAACATAATGCCAATAAAGGTTAAAAATAGGGAAACTAGCTTTTTCTTTGTAAACCATTCTTTAAAAATGATACGAGAAAGGATTGTAACAAAGGCAGGTGCAGTATAAAGGAGTATAGCGGCTAATGAAAGAGAAATCTCTTGAATAGCAGTAAAATAGCTCCAATTAAAAAAAACAATGCTAAAAATTCCTGTACCGACAAAATAAAAGCTATCTTTTAAATTTATTTTTAACAATGACCGATCTGTAAAATAGACATAGGGTAACAGAATCATTGTGGCCATCATTACTCGAATCGCAACGACTTCAATAGGAGATAAACCAAACTGATATAATCCTTGAACAAAAATACCAATGATTCCCCAAAAAACTGCGCTTAGTGCAATGAAAAGGTAAGCCCATCTCTTCATCCCTTCACCTCTGCTTACTCATGATATTCGTTTTCATTATATCGATGAGAGCTGATTCAACACTTGCAAATTGAAATTGAAATCCGCTGTCAAGTAATCTCTTAGGCAATACCTTTTGCCCTTTTAAAACCATGTCAGACATTTCCCCCAATGCTAAACGTAAAAAAAGTGCAGGTGTATACATCCAATAAGGTTTATTCATCGCCTTTGCTAAATATCTGTAAAAATCGCGCATTCTGACTGGATTAGGCGCTGTCGTATTGATCGGACCATCGATGGTGTCATTTTTAAGTAAAAATTGAACGGCTTTTATCAGGTCACTTAAGTGAATCCAAGAAAGCCAATGATCTCCTTTTCCAATGGGGCCACCAATATAAAATCTAAATGGTAATCCCATCTTTTCTAGGGCTCCACCATTCCCCAGCACAACCCCAATGCGCAGGATAACCACTCTAACCCCAAATTCCTTTGCTCGAATCGCTTCTTTTTCCCAGGCATTACTTACCTTTGCCAAAAAGTCTTGCCCAACACCATGATCCTCTGTAATCTCTTCATCTTCGTGCGCACCATAATAGCCTACTGCAGAGGCATTAATAAGTCCTTTAGGCTTCACTTGTAACTTTTCGATGAAGTCAACCAGTGCCCTTGTTGTTTCCGTTCTACTTTTTATAATTTCTTCTTTTCTCCTTTGCGTCCAACGGCCACTGCCAATCGATTCACCAGCGAGATTGATGATATAATCAATTTGATATGTTTTTAACAACGATGAGTTAGCTGCGATGATAGATTCCCATTGTAGGAGTTTCACTTGTTCACCTAACAAAGTCCTTGCTTTTGCTATATTTCTGGTTATAACACTAACATGATGGCCATCTTTTAATAGGGATTTGATCAATTCCTTGCCAACAAATCCCGTACCTCCAACAATTAAAATATTCATTAAATCAACTCACTCCCAAATTATTAAAGTTTCATCTATACAAAAAAGCTTAGCCATCTATAAAACCCGCGATGAACTAAGCTAATCTGTCTATTTCCTTATGTGGAATCGCTTGCTCCAAAACGACTAATCCAAAAATAGTTCACAATACGCTTGGCAAAAATCCATAGTAACAAACTTAAGAAGAAAAGAATTATTGGTCAACTTAATCGTTTGAAGTTGTGGTATGATGGAGCTGTAAATGCGATATCTTTTACCCCACTTTTCCTTTTTTATCATTGTATCATAAAGCAACTCATTATTGTCTAAATGATCTATTTTTTCTTTTAAAGTTTCTATCCATAAACACAGTAATAGCTTTATATTTTTCGTTCAACATATTTCTGTCATAAAAATTTTCGATAAATTTCTACAGATTAAATTTTATTTTTAATAGGAATATGAAGTTTAATATCGGGTTCATCAACTAAAGGATTAAAACTTCAGGATATTCTTCCAGATGCTCTAACGTTTCTTGGTATTTTCTTCTATCCATATTGGGGTTAATTGCATTAGCAATAATTTTTTTCAATCTTTACTTCCATAAAAACAACCTTTCTCTTTTTTTCTTCATGACAAAGTTGATAAAATTTTACTAATGATGATAAAATTGATTAAGGAGAAGGGATGTTGATGATAATGCAGGGATGGCTTGCTTTGATTATCTATGTGATATTAGTGATTTCTTCAATTGCTGCCTGGATAAACACCAAAATTATTTTAGAAGAAATTGATAAAATCAAAAAGCATATAGGAATGCCAGAAGAAAAACCTATTGATTCTCTAATTTCATACGATAACTTGAATGATGATAAAAAAAAAGGTAATGAAAAAATTTGACTATAACGAAAGATTGGTATTTAGCCAAGCTTTCAGCGTTTTCTATTCCTAATTTCTAAACAAAATAAGTAAATCTCCATATCCTTCACGTCCCATATCTTCTTTTGGGATAAACCTTAATGCCGCTGAATTAATACAATAACGTAGTCCTGTTGGAGCTGGCCCATCATTAAATACATGCCCTAAATAATAGTTCTATTTAATAAAATACAAATGTTTACCTTTTCATAACAAAATATATATGTTAACATTGTATTAGAAAATAATTTTTTGAATAAACTTGTAAAGACCGTAAATGTTAATAGCATCTACGGTCCATACAATAGATTGCCTCAAGGGCGATCGGCATAAATTTTAAGCATAGAAGTTAGACCTCTTAGGCTGCTACGCTCAAGGGAGGTCTACTTCTTTTTTAAGTAGGAAAGTAAGGCAAGGATGAACATTCCAAACATAAACATCAAAGCTAAAGCATCCTTAACTTCCATAGCATCACCTCCTTTCCGGAGATGAGCCAACCGCCCTTGAGAGCCGATTCTATTGCAACCATATTATACCATACAATTTAATACGAACATATGATTTTCTTTATTTTTTATCTTTATGTTTTTCTTTATAATTAAGCTTTATGGTTCAGCTGCTACAAATAAATAGTATCTCATTCTTTTCATTTCTTATAATTGCTACAACACTTGGCATAAATACTAGATCAATCCTATTTTATCTCTCAATTTTTATAGTATTCTGACATTGGCAAATACTATCCCCCCTACTTCATCCATGGTTTATAATATGTCTTATTCCTTTTATTTCTAAAAACCAATTTCATGGAACTGCTTATGGCTTAATTTGAAAAAGTTCTCTACAATCCAGATTAGTCTACTCTCAGTTAAATGAATATTGTATTCCCATGATTACTACAAAATCTATTATTTCTGTTGGAATTTTTTCATTCTCATGAAAATTAACTTGGATCATATTAAATCACCCAACTTTCAGAAAATGTTACTCCACTTAAACTTACCATACCCATCAAAAAATGCTTCATAGTCCATTTTTGTTTGAAAAAATACATTGGCTTGAGCCTTATCTCATTAAATTCCTACATCTCCTACTATTTTGCTTCTACGTTCAAGTAGAATTACATCACGCCAAATTCCATTTTTCATCTTACCAAGTTTTTCACGTCTACCAATTTCACGAAAACCACATTTCTTATGTATGGTTATACTTGCCACATTCTCTGGAAAAATACTAGCCTGTAATGTCCAAAAACCGTGTTTTTCAGAACACTTAACCAAATGCTCCAAAAGAGTTTTTCCAATCCCATTACCTCTGTGTTCTGAGGAAATATACACACTTACTTCGGCTACTCCAGCATAAACAGATCTACTGGAAACAGGACTCAATGCCACCCATCCAAGAACCTTATCTTTCAAACTAGCAACCAATCTACAGGTACTTATATGCCCTAAGTCCCATTTTTCCCAACTTGGAGCTTCGGCCTCAAATGTGGAGTTTTCCGTCTTAATCCCTTCGACATATATAGCTCTTACCTCATTCCAATCACTTACAGTCATCTCTCTAATTTCAAAATTCATTTACAGTTCTCCTTTTCTCGATAGATCTTCTAGTTCTTTTCCAGTATTTTCGGGTATAAAGTAACGATCGATTTGATAATCTACATATACGATATAATAATCTCCTTCTTTTTTCAAAACAGCGTACAAGTCCTTATCTTTAAATCTGTAAAATGATTCTTGTGATTTTAACTCATCTGGAAAAAGTTCTATCAGTCATTATTGGTTGGAAAGTCATTGAAAGTAATATTAAGACAGGAAAAAAAATGGCCAGATAATAAAAAAACTTCTTTTATTAACCAATTCTATATTCGAATGAATTTTTCCTTCATCGTAATCTACGATTACAATTATTTCAATTCACGACTACCTGGTTTTATTGCGGGATGCTTTCCTTCAAGACAAAGAGGGCATGATTCTTTTGAAAAAGATTCAACTTCCATTGAAAGCAGGGCATGAAAAGGATAACCAAAATCTACGTTTCCATTGCTTCGATCAACGAGTACTCCTACACCGACGACTTCCCCTCCTAATTGCTCTACAACAGAAATGACTTCTTTGACCGATCCACCAGTGGTAACCACATCTTCTACAACTAAAACGCTTTGACCAGGTTCAATTTGAAACCCCCGTCGTAATGTCATCTTCCCATTTTCTCTTTCACAAAAGATATTTTTGACACCTAATGCTCGTGACACCTCATAACCTACCAATATCCCTCCAACTGCTGGAGAGACGACGACATCAATTTGTTTATCTTGAAAAGGATCAGCTAAACTACTACATAGTTTTGCTGTAATCTGTGGGTATTGCAATACCTGTGCCATCTGCATATAATGTTTAGAATGACGGCCTGAGGTTAACAAAAAATGTCCTTCTTTTATTACCCCTGTCTCTTGAAAAATGGTTAGAATCTCCTCTTTTGTCATCATTTTATACCTCCTAATATTATTTAATGAAATTCTACTGTCTATCATCTAGTATCTTAGTATCTATCTTTTCTTCCTTTTAATCTTTTAATGATGGTGGCAAATACTTTCGCCGGATTTTCAGCTTCTGTTACAGCTCGGCCAATCACAATGTAATCTGCTCCCAATTGAAAGGCTTTTTCAGGAGTTGTGACTCTTTTTTGATCATGGGTTAGTCCTTTTACTAAACGAATACCGGGTGTAACCGTTAAAAAAGATAACCCAGATTGTGCTTTTATTTTTTTAACTTCTAATGGCGAAGAAACAACACCATCAAGGCCAGCTAGTTGAGCCAATTTGGAATAATGGAGAACAGATTCTTCTACTGTTGAAGGAATACCTATTTCATTTTGGAGCATCGATTGATCTGTGCTTGTCAATTGAGTAACACCGATAAGAAGTGGACGTTTTTGTCCAACCGCCAATGTGTTCTCCATTTGATTTCGTGCAGCTTCCATCATCTTCATACCACCAGCAATATGAAGATTAAACATATCTATCTCTAATCGAGTCAATTGAGCTGCTGTTTTTCCCACTGTGTTAGGAATATCGTGCATTTTTAAATCTAAAAAAATATTTAATCCTTGTTTTTTCAATTTTTCTATCAAAGGATAACCTGTTGCATAAAAAAGTTCCATGCCTACTTTAACATAGCGTAATTGTCCTTCAAAGCGAGAGATAAGCTCTACCGCTTCTGTTTGATTTTTGACATCAAGGGCGACAATCATTCGTTTTCTATAATCTTCCTCTTTCAAAGAGCCGATTTCCATTCTATCAACATCAGTCTGCTCTATCTTCATGCTAGATTCCACCCTTCTCCAGTAAGTTCTGAGATGTAACGAACACCCATTTCATCTAAGACACGATCTAAATCTTGAATCACTTTAGGCATAATATATGGATCGATGAAGTTTGCGGTACCAATAGCAACTGCAGAAGCACCAGCTAAGAAAAATTCCATTACATCTTCTGCTGTCATGATTCCTCCCATACCAATAATTGGGATAGACACATGTTTATAGACTTCGTAAATCATTCGTAAAGCAACAGGCTTAATGGCAGGTCCTGATAATCCTCCCACTTGGTTGGCCAAAATCGGCTTTCTGGTTTTTAGATCAAATCTCATCCCTATTAAAGTGTTTATCATACTTAATCCATCTGCTCCTGCTGCTTCAACTGCTTCTGCCATAGAGACAATATCTGTTACATTAGGTGATAATTTAACAAAAACCGGTACCTGACTAACTTCTTTCACTGCTTTTGTTAGATCATGGGCTGTTTTGGGATCCGTACCAAATGTTATCCCGCCACATTTTACATTAGGACAAGAGATATTGAGTTCGATCATGGCCACTTCAGTTACTGCAGAGATTCTTTTTGCTACCTCCACATAATCCTCTGTCATAGTTCCTGCTACATTCACAATAATCGGTACTTGGTACTTTGCTAACCAAGGTAATTCTTCCTGAATAACTGCATCGATTCCAGGATTTTGCAAACCGATTGAATTCAACATTCCGCTTGGTGTTTCAGCAATTCTTGGTGTAGGATTTCCTAGCCTTGGTTCTAAGGTTGTCGCTTTAACAATCACTGCCCCAAGTTGACTCAAATCATATAACTTTGCATACTCTCTACCAAAGCCAAAACAACCAGAGGCAGGCATAATCGGGTTTTTTAATTCAATCTTACCAAGCTTTACTTTTAAACGGGAATTCGTTTGATGATTTCTATCTGATGATAATTCCATCTTACAATTTCACCTCCCGGAAGGAAAAAACAGGTCCATCAGCACAAACTTTTTTATATCCTCTAAGATCTACAGCTTGGTCTACTTTAACCACACATCCATAGCAAGCTCCAATGGCACAACCCATTCGTTCTTCTAATGAGAGATACCCTTCGATCGGCTTATCCATCCATTTTTGTTGAATGGCTTTCATCATCGCTGTTGGACCACATGAATAAAATAGATCCCAATGCTCTTCTTCTTTGATCAGATCTAGAACTGTTCCTTTAGAACCCAAACTTCCATCCATGGTAGCCACTCGAATTTCGCCAAAGCTTGAGAATTGTTCAAGCAAAAAGATATCCTGTTTTGATTGAAAGCCTAGCAATGTTGTGATTTGATGTCCTGTATGCTTTAATTGCTTTGCCAGATAGTAGAGTGGAGGAATGCCAATCCCACCACCTATAAGTAAAAACTGTTGTTTATCTGTTTTGGAAACTGGGAATCCATTTCCTAATGGTCCAAGAACATCAACGATTTCGCCTCTTGTCTTTTGAGTTAGCCTTTTGGTTCCTTCTCCATTCACTCGATAAATCATTGAGATTCGCAGTGTATTTGGGTCAAAATCATGAACACTAATCGGTCTTCGAAGAAAAGGATGATTGGAATCATTTACCCGAATATGGAAAAATTGTCCTGGTTGAGGATACCATTCATTTAGAAAGTCCTCAAAATTTGTATTTGCTTGTAATGTTTTTGGTTCTATCACGATCTGGTAGATTTGATGTGCAATCTCTTTGTTCTCTAACACTTTCATCAGCGATTGTTTCATCAGGAGATCAACTCCCCTTTCCGAACCATCGGTTGAGTAGTTAAAGCAAGCGATTCAAGAACATGCAATAGGGCATAAGCGGTATCTAATGAGGTAAAACAAGCAATCCCATATTCCACTGATTCTCTACGAATACGAAACCCATCCCTTGCTATATCCCTTCCCCTGGTTAAGGTATTGATTACAAACTGAATGTTTCCTGAATGAATTTCATCGATGATATTGGGTTTACCTTCTCGTAGTTTTTTTACTTCGATCACTGAAATTCCATTCTCCTTTAAAAATTGAGCTGTTCCCCTTGTTGCTTTTACCTGAAATCCTAGTTGGACAAAACGACGTATTAAGCTTAAGGCTTCATCTTTATCTTTATCAGCAATCGTTGCTAAAATCGTACCCGATTCAGCAACCCTTACTCCTGCAGCGATTAATCCTTTATATAATGCTTTGGCAAAATTTTGATCGATACCAATCACTTCCCCGGTTGACTTCATTTCTGGACCTAATGTCGTATCTACCCTTCTTAATTTGGAAAAGGAAAAAACAGGAACTTTTACAGCCACAAGATTTGTTGTTGGCGTTAAATAACCAGTTTGATAATCCAAAGACTGGAGTGTTTCACCTAACATGATTTTTGTAGCCAGATTAGCAATCGGAACTTGGGTGACTTTGCTTAGAAAAGGTACAGTCCGAGACGACCTTGGATTTACTTCAATTACATATACTTCATGCTCATGAATGACGAATTGGATATTAAGCAATCCTTTTGCTTGAAGTCCTAATGCCAGTTTTTCAGTGATAGTTACAATTTGTTTCATTTCCGATTCTGTCAATGATTGAGGAGGATATACAGCGATAGAATCTCCTGAATGCACACCTGCTCTTTCGATATGTTCCATAATCCCGGGAATAAGTACTTGCTTCCCATCACAAATGGCATCAACTTCTACCTCTTTACCGATGAGGTAGCGATCAATCAAAACAGGATGTTCAGGTGAAACTTGGACAGCTTGTTCCATGTAATGTGTCAATTCTCCCTGATTATAGATGATCTCCATCGCCCTTCCACCTAGAACATAAGAGGGTCGAACTAAAACAGGGTATCCAAGCTTTTCTGCTACTTGTAACGCTTCTTCTTGTGATAAAACGGTTGTCCCGAGGGGTTGTTTAATTTGTAAATCCTTTAAAAGCTGTTCAAATCGCTTCCGATCTTCTGCTTGATCAATCCGATCTAGTGAAGTTCCGAGTATCAGTATTCCTTCATTTGCGATTCTTTCTGCTAAATTGATTGCCGTTTGGCCACCAAATTGTACAATCACTCCAACCGATTGTTCTTTTTCGATCACATGAAGCACATCTTCAATAGTAAGTGGTTCGAAATAGAGCCGGTTTGACACATTAAAGTCGGTAGAAACTGTTTCTGGATTGTTATTGATAATCACTGCATCATACCCTGCCTCTTGAATCGCCCAGACGGCATGAACGGTGGAATAATCAAATTCTATTCCTTGACCAATTCGAATAGGACCAGAACCGATGACGATTACAGATGGTTTTGTTCCTCTTATCACTTCATCTTCTAGCTCATAAGTAGAATAATAATAAGGGGTATAGGATTCAAATTCTGCTGCACAAGTATCCACCATTTTATATACAGGTTTGATATGCCAGTTTTCCCGTAATGTTCGAATTCCTTTTTCATCTTCTCCTCTCAATAGGGCAATTTGCTGATCGGAAAAGCCGAGTTTTTTCCATAAGTAAAGCTGATCTTTTGTGATTGGTTCTTGACGAATTTCTTGTTCGATTTCTACTAAACCTTTGATTTTTACTAAAAAGAAAGGATCAATTTGTGTCCATTCATGAACCTTCTTCCATTCCCCACCCCTTCGAAACCATTCAGCAATCAACCACAAACGTTGATCATCTGTTCGCTTGATTCTCTCTTGGATTTGTTCATCATCAAGTTGATCTAAATGTAAGGAGGGTGAAAAAAGACCCACATGTTGATCTTCCATAGAACGAATCGCTTTTTGTAGGGACTCTTCAAAATTCCTCCCTATCGCCATCACTTCGCCTGTTGCCTTCATTTGTGTTCCTAATTTACGATTTGCTGCTTGAAATTTATCAAAGGGCCAGCGAGGAATCTTTGTTACCACATAATCTAAGGCTGGTTCAAAACAAGCATAAGTTGTCTTAGTGATAGGATTTTTTATTTCATCCAAGGTATAACCTAAAGCAATTTTAGTCGCTATCTTCGCAATTGGATAACCTGTAGCTTTTGAAGCTAAGGCACTAGAACGACTTACTCTTGGGTTCACTTCAATCACTTCATATCGTTCACTGTTTGGATCTAACGCGAATTGAACATTACAGCCCCCTTGAATTTGAAGAGCCTCTACAATCTTTAAAGCCGATGTTCTAAGTAATTGGTATTCTCGGTCAGATAACGTTTGACTAGGGGCAACGACGATACTATCACCAGTATGAATGCCCACTGGATCTAGATTTTCCATATTACATACGACAATCTTATTGCCATGCTGATCTCGAATCACTTCATATTCAATTTCCTTATAACCTAATAAACTTTGCTCAATCAGAACTTGATGAATAGGGCTTGCTTCCAACCCACTTTGTACAATTTCCTCTAATTCTTCTAGATTATAAGCAATACCTCCTCCTGTTCCACCAAGTGTGTAAGCAGGGCGAATAATCACTGGATAACCTACTTGCTCAACAAATGTATAGGCTTCCTCTAATTGATAAATAATTTGACTCTCTGGAACAGGTTCCCCGATTTGTTTCATTAGTGAACGAAATCGACTTCGATCTTCAGCATCTTGAATCGCTTTGATGTTTGTTCCAAGCAATTGAACTCCTACTTCGCTTAAAACACCATCATTCTCTAGCTCTACTGCTAAATTCAGTGCGGTTTGTCCACCTAATGTTGCAATGATTCCATCTGGTCTTTCCATCCGAATAATTTTTTTCAAAAAATCAAGGGTTAGCGGTTCCATATACACTTTGTCAGCTATTTGTGTATCAGTCATGATCGTAGCAGGATTACTATTGACTAATATTACTTCCATTCCTTCCTCTTTGAGTGCCTGACAAGCTTGTGTACCAGCATAATCAAATTCTGCGGCCTGACCAATGGTAATCGGACCTGATCCTATCACCAAGACTTTTTTAATTCCATATCGTTTAGGCATACTGTTTCTCCTCCTTTTCCTTTCTCATCAGTTGAATAAATTGATCGAAAAGATAACGACTGTCATTAGGACCTGGTGAAGCTTCTGGATGATATTGTACGGAAAAAGCGGGTACATTAGTATGAGCCAAACCTTCAATCGTCCCGTCATTTACTGCAATATGAGTCACTTTCAATGGACAGATGGCTATGGACTTCGTAGTAACGGTAAAACCATGATTTTGTGAAGTCATGTAGATCCGGTTTGTTGCCAACTCTTTTACTGGATGATTTCCACCTCGATGGCCAAACTTCATTTTCTCTGTATTTGCCCCATTAGCTAAAGCAAACAATTGATGACCTAAACAAATTCCAAATAAAGGTATTCTTTCCTGCATTAAACCCTGTATCATTGGAATGGCTTCTATCACCTCTTTTGGGTCACCAGGGCCATTGGATAAGAGGACCCCATCTGGATTTAAAGTATTAATTTGTTCAACCGTTGTCGTATAAGGAACGATGGTCACTTCGCATTGTCGTGCTAATAGTTCTCTTAAGATCCCTTGTTTATAACCATAATCGACTAAGACGACACGTTCGCCTCTCCCTGGAATGGTGAAGGGCTGTTTAATTGAAACCTGCTTAACTTGATCATTGCTTAAAGGAGATTCTAAACGCTTCAAGGCCTCTTCCCTTGTCAAAGAATTTGTGGTTAACAGAGCTTTCATCGTCCCTTTTTCCCTTATTTTCTTCGTGATCATCCTCGTATCGATCCCAGCAATTCCTAAGATTCCATGTTGTTGCAAATAAGAAGTAAGACTCTCATTTTTACGCCAATGGGATGGGAAATCTGCCACTTCTTTAACAATAAATCCAAACACCCTTGGTTGGACTGATTCAAAATCCACGTGATTAATTCCGTAATTCCCGATTAAAGGATAAGTCATCACCACAAATTGTCCATAATAAGAGGGATCTGTCAAAATTTCTTGGTAACCTGTCATACCCGTATTGAAAACAATTTCAGCGATAGATTCTCCAGTACTGCCAAATGATACACCTTCAAAAGAAGTTCCATCTTCTAAAAATAATGTGGCTTTCTTCTTATGCATAGCGGTTCTCTACCTCCTGCTCCCATGAAATCTTACCCTCTACGATGGTCATGACTGGCCATCCATACAAATTCCAACCTGTAAATGGCGTATTTTTCCCTTTTGAAGCAAATGTTACTGGGTCAACCGATTTGGATTGTTCCAGATCAATCACCGCAAGATCTGCTGGTAAACCCACCGCAATTTCCCCAACTTGCAAGCCAAAAATTTCTGCCGGTTTTCTTGTAACCCATTCAATCAATTGTTCTAATGATACGAGCTTCTTCATTACAAGATGGGTGTATAACAAGGGAAAAGCGGTCTCAAGTCCAACAATTCCAAATGGTGCATCCAATAATCCCCTTTGTTTTTCATCCTCAGTATGTGGCGCATGATCCGTTGCAATTACATCGATCGTTCCATCGATCAATCCTTCTATAAGAGCGAGGCGATCTTCTTCGGTTCTAAGTGGCGGATTCATTTTATAATGACCATAGGGTGGTTGGATATCCTTTTCTGTTAACAGCAGATGATGTGGGGTAACTTCTGCGGTTACGTTAACCCCTTTTGCCTTTGCATTTCGAATAAGCTGTACTGATTCCTTTGAACTTACATGGCATACATGGTAATGAACACCAGTGCTTTCTGCTAACATTAAGTCCCTTTCTAACTGCAGATACTCTGCTTCAGATGGGATTCCTTGTACCTGCAATTGTTTGGCTGTTTCACCCATGTGAATAACCCCTTTTCCAGCCAAATGATGATCTTCCACATGTGCAATGATTGGCATGTCTAAAAGCTTGGCCGTTTCCATCGCTTTAATCATCAAGCTAGTTGATTGGACCCCTTTACCATCATCAGAAAACCCAACCGCACCTTGTTTTTTCATCCCTAACAGATTAGCTAATTCTTTTCCCTCTTGCTTATGAGTAATCGCACCAATCGGATAGACCTTTACATATCCTAATGCTTTACTTTTTTCTTTGAGAAAAGTAATTAGGTCAGGACAATCCATGACAGGATTTGTGTTTGGCATCGCAAAAATCGTAGTAAAGCCACCCTTTGCTGCAGCTTTTGTTCCTGTTTCAATGGTTTCTTTTTGCTCAAACCCCGGTTCTCGTAAATGAACATGAATATCGATTAACCCCGGGATTATTATTTTTCCTTTTGCATCAATCACTTGATGGAGGTGATTTTTATTGTCAAGCTTTTGCTCGATTGCTTGGATCATTCCTTTTTCAATCAAAAGATCCCCTATAAACCACTGATTTTTACTCCAAATTTTCCCATGTCGAATGATGATTCCCATTTTGCTTCCCCTCCTAAGGCTCTCTCTATCACTGCCATACGAATCCATACACCATGACGAATTTGTTCGAAGATTTTCGATTGAGGATGCTCAACAACAAGATCATCCATTTCTATCCCTCGATTTACTGGTGCAGGATGCAAAATAATGGTTTGTGGTTGTAAATAACGAAGTCTCTCTTCCGTAAAGCCAAATTCTTGACGATATTCTTCAATTGGATATAAAGATTCCCCCTGTATCCGTTCAAATTGAACACGTAACATCATGACCACATCTGCATGTTTTATCGCCTCATCAATTGGTAAATAGTTACCTTCTAGTGAAAAATCCATATATTTTGCTGGGCCGCTAAACAGGAGCTTGGCACCCATCCTTTTCAATAATTGCACATTGGATCGAGCGACTCGGCTATGGGCAATATCACCGATTATAGCGACATTTAATCCTTTGATCTCAGAAAAATATTGCTGAATCGTATAAAAATCGAGAAGGGCTTGAGTAGGATGAGCCTTTTTACCCTCACCAGCATTGATGATCTTTATAGAAAGTTTTCGTAACAATGGTTTTAGCAGATCTTCCTCTTGTAGACGAATTACAACAGCTTCTATACCAAGAGATTCGAGAGTCTTTAAGGTATCAAAAAGCGATTCTCCTTTTTGCATACTTGATACAGAAGGTTGAAGATTGACCACTTCAAGACCTAACTTCTTTTCAGCTACTTCAAAAGATATTCTCGTTCTTGTACTTGGTTCTAAAAACAAATTAGCGATAAATGACTTGTGATATTGCTTGTTTGAAAAGAATAACCATGAATCGTTCTCAAGTGAACTGGTTTCTTCTATCTTTTGAAAATAATGAGCCCTAGCTATTAATTCTTTGATTTCTTCCAATGTTAACTCTTGAATGGATAACAAATGCTTTCCCATTTCTCTCATCCTCTTTTTCCAATGGAATTCTTAATAAACTCACAAAAGTGACAACTTGTTCGTAGCTCATTCCGATTACTTTTGTGGGGAACTATGGAACTGTGAATAATGAATACAAAAAAGGTCTTCCTACCGTTCGATAAGAAGACCTTCTAATTCCTTACACCATTTTTCTAATGGTTCCCATTTCATTTGCATGCTTAGAAACTAGTACCATTTTCTGGCCCTTGCGGCTAGCATTTGAAGATAAAACCGTCATTAGAAGATATCCTTATCAGACTCACGGGACTGATTTAAAGGATTCTATTCTTTTGTACTTCTTTATTGTTGAGGCTACTTAAACCCCTACTTTGACAGTTTTTCTTTTAACCTCTTTTGTTTGTTTAGTGACAATTTCCATTTCTAATTCTTCACTTTCTTTTGCTTGCTTAGGCAATACTAGGTTTAGGATAATACCAACGATTGTAGCTAAAGCCATTCCTTCGATATCAACATGAATTCCTTTTAATTTTAATGCTGCATTTCCAACACCAATCACCATGATGACAGATGAGATTACAAGGTTTCTTTTGTCACTATAATCAATGCCATTATCAACAAGCATTCGTAAACCAGCTGATGCGATGATGCCGAAAAGTAGAATAGAAACACCACCCATGACTGCTGTAGGAATCGTGCTAATTAAGGCACCTAATTTTCCAATGAAGGCAAAGCTTGTAGCAAAGACCGCTGCCCCAGCAATCACATAAACACTATATACTCTTGTAATAGCTAACACACCGATATTTTCTCCATAGGTGGTATTAGGTGGGCCACCAATTAAAGCAGCGATAGATGTAGCAACACCATCACCTAAAATTGAACGATGCAATCCAGGATCCTTTACCAAATCTCGTTCCATAATACTACTGGTTACCATTAAATGGCCAATATGTTCAGTGATGGTCACTAATGCTACAGGAAGCATGACAACAGCAGCTTTCCATGACAATTCTGGTGTTGTAAAAATAGGCAATGCAAACCAACTTGCTTCTTTTACAGGTGTTAAATCAACGATTCCTACGATTAAGGAGATGATATAACCACCAATGATTCCTAAAAGAATGGGAATCACTCCTAGAAAACCTCGGAAGACAGTACTTGCTATGACAGCAATCGCTAAAGTACTTAAAGCCACCATGAAATGTTTTAAAGAATAAACGGTTTGACCATCCACTTTAATATTCATTGCCATATCTACTGCAACACTTGCCAGCCCTAATCCAATCACAATTACGACAGAACCAATCACAACAGGTGGCAAAATTTTATTTAACCAATCTGAGCCAAATTTATAGATCATTAATGCGATCACACCGTATAATACCCCGGCTAGGAAAGAACCAAACATGGCTGCTCCTAATCCCTCTGATTGAGAGAGGGAAATAATCGGTGCGATGAAGGCAAAAGATGAACCTAAATAGGCAGGGATTTTTCCTTTGGTAATCAGCAAATAAGCAATCGTCCCTAACCCACTGCTTAATAAGGCGATTGAAGGACTTAACCCTGTTAAGATCGGGACTAGAATAGTTGCCCCAAACATAGCAAACAAATGTTGAAAACTTAATGCAATCCATTTCATTCCCTTTGGCATTTCATTGACATCCATCACTTGTTGTTTCATTTTTGTTTTCCTCCTCTTTATTTTTCCACCAATGATTCGGTTTTTTTAAGATCAAAAAAACCTCCTGGCTTCAGCTAAGAGGTTCGCTAGTGAAAGAGAAGGATTAAATGAGACACCATATTTATTCTCATTCATTTCTCTTATCCTATTGAACCCTTGCCAGCCTCTCTGGACTGAGTTAAAGGGTGGTTTTTGGTTGAATGGTCACTTGTTCTTTTTGGTCACACTCTTTTAATTGAACGGAAATCATTTCTTGCTTAGAGGTTGGTACATTTTTCCCTACATAATCAGGTCGGATTGGAAGTTCCCTATGTCCACGATCGATTAGTACTGCAAGTTGAATCAGTTGCGGTCTACCCATATCTATAATGGCATCTAAGGCTGCTCGAACGGTTCTCCCTGTGTACAATACGTCATCGATAAGAACAATTTTTTTCTTCTTGATCTCAAAGGCAATTTGACTTCCCTTTACAAGAGGTTGATCGCTCTTTTCCGTCAAGTCATCACGGTATAAGGTGATGTCTAGTTCCCCAACAGGAATATCATGTCCTTCAAATTGTTTAATTTTATCTGCGATTCTTTGAGCTAAGTAAATTCCACGAGTTTTAATCCCAATGATCACTAAATCTTCAATTCCTTTGTTTTTTTCCAGGATTTCATGGGCAATACGGGTCAACGCTCGATTGATTGCTGTTTCGTCTAATAAAACCCTTCCTTGTTCCAACCTAGGTTCACCTCCTTAAGAAATGAAAGAATAAAAAAGCTTTTACCTAGAGGCAAAAGCGAATCGATATTGCTTGAATAGAATTTAACCTATTCAATACCCGTTCACCTTGTTAGCCTCTCTGGACTACATTTAAAGGACATTTAAATTTTCTATTTCATTATGGATGAAAGTGAATCCAATGTCAACCATTTTCTTCACTTTATTCGTTCCTTTATCTGTTTGCTCGTAACTCTTCAATGAGCCCTTGCATATCTTCTGGCAATTCAGAGTCAAATTCCATATATTCGTTAGTTCTTGGATGCTTAAATCCTAAAGTTTTGGCATGCAGCGCCTGTCCATCGATTTTTAACGTCTTTTTCAGACCATATAAAGGATCTCCTACAAGGGGATGGCCGATGTATTGCATGTGGACTCGAATTTGATGAGTCCTGCCTGTTTCTAATTTACATTCCACCAATGTAAACCCTTGGAAACGCTCTTTCACTACAAAATGGGTAACAGCATGCTTACTATTTTTATGGATCACCGTCATTTTTTTACGATCATGAGGATCACGGCCAATAGGTGCATCGATCGTTCCAAGATCATGAGGGATTTCTCCATGAACTAAGGCCAGATATATTCGATGCACATCATGATCCTTGAGTTGTCTAGCAAGAGATTCATGAGCCAAATCATTTTTTGCAGCCATCAATAATCCAGATGTATCTTTATCAATGCGATGAACAATTCCTGGTCTTAAAACACCGTTTATTCCAGATAAATCTTTACAGTGATAAAGTAAAGCATTAACCAAGGTACCAGAATAGTGCCCTGATGCTGGGTGAACCACCATTCCTCTTGGCTTATTTATCACAATTACATCTTGGTCTTCATATACGATGTCAAGAGGAATCGATTCAGGCTCAATGTTCAATTCTTTTTGTGGTGGAACCTGAAGCACAACCTCATCGTCTTCTTGTATTTTGTAATTTGCTTTCACCATTCTACCATTGACTGTTACATTTCCTTCTTTGATCCATTGTTGTATTTGTGATCTAGACCATTCTTCGAACTGTTCAGAAAGAAATTTATCAATTCTTTCTGTTGCCTCCTCTTCTTCAATGATCCAATCATATTTTTCAAAAGCTTCCACTGCAATTCTCCTATACTTGATCTTTTTTTGCTTCTTTAGAAAAAAACATTTCCCAGATCATTAAAATGACTCCAACCACAATCGCTGAATCAGCAAGATTAAAAATGGGATAGTTAATAATCCTTACATCTATAAAATCTACTACTTCCCCAGTTGTTATACGGTCAATCAGGTTACCGATCGCCCCACCTAAAATAAAAGATAGAGATAAGGCAAACAGTTTTTGTGCTTTATGGATCTTGTAAATGTAATAAATAAGAAAAAGAATGACAATCAATGTTAAGATGATAAAAAACCATTGCTTATTTTGTAAAATTCCAAAGGCGGCGCCTCTATTTCGACTAGAGGTAATATGAAACCAACCCTTAACAATAGGGATGCTTTCATATAAATCCATATACTGCACAATCGCCCACTTACTTAATTGGTCAAGAAAGATTATGAGTAATGAAATGAAGTAATAAATCAAACTGTCTCCTCCTTGTGCTTCTTCTCTTGCCCATTGTAGCATACGTTCATCCAAATAAAAAGAGCAATGGGAATGACCCATTACTCATTTACTAAAGCTTTTTGTGATTGCTCAAATTCATTCAAAATCTCTTGGCTCGGTTTATTATCAATTAAGCTCACAATGAAAATGGTAAGGGCTGAAAGAATGAAGCCAGGGATAATCTCATACCATCTTGCAAAATTAAAGTTAGGAAATAAGGAATTGAGTCCAAAACTAGTATAGTTTTTCCAAACAATAACCGTTAAACCACCAACGATCATACCAAAGAGAACGCCATTTCTTGTGGTTCGGTTCCAGAATAATGAGAAGATAATGGCTGGCCCAAAGGCTGCTCCAAATCCAGCCCAAGCATAAGCCACCAAATCTAATACTTTTCCACCACTCATCGCAAGGTAAATCGCAATGATTGAAATTAAGATAACCGCTCCACGGCTAACCCAGATCAATTCTTTTTGACTCGCATTTTTTCTAAATAGTGCTTTATAAAAATCTTCTGCCAAGGCACTAGATGAAACTAATAATTGAGAATCAATCGTACTCATAATGGCTGCTAAAATCGCAGCAAGTAAGATCCCTGCAACCCATGGGTTAAATAGAATTTGTACCATTTGGATAAACACTTGCTCTTGGTCAGCCAACCCATTTTCAAAACCTGTTATACCTGCTTGGTGATAGGCGATTCCAATAAACCCAACAAATAAGGCTCCCCATAAAGCAAGTACTACCCATGTAACAGCAATCAAACGTGATTTTTTGATCTCTTTTGCGGAACGGATCCCCATAAAGCGGACTAAAATATGAGGTTGCCCAAAATATCCTAGTCCCCATGCCATTAAGGATAAAACGGCAATGAGGTCAAAATTCGTGTTAGTTGTTACCCAAAAAATTTCCTTCGCATCATCATAACTGACGGTCTTAGTTGAATCTAACAGATCCGGATTTAATGCGCCTAAATGATTCCAGAGCTCTCCAATCCCACCAATCTGTGTAATCGTCACAATCGGTACAAATAGTAACGCCAAAAACATTAGACTTCCCTGAACAAAATCTGTCCAGCTAACAGCTAGATAACCACCTAAGAATGTATAGGAAATAATAACAAATGCCCCTACAAAAAGTGCAATTTTATAATCCATCCCAAAAGTACCTTCAAACAATTTACCTCCAGCTACAAGTCCTGAAGCTGTATAAAATAAGAAGAAGGTTAAGATTAAAAATGCGGAAATAATACGAAGTAAATGAGTACGGTCTTTAAAACGGTTTTCAAAGTAATCGGAAATCGTAATTGAATTCACTACTTCTGTATAACGACGTAAACGCTTTGCAACGAATTGCCAGTTTAAATAAGTCCCTATAGCTAAACCAATCCCAATCCACATCGCACTTAAACCTGAAGCATATGCGGCACCAGGCAGTCCTAATAAGAGCCATCCACTCATATCGCTTGCTTGAGCGCTTAAAGCTGTAACCCAGCCATTTAATGATCGTCCACCTAGCACATAATCATCAATGGTATTCGTCTTGCGATAACTCCAAATACCAATTGCAATCATTAATAAAATATAAAAAACAAAGGAAACTACTGTTTCTATCGCCATGTGCATCTTTATTCCTCCCTCCTTTCAAGAAAATAACTAATCATGGAAAATACAACAAGTAAACTCATTGGCACATAAAGCCAGAACCAAGTAAACGTAGGTAAAGAATACTCCATCCCATCCTGCACCTCCTTGATTGTTTCATTTAAGGTGATGTCGCAATTTTGTAAAATAATTATATCATACCACTTAAGATCTAAATAAACTGAAAATTTAAAAAATAACATATCTAATTTTTATTCTCTTTAAGATTATATTTAATCAAAAGCTTTTTCAGAATCAGATTGTCATTTCAACTCTCAAAATAAAACCCTAGTTCTAAGCTAGGGTCATTTCATCTTTATTATAAATTTTATTGGAATGGATTGATTTTCTTATCCTTGTTCTTGATCCTCTTTATGCACTTCAGAGAATCCTTCTTCCCTTCTTCATTTTCAATGTATGCCTCATACGCTTCATTTCGAATCACATCGATTTGATCATCGCTTGGATTCCCATCCATGTCGGTAATAATAAAACCTTCAACTGGTTCGACATACCCATCTGGTTCCCGACTCTCTATATATAAATGGTCATAATCAGTTCCATCACGAAAATAATCTGGCGGATTAGAAGTACCGTATCTCGCTACCGCTTGCCATGTATCTTCTCCATCAAATCCAACCGTTTGATCTTCTTTTTCATCTAAACTTGTATGTCCAAATGGTGGGGTAAGAACTCCCTCCTCAATCGGTCTCTGAAGTGAAACTGAATTATTAGTTTGATGTTTAATACAATATTTAGCATAAGGAACAGCTTGTAGACGTTCAAAGGGAATCTCTTTATGACAAGTTAGACAATAACCATAGGATCCTTGTTCCATTCGTTCTAACGCTTCGTTAATTTGTTCAAGTAAATGGAAATGATTCTCTTCTAAAGCAATATCCTTCGACCTTTCAAAAAGCTCAGTACCAATATCCGCTGGATGATTATCATATCCTGATAATTCTCCAATTGAATCATTCATATTTTCATCTAATCCATAACTGTTATTATGTTTCATTTCCTCTAGAATTTCATTTTTTTCTTCAATCAATTGTTTTTTTAACTGTTCTAGTTTGTCCTTTCTCACCATAACCACTCCTTACCTTATGCTTGCATCCACATTTAATTGAGCTTGGACAATCTTTACTATTTCAGCGATATAATCACCAATAATCGGTAAATTAAGAGCACCAAGTTTTTGTAAAAAATAAATAATCGTCGCCGCAAAAATGGTAAATCCTAAGGCGATGCCTATACCCCTGGCAATTCCTGTCATGAGATTAAGAAAAAATAGTCGTCTTGGTTTATTTAATAAGGCGATATAATCGGCGATCTGAACCCGTTCCATTTGAATGGCTAATTCATCTAATTTTTTTCCAATGGTTTCAATCGTATGTGAGTTGGATTTATCTGCCATCTAATTCCCTCCTAAATCATTAAAGATAGTTTACTCCTTTTATATTAAATCTAAGCATCTTTTGGTTATAAAAGAATAAAAAGCTTAGGAATTTATCTCCTAAGCTTTTTATCACAAAATATTATTCGGTTACTAAATCGTGGTAGTGCTCTTCTACAATTTCAGCACAAGTTGGGCATAATTCTGGGTGCTTATGTCCGACTTCAGGACTAACTACCCAGCATCGCTGACATTTTTCTCCTTCTGCTTGAGTTACATAAACACTTAATCCTTCAAGTTGCATCGCATTTTCTGGTGCCTGTTCTTCTTTCACGTCCACATGGGAAACAATAAATAATTTATCTAATTCATTAAATTGATTTAATAATTTTGCGACCTCTGTTGATGGATAGATCGTAACAGCTGCAGCAAGTGAATGGCCGATTAACTTATCCTTACGAGCCACTTCTAAAGCTTTTAAAACCTCATCGCGGACATCTAAGAATTGTTCCCATTTCTCCATCAATGACTGGTCTACTTCAATATGAGACCAATCCGGAAATTCAGTAAGCTGAACGCTAATCTCGTTCACTTCAGGGATGAATTTCCAAATCTCATCAGCTGTGTGAGGGAGAATAGGTGCAATCAATTTCACTAATACCAATAAAACTTCATATAATACGGTTTGAGCTGCTTTTCGAGTTGGTGAATGAAGTGGTTGGGTATATAAACGGTCTTTAATAATGTCTAGGTAAAATGCACTCATGTCGACGGTACAGAAATTGTGAATCGATTGATAAACACTATGAAATTCATAAGCATCATAGCCCTTAATGACTTTATCAATCAATTGTTTGGTTCTCATCATGGCAAATTGATCAAGTTCGTTCATCTCTTTCAAAGCGACTTGATCTTTTTGCGGATTAAACCCTTCTAAATTACCAACTAAGAATCTTAAAGTATTCCTAATTTTTCGGTATACTTCTGAGATCTGTTTCAAAATATTATCGGAAATCCGAACATCTGATTGATAATCAACAGAAGCAACCCAAAGACGGAGAATATCTGCTCCCAATTGATCAACAATCTTCTGCGGCACAATCACATTCCCTAAGGACTTAGACATTTTTCTACCTTCGCCATCCAAGGTGAAACCATGACTTAAGACTGCTTTATAGGGTGCTTTTCCCGTTACAGCAACGCTGGTAGATAGGGAAGAATTGAACCAACCACGATATTGGTCAGAGCCTTCTAAATAAAGATCGGCTGGTCTTCGTAATTCTTCTCTTGCTTCTAAAACACCTTCATGGCTTGAACCAGAGTCAAACCATACATCCATAATATCTGTTTCTTTTCTAAAATGAGTTCCCCCACAAGATGGACAAGAAGTGCCTTCTGGTACCAACTCATCCGCCTCTTTGGCAAACCATACATTAGAGCCTTCCATTGCTACTAAATCTGCAACATGGTGAATGGTTTGATCGTTAAGAATCGTTTCTCCACAATCCTTACAATAGAAGATTGGAATCGGTACGCCCCAAATCCGTTGGCGAGATATACACCAATCTCCTCGATCAGCAACCATATTATGCAACCGTAGTTCTCCCCAATGCGGAACCCATTTCACATTTTTAATTTCTTCTAACATCGTTTGACGAATCGGTTCAATCGACGCAAACCATTGTTCAGTTGCCCGGTAAATCACTGGTTGTTTTGAGCGCCAATCGTGTGGGTATTGGTGTTTAATAAAGCCAAGTTTGAGAAGTTTACCAACTTCAGCTAGCTTTTTTGTCACCTCTTTATTAGCATCTTCATAGAACAAACCTTCAAAGCCGGGTGCTTCTTTTGTAAATTTCCCTTGGTCATCGATTGGCGATAAGACATCTAAACCATATTTCTGGCCAACATAAAAGTCATCTTCTCCATGACCAGGTGCAGTATGAACGCATCCTGTTCCAGCCTCTAATGTTACATGCTCACCAAGAATAACAGGTGAGATTCGATCATAAAATGGGTGTTTTGTGACTACCCCTTCTAACTCTTCACCCTTAAATTCCTTAACAATTTCTACATGCTCAAAACCAATTTCTTCTTTCACATGGTCTAATAGTTCTTTAGCCACTAAATATTTTCCAGATTCTACTTTGTATAGGACATAATCAAATTCCGGATGAATAGAAATAGCAAGGTTTGCTGGTATGGTCCAAGGTGTTGTCGTCCAAATGACAACATTTGAACCCTCTGGAAGTTTACCTTTTCCATCAACGACTTCAAAAGCTACATAAATCGAGGCAGAACGTTTTTCTTTATATTCAATTTCCGCCTCGGCTAGTGCAGACTCAGAAGAGGGTGACCAATAAACAGGTTTAAGCCCCTTGTAGATGAGTCCCTTTTTTGCCATTTCGCCAAATACTTTTAATTGTCTTGCTTCATATTCTGGCTTTAGGGTAATATAAGGATTTTCAAAGTCTCCTCTTATACCTAAACGTTTAAACTGTCCCTTTTGCTTTTCAACATAAGAAAGAGCATAATCTCGACAACGGTTTCTAAACTCAATCGGTCCAATTTCATGACGGTTAATTTTTTCATTTTTAATAATAGCATGCTCGATTGGTAATCCGTGAGTATCCCAACCAGGAACATAAGGTGCATTATAGCCCTGCATGGTTTTAAAACGAACGATGATATCTTTCAAAATCTTGTTCAGTGCATGGCCAATATGGATATCTCCATTCGCATAAGGAGGACCATCATGAAGAATAAATGTTGGCTTCCCTTTTTTTGATTCCTGCACTTTTTGATAAATATTGATCTCATCCCACCATTGCTCAATCTCTGGCTCTTTATTTGGAAGATTTCCTCTCATTGGAAAATCTGTTTTTAACAGATTTAATGTCGTCCCATAATCCATTCAACTCACTCCTTCTTACAACTTTTCAGCCCATAAAAGCAACGGCTCACTTAAAAGCCAATTCCAATCCCTTTTATAAGGCTTCACGAATATGAAAAAAAACCTTCTCATCCAAAATCAAGGGACGAGAAGGTTACCCGCGGTACCACCCTAATAGCCTATATAGCCACTTATAAAAGATAACGGATTAAACCGACTTTTCTTACTTATTTTACAATGCATTCAGAAAAGTAACTCATGGGTGATATTCAACATAGTCCAAATTACTAGGCTCACACCAACCCTAGCTCGCTTAAATCTGGGGTCTAGTTGACAGATCCCAATCCTCGTTTCATATTCGTTTCATTTGTTTATTTAATGATATGCAGTATACCTAATTATTGACTCAAAGTCAATGGTTTATACGCTAACCCGATCCTCTTCTTCAGTTCTCTCAAGCTCTTCCCAGCTTTGAGATTCTAACATCTCAAGCTGTGCTTCTAAAAGGGTACGGAATCTCGTACGATAAATGGCTGCTCTTTTTTTCAATTCTTCAATTTCTAGGGAAATCGTTCTTGATTTCATTAGAGACTCGTTGATGATACGATCTGCATTTTTTTCAGCTTCTTTGACAATCAATTGCGCTTCTTTTTTTGCATTTGCTTTCACTTCTTCAGCTGTTTCTTGCGCTACAATAATCGATTTACTTAAGCTTTCTTCAATATTAGAAAAATGGCTAAGTCTTTCATTTAATTGTATTATCTTTTCCTCAAGGTCTTTGTTTTGGCGAATTAAAGCTTCATAATCTTTAATCACTTGATCCAAAAATTCATTTACTTCATCTTCATTATACCCACGAAACGCTTTACTAAATTCTTTGTTATGTATGTCCAATGGTGTTAAAGGCACCAAAAACACCTCCAAATCATATTTTGTCATACTTATTTCGACATAGAATCCAAAAATCCTGCAATTTTTTTTAGCTCCATCGACCTATTTTTACACGGATACGGCCTTTTTTGGTGATTCCTTCGTCCTCTAAAAACTTAAAGCGACCAAATCCATTTAAAGAAACGATATCACCTACTTGAAGCTTATAATCGGTTTGATCAATGATTTGCCAATTTACTTTTAAATGTTTCCCTTTAATCCATTCAGATATTTTTGTCCGAGACAGTCGAAAAACATCACTCGATATCGCATCAACTCGTAGCGAAGAAACGGTCAAAAACATTTCCTCAATCTGTTGAATTGGGGGTTTTACATTTTCTCTAGCGATTTCCTCAAGTCGAACAGAAACCCTTCCTACATGAGTAAGCTGCATTCTGATATAATCAGCAACTTCACTAGCAACAATGTATTGTTTATCCGTATCTGAAACAAGGATATCTCCAAATTTTTCACGTTTTATTCCAATATTCAAAAGCGCACCCATGTAATCTCTATGAGTTAATGTTGTAAATTTATTCTCCCCAATCACTTTAAAAAAGGTTAGCCCCATTACCTTAGGATCATAGGAAAAATAATAGGGTGCAATCAGTACTCTACCTCTTTCAGCTTCAGCATATCCCCCATCAAAAAACATCGTCAGATCCATAGAAGAATTGACGATGTTTTGAATGATTTGCTTTTGCCTAGGGTCAACAAAATCAGTCCGGATAGAAGTATGAGTCTTCTCTGCTCGCTCTACCCATTCAATCACCCGTTCTACAAAAGGCTGCTCTTCTTTACGATAATGATGCATAATATGATCATGTGACATGTAAGTTCCCCCAAAGATGATTACTTTACAAATGCTTTATAAGAATAAAAATCTTAAAACAGTTTTTAGCCCTTCTCGGATAAAATCAAGTGCGAAAAAGGCAACGATTGGTGAAATATCAATCATCCCAATAGGTGGGATAATTTTTCTAAAGGGTCGTAAATAAGGTTCGACAAGTTTACCTAATAGTTCTCCTACAGGCGTTTCTCTCATTTGCGGAACCCATGACATCAAAATATAGGCAAAAATAAGCCAAAAATAGATTTGAAAGATTGTATCTACGATTGAAATAATAGAGTACATTTGTTATTCATCCTCCTGAAGAATTTCAGTAATCGCTCCTTCAATATCAATATTTTCTGGAGTGCATAAAAAGATACTTGTACCAATTTTTTTGATGTCACCATTCAAAGCATAGACACAACCACTTAAAAAATCTACTACTCTTCTCGCTTGATCTGGTGAAAGTCGTTGTAAATTAACAATAATCGGGCGATGAGACCGTAAATGATCAGCAATCTCCTGTGCTTCCTCATAGGATCTAGGTTCAGCTAAAACCATTTTTACATTTTTCTGAGTATGTAAGCTTACGACATTATTATTTTTGTTTCTTCGACTTAAAAAAACCTCATCTTCAGATTCTTGACCTTCTATCTCTTCTACAACCTCTTCATCCTGAAGGCCCAAAAAACCCATGATTTTCCCCATCATTTTTTCATTCCTCCATTCAAATGTTTATACTTCTCCTTTAAAAAGAACTGTACCTAGACGAATAAATGTTGCCCCTTCTTCGATGGCAACCTCAAAATCGTTGGACATACCCATTGATAATTCATGAATTGTGTATCCTAGAATGCCATTATCATTAATCTCATCTCTTAATTCCCTTAATCGACGAAAAATAGGCCTTATTACCTCTTTTTCTTCAACAAAGGGAGCCATTGTCATTAAACCAACAATGCGAATAGAATCTAATAAACGAACTTTTTCTACAAATTCAAGCAATTCTTCTGGTGCTAAACCAGATTTAGTCGTTTCTCCAGAAATATTCACTTGAATAAAGGCTTGTACTTTTAGATTTTGTAATTTTGCCCGCTTATTGATTTCTTGAGCCAAGGAAAAACGATCAAGGGAATGAAGGTAATCAAATTTTCCAAGTAATTGTTTTACTTTGTTAGTTTGTAAATGCCCGATAAAATGCCATGTACCTTGATCTTTAAGTACTTCATATTTTTTTAGTACCTGTTGAACTTTATTTTCTGCAATATGGTCTAAACCAAAGTCTAATACTTGTTTGGTTTGATCGATATCTAGATATTTTGTAACTGCAATCAATTGGATCTCCTTTGGGTCTCTACCACTTCGTTCACAAGCAAACCGTATCCTTTCTTTTACATTCAGTACATTTTCTTTTAATTGCACAACTTACTCATCCTTCCTAAGTCCAATCCAAGCAGCCATACGCCCTGTTTTTCCCTGTTCTTTTCGATGTGAAAAAAATAAATCAACATTGCAATTAGTACACCATGATGAAATTTCGATATTTTCCGGCAAAATTCCTGCTTCTAATAGTATTTCTTTATTTATTTTTTTTAAATCTAAATCAAAATGCCCATTTTTCTTGTCGATCACCATTTCTGGTGGAATAAATTGAAGCGAAGATTGCATTGGATTGATGACTTGATCATTGACTTCATAGCAGCACTGACCAATCGCTGGACCGATCGCAACTTGAATATCATTGACGTTTGACTGAAAAGAATCTACAAACGTTTGAATCATTTTTTCTGCAATTTTTAGAACCGTTCCTTTCCATCCTGCATGAGCCAATCCTATAATCTGTTTGATAGGGTCATAAAAATAGATTGGAACACAATCTGCAAAATAAACCGTTAATACGATATCTGGAATATTTGTTACTAGGCCATCTGTATCTTGAATCGCATCTTCGCGAATTCTCCGTCCTTTTCCCCTCTCAGCAAGGGTAACCACTTTGATATTGTTCCCATGAACCTGTTCAGCTGAAGTCCAAGCATCAAAGGAAAACCCTAATGCTCTGGCTAGTATCTGGCGATTTGCTACGACATCTGTTGGGTCATCCCCTACATGGAGTGCCAAATTCATAGATTGGTAGTTGCCTTTACTTTGACCACCCTGTCTAGTAGAAAAACCTACACTTAGATTAGGATTCTCTTGTTCCCACTTTTTGATCACAAGATAAGGTATCGGTTTGTCTACTTGTACAAACGCTTCCATATCAACACTCCTTTTCTCCTATATTATCATAGAATATGGGTCGATTCACCAAATAAAATAACCCACAAAAGTGAAGACTTCCTTCGAAGCCTATTCATATTACTTTTATGGGATCCATGAATATTTTAAAAGAAATGCATAATGATATTTTAATTTGTTTTTCTAAAAGGGTCATACTCATCCAATTCAGTTGAACGATAGGATCGATCATCTAATTTCACTAAAATTACATCTAATCCAATTTTTACAATATTTTTCCAAGGAATAATATACTCAGCCCCATTTGCAAAAAGTCCGAATAATTTTCCTTGACTGGGGACGATCAATGCTTCAACTCGTCCATTTCTTAAGTCTATATCTAAGTCTTGTACCGATCCTAATTTCTTACCATCAAATATATTAATGACATCTTTCGTTTGGAACTCTGAAATTTTAATCATTTTCAGCTCACCCAATCTTTTTCTTCTTTCCTAATATATATATGTGAAGATTGCCAAAAATGTACCATTAAGAAAAGGTTTGTATATTCATCTGCTTATGGAATATACAAACCTCTAAATGACAAGTGGAAGAAAGTTTCTTATTTTTTAATAAAGGTCAACCTTATCAGATTGACCTCACTAAGCAAAATGATTTATGTTTTGATATACTTATGCATTTGCTGAATAGCGGCCTTTTCTAACCTTGACACTTGGGCCTGAGAAATGCCGATTTCTTCAGCTACTTCCATTTGGGTTTTTCCATCGTAAAACCTCATCGATAAAATCATTTTTTCTCGATCATTAAGACGATTTAGCGCTTGTTTTAACGCAATTTCTTCTACCCAATGGATATCCTTATTTTTATCATCACTAATTTGATCCATTACATAGATCGGATCTCCTCCATCATGATAAATCGGTTCAAATAAGGATACCGGATCTTGAATTGCATCTAAAGCAAAGACCACGTCTTCTTTTGGCACATTTAATACTTCAGATATTTCATAAATTGTTGGCTCAGAAGACTTTTGGGTAGTTAAAGCATCCCTTACTTGAAGTGCCTTGTAAGCAATATCGCGAAGGGAACGTGATACTCGAATTGGATTATTATCCCTTAAATAACGTCTAATTTCTCCTATAATCATTGGGACGGCATAGGTGGAGAATTTCACGTTTTGGCTGAGATCAAAGTTATCAATAGCTTTCATTAACCCGATACACCCAACCTGAAATAAATCATCTACAAATTCGCCGCGATTATTAAAACGTTGAATGACACTTAAGACAAGGCGTAGGTTTCCATTCACCAATGTTTCCCTAGCCGAATGTTCACCCTGTTGCATGGCTTGAAAAAGTTTTCTCATTTCCTCATTTTTCAAAACAGGTAATTTGGATGTATCTACTCCGCAGATTTCAACTTTACTTCTAGACAAGATTCTCCCTCCTATCGGAGTTACGTTACTGTAAAGTATCTCCTTAGAGGGAAAAATTTATGCTTTAAATCATTTTATTAAATTCTTTTCGCAATCGTTTGATAATTCTTTTTTCTAATCTTGATATATAAGATTGAGAAATACCAAGGATATCAGCAACGTCCTTTTGAGTTTTTTCAATCCCATCATTAAGGCCAAATCGGAGTTCCATAATCACTTTTTCTCGATCATTTAATTTTTCTAATGCTTTCTTTAATAATTTTTTATCAATTTCATCTTCAATGTTACGAAAAATGGTATCATTTTCTGTTCCTAAAATATCTGAAAGCAATAGTTCATTACCATCCCAATCAATATTTAATGGTTCATCAAAAGATACTTCAGTTTTCACTTTATTGTTACGTCTTAAGAACATCAAAATTTCATTTTCAATACATCTGGAAGCATAGGTGGCTAATTTGATTTTTTTATCAATATCAAATGTGTTTACCGCCTTAATTAGCCCGATCGACCCAATAGAGACTAAATCTTCTATATTTACTCCTGTGTTATCAAATTTTCTTGCAATGTAGACAACAAGACGAAGATTTCGTTCGATTAACATCGACTTTACTGCATTATCTCCTGTAGGCAGCTTCTCTAATAGAAGTTCTTCCTCTTCTCTTGTCAAAGGAGGTGGAAGAGTTTCACTTCCTCCAATATAATAAATCTCCTCTGTTTTCAATCCAAGTAGAAATAATAGACGATACCACAATAAAATCAACTGGATCTTCCACTTTGCTAACATATGAGACCCCCTTGAACAATGAATTAGGATTATCCTGCTAATAATTCAGGATGTATAATAGCTGAGTAGCTGTGGTCATTGGAAAGATGACCATAATCAAGACCGATTAAAACTTTGGTATGTGTCCAATGTGTTTGGTTCTTTGAAGAAATCACCACCTTATCAGGACGAATACATAATAAAAACTGCATCTCTTTTGATACGCTGCGAAAGGGGACTAGATGAATTCTAGTCTGCCATGCTGGATCGATATTCTTCGTTATTTCTTCAAGCGATTCCAAATGAAATTGTCCATGTTGATAAGCTGTCTGGAAAATAGTAGGTAAAAATGACACGGATTTAGCTTCTAAAATCATCACTGGTTTTCGAGTAATTGGATCATAAAGCCGATTCCCGGTATCCACCAATCCTTTACATTGATGACGATGTTCGAGAACCTCTATCTCAACATCTACAAAATGTTGTTCGACATTTCCTTTCCGTTCAAGGGACAGGAATGTACGATTAGAGAAAAACCATACCCCTAAAACAGCAATCACGATAAAAAGGAGCAAAAAAAATGGATTTGATGAATGAGTCACATACACACCTTTTATGACTTCATGATCAATTTGAAAGAGGTATTGTAAAGCAAATACCCCACCGCCCATGAGAAAAGACACAAAATAAAAGGTGGCTAACGTTCTAACCATTTGGATCAAATGTAAAAAACCAAATGAGACCCATACCATTAAAATTGAGATTAGAATTTTTGTTAGTAAAAGATGTGCAGTACTTAAATAAGGAATAAAAAATACCATCGTATACGCTGCTCCGATCATTGCTCCTAGCGTGATGCGGATCTTCTTGATTTTTAAGTGAAGAAACTTGGCAGTCGTTAATAAAATTAGCGTATCGATCATAAAATTAAGTAAAAGGATTAGATCCAAGTAAAAGACCATCTTCTCTTTCTCCTTTTCATTCATAAAGGAAGAAGTGAGAATAGTATATAATATATCTATATTCAAAGTCTGTCTAAACTTGCCGACAAGCTATCGATTTTTTTGTCGAAAAAACATTTTTTTAGCAGAATAGAAAGTGATGCTTTCTTTTGCATATAAAAAAAAAGACCTAACACGAATAAAGTGTACCCTTTGTAAAGGACATTTTAGAATGTGTTAGATCTTTTTTTATTCTTTAAATGAAATAATTTATGAAATTATTTATTACGGTTTCTTAAAAAGGTTGGGATGTCTAAGTTGTCGTGGCTATTAGCAAATGGCTTAATATTGATTTTTCCTGAAGAATTTTGACCTTGATCCTTTGTAGTTGTTTTAGTTGTAGCTTGTATTCGATTAGGATCATCATCAAAGCCAGTTGCAATGACTGTAACAATGATTTCTTCTTTTAAGTTCTCATTGATTACTGCACCAAAAATCATATTCACTTCCGGATCTGAAGAAGATGCAACAATATCAGCTGCCTCGTTTACTTCGTATAAACTTAGATTTGCTCCACCTGTAATATTCATAAGAACACCTTTTGCACCATTAATTGACGTTTCCAATAATGGACTGCAGATTGCTTTTTTAGCTGCTTCTGCTGCTCTATTTTCACCAGTTGCAATACCAATGCCCATCAATGCAGAGCCTTTTTCCGTCATAATGGTTTTTACATCGGCAAAGTCCAAGTTAATTAATCCAGGTACTGCAATCAAATCAGATATTCCTTGTACTCCTTGACGAAGTACGTTATCTGCTTGACGAAATGCTTCTAACATCGGTGTGTTTTTGTCGACGATCTCTAATAAGCGATCATTTGGAATCACAATCAGTGTATCCACTTTTTCCTTTAATGCAGCAATTCCTTGTTCTGCTTGTAGAGACCTTTTTCTTCCTTCGAAAGAAAAGGGTTTAGTAACTACTCCGACTGTTAAAGCACCTAATTCTTTGGCAATTTCTGCAATAACAGGTGCTGCACCAGTTCCTGTACCACCACCCATACCAGCAGTAACAAACACCATATCAGCGCCTTTTAGACTATTTTCAATCGTTTCTCTACTTTCTTCTGCAGCTTTTTTCCCTATTTCCGGATTTGCTCCTGCCCCTAATCCTCGTGTTAACTTTTCTCCAATTTGCGATTTAGTTACAGCTAAAGAACGGTGAAGGGCTTGTGCATCTGTGTTCACTGCGATAAATTCAACGCCTTGAACGCCAGCTTCAATCATGCGGTTAACAGCATTACTGCCTCCGCCGCCAACACCTATTACTTTAATTTGGGCTAATTGCTCCATATCCAGATCAAATTCTAACATTCATTATCCCCCTCACTTATCGTGATCGCTTTTCTAGATGTTCTAAATAAATTCGCTAAACCAGTTTTTGATCCGTTCAAATGGACTTACACTTCTAGATTTTCGCTTTGGCTTAGATGATGCTGTTTTAACCACGTGTCCATGATTTGCTTTAATCATTTTTGTTGCGTATTTAATTAAACCCACTCCACCAGTGTAAGATGGGTCTTTTACACCAATGTAATCTGGAATTGCAATACGAACAGATGGCTTCAAAACTTCTTGGGCCAAACTCAGAATTCCATTCATCCCCATCACTCCACCAGTAAGGACAAACCCACCTGCTAGTTCCTTTGTGTATTCTAAACGATGAACTTCTTCTTGGATAATTTCAAACATTTCTCTAAGTCTTGGTTCAATAATATGAGCTAAATCTTCTTGGTTAAATTCCTTTTCCACGTTACTGCCAATCCGAGCAACTTTAAATACTATCTCGTTATTAGATTCCTCAATACTTGCAATTCCATATTTTAATTTCACTTGTTCCGCGATATCTGTTTGGGTTCTTAGCCCTATGGAGATATCATTTGTAATATATTCCCCTCCAATCGGAAGTTCCGTGGTTTTTACAATACTTCCTTGTTCAAAAATAGAAAGGGTTGTCGTTCCTTTCCCTATGTCTACTAATGCCACACCAAGATTCATTTCATCTTTAGAAAGGGCTATATGACTAGCTGCTAATGGCATTAAAATAAATCCTGCAATTCGAAGTTCAGCTCTTTCAATCGTACGCATCAAATTATGTATGATCGTTTTCGAACCGGTAACAATTGTTGCTTCGACTTCAAGTCTTACACCATACATCCCTCTTGGGTCTTTGATACCTGACAAACCATCAACAATATATTCTTTAGGAACGACATCGATGATTTCTCTTTCAGGAGGTAAATTAATCAATTTAGCTGCTTGAATCACTCGATCTATATCTAATTCACTGATTTCCTTGTCTTCACTAGATACAGCGACGACTCCATGACTTGTTTGTAAATCTATATGGTTACCAGAAATCCCAACATAAACCTCATCTATCGTAATTCCTACCATTCGTTCAGCATGGTCAACTGCCTTACGAATCGACTGTACGGTTTGATCAATATCAACAATTGCTCCCTTTTTAACGCCTTCAGAATCTGCAGAACCCACTCCAATAATATTTAATGACCCATTATTCACTTCGCCAATGATGACTCGAACCTTGGACGTACCGATGTCTAGACTAACTATACTATCGTTGCTCAAATCTTTGGCACCCCCCTCAAAAAATATCTAGTAATCTCGTTAGTTCATTTAAAGATAAAAGGCTTTTTATAAATTATTCCACACGTTTTAGTGTTTTCCTTTTTTTTTCTATGATTTTTTTCAACATTTTTTTGTCTTATGATACTTTCTTATGTCTTTCGCTAAAGTTTGTCAATAAGAGTCTGCGAATGACTGCTAAATTATTAAATAATCTTACACCAAAAGCAAAAATAGCAGCTAAGTATAAATCCACACCTAATTGAACACCTAAAAATACGATCCCTGCAGCTAACAAGGTGTTAAAAAAGAATCCTGAAATAAAAATCTTCGTATCAAAAGAATGTTCTAAACTGGCACGAATTCCCCCAATTACTGTATCAAGAGCGGCTAAAACAGAAATAGATAAATAATGACTATATTCTTCTGGTACACGAAGATCAGAACTAAAGCCTAAAACTAATCCGATAATAAGTCCAAGAATAGGCAACCACATTATTTTTCACCTACCTTTACCGGTTTCATATATCTGGGATTAATATCACCATTATATGCAGGGATTTGAATTTTTTCTTGTTCAGCAATAATCAATTCTTTGTTAAGAATTTTAAAATAATCCTGCAGCCCGGCAATCTGGATTCCAGCTTGAATCATTTTTGCATCACCAATTGCTTTAATTTCATAAGGAAAGGTAATGAATCGATTATTGACTTGAATTCGATTTCCTACATTTCGAATCGCAGAAACAGATACCAATCGTTGATCATTGATCGAAATCGCTTGTGCCCCATTACCAAACATTTCATTCACCAATGTTCTTAAATCGTCATCTACAATTTCATTTTCGTCCTCTTCACCAATCTCTGAAAAAGAAGAATCCATAGCTGTAATTCGAACAATTAATCCTTTTCCTTCAACAGGAATAGTTCCTGCTAAGAGCTTCGCATGACCTAATTCATCCGAGATGATTTGGGAAATTTGTTGATTTTGGTTGTTATTTTTGTATTGGTTAAGCAATTGTCGTTTTTTAGACAAATCATTTAAAAGATTATTTTTCCGTTCTAATTCTTTACTTAAATTCGAACGTAATTCTGTAATGTCCCTAGCTTCCATCTTAAACGTATTTTGTGTTGAATTAAACTGAATAGATAACATAAATCCAATAATGACACTAATGAGTGTAATTGTATATGAGATCTTTCGTTTATGAGCTTGCATATAAATTCTTCCTTTACGGATTAAGTATTGTTAATCGATCAGTATTAAGTGTTCCAATAAAACCTGGGATTACGATATGATCCATCTTTTTTGTAGAGATTTGAATATTCCATAAGCGTAATGTCTCTAACACTCCCCCAGGCATTTCTAATCCAGCTAATAAGGTATCAGGATCACCAATGGCTAGTATTTCAAAAGGGGGTGCTTTTTTAATAGAATTCACAAGAATGGTTGGCCCTACACAACGAATCGAACTAGAAGCAATCATACGTTCACCATTTACACTTATCGCCTCTGCACCAGATGCAAATAATTCATTCACAACTTTTCGTAAGTCTTGTTCATGAACTATATAACTAGAGACATCACCCTCAACTTCTTTTGCTTGTTTGCTATCGTTTAGAGTCACCGAAAGACCTGGCCCCTCTACAGAGATCAGGCCGGCAATCATCCGGGTGTTATCTAATTGTTCGCGAATTTTATTAGCCTCATCTTCATTGCTAATCAAAGATTGTTCAAATCCACGAATTTCTTCTTCAATTTCTTGAATCTGCTTTTCAAGCTCTTGATTTTCTTTTTTTTGATTGACAATCTTTTCTTGTAATTCCTGTTGTTTGTCCAATGTTGAAAAAGAAAAATTACTATTAAATCTTCTTATACTTGTGGATTCATACTGAAAAGCGATTAAAAAACCAAGGAATAAAAAAACAATTGTGATATAAATTTGCCATCTATTAATTTTCATTATTTGGTTCACCACTATTTTTATATTCTTCAAATCGTATCGAATCTAGTAAATAAATATCGCCTAGATTCTTCGTTTTCGCTTTTAAGTTTTCGAGAATACTAGAAAGTAAGTTTATTTTTTTACTTAATTCATCTAGATGGACATGCAAGCGATAACCCTCTCTTGTATAAATCAACACTTGATTGGTATCAATCATATTGGGTTCATTTTTTATCTCTGATAATTCATCCAATATGGCTGGGTCTACCTTTGCAAGTTCTCTTGCTAAAGTAGGAAGCTGATCATTATTCTTCCATTCGGAAATAAGAGGCCGATTCATAACGATTTGATCAATTTTTTTCTGAACAAGATATCCATTCTCTAAAACAGGAACCCACTGTTTCTTTGAATATAGAAAAGCGATCGGTTTTTGTTCTAGAATTTGAATCCGTAATTTCCCAGGATATTTTTTCTCAACCTCTACTTTTTTGATTTCTGGTAACTCCAACAATCTATTTTCAAGGGAAGAAGCTTTTAAAAACCAATAATGCATGTTTTGATGTAATTTTCCTTTTTCGTAAATCTCTTTTTCGGTTAATAGATTCAATCCTGTGATTTGGATCGAAGTGATTCTACTAATGGGTAAATTAAAATAGGTGATCATAGCAATCAGAAGAAAAAATAAAAAAAGATACCGTAACAACTTTCTATTTTTCTTTGGTATCATTACCTGTTTTTTGAACTGCGGAATTGTTTGATAGGATTGGTACATTTCTTCTCATTCCTTTATATCCAACTCAGTCTTCACTTTATCTCTCATTTGATTATGAAAAGCGGCATATAAAATGCCGCTAATTTTCAGATTCTCGCAAAATTTTTGCCCCAATTGCATTTAAAGACTCTTCAATACGCTCATAACCACGATCTACGTGATGAACCTGATGAACAATCGTTTTACCTCTAGCAGCTAAGCCAGCTAAAATGAGAGCAGCTCCTGCCCTTAAATCGGTTGCTTCAACATGAGCTCCTGTTAAATAGGGAACGCCGCGGATATATGCTGTGCTTTGGTCAATCCTGATATCAGCACCCATTCGAATCAATTCGTCTACATGCTTAAATCTAGAATCGAATACCCTTTCCTCCATGATGCTAAAACCCTGTGCAAGCGTTAACAGTGTCATCATTTGTGCCTGCATATCTGTTGGGAAACCTGGATAAGGTGAGGTATAGATCTTTTCAACAGCTTTTAGAGGGGTCATCCTTTTTACGACCATTATATCATTGTCGGTTTCAATTTCAACACCAACACGTTTTAAATATTCGATCACAGATGTTAAATGCTCAGGTATGACATTATTTAGTTCGATACTTCCTCCAGCAATACCTACCACAGTTATAAATGTTCCGGCTACAATCCGATCTGGAATGATTTGATAAGTAATTGGTACAAGTTCTTCAATACCCTTGATTGTAATCACATCTGTTCCTGCCCCAGAAATTTTTGCCCCCATTTGATTTAAGAAATTCTGCAAATCAACAATTTCTGGTTCTTTTGCTGCATAAATGATCTTTGTTTCTCCCCTAGCTTTTACAGCTGCCATCATAATATTTTCAGTTGCGCCTACACTTGGATAATCTAAAGTAATGACCGTTCCTACTAATTCCTTTGCTGTACAGGTAATCAAACCGTCACGATCGATAATCTTAGCACCAAGAGCCTCTAAACCTTTCAAATGAAGATCAATTTTCCTTTCACCAATCGCACAACCCCCAGGTTTTGAAACGCTCACTTGGTTAAATCTAGCTAGTAAAGGACCCATGAGGAAGATCGATGATCTCATCAAACGCATGAGTTCTTCAGGAACCTTTGTTGATAAAATCGAACGAGTATCAATCATCACCGTATGATGGTTAAAATCTACTTGTGCCCCCAAAGAACGCAAAATTTGAATCATCACATCAATATCTAGTAAATGTGGAACATCTTGAATCACATGTGTTCCTTCTGCTAATAGAGAGGCTGCCAAGATAGGAAGTGCAGCATTTTTAGCACCCTGTACTTTTATTTTACCAGACAGAGGCCTTCCACCTTCGATGATCAACTTCTCCAAAGTTCCACCTCCGTTTACCCCTCACCTACCACTTCAATTTCTGTAGTCAATTTTATTTGGTAAACTTCATACACTCGTTCTTTAACATGTTCAATTAATGTGAGCACATCCTTTGCCGATGCCTGACCTATATTCACGATAAAGTTAGCGTGCATCATAGAAATTTGGGCTTCACCCACTTGATAGCCTTTAAGACCCAGCTCTTCTATTAATCTACCTGCATAATCATTTTCTGGATTGCGAAATACACTTCCAGCGCAAGGCAAATGATAGGGTTGAGTTTTTCTTCTTCGATCCTTGAATCGAGCCGTATCTTCTGCAATTTTCTTTTGATTCCCTTGTTTTAATTTAAACGTAGCAGATAGAATGATGCCTCTTTTCTGTTGGAGGATCGATGAACGGTAACTAAATTCAAAGTCTTGATTTTTCCAAGTAACGATTTGTCCGTTCTCTAATAAGACCTCTGCCTCTTCAAAAACATGGGAAATGTCAGAACCGTGGGCACCCGCATTCATATAGATGGCACCCCCAACCGTTCCAGGAATTCCACCAGCAAATTCAAGTCCTGTTAATCCTTGTTTTGCTGCTAAATTTGCTAACCGAATCAGAGAAACACTAGCTCCTACGTGAATATAAGATCCATCAAAGAGGATTTGATTAAACCCCTTATTCATATGAATAATAGCACCATTAAACCCGTGATCCAAGAATAGGAGATTAGAGCCTTTACCAATCACTTTCCAAGGAATCTTAGCTTCGTTTAAAATCGTTAAGGCATCTAATAACCCTTTTTGATTGTCAGGCTCAATGTAAATTCTTGCAGGTCCACCAATTTTCCATGTGTTATGCTTTGATAGCGGCTCATTTTCAACAATTTTACCAATAGGCTGGTCTTTCAGTTTTTGAATCCAGTCTTGCATCTTCTATCCTCCTAATCACGATATTCTCTCACTGGGCTATACGATATACTATGCCTAAATCATTATAGTGTGACAATCGCCTAATTTTTATGATCCATGAAAGTCATCATTTCTTGGTAAAGGTTCGTCGCTGCATCTGGTTTCCCAATCTTTTTAGCTGCATGAGAAAATTTCTTCCTTCTCTCATCATCCATTAGCCAGCGAATTGTTGAAAGTAAATGTACACCATTCAACTCTTTTTCTCGAATCATTTTTGCAGCACCTTGGTCTTCCATCCATTTAGCATTCTTCTCTTGATGATTATTCGTAACATAAGGAGAAGGAATAAGAACCGAAGGAATTCCGAGAGCAGTAATTTCTGCTAAAGAAGAAGCACCTGCACGACTCACAATGAGATCTGTTGCTGCCAATACCTCTGGCATATTGTATAAATATGGATAGATAGACACATTGCTTAAATACTGTTCATCAACCATTTTTAATTGCTCATTGATTGTCTCAAAATGAATTTCTCCTGTAACAAAAACAAAGTGATACTCTGGATATTGGTGCAATTCAGGTAACATCTCAAGAAATGCTTGGTTAATCGCCTTTGCTCCTCTACTCCCCCCAAAGACTAAAATGATTTTTTTATCCGCAGAGAGATGTAAGGCCTTTAAACCATTCTCTTTGTTCGCATGAACAACTTCAGTCGCTCTTGGATTCCCTGTAAGACGAATTTTTTTGGCTTTCTTAAAATGCTCTCTTGCCCCTTCAAAACTGATAGCTACAAGATCTACATAACGTGATAAAAATTGGTTGGTAAGCCCAGGAATCACATTTTGCTCATGAATGATCGTTCGTACTTTTTTTTGACTTGCTGCATAAAGAACTGGTCCGCAAACATAGCCACCAGTTCCTATAACAAGATCAGGACGAAATTCCTGTATATATTTCTTTGATTTTTGAACCCCTCTTAAAAACCGAAGTGCCGTTTTTATATTTTCAAAGGATAATTTTCTTTTAAATCCTGAAATTTCAATTTCAACAAAAGGAATCTCCGCATTTTGAACGATTTTTTTTTCTAAGCCATTTTTAGAACCAATATATAGAAATTCTGCATTTGGCTCATGCTTCTTTATCTCTCTCACCATCGCCAATGCTGGATAAATATGCCCACCGGTTCCTCCACCAGATAAAATAACTCTCATATCATCACCTATTTAACGCGAATACCGCGAAATATTTAATAGAATACCAATTGCAGTTAACGTGAGTGTTAATGAAGATCCTCCGTAGCTTAATAATGGTAATGTAATTCCAGTTACTGGAAACATTCCTGTGACAACTCCGATGTTAATCACCACTTGGATCATGACCATCCCAATGATTCCTACTGCTAAAAAACTACCAAATAAGTCAGGTGCAGTAATGGCCACTCGAAAACCTCTCCATAGTAAAATTAAAAAGAGAATAAGAACAAGTCCCCCGCCAATAAAACCTAATTCTTCTGCAAGAATTGAAAAAATAAAATCTGTCTGTGGTTCAGGAACATATAGATGTTTTTGTCTACTCATTCCTAACCCAAGTCCTAGTAACCCCCCTGGTCCTATCGCGTAAAGAGATTGAATCAACTGATAACCAGCCCCACGCGGATCTTGCCAAGGGTCTAAAAAGGCTAAAATTCTTTGAATTCGATAAGGAGCTGCTAGAACAAGACCTGTAAAACCCGCAACTCCAACCATCATTAAACTTAATAAGTGTTTTATTCTTGCTCCAGAAGTATAAATCATTAAGATCGAAGTGCCAACCAATACTGTCCCTGTTCCTAAATCAGGTTGCATCATGATCAATGCAAAAGCAAGGCCAAGAATAGCTAAAGGTGGCATAAGTCCTTTTGTAAAATAAATAATTTCTTGCTGGCGTTCAGATAGACGTTTTGCCAAAAAAATGATCATTGCTAATTTCGTAAACTCTGAAGGTTGAATACTAAACGCTCCAACACCTAACCAGCTGGTTGCACCATTTCTTGTTATCCCTACACCAGGGATGAGAAGGAGAATCAATAGAAAAAAAACAATCAGCAAACCAATCTTGGCCCATTTTTTCCAAACCCAGTAGTCTATGTTCATCATAAAATACATGGAAACGATCCCTAAAATAGCAAAAAACAATTGGCGCTTAGCATAAAAATACCAATCTCCCATTTCTCGATAGGCTAAAACCGCACTTGCACTATAAACCATTATCACTCCAATTCCTAATAATAAAAGGGTAGCAAGTACAATCCACCAATCGGGATTTGATCTTGATTTTATCATACAGGAACACCTCTTTACCGTCGTTTAAAAAGCTTGTATCACTCTCTATAAAGTCTATGCACAGCATCTTTAAAAATTCGTCCCCGTTCTTCAAATGAAGTAAACATGTCCCAGCTTGCACATGCTGGAGATAATAGAACCGTATCGCCAGCTACGGAGAGTGAATCTGCTAATTTCACAGCATTAGTAACATTATCGACGGTATAAATCATTTGTATCCCTGCAAGTTCTGCCACTCGCTTTAATTTTTCTGCTGTTTGACCAAAGGAAATCAAAGCTTTAACACTTTGTTTAAAAGGTTCGATTAGTTCATAAAAATCAATTCCTCGATCTAGACCCCCAGCGATTAAAATCACTTTTTGATCAAATGATTTTAGCGCCGAAATCGTGGCTTGAGGATTGGTGGCTTTCGAGTCATTAAAATAACTCACTTTCTTCAGGGTGGTTGTCACGAATTCTAAGCGGTGTTCAACTCCTTTAAATTGACGTAATACTTCACGAATTGAATCCCAATCTGCTCCATATAATCGGCTAGCAGTAATTGCAGCTAATGCATTTTCTAAATTATGACCCTTTATAAAAACATCTTTCACGTCAATGACTTCTACTAGGTTGTCGTCATCCTGCCAATAGATTTTGTCATCTTGTAAATATGCCCCCTGAGATACAGGATTTTTTGTGGAAATAAGATAAACTTGGCTCTTAATCGAAGGTAGGAGTTCCATACATTTTTCACATTCAGCATTGATGACAGCATAATCTTGCTCAGTTTGATTTTGGAATAGTTTTGCTTTTGAAGCAATATAATCATCTATCGTTTGGTGATAATCCAAGTGGGCAGGATATAGATTTAATAGTACTGCAATGTTTGGTCGAAAAGAAATCGTTCCTTTTAATTGAAAAGAGCTTAATTCGCTGACTAACACTTGATCACTTGTTGCGTGTAATGCTTGTTCACTAAGTACCGTTCCAATATTTCCAGCTACAATCGGTTGCCGTTTGGCTTGCTTAAGGATCTCACCAATCAATGTCGTTGTTGTTGTCTTTCCATTCGATCCAGTAATTCCTATCATTGGTGATTTCGAAAGTTGATAAGCGATTTCTACTTCAGTTACAATGGGTATTTTTAGTAGTATTGCCTGTTCTACTAGAGGAATGGTATAAGGAATTCCTGGATTTTTTACAAGTAGGTCCGTTTCCTCCGTCAATAAATCATCTGGGTGTCTACCACAAATGACCTGAATCCCTAATTCCTCCAATTCCTTTTTCTCAGGACATTTTTCTTCTGGTTTCACATCGTTAACAATCACTTTTGCCCCTAATTGATGTATAATTTTTGCGATCGTTGTCCCACTTTTTGCAAGCCCCAAAACGACAACGTTTTTCCCCTCAAACTTGACCATGTTTCATCTCTCCTATTAATGTAGCACCTCTAGATAGATACCTAATCCTGCAAATATAAATCCAACTATCCAAAAGACCATCACTACTTTCCATTCAGACCAACCGGACAACTCAAAATGATGATGGATTGGACTCATACGAAAAACTCGTTTTCCTCTCGTCTGGAAGGAAATGACTTGAATGATGACGGATAGCACCTCTAATACATAAACACCACCGATAATGACCAAAAGTAATTCCGTCTTCGTTAAAATGGCCATCGTTGCAAGAGCCCCACCAATCCCTAATGAGCCAGTGTCTCCCATAAATAACTTAGCAGGATGAGCGTTTTTTACAAGAAAGCCTAAAACTGCCCCTACCATTGCAGCACCAAAAATGGCGACCTCAAACTGAGTAGTACTCAAAGCGATAATTGAAAATGCACCAAAAGAAATGGCACTACTACCTGCAAGTAAACCATCTAATCCATCAGTTAAATTCACTGCATTTGAGGTTCCAATGACCATAAAGAGAATAAAAGGAAAATAAAGCCATCCCATATGAATTTCCCAAGGTAAGCCAGGAATATACAATGTGGTATCATGGCCTTGCTTAAGTAAAAAATAAGATAAAAGAACCGAGATGAATAATTGTCCAAGAAGTTTTTGTTTTGCTGTTAGTCCTAAGTTTCTTTTCTTGATGATCTTGATAAAATCATCAAGAAAACCCAAAAAACCAAATCCTAAAGTTACTAAAAGTAAAAGAAATAAGTTCTGGTTTAAAGGTGAAAATTTTAAAACTGTAAAAATAAGGGCTAAATAAATAATGATGCCACCCATAGTAGGAGTTCCAGCTTTTTTTTGATGTAATTGTGGCCCTTCCTCCCTAATTGACTGTCCAAATTTAAGTCTTCTTAAGATCGGAATAAATAAAGGGCCAAGTAGTGTGGCAATCAAAAATGATGCGATGATGGTATAAATAATAATTCGTAGTTCCATAATTGTTTTTTCCCCTTTTTCATCCCTTTATTTTTCAGTAAGAGTGGTTAAACCAAGCTTTCGACCACTTTCTCTAAATGTACTCCTCTAGAGGCTTTTAGCAAAATCATGGTTTTTGGGTTTGAATGTTGTAATACAAATTCAGATAAGTGGTTAAAATCTTTAATATAATGAACCTGTTCTTCAACCATTCCAGCTTCTTGTGCCCCTTCAGCAATCCATCGCCCATCTTTACCCGTTGTAACGAGTAAATCAATCTGTAAGCCTGCACAGACTCTTCCAATTTCCAAGTGATATTCTTTCGCATATTCACCTAATTCTAACATATCCCCTAATACCGCTATTTTTTTATCGTTTTGAAATGTAGAGAGTAATTGTAAACTAGCTTTCATTGAAGTGGGACTGGCGTTATATACATCATTCAAAAGGATCGCTCCATTTTTAGCGATCATCTTTTCAAGGCGCATGCTAGTCAACTGAGGATCTTTCAACCCTTGTTGAATCTTCTCAATCGAAATATGAAGACACTTCCCCACTTCAACCGCCATTAAAGCATTGATCACATTGTGTAGACCTAATAATGGTAAAGAATAAGAAACTTGATCTTGGCTATTAAATTGAATTCCCTTTGTTCCATCTAGATTTACTTTTACAGGGTAAACATCATTTTCTTTGTTTTCTCCTACCCATTTTAAATGAAAATGAAGATTTTGGTTGGCTAAATAGTCGCGTAGTAAAGGCTCATCTCCATTTAAAATAAGTGTACCATTTTCTTGTAAACCTTCAATGACTTCTAATTTAGCTGCAGCAATTGCTTTTCTTGAACCCAAAAATTCAATATGGGACTCTCCGATATTTGTTATCACTGCAATCTGGGGCTTAGCAATTTCAGAAAGAAGCGCAATTTCTCCTTTATTGCTCATTCCCATCTCAATCACAGCCAATTCTGTTTCTTCGGGCATCGTTAACAAGGTTAAGGGTACACCAATATGGTTATTCAAATTTCCTTTTGTTTTGTGAACAGTGTATGTTGTAGAAAGAACAGAAGCAATTAAATCTTTGGTCGTCGTTTTTCCATTACTTCCAGTCACAGCAACAATGGTGGGATTTATCTTTTTACGATAATATTTCGCTAAATCTTGCAAGGCAACCAATGTATCGGCAACAAGAATAAAAGGAATCTTCACATCTTTAGGAATCGTCTTTAACGATTGCCACAAGGCTACCACTGCACCTTGCTCCTCTGCCATTTTGATAAATTGATGGCCATCAAATCGTTCACCAATTAAGGGGACAAATAAATCCCCTTTTGTAATTTTTCTCGAATCAGTGCTTACCCCTGTTACCACTAGCTTTTCAGCAAAAGGTTGATAAAGCCGACCAGAAACGGATTGGATGATTTCATTTAATGTTAACTTCATGAGCGCTTGCTCCTTATCGCATCTCTTGCTATTTCCCGATCATCAAAATGAATCGTTTTATTTTTTAAAATTTGATAGGTTTCATGACCTTTTCCAGCAATGAGAATCACATCGTCTTTCTTTGCTTGTGAAACCGCATATTCGATTGCTTCTTTTCGATCAATGATTACAATATATTTATTCGTATCAACCCCTGTTTTTTCAATTCCAACTAAGATGTCGTGGATGATTTGCTCTGGATTTTCTGACCGAGGGTTATCAGATGTAACTACAGCGATATCACTATATTTAACAGCAATCTCTCCCATGATTGGACGCTTCGTTTTATCACGATCACCACCAGCTCCAAAGACGCAGTAAATTTTGCCTTTTGCAAATTCTTTTACTGTCTTTAAAATATTTTCCAAGCTGTCAGGAGTATGGGCATAATCCACCAAAACGGTATAATCCTGTCCTTCATTCACTGGCTCAAAACGACCGTCAACTCCGGAGATTTGTTCTAAACTTTGCTTTATTTGATCAAGAGAAATTCCTTCGATCAATCCAACAGTCATTGCTGCAAGCGCATTATAAACACTAAATTTACCAATCATTTTTAGTTGAATATCAATATTGCCTCTAAAAGTTTCTACTGCAAAGGATGTACCTTGGGCATCAATATGAATATCCAAGGCTTTAACATCTGCATCATGATCAATTCCATAGGTTATGACTTGTGCAGCAGTAACTTGTTGAAAATATTCACTTGCCTGATCATCGGCATTTAAGACTGCGTATTTATTTTCTTCGAGTAACGAATGAAATGTATTCCCTAATTGAGAAAATAATAATCCTTTCGCATCACGATATTTTTCCATGGTCAGATGATAATCTAAATGATCTTGAGTTAAATTGGTAAAAACACCAATATGATAATTGACTCCTCTCACTCTTCCCATGTCTAACGCATGAGAAGAAACCTCCATAATAGCGTAGTCTGATCCCACCTTCACCATTTTAGCAAAACTTTGCTGTAATAAAAGAGCATCTGGAGTGGTATTTTTTGCCTCGACGATCTCATTACCAATTTTCATCTTGATCGTCCCAATTAAACCAGAAAGATGGCCTTGATCTGCAAGAATTTTTTCGATTAAATGTGTTGTTGTTGTTTTTCCATTTGTACCAGTTACACCGATCACTTTCAACTTTTGTGAAGGATGTTGGTAAAACAGATCCGCAATCATCGCCATGGCAAAGCGTGCATCTTTTACAATGACTTGGGGAACTTGAAGATCTAATGGCCTTTCACAAAGAATTGCCACAGCTCCTTGTTCTACGGCCTTTTGAGCAAAATCATGTCCATCAACTGTAAAACCAGGCAAGCAAATAAATAAGTCACCCGCTTTTACCTTTCTTGAATCTACTTCAACTCCATTTATTTCAACATTGGGATTACCAATCATTTTAGCTGTTAAAATAGGTGCTATGATTTGAGATAATTTCATAATCTCTGTCCCTCCTAAACCTTAGTTCCATTATAGACAAAAACAGATTAAAAAAGACAATAAATAAAGATACGGAGTAAACATATAAACAAAAGAAAAGCCAGGTTACCAAACTTTCTCCTGGCAATTCTATCAGATTTATTTTAATCCCCTTTTTGTTGATTGTCACTAAAATAAATTCGAATCGTTGAACCTTTTTCAACTCTTTCACCAGGTTTTGGAATTTGTTGAACTACCCTCATTCCATCACCCTTTGCTTCTAATTTGAAATTATAATATAGATTACGTATATCATTCCTTGTTACACCAATCAGATCAGGTACCTCCACATAAGGGGTATCGATTCCATATCTATCTTTTCTAGGAAGTTGGTCCTTTCTTGGCTTAACCCCTAGATATTGCAGGCTATCTTCTAAAATATTTTTTACGATAGGGGCAGCAACAACACCACCAAATTGGATTCCCTGTGGGTTATCAATGGCAACATAAATCACAATTTCTGGTTTATCCGCTGGAGCAAATCCAATAAAGGAAACAATATGGTTATTTGCTAAATACCCACCATTTGGTCCAATTTTTTGAGCCGTACCTGTTTTTCCTCCCACTCGATAACCATCGATATAGGCGTTTCTACCAGTACCATTTGCTACAACACTTTCAAGGGTTTCTCTTACCTTTTTTGAAGTTTCAGGTGAGATGACCTGTCGCTTTACTTCTGGACTATTGATCAAAAGCACTTCATCTGTTACAGGGTCATGGACTTCTTTAAGTAAATGTGGCGTTAAGAGTTTTCCTCCATTGATTGCTGCTGAAACAGCTGCAACCTGCTGAATCGGAGTAACCGAAACCCCCTGCCCAAAGGAAGTGGTTGCTAATTCCACAGGACCAATTCGATTCATATCAAACAAGATTCCTTTTTGTTCACCCCTCAAATCAATTCCGGTCTTAGCACCAAAACCAAAGGATTTAATATAAGAAAATAATTTCTCTGTTCCTAACTTTTGCCCCATCACCACAAAACCTGGATTACAGGAATTTTCAACAACTTGTAAAAAAGTCTCTGAACCGTGTCCTCCGCTTTTCCAACAATGGAGATCTGTACCTGCTACATTTATATAACCTGGGTCAAAAAACTGATCAGTTAAGTCTATTTTATCTTCCTCAAGGGCAGCAGCAAGTGTGATAATTTTAAAGGTAGAACCTGGTTCATAGGCCATCCAGATCGGAAGATTACGATTATAGATTTCGCTTGGATAATCTGCAAAGTTAGTAGGATCATAATTTGGCCGACTAGCCATCCCAAGGATTTCTCCCGTATTGGGATCCATTGCAATCGCTATGGCATGCTCTGCTTGATAGGTAAGCATTGCTTGATCTAGTTCTCTTTCAATATAAGATTGGATATTTTTATCAATGGTTAAGATTAGATTATTCCCATCCTTTGGTGGAGTGAAAGAATCACTTTGATTAGGCATTCTTCTGCCAGTAACATCTGATGGAAAGGAAATGGCCCCATCTTTTCCCGTTAACAAATCGTCGTACACCACTTCAATTCCAGCCAAACCTTGGTTATCAATCCCGACAAAACCTAAGATATGGGAAGCAAAATCTTTTTCAGGATAAAAGCGTCTGCTTTCTTCAGCAATTGCAATGCCAGGCAATCTTAATGCTTTGATTTTTTTGGCATCTTCTTCGGAAATTTTTCGAGCCACTTTGACGATCAATGTTCTTTGTGTAATCAGTTTATATATTTTTTCTTCACTCATATGTAAGATATTAGCTAATTCTCTAGCTGCCTTCTGTGGTTCTCTAACTTGGACAGGAATGGCAACTACTGTTGGTGCACTGATATTGTAAGCTAAAATTTCTCCGTTGCGATCGTAGATTTTTCCCCTTTTTGCTTCAACTGGTATATCTCTTTTAAAAAGCTCCTCTGCTTGTTCAGCTAACCATTTCCCTTGAACAAGTTGAATATATCCCAATCTGCCAATAAGAGAAATAAACAGAAAGGTTCCAATGATTAAGGAAAGCCAGATCCGTTTTCTTACTGTGACTTGAGAAACGCGTCTCACCTTTTGTCCCCCTTTTCAAACTCTTTCTATATCAACTTTATTCAGAGTTTGAAATCAATAGAACAAGCTATTGAAGGAGCGAAGGATCTATTAATTCTACTTCAATTTTTTGTCCTTGATAGGGAGTATCAGGTGATAAACTTTGACTTATAACGATACCACTACCCTTAATTTGTATGTTGATATCTAAAATAGAACTAATCTCTAATACTTCTCTTAATGATTTTCCAATAAAATGAGGAACTTTCCATTCACCTTTAGGAACAGTAATTAAGTATGCTCTTTCACCTTTAGCCATTTCTGTATCTTTCTCAGGAAATTGTTGTAACACTTTTTTCCCATTGCCAATCACGATAGGCAATATCTGCTTCTCTATTAAACTATTTTTGGCGTTCACCAATGGCTGATTGATAAAATCAGGAATTTTAACTATTTCTGCTTTTTGCTTTTGTATACTTTCGTTGCTATCAATCGGCACTTTTAGGTATCTTAAGCTATTTTGCATGATTTCTTTAAAAATTGGTGCTGCTACAGTACTACCATAATATGGAATTTCTAAGTCTGGTTCATCCACAGCGACATAAACAATCAGTTTGGGATCATTTGCAGGGGCAAAACCAATAAAGGAAACGATATTTTTATTTTTTAAGTATTTACCATCAGGGCCTATCTTTTGTGCTGTACCTGTTTTACCTGCAACATGGTAACCTTCTATATAACCTGGCTTTTCTCCGAAGTCTACTACCTTTTCTAATACCTCACGTGTCTTTTTAGCGGTTTCTTCAGATATAACTCTCTTTTTAACAATGGGTTCATTTTTCACAATAACTTTATGTGTTTTAGGGTCGCTTATTTCCTTAACTAAATAAGGTTGCATCAACTTTCCCCCATTGGCAACTGCGGAAACAGCCATCACTTGTTGAATGGGGGTGACGGCAACTCCTTGTCCAAAAGACATCGCCGCTACATCTAGAGGGTAAGCTTGTTTTACATCTTTCATAATTCCTACCGATTCATTTGGGAGATCAATGCCTGTTTTTTGACCAAAACCAAAGTCATTGATATAAGAAAATAATTTCTCTTTGCCTAATCTTTCATAGCCTAAGTGAACAAAAGCTACGTTGCTTGAGCGCTGTACCCCTTCAAGAAAGCTAATCGTACCCCATCCACGTCCTCCATTATGGTCCCTAATCACCTTTCCAGGCACCTGAATTCTACCAGATTGATAGGTTTCGTTGGGGTTAAATTTTCCTTCCTCAATCGCCGCAGCAAGGGTGACGATTTTGAAGGTAGAACCTGGCTCAAATTGGAAGTTGATCGCGTTGTTGCTGTAATTTTCAATATTCCAATACTGATTCGGATTAAAGGTAGGGCGATTAGACATAGCCAAGATTTCACCAGTGTGGGGATCAGCAACAATTGCAACCATCCTTTTAGGGTTATACATTGTTTCTGCTTTATCTAATGCACTTTCTACATATTGCTGGATCGTTTTGTCGATCGTTAGTTTTAAATCTTGGCCATCCTTTACAGGTTGAAAAAGTTCTTCACCATCTGGTAATTCGTACCCTTTTAGATCTTTCATTACCTTTAACTGTCCGGGTTCTCCCCGTAGCTGTTGATCATATTGACTCTCTAAACCCATGATGGCTTTATTATCATAATTGATGAATCCAAGAACATATGCAGCCAAAGAATTGTTAGGATAATACCTTTTCGTTTCTTCTTTTAAAATAATTCCTGGTAAATTTAAGGCCTTAATTTTATCAGCAGTATCTTTATCTATTTTCCAACCACCTGGTCTAAGTTCCACTTGAAAAGCTTGCTTCGTTAATAATGTGTAAAGGTCGTTTTGTTCCATTTTAAGAATAGACGATAATTTTAAAGCAGTATTCAAAGGGTCTGTTACATGATTCTTATATTCATTTGAAAGTATAGCAACTACCGTGTAAGCAGGTGCATTGTAAGCTAATCGGTCTTCATTCCGATCAAAAATCGTACCTCTTTTAGGTTCAATTGTTGTATTTCGATTCCAAATGTTTTTAGCCTTCTCTTTTAACATTGTGGCTTCCACTGACTGAATATAAAACGATCTTGAAATCAAGACAAAAAAGAGAAAGGTTATCCCAATCCCTGCAAAAATTGCTCTTCTATTGATCAATTGTTTTGTCTTCATCCTCTTCACCTAAAAGTTACTTCAATTTAGTGTTTTCGATAATATAATGACTTGCTCTTCATTTAATGCCATACCAAGTTCTTCTTGAGCAATCTTAATAATACGTTCTGGGGCACTTAATTCAGCGATTTTTAGTTGCAAAGTATCATTCTCCTCATTGGTTTTAGCAATCGATTTTTCTAGGTTTTGAATCGAATAGTTATATTCAGAAATTTGGGCATAACCGGAAATGATAAAACCTGCTAAAATAACAACAAATAGAACCGTCAGTAAATAGAATAATTTTTCCTTAACAGGAAGGCTTTTTTTATTAACCTTACGAATTCTTTGTTGATGTGGAAGTGATTTTTGTTGTGTTTGATAAGCTAAGTTGCCATTTGTATAAATCGCCATGAAGTTTTCCCCCTATAGTTTTTCAGCTATTCTTAATTTTGCTGAACGTGCCCTTTGATTATCAGCTATTTCTTGTTCCGTTGGTATAATCGGTTTTTTGGTAATGATCTTTACTTCAGGTTGTTGTCCACACGTGCATACTGGGAAGTCAGGCGGGCAAATACAACCTTGTGCAAAATCTGAAAATACTTTTTTACATATACGGTCTTCCAAGGAATGAAAGGTAATCACACTAGCCCTTCCTTGAGGTCTAAGCATTTCTATGGCATCCTTTAATGCCTGTTCAAAAGCATTTAACTCATCATTCACAGCAATGCGAATCGCTTGGAAAGTCCGTCTTGCTGGATGTGGGCCTGATCTGCGAGCAGGAGCTGGAATCGCTTCTTTAATTAACTCTACTAACTCTCCCGTCGTTTTGATTTGTTTTTCTGAACGATGTTGCACAATTTTTTTTGCAATCTGGCGTGAAAATTTTTCTTCGCCATATTGATAGATGATTCGCGTTAAGTCTTGTTCAGGCCAGGTATTAACAATGATTTCTGCTGTTAACTCCTGTGTTTGATCCATCCGCATATCTAACGGGGCATCATAATGGTAACTAAATCCTCTTTCTCCTTCATCCAATTGTGGAGATGAAACCCCTAAATCAAATAACACACCATCTATCTCATAAATTCCTCTTTCATTTAAAACCTGTTTAAGTAATCGAAAGTTGGTTTTGATCAGGGTTACTTGATCTCCATATTTTTGCAATCGATCTTTCGCCGCTTCAAGCGCATGATCATCTTGATCTAAGCTAAACAATTTACCTTCTTCACCTAATTTAGAGGCAATTAAAATAGAGTGCCCTGCACCTCCTAGGGTACAATCCACATAGATCCCATTTTCTTTAATATCTAACCCATCTACCGCCTCATATAATAGTACTGTTGTATGCTTAAACATGTAGATAGCCTCCAATATTACAAGTCAAAGTCAACAATCTTTTCTGCAATTTCATTAAAGGACTCTTCTGATTCTTGATAATAGCTTTCCCATAATTCTTTACTCCATATCTCTACTCGATTAGAAACACCAATAAATACACATTCTTTTATCAGTTCTGCATATTCCCTTAAATTGGGAGGTAAGCTTACTCTTCCCTGTTTATCAACTTCACATTCAACAGCACCGGAAAAAAAGAATCTAGTAAACTTTCTTGCATCAGCTCTAGTAAAAGGTAACGATTTTAATTTTTGTTCGACTTGCTGCCATTCAGATTGTGTATAAACAAACAAGGATTTATCTAATCCTCTTGTAATCACAAAGGTAGATCCTAATTCATCACGAAATTTGGCAGGAATAATGACTCGGCCTTTATCATCAATATTATGTTGAAATTCACCCATAAACATGCCAAGTCACCCCATTTTCCCTCCATTATCATCCACTTTACACCACAATCCACCACTTTCATTTTGTTATTCTTTAAATAAAAAAAAAATCCTGCTAATTTACAGGACTTTTTTAAAAAATAATACTTTATACCTTGTTTTTGGTTTTTGTTAAAAAAAATAAGTCAAAAGACCTAATTTTTCTTCATCAACACCATATTAATTCCCATTTGTGGATCAGCCGATAAATTGGGATCAAATTTTTTCTGAGCTTGATCTGTTTCTTGATATTGAATCGTCTCTAATTGCAAAACAGAATGCCAAATATGAAAATGTTCATATAATGCTTTTTTTACATCATGTAAAAGATCATGCCCTTCTGAAACGGGTTGATTTTTCACCACCACATGGGCTGTTAACATCACTTCTTCTGCTGAAATCCCCCAAACATGAATATCATGAACAGCATGAACCCCTGGTACTTGTTCCATTACCTCCTTGATCATATCCACATTTAGCCCTTCTGGAACGGCTTCTAAAAGGATACGAATGGATTCCCTTAACATACGAAAAGCCCCTCGTAAAATGACACTTGCAAATATTATACTTATCATAGGGTCAATCCAAAGCCATCCAGTGAAATGTAATAATACTCCGCCAATAATGACTCCTGCATAGGAAAAGACATCACCAACAAAATGCAATACTGCACTTTTTACATTTAAGTTTTGTTTTTCTTTTTTTAAAAATAAAACAATCGTCCCTGTTACTAGGACTCCAAGCAAAGCAAGATAGATCATTCCCAATGATCCAACGGGTTCCGGTGTAAAAATACGGGTAATCGCTTTATAATAAATATAAAATGAAATTCCAATTAATGTAACATTATTAAAGAAAGCTGCAAATATTCCTACGCGATGATAGCCAAAGGTTAAACGTTTATTAGCTGGCCTTCTTGTTTGGCGAAGTGCAAACCAACTTACTCCTAAAGCAAGAATGTCACTAAGCAAATGCCATGCATCGCTGAGAATAGCTAAACTGTTCGTGATCAACCCACCAATGATCTCAGCAATAAATAAAATAGATGTCAACCAAAACGCAATATTAATTCCTCTTGTCTTCGTTTCAACCACATGATGAGTATGAGACAACGCAAATCAACTCCTCAGATTGGAACCACTCATAATAGAATACTACAAAATCTTGAACATTTTTCAGTTAAAATTGTGATAAAACAATGAAAAAAAGTTTGTATATTCCAATGCGCTCCGTTGTCCGTGCATTTCTTGGAATAAAACATAAGGTAAGAAATACACTCCCAAAAGTCGCTGCTTATGGAATATACAAACTTCAATGATAAGTTGAAGAAAAATGGATTCTTCTTTCACTTTTGTGGGTTAGTTAAAACTCGTTCTGGATGAGTATAAATGTTTAGATGGTCTCCTCGAATAAAACCAATGGTCGTAATATTCAATTCTTCAGCTAACTGTAATGCAAGATGCGTAGGGGCTGCCTTTGAAAGAAGAATTCCTACACCTATTTTTGAAACCTTGATCAACACCTCTGAAGAAATACGACCACTAAAAGCAATCAATTTATTTCCTAAGTTTATCCCATTTTTGATTGAATAGCCGTAAAGCTTATCTAATGCATTATGTCTTCCAATATCTGTACGGAAAATCATCTCTCCATCTAAGCTACACAAAGCAGCATTATGTACTCCACCTGTTTCTTTGAAAATGGTTGAACTTTCATGTAAGTGATTCATCATTTGAATACTATCTTCAATGGTAATCTTTAAATTCGAATTGATTGTCTTTGCTGTTTTTACATCATTTTCAAAGTAAAAGTTCCTACTTTTCCCACAACAAGAGCCGATAAATCGCTTGATATAATCATGCGGAGAAAATTTTGGCTTGTTTTTGATCTCTACATATGCAAACCCTTTCGATTCGATGATCGTGATGGAGATGACCTCTTCGATAAAACGAATCACACCTTCCGAGGCTAAAAAACCAATTATCATCTCTTCTAAATGAGAAGGAGAGCAAATAATCGTAGCAAACTCTTCCCCATTTAGAAAAATCGTCAGAGGCATTTCATAAGCAATTTCATCCTCCACTTCTTGCCATTGCTGTTCGTGATATTGAATAATATTTTTCTTCACTGATAATGGATGTTCGATCATGATCACTTGTTATTTTCATCCATTTCATCTTCACGAATATAAGTAAACCAATAAGCACTAGCAACAGCAAAACAACCTTCAACGGCATTACCAAGATAGACAGGAACAAAATTACTGATCGTGATCCAAAACCATTTGCGAACGAGCTGAAAACTTGTTATTATTTTGGAATACCAAGCGATAGAGACTGCCATCATATTGCCTGTCAGCAATTCTCCTCCTGCAATCAATACAAAAATAAGACCAACTGGGAAAACTGCAGCTCCCAAAAAAGAGCCGAACGTTCCCCAATCCTTTGGTAAATTAGCAACGACACGAACATCTAATAGAAAACCCATAGCGATAAAGGCTCCTGCAAGAAAGCCTAATACCAACATATTGGATAAAGGAAGTTTTGCTTTTTTCACCCCTTGTTCTACTGTGAATTTTGCAATTCGTTGGGGATTGTGATAATTATAATCCAAATTTCATTCCTCCCTTACAAACCACTTTTATATAACTCCTTGATGAATTTTCCTGGAATTGATCGAGGGTGGTGCCATCGATCGTTCCACATATTTCACAAATCTTAGTCATTCTTATCCTCTTGTAGGTTTATCTGATCATCCATTTTATCTGTTTCTACCTTACCCTTTTTAAGCATTAGATTGTATCCTGCATCAAGTATTGCTTGTTTGAAATCAGTAATAGAAGCGGCATGCTCATCATAGCTAATCAGCGCATTTCCGTTTTTTTCATTGATAACCACTTCTCTTACTCCCCAAACATCTTGCAATACCTCTTTCACTCGATCTGCATCAACTTTTGTATTGATTCCTTGAACAGCGATATTTTCAGTTAACATGGTTAACCCTCCTTTTGCCTAATGCACAGGATTGGCGTCAGATTGCAATTCTTCACCCATACCTTTTAAGAAGTTCATAAATAAATTAAGTGATGCTCGAATTTCAGGATCCCTTGCATCTTTTAACATCGTCCATAAACTTGGTGCCTTTTCGTCACCAGCTTCATTCATCCCTCGTTCAAGCCCTCTAGCTAACCCCTTTAATCCGTTTAACAGTGTTTCTACCTGCCCTGGGTCAAGACTCCCTAGGAATTTTAATCCTTGTATGATATTTTTAACCAAATGGTGAACACCTGGTTGATTCATTTGTGTAATGGCAATTTTTCCTACCTTTTGCCGATTTTTCAATATCCCATCAGCGATTTGAAGCAACCCTGCATCGCTCATTCCTTTAAATACATCTAAGGCAATAAAAATCGTTTCTCGATTTTCCGCTACTTTTTCAAGGATTTGTTGAATGGATTGTTCACGTTCTTCTGCCTTGTTAGGAACTTTCTTGTTAATACGTGTAATCGCTTGGGCCATTTTGATCCCCTCCATTCGTTAACATTTCAGGAATTGGGATATAATCTGAACGCTTCCATTTTTCCTCTACATTTACCCCAATTTGAGGAACACGATGACCAAAACGGTGATTCACGCGTGGTAATGGTGGTTCTCCATCTTTTTCTAAGATTTCCATCTTTACATCCATCTCCTTGTAAGCAGGAGTATGGGTAACCTTATCATGATAACTACTTGTTAAATGGTTCACCGAGGAATTATCTTTTGTTGAGTTCATCGTTAAGTAGAGTTCTTTTCCTTTGACTCGTTCAGTGATGTGTGTTCTCACTTCCACTTTTCCATATGGGGAAGTTAGACGAACCAAGGTACCATCCTTAAGCCCACGTTCCTTCGCTAGTTCTGGGGAAACTTCAAGCCATGGTTCCGGTACTTTGTGCGTAATTCCCTCTGATTTATAGGTCATATTTCCTTCGTGAAAATGTTCAAGTAAACGACCGTTATTCAGATGTAAATCAAATCCTTTACCTGGTTTAAAAGGTGGTGTCCAATCAACCGGGAAGAATCTTGCTTTCCCATCCTTAAATGGAAAACGTTCCTCAAATAGTCGTAATGAACTTGTTCCATCTGGTTTAACTGGCCAGAGTTGGCTATTCCACCCCTCTAATCGATCGTAAGAAACTCCTGCAAATAATGAGGCTAAACTAGCCGCTTCCGCCATAATCTCAGAAGGATGATCATAACGCCAATTGGCACCCATCTTATTAGCCAACTCTTGGAAGATCAACCAGTCAGGTTTGCTATCTCCTAATGGATCAAATACTTGATAAAAGCGTTGAATCCGACGCTCGGTATTTGTGAAGGTTCCTTCTTTTTCTAAACTTGGGGAGGCTGGAAGTACCACGTCCGCAAATTGAGCTGTTTTTGAGAAAAAGATATCTTGTACGACAAAGAATTCTAGCTTCTCAAAGTTTCCTTGAACATAATTCACATTGGAATCAACAAGTCCCATTTCTTCTCCAAACAGGTACATCGCTTTAATTTCGCCCTTTTCTATCCCTTCAACCATTTGATGGTTATCATAACCTGGTTTTTTAGGAAGCTTAACTCCCCATGCTTGTTCATAGCGAGCTCGAACCTGTTCATTTTCTACAGGCTCATATCCAGGAAGAAAAGTAGGCATTGTACCAAAATCAGAAGCTCCTTGGACGTTATTATGTCCTCTTAATGGATACGCTCCTGTCCCCGGTCGGCCATAATTTCCTGTTACTAACAATAGATTGGAAATGGCCGTACTGGTATCTGAAGCTCCCATGTGTTGAGTAACTCCCATCGCCCATAATATGCACATGCTTTTCACTTCATGAATCATGTTAGCAAGCTTAAGGATTTCTTCTTTTGAGATTCCTGTGATTTCTTCAGCATATTCAAGAGTAAATTTCTTTAAGGATGCTTTATATTCTTCATATCCATTCACACGGTTGTTGATGAAATCCTTATCTTCCCAGCCCTGGTCAATCAAATATTTTGTGATCGCTGAAAGTAACACTAAATCTGTGGCAGGATTTGGATGAAGATGAATGTCTGCTCTTTGAGCCATTTCATTTTTCCGTAAGTCAATCACTGCTAACTTTTGGCCATGAAGTTTGTGTGCTCGCTTGATTCGTGTAGCTAAAACAGGGTGAGATTCTGCGGGATTAGCACCGATAATTAAGATCATGTCACTCTCAGCAATATCATGGATCGTTCCAGAATCGCCGCCATATCCCACCGTACGGAATAAACCAGTAGTTGCAGGTGTCTGACAATATCTTGAACAATTATCTACATTGTTTGTACCGATTATAGATCGAGCGAATTTCTGGAAAAGATAATTCTCTTCATTACTACATTTTGATGAGGAGATAAACGCCAAAGAATCTGCTCCACTTTTTTCTTTGATCTCTCTAAATGTTGTTGCAACTAGGGTTAAAGCTTCATCCCATGTGGCTTCTCTAAAATGATCTCCCTCTCGGATCAATGGTTTTGTTAGTCTTTCTTCACTGTTGACAAAATCCCAGCCAAATTTTCCTTTAACACAAGTAGAAATCCCGTTAACAGGACCATCTACATGCGGTTCTACTTTGAGAATTTTGCGTCCTTTTGTCCAGATTTCAAAACTACAGCCAACCCCACAATATGTACATACGGTTTTTGTCCGTTTGATCCTAGTTTCACGCATAGCTGATTCCATTTCAGAAATCGCAAAAATCTCTTGATAGCCTGGTTCAACTTCTTTTGTAATATCTATCATTGGTTCTAATATATCTTTGTGAATTCCAGTAAGGTATCCTGCTTCACCTAGCATGGATTTTTCCATTAGCGCATTACATGGACAAACCGTGACACAATGTCCACAAGAAACACAAGAAGATTGGTCAATCGGAACATCCTCATCCCAAATGACTCTTGGGATCTTCCGGCTCCAATCGATAGTCAATGTTTCATTCACTTGAAGATCTTGGCAAGCCTCTACACACCTACCACAAAGAATACATTGATCTGGTTCGTAGCGATAAAAGGGATGAGAGTTATCTGGTGGGTATGGCTTTGGACGAAATTCATATTTTTGATGTTCAATCTCTAAATATTCAGCAGTATTATGTACTTCACAATTTCCGTTATTGTTATCGCATACAGTACAATAAAGTTCATGATTTTTTAAAATTCTAGACATGGCCTCTAGTTGAGACGCCTTTACAAGTTCTGAATGGGTATCTACTTTCATCCCTAATTTTGCTGGTGTTTTACAAGAACGAACGAGTTCCCCATCTACATTAACTAGACAGGTGTCACAAGTCCCTATCTCTCGCAAATTAGGGTGATGGCAGATACTAGGAATATAATAATCATGAGCTCTAGCTACTTCTAAAATCGTTTGACCAGGTTTCACTTCGAATTCTTGATCGTCAATCGTAATGGTAAAATTATCCTCATTCATGATCTATCACCTTCAGGATTTTAAGCTAGGAATAGTTTTTTACAACGTGAGGAAAATTATACCTCTGTCTATTTTCTTTATATTCTCATCTTAAATATAAAGTCAAAAAATAGATATTAATGGATACATTAAAAAGTGGGAATCCCATGTTAGAAATACATGGTTCCCACTTTTTTAAAAGGTAGAAAGTAAACTTTCTTTCAATATTTATTGGAATCCCACAAAAGTAATCGGAGTATGCTTCAAAGGAAGGCGTCACTTTTGTGAGCTATATTAATCTCTGGCTGGTTGATAGATACAGTAAGGCTCTTCCGCCATATAATTGCCGGTTTCATAGAAGGCTCTAGCCCGACACCCTGAACAAACATTGATGTATTCACATACACTACATTTCCCTTCTAGACTCTCTTGATCACGAAGTTTCAAGAAAACAGGAGACTCATTCCAAATCTCCTTTAGCGTCTGTTTTTTTACATCTCCAGCTTCTACTGGAAGATAACCACATGGTTGAACCTTTCCTTTATGAGAAATAAAGAACACTCCTGTCCCAGCTAAACATCCCTTTGTCATTGCTGCCATTCCATGAGTTTGAAAGGTGACTTTCTCTCCTCTTTCTTTTGCCTTTTGCCTGATAATCCGATAATAGTGAGGAGCGCAGGTCGCTTTTATTTCTAACGGAGCTTCACGAGACTGTTCAGAAAACCAAGCTAAAACCTCCTCGTATTGTTCTGAAGGAAGCATTTGGTTCTCAGCAATTTGAATACCACATCCTACAGGCACAAGCATAAACAGATGAAGAGCTACTGCTTTTTTATCTACTGCTAACTGAAGTAATTCTTCGATTTGATCTACATTATGCTTGCTAATGGTTGTGTTAAATTGCACGTCTACCCCAGCATCTTGTAAAAATTTGGCTCCTTCTAACGCTTGGTCAAAGGCACCAGGAATTCCACGAAATCCATCATGAGTTTCTTTATTTGCTCCATCGATACTAATCGAAACCCGTTTAATTCCTATTTCTTTTATTTTGCGGGCATGATATTGGTCAATCAATGTTCCATTAGTGGCAAGAGCCACTTTTAAACCTTTTTGTAAAGCATAACTTGCAATCTCATAAAAATCAGGTCGATAAAGCGGTTCCCCACCTGTCAAGATAAGGATCGGATCCCCTAAGGAAGCGATTTGATCAATTACCTGATAAGCTTCTTCGGTCGACAATTCTTCTTTATTTCGATTTGGTTGAGCCGTCGCGCGACAATGAACACATTTTAGATTACACCCTTCAGTTAATTCCCAAAAAATAAGGCGTGGCTGCATCTATTTCTCCCCCTTATACGATCCCGATCTCTTCGTCTGTTAGATAACAAGCAGGATCTGATGCCCAAAAGTTTCCAGTTGCAGCTTCTGCCCTTGAACGGAAATTACCGTTACAAATCTGAAGCCATTGGCAGGAAGCACATCTTCCTTCAAGTAAGGGTTTACGATTTTTTAAACCATTTAAAATAGGATGTTCTGCTTTGGACCAAATATCACCAAAATGTTGTTCTCTAATATTTCCAAAGGTATGATTTTGGGTAAATTGATCTGCATGTACATTACCACGATGATCTATATTTGCAATGGCGATTCCTGAACGATTGCCACCATTTCGTTGTAACATTTCTAGGATAAAAGCAGCTTGTTCTGGGTTTTTTTCTTTCATTTTGAGATAAAGGTAAGGACCGTCAGCGTGATTATCAACCGTCAAGATTTCTTTTTCAAGACCTCTATGATGGAAATCTAACGTTCTTTCTATAATAATATTTAATGCATCCCTCGTTTCTTCATGGGTTAAATCTTCCTTCATCATCTCACTACCTCTACCTGAATAACCTAGATGATAGAAACAAGCTCTATTAATGTTCTCCTTTTCCATAAAATCAAAAATATCATTTAGTTGAAGATAATTATGTTTATTGATCGTAAATCGTAATCCAACCCTTTGTCCAACCTCTATTAAATGGCGAACCCCATTTAAAGCTTTTTCAAAAGCACCTTTTGATCTTCGAAATTCATCATGTTTTTCATTGATTCCATCAAAGGAAACGCCTACATAGCCAACGCCAATCTCTTTGATTGTATTAGCCATTTCTTGATCAATCAGTGTACCATTTGTAGAAAAAGTTACTCTTATTCCTTTGTTGATCGCATATTCGGCTAATTCTAATATATCTTCACGAATCAAAGGTTCTCCACCAGATAAAAGAAGTACCGGAACTTGAAAGTCCGCTAGCTGATCAATCATTTGTTTTGCTTCTTCTGTTGAAAGTTCATTTTCATACTTTATTGATTCAGAACTAGAGTAACAATGAATACAGTGTAGATTACAAGTCCTCGTTACATTCCATACCACGACAGGCCCGTGGTTTAAATGCGTGCCATTTACTCGCCCATGTGCACCCTTACTATAGCGTAATTGATCCCCAAAATTACTTGAATTGGTTAAAAGTTTTGTAATTCCTATCATTTCTCTCCCCCCCTAAGACGCTATGTTACATTCTAATTATACAAGAAGTATTGCCTATGTACAAAACAAACCTATAACAAAAAAAAGAATATACGCGATACTAAACAAAATAAAACTTAATTTTGAAGTGGCAATCATGATTTTTCTTAAGCTAATTTTTCGTTTTATTTTCCATTGTAGAAAACCAATACTTGTTATCAAAAACAACACCCAGAAAAACACCCACCAAAATCCTTGCTTTAATTGAAAGATAAATTTAATTTGAGCACTTACAGCCGAAAAAAGAAGAATTGTGGTCGAATGAAACGCCCAATTAAATGCATGTTTCTTTTCTTTTCCCATAAAAACCATCAAATAATAAATAAGAAAAAAGGAAATAAACGGAACCGTCGCTATCAAAGCATAAGTTTTTATAAAAACGCCCAAAAGAAACACTCCTTATTACAAAATCGCATTCTTTCCCAAGGTTATTCTTCGGAAAAAACATGATCAATTCCTGCTTTGTAAGTGAATTTCTTTTCCGAATATTTAGGATTTATTTTAATTTACTTTTAATTTAGATTTTTGTAAAATTTTTAATAAAAATATACCATTCTTACGACTTTTATAGTACAATATAAGAAAATAAAGAATATTTTAACAATAATATCCCCTTTTTCAAAACAATGGTTTTTATTTAAATTTAGGGAGGCGGATGAAATGGCTTTATCAAAAGTATTACAGTTAAAAGTAAACTATAAGACGATGGATGACTTTAAAAAATTTAGAGAATATGGTTTGGCTGAATTAGCCATGCTAGAAGATCTTGAGGCCAATTTAATTGAAGATGAAATGAATTCTCCATTTTTCGGGATTTATGATGATGATATGTTGGTTGGAAGAATGAGCTTATATCGTGTTGATCGTAAATATGACCAATTCTTTAGTCCTCCACAGGACTATTATGAACTGTTTAAATTAGAAGTGTTACCTGAATACCGCAATCAAAAAATAGGAACAGCACTCGTCAAATATGCAAAAAGTCTAGGACACCCTATTAAAACCAATGCTAGAAATCGTTCAGATGATTTTTGGCTTAAGATGGAATTTGTACCAGTTAAATATGACATGATTCGCGATAGGGGTGAAAACCCTTACATTTGGCATCCTGATGGTGTCGGCGTTCAGTGGTAGATACTATTCATGTAAATAAGCAAATTTAAAGATAAAAAGAATGACTGTTGAGAAACTCAACAGTCATTTCTATTTGTCTATTCGTTCTAAGTTGCCATTAAGGTCCATCTTAAAAACAGGTTTTGTTTCATGCTCTTGGTCAGATAAGAAGGCCATTTTTCTAGCCCGATCCATAATTTGAATAAGGGCTTTATAATCTTCATTTACCACCTGGATGTCCTTTAGTTGGCTTCTCATTTCTTCATTTTCTTTTCGTAACTTCACCAATTCTTTTTCTTTTTCTTCTAATTCTTTTTCCAAGTTCTTATATAGTTTGCCTCTGTCTTGGGATAATGTCTTCTGCTTTTTTAAGAATCGTATGATGCTGTCATAGGTAAGATTTTCTTCAGTTACCTCTTTCATTTCTTCTGGCGCAGATAATTCTTCACTAAACTCACTATCAAAATTCTTTTCAACCTTTTGATAGTTTCTTTTTTGTCTTTGGGATTTTGCGATTTGAATAGCTGCTTCATATTTTTTACGAATTAAGCTATTCCATCTAAATCCACAAGCTGCAGAAGTTCTATTAAGCTTTTGCCCTACTTCTTCAAAAGCTTTCAATTGAGTGCTACCTTCACGAATGTGCCTCAATATAACCTCTGCTAATAGTAAATCATCATCTTCAGTCCAAGCATCTTGTCTAGTTGCGACCATATAGATCCCCCCGTAAATCGTAAGTATTATATTTTTATGAATTTAATAGTTTTTATAGAATAAAAAACTATTACTTTTTATATCCAATCTTTTAATTTTTTAAACAGGAGGATACATAAATAAATTAGAAAAGGTTTGTATATTCCATCGCGCTCCGTCATCCATGCCCTTCTATAAATAAAGATTAAGGAGAGAAGGGCACTTCTGAGGCACACAAAGTGTACAAGTCGTGCTACACAGCTAAAGCTGCTAGTCACGCTATGTCGCAGCTTATGGAATATACAAACCCCTAAAATGATAAGTGGAAGAAACTTATACTTTCTTTACATTTGAAAAAACCACGAAATTTCGTGGTTTAGGTAAACTGATATGGTATATATTAATAGTTTATGAAGCAAAATGCTGTTCAAGAGCTGGTTTATCATAGCCGATTACAATATTTTCACCATCTGTTAAAATAGGCCTTTTTAACAAGCGTGGTTCTTTGGATAAAAGATCTAATAATTGACTTAATTTTAATTCCTCAATATCCACATCCAAATTTTTGAACATTTGGCTACGTGTAGATAGAATTTCCTCTAATCCATTATTTGTTTTCTTTACAATTTCTAAAAGCTCATCAACAGTTGGTGGATTTTTGAAAAGGTGACGCTCTTCATAACTAACTCCTTTTTCAGATAACCAAGCCTTTGTTTTTCTGCAAGATGTACAACTAGGGTATGTGAAAAACACTAATTTATTTTGCATGCTCCATCTCTCCTTTTTGTAATTTTTTTACATATTGTTGAACACAATGTGTAAAATGTTTTTTAATAAATAATAAACGTATGTATCTAAAAAAAGTTTCCAACACTTTAAATTTGACATTTTCTTTTTGCATCTTAATTATATTATTTAATTAAACACTATGTCAATAGTAATTAATTATTTTTTAACAAAATTTTCTACTCTAAAAGGATAATCTTTACAGTAAATATGTCTATTTCAAGGAATTTATTTACTATAAAACGTTAATATAATATAATTATTATGATTAAGTGAGAAAGGGGCTTTAAAGGCATGGAAAATGATACATTGAAATTAACAAGTGTTTTGGCTGATCCCACACGATTTGCAATTTACCAATACGTCTCTTCCATGGGCCGAGCCGTAAATGTACAAGAAATCGCTGATAAATTTGGTATTCATCCTAATGTAGCTAGACTTCATCTGAGTAAATTAGAAGATGTCAATTTACTTAAATCAATCACCGAAAAAACTGGTCGTGGCGGAAGACCAAGTAGAGTATACACATTATCTGACGAAGTTGTAAGTCTCCAGTTCCCTCCGAGAGATTATAAACTCCTTGCCAAGATAGCCATAGAGACCCTTTTGTCATTTGGTGAAGAAGGTAAGAAAGCTTTAGTAGAAATGGGAAGAAACTTTGGCAGAGAAGCAGCAAGACAGGCCATGATGAAAGATAGTATCGAAAACTCGAGGTACTTACCAATTGAAAAAAAAATTGAAAGTATTGAACGATTGGTCATTGCTCAAGGTCTACAACCGAATATCGAAATCATTGACCAACATACCATTCGATTCCGAGTAAATAACTGTATTTTCCATGAAACGCTTGATGCAGTAAAAAATCATAATATCTGTCAAATGCATCATCATCTTCTTGAAGGAATCTTTGAAACCTATTTAGGAGACATTAACCTCGTTCAAGAAACATCCATTACGAATGGCTCCGATGCATGTCAATATACAATGGTTAAATTACCAGTTCAACAATAAATGAAAAGCCTCTTCCACCTAGGAAGAGGTTTCTTAAATTTTCTTGTCCCTATCCAATAGAGAGTGTGTGTGACAAAAGCAAGCGACTTTCAGGAGTGTATTTCTTACCTGATCATTTTAATCTAAGAAAAACGAAATAGTACCTTTCTCACATTATTCTTTATTCATAGAAAGGTATGAGCAACAGAGCTCGATACAAAGTACTATTTTCTTATAGTCCATATTGTTTTAACGCGCTTGTCATGAAACGATACTGATATGACCCCATATTTTTTTGTTGAACAAGCACCTTAAAAGTTTCCCCCATTTCACCAGGCATAATTAATTGGCGAATCGCGCGGTTCAATTTAATGGCTTCATCTTGAAAAAGGTCTTTATTTTTCATTTGATCCAATCCTATTTCTTGAAGCATTTCTAAAATACCACTATTCATTAAAAAATGGCTTTGCGTAGAAAACCAGACAGGTTCAAGACCCCAACGTTTTCCTTCCTCCATGAGTGCAGTAAAATTCACATGTGTGGTGATATCTTGTTCTCCGATTAGTTGGTAAGGATTATCATTAGCAGTATGCTGATAATAGCACATCAATGTACCATCATGCCGATGACTTGCATATAATTCATCTGCAGGATAACCATAATCGATTGTGATCACATATCCTCTTATTAATCGTTGCGCTACATGTTTCATCCAATCCATCGCATCTAAATTAATTTCAGCGACTTGTCCTTCCTTCAGCGTAACTTTTTGCTGAATGAAATAATCTTCTAAGGAAGGATGGCTAAGCTCTGCAGTGATCTCTTCATAGCTTTCCCTTTCCTCATTCCAGGTCACAAAAATCTCTTTGAATTTCCCGTTTACTTTTTTTACTTTATGTACTGGAAAAGAATCTACCAGCTCATTTGAAAAAATAATTCCTATAAACGGTTGAGGAAGATCCTGTAATTGATCAATCCATTTCACATGATTGAGGTGCCTTTCTAAGTGTTCACGTTGTAAGTCTTGGTGATATGGACTTGCTTCAAGCATAAAATAGGTTAGGGATTGGTATATCTTAGGGTATTTCTCAAACATTGCATTTAATACATCTCTCGCAAAACGGCCATCTCCCCCACCCATTTCTAAAATAAAAAATGTTTCCTTTTCTGAAGCATATTGTAAAAGTTCAACAAAGCTATTCGCGATGGTTTGGCCAAATATAGGCCCTACAGATGAACTGGTATAAAAATCAGCACTCTTCCCTATTTTTTTGCGATCCTTCGTATAGTAACCTAACTCTGGTGCATATAGAGCCATTTTCATAAAGTCATAAAACGTTATACGTTTTTCAGGTGAATCGTTTATCATCTTGATGATTTCTTTTGATAATTGAGTTTCATTTGCTTCTTTCATGTTGTTAACCCCTTTTTTCATTCTGTTGATACTATAACTTCGTCCAAAATTTTTATCAAGGAAAATTTTGTTTTATACTATTGACATAGTGTTTATACTATCATATTATATTAACAGAACCACCCTTATTACTTAGTGAATTGAAAAATCACCCATGAAGTTCAGCTAATGATTGGTTTACACCCAACCATGTCCCCCAAAAAGCTGATCTATGGATTCGGTTCTAAAAGTGTAACAGATTTTTTAACCTCCCCCATTATAACCTCCGTAATTGGAGGTTATTTTTTTGTCTTTAGAAGTTCTTATTGATCTATCATCACATGCTGAACTAATTCATTTCCACGATTAACGATCTGTTTTTGTATATTTTTATTTCCTTGCTCTATAGGGATAATCTCTACGATTTTCTTTCCCTTTTCCCATACATTTTTCACATAAGTAGGAATAGCATTTATTTCTTTTAGCGTAATCTTTTGATTAAATCGATTTTTCTCAAGTAGTAAATCTAGAATAATTCCATAATCTTTCCAATCACCTTGTTGATTACTTAAAAAATTGCCTAATGAATAGACGACACCTCTATCTGATTGCCTATTATCACCTTTTATTACCTGTAGTGGTTGTACGACATGTGGATGACTACCCAAAACAAAATCAACACCATTAGCCATTAAGTCTTCTGTCCATTTTTTTTGTAGATCATTTGGTACTCTTTGATATTCGGTTCCATAATGGATCATAGCTAATATATAATCGACATGATTTTCTTTTAATTGTTCCACGTCAGATGCAACTGCCTCCAAATCTAACGTATTCACCAAGTAGGGTTTATCCTTTGGCTTTATAAATCCATTAAGTCCATAAGTATAAGCGATAAGTCCAATTTTGAAACCATCTTTTTCTAATATAAGAGGGATATCTCTTTCACTTTGAGTGCGAAAACTTCCAGTATGTAAAATTTGATATTCATCTAAATGGTCTAATGTTTTTATAAGTCCCTGCTCTCCTTGGTCGAATGAATGGTTATTTGCCGTAGTTAATACATTTACACCCGTATTTTTTAAGGCTAGGGCAATTTCCTTGGGAGCATTAAAACGTGGATAACCGCTAAACCCTTTTTCCTTTCCTGCCAATGGTGTTTCTAAATTACCAATAACAAAATCTGCATTTGCAAAGATAGGTTTCACTTGTTGAAAAAAAGATTCAAATTGGTATTGATCAGTTTGGCGATTATAACCTGCCTTGGTTAAAGGGATATGCATCAACACATCACCAACGACCATGATCCTCATTTGAACAAATTCAGTAACATCGGGACTTGGTTCAGGTAAATTTGGTATCGTCACTTCCTCAAAAAATTGGTCTTTCTGTTCTGAATGAAAAACTTGTTCACTCCCGTTTAATTCTTTAAAAAATAGACTAATGAAAAGAATTGCAATCAAGATGAATAATATCATTATATAACCAGTTGATTTGCTAAACATATGGATTCAGCTCTTTTTCAAATCTAATGGTTGTTTTTTCCCCATGTCCAGGATATACGACGGTTTCATCAGGAAGAGTGAAGAGTTTTTCATGAATAGATTTAAGTAATTGGTCATAATTTCCTCCCTTTAAGTCCGTACGCCCAATTGATTCTTTGAATAATGTATCTCCACTAAACAGAAATGGTTTCAAATAATAAGAGATTCCACCTGGAGTATGTCCAGGGGTATGAATCACTTCAATAAAAAAAGATTCAATTTCTAAGGAATCTAGATCGCAAAGAAGAACATCAGCTGGTTTACATTTTACTTCGCCAAAAAAAGGAAATATTTCCGACCCATTTAATTGTGGGCTAGATAACCATTCCTTTTCTTCTTGATGAAGATAGACTGGAACTTTAAATCTTTCTCTTATCTGTTCTAAACCACCAATATGGTCTAAATGGGCATGGGTAAGTAAAATGGCTTTTAGGGTTAATTCTTTTTCTTTAATAAATTTTTCGATAGAAAATGGATCAAACCCAACATCAATTAAAATTGCATCTTTCCCTTCAATAAGCAGATAACTATTCATTTGAAAATCTCCTAATATAAATCTTTCGATTTGCATGTTATGTCCCCCTTTTTCAATATCTATTTTATGAGTTCAAATAAAACAAAACAAGAACCGGAAATTCATCCGGTTCTATTTTAACATTAAAGAAAGTATAACTTTCTTTTCATTATATTATAATGAGACCCTACAAAAGTAATCGGAATATGCTTCGAAGTATGGCGTCACTTTTGTGGTTTATCTTGTCATAATAAGTCGGCTGCAAGTTGAGCAAGCTTAGATCGTTCTCCTTTTTGCAATTTTACGTGTCCACTGATTTGTTCTTGTTTAAACTTTTCTACTACATAAGTTAAACCATTATTTGTTGCATCTAGGTATGGATGGTCAATTTGATCAGGATCCCCCATCAATACAATCTTACTTCCTTCTCCAACACGAGAAATAATCGTTTTTACTTCATGTTTAGTCAGATTTTGTGCTTCATCAATAATAATAAATTGATTAGGAATACTTCTCCCCCGTATATAGGTCAATGCTTCAACTTGAATGCTTCCGATTCCTGCTAATATTTTGTCTAATTCTCCTGCTTTTTTCGCATTAAACAGATATTCTAAATTGTCATAAATTGGTTGCATCCAAGGACGCAATTTTTCCTCCTTTTCACCGGGTAGATAACCTAAATCCTTTCCCATTGGTACAATGGGTCTTGCAACAAGAAGTTTATTATAAATCTGTTCATCTTCTACCTTTAACAACCCTGCGGCTAAAGATAGTAATGTTTTTCCTGTCCCTGCTTTTCCAGTCATCGTAACTAAAGAAATTTGATCATCCATCAACAGTTCTAACGCCATTTTCTGTTGTACATTCCTTGGTGTAATTCCCCAAACAGAATCATTATATCGAAGTGGTTCGATCCGCTGATGATCGAAATTTATTTTAGTCACAGCTGATTTGCTTGAACCAAATTCATCTTTTAAAATATAAAATTCATTAGCAAAAACCTGATCAGGATGAAGATTTAAATCTTGTAGTGATAAACATTTTTTTGTATAAAAATCATCGATCATTGAAGGATGAACCTTGAGTTCAAAATAACCCGGATAAATATCTGTATCTGAAACAACTCGGTCAGATAAATAATCTTCAGCATGAATGCCTAATACGTCAGCTTTGACACGAACTAGAGCATCTTTGCTGACTAAAATAACTGGTTTTCCATTCTCCTTTTCTTTTTCCTCCATTTGTAAATTCATCGCTACAGCTAGGATACGATTATCATTTGTCATTTCTAGAAATGAATGCTGTAGTTTTTGAAAAGACTTATGATTTAATTCTACTCTCAATGTTCCGCTATTTCTTAGCTTAACCCCCGAGTGTAACTTTCCCTGAATTCTTAGCTGATCTAACAGTCGTGAAACTTGTCTGGCATTTCTCCCTACTTCATCCATAAATCTTTTTTTCGAGTCAATCTCTTCTAAAACAACGGCCGGTATGATCACATCATTATCTTGAAAAGCAAAAATGGCCCTTGGGTCCTGCAAAAGAACATTGGTATCCAAGACATAAATCTTCTCCAATATGTCCCCTCCTAAACTTTTTTTACACCATTTTCCCTTTTGCTGATGTAAAACTTCTTATTTATATTGTATGCAAGTAATATGAATCTTGAATGCGAACAGAAAATCTAATACATCGAATTATACTGAATGGGTACACTAAGAAAAAACAATGATCCCAATGGATGATGAAAGGATGATTCGATGCGTAAACTATTTTTGTATCTCATCATTTCCTTATTGACGATATCACTTGGTTGCCAAGCAACCAATAAACCACCTGCAAATGAAGCTTCACCCCCAACGAAAAAAATTAAACAAACACAAAGGGTACCTCAAACCATACCTGAACCAAAAAGGAACCAAAGTCCAGAGGCTACGGCACACCGTTTGGCCAGTATTGCGATTCGAGTCCCACAAGTGAATGATGCCACTGCTGTCGTCTTTGGAAAGTATGCGATCGTAGGTATTGATGTGGACGCAACCCTTGATCGTTCTCGTGTTGGTACCATTAAATATTCTGTTGCTGAAGCACTTAAAGAAGATCCTCAAGGGGCTAATGCATTAGTTACCTCAGATCCAGATATTATGCAACGGCTTCGAGAAATCAATCAAGATATAAAGCGTGGACGCCCCATTAAAGGTTTTGCAGAGGAATTATCAGACATTGTAGGAAGGATTATTCCTCAGGTACCACGTGGTGTTCAGAAAAAAGAACAACCACCGACGAAGCAAAACCAAGAAGAGCAAAATCAAACCAAAAATCCAAAAGAACCCAGAAAAAGTTTATATCAACAGTAATTGATTTGAATAAAATGCAAAAAATGCCTAGTTAAACTAGGCATTTTTTAATGCATCCAACACCTGAAGATCTAATTTCTTAGCTGCTTCAGGATTATAAGTCTTTTCTGTTTGGGGTTGGACGGAAATTTTGGAACCATAGTACATTACTTCATGGACACTTTGTACCAACACCTCAATAAGTGCAAGCTTAAATGGGATCCCTTCAATCTCATCCTTCAATATATTCGCTTGCCCGGAAATGGTATAAATCGTTTCTTGATGAAAAATAGTCATCGCAATATCAGGATTTTGTTTAATGTTCGTCACAATCTGAGAACGTTGATCAACTGCAAAGCGTATTGTAGTTGGAGTTTTGGCGTAAGTCCATGATATAGCATTAACAAAAGGCTTGCCTTGATCCATCAATGTTGTTAAAAGCACCAATTGCTGTTCTTGCATGTATTGATATAAACTTTCCGGTAATTGCTCACATCCATCTTTACTCATTAAAATCCTCCTTTTGCGGCTGTGAAAGTTCAGTTTCTTCGGTCTTAGTTATAGCATATGCATTTTTTAATTTTTCCTGAACTTTTGCCAACTCTTGATCATCAATGTAAACATAGGGAGTTTTCCAATAAGAGTTCATTTCAATCGTCTGAATCGAATCTTTATTTGCACCTTTAAAATCCCAAACTAGCTTTTTCATTTCATCAGGGGTTAGGTTTGTTTTAATATGATCTCCTGCAACATCAAGAATATCAAATACATTTGTAATCCCTTTAAATGAGCTCATTTTATCAGCTAGGGCTTTTAAAATTTTTTGATGTCTTTGATTGCGCTCAAAATCATCAGAAGATTTCCCAACTGAAGATTTTCGAAAACGAGCATAATCTAAAGCTTGCTTACCATTAAGAACCTGCAAACCTTTTTTTAGATTGATATCGGTACCATCGGCTAAAGAATGATAAACCATATTTCGGTCTACATCAATTTCAATTCCACCAAGTTCGTCAATAACCGCTTCAAAACCTTTAAAATCGACTGTGGCATAATATTGAATCGGAATATCTAAAAGGTCAGATAACGTCTCCATGGCTAAAATTGGACCACCCTTTGCAAACGTGCTATTTACTTTTGCATAGCCATAATCCGGAATTTTGACTTTAGTATCTCTTGGGATAGATAACAAATATACTTTCTTGGTTACTGGATTCCAGACACTTACAATAATTGCATCTGTATTCAAACTATGTGTTTCCGGTCTGTAATCCTCACCTAGTAATAAAATAGCAAATGGTTTCTCTGTTCGTTTGTCTTGCTCAGAGTCCTGTTTCATATTATTGATGTTTGGTTTTTCAGCAGTTTCCGATGTTTTTTCAAAAAATTGATTGATTTTCCATGAAGCATATCCAATAATCGAGCCCAAGCCCAAGCCAATAATCGTCACAAAAATGATGAGTCCCTTCACCCATTTATGATGTTTCATTTTCTCAACTCCCCTATTTTCACGAGGATAGTTTTTAAATATTATACTTTGGTTCGTTTTCGATATCCTCTAGTAATTTCTCTACCAAACCTGTCCCAAATGTAATTTTATCTTCTTTCCCTTCAATCCTATAAGTAATCGTATAAAAGAAGGGATCTCTTTCATAACGAATTTCCTCAATTTTATGATCCTCTATTAGAATTTGTTTAAAAAATTCAGAAGTGTTTTTCGCCGCATGATCTTCAGGTCTTGCTTTATGAACAACAGTGATTTGAACCCAATTAAAAATTGCATCTCTCAGATCCATTTCCATCCTCCATTACTTCATATCTTCACGAAGTTGGTGAAGATAAACGATTTCATCTTTGTATTCTTCTTCCTCTGTCACTGGTGTTTCTAAAATAAAAGGAATATGTTCTAGTTTTTCACATTGCAAAAATTTTTGCAATGCTTTTGCCCCTATTTCTCCTTGACCTATTTTTTCGTGACGGTCTTTCCTACTATTAAAAGGCACTTTACTGTCATTGAAGTGAATCACTTTAATATGTTCTAAATAACCAGCTTCCTCTGCCCGTTTAATAAAGTCATCAAATTGTTCTTCATTCCATTGCCCTGCTGCAAAAGCATGACAGGTATCAAAGCAAAATTCTATTTTTTCAGGATATTTTGTATTATTACGTATCTCCATTAACGTTTCAGGGGCTAATCCCAATTCTGAACCTTGGCCGGCAGTATTTTCTAGTAACAGTTTTACAGGACCATCATATTGCTCTAGAATCAAATCTAAGGTTTCAATCATTCGTTTGATTCCATATTCTTCTCCTTCACCAACATGTTTTCCACAATGTACAACTGCTCCAATTGCACCATAAGCCTCAGCGATATTCAAGTCTTCAACAATCGAACGAATGGTGACTTCTTGTAAATCCTCTTTAGGCGTGGATAAATTTGTAATATATGGAGTATGACAGATAACGGTTATTCCATGTTCTTTACAAAATTCTACCCCGTTTAAAGCATCCTTCATATCCACCTTTTTAGGTTTTAGTCCTCTCGGATTTTTTGTAAAAACTTGAAATGTTTCTGCACCCAATTCATGTGCCTTTTGGGCAGCCTTTTCTAGTCCTTTGGAAACACTGATATGACAACCAAGTTGCATTTTTTCACCTCTTTATGCATTCTGATGTTCCATTTTTTTCTGTTTTGCGTGCTTATCACGCTCTGATTTATTTAGATATTTTTTACGTAACCGTATAGATTTAGGTGTGATTTCACAATATTCATCATCATCTAGATATTCTAATGCTTGTTCTAAACTTAACACTCTAGCTGCTTTCATTTTCACCGTTTCTTCTTTTGTTGAAGATCTGACGTTTGTCATATGCTTTTCTTTACATACATTGACAATAATATCATTCTCACGATTATGCTCGCCAACAATCATTCCCTCATAGATCTCCGTTCCAGGCGTGACAAACAGAACTCCACGATCTTCTACTGATAGTATACCATAAGTTGTTGCTATTCCTGTTTCTGAAGAAACGAGAACACCCTCTCGTCTACCTCCGACTTCTTGATGAACCAATGGCTGATAAGAATCAAAAGAATGATTCAAAATTCCGTACCCTCTAGTTAATGTTAAAAATTCAGTACGATAGCCAATTAGTCCTCTTGACGGTATCAAGAATTCAAGTCTAATTTGGTTAAAGCCTAAATGAGTCATATTGAGCATTTCTGCCTTTCTTGGCCCTAAGCTTTCCATGACTGCTCCCATATGCTCCTCAGGTATATCAATGATTAAGTTTTCAAATGGTTCCATTTTTTTGCCATTGATGAATTTAACAATGACCTCAGGCTTTGAAACTTGAAGCTCATAGCCTTCTCGTCTCATGTTTTCAATCAGAATAGATAAATGTAGCTCACCACGGCCTGATACGATAAAAGCATCAGGGCTATCTGTTTCATCTACGCGTAAACTAACATCTTTTTCTAATTCCGCAAATAATCGCTCCCTTAATTTTCTAGATGTGACATATTTCCCTTCTTTTCCTGCAAATGGACTATTATTGACGACGAATGTCATTTGTAAGGTAGGCTCATCAATATGCAATAAAGGTAATGCTTCTGGTTGTTCAGGGTCAGCAATGGTTTCCCCTACGTTAATCCCTTCAATTCCTGCAATTGCAACAATATCTCCCGCTTTTGCTTCTTCTATTTCTACTTTTTTCAAGCCTACAAAGCCATATAACTTGGCTATTCTTGCTTGCTTCATTGATCCTTCTCGTTTCATGACAGCAACAGTTTGGTTTTTTCTAAGAATACCTCGTTCGATTCGACCAATCCCGATCCGACCCAGATATTCACTATAATCCAATAAAGTGACTTGCATTTGTAATGGTGCATCATAATCAACTTCTGGTGCTGGAATATGCTCGATGATTGCATCAAATAAAGGTTTCATATCCTCTGTTAGTTGGTTTGGTTCTGTTCCACTAACTCCTTTGAGTGCAGAAGCATAGATGACTGGAAACTCAATCTGTTCATCATTTGCTCCAAGTTCAATAAATAACTCTAATATCTCATCAACTACTTCTACAGGACGAGCATTTTCACGATCAATCTTATTTACAACAACAATTGGCGTTAGACCAGCTTCTAAGGCTTTACGAAGAACAAACTTGGTTTGCGGCATACTTCCTTCGAATGCATCAACAACTAATAAAACTCCATTTACCATTTTCATTATTCGTTCGACTTCTCCACCAAAGTCCGCATGACCAGGGGTGTCGATGATATTGATGATATGTTCTTTATATTGAACTGCAGTATTTTTAGCAAGAATTGTAATTCCACGTTCTCGTTCAAGGTCATTAGAATCCATCATCCGCTCCCCAACCTGTTCGTTTTCTCTAAAGATTCCTGATTGAGTTAATAATTTATCCACTAGTGTTGTTTTTCCATGATCAACATGGGCAATAATCGCTATATTTCGAATATCGTCTCGTTTCATCAAATGTTTCTCCTTTAGTTAAGGTTTTTTACAAACAAAGATAAAGACGCCCATTTAGGCGTCTAAACTAATACTTTATTTTATCATTTATGAGTCTATTTAACAACTTACTTTACTTCAGTGTGTGCCCTTTTTTCAAAAACTTTAATAACAGCCGAAATATCTTCATTGCCATAACCTTGTTCTTTTGCTTCACCAATCGCATCTTGAGCCATTTTAGATAATTTCACAGGAACGAGAATTTGATCTGCTAATTTATTGACCAAACCTAAATCTTTATATAGTAAATCAATGCTAAATCTTGGTTTGAAATCACGGTTCTGGATCAATGGTAAACAGCGATCAATCATATAGCTATACCCTGTACTGTTTTTTATGATTTCATATAATGCGTCACTTTCCATTCCTGTTTTTGCTCCTAATACAAATGCCTCTGTGAGTGCAGCAGTATGGATCCCTACCAACATATTATTGATTAATTTTGCAATACTTCCACTTCCCGTTTTTCCTATATAAAGAATGGTTTTTCCCATCGCTTTAAAAATAGGTTGAACTTTATCAAAGACCTCTTTATCTCCACCGACCATGATGGTTAGTGTCCCTGCCTCTGCTCCCATTGGACCACCACTTATCGGAGCATCCAAATAATCCACTCCTTGTTTTTTGGCTTCTTTATAGATCTTTTCATTTAAATCAGGCCCCACGGTACTATGATCAATAACGATAGTTCCTGGTTTTGCGGTATCAAGGATTCCACCTGTTTCTAAATATACATATTCAATCGTATCAGGCATCGGAAGCGCAGTTAAAACGACATCGACCTGTTGAACTAATTCTTTTACTGAACTTGCTTCTTTTGCACCTAATTCTACCACCTTTTTGACCGATTCTTTACTCCTATTAAAAACCCACACCTCAAAATTAGCTTTTAATAAATTTTTTGTCATAGGAAATCCCATAGTTCCTATTCCAATAAATCCAACTTTCAATGGATTAACCTCCTTTTGGTACGCGATAAAGACGGCCTAACATAGACCGTCTTTACACTTTATTCTATATTAATATTATACCAATTCTTGCTCTTTTTTAATTACCACCAAAGCGAATGGCTAAAGCAATTAAGCTTCTAGTCATCGCCCCAGTTGCCCCTTTGATATTTACCCCTTTTGTTTCAGATAACCAAGAAGTTCCTGCTATATCTAAATGAGCCCAAGGTGTATCCCCTGCAAATGCCTTTAAAAACATTGCACCCTGAATCGCTCCTGCACCAAAACCAGCATCATTTTTTAAATCAGCAATTTCACTTTCAACTAATTCTTCATAATCATCATCAATTGGAAGCTCCCATACCTTTTCACCAGATAGATTTGCAGCAGTTTTTACTTCTTTTGCCCAATCAGGGTCATTTGAGAATATTCCAGTCATATGATGGCCTAATGCAGAGATGACTGATCCCGTTAATGTGGCCACATCTACAATTTTAGTAACCCCTAAGTGTTTAGCATAGGAAATTGCATCAGCTAAAATTAAACGGCCTTCCGCATCTGTATGTTTAATCTCAACTGTTTTTCCAGAAAAGGTTTCTACAATGTCCCCAGGATGAATCGCATGACCAGAAACCATGTTTTCACAAGCTGGAATAACTGCAATTATATTAGCATGCGGCTCCAAACTACCGATGGCATTCATAGCCCCAAGTACTGCTGCTGCTCCAGTCATATCCCCTTTCATTTCATCCATATCTTTATCAGGTTTAATTTGAATACCACCAGAATCAAAGGTAATTCCTTTTCCTACAAATCCAATAACATCCTTATATTCTGGTGCTCCAAAATATTTCATCACAATCAATTTCGGTTCTTCATCGCTTCCTTTAGAAACGGCTAAAAATGCACCCATATTTAATTCTTCAATTTGTTTTTTATCTAAAATATTAATTTCTAAACGATGCTTTTTTGCTACCTCTTTTGCTTTATCAGCTAATAGTGAAGGTGTCATTTTATTCGCTGGAGTATTGCCTAAATCTCTTGCTAAATTTTGAGATTCTGCAAAAATAATTCCTCGTTCTACCCCAGCTTCTACTGCTTTTACAGATATCCCATCAACAGTGACAAGGATTCGTTCTATTTTTTGTTGTGTTTTTTCTTTTGTTTTGTAATTAAACGTATAGGTACCTAACTGAATCGCTTCAACAACTGCTTGCCCTAAATCAACTGGATTCCATATCGCTTTATATTTTTGACTTACGACTACAGCTAATTCTCTTACACCGATCGATTGGGCTTTTCTTGCTGCGATAGCATAAGCATTTCTTGCTCGATCAATCGTTAGTTTTTCTTCTTTACCAAGACCTAAAACAAGTACTCTTTTTGCCGGTATTTTCCCCCAAGTATGCAATAAAGTGACTTCTCCATAGGTTCCTTTAATCTCTTTTTCTGCAATTAATTGAGAGATTCGATGATCCATTTGCTCATCTACTTGTTGTGCTAAACCTAATAACATGTCCTTATCTTCGGTGTGCGTCAAAATGATACAATCTGAAGCTAATGTTATGATTGATTCTGTACTCACTTTAAATTGCATGAAAGGCACCTCCACATTGGTTTCTTACTCCCATTTTCTATTATATCAATTTTAGATATCCATTTAAAACGTTTTCTTTCATATAATTGTCACAATGATTTAGCAAACGTTAGAAAATACTTCAATTGCACCTGATTTTTTGAATGAATAGGAAGTATATGGTATATTTATTATAATTGAAAGGAGAGTATGCTATGAATTTTGTTGGATTTTCAAATCTAGATTTTGATGTATTTCAAATAGATGGATTAGAGCCGCGAATGGAAGGAATTAAGCAATATATCCGCCCGAAGCTTGAATTAATTGGTCAGGAAATGGCTCCTTACTTAAGTGTATTAACAGGCCAAGAAATGTTTTATCATGTAGCCAAACACGCAAGAAGAACTAAAAATCCTCCAAATGATACCTGGGTTGCGTTTGCTCCAAGCAAACGGGGATACAAAGCCTTCCCTCATTTTCAAGTTGGCCTTTGGTCTACACATCTATTTATCTGGTTTGCTTTAATCTATGAAGCTCCGTACAAGAAAGAGTTTGGAGAAAATCTTGTAAACCATTTAACAGAAATTTTTTCTTCTATTCCCTCTGAGTTTGCTTGGTCGATGGATCATACAAAACCAGAAGTTCTTCCTCATAAAGACCTGACTAAGGAAGAACTATTCCAAATGGCAGAGAAGTTGAAAAAGGTTAAAAAAGCTGAGCTTTTATGTGGCATTACTATTGATCGTAATGATCCAATTTTAACAAATAAAGAACAACTCTTTCAAAAAATTGAAAATACCTTTGAAACCTTAATGCCACTTTATCAACTAGCGACAAAGGCTTAGTCTTAATCATAGAAAGGCATGTACGATGGAGGTCGTTGCAATATACATTTCTCTTTAAAAGATACTCTTCCACTTTTCACTGATTTCTTCTGCTTCTCCAACAATTCGGTGGAAGAGTTCCTGTACGGTTGGAACGTCTCGGATAAGCCCCATTACCTGTCCAGCCCATGCAAAACCTCTTTCCATATCCCCTTGATAAATAGCCACCTTATTATTTTCACCACCAATCAATGGTCGCAATTGTTCAAATGTAGCCCCTTGGTGTTCTAGTTCAAGAACCTTTTCCGTTGTTGGATTAAGGATTGCCCTAGCTGGAGCGCCAAGTGTTCTTTTAACCACAATCGTATCCATCTCTGTTTTTTCTACCAATGTTTTCTTATAATTTTCATGTGCCAATACACACTCTTTTGTTGCAATAAAACGAGTTCCCATTTCTATTCCTTCTGCCCCTAAAGCGAAAGCAGCCATCATCCCTCGGCCATCACCAATTCCTCCACTTGCGATAACTGGAATTTTCACTGCGTCTACAACTTTTGGAATGAGAACAAAAGTACCTAAATCATCTTTACCAATATGGCCGCCTCCTTCTTGTCCAACTGCCATGATGGCATCCATTCCTAATGCTTCAGCTTTCATTGCTTGTTTTACAGTGGATACCAAAGAGATCTTCTTGATCGGTAAACCTTTTAGTCTTTCCAATACAGGCAGTGGATTCCCTCCTGTAATCGTGATTACTGGAACTTGCTCTGCAATTGCAACTTCTAGATAATCTTTCCATTTATCACCATATAAACTTATCGCAAAATTAACAGCAAATGGCTTAGATGTAAGCATCTTTACCTTTTTGATTTCTTCACGCAAATGTTCTGGGGTAGGTAAGGTAACTGCTGTAATTTGCCCAAGTCCTCCCGCATTTGACACGGCCGAAGCCAAGTTAGCATCTGCGAGATAAGCCAATCCTCCCTGAATAATGGGATAATCGATTTCTAATAACTCAGTAATTCTTGTCTTCATTTCTAACCTCCTAAAAATAGTAATGATAGCGCTTTCACAAATAAGTAAATGATACATATCCATTTATTTTCTACTATTATGTACGAAATCCTTCAAATATTTTTTTCTTGAATGAAAAAAATCATATTTTTGCCTATTGCAACTCAAAATAATCATGTTATACTCTATTTGTTTGTTTAATGATTATGATAATGTGGAAAAAATATAATAAGGAAAGGGTGATAAGGGTTGAATCGTCAAGAAAATACACCCTTGTTTAGTGCATTGTTAGAGCATGCCAAAAAGAATCCCATACAATTTCACATACCCGGACATAAAAAAGGGCAAGGAATGGACGAAAAATTCAAAGAATTTATAGGTACCAATGCTTTATCCATTGACTTAATCAATATTGCACCTCTTGATGATTTACATCATCCTCATGGCATTATTAAAGAGGCTCAAGAGCTTGCTGCTGAAGCTTTTGGTGCTGATTATACATTCTTTTCAGTTCAAGGTACAAGTGGGGCTATTATGGCAATGATTATGTCAGTTGTAGGCCCTAGCGATAAAATCATTGTACCAAGAAACGTTCATAAATCGATTCTTTCCGCTATTATTTTTGCAGGTGCAACACCCATATTTATTCATCCTGAAATGGATCCTAAAGTAGGTATTGCCCATGGGATAACTCCTAAATCTGTTAAAAAAGCCTTAGAACAACATCCAGATGCAAAAGCAGTACTGGTGATCAATCCTACCTACTTTGGAGTTGCTGGTAACTTGGAAGAAATTGTACGAATTGTCCATGAATATGAAATCGCTGTTCTTGTTGATGAAGCCCATGGAGTACATATTCACTTTCATGATCAACTTCCCTTATCAGCAATGCAAGCAGGGGCTGATATGGCGGCTACTAGTGTTCATAAATTAGGTGGCTCTTTAACTCAAAGTTCTATTTTGAATGTAAAGGAAGGGTTGGTTAATCCTCATCATGTCCAATCTGTCATGAGTATGCTTACCACCACCTCTACTTCTTATATTCTTTTAGCTTCCTTAGATGCGGCTCGGAGAAATCTTGCAATCAATGGGCGTATGTTTTTAGAACAAGCAATTGAACTATCCCAATACGCAAGAAGAAGCGTGAATGAAATACCTGGACTATATAGCCCTGGAGATGATATATTGGGGACTGACGCAACTTATGATTATGACCCAACGAAGTTATTGATCAGTGTAAAAGACCTTGGTGTAACAGGCTATGAAGTAGAAAAGTGGTTAAGAAAGGAATATAATATCGAGGTTGAATTAAGCGACTTGTATAATATTCTATGTTTAATTACTCCTGGAGATACTTATCAGGACGTAGATCTATTGATTACGGCACTTCAACGATTATCAAAAGAACATATTCATCTGGGTAAACAAAATCATGTAGAGGTTCGTTTACCAAAAATTCCATCACTTGCACTCTCTCCTAGAGACGCATTTTATTCTGATACAGATGTCGTCTTACTAGATGATTCGGTAGGCCATGTCATTGCTGAATTCGTTATGGTTTATCCTCCTGGTATTCCTATTCTCTTACCTGGTGAAATCATTACCCAAGATAATATAGATTATATTAAATATAACCTTGCTGCAGGATTACCTGTTCAAGGACCTGAAGATGAAACGATCGGAACCTTAAAGGTCATTAAGGCAAGAAAAGCGATTCCTATCTATTAAAATAGCAAAGATAAAAAAAAGCAAAAATGAAGCCTATGATCTAAAATTCATAGGCCTTTTTCATGTTTTTAATTTTATTCCTTATCATGCTTGTGAGAACTACAATCTTCGCAAATTCCAAATAATACTTCTGATTTCTCTGACTGAATTGGTGCAATGATTTGGTCACATTCTTTACATACTAATGTACCCATTTTCTTACCCCCATCCTTTTGGTGTAACCGCTTTAATATTATGTTATTATTATTTTAATATGTTATACTTTTTATGTCAATTGAACAAATAAATTATTTTAATTATCTATATCATCTAATTAGTAGGACATAAAAAGCCCTATGGGTTTTAAAATTGTCCCATAGAGCAATTTAATGAAAATATAGCTCACTCTATTTTTTTTGACATCCAGTCTGTAATCAATTGAAGATAGATCTCTTTTTCTGGTTCATTCAAGATTTCATGATAAAGACCATCAATCAGGTGAAATTGGACTTGTTCTTTAGAAAAACCCTCCACAAATTCTTTAGCTTTTTGTGGATCGACTAATTGATCCTCTCCCGCTTGCAAATAAAGTAACGGAATCCCTGAACGAGAGATTTGATCCTTTTTTTTCCAAACGAGTTCAATTGCTTTTTGAAATGCAAGAAACCAAGCAATACTTACTTTATTATAAACGAGTGGATCTTCTGCATATGCTTTAACCACCTTTGGATCACGACTCACTTGACTTGCTGTAATGCCACTCTTTAATCTCATCGTTGGCCATACCTTTACTAAATTCTCGGCAAGGATACGTTGCCACTTTGGTACTTCTATACCAATGCTCACCGCAGGAGATGTTACGATCACTCCTTTAAGTGCTTGGCTATCCTTTAACTCTTCTAAATACCTTAATACAATGAGTCCGCCCATACTATGGCCTAATAAAAAGGTTGGTTTTTCAGGCCAATTTTTTTTAATATATTGAAACCATTGATCTATTTTATGTAAATAATTAGCAAAATCCTGAATATGTCCACGTTTTTCTTTAGATCGTCCCAAACCAGGAAGATCCCCACCTACCATAGAAATATGATGTTTATTTAACCAGACTGCCACATGCCGATATCTACCAATATGTTCGCCTGAACCATGAACCACTAATAAAATGGCTTTTGCATCGTTAACCAAGTACGTTTGCATTGTATCCATGCTTGATTCCCCCATCCATTTACTTATGCAAAAAAGTCCCTTATACAATAGGGACTTGATTTAATATATTTTGTATATATTTAATAAAGCAGATTTCCTCTTGGTCTACATATTGAGTTGTTTTAATTAATAGTTCTCCTACAAGATGATGTCCATGGTAAAAAGGAATAAAGATTAATTGTCCCGATGGTTCAAATTCACAGGAGATTTCGCCACGGGCTGCAACATTACTTAACATTCCTTCTCCAAAAGGAATCGCTTCTAAGTTCATTCCTTCAACATTGCCTTCATGTTTATAGTATTGAAAAGAGGTTTCATCAGTTAGGTACATCAAAATTGTTTTGTAATGAGGAATATAAGCCTTTAAAACTTGAATTACCCTATCATAACATTCATTTTTACTCTTAGCATCTTGCAAAATAAGGCCTAACTCACATCTCACCGTTTCTAGCAGATCAGCCTTTCCCATGTGATTTCCTCCAAAACATTTTTAATTGTCTGCTTTTTTTTATTTTACCATATTCTTATAACCTTAACAAATTTTCTTCACCAATAATATGTAGCAGTTTATTTTTTTATCCTACATCAATTTTTCTTTTTTTTGGCTATTTTATTGTCAACCCTATGCCCTAATGCTAAAATATAACTAGTATGTTAAATATGGAATTGGGAGTGGACTAAAGTTGGGAAAAAGTGCGTATGTTAAACTAGTCAATGGTTCAGTACAGCAAGAGATCACAATAGATCAAGTTAAGGAATTATTAAATAAGTACATTGAAAATACTGGAAAATTAGCTGAACAATTAGATTGGGAGTATCATGAATCTGCTTTTCCATACACCATCCAAGAAAAAGCTGAAGGGGATACGAAATACCTTTACTTAAAAGCAAAAGATGAGCTCTATAATTATCTCATTATCGGTGTTGGATCTGAGGAAGTAGATGGTCATACCACCCAGTTTATCCAAGTTGTATTACCTGATGAAGACTATCGTACCCCTGGGGATCAGGCAAAAGGAAATGAGTTTTCCAAATACCTTGCTAAGAAGTTAAAAGCTGAATTACATCTATTTAATGGCCGTGTTCTTTATTATAACCCTCGTAAATAGTGGTAGTAAGAGTGTTCAATTCGAACGCTCTTTTATTTTAGAGCTATATCTATCATGTCCTCTAATTTGATCCATGAATACTCCTGTTCATCTCCCAATTGTAATCTTCGTAACAAAGGATCAATCCCTAATACCTTTCCGGTGATCCTTTTTTCATGATAGGGATCAAACAAAGTAATGATGACTTCTAGATCATTCACCATCGCTTCAGAAATGATTTGCACCATTTGTTCCTTTTGTTGCTCATCCAATAGTGGCTTTTGTTTTTTGTTGATATCTCTCAACCTTTTATTCAACAATTGTCGATGTTCTGTTAGCATCATACGGCTACCTGTCCATAATAAATTTCCTCTATTCATGCTTCATGCCCTCCTATTTTTGTAGCTCGATCAAATAATAAGCCTGAAGACAATAAAGAAGAAGCTCGAAAAATCGCTGTTTTTCCATAACGCTCGCGAATCTCATCCATTGTTTTCCCTAATTGTAACTTCTTAATAGGATGACTAAATAAATCAAGCTGAATTTCCCGATCATCCTCTAGTTGATCCAGACTTAGCCCTATACTTCTTACTGGTTGCCGATCCCAAAAATGTTCAAGCAACTGTAAACTAGCTTGATAAACTTCTATGGTATCACTGGTTGCAAAAGGAATGGTAGTTTGGCGATGAAATCCTGTAGGATGATTAAAATCTGCTCCTCGAAGTGAAAGACTAATCGTCCTACCTCTTTTATGAAGAGCTCTTACCCGCCTGCATACTTCATCTGCTAATTCCAACAAAACGACCTGTATATCCTCTTTATAGATATAATCTCGTGGTAAAGTAATGCTATTACCTACCCCTTTTTGCAATTCTGTAGAATCATTTTTTACTGGTGAGTAGTCAATACCATGGGCACTTAACCATAAAATATGACCGTTGACACCCCATCTTTTTTTCATTTCCTCAAGTGGCCTTTTGGCTAAGTCCCCTATGGTATAAATTCCTATTTATATAAATTTCTTTTCATTCTTGAACCGACTCCAAACAACTCATCAACAGCTAAAGAAGCCGTTTTTTTCATATAATTGGTACTATTTAATTCAAAAATTCCTTCAAGATTTTTCTTGGCAAATCGATCACATGCCATCTTTGCTTGGATTTTATTTTCACCAATTCCTACCCTTGCCCTGACACCTACTTCGTCCCAGATTCGTTTTTGAATCATTTTTGCCATATGCTGAGGGGACCCAAACAAGCTTTGGCTTGCTGTTACATCCATAAATTGCTCGTCGATAGAAAAAGGCTCAACTTGATCAGTAAATTCATACAAAATTTCCGTAATTTGAAGAGATGCTTCAATATATTTCCCCATATGTGGCCTTACAAATTGAGCCTGTGGACAAACACTTTTCACTTCCCAAAGAGGCATTGCTGTTTTTACTCCTGCCTTTTTGGCCAAAGGATTTGCAGCTAAAGTAATTCCATGCCTTTTTTCCGGATCTCCACAAACCACAACAGGCTTTCCGACTAATTCAGGGTTGGAGGCTATTTCAACAGAGGCATAAAAGCTTTCCATATCCACTAAAAAAATAACCCTTTTCTTTTTATCCATTATGTTACACCTCCAATATACCCACAAAAGTGATTAAAAGGAACTAATGTTCTTATTTTATTATACCTCAATCCTTCGTTTTTTAGAACATATATTCCTTTTATTTATTTTTAATTTATTCTATAGCAAAAACCCTCCACATTGGAGAGTTTCTCCAGTGTAGAGGGTTTCTTTTAGTCTTCTTGAATTAACTGTTCGTAGACAGATAATACTTTTTCCCATTCTTCGTCATCTTCAATATCTACAAGAAATTCTTCGCCATTTTCTTCTTGAACTTTTAAGATGACCCCTTCTTGATCATCATCGGCATCAGCAGAAACTAAAACGACATATTCTTGAGATTCTACTTCAAACCAAGTAACAATGTCAAATTCTTTTTCTTGTCCATTTTCATCAACTAATACCACTTTATGCTCATGGTCGTGATCGTGGTTATGATGGTGGTCATGGTGATGATGGTTATGGTTGTGATCGTGTTCACTCATCTAAATCAATCCTCTTTTCTTATCAATTAGCTGTTTAATCGTATCATTACAAATAACAACAGTCAAGGAAAAACTTTCAAAACTAAAATTTCTAAGAAATTAGCCTCTTTTCATATAGCATAACTGTATTTTTTGTAATTCAACAATTTCAGCCTTTTTCATATAAAGTTGATACTTAGCAGCTAAATAAGTGGCTTCATTAAAGGTCTTGCGAGGGTGGCAGACAACTCCTTCAGTTGAAAAGGGGTTATCAAACAAAACTTGCCATTCTCCATCCCTTTGCTCTTTAGGAATTTCCATGAAATACCCTACTTTTACATCATAAATCTTTGCTAAGTCTTGCCATGTATTTTCCCAAGAAGGACTAATAACACTCAAATTCGGGAAAAGTTCACTCCCCCATTGTAACCATTTTTTTATTTGATCAAACTCTAATTCGTCCATATTTTTTAGTTTTTCATAAAAATCTTGAATCAATTGATTCATGGCAGTAAAACCAACTGCCTCTAATTTGTTTTTAAATTCTATTTTTTCTTCTTCTAGTGAAAGTTGAGTAAATTGTTCAAACCATTTGTTCATCCATCAACATCCTTCCAGTATCATTTACAGTCACAACAAATACCATTATACTATTGTTTTTAGTAATAATACCAGATGGATTGATAATCCTTAAGGTTTTCCCCTTTATGGGCTAATTGTTGAAGAAAAGTAAAAATAGGAACATCTCGATATAGAAATGACCTTTTGTTGAATAAATTGACGTCTGAAGGATAAAATTCATATACTCTTGAACCATCGCCTAGGATCATAATCAGTTCATGCTCTTGGGAAGCTTTTAAGTAGTTTTTTCCCATTCCTGGTATATCAAATACCGCCTCATCGGAACGATCGATTCCTGGCGCCAAACGGGACTCTTCGTTTTGTTCTTGGATCATCCGTGCAATAGGTACTCTTTCTTCAGGAATATCCTTTTTAGCATTAAAGGAATAATAAGGATCCACTCCAATTAGACGCAATTGCTTTCTTAATGCAGACATTTCAAACCTTCTAGCATTCTCTACCGTATAAATGGATTGATTACAAACCTGAACTCCAGTTTTTCTTAATTTTTGGATAGCTTTCATCGCTTCAAGCGTAACCTCATAAGGATGTTCAAAATGGGTCATTAAAGAGATTTCTCTTCTACCTGAAATTTGATATGAGCTTAGAAGATGTACTAGTGAGTCTGTAATCCTCATAGGTAAAATCATTGGAATTCTTGTCGATACGCGAATCCGCTGTATATGAGAAATATCCGCCAGACGGGATAAGATCTCTTCTATCATTGGGTCATCATAGATCATAATATCCCCTGAAATCAAAACTTCAGTCACACCTGGATGACGATTAAACCAGCGAATGGCTCGATCTATTTTATCCAATTCTACTTGATCTTGCCTCCATAGAGCATGATTGATCGCCCAGCTTCGCTCACAATATAAGCAATACCTTACCTTTTGGCGGATCGGTTTAAAAATAGCAATCATAGGATAACCCCTTGTGATTGAAATTTCTGTAGGTATTTGCCGAGTTTGAGATAATGACATGTTCATATGGTGTTTTTTTACCTCTACTAAGCGTTGAATATATCGGAGTGGAGGGAAGGCTTGTGCACGTATCGCATGATCATATTTGCTTTCTGGATCATTTAAATCCAATAAAGATAAGAAAAAAGGAGTAATCCCAAAAGGAAGTTGGTGATGATTTGCTAAATCAATCGCCTCTTTTTCCTCTTCAGTCAGAGAAATGAACTTTTCTAATTCTTTTCGGTCTCTTATCACGTTTTGGCATTGCCATTTCCAATGATCCCATTCTTTATTAGTAATTTTGTAGCTTGATTTTATCGATTCTCGGTTTTCAATCCTTTGCAGGATAATCGAATTATCTAACCCACTTGGATATCGGCTCATCCAATCATTTACTTCCTTAGATAGATGATCTAACAGACTCCATTCAGGCATCTTAGACATAGGTTTTTCTTCTTGAAGTTGTTCTAATCCTGTGGTTCCCTTTAAAGCCCTAAACAAAAATAAAATTTCATAGGCAAATCCCAAACCTACCTCATGGTAATCTTGGTTTAAACATTTTTTTAAGTTCTTAAGTACTGAGAAATGTGTAATCGCCTCATGGCGTGGAGAAAACAAGTTTTTCAAAACGCGTAAAGCTTGTTGAGATTGATAACGTTGTAAAGCATTCATATGACAAGATTGTAGACAATGAATTTCGAAATGATAAAAGTATTGATAAATCTTTTCACGTAATTCATCATCATCCTTAGATTTCATAATAATTTCACAAAATCCAGGATTTTCCTTTTTTATTAAATCAATAACTTCCTCAATTTTTTCTATTTCCACCATTACATCTGCTTTATCAATATGAAAAATCACGATTACTCCCCCTCACCCATTACAAACCCTAAAACAAAGATGATAAGATAATATATTAAATTGTACCAAATCCAAGAGCAAAAAAGGTAAGAAACAAAAAAAATTCAATAAATTGTTAGAAAAAGATCGCTTTTAAAACTTGCCTTATTTGCCTTTTGTCTAAATTTTCCCAAAATAGGTGGTTATAAATCAAAATATCTGTATGAAGGTGCAGTCCCCGATCATTTCCAAAGACACCATCACTTGTACCAGAATTACCAACATAGCCTAAGACTTCTCCTGTTTTTATCCCTTTTCCAAGGACTACATTTTTAGAAATAGCACTTAAATGGGCATAACGAACAAGTACTCCTTTTGGATATTGCACCCAAACTGTTCTTCCTCTTAAACGATCTAAAATATATTCAGGTGTTTGGTTAGAACTCTTTGCAATATTTAGTAGTTCTGTCCTTTCTTTTTTGGTTAATTCAACGAAATCACGATCAACTCTCACTACAATTCCATCAGCCATAGATAAAACAGGCGTCGTCTGATTTATCGTTATTCCAGTTACTCCAGTATACCAATCAATTCCCTCATGAAATCCGTTTCGATAACTTCTTAAAGCACCAGGCAAATGGGAATCACGTGTACTAACCTTTGCTCCTTTTAATGGTGATGAGAGAAAATCTAAATAAGAAATAAGCTCATCACTTGACATCTCAGAAAAATGTTGCTCAAATTCACGCTTTTCCCATTCAAAAATTTGACTAAGTAAAGAAAGAGTAAGCTTTCCATCAAATGGGTATGAGAAAGATAGACCGGCAGTGGAATTGGGTATTTGCACTTCATCAGTCGATTTTTTTTCATACTTCACCTTATTTTGTTGGAGCCAGAAATACTGACCTGATAGAACGATGATAAGGGCAAGTGCTACTAAGAACAAATGTCTTTTCACAATAGTAAACTCCTATCTTTTTATTTTATCTAAAAAGAAAAGCCGTCTAACAACAAGACGACTTTTTAGTAAGGCACTTTACTATTATTGACAATCTTACCCCTATTCAAACGATTTACTTAACCAAGATTAGTTTTTCACCTATTTTAAGAAACTCACCACGAGTAGCTTCGCTTTTCAATAGAAACTCTACACGATAATTACCGGTTTTAATAAAATCAATATTTTTGAAGGGAGTAACATACTGCAAGCTATCTTCATTTGTTGCATCAAAGGTTTTGGTTTCCCCTTCTTCTACAAGTTTTCCATCTGGATCTTTAAGCACTACTTTAATTTGAATTTTTTCATTTGGTAAATTATCCACTTCACTATAAACAGCGAAATTAAATCCAGAACGTCTGTTTGTAGGGATTTTCCCAAAAGGACTATAAATAACATAGTTCCCATTATCCAAAACTGGGTTTGCAGTAAGCTGCATATTCACATTGGGTTTTATCATTTTTACAAGGCTTTTTTCCTCATCCCAATAAACAATCGCTCCCATAGACTCGGCAATCGTTTTAAGAGGTAGAACTGTTGTATTTTCAATGATAAATCCTGGGACTTTGGATACCATCTGCTCTCCATTAAGGAGAACTTTTACCTTCTCATAACCATTAAAATAACCATAAATCGCATTCCCTGCATAAACTGTAACGGCACTAAATAGAAGAATCATCGTTAGAATAATCACAACTCTTTTTTTCATTATGTTACCTCCGCACTCTTTTCACGTTTCAAATTGTCTATACTCTTTATACATTTTTCAAACCAAAATGTTGCGGTTAAAATGAAAAAAAGAAATGCATTCTTCGAAAAAACTCTATAAAATAGAAATCCCTACTTCTCAATATGAAAAGTAGGGATTTTCAACTTTATGGCCTCTTTTCGTTGTTTATGAAACTGATGATGATGTCTGTTACATCGATATAAAAGGAACTATCATTTACTTTTAATAATTCATGTTTAAAATCTTCTAACCAATCAAGATGATCAGCAACGAATTGATTTACATGTTCTTCACTCGTTTCTTTGATCAAAAAAGCAAGAAACTCTAATAAGAGTGTCAAATGATCAGGCATTTTTGCATAATCATCTGGGATTTCTAAATGGAATTGTTCGAAGAGGTGCCTGATGTGTAGAGCTGCATCACCAAACAGATACCCTTTGCTCTTTGCAATAGATAGTCCAGCAGTTGGATCAGTTGTCCATACCTTGTAGACTGATTCAATCGGTGGGGCATAAGGTTTAATCACACCCATAAAACAACGCATATAGGTTTGTTTCATTTCAGAAAAATTTGGAAATCTACCTTTTAACTGAACAGTTGGTTTGGTGTAATTTGCTTCTTTCGCCATTTCTACTAGTAGTTGATCAACTGTTCCATTCATAACATCTTGATAAAAGTCTTCAGTTGGAAACTTAAAAAATTCAGCTAGGGTTAAATAGATTTCAACTTTTGCTTGTTTGTTTTGTGACACATGATTCTGCACAAAGACTCCTCCTCTAGACAACATACTTTTTATCTAAATCTGTAAGAGTGATTTTGCTCTTTTGTGTGAAGTTAAAGAGCGAAGAAGCGGGATGAATCTTTATCTTGTTTTACTTTACAAAATTCACAAGTTTCTTCTTCTGTCGCAGTCTTAAATGCCTGGCCACATTGACTACACTCTTTCAACCATAATGTGATTAATACCTTTGGTTCTTGCACATATTCATCAAGCTTAACACTTTGGTATGTGATAGATTGTTCTGGACATGCGCTGCATCTTTGGCAAGCAATGCAATCTTGAGTAGAAAAAACGAGTTTACTTTGATTCCCCTCATTTTTCCATTTAATCGCTTCTGTGGGACAAATTTGTTCACAAATTGTACAACCTCTACATTTGTCTATCGATTCAATTTTTAAAAATTGACCAAAGGGTAAGGTTGTTTTATTATGTCTTGATGTGCTTAGTAGCTGCAGATATTGATTCAATTTCTTCCTTTTAAATAGATTCCTTTCTTTTTTACCCTGTTTCTCGGAATCAGTCACTCTTTTCAATTCTTCGTTTTGGTCTTTCTCTGCAAACATCATCTTCCGAATATTACGGATAGAAAAATTCTGTAGTAATTCCCTTCTTGTTATTCCTTGAAAAACAACATCATCGGCTTCTTGTATTTCTTCTGCTGTAAGATCAATTTTCACTTTCCTATAAACCAATGCTAGTTCTTGTTCCAATCTTGCAAAATGTTTTTGGATCAGGTCAAACCCTACTTTCTCACATGTTTGACATTTTCCAATATAAAAACTTACCTTCTCTTTTCCTTTTGTAAATGCTAAAAGAAGATGCTGATCAAGATAAAGATAACAAGGTAGTTTAATTCCCTTTTGTATATTTTCTGCTTGATCACAAGTGATCTTAGATAAGGGAAATTCTTCAATCTGCCTATAAATCTCTTGGTATGGCTTTTGGATGTGGTCGATTGCAAAAACAGGACAGGCACCAATACATGCTCCACAATTGACACATTTTGAATGATTCAACTCTGGAACTTGGTCATTCAATTGGATCGCATTTGTTGGACAATTTGCCACACACTCGTTACAAACCTTTTTTCGATTTGCATAGTTGATGCAACTCTTTTCCTGAATTTGAACTACTTCAAATTGAAAAAAGTTCTTTAAATCCTGACGCATTTGCACTCCCCCAGCTAAAGTTTCACCTCCCCAGAGAATGAACCTCTCATAAATAAAAATCTATTATTTTTCTTTAGAATTGGATTCATTCTCATCAATCAATTCCTTCGTTGCACTTTTAAATTCCTTTAGTGTTTTGCCAGCTGCTCTTCCAAGCTCAGGTAATTTATTAGGTCCAAAAATAACTAAGGCAATGATTAAAATGAGAATCAATCCAGGTACTCCGATATTAGCAAAGGACATCCTCGTTCCCTCCTTTCTATGATAACTATTTCACAAAGTCTCTTTTACCTAACCAGTTAAAAAATATAATTATTCCTCTTTTACAGTTATTATTTTATAGGAAGATAAGGGCAAAAAGTCAGTGTAAATTTGAAAATTTAGCGAACACCTTGACAAAAGTGATTACAGAACTGAAACAGAAAAACGTAATCAATACTTTAAAGGAATAGAACAATTTGTAGATAAAATTGGTGACCACTGTTAGTTTTCTTCATACAACTGTGGGTTTAAAAATCTGGCAAAAGCAGAAATGGTTACATCACGGAACATATCTTTTCGAGTGATGAGCTGGTTTGTTAAAATCCCAATTGTACCTTCTTTTTTCTTCACATTGTGTTTTCCTGTAAAATCATCAATAATATCTCCCAACTCTTTCCCCATACGTAAATGGTTTGCAATTTCTTCAGGGAGCTGTACACGGAGTCCACCACCGATTCCCACATTCCCTTCTTTATCAACTACTACACCCCAATTACATAAAAACATACCAAACGGAGATTCAATTACTCCTCCTTCTAACCCTATACAGTAATCAAAGAAATGCGATTCCTTTTCCGCAAACATTACGTTATTTGCGCGATTAATTGCTCCTTGAATCGTTTCTTCATCTGAAAAAGGTTGTTCAGACACTTGCGATTCTACATCTAATCCAATCACTTCTGCTTCAAACCCCATTTCAGCAAATGCTGATCGAACCGCCTCAATTTTTGCAGGATTCTTTGACCCTACTCCAATATGTAAGACCAATTTCCACACTTCTTTCCTTCACAATATGGTTTAATCCTAACTATAGTAAAACATTCTCTTTCCCAAATCGCAAGAATAGAATAAGAAAAGGTTTGTATATTCCATCGCGCTCCGTCATCCGTTCCCTTCTATAAGAGAGAAGGGCACTTGAAAGCACACAAAGTGTACAAGTCGTGCTACACAGCTAAAGCTGTTCGTCACGCTATGTCGCAGCTTATGGAATATACAAACCCCTAAATGACAACGGAAAATTCAACAAACATTTGTTGTCAGGTAATCTATGTTTAATTTATCTAGCAAGTTTGGCCGTTGGATAATCCGTAATGAGCATGTGCCCTGGGGCATGAGTAATCGTGATATCTGGTTTGCTATTTAATAGAGCGACTTGAGGCGTCACACCACATGCCCAAAACACAGGTACTTCATTTTCTGCGATGTCAATAGAATCGCCAAAGTCTGGTGAATGGATGTCTTTGATACCAATTTGGGTAGGATCTCCTATATGAATAGGGGAACCATGTGCACTAGGAAACCTAGAAGTAATTTCGACAACACGAGGGATTAAAGAATAATGAAATGGTCTCATACTTACAACTTGATTTCCTCTAAAAGATCCTGCTGGTTCAGTCTCAATATTCGTAATATACATCGCCACGTTTTTCCCTTGGTTGATGTGTTTTACGGGTATTCCATTATTTATTAATTCATTTTCAAAAGTGAAACTGCATCCTAGAAGAAAGGTTACAAAATCATCTTGCCAAATATCCTTTATATCCAATGGTTCATCAACGAATTCACCATTTTTAAATACTCGGTATTTAGGAACATCGGTTCTTATATCAATGATATCATCTGAATATTTTTTTATATAAGGTGAACCGGTATCCGTAATCTCTAATATTGGACAAGGTTTGGGATTTCTGATACAAAATAAAAGAAAATCATAAGCGTATTTTTTCGGTAGAATGACTACGTTTGCTTGTAATCGATCCATCCCATAACCTGTCGTAGGTTTCGTAAATTCATTGGCTCTAATTTTCATTCTTAATTGTTGAACATTTTCCATCTCATCACCCCATCTTTTAAATAAATGGTATGTAATATTATCGAACAAAAGAAGCTCTATTCGGAAAATAAGTCGTTACCAATACCACTCATCTTAATCCTCCTTCTTTTCTTTGACTAAAAATAAAATTCTTCTTTACGGTCTTTAAATACAGGAATTCTGTTCCTTATCTCTGGAACAATGGACAAATCAAGTTCTGCCGTAATAATTTCTTCCTCTTCTGTACCTTCAGCAATCACCTCTCCCCATGGATCAATAATCATCGAATGGCCAAAGAATGTATTATTCGGGTCACTTCCCACACGATTCGTTGCAACCACAAACATTTGGTTCTCAATTGCTCGAGCAATAAGGAGACTTCTCCAATGATATAAGCGAGGATGTGGCCATTCTGCTGGGACAAATAATACTTCCATCCCATCTAATGCCATCGAACGTATTAACTCTGGAAAACGAATATCATAACAAATGACGATTCCGGCTTTATGGCCATATAAATCAAAAGTGAAACGTTTGTTACCGGGTTCAAGATATTTTTCTTCATTCATGAGTCGAAATAGATGAATTTTATCATAGTAGCCTCGTACATCACCATGATTATCAATGACATAAGTAGTATTAAAGACCTTAATATTCCTCACATTCGCCACCGAACCTGGGATGATATAGGAACCATATTGCTTAGCGATTGCCGTGAAGGAGGATTTAACCATTTCTCCATCTCGATCTCCATTTTTAAGAGCGTTTTCAAGATCATACCCCAAATTCCACATTTCGGGAGCAAGCACCACATTGGATTGCTGCTGCTTGAGAGCCCTATGCATCGTGTCTACTAACCGTTGTCTATTTACTTCAGATTGGCCAAATTGAATATCCATTTGGATTGCAGAAACTTTTATTTTATCCATTACTATTCAATCCCCTTACTATTATCGTGTGAGTTTCTCTATGACTAATGTCATCATACAACAAAAACTGCCAAGTGTCATGCGGCATTTCGTCTAATTTTGTAAGTTTTTACAATTCTTAACTAAGCTAAAAACCTTAATATATTCAATTTTGTACATTTGCTTAAATTTTTAAAAAAAATTTATGTAAAAATTGTGAATTTATTTATAGTCAGCTAATAAAAATTATGTTATTATTTGTCATGTTGTGTAAAAACATCCACTGAAAGGCGTTTGATATATTTTGTCTGAACAACTTATAGAACAATTTGAAAATTTGCGAGAAGAAATGATTCAATCTGCTATGAAATATGGTTTGACTCATCCAGTCGTTATCAAGTTAAGCCAATCTTTAGACAAATTACATATCGAAATATTGAAAGAACAGCAACAAAAAAAGAACATTTAATCAGTAAACAGTTCCTCAAAATCAATTGTCCATCGATCTGTAACTGAATTTCTTTTTAGTAGAAAATTCATTTTCCTTTTTTCTCTTCCCCCTTCTTTCCAATATAAGTTTACTTCTATGGGAATTTCAAATGACATTAGATTGAATGTGTTCGTCTTATCAAAAATAGTCGTTCTTGAGATTGTATCGATTTTATCCATTTCAACCAATAGTGAAGTTATTTCCTTATATTTATTTTTCGAAAGCAACATTTTAAACAACTGTTTATCATTTTGATTTAAAGACATCAAAAATACATCAACAAGATCATATGGGTTGAGTGTGATTAAATATTGCTCTATTTTTCCTGCTGCTTTATATACCATGACTTGATGGCCAGGATCTAGATTTCTAGTTATATGCGTAATGCTCCCTTTAAAGTGGATACAAAAGTGTCCAGGGAACCCATTCCTAAGTGCACCGAACCCATGAGGCATTCCATTCATTGATGCAGCAATCCGTTGATTACCAATTTGGATTAGAATCGCTCTCCTATCCCAACTCCATTTCCCTTCATATATCTCTCTCATAATTTTAGTATCCTCTTTTGATAATGGTTGCACATCAGCATGATGACTTCCTGCTCTTCGTTGAACATTGAAACGTAGTCCTGTCTCTAAGTCGATCACTTGGAATTTTGTTTTCCTAGGGATAATCGTATCGACCTCTTCCCATGGTAACAATTCTCCATAGTGCTTTCTTTTTATGATTTCTATGTATGTAAATAATTGCTCTTGAAGATGAGCTGGCAAATGAACCTTTTTAAGCTGTCGAACATCAAATAAGTTACCATATTGATCTGCTAAGTAACGACGAACACCACTTTGTTGATTTATAGTGATATAGGTGTCTGTAAAAGGAAGAACTACCTTAGAGGGATATAAAGGACTTTTTACAATTTCTTTTATTATTTTACTTTGATAGATGGTTAGTTTTGTTTCATTAATTGCTTCAGGTGACGATTTGATGGAAATGGTTATTTTACTTGCTTCTTTTGAGGAAACATTGTGAGAAAATGATGCAAAAAATACGAAACTAAAAACGAGAGTGAAAAGAATTAAAATAATGACCCTGTTTCCTTTTTCCAATACAACCAGCTCCAATCGAAGATTTCTCAGTTATATTCTTTGTATTGGAAAAAAAGATATACAAATATCACCATTTTGCATTGGCGTGAAGATTACTAGGTGTGTAATAAAAAAACCTTGAAATATTAAAACTTTCAAGGATTTTTACTACTAATATCTTTACATAGACATCATCAGTTCAGCTTCTTGAACGAGCTCTTTCATCAATTTTTTAACAGTAATAATCTCATTTAATCGATACCCATTTGAACCGGTAAAAATCAATCCGTTTGAAATATTCCCTTTCACTGCCTCGATAAGTGCTTTTGATATACAATAAGGAGTCGTTTTAGGGTCGCAAGTGACTAAACAATCATAGCACTTTTTTACAGGTATTCTTTCTCCTTCAACTGTTTTAACAAACTCATTATGGATGGCTCTTCCTGGAAGACCAACAGGACTTTTTACAAGGTTGATATCCTCTTGTTTTGAACGAATAAATGCCTGTTTGTAATTAACATCTGCATCACATTCTTCTGTAGCAATAAAGCGAGTTCCCATCTGTACTCCGGAGACTCCTAATTTTAAATATTTTGCAATATCTTGACCATTAAAAATACCTCCTGCAGCAATAATAGGGATACGTTTTTTATATTTTTCTTCAAATGAATGTAACGCTTCTCTTACATCACTTAAGATTTGAGAAAGATTTATTTTAGATTTTAATTCATCAATGGAAAAACCCAAATGTCCACCTGCTTCAGGTCCTTCAACAATCATTAAATCAGGTAAATATTCATACCTTTTGTCCCATAGCTTCGTCATTAGATATGCTGCTTTTCCTGAAGAGACAATCGGTGCGATTTTCGTTTTTGTGCCTTTAATAAATTCAGGTAATTCCTTAGGTAACCCGGCTCCAGAAACAATAATGTCTATTTTTTCCTCTACCGCGGTTCTTACCATTTCCTTATAATGGTTCATGGCCACCATAAGGTTAACCCCTATAATGCCTTTGGGACTTAACTCCCGTGCCTTACTAATTTCTTTTCTTAGAGCTCTTATATTAGCAAGAAGAGCATTGTTTTCGAAATCTGGTTCATTAAAACCAATTTGCACCCCAGAAATGATCCCAATTCCTCCCTCATTTGCTACAGCTGAGGCTAACCTAGAACGAGAAACACCTACGCCCATTCCTCCTTGAATAATAGGTACTGACGCTATTAAATCTCCTAACGAGAGTGAAGGTAATTTCATAAAATCGACTCCTTGAATTTGTTTAATGATTATCATTGTTTGCATTATAACGTTTTAAACCTTTAAAGTAAATATTTCACTTGAATTAGTTAGTATAAGTTTGACAATTTTGGAGATTTCGTAAGCAAAAAAAAACCTTCCTATAATAGAAAGGTTTGTTTCCATATCTTTAATATCTCTTTCACTAGGTTGAATAGGTCTTTTATATGAACTCAGTATCTTACTGTATTATAAATAAAATAATTGCAAGTTCTTACTTTTTGGCTAGATAAAAATCCCAAACAGCTTCTTGTTCTTTTTTTGTTAAATACTCTTCAAAGCTCATCATTTTACCTTTATAGTTTACAACGTAATCTAATAAATCTTTTTGACGAGCTACCTCTTCCACTTTGTAGATTGCCATCCCAATCACCTCTTTTTTAATTTCAATCTCATTATACAACATTTTTTAGTCTATGATTGTGAAAATTATAACAAAAATATGAACATCGTTAAAGTTTAAATCTTTAGAAAAATCAATTAAATACTTTAATATCGGCTAATTTTATTAGATTTCCAGAATTTAATATCTAATAAAAATTTTATGACTATTTTATATGTGAAAACGATAACAATTTATTATTATGTATTACGGGATAGCAATAAAGAACAACAGCTACGTTTGTTTGTAGCTGTTAGTTTATCGACGATCACTTACTAATTTAACCACCCTTGTATATTTCCCCTTTTTTACCTCTTCAGGAGTTGCATCTTCATCTAGTGCATCCATCTCCATACTTGGTGCAATGGTAGGCTCCTTTTCTTTAGGACTGATTTTCTTATCCACGATGATTCATCTCCTTTTCTTTACCTTATGTTCATTATGCTCCATAAATTGGATTTCATTCTTTATATTGTCGCTATTATCATCCATTTACTTATCACCTCTGTACCCTTTCAGGAATAACATCTTGAAAGATGGTGGTCTAAAAAATCAAAAAAGGGTTTATATCCGACCATCAACTTTCCAAAATCTTTTATGGCCTTCAAACCCTTGATATATAAAGTATGGTGACCCCGACTGGGTTCGAACCAGCGACCCCCACCCTGTCAAGATGGTGCTCTCCCGGCTGAGCTACGGAGTCACATATATTCGACGTTGTTACACTCAATTTAGATGGTGCCGAGGACCGGACTTGAACCGGTACGGTAGTCACCTACCGCAGGATTTTAAGTCCTGTGCGTCTGCCAATTCCGCCACCCCGGCAGGACTTTTAAATGGTGGGCCCAACAGGACTCGAACCTGTGACCAATCGGTTATGAGCCGACCGCTCTACCAACTGAGCTATAGGCCCCTACTAATTTAACTTTAAACAAATACTTTTTTAAAATGGCGGAGCTGACGGGATTCGAACCCGCGGTCTCCTGCGTGACAGGCAGGCATGTTAGGCCTCTACACCACAGCTCCATAATATAAATGGGAATATTCGACGTAGTGCAAATAGTTTATTGGTTGCGGGGACAGGATTTGAACCTGCGACCTTCGGGTTATGAGCCCGACGAGCTACCAACTGCTCCACCCCGCGTCATTACATAATAAAATTAGCGACAAAAATTATTATATATGATTTATAACATTTATGCAACAATTTTTAAAAATAGTTTTATCCCTTAAACCTCTTGGTCTTTGGGACAAAAGTAATTTTACCTAGAGTACAATAATTTGTCAATAGTATTGTCACATATATTTAGTGAATTGGGTTTACAATAACATTGTCAGTGTATACATGAATACCATTGACTTGAACCATGGTTAAGGAGAGTGTTGCATTTTGGCCAAACAAATAAAAGACAGACAAATCGCTTATGTAAATAAAGAAACAAATCTGTTGGTGTCACAAATCGTAAGTGGAACTCAATCACTACTACAGCAGACTAAACAATTACAGAGCAATCCATCATTAGTTGTACCTATACAACAATCTCAACTTACGTCGTCCACTGCATCTAACAACATGCAAATGTCTCAACAAAATTTCAAAACGCAACAACTTGGGCGGGCACAACAACATACTAGCGTCCCTGAAATGCAGCATTTAGATCAAATGCTACAAAAATTTTATAACGAGATTGGTAAGATGGAAACCGAATACAACCAATTGAAATCAGCCAATATGAATCCTTTACATCTTCAGCAATTGATGCAACAAAAAGCAAATGCGCTCCAATCATTTAGTAATCAAATACAACAAACAATCAATCAGGTTCAATTATCAAGTCAAACGAATCAAATTTATGAATCAGGCCATGGTTTCTAAAAAGTTTTGGCTGTTGAAATTCATCAACAGCCTCTCATATTTTCATACAAAGCTCATTTCTCTCGTTCATTTAAAAACTCTTTAGTTAAAATAGGTTGATATTTTACCCCAGAAACCGTAAAAACTGACTGGTATAAAGTTAGAGAAGTTACTTGCCATACAGAAGACGTTAGTTTAAAATTTTCCTTTTTAAAGGGAACATTCACCTTTCTTGCTAATGTTACATGAGGAGTATACTTTGGCTTTGCATCGAATGTAATCTTTGTTTTTGTCAATGCTTCAACAAAATTTTGGTAAAGTTTGTTTAACATTTGCAAGTCCCCATGAACATCAGCCCATAAAATATTAGGCTTATTTTCGCTAGGAAAGGCACTTATATTCTTTAACTGTAATTGAAAAGGGGATACATTTTTTACAGCCTCATTTAATGCTTGGTCTAACGATTCCATCTCTTTTTCATCGACTTCCCCTAAAAAAAGAAGAGTAATATGCCAATTTTCTTCTGGTACCCATTTTCCCAATTGTAAGCTGTTGCGAATAATTGGCAATTGTTGTTTAAGTTCATTTTTTACATGTTCAGCTAGCTTAAGTGCAACAAATAATCTCATAGCTAAACCACATTATCCTCAGTCATTTGTTCTTCTATTTCTTCCACCATTTCTTGCACATCTCTTAATCGATGGGCAATACGTCCTGCCGCTGAAGCAGCGATTCCAGCAACAAGGTCATCCAAAAACGTATGAACACCTTTACCGTTTTTTGTATCCAACTTTTTAATTATTCCCACTTTATCTTTATCTAAATATCCAAAAGTGGTCACTGCAATGCTTCCATAACCAAAGACAGAGCCTAATGCCATTGTTTCATCAATTCCAAAAAGTCCTTCATCAGACTCAACAAGAGATTGCAATGGTTCAGTTAACAAACCTTTTTCAGCCAATACGTCTAACTCGATCCCAACAAGTAATGCATGTTGAACTTCACGTTTTTCTAATACTTTGTTTACACTTTCCAGGCAAAGCTCCATGGTTAAATCTTTATTATATGGCAATTGTAATTCATAGACGATTTCTGCAATGTCTTCCAATGTAACACCGCGTTCTCTTAATCTCTGTAACGCTGCAGCTTTTACCTCTTTACTTGGTACCCTTCTTTTCAATACCTGTCACCTCCAAAAATATCTTTCTCCATCATATCACTTTCTCTACATATACAAAATAAACTTCATTATATATATTATTAAAAAAAAGAGTAGCAGTGAATCATGCTTACACTGCCACCCTTATCAAATATAAAATAAAAATAGATAAAGATTATTGATTTTGATGTTGATCCAGTCTTTGAATTAAATAGGCTAAACCATAACTCATTCCAACTAAAAAAAGCAAAGCGATAAAAACAATAAAAATGACTGCCATTTTATTCCTCCTTCATGTAAAAAAACTCTTTCTTAGTTTATACGGAAAAAAGGCAATTTATTCTTTCATTGTATTTACCAAAATATTTCATATTTCAAATTCTTTTGATAAAATAGGTTTATGAACCTAATGATAGGTTGAAAAAGGAGGAAAAAGGTATGAAATATGGTATTGTGATTTACCCCCAAAAGGAAATACAGGATTGGGCGAATTCATTACGAAAACGTTATGATTCTCATTACACATTAATTCCGCCCCATATTACAATTAAAGAGGCTTTTGAGATAGAAAATATAAACGAGGCTATTCAATATATTGAAAACATTACAAGTCAAATTCCTCCTTTTACATTAAAACTAAGCAAAGTCGGTACTTTTCTTCCTATCTCTCCTGTTGTATATGTAGGGTTTGAAAAAAATCCTGTTATTTATGAATTACAAGAAAAACTAAACGCTGACATCTTAAAGCGGCCATTAAAACATCAATTTATTCCACATATGACCATTGCTCAAGATTTGCATGAACAAGAAATACATGATGTATATGGTAGATTGAAATTGGAAAATTTAAATAAGTCTATACTGGTCGATCGAATTCATTTGTGTTATCAGATTGAGAATCAATCATGGACAGTTTATCAAACTTTTTTATTAACAGGAAAATAATAGCAGTGAATTTAAATATTCGTAGCAAATTTGAGGTGAGTTTATGCAAAAGTTGATATACAAACTCGTAACAAATCTACAAGAATTAAAGGATGCTTTTTCTATTAGAGAAGTTGTTTTTATCGATGAACAACAAGTTCCAAAAGAACTAGAAATGGATGAATACGATAATACAGCAACTCACTTTATTGTCTATGATGATAAACGTCCTGTAGCAACTGCAAGAATGAGGGAATACCATGACCCCTCCACCGTCAAGATTGAGAGAGTCGCTGTCCTGAAGGATGAGCGAGGTAAAGGTATTGGAAAAAAATTAATGACTTTTATTGAACAAGAAGCTTTAAAAATGGGATTTAAAACCCTAAGATTAAACGCTCAACGACATGCCGAAACGTTTTATAAAGACCTAGGATATATGACCATCAGCGAACCGTTCGATGAGGCCGGTATTGAACATGTTACCATGGAAAAGAAAAGTTAAGGTTTTTTAAAATGTACCTCATCCTTCGTGATATCTCATTAACATGTATGTCGAAAGAGTAGAGATATTCCTATCTTCTTAAATTTTTTAAACGTTCCACAACCTGATAGGGAACCATTTTTGTCCCTATTGGCGCGTGGAACATCTCGCCATTCCTTGAACCATGAAAATCAGAACCAGCGGTTACAATTATTCCGTAAGTTTCTCCCATTTCTTGATACCGTTTTTCTGCCTCTTCATCGTGATCAGGATGAAAAGCCTCAATTCCTTTAAGCCCGTATTTAATCAATCTAACAACCATTTCATCATCATCGTATAATCCTGGATGGGCTAATACTGGGACTCCTCCAGCTTTTTTAATAATATCAATTCCTTCCTCTGGAGAAATTCGAATCGGATTTACGTAGGCCTTTCCCTTTTTTCCAAGGTACAAATCAAAAGCTTCTTCCATGGTATCAACCACTTTCTTCTCGATCAATACTTCAGCAATATGAGGTCGACCAACATTAGCCCCTTCTCTTCTAATTTTCTTTTTCACTTCATCTAATGTGATCTGTATGCCAAGCTCATTTAATTTGACTATTATCATTTCATTTCGTTTATCCCTTGCTTTTTGCAGTTCATCAAGCGTATTTAAAAATTCCTTATCTTGGTAGCGAATAAAATACCCAAGAACATGAATATCTTGTCCTTTTTCTACAGTACTCATCTCAATTCCAGGAACAACCTCAATTCCTATTTTTTCAGCCATTTCAATCGCTTCATCAATTCCACTTACTGAATCGTGATCTGTGACGCCTAAAGCAGCCAATCCTGCTTCTTTTGCTAATTTGACGTTATCTGCAGGTGCATTTAGACCATCTGATGCAGTGCTATGCGAATGCAAATCTGCTCTCATCCTTTTCACTCCTTAAAAAAAATTCACAAAAATAACAGGTATTTTGAACAAGGCATCCCTCATAAACGTTTTAATACAATAAAGTTAAAGGAGGCCGTTTTGTGCACATTAACGTAAAGTCTGGATTTAAAATTGTAAAACCCTCTTCAAGAATTGATAAAGTATTTGAATCTCAAGGGTTCAAGAAAAAAGGGGGCAAAGACTTTCCCTACTATCGTCTAAGAATAGATGATATTTGCACACGAACGAGTTATGAATTACAGATACCCATACAGGAAATCTATTTAAGTCCAAAAGAATCTCTATATAAATTTCAGGAGATGATTATTCATACCCGATCTCCAGTAAAACCCCATCAAATTCCGGAGGCGATTATTCAAGCGGCAAAGGAAAAAATGAATGAGGTATTTTCTACTCTTTCTGAATCTAAACCAAGTATAAAAATCTAACATGTCTATTTTACCCTTTTTATCTTTTTATCATGAAAAAGAAAATATGAAAAGGCTGCGAGTTTTGCAGCCTTTACTTCATTATTCTCACACCATTTCAGCACTATGTTTAACCAATACTTTCTTCTGCCAAATTCGACTTTTCCAGCGAAAGAACATAAAAATACCTCTAAACCATTCATCTGCTGCAAACCCTAACCAAGCGCCGATTAAACCAAGGCCAAAGTGAATTCCTAAAACATAGGTTAAGGTTACACTTACACCGAACATTGAGATCACTCCCATGATAACAGGAAAATTCACATCCCCTGCCGCACGAAGAGAACTAATCAAGACTAAATTAAACGTTCGTCCTGCTTCTAGTAAAATATTAATCATCAATAAAGTTGAACCTAATTCTATAATCGAAGGGTCAACAGTGAAAATTCGGAATAAGTATTTGCTTAGCACAGAAAATAAAATAGCAACTGAAACCGAAACGATAAAGCTAATTTTTAAACTACGTAATGCTGTATGATAAGCATCGTCATTCTTTTTTGCGCCAACTAAATGTCCAACAAGAATTTGTGTACCTTGAGCAACGGAAACGGAGAATAAAAAGATAAAACTACTAAGATTTTGAGCATACACTTTTGTGGTTAATGCCAGCGTTCCCATCATCGTAATAAAATACGTATTTAAAATTTGCGAAGTATTATAGGCTAAATGTTCCCCTGCAGCAGGTAAACCAACCGATAAAATTCCTTTAATGTAGTACTTTTTAAAATTAAAAAATTCACTAACTGTATAGCGATGGTTTAATCGATTAGACAAGATCATCATAATTGCAATAAAACCAATGATTCGTGTAATTGTAGTTGAGATCGCCACTCCGGTTACTCCGAGCTTTGGAAAACCAAAAAGACCAAAAATAAAAATGGAGTTACCAATGATATTCATCACATTCATCGAAAGGCTTACATACATGGCATCCCTAGTAAAACCATTACTCCTTAATACCGCACCTGCAGAATTTAATGCAGCCTGAACAAATAAAAAGCCACCGACAATCAACATATATGATTTAGAATAAGCTTGTAGTTCAATTGGTACATTCATAATGTCTAAGAAAACGGGTGAAAAGAAAGCCATCATTCCACTTAATAGGATCCCAAATAGGAAATTAACGCCAATTGCAACAGCTCCAATTTTTAATGCATCATAATATTGTTTTGCTCCTAAATTCTGAGCCACGACAATACTTGCCCCAGCGGAAACGAAACCAAACATCACAATGGCAATAGAAATAATTTGATTGGTAACTCCTACTGCGGCAACAGCATCATCGGATACTTTACTGAGCATCATCGTATCTATATTTCCCATCAACATAAAAAGGAACACTTCAATAAAAATAGGCCAAGTAATTGAAAAAAGCGAAAGTTTTTGCTGTGCAGATTCCTCTAATACCATACTCTTCCCCCCATCAGCTTTATGAATCAATATTAGTGCAAACGTTTTCTTTAAAACGGATAAATCTAGTATAGTACGTTTACATTAGAATAGGAAGAGTTTATTTTTTTCCTTTTTTCAACATGTATCGTTTGAATAAAGTTTCAATGATAAAGGAGCGAATAACTTGATAATCCTTTGAATTCGTATCTATAAATTTGGCACCATAATAAAACTTTTTATCTTTTTTAGAAAATGTACTCTTCATAATTTCAACCTCTAGATGAAGAAATTGGTCAAATAGCCTAAAAGAAAGAAGAGCAATTCCATTTTCTCGAATATAGCATTTAGTAGAAAAGCCAATTCCTCCCTCACTGACATCATGAAGCTCTATTTGACAGAGTTGATTTAAATCAATTAAGGGCTTCGAACCAGAAAAAGAGACAGCGGTAATTTTGCCTTTTGCATCAATTCGAATTCGAGGGTTTTCTCTAGAAATAATCCATTTGTCTCGTAAGATCAGCGGAACCAGCGTGATCAAGGAGTTCTCAGTTTTACCCATGACTGTTGTCTCGAAGGATTCAATGATTCCGTCTTCATTTAATGTGCAAGAAATCTTATCACCAACATTTAGCTGCACTACTGAGGTTTGGATTTCTAGAAAGTCACTTTCTACATACCGGATCACCCCAGGACGTTTAAACGAAGCACCTTGTATAACAATTTGATTTCCAATCAAAGTTATTAGCCTCCATCGTCATCTTATTCCATTGATTTGTGAGACTTACTCATTTGTGCCTCAAAATTCTTTGGATGCTCTCCCATTTTTCCTTGTAAGATTTGCAAAGCATGGGGAAGAATTTCAATAATCGCTTCTAGATTTTCCCGTACTCCCTTTGGACTCCCAGGAAGATTAACGATGATGCTATCTCCTCTTGCACCCACCACAGCACGAGAAAGGGTAGCAAAAGGGGTTTTTACCCGTGAAACCCGACGCATTTCTTCGGCAAGACCAGGAATTTCTTTATCTATAACAGCTAAAGTTGCTTCAGGTGTCACATCTCTTTTTGCCAAACCTGTTCCTCCTGTTGTAATCACTAGATCAAGCTGTAACTCATCCGTATATCGTATCAAGTACTTTTCGATCAGTTGCCGTTCATCGGGAATAACGTCATATTGCTTTACTTCTCCCTGAATCGTTGCTACGATTTCATGAATCACTTTTCCGCTAATATCTTCTCGTTCACCACGAGAACCTTTATCACTTAATGTCAAAATCCCAACTGACCAATTCACGATGATATCTCCCCTTTGTTTCTGACATACTCCCCACTTTTGCCCCCTGTTTTAGAGACGAGATAGGTTTCCCCTAATACCATTCCTTTGTCTACTGCTTTACACATATCATAGATGGTTAACATGGCAACACTTACAGCGGTTAGTGCTTCCATCTCTACCCCTGTCACATTCGTGGTTTTAACGGTGGACTCTACAATAATTGTATTTTCACCTGATTCTTCAAAGGAGATATCCACTCCAGTGAGTGGAATAGGGTGGCACATAGGAATAAGCTCTGATGTTTTTTTTGCTGCCATGATCCCAGCGATTTGGGCAACAGCTAAAACATCTCCTTTCCCAATCTTTCCTTGCCGAATTAGTTGCAAGGTTTCTGGCTTCATAATGATTGTGCCTCTAGCCACAGCTGTTCGTTTAGTCACGTTTTTTTCACTTACATCAACCATTTTGGCTCGGCCTTGATTATTAAAGTGGGTTAATTCGCTCATCTTAACCTCCTATTTGCGACATTCTTCTTTGGGTTGGTATATGTGATAACTCTTCGTTATTTAATGTTTTTGCCATCTCATGATTTTCTGGTTTCATATTTAACGCTTTATAATAAAGCTGTTTTAGTCCTTCCTCATCTCCCAAATACGGTTTAACATTTAATTCTTCCTGCCAATAAAGACAAGGCTTGATATAACCATCAGAAGTTAACCGAAGGCGATTACAGTTAGCGCAGAAATGATCACTAATTGGATGAATAAATCCGATTGATCCTTTTGCTCCTTTAATTCGGAAGTTTTCCGATGGGCCATTGCCAAAAACTTCTCCAGATTCCTCTAATTCAAAACCCAATTCTTTCGCTTTTTCCTTTACAAGTTCTAATGAGAGATAACCACTTTTCCAGGTTTCATCTGCATGACCAATCGGCATATATTCGATAAACCGAACCTGTACAGGTTGATCAATCGTCATTCGCAGAAAATCACCAATTTCATCATCATTAAACCCTTTCATCAGAACCGTATTGATTTTAATCGGCGAAAATCCTACACGATAAGCAGCATCAATCCCATCTAGTACCTTTTTCAAATCGCCACCTCTTGTAATTTCCTTAAAACGATCATGGCGTAATGAATCTAAGCTAACATTGACCCTAGTTAATCCTGCTTTTTTAAGTACTTCCGCCTTTTGCGCTAAAAACATTGCATTTGTTGTTAAAGCAATATCTTTTATTCCTTCAATACGACTAAGTTTCTCAACTAATACCTCTAGATCTCTACGAACTAGAGGCTCTCCACCTGTTAAGCGGATTTTTCGAATACCTAAACTCGCACCAACTCTCACCACTTCTTCAATTTGTTCATAAGTTAGAAGCTGATGGTGGTCCATAAATTGAACACCCTCAGGTGGCATACAATAGACACAACGTAAATTACAACGGTCGGTCACAGATATTCTCAAATAATCATGTACACGGTTAAATCGATCTACTAATTGGCTCATTTATAAAGCCTCCTCTCCCTGATTCAATCCCCTCTAGTCTGAATAACTCTATTTTACAACAAATTCATGGTAAATAAGTGCTAAAAATGTACTTCACCTAAAATAAACTTTTTCGTTAGTTCATGAATAGGATTTTCAAACATTCTTCTCGTTGCCTGGGATTCAATCAAATAACCACTATGTAAAAAAAGAGTCTCATCAGCAATCCGTTTTGCTTGAAACATATTATGAGTCACCATGATCACCGTCATTTGAAATTGGTTCTTTAACTTTAAAATAAGTTGTTCAATCTCAAGCACATTTTGAGGATCTAAACTTGCAGTAGGTTCATCTAAAATAAGAACTTGTGGTGAAGTAATAATGGCTCTAGCAATGGCCACCTTTGCCATTTCTCCTCCAGATAAGCTTTTTGCCTTTTGATCAATCAAATGATCAATTTGAAATTGTTTCAGGATTTCCAAAACCTGTTCTTTTCTTTCTTTTCTAGGTACACCACGTACTTTTAAACCGTATGCAACATTTTGAAAAACATTCGTCTGAAACATATATGGCTTTTGCCAGACTACCGCTATTCTTTTGTCTGGTTCTGTTAACACTTTTCCATGGAAATAAATTTCCCCAGAAGTTGGTGTTAAAAATCCTGAGATGATCTTTAACAAGGTGCTTTTCCCTGCCCCGTTTGGTCCGATTATCCCATACACCTTTTCATTTTCAAATCGATAACTAATTGGCTTTAATATCGTTTTTCCATCGATTTCAACCGTTGCATTTTTTACTTGGATCAAGATTTCCATCCTCCTTGCTGCCAGGAGAATAAAACAGAGTTAATCAGAAAAGAAACAAAAAGAAGAATCATTCCTAATGCAATCGCCATATCAAAGTTTCCTTTTCTTGTTTCTAAAACAATGGCAGTAGTGAGCACCCTTGTTTTTCCCGCAATATCTCCACCTACTAACATCACGGCTCCTACTTCAGCAATCACTCTGCCAAAAGCAGAGATTAAAGCAGCAATCGCTGGAAATCGAATCTCTTTGATCAAGGTGAATAACGTATATATTCGATTTGCTCCCAACCCTCTTGCTGTCATCATGACGACTTGGGCTTTTCCTTCTGCTGCAACATAGATCAAGCCTATAACAATGGGTAAAGCTAACATCAACTGAGCTAAGATCATCGCTATCGGGGTGTAAAGAAGATAGATATAAGGAGCAATTGGGCCACTCCTCGATAAAAGTAAAAATAGAATAAGTCCAGCCAATACAGGGGGTAATCCCATCAAAACATAAATCAATCGGATGAAAACATATTTAAAGGGAAAAGATCGAGTTCCCAGCCAGGTACCGATAGGAACTCCGATCAATCCTGCAATCATCACAGCGATACTAGAGATATAAAGTGAACGAAATGTAACTTCATATAATTCTCTATTTCCAGTTAAGATTAAAGAAACAGCCCGTTCAAATCCTTGCAAATAGATTTCCATATTGCTACAAGCCCCTATTTTCCATAAGTAAAGAACAATTGTTGACCATTTACTTTATAGTCCTTAATCAGTTGTTGCCCTTCATCAGAAAGAATAAAATCAATCAATTTTTGTGCATCCTCGTGATTAATTCCTTGATGTTTCTCAGGGTTAACAGCAATGATTCCATAGGGGTTAAGCAACCCTTTGTCTCCTTCAACTAAAATATCAAGATTGCTCAATTTATCTTTCATGAAGGAATAGGTAGCACGATCTGTTAGAGTATACCCTTGCTGCTCATTGGCCATGATTAAAGTATCTCCCATTCCTTTGCCTACAGAAAGATACCAGTCCCCTTTTGGTTTTATCCCTAACTTTTGCCAAATTTCTAGTTCTTTTTTATTTGTCCCAGAGTCGTCCCCTCTTGATAAAAAAGGAGCTTGCCCATTTGTAAAAAGGGTAAATGCTTCATCTAATGATTTACCTTTAATCCCATCAGGATCATTTTTAGGTCCAACAATGACAAAATCGTTGTACATCACATCATAACGCTTGCTTCCATGCCCATCTGCGACAAACTTTTCTTCCGCTTTTCGTGCATGAACTAAGATCACGTCAGCATCGCCTCTTGAAGCGGTTTCGATCGCTTGGCCAGTTCCTTGTGCAAGCACATCTACTTTTACATGATATTTTTCTTCAAAAACAGGAAGCAAATAGTCTAATAAACCTGAATCTTGCGTACTTGTCGTTGTAGCAAGGCGTAAAGTTGTTGGTTGTTCACTAGTTGTCTGTTCTCCCCCACAAGCCACTAGTATAAACATAAGGAATACGAAAAGGATTCCAACAAATAATCTCATTCTTTTTCTCATTTATTATTCCTCCTAGTCAACTACTTTCCTGTTACTTCATTTTTATACAAAATTTTTCCAGTATCTCGACAACTATATCCACCCATTGATTCTACCTCTGATTTGAATTCATCTGAGGTGATCACTTGTATTAAGAGTTGACCGGCTTCACTTTGATAAAACTCTTTTGTCATGATTAAATCATATCTTTCTTCTGCAACAGGAATAAAATCTAGATCAAGAACCTTAGCTGCTGAATAAATTCCCAAACCAACGTCCGCATTGCCTCCTTTAATCGCTGCTGCTAGACTTAGATGGGAAAAATCCTCTCGTGTATACCCGTAAATATCATCAGGAGAAAGATTAACTTGTTTTAGTAAATAATCAAAGAGAATTCTTGTTCCTGCTCCCCGTTGACGGTTGATATAGCGAATTCCTTCTTTTGTAAGATCCTCAATCGTTTGAATTTGCTTTGGATTACCTTTCTGAACGATCCAACCTTGCTGTCGATAAACTAAATTGATCAATACAACAGGTGTATTGGATAAATATTGCTCTATATAAGAAAGGTTATACTCCCCTGTTTTCTCATCTAAAAGATGGGTTCCTGCTACATGGTTTTCTCCTTTGCGAATGGCCAAAATTCCAGCAAGGCTTCCTATATGTGCAGAACTTAATGAATATGAAGAATCTTGCTTTCTAATTGCTGACGCTAATAGATCTAAAATAAGATCATGACTTCCCGCAAAGACGATCGTTTGGTCAATTTGTTCAAGCGATCGATATAATTCAACCTCTACCTCTTCCCCTTGTTCATAACCTTGGCTTTGAATAGGGATACGAAGTAATCCATCAGCCCGTACAAGTGACATCGTTACCCCGGCAGAACGACTTAATGGGTTCGCAACATATTGTCCATTTACCTTTCCGAGTGTTAAACGAATAAAATCCTCAGCTCCCATTTTTGAAACAATTCTTCTACCTAGCTTTACTTTAATCTTTCTTCGTTCAGGTGAAGCGAGTCCAAGAAATTGATGCATCAATGGTTTGAGAAACCAATCTAAAGCTAAATAAGCTGAAACAGGATACCCGGGAACGCCAATAATCGGCTTGCCATTATAGGCTTTTCCTAGAACAACTGGCTTACCTGGTCTTGTTGCAACACCATGGACAATCACTTCTCCTAGGGAAGCAATCACAGATGAGGTAAAATCTTCTCTCCCTGCCGATGAACCAGCATTCATTAAAACAATATCAGCTTCTTCTAAGGCTTCCTTTACTTTTTGCTGAATCAGATTGAAATCGTCAATCACAATTCCTTTATAAATCGGTTTTCCTCCCCATTCTTTCACGTAACTAGCAAAAACCGTTCCGTTAAATTCAATAATGTCCCCTGGTTTTAAATTCAACGTTGGCTCAACGATTTCTGTTCCCGTTGGAATAATAGCGACCTTTGGCATAGCAATGACAGGAACCTCTAAGACTCCACCAGCTAAAAGGGCGCCTTGATCAACAGGACGAATTTTATGATAAATCGGTAAAATCATCTCTCCTGCAACAATATCCTCACCAATTTGACGAATATGTTTCCAAGGACTAGCTGGCTCAATAATTTCAACCGTTTCTTCATCAATTTGATGGAGATATTCAACCATAATCACTGCATTGAATGGTTCTGGAATAGGGTCACCTGTGTCTACCACTTCATAATCAACATGCAGTTTTAAACGAAGGGGATTTGTTTCATGAGCAGAATATGTTTTTTCTGCTTTTACTGCAATTCCATCCATAGCTGATGCATGAAAATGAGGCATAGAAACATTTGCGAAAATTGCTTGTGCAGTAACCCGACCTAAACTTTCAGTTGTTGGTACCATTTCCACATTCGGTTTGAGATCAAAGAGTTGCAAAAATTTAACTTGTGCTTCATGTAAAGGTGTGTCTTCCAAATAGATTTTTCTCATTCCAATGTCTCCTTTTGCTTTCTTCCCAGTTATCCCTATTCTAGCATTAAAAAATAACCCACAAAAGTGACGTTTTTCTTTCGTAGCATATTCCTATTATTTTACAGGATCCCATTATAATAAAAGTCATTAAGAAAACAATATGACATTTACCCATTCACCAGCTATAATGCCTTCTTTATATTGTGAAATTTCTATCATCCCATCACTTTTTACTAGATTGGTAATTAGACCTGATTTACCAAAAACAGGGTTGGCCCATAATTCATGATCACGAATCTCCAATTGTACCCGAACATAATCGGTGCGACCTACTTGAGAAGCAATATTTCTTGATATTCTTGCTCTCAATTGTTTGGCAAAAGGATTTTCGTTTACATGATGAAGCTGGTTCATGATTTGCCTACCAAATAATTCAAATAAGACCATGGCAGACACAGGGTGTCCTGGTAAACCCATCACAGGTTTCCCATTACAATTAGCGATTATGGTTGGTTTGCCCGGTTTTATAGATATCCCATGTACAAAAACACCTGGTGAACCTAATTGGTTCATCACTTGACTTGTATAATCCTTTGTCCCCATTGAACTCCCACCAGATAGAATCAAAAAATCTACCTGTTGAAACAGCTCTTGTGATTTTGAAAGATATTGGTCAAACTGGTCTTTAACGATTCCTCCATAGATGATTTGACCACCTAGTGCTTGTACAGCTGCTGCAATCGATATCCCATTAATATCTCTAATCTGCCCGGGTAACAATTCTTCAGTTTCTGGTGGGACAATTTCATCACCAGTAGATAATAGGCCAACCTTTAATTTTGTATAGACAGGAACTTTGGTTACTCCAATTGCGGCTAAGCCACCTAAATCTTGTGGTCTTAAACGATGCCCCTTTTTCAACACCACTTCGCCATCATAGACGTCTTCTCCTTTGAAAATCACGTTCTCTCTGGGGGCTACTTGTTCAAAGACATTTAATAGATCTCCTACAACTTCTACATCTTCAATCATCACCACTGCATCTGCACCTTCAGGTAACATCCCGCCAGTAGGAACATACATCGCTTGTCCTTCTTGAATGGTTTGATTGACATCTTTCCCCATTTCAACCGAACCAGTAATATGAAAAAAAGTAGGCATTGATTCTGTAGAGCCATAGGTATTTCTTGCCTTCACAGCATATCCGTCAACCGTCGAACGATGAAATCCTGGAACATCTTCCTTTGAAACCATGTCATGAGCTAGAACTCTCCCTACAGCTTCTATAATCGAAATTTCTTCAACCGAATCAATTGCTTGAAACTGCTTTTTGATCTTTTCTGCCACTTCTTGTACTTGTTGGACATCTAGTAATTCGATTCTAGGTCCATTTTGATGAAGGTTTAATGGTTCCATACTTCTTTTCCTCCTTTGATGTACATTCCTTTTACAAATGCTCTCCTATTTTGAAAGATGGCATATAAAGATGATATAATAGGATTAAATTGAATTGAATTGAAAATAGACTAGATTGGCTTCGGGGGTGAAACTATGCAAATCCAATTATTCGCTACCTATCGTGATATTGTTAACGCTAAGACTGTCGATGTACCTGTGACAGAATCAATGACTACAATAAAAGAACTTTTACAATCATTAATCAACTTATTTCCAGCATTTCAAAAAGAACTTTTTCTTGATGAAACACAATTATCATTAAAACCTCATGTCCATATTTTTGTAAACGGTCGTAACATCATTCATCTACAAGGGCTAAATACGCCTTTTACGTTCAAAGATGAAATCGCTTTAATCCCTCCTGTTGGAGGTGGTTGATATGTATGAGACCCAGCTTGAATTTAGGGGTATTTCTCGTGAATTAGTCATTGAATATTTACTAAGCATTGCCGAGTTAACAACTACTTCCATTATATCAAACGCTGATGGCAGCGTAACAATTCCTTCTAAAGATTGGATGGTTACTTTATCGGAAGTGGAGTCTTTTTCCATTGTTCCAACAGTTGTGATTCCAAGATTTTTCATTTCCTTTACAGGAGATGAAACAAAAATTTTAGATACCATCCAAAAACTTCGAGTTAGAACCTTACGTACAGGTGGATAATTTTTTTAAAGAATAATCCAGCTTTCCTGTTGGAAGCTGGATTATTCTTTTTCAACATTTAAAACCCAATCATTCTCAAATAGTAGGAGATTAGAGAATTTCTAATGCCTTTAATTTTTCTTCTGGAACTACACCATCGACCCAACCACGAAGTTGATAATATTCTTCTAACATTTCAGCAAGGTTTGAAACAACACCTTCGCTATGTTTAGTTGCCCCTTCTGTTAAGAAACGTTTTGGTAAGGTATCGTCTTTTCGATCAAATCCATTCAGGTTGTTATAATAACGCTCTAGATTAACGATTCTTTCTCCTGTCTTCATCACTTCTTCAGCTGTCATATCTCTTCCAATCATCGTTGCAAGCTGTGCTGCATATTCTTCTGCTCCTTCAGCAAAAGAAGAGAACTTACAAATATCCATTGAATCTCCAAAAGCAGCAAGATCTTGGAACACCTTGGTTAAATTACCTTTTCCTTTTACCTGAAGACGATCCATTGGTTCAGGAATTCCCAACATTTCACTTGCAATGGTATACCCATTGACATGGCAAGCACCACGGTTACTTGTTGCATAGGTTAAACCGATTCCTTGTACACCACGAGGATCGTAAGCGGGAATCGATTGATCTTTAACAGACATAGATAACTCTGGCGCCCCAAGTTTTTTGGAGGCTTTACCACCACCTTCTGCTAAAAGATCGCCAAGCCCTTCTCGAACTGCAATTTTATCAAGAAGTTCGATCATTTTATCCGCATCGCCCCACTTGATTTCTTCTTCAATGAGGCCTTTTTCTGAAGCTTCCATAGCCATAGCAAGTGTATTTCCAGCTTCAATCGTATCCATGCCATAATCATTACATTGGTAAAGCATATAGGCCATCGCTTCTCGATTAAAGTTTCCACTCATTGCACCTAGAGCCCAAGCCGTTTCATACTCCATGGATTCAACTTTAACCTTATACTTACCATCCTTAACTTCAAGCTCTTTCTTACATGCAACAGGACAAGCATGACAAGTTGGTTCAGATACTAATAAGGTTGCTCTAAATGTTTCCCCACTAATCTCATCTGCTTGATCAAAATGGGATTGTTTCCCGTTATAGGCAGGGAAAGCACTAACAGCATTCATCATATTGGTTAACACATTTGTTCCATAAACAGATAGCCCACCTTTTCCAGGTGAAGTCACAGGATTATCCATGATCAGTTTTAATGCCTTTTGCCTTGCTGCTTTATGTTCATCAGGCTGTACCGGTTTTAACATATTTTTCTGTGAACCGCGTATGACGATGGCTTTCAAATTTTTACTCCCCATCACTGCCCCAACGCCACCACGACCATTTGCTCTATCATTTTCATTCATAATAGAAGCAAATTTCACTAGATTTTCTCCAGCTTTACCAATGGTCATCACACTAAGATCCTCTTCACCGTAGCGATTTCTCATGATTTTAACAACTTCATGAACATTTTTTCCCCATAAGTCACTAGCGTCTTTGATTTCTACTTGACCATTTTCCACATAAAGGTAAACAGGATGATCTGCTTTTCCTTTCACAGTTAATCCATCAAAACCTGACCAACGAATTCTTGAACCTGCCCAGCCGCCAGCATGCGAGTTCGTTATTGTTCCAGTTAAAGGAGATTTGGTTACGACCGCAACCCGGTTACCCATAGTGACTTGTGTCCCTGTTGTCGGACCAGTCATAATGGCCAACATATTGTCAGGAGAGAGCGCTTCCACTAATGGCCCGTTGTCAAAGACATATTTGGTACCAAGTCCTCTCCCACCAATATATTTTCTAGCATCTTCTTCGTCGATTTCTTTGTAATCCACTGTCCCATTTGTTAAGTCAATCCATGCAACTTTGTTTAAATATCCCCCAAATTTCATCTGTTTCCTCCTCCTTTTTTATTTCATCCATTTAAAATCATAGATTGGAAGATATAGCCAACCTATATTTATTATTCTATCATGATCTTTATAAAAATAAAATAAATTCTCATTACTAATTTCTAAAAATTGTTATTTTTATATCAATTTTAATATACAAAATTTGTACACTTCCACAAACTATCAAAGATAGAAAACGATTTTCCTTTTCCATCGGTCAAATATAGTGGTAAAATAAATATAAAATGAAAACGTTTAGTAGTGAAAGGAAGAACCATATGCAAATCAAAATTAAGTTTTTCGCTGGGATTGCTGAAGCAACTAGAAAAAGGGAACATACTTTACATCTTGACCACACTCCTACTGTAAAAGATCTAATTCACTTATTAACAAATGAATTTCCAATAGCAGCTGAAATGATTAAAAGATCGATGGTATCTATAAATCATGACTATGCAAAACCAGACCAAAACATTACTGAAACAGATGAAATTGCTTTAATTCCTCCTGTAAGTGGAGGAGAAGAGCCTCTTTTTGAAGTGACGACAGAACCCTTGTACGCTGATCAATTGATTGCTAAGGTTTCAAATCCAATGGCTGGAGCAATTCTTACATTTGTTGGAACGGTACGAGAATTTACATATGGGAAAAGAACCACTTATTTGGAATATGAAGCCTATCCAGAAATGGCAATTAAAAAAATGGAGGAAATTGCTAAGGAAATCAAGGAAAAGTGGCCAAATACCAAAGTAGCCATGTCCCATCGTATCGGTAAATTAGCGATTGAAGAAATAAGTGTGATTATTGCCGTAGCTACTCCTCATCGTGATGCTGGATTTGAAGCAGGACGTTATGCGATTGAACGATTAAAACAAATCGTCCCTGTATGGAAAAAAGAGATTTGGGAAAATGGCGAAGAATGGATAGGGCATCAAGAAGGTCCATGGAAGAAGGATGAATGAGTTTATGAATCTAAACGAAATCAGATATTCCAGACAACATCTATTTCCTTTTATCGGCAAATCTGGTCAAGAAAGACTTGGTAAATCGCGAGTCGCTATTGTTGGAATGGGGGCACTTGGTACCGCATTAGCTAATCACATGGTACGTTCTGGCATCGGTTATATCAGAATCATAGATCGCGATTTTGTAGAATATAGTAACCTGCAAAGGCAGATGCTTTTTGATGAAAAAGATGCAGAGCAAGGTCTTCCCAAAGCATTGGCTGCAAAGGAAAAATTAAATTTGATCAACTCATCAGTTATGGTTGATGCCCATATAACAGACCTTACATGGAAAAATGCAGAACAGCTTTTAGCTGATGTAGACCTTATCTTAGATGGAACGGATAATTTTGAAGTGCGTTATTTAATCAACGATGTTGCTGTAAAATATAAGATCCCATGGATTTACGGTGGAGCTGTTAGTTCAAGAGGAATGTCCGTAACGATTTTACCAGAAAAAACACCATGCTTTCGCTGCCTATTCCCTCAAGCACCTGCACCAGGAACAACACAAACTTGTGATACAGCTGGAGTGATCGGCCCAATTATCCAAGTCGTTGCCGCTTACCAAGCAACCGAAGCTTTAAAACTGCTTGTAGGCGATCATGAACATCTTAGCCCTTCTTTACGAAACTTTGAATTATGGCAAAATGACTATTCTGAAATCAATGTAAGAAATGCGAAAAATGAGGACTGCCCAACTTGTGTTCATCACCAATATGATTACCTAGATCCAAAAGACAAATCAGATCGTGTTGTTTCCCTATGTGGAAGAGATACCATTCAAATATCTCCTGCACAGGACACTGCTTTTGATTTGAAACGATTAGCCTCTAACTTATCATCTATAGGTAAAGTGGAGGAAACTCCCTTTCTACTCCGTTTTTATATTGATGATTATAAATTGACGATTTTCCCCGATGGTCGCGTACTTATTCAGGGAACAGATGACCCGATCACTGCAAAAAATTTATTTACAAAATATATTGGAAATTAAAAGAATGCCGTCAATAATGTGGCATTCTTTTTTTGAATAAATAGTTTCAACTTTTTTTTGGTTGAAATCACCCTATATTAGTAAAATGATTTATAAAAATTTTATGTATAAATCTATTTCTTCGCTCTTGAATAGGGCACTGGCCAAGAAACAACGGCATTTAATTTTGATGCCGCATGAAGTGGCCAATAAGGATTTCTCAATAATTCCCTACCTAGTGCAACAAGATCTGCACGTTCATTAAAGAGAATTTCTTCTGCCATTTCTGGTTCAGTAATCAGTCCAACTGCTACAGTTGGGATTCCCACTTCTTTTTTGATTTGTTCAGCAAACTTGACCTGATACCCTGGTCCCAATTGAATTTTGGCTGGAACTAATCCACCAGAGCTCACATCAATTACATCAACCCCCCAACTCTTAACAATCTTTAACATTTCAATCATTTCCTTAATGTCAATACCGTCATGTTTATAATCAGAGGCTGAGACACGAAGAAAGATTGATTTGTCTGATGGCCACACCCGTTTGATCCCACTGATCATTTCCTTTAAAAATCTTAACCTTCCTTCCCTATTTATGCCATAAGCATCATTTCTTTGGTTAGAAAGAGGGGACAAAAATTCATGAATTAAATAACCATGTGCACCATGAATTTCAATTAGATCAAATCCAGCTTGATGGGCACGTTTTGCTGCTTTGACAAAAGCATCCACTACCTCTTTAATCGTATCCTCTGTGATTTCATTTGGTACTGTCCAACCCTCATCAAACGCAATGGGACTTGGAGCGATAACAGTAGATTTATCAGAGATCTCTGCTTTTCTTCCAGCATGGGCCAATTGAATTCCTATTCTACTTCCATATTGGTGTACAAAATCAACAATTTCTTTTAGACCATCGATCTGATCATCATTCCAAATTCCTAAATCTTTTTCAGTAATTCTTCCCCTCGCTTCTACCGCAGTAGCTTCTACAATAATTAAACCTACTTGTCCAATGGCGCGAGTTCCATAATGAATGCGATGCCAATCTGTTATCTTTCCATCTGACTCAGCCATATATTGACACATAGGTGGCATCATTACACGATTTTTTAAGGTGATATTTTTTATTGTAATGGGTGTAAAAAGAACTGCCATTTTAACAACCTCCAAAGTATTTAGTGGGTCCCCACAAAAGTAATCGGAATTCACTTCGAAGGAGATCATCACTTTTGTTGGTTTTCTTGTCTTATTTTACCACATTTTTTTATGATGAAAAAACACCAAATGGCTATTAAACCCCAATTGGTGTTTTCGAAAAACTTTAATTTCAATACTATTTTGCAGTGAGATGTGTTTCTCCTGGTTTCCAGTTTGCTGGACATAACCCACCAGATTGAAGGGCTTGTAAAACTCTTAAGGTTTCCTCAACACTTCGTCCGATGTCATTATGATGAACAACTGCATATTTAAGAATCCCATCAGGGTCAATGATAAATAAACCGCGTAAAGCTATTCCCTCTTCTTCAATTAAGATTCCATATTCCCAACTAACTTCCTTTGTAATGTCTGAAGCAAGGGGAAAGTTTAATTTACCAATTCCATTCTCTTCTAAAGGCGTATTCATCCATGCACGATGAGAATATATGCTATCCGTACTGCAACCTAGTACTTCACAACCAAGTTTTTTAAACTCTTCATAAGCATTACTCAATGCGGTAATCTCTGTAGGACATACAAAGGTAAAGTCTAAGGGGTAAAAGAAGAAAACAAGCCACTTACCCTTATAATCCGATAAAGAAACCCGTCCAAAATTTACACCATCTCCTAGTGCAGTCTGCATGGAAAATTCCGGTGCAGGTTGACCTACTAAACGTTCTGCCATGATATATTCCTCCTAAAGCAAATAAATTTTTTCCTCACAATTGATAAAATAACCATTTTTTCTACCTTCCATACCAATATGATTTACTTTATATTCTCCAAGCACCTTTAATTTGTCTTATTATATTAAACAAATGTCTTTTCCACAAGAACAAAATAGCTAAACAATCCTCATATGTCTATTTGTATCGATTCAAAAAGCAAGGATATAAGAAGAAATGTAAGCATAATGAAAGCATGGACAGATGATGAATGTCTGCCTCTTTTCATCACATTCGACAAAACCTGCTTATTTGTTGTAAATTTTTAAACATTAAGTAGACTCTCATACAACTGATGAAAAGGAGGAATAACAGTGAGGGACCATGGATTTAATCAACAAATTGAAGAAGTGGTGGCTAATGCGACCAATAGTAAACAAATAGATCGCTTAGATTTCTATTTTGGGCCAATAGGCGCGACCGTACCCATGTTATTTTTCGTGATCTGGGCAATCACTACCAGCATTTTAAAGATTTCTACTGAGACAGGTCTCATTATGGGTATGCTTTTTGGTTTAGCCTTAGGCATGTTTATGTCTAAAAGTCCTTGGGCAGATTATGCACAAGGAATCTTTGATGGAATGTCTCAATCGATTGGAGTAGTTGCCATTGTTGCCTGGTTTTGGGCAGGAATGTTTGCAGAGATTTTAAAAACGGGTGGTCTTGTTGAAGGCTTGGTATGGCTTGGGACTACTACAGGGGTACATGGGGGATGGTTTGTAGCTATTACTTTTTTCTTAGCAGCTATCTTCTCATCTGCAGTAGGTACAGGCTATGGAACTGTAGTTGCCTTTACAACCCTACTTTACCCTGCAGGTATTCTACTAAACGCTGATCCTGTTTTTCTATTTGCTGCCATCCTATCAGGAGCTGCCTTTGGAGATAATTTGGCACCTGTTTCTGATACGACAATTGTATCTGCCGTTACCCAAGATGCCGATGTTCCAGGGGTTGTTCGTTCAAGATTTAAGTATAGTGTCATGGCAGGTATTCCTGCTTTTATTCTTTTTGCTATTTTTGGGAGTGGTAATGGAGTTATTCAAACCGATGGACTTTCTGCACTCAATATTACGGTGTCACCAAATGGCCTCCTTTTACTCATTCCTTTTACCTTAGTCATTGTTCTAGCATTGTCAGGACGTCATTTAATTACATCTTTAACTTGGGGGATCATTACGGCAACAGTGATCATTCCTCTTGCAGGATTAGGAAGCTTATCTCAGATCTTAGACTTTAATTTTGAAAAGAAAAGTATTGAAGGAGCTTTAGTGAATGGTTTTACTGGATACATGAATATGGCAATATTGATTCTCCTTATTGTGGCAGCTTCTCATATCATGAGTCTTGGTGGAACGATGGAAGCGATGAAAGAAGCGTTAAATAAAAAGATCAATGGTGTTATTCGCAGAGCTGAACTAGCCATTGTATCGATTGTAACAGTATTAAATGTATTTATCACGATCAATACTGCCGCAGAAATCGCTGCAGCGCCATTTGTAAGACAAATAGGCGAACAATTCAAGATTCATCCTTACCGTAGAGCAAATCTACTTGACGCCATTACTTCAGCCTTAGGATATATTTTCCCTTGGAGTGCAGCCGTCCTTTTAGGCTGGAGTACAATCTCCAATCTTCATGAAAAGTATGATTGGGTAACAGTTGTTGACCCTGCTACAGTCTTCCCATTTGTCTTTCACGGTTGGTTCTTAGTCTTCATCATGTTCTTTGCAGCATTTACTGGATGGGGACTACGTTTGATAGGTAAAAATGGAGAAGAAGTAAAACCAAAGTAAACTCGTCAATCTATGCTTGAACATATTTTTTCAACAAAAAAGAGGGAAAGTCTGTCTTCTCCTCTTTTTTGTTTACTATTTTTAAATGGACAAGACTGTCTATTTAAAAAAATTTTTCGTATAATGAGAACAGAATTATACGAGGGGGTTTTTCATTGAAATTCTCTATTATAAATCGAGGAGACCAGCAATCTACTGAAATGACAAATCTGTTTTACCAGTACGCAAAACAATACCAATTGGTCGAAGATCAAGATTCCCCTGATTTGATCATTTCAATTGGTGGGGACGGCACCATGTTAGAAGCATTTCATTCTAACCAACATCGATTACATAAAGTGGCTTTCCTTGGAATTCATACGGGACATTTGGGTTTTTATGCTGATTGGCAACCAAATGAGTTGGAAAACTTAGTTTCCTTAATCGCAAATGAACCTCTAAAAACAATTGAATATCCTTTACTGCACGTTAAAATGAAAACAAATGATTATCAGGAAATCAACTACCTTGCATTAAATGAATTTACTGTGAAAAGTACAGAAAAAACATTAGTCATGAAAGTAAAACTAAATCATCAAGATTTTGAAACCTTTCGTGGTGACGGGTTATGTATCTCAACTCCTTCTGGCAGTACAGGCTATAATAAGAGTTTGGGTGGGGCATTGATACATCCTTCTTTAGAGTCGATTCAAGTAAGTGAAATGGCTTCGATCAATAATCGAGTCTATCGGACAATTGGTGCACCTTTATTATTACCAAAACATCATTATATTGATCTTTATCCTGAAAGTGATCAAGAGATTCGTTTTACACTTGATCATCTTAATTTTACGATGAGCAATGTATATTCAATTCAAGGGTTTGTTGCAGACGAAAAAATTCTATTTGCTCGTTATCGGCCATTTCCGTTTTGGAATCGGGTAAGGGATGCATTTATTGGAAATGAACATAGATAATCATCATGATAAGAAGAACAAACTAAGTTGAACACCCAATATATAAACGAAAGGGTTATTTATATGGGAGATAAACTAGATCTAATTTTAGAGGTTTAGATTCTAATCAACTTACTTTTTTAAAAGAATTGCGTGAACAGCGATTAGAAAATCAAACAAGAGAACGGATTTTCTTAAACGATCGACGTATATCTGTATCTATTTTTTCATTCTAATCATAACATAATTTTTGCTTCTTTTTCCAAAAACGGCTCGTCCTAATATCAATAGCAGATTGACAAAAGCAAATCCACTACCAAAATAAAAGACAAATGAGATAGCATTGGCATACTGATTAAATGCAGTTACCGTATTCAAACCCATCTGCAACAAAAAGATAGCAAGGGCTGCACCTGAAACCCGCCCAAAATTTCTTATAGTAGCGATAATCCCACCTGTCACACCAGTTTTTTCAACCGGAACGCTTTCGATCACGGCGACATTATTTGGTGATTGGAATAATCCCATACCTATCCCAAAAATCATAAGTGCAAAAATAATATCAAATTGACTTGTTGCTACATTAAAATTACCCATCAACCAAAGTCCTAATGAACTGAGTCCCATTCCTATTAATGACGGTATATCATAACCAATTCGATCAGTAAACCAACCGCTAATTGGAGAAACAATCAACATGGTTACCGCCTGAGAGGTCATTAAAAAACCAATTTGTAAAACCTCCAAATGAGTTACATTATATAAAAACAAAGGAAGCAAAATAGATGGAAACATAATGAGGGCATAAGAAGAAAGCCCTGTAATATTCCCAATCGTAAAAATAGGATTTTTAAATAATGTAAGCTCGATCAGTGGATCCTCTACCAAAAACTCCCGTATAATAAAACCTATCCAACTGATGATCGATACGGTTATATAGGTAAGGGTAATCGGACTTTTCCATCCCCAGGTATGCCACAACACTACCAATTAAACCCATAGCCTTACCTCTTGATCCCGGTGGAAAAGTATAAGCGATAATCGACATGACATTTGCCTGCATAATCGCACCACCAATCCCTTGAATCACACGATAAGCAATTAACTGTCCTATCGTCGCAGAGATCGCCGATAAAATAGAACCGATTGTAAAAATGGCTAAACCGAGAATAAAAATCCCTTTTCTTCCTCGTAGATCAGATATTTTTCCCACTGTTGGCAAAATACCCGTAATAATCAGTAAATAGCTTTCCTATTTGCCATCCCTTTCTTTACAGCTAAAAAGAAAACACCCACGCGGGGAGAAGCGCAGATGTTTCCCTTGGGTGAATCATGTATTCATTTAACAAATGGGGAGTAAAAGAAATTTACCATTGATAAGGTAACTTAAGTTTATTATAAGGGAATAAATAAAAAATTGCAATATTATAATTATATTTATGGTAAAAACCATCTTGACTATTACTATTCAATCGTTAATGGATTTTTGTAGCTCCATACAGGTAATTGCATGACAAAATGAATTTGATTTTCCTCTAAGTAAGAACTAATAGATCCCCCAACTTCTCCTATCCGTTTATAAATATTCTTGAATACCTCTTTTGTAGAAGAGATAGAACGGTTACTTTTGCATTCTACCAATAGGTGACTATCTGATCGCCCGATGCTGATCTCCACTTGATCTTCTTGATTCTGGTTGACAATCTCAAAGATCTCTTCTAGATTTTGAACTAATATCTTCTGAATTGATACAGGTATCTCGATCATCGATTGGTCTAAAACTTCAAATTTTAATGTTCCTTTATTATCTTGTAAAAATTGTTGCTGTTTCTCCGCCAAAAAACGAATGAGCAAGGAATCATTGATCCTAGTTTGTGCATTTTTTATTTCATTTACCTCATATAAAATTCTTTCATAAACATTGGCAGTCTCTAATTCTTTAGCAATTTGTAGACCAACTGATAAAGTTACCTCTTCATCATGATCTGTGAAGATTCGATTACTGCGCTGGCCTATGAGAAGTACACCATGAATTCGGTTTTGATAAGAAACAGGAACAGCCAAAACACTGACCAAATGTTCTACTAACAAAATTGGATATTCAATCGGATCACCCAATAACTGATTGGGGAAATTTTCAATTTTAACGGTTCGGTTCAACTGAACCACTTCACCAGCAATTCCTTTTCCCATCCGGATAACAATTCGCTTATAACGTTCATTAAGCGCTCCAACAGCTAAGCGCCATCTTATTTCTTCATTCATAGAATCATAGAGGGCAAGACCAATGAAATCCGTTTTAGTTTTTTTACGCAGCTCTTCCATTCTTTCTTGAACCAAATGGCGAATGTTCTGATCGCGTTCGCCATTTTCATTATAATGATAATTTAGGGGCATGTTTTTTCCATAACGATAACCTAAAAAGATACCGATCATGATTGCAATAATAAAAATAAGTCCAACTATTAATAGTTGGTCAAAAGACCACATAAAAACCACTCTTTCGTCATTATATGTTTCTTCTTCATTTTACATAAAAATAATAAAATCGCAAATTAGGGAATTCCCCTATCTTTTTATCCCTCAGAAAAGTAATGACACCTTTTAAAAATTATTAAAAAAACTGCCACAATAAAGGCAGCTTTTTTATCTAGCAGATTTTGGATTAAAGGCATCTTTTAAACCTTCACCAACAAAGTTAATAGAGAGTATCGTTAGCGTAAGTACAAGCCCAGGTGGCAACCAGATCCATGGCTTGTTTTGAATCACATCGGGTGATCTTGCATCAGAGATCATATTTCCCCAACTAGGAATGTTAGCCGGTACCCCAAAACCAAGAAAGGTTAAACCAGTTTCAACGACAATCATTGCAGCCAACAATATAGTTGCCTGGACAATAACGGTAGATAAAACATTAGGTATCAAGTGTCTAAGAATCACTTTGGTAGGTGAACAACCAATTGAAACAGCACTTAGAATATACTCATTCTCTTTCTCAGCTAGAACTTTACTTCGAACCATTCTAGCAGTTCCACCCCACGACAGTACACTAATCGTAAAGATTAACGTGATTACCCCTGATTCGGTAAAGATGGAGTTAAGTACGATCACAAAAATGAGAAAAGGGAATACCAAAATAAAATCTGTAAACCGCATCAATAACGAATCAATTCTTCCACCGAAATATCCAGCGATGGAACCAATGATCGTACCAATGAGCACCACAAAGAAAGTAATTGAAAAACCAATCGTTAGTGAAATCCGACCACCATAAAGTAAACGAGTAAAGACATCACGTCCTCCTTTATCTGTACCAAACCAATGGTCTGTTGAGGGAGGTTTTGCAATACTTTTGATGTCAACACGTGTAGGGTCATAGGTTGTGATATAAGGTGCCAAAAAAGAGATGGTTACAACGATAAAAATAAAAATCAATCCAGCTATTGCTAGCTTATTGCGAAAAAATTTGCGCCTAGCGATCGTCCACGGAGAAGGGCTTTTAGGTACTTTCGGCCCGGATTGAAGATTTTGACGTTGAGTTACTACTGGTTCCATAATCAATCCCCTCCCTAATCTAAACGAATCCGTGGGTCTACGACACCATACAATAAATCAGCGATTAAATTCCCTAATAGAGTCATCACTGATAACATCATTGTAATTGTCATCATCACTGAATAATCTCGGTTGCTCACCGAATCAATGAATAACTGCCCAATCCCTGGATAGGTGAAGATCGTTTCTGTGATTACTGCTCCACCTAGCAATCCACCGATATCAAAACCTAAAAAGGTGACCAAGGGAATAATCGAATTACGTAATATATGTTTGTTATAAATCACAGATTCTTTTGTACCCTTTGCCCTTGCTGTTCTGACATAGTCTTTACGACTGCTTTCAATAATATCATTGCGTAAAAATTGGGTATAGGCTGCAGTACTTAACATCCCTAACACCATCGCTGGTAAAATGGTATGCTTTAATTTACTTAGAAAATAGATAAATGTTCCTCCATCGCCAATTCCCGTATCAATCGTCCCACTTGCTGGTACCCATCCTAATTGAATAGCAAAGATGTAGATCGCAACAAGTGCTGCAAAAAAAGATGGAATCGCAAATGCAAGATAGTTAAAAGTTGCAATGAAATGATCACCTAAAGTATATGGATGTTTTCCTGCATACATCCCCATAAAAAAGGCAATAAAATAAGTAATAAAGAGAGATAAAAGAGCTAAAAAAAGAGTGTTTAGAATTCTCTGACCCAAAAGTTCACTTACTGGCATTTTATGAATAAAGGACTCTCCAAAGTCCCCTTTTAACATATTTTTCACCCAGCGTGCATACTGGATGTAAACAGGATCATTTAGTCCTAACTTTTCTCTCATTTCCGCAATATATTTCGGATCGGAATTGTTGGGATCAATTCTTCCTGAAAGGGCATCCCCTGGCATCATTTTTGCCAGGGAGAATACCACAATTGAAACTAAAATCAGGAGGGGGATCATTCCAGCAAGTCTTCGTAATGTATAAGTTAGCATTGTTCATTTCCCCTTTTAGATCTTAATGCAATCACTGTTACTTTTGATCAACCCACCATAAATGAGTATCTACTTGGTTAGTAAAGGAATTTGTATGAACTCCATGTAAACGTTTATTTACTGCCGTTACATCAATTGGCTGGAACATAAAGATCGTTGGCAATTCTTCGTTTACAAGTTGTTGCCACTTATAATAGACTTCTTTACGATAATTTTCATCAAAGGCTTTTTCACTAATTCCTTCTTCGATAAGTTTATCAGATTCTTCATTATACCAGCGCTGGAAGTTCCAATAGTCGGTACTCTTCCAAAGACCGGTTGGATCTGGGTCAGAAGCTAAGCCCCATGCACCATAGAATAATTCAACAGATGGATCATCTTTCATGACGACATCATAGAAAAGGTTAAATTCTTTTAAAGCTCCGCCATTAAGTTTTACATTTAATCCTACATCTTTCCACATTTGCATAATTGCTTGTGCACGCGGTTCCGCGATTTCAGTTCCTGACATCGCGTCAAAGTTGATCACAAATTTCTTACCCTTTGGATCTTCACGGAAACCGTCTCCATCTACATCTTTATATCCAGCTTCGTCTAATAATTGTTTAGCTTTTTCAGGATTATATTCATATTTTGTAATTTTGGAATCGTCAATTTTTGCCCAGCTCACATCAGGTACTGGTACATCTAAAGGCATACCAAGCCCATTTGCGAAAGCATCTAACAAGCTTTGACGATCTAATGCATAGGCCATCGCTTGACGTAGTCTCTTATCTTGGAATTTCGGATTATTCATCACGACTTTACCTTCAGATTCAGTTCCTTCCCATTTACCTAATTTAAATCCAATATAGCTATAGGAAAGAGCAGGTTCCTTAATTAATTCAACATTAGGTAATTGAGAAATTTCTTGATACTGGCTACTTGGAATCATCATAATATCTACTTCACCATTCTTTAATAACCCACTTGCTAAAGATCCATCAATCACTTTATATACGACACCATCTAGATAAGGCTTCCCTTTCCAATAATCATCAAAACGCTCAAGTTCAACGAATTCTCCGGGTTGAATGGTCTTTACTTTAAATGGTCCAAGACCAATAGGATTCTTACGTACTTTATCAGAGTTAGGTAAATCTTTCACAGCAATTCCCTCATAATATTTCTTAGGCATTGGATAAGACCATAATTGGTCTAAGAAGTTAACCATTGGTTTTTTTGCTGTGATTTTAATCGTATAAGGGTCAACCACCTCAATACCAGAGATCGATTTTGCTTCTCCCTTGTGATAAGCTTCTGCCCCTTCTACAATTTCAACGTTGGTATAACGTGGACCTGTATAATCTGGATCTGCAAGGACTTCCAAAGCATACTTCCAATCCTCTACCGTTAACTCTTCGCCATTATGCCATTTTACCCCTTGTTTTATTTTGAATGTGTAAGTTTTGTGATCATCAGAAACTTCCCAAGTCCCAATCCCTGGTTTTGGTTTAAGATCATCACCAGTTTCTATAATACTGTCCATCATGAAGTTTAAGATGAGATCATCATCTTCCCCTTCATAAAAAGCTCTGTCAAGAAGGCCTTTAAATGGTTGTATAAAAGCATAGGTTACTTTCCCACCATATTGTGGTTCTACCTTTGTTTCCTCTTTAGGCTGATCAGCATTTTCTTTTGGTGGAGCTTCTGTTGTTTGACTACTACAAGCGACTAAGAACATAGATATGGCAAGAATCAGTGACAACAAAACAAATATTGACTTTTTCAATACATTTTCCCCCTTTATTTATTTTGAATATAGATGGCATGCAACGTAATGTCCTGATTTCACCTCCTTCATTACTGGTCTTATCTCTTGACACTCAGGCATTGCATATCGACATCTTGGATGAAATGCACAACCCTTTGGTGGGTTTTCTGGGCTTGGAACATCACCCGTCAATACAATTCTTTCTTTTCGTCTTCCCGGATTGGGAACAGGAATCGCAGATAATAGTGCTTGTGTATATGGATGTAAAGGTTCTTGATATAATGTACGTTTATCTGTTAATTCCACAATGCGCCCCAGATACATGACACCGATACGATCACTCACATGTTTGACCACACTCAAATTATGAGCGATAAAAAGGTAAGTGAGTTGAAACTCCTCTTGTAGATCTTGCAGTAGATTTAATACTTGAGACTGTACTGAAACATCTAAGGCAGAGACCGGTTCGTCAGCGATGATTAACTTTGGCCGCAATGCTAAAGCCCTAGCAATTCCTATTCGCTGTCTTTGGCCACCTGAGAATTCGTGTGGATACTTATAATATGTATCTGCTGGTAATCCTACCTTTTCTAACAACTCCATCACTTGATCTTTCAATGCTTTATCTGATTGATTTGTATAATTGCGAATGGGTTCTGATATCAGACTACCTACCATCATCTTTGGATTTAAAGAAGCATAGGGATCTTGGAAAACCATTTGCATATCTTTTCGAATATCCCTTAACTGCTTTCCTCGAATTGTTGTAATATCTTTCCCTTGAAAAACGATCGATCCAGATGTCGGGTCTTGTAGACGCAAAATCGTTCGGCCTGCTGAAGACTTCCCACAGCCAGATTCACCCACTAGACCGATCGTCTCACCATATTTTAACTGCAGAGAAATATCATCGACTGCCTTTACCTCGCCAATTTGTTTACGAAAGAATCCGCCAAAGATCGGGTAATATTTTTTTAAATTTTTTACCTCTAGTAAATATTCCGAATTTTTTCGTTGTAGTGTATTTGAATTTGAACTCATGATCTAGACCCCCGTTTTCTTAGGATAGCTTTCTTGATATAGTAAACAGCGTACAGTATGATTCGTATCTACCTCACCTAAGACTGGGGTAATTTGAGTACACTCTTCTTTAGCTACTGGACAACGATCTACAAACCTACAGCCTGTTCTTGGTAGATTTACAAGCGAAGGAACAATTCCTTTAATTGAATCTAGTCTTTCACGATCTTCATCTAATTTGGGAATCGATTGTAATAATAGTTTTAAATATGGGTGTTTTGGGGTGTTGAATATGAGTTCTACACTCCCTTGTTCCACGATTTGCCCTGCGTACATGACCACTACTTCATCAGCCATTTCGGCAACGACACCTAAATCATGAGTAATCAATAAAACAGCCATATCCATCTTTTGTTGAATATCTTTAATCAATTCAAGGATTTGGGCTTGAATCGTTACATCCAACGCAGTTGTTGGTTCATCGGCAATTAACAATTTAGGGTTACAAGCGATCGCCATAGCGATCATCACCCGTTGGCGCATTCCCCCGGAAAGTTGGTGAGGGTATTCATCAATCACCTTTTCTGCCCTAGGAATACCTACTTGTTTTAACAATTGTATACTTCTTTTGCGTGCCTCATCCTTTGAAAGATCGAAATGGTTAAGTAGTGCTTCTTCAAGTTGAAATCCTATAGAAAAGACAGGGTTTAGAGAAGTCATCGGTTCCTGAAAAATCATTCCTATATCTTTACCACGTATATCGTTCATTTCCTCTTGGGAAAGTTTGGTTAAATCTTGACCATTAAAAATGATTTCTCCGCCAACTACCTTACCGATCCCTTTTGGCAGCAAGTTCATTATAGAAAGGGCTAATACACTTTTGCCGCAACCTGATTCACCTACGATACATATAACCTTTCCAGGTGTAACATCTAATGAAATATCTTCTATAGCATTATAAAATTTTCCCCCAATAAGAAATCCTGTGTTCAACTTTTTAACCTTTAATACGGTTGATGCTGTTAAGTTGTTCTCTCTCTGGTTCATGTTTCACCTCTTGGAATACAAAATATCGGAATTCGAAATAATTATAAAAATTATCACAATAAATTAAAAAACTGTCAATAAGTTTTTAATATTCTAATAATAATGAAAACGCTTACTTTTTTCTAATTAATCTCTATGCTCTCATTTAAAATAAGTTTACAAACAAAATGGATACCTAATTTTGGTATCCATTTGGATCATGAGGATCATGATTTTGTAAATTCAAGCTGGATCTTAGTATATAAAATCCCATTCATTTCATAGATTATAAAATCACGATGTATGTTATTTGCTAACTCTTGCAAAAACAAACGAATTAAATGAAGATGATCTAAATCAATAGGTTCCTTTATAGTTATTGATGAAAAACAATCTAATTTTATTGTTTGAGGAGACTCTTCTATCGTTAAAGTAACTGGAAGCTCATCCGTATTTTGATATTCAATAACATATTTACTCAACTTTCGCACCTAGATAAAATGGTTAAATACAATTTCCTGTAGAGTTCATATCCATTTAAGTATAGTTCTTGACTTTACGTATAAAGGCATGAAAAAACACCCCAACGTTTGGTATAGTTGATTTGTCTAGAATCACAATTACCATACAGAAGAGGTGCCCTTTATATGATAACGAATAATAATCAAAACAAGCAACTACCAAATGAATTAGCATCTACCTTTAAGGAACTTAGCGTGTTAAAACATTTAAGAAAAGCGGGTATTACAAAGTCCTTCGGCTTTTCTTGTGCTTACCTTTTTCAATTGATTTTTAGTTTGATCTTTGAAAACAAAAATTGGTATCAAACTCTTGAAAGCAAGAAATCTGTTGACTATCCAGCTAAAGATGCAGTCTATCGATTTTTAAATCAGTCTACCTTTGCTTGGCGAAGATTTTTACTGTTCCTTAGTGTACACACCATTGGGAAAGTAACGAAGTTAACCAATCATAATCGTCCAAAAGTGTTAGTGTTAGATGATTCTGCTTATGAAAGAAACCGAAGTAAATCCGTTGAGCTACTAGCTCGATGCTTTGATCACGCGTCTCAAAGAATGCGTTTCTATAAGGGATTCCGTATGCTTACTCTCGGATGGACAGACGGTGCTACTTTCATCCCAGTCGACTTTTCTTTACTAAGCTCGAAGAAAAGTCAGATTAACGGAATATCAACAAAGATTGATAAGCGTAGCTCTGGTTACAAACGAAGAGTAGAAGCGCTTCAAACAGCACCAGAACAGATACCTGCCATGATTCAAAGAGCCTTGAATGCTGGAATTGATGCTTCTTATGTGCTGATGGACACCTGGTTTACCCAGCAGCCTCTTATTAAAAATATTAAAGAGTAAGGACTTGATGTAATTGGTATGGTTAAGAACTTGAAACAACGCTATCTTGTAAATGGTGAACGTGTAAGCCTAAAAGAGCTTTACCGTTTAGCGGAACCAGCATCAGGAAATAAAAGCATTCTCCGTTCTATTCATACAACTCAAGCAAATGGAGTACCTGTCAAAGTTGTGTTTGTTCGCAACCGCAATAAAAAGAGCGATTGGCTAGCGATATTGAGTACAGATTGTACGCTTAGTGAACAAGAAATCATTCGTATATATGGGATGCGTTGGGATATTGAAGTCTTTTTCAAAACAAGTAAATCCCTATTGAAACTCCAGAAGGAGTTTCAAGGCCGTTCCTATGATTCCTTGATAAGTCACACTACAATTGTTTTTGCCAGATATATCGTACTTTCTTGGCAAAATCGATGTAGTACAGATGATCGAACACTAGGCGGTATATTTTATGAACTATGTGATGAAATCAGTGACCTTGATTGGGCTGTAGCACTACAGCAATTAATCGAGCTTCTTGAAAATGCCTTAAAAAAGAGCAGTAAAAAGATGCAAAAACTATTCAAAAGTCAATTACAACAATGGATTGCAGGCTTGCCTAACTATATCAAAGTCTACCTGTCTATTTCGGTCTGCGAAAGTTGAGTTATTAATATCTTTCTCAGCAGATAATTCTTTTCCTATATTATAGAAACGTTGTACTTCCTTTTCTAAAGTATCCAATTTTTGTTGACGTGTCAGATTATTCTTAAGCTTATAAAGGAATTTACTTATTGTAAACTTACTCTTACACACAAGAATATCATCAAGAAAAGCTTCTCTTGAAAGTAAGTCAATGTTATCTTGAAATAAACCAATCGTTTTATTCTGTGGCTTTCTTAAAATTTGGAAAAGCTGCTCTTCCATTTGATTTAGGAATATATGATCAATAAAGATAATAGTATCATCGGGGTCTTGGTTTAATCTTAATTCCTTTTCCAATTGGATTAAATCTGTAATGATAAGTATCGGTTCAAATTCATTTTTAATGACATCCAAAAACTCTTCGTATTTTTTGATTGATTCTATACAGATGATCGTTTTTAAATTCGTCAACAAAATTGCACCTCATTCCTGAATCAATAAGAAGATAAAACCGATCATAGATATCAATACATCCATGAAAAGTTTTGCTATAAAATAGTTTAGGCTCATCCATGTACGCCATTTTCTATTATAATAAATAATTAATCCTATGATAATAGCCAATAATCCGATTAAAAAATATATAGAAAAAGAA
>NZ_JBLWFI010000001.1:1227705-1318533 GCF_048898065.1 Tepidibacillus infernus
AAAAGAAAAGCTTAGATAAAAAATAAAAAAAGAAACAATCCTTGTTAATTGGCCAACACCCTTTTCATTTCCATTAAAAAATTTTTTCTGGTATGCAGGAAAAATAGCTTTCAGTATAAACTGAATCAAAATTGCGGAAAAAGATGAGATAAAGACCAGAATAATAAGAAACTTGATGATTTGCACATCAATAAGCAAAGGTGGAGAAATTTTAACAATTATGGTGGATAACCAATATAGGATCATGATGTGCACGACTTGGTCCAAAATAAAATAGAGAAATGAACCTAAAGAACTCTTAATGGATAGTTTTGATTTAAATGAGTCGATCATAAAATGGAGAATCCCGTTTAATAAAATAAATCCCAATATGTAAGAATTAAATGGGAATAGAAGAATCAGCATGCAAATTGTTATAATTGATGAATGAAGTAAATTCCATCTCCAATATTTTAGTTTATTTTCTGCAATTTTACCTGTTTGAAATGTAAAATCACCTAGCAGGTGGCCTAATAGTAAGTAATAGAACACATCATTTACCCCTCTGTCTTATTTTAATATGCGAATGTATGCATACTTTAAAAAGTAGATGAAAACCCTCTTAATTTTTAAGAGGGTTTTCATGGATGATTATCAGTCCCAATTATAACGTGAAAAATGCTCAGCCAAAATTTGTTGTTTCTTAACATGAATCTCAATATTTTCCCCTGTTGCCTGATCGTAAAGAAATCCATCGTATTTGTCTATTCTAATGTGAACCTTTTTAAAGAAATTTGGTGTGTCTGGGGCAAATTCAACATATCCTACCCCATTCTCAGCATAAACCTTGACATCAAAAGTGGCCGGCAACTTCGCTGGATCGATAAAATCCTTTTTAAACTCAACATTGACAAAGCCAACTTGATATCTGCCACCATCTTCTGTTACCGTAATCGTATCCGTATAAATCACTGGATTCTCAGCTGCCACAACTGGTATGCTTGAAAGCAAGAGTACAAGTGCTGTGATAATGAACATCATTCTTTTCATTCGTCTCACCTCCTTTCGATCCTTATCGCTAAAAGAAAAGGCACCTATATGAACAAGCCATAGGCGCCAAGATGATTTGCTTATTAGACAAATCAATAAATAACTCAAGTCATGCTATTTAAAACGAACAAACGTTAAGCACAACTCTAGTATACTTTGTTTCGGCAACCTGGCAATCATAGAATGATTATTCCTTAGACCCATGGCTTTGCGTCCTTACCTTTCGATAAGTTTGCTATTATCGACATCTATTAAGTTTTTACAAAAAACGACAAAATCGTTTCAATTCTTATCAATACCGTATATAATAGATTTTGGAATGATTTACTAACTTTCTTTATGATAAATAAACCATAAACTTCACTTTTTGTCAATCAAAGAACCTAGTTTTTATCATTTTTTTACGCTAGGAGGGATTCTTATTCTTTGTTTTAATTGCGGTTATCACTTACCATCAAATTATCCAAAGGAATGTCCTTTATGTGGGATGAAATTGCCAATAAAATGTTCTTCCTGTGATTCACCTAACCCCATCATGGCCAAGTTTTGCTTTAATTGTGGACATAAAATATCCCAATCAGAGATCGAAAGCTCTGTGCAAAACTATGAGATTCTTACGGAAAACAGAAAAAATGTAGCTGTCATCTTTGCTGATGTATCTGGATTTACGGCATTGTCGGAAAAAATGGATCCAGAGGAAGTTCGGGAAATCATCAATGAAACTTTTGCTTATATCACCAAACCTGTATATGAATTGGAAGGAACCATCGACAAGTACATCGGTGACTGTGTGATGATTCTTTTCGGAGCAAAATATCCTCATAGCGATGACCCTTACAGAGCCGTCAGCTGTGGCATGAAGATGATCGACTTAATCCAAGATTTTTCAAAAGAAAGACTATCCAGTAAAGGTGTAACATTAAATCTTTCCATCGGAATTAATTACGGCCAGGTTGTGACTGGAAGTGTGGGAAACTATTTTGATAAAGACTTTACCGTTATGGGAGATGTGGTCAATACAGCGCAAAGACTTCAAACTCAAGCAGCTGCTGGCACGATCCTTGTATCAGAATCCGTCTATCAAGAAACAAATGATCAAATTGATTATTCTCCTGAAAAAGAGATCATTGCCAAAAACAAAGAAAAACCAGTAAAATGCTTCACCCCTCTTCATTTAAAAAGAGAAGCAGCTATTGATTCGCTGTTTTTAATCGAACGGGATGATGAAACGAACTTTCTGCATTCAATCTACAAACAACTGAATAGCACAGAGTATATTACCATTATCGGGGAGGCAGGAACTGGTAAAACAAGCCTGCTAAGAAGCTTTACGTCAGAACTAGACAATGAACTTAAAAAAAATTGGGTCGATATCAATGTTGGCTACAAAAACAAAATGTATTCGGTTCTGTCCAACATGATCTACCAAATGATGAACCTCCATCCTACTGAAAGTGAAAAGATAAAAGAAAACCGCCTAAAGTCGTATCTTAATTATCTCTTTCAAAACTCAAGCATTGGTGAGGAGGAGATTCAACGGAACTATCGTTTTTTAAGCTTGGTTATGGGTTTAAAAAGAGACCATGAATTTCAGAATATCTTGAATGCGATGAACTATGAAGATATCAAAAGAGAAATATTCAATCAGATTTCTCTATTTATCAGACAGGCCGCTTATAAAGAACCTTTTGTTATCATCATTGAGAATATCCACTGGGCAGACGCAAGATCAATGGAAATATTGACAAATCTGGTCAAAACACTGCCAGATGTGAAATCCCTTTTCATTTTTACTTCAAGATATGATATAGAAGAATTAAGTGATAGTGGCAAAGATAGCCATCCTATTCTGAATCTCAAACCGCTTAGTCCAACTGGAACAGAGAAACTAGCTTGCAAATTATTAAATTGTAGCCATCTTGATGAAGCATTGCTTCAAGCGATTATTCAATTTACAAAAGGATATCCACTCCATATCAAAGAATATTTGATGGCTCTTAAAAGAAGAAAAACATTCTCTATTCAAGACGGAACCGCATCGATCGATGTATCCGAACTTCAGACGATTCCTAACACCATTGAAAGCCTTATTTTAGCTAACTTATCTGATCTGGATGAACAGGCGAGAAACTTATTACAAATCGCTTCAGTTATCGGGAAAGAGTTTCATTTAACCTGGTTGACTCATTTAATGAATTCAACATCCACTGAAGATGTATTAGCGCTACCTGTGAAAATGAATATTATTTCACTGCAATCAGTCCATACCTCTTTAGGGATTGACAAAATCTATACATTCAATCAAGAAACGGTAAGAGAAGTCATATATCATAGTATGCTAAACAAAACAAAAATGGAATATCATAAAAAAATTGCTGAATGGCTTGAAATCAACTATGAAAAAGACCTTGAAAACTATTACGAACAATTAGCCACTCATTTTGAAAAAGCTGGTAGCCTAAGTAAAGCAAAAGAGTATTACTATAAAGCGGCTTTCAGATTAAAAAAGGAGTATCAATATACTAGTGCTTTAGACTTTTTTAAGAAATACCTTGAAATCAACGAGAAAACACAAAATAAAGAAACAGAGTCTAAAACGGTTCTTTCTCTCATCGAGATGGGAAATATTTATACTATCCTTGCCCAATATGACAAGGCATTAGATCATCTTAAAAAAGCGCTTGAGATCGCAAATGTATCAGATGATATCTATCAGATTCAAATCATGATTGCGAATCTCTATAAAGAAAAGAGCCAATACGAAGAGGCATTGGCAATCTTAGATGAAATTCAGCCGAAAATGCGACAAAACAGAAATACGTATGGGAAATTACTGCAATTAAAATGCAATATTTTAAGAATTTTAGGAAATCCTGAAGCATTATCTTTTGCTGAAAAATCGGAGGAAATCTTATTAAAAACAAGGGATTACGAAAATCTAGCAGAAACGATGAGTCAAGCTGGAATCATATACTTTATTAAAGGAGATATAGATAATTCTCTATTTTACTTAAATAAAGCTTATGATTATGCTGAAAAAATAAATAACCTTCGATTATTAGCTAGAATTTCAGGTAATTTAGGGATTATATACCATTCATCAGGAATAATATCTCAAGCCTTAAAAAATCTTAATAAATCAAAAGAAATATCTAAACAGATATCTAATATACAAAGTCATATAACCGCTCTTAACAATATAGGAATTTTATATATAGAAAAAGGCTTATTCGCTAAAGCAGAATTATTTTTGAAAGAAGCCATCACGAAAGCTCAAAATGGAGTATCTATCTATTTAATGGACATCGCATTATTGAACTTAGGTGAGTTGATGTATGAAAAAGGAAATATAGACCAAGCTTTTGACTACTACAAGCAATCGCTGGAGATAGCAAAAACACATGGTTTACCTGTTGAGGAAGGAATCAACTATATAGGGATGGCAAAGCTTTATTTCAAACAAAAAGCCTATCAAAAAATTCCTGAGCTCTTGGAAAAAGCTTATCAAATTTTTAATGAAACAAATGAGATCTCCTATCTTAGCGACTATTATCGCTATAAGAGTGTATACGAACTGAATCATCATCATCTTGATCTTGCTGTCGAACATTGTGACCAAGCGATTAACTTTGCCGTGAAAACAAAAAACGATTTGAAAAAATTAAAGGCTTTAAGGCTTAAGGGAATCCTTTTAGTGAAGAAAAAAATATACAATGAAGCGATGACACAATATAATGAATCCATCCATTTAGCTGAACAATTAGAATCAGATTATGAAGCAGCAAAGGGATATTACAGACGATTTGAAGCCCTTCTCTCTTCAGATCGCTATGATGATGCGATTAAAGATTTGCAAAAGGCAAAGGAATTGATCGAGAAAGTGGATGGTTCTAGATGGACGCCTATCGTTCAACAAGCTTATGAACAATATTGTAATCTAAACCATCAATAACAATTAAAACGAAAAAGGGGCTGTCAATAGATGATTTTATCTACTATTGACAGCCCCTTGATTTATTCCTGGAAAATCAGGGCTTATATGACTTTAAAGTTAAACCTTAAATTTTTTGATCATCTCATTTAATCTTTGTGCTAAATCCGCTTGTGAATTGGCCACTTTACTTACTTCTTCAATCGCAGTTGAAATCTCAATCGAATTGTTGGCAATGTCTTGGGAACTTGCTGCTGATTGTTCTACAGATGAGGCCACTGATTCAATCGCTGAATTGATTTGGTCAATCGATGTTGAGATTTGTTCTGATTTTGCTGTAAATTCCTCAAATAATTGACCGATTACATTAGCATCTTGTTGATATTGTTCGCCAGTCTCAAGCAGCATTTTGTAATCAGTAGCTACCTTATCATTTACAAATTGTAAAATATCCTTGGCATTCTCCGATAAATGATGAAAACCATCTTGTACTTGCTTGACCACTTGTTGAATTTCAGAAACGGTAGAGGTAGATTGCTCAGCCAATTTACGTACTTCATCAGCAACTACAGCAAAACCTTTGCCATGTTCCCCAGCTCTTGCTGCTTCAATTGCTGCATTTAAGGCTAATAAATTGGTTTGTCCTGCAATTTCTGCGATCACTTCAGCCATTCTGCCAATTTCTGAAACAACTTTTCCTGCTTCGATGGCTTTAAGGATCCGTTCTTGTTTTTCTTCATAAATTACAGACGCTTCTTTACTTGAATATTCTACATTTTCTTTTATTTGTTCGGCTCTCTTCTCAATTTCCTTTGCGATTACATTCCCTTCTCCTGCACTTGTGACGAATTGGTTAGTTGCCGTTGCTACTTCTTGTCCTGATGCGCTAATCTCCTCGGTAGAGGCGCTGGTTTCTTCCATTCCCGCTGCGATCTGTTGTGTTGCTGCATTAATGGTTTGACTTTGAGCGGATATTTCCTCCACTGTAGCAGAGAGCTGCTGGCTAGAATCGTCTAACTCCCTTATATTTGTACTAATTTCTTTTATCATCCCTTTTAAATTAGCAACCATCATATTAAGTACTTTTCCAAGCTCGCCAATTTCATCATTAGACTCAATTGTAACCTCATTAATAGAAAGATCATTATTTGCTATTTTTGTAATCTGATTAGCAACAATCAAAATTCGGTTTGATAGTCTATTGCTGAATATATAAACAATGATTCCAGCTAAGAGAATAAGAATCACCATAATCACAAGTTGAAAGGAGACATTCTTTATCATATTTTCCTTGTACACCTTTTCTTGTTGGCCAACTATTGTATCAATTTCATCGATATAGTTTCCTGTACTTACGATATAATTCCATGGTTCAAAGAGTTTTGAATAGACTCTTTTCTCCGTTAGCTTATTTGTTCCTACATCTGTAGGTTTTTCCCACATATATTCGGAAAATCCATTATTTTCACCGTCTTTAGCAGCTTTAATAATATTTTGGATTAAGTAAGTACCATTCGGATCTTTGATATTAAGTCTGTTGCTACCTTCCTGATCTGGAAGCATTGGATGTCCAACCAACATACCATCTGTTCGATCAATCCAAAAATAGCCGGAATCTCCATAGCGCAGTTCCTTTACTAGCTTAACACCTAGATTTTTCGCATCATCTTCACTCATCGTTCCATTTTGATATTGACTATACGCATAGTTTAATAGAGTGACTGCCGTTTCTACTTCACTTTTAATCATCGTGTCATAATCTCTTAAAAGATTTTCTTTAAAATGGTTTAGTGATTGATGATTTTGATTGATTGTAGATAAAATATTATATCCACCTAAAAGACCTAAAACAACCAGTACAATAATAACAAAAAACATGATTAGTTTATATTTTATTTTTCTCATTTCCCTGCTCCTTTTCGACAAAATCTATTATTTTTGAACTTAGTTTGACAAAATATCATAGTAAAGTTTACTAAATTTTGATAGATTTTTGAATAATATTCCCCAAAAATAAGACTAAAAATAGGTCAAAATAACTAGATTGCATTAACACGAAAAGGAGTTTAGGAAGTGGCTATTGTTTATTTTTGTTGCGATTGACTCATTTGCATTACTCTTTGTACATTTCTACTACGGTAAAGAATCGTGCTTCTTTTTAAATACTCTAGCGGAATACTCCAGACATGAACGAGTCGAGTAAATGGCCAAATGCCAAAGATGGCAAAGGCAAAGAGTGTATGCAATTTAAATAGTAAAGGTACATCAACCATTAGTGTTGGATCTGGTCTAAAGAGAAGCAATCCTCTTAACCAAGGTGCAAGGGTTTCTCGATAGTCAAATCCACCAACGAATAAATTAAATCCTAGGGTATTATAGACACCTATCGCAATCTCTATAAACAAGAGAACCGCAATTAGAATATCGCTAATATGACTTGTCATACGAACTCGTTTTACATTGACTCGACGGAATAATAGGATCATGATCCCAGCTAATGTGATGATTCCAGCAAAACCACCCCCAAAGATCGCTCCAGCATGATACATCTCTTCTGTCATCCCAAGTGCTTTGGTCCAAGCTTTAGGAACAAGCAATCCAACCAAATGACCACCAAAAACCATCAAAATCCCTACATGAAATAGAATACTTCCCCATTTTAAGGATTTCTTTTCCATAAATTCACTTGATTTCGCTGTCCAACCTAATTGATCCGTATTATAACGATAAATATGGCCAACAACAAAGATGGTTAATGTAAGATAAGGGAATATCACCCACCAAAATTGGTTCCAAACGTTCATCTTTGCACCTCCTCCTTACTCTACAAAGTGATTAGGAAAGATTTGATTTAAAATCATTAAACTTGCTTCTATCAAATTAGCATATGGACTATCTACCTCTAACAGCTCATCTCTTAGCTTTTCAATCGCTGGTTGAAAGGGTGGTAGTATTTTTGCAATGTCTTTCTGGTCAGCAATTGCAATAAATTCAAGGAAAAGTGGAAGGTAATCAGGCAATTCCTCCGTTTCCATGACAAGGCCTGCCTGTTCGTAAAATTGCTTTAATTCCACTAAAACAACTCCGCGTTCTCTTTCCTCTTTCATTTTTGAATATGACAAGTAGAGATTCGTCTTTTCATTAAAATCGAATGTTTGCACGTAAAGATTCCTTAATTCATCAGCATCCGTTTCTTTTAAATAGGCAAGAAAATGAGTAAACTTTTGATAAATCTCAGGGTTTAAATCGGAGACTTCCGCTATTTCGCTTTCGAAGTCGGCTTCAAACCATTCCTGATCAGGATATTGCAATAGAATAGAGATGAGATGAAGCAATTCCCTATTTCCCATTTTTACCACCTGTCATTAAGAAAAAGCTATGATTGTCTCCATAATAATCCCCAGTCATACAAGTATTACAATCCCCACCATTAAAGTCGAAGCCTGTTGTCCCCTGTTCAGAATAAAGATGCATAAATTCTTCTTTGTGAGCTGTTGGAATCACAAACCGCTCTTCATACTTGGCGATGGCTAGAAGACGATACATTTCTTCGATCATGGTTTCATTTAGACCCAATGCTTGTAAAATCGTTTCGTCATATCCTTTTCCGAGATTTTTGGCTCTCATGAATTGTCTCATTGCTGCCATTCGTTTTAAAACAGTGGTTATCACTTTTTCATCTCCAGCAGATAGCAAATTCGCTAGATATTGAACAGGAATGCGCATTTCATCAATTGCTGGGAAAATATCGACTGGATCTAACTGGGATCCTTTTCCTTCAATTCGGTTCATAATTGGACTTAAAGGTGGAACATACCATACCATTGGCAATGTACGATATTCTGGGTGTAGTGGTAGAGCAATCCCATATTCAATCGCCAACTTATAAATTGGTGACTTGCGTGCTGCCTCTAACCAATCCTCGGAAATGCCATCACGTTTTGCTTGAGCAATCACTTCTGGATCATTCGGATCAAGGAAAAGGCTTAAATGGGATTTATATAATTCCTTTTCATCTTCAACGGACGCAGCTTCTTCTACTCGATCAGCATCATAGAGTAGAACACCAATATAACGAATTCTTCCGGTACAGGTTTCACTACATACAGTAGGCAATCCAGATTCAATTCTTGGGAAACAGAAGGTGCATTTCTCTGCTTTTTGAGTTTGCCAGTTGAAATAGACTTTTTTATAAGGACAGCCTGTCATACAGAAACGCCAGCCGCGACATGCTTCTTGGTCAACTAAGACGATTCCATCCTCATCGCGTTTGTAGATTGCTCCTGACGGACAGGAAGCGACACAAGAAGGATTTAAACAATGTTCGCAAATTCTAGGTAGATGCATCATAAAGGCTTGCTCAAACTCAAAACGAACATCTTCTTCAATTCCTTTTAAGTTGGGGTCTCGCTTTCCTGTTTCATGCGCCCCTGCCAAATCATCTTCCCAGTTAGGCCCCCATTTTAATTCCATATATTCGCCTGTAATCTGAGACTTTGGCCGTGCAACAGGTTGAACTTCTTTTTGAGGACTATTCGTTAACTTCTCATAATCATAGGTCCAAGGCTCATAATATTCATCGATTGTCGGTAAATCGGGGTTATGGAAAATATTTGCAAGCTTACTTACACGATTTCCCGCTATTAATTCCAATTTTCCATTCTTTAAGACCCAGCCACCTTTATATTTCTCCTGATTTTCCCATTCCATTGGATAGCCGATCCCTGGTTTTGTCTCTACATTGTTAAACCAGATGTATTCTGCACCTGGACGATTGGTCCAGGTATTCTTACAGGTAATGCTACAGGTGTGGCATCCAATACATTTATCAAGATTCATGACCATGGCTACCTGTGCTTTAATCTTCAAGCCAATCCACCTCCTTGAGTTTACGAATCACTACTTTTAAGTCACGTTGGTTTCCTGTTGGTCCATAATAGTTAAATCCATAACTAAATTGAGCATATCCCCCAATTAAGTGGGTTGGTTTCAAATGAATACGTGTTGGACTGTTATGGGTACCGCCACGTAAATGAGTCACCTGAGAACTTGGTACATTGATGGTACGATCCTGTGCATGGTACATATAGGTTGTTCCTTTTGGTATACGATGGCTAACGACTGCTCGTGCTACGACAACACCATTGCGGTTATATACTTCAATCCAATCGTTATCCTTAATGCCAATCTCTTCTGCATCTTCGTTATTCATCCATACGGTTGGGCCGCCACGGAAAAGGGTTAACATCGTTAATGAATCATAATACATACTGTGGATGTTCCACTTTCCATGTGGTGTTAAGTAACGTAAGGTAATCGTTTTCCCTTCCGATTCAGGCATTTGCTCATGCTTAGCAAATGCTTTAGTTGGAAGAGTAGGTTTAAATACAGGCAAGCCTTCTCCATATTCCAACATAATCTCATGATCAACATAAAAGTGTTGACGCCCAGTTAAGGTTCTAAATGGAACAAGTCGTTCAATATTGGTCGTAAATGGTGAGTAACGACGCCCTTTATTCGTTCCACTAAAGACAGGTGTTGGAATCACTTCTCTTGGTTGAGCAGTAATACTATTAAAATCAAATTTTTCTTCGGTACGACCCTCTACTAAATCTTTTAGCTTAAGACCTGTTTTCTTTTCTTCAGACTCCCAAGCTTTTAATGCCATTTTCCCATTAGTAGCACTAGATAGGGTCATTACTGTTTCCGCTACTTGGCGAGCAGTTTCTAACTGAGGCATTCCTTCAGTGATCCCCTTCGTTTTTACTGTGTTGTTGATTCGTTTTAATTCTTCATATTGCTCTTTTGCTGACCAAGCAACCCCATGTGCTCCAATCGGATTTTTCTCGACCAAAGGACCTATTGCCGTATATTTATCATAAATCTTAGTATAATCCCGTTCAACAATGACGAACTTTGGCATGGTTTTACCTGGAATAGCTTCTACTTCACCTTTTTTCCAATCACGAACCTTTCCATAAGGCTGTGCAATTTCATCAGGTGAATCATGCAATAATGGTGCAGCGACAACATCCTTTTGCACACCGGGTAAATAGGTTTTTGCCATTTCTGAAAATACCTTTGCTAAGCCTTTGAAGGTATCCCAATCCGATTTAGACTCCCATGGAGGATTTATCGCAGGATTAAATGGATGGACAAATGGATGCATATCTGTACTGCTAATATCATGCTTTTCATACCAGGTTGCTACTGGTAAAACGATATCGGAATACATAGCTGTTCCAGACATTCTAAACTCTAGGTTCACTAGTAAATCTAGTTTACCTTCTGGTGCTTGTTCACGCCATTTGATTTCACTTGTGCGCAGTTCTTTGCTCTCTTCGCCAAGCAAACCATGAGAGGTACCTAAGAAGTTTTTCAAGAAATAATCGTGCCCTTTTCCAGAACTAGAAATTAAGTTTGCACGCCAGACAAATAAAGTACGAGGGAAGTTCAATGGATGATCTGGATCTTCAACAGCAAATTGCATCCGGCCTTCTTTTAACTCTTTTACGATATAGGAAACAGGTTCTTCTCCGGCTTTTTTTGCTTCTTCTACTAGTTTGATAGAATTACGATCAAACTGTGGGTAAGAAGGTAACCAGCCTAAACGGGCTGCTAAAGCATTATAGTCTGCTGCATGTTGGTATCTTGGTTTTTCTACATTTGCTGCAATTAATTCGTTCATCGGCAATTCTTCATAGCGCCACTGATCTGTTGCAAAGTAATAATAAGATGTGGCATTTTGTAATCTTGGTGGCATTTGCCAATCTCTTGCAAAAGCGACGGTTTGCCAACCTTCTGCTGGACGGACTTTTTCTTGTCCTACATAGTGAGCCCAACCACCACCATTTACTCCTTGGGATCCTGTTAAGAGGACAAGATTTAAAATGGTACGGTAAATTGTATCTGCATTGTACCAGTGATTAATTCCTGCTCCCATGATGATCATTGAACGACCATTTGTATCTACCGCATTCTGAGCAAATTCACGGGCAATTTGAATCACTTGCTCCCGTGGTACACTGGTATATTCTTCTTGCCATGCAGGTGTATATGGTTTTTTGTCATCATAATCTTTTGGATAATCGCCTGGTAAGCCACGATCTATTCCATAGTTGGCAAGCATGAGATCATAAACGGTCGTAACGAAAAGTTCTTTTCCGTCTTTTTCAACCCTTTTTACCGGAATAGAGCGATGAAGGATATCTCGATTCAGATCATCAAAGTAAGGAAGTTCAATAGAGACTATTTTGTCTTCGACTCCTAAAAGAGAAATACTTGGATCATAAGCATTCCCTTTCTCATCTTGCATCTGAAGATTCCAATTTCCTTTCCCTTCATGACGATGTCCAATACTTCCAATCGGAACGACGAATTGCTGTGTTTTTTCATCAAAGACTACTGTTTTCCATTCTGCATTTTCGTAAGTGTCAGCTAAGTCGTTTGCTAAGAGGAAACGGTCAGTAATAAAGCTGTCCCCTTTTTTCTTTAATGTAACTAGGTAAGGTAGGTCAGTATATTTCTTTGCATAGTCTATAAAATAGGGCGTTTGTTTTTCGATATAAAATTCTTTAAGAATAACATGGGTCATGGCCTGTGCTAATGCACCATCAGAACCAGGGTTGACAGCTAACCATGTATCAGCGAATTTCACTGATTCTGCATAATCCGGGCTAACGGAAACGACTTTCGTTCCTTTGTAGCGTACTTCAGTCATAAAATGGGCATCAGGTGTACGTGTTAAAGGTACATTTGAACCCCACATCATTAAATAACCTGCATTGTACCAATCACTACTTTCAGGTACGTCCGTTTGTTCACCCCAAATTTGTGGTGAAGCTGGAGGTAAATCTGCATACCAATCATAGAAGCTAAGCATGGGGGCTCCAACTAAGGATAAAAAACGAGAACCAGCGGCATAACTGATCATCGACATCGCTGGAATCGGTGTAAATCCAGCAATTCGATCAGGACCATATTTTTTAATCGTATAAAGAAGTTGTGCAGAGATGATTTGATAAGCTTCATTCCATGAAGTACGAACCATACCCCCTTTACCTCGAGCTGATTTGTAAGCTCGGACTTTGTCCGGGTCTTCTACAATTCGCTTCCATGCTTCTACAGCATCACCGTTTGCTTCTTTTAGAGCATCACGCCAAAATTGAAGTAGAATACCGCGAATATATGGGTATTTCACGCGTAGCGGGCTATAGGTATACCATGAAAAACTTGCTCCCCTAGGACATCCCCTTGGTTCAAATTCCGGCATATCTGGCCCTGTTGTCGGGTAATCAATCGCTTGATTTTCCCATGTGATAATTCCATCCTTAACAAATACCTTCCAACTGCAAGAACCAGTACAGTTTACCCCATGAGTTGTACGAACGACTTTATCGTGCTGCCAACGATTACGATAAAGTTTTTCCCATTCTCTATCTTGAGAAGTTAATTCGCTCCAACCATTGGCATATTGTTCTTTAGGTTGGAAAAATCTTAACTTTTTCCATAATGGTGAACGTTTCTTTCCCATGCGTATCTCCTCCCTTTAATGTATTGAATGTGTTTAATAATCCAGTATATTATTTTGATTTGATAATTTCATAAGGTATTGACGATGATTAATAGCAACATTCACAAGCGTATAAATGGCCAAAAGTAAAAAACCTAAACTATAATTTCCTGTCATCTCTTTAATCATTCCCATCAAAATCGGAGGAAAAAATCCCCCTATTCCACCAACCGCACCCACTATTCCTGTCACAGCGCCAGTATCATTAGGGAACAATTGAGCTACTAGTTTAAAAACAGCTCCATTACCAATACCGACAAATAAAGCGATGGTTAATGAGCCTATCGAAAACAAAATAAAATTCTTTGTGCAAAATGTAAGAAGGATTGAACTAAAAATAATCATGAGAAAAGCAATATGTAATACTTTGCCTGCATGATATCGGTCTGAGAAATACCCACCTAATGGTCTAGCTGCAGTGGCTAGAATGATAAAACCGGCAGCTCTTAATCCTGCATCAACTGTCGATAGATGAAATAAATCTTGCAGTAAAGAAGGTAGATAAACACCAAAAGCAACAAAGGAACCAAAGGTCACAAAATAAAAGTTAGATAAAGCCCATGTATCTTTGTATTTCATTACTGAAAAAGATTGAAGGATAAACTTCTTTTGTTGAAGCAATGGCATTTCCTTTGTATTGGTCCAAAAAAGAATCGCCGTAATCCCTGTAACCGTAGACATCAGCCAAAAAGTGATTGAAATCCCAAAGTGGTTAGCGACTGTAGGCAAGGTGAAATTAGAAACAGCAGTCCCTGCGTTCCCAATCCCCACAATTCCTAAAATTAGTCCTTGTTTTTCTTGTGAATAGAATTTAGAGACATAAGTAATCGCAATGGCAAACGATGTCCCTGCCATACCAATAAGAAATGCCCAAAAAAGCAACATGGTAAAGGACTGAGCAAGGCCAATTCCGACGGTTGGAATGATTAAAAACAAAAGAAGCAAAGTAAAAACCTTTCTTCCTCCATAAAGATCAGTAATCACACCAACCGGAATTCTCATCAGCGATCCGAGCAAGACAGGGATTGCAACAAGGATGCTCTTTTCTGTAACCGACAAACGGTAAACCCTTCCAATTTCATATGCCATCGGTGCCAGTGAAGCCCATAAAACAAATGTAACGATCATCGCAAAGACAGTAACGATCAATGTTGTTCTTGGAGTTTCATGATCAGAGAGGTCTTTTTTTACATTCATACTATTACCCCCCTCTTTTTCATTACATACCATTTTAACCCTCTTTTAAATCAGGGGAATCCCCTATTTTGTTTAGTGGACTCCCCTATTTACACGGGTAGGAATTTTCCTAAGTGCTTAGTTTTTACTTATACCTGGATAAACTGACTTTGCATATTTAGTTTTTAGGATGAAAGCAATAAAGATTGAAATCACGGCTAGCACGGTATAAACGATAAATCCTTTTGCATAACCAGCTTGACCATAGAAATCAACAAAGATTCCAAGAATAGGAGGTACAGCAAAGCCTCCAAATGCACCTAATCCGCCAACCCAACCACTTGCACCACCAGGTGCACTTGGTACATATTTAGGAACAAGTTTAAATACGGCAGCATTGGCGACGCCCATTCCTGCCCCCATAATGATTTCACCTAGTAAGGAGATACCAAAGCTTTTTGCAAAAGCAAGAACCACCGATCCGACTAAAACAATCATAAAACTAACCATGGCCGTTCTTTCGCCACCAAATTTGTCACTAATATGACCACCATAAACCCTAATAAAGGAAGCAAGAATTGAAAAACCTAAAGCCATTAATAGTCCCGCTTGGCGTACCTCAAGTCCATGATATTGAATCCAATAGGTAGGGAACCAAGTGGTTAAAGCTAGGAAACCACCAAAGGATGTAAAGTATAAAGCGACTAGTCCCCATGTTCCAGGAACTTTTGCAGAAATCTTTAATGCTTGTACAACAGTGCCAGATGGAAATAATTCTTGTCCAAGCTCTTTGGATACTTGCTTTGCTTCCTCTTTTTCTACTCCTTTTTTGATCAACTGGAAGTAATAAGCATCTTGAGCAAATGCAGTGTAAATCGATGTTCCGATCACTAAGAAAAGAAACCATGTTGCATATGAACCTGTTAAGCCAAGTCCAACTAAAGCAAAGGGAAGTAAGATCCCAAAAATCCCAGGAGCTGTATTTCCTAAACCACCATATGCTCCAAGTGCAAAACCTTGTTTATTCTGAGGAAACCAATAGGAGGTTTGTGGTACCCCGACAGAGAAGGTGGCAATTCCACTACCACTTAATAGACCAAAGAAAAAGATAAGTGGGTACATTTTAAGCGTTAGTTGGTCTGGATAGTAAAGATAAAGAATACTAGTAAGTCCAGCCATTCCAATAATTGATAAAGCAAATAGAGTTAGAAAAGGCTTTTTTCCTCCTACTTTATCTACCCATGCCCCAAAAGGGATTCTTAAAAGAGAACCTGTGAGGTTTGGTGCAGCCACTAAAAACCCTAACATCAGAGCAGGCATATTCATCACTTTATTAATATTAGTTGCCACAGGTCCATACAGAGAAACAGCAGCAAAACCAATAAAGAAGCCAAAAGTTGCCATCGTTAATCCTGTTTTTGGGTTTCCTTTTAGATTGTACTTTTTCATTAAACTCTCTTTGTTCATCTTTATATCCATTCCTTTCGCTTCGCTCAAGGCACAAAACGTAATGAAATAGTTGTGCTTTGGGCGAAATTTTTATTATTTTAAACTCATAGGAATACCAGTAAACTACAAATCACGTGGAGGTGAGTGGGTTGCTCCAATTATGGAGTGACCGCATTTTTATATGTGTAGATTGCCTTTCCAAGCACAAATAAGTGTGACTTCGAGCACGCAGACTTATCTTTGTATAAACACTACTCGTTTATTGCTGGGCAATCAGTCAATGCTGGCTATCCCTATACACCTCAGAAAGGAGTTTTTCCTATTACAAACGCCATCGCTTTTCAACTTTCACCAAAGGTTTGAAAGAGCTGTCAAAATGGCTTTGTCAAAATAACTGTAAGGATGTCTGTATGGAATCTACCGGGAAATACTGGATTCCCGTGTTTAATGTACTTGAAGATTCCTGCAATATCACTCTGGCACATCCTAAATACGTCAAGGCGATACGCGGCAAAAAGACGGACAAAAAGGATGCCAAATGGATTGCCGATTTATTTAAGCATGACCTTGTAGCTGGAAGCTTTATGCCTCCACTTGCGATCATCGATCGATGGCTTGTTTGCTATGCCTTTTTTTATAGAATACTACTTCAAGTAATCATTTCAGACTTCCTCTCCCAAATTTTCTTTTTTCTATTTAATTCCACTATCATTCTACTTTTTCAGTAATGAAAACGTAATCAGGGAACTCCCCTATCTTTGGCTAGTGAATTTCCCTATTAGAAAAGGTTTGTATATTCTAAAGCGCTCCATTGTCTGTGCATTTCTTTTGTATTAAAAATTTTAAAAAAACTGCTGACATCATTGTCAACAGCCTATTATTATTGAATTATAATTTAACTTTTTACAAATAACCTGAGATTGATCACAAAATTCACGAAGGTGAATATCCCTAACAATAGGAAGCCAAGCATATATTGTCCTGTGATGTCCTTAACGATTCCCATTAAAATTGGTGGAAAAAAACACCTATTCCACCAGCAGCACCAACGATTCCGGTAACTGCCCCTGTTACTTTTGGAAACAATTCTGGCACTAATTTAAACACAGCACCGTTGCCAAATTCGGCAAAAAAGGCTATCCCCAAAGCAACTAATGCCAATGGTTGGAATGATTAAAAATATCATTAACCATGTATAAAGTTTCTTTCCTCGATAACGGTCAGTCCATATTCCTAGGGGAATTCTCATCACAGAACCCAATAAAACAGGAATGGCAACAAGAATACTTTTTTGTGTCGTTGACAATTGATATAGTTTTTGGATCTGTGAAGCCATAGGGGAAAGTGAGGCCCATACAGCAAAAGCGATAATCATCGCAATCATCTACATGATTAATGCAGAATTGGCACCATTTATCGTTCCATTCTCTTTAGTTCTCAATACAAATACACCTCTTTTTTAAGGTTTATTTTTTGTCAGCCGAAAAGTACGGAGAAAGTTAATACTACGGTAACTAATATAGTTGCGTTTTAGATATTCCAACGGTAAACTCCATAGATGGACAAGTCGTGTAAAGGGCCATAAAGCAAAGAGTAGAAATGCTAACAGAATATGAATTTGAAAACTTAGAGGTACGTCCCTCATCAATGTTGGATCAGGTGAAAAGGTGAAAAGACTACGAAACCAAGGACCAACTGTACTTCTATAGTCAAATTCACCTACCAAAAAGTTTCGAATGACGGTCATATAAACCCCTTGAAATACGACCAATAACAAGACAAACTCAGTGAACCAATCCATTCTTTGCGTAAATAAGCGAATTCGAGAAACGGTTAAGCGACGAATGACTAAAATCACCAAACCAATCAAGGCCATCACTCCAACTACTCCACCTATCGCAACAGCACCTAAATGGTATAGCTCATCTGGAACCCTTAGTGTTTCATAGACTGATTTTGGAACTAAAATCCCAGCCACATGTCCAAAAAAGGCAAAGATAATCCCATAATGAAACAGAGGGCTTCCCCATTTTAACAAGCGTTTTTCCATAATCTCACTTGATCTGGCAGACCAACCAATCTGATCTCGGTTATATTTGTAGATGTGGCCTAAAATAAAAATGGTTATGGTGACATAGGGGTAAATCACCCACAAAAATTGATTAAGGATTGTCATAACACACCTCCAGTAAGTTCAGGTTGCATTAGAGATTGAATGTGATCTAAGCTGGCTCCAACCACAAATTGATAGGGGCTTTGCAGATTGGCCAACTCCTTATACAGCTTTTCAATATTCTCTTTTTGCGAATAGAGAATATTCGGCCAATATCGATAAGGAGCGATCGCCAAAAATTCGAGTATAACGGGTAAATAATCAGGCAACTCGCTACTTTCAAGGTAAAATCCAGCTTTCCGATATTCATCCTTTAATTGCAGAAGAGCAGGTCCTCTTTCCTTTTGATCTTTATGCTGAAAATATGTCAGATAAAGGGCTGTCTTCTCATTAAAATCAAAGGTTTGAACATAGCGTTCACAAAGATCTTCTAAGTGATGATGATCGAGATAATCTTTAAATTCCTTTAAAGATTCTTTTTCTTTCCCGTTATTTAAAAATTGAAGCATTTTATTTATGTCTTTGCTTCTTACCCATGACTCTTCAGGATATTGCAAGAAAAGTGAACATAGTTTAAATAAAAGTTGGGTGTTTTCCATTATTCCCTCACCTCTAGATGGAGTTGATGGTTATCCATTTCGTCACGATACTCAGTACTACATGTTTGACAGCCTTCCAAGAAGGAAATACCTGCTATACCTTGCTCTTCTTGTAAATCACCGGTATTTTCCCGATGAGCTGTTGGAATCACAAATCGATCACTATATTTGGCAATCGCTAGTAAACGATACATCTCTTGCATCTTTCGGTCTGTAAAATCAAAGGGTTGAAGCAAGCTTGAATCTGGTTGTTTACGAATATTTAATGCACGCATATATTGGCGCATGGCAACCATTTTCTTCAGGACATTGCGAATGATTTCAGTATCCCCAGCAGTTAAGAGATTGGCCAAGTACTCAATCGGAATTCGTAATTGCTCAATCGCTGGGAATAAGACACTTGCATCTTCTTCCCCTCCTTTTCCTTGAAAGGCATTCATAATTGGACTAAGTGGTGGTACATACCATACCATAGGTAAAGTTCTAAACTCAGGATGCAATGGTAAGGCAACACCATATTCCACAGCCAACTTATAGATGGGTGAGCGCTTTGCTGCTTCAAGCCAACCTTCTGGAATGCCATCATGTCGTGCTTGCTCAATCACGTTAGGATCATTGGGATCTAAGAACATGCTTAACTGGGCTTGATATAATTCTTTTTCATCCTTTGTGGAGGCGACTTCCTTGATTCGCTCAGAATCGTACAAAACAATCCCGATGTAGCGAAGGCGACCAACACAAGTCTCAGAACAAACGGTTGGTAAACCAGCTTCAATCCTTGGGTAACAGAAAGTACACTTTTCCGCTTTTTGTGTATTCCAATTATAATACGTTTTCTTGTAAGGGCAGCCTGTCATACAAAAACGCCAACTCCGGCATGCTTCTTGATCAACCAAGACAATACCGTCTTCTTCCCTTTTATAAATCGCACCTGATGGGCACGAGGCCAAACAAGAAGGATTGATACAATGTTCGCAAATTCTTGGAAGGTAGACCATAAAGGTTTGTTCGAATTCGAAGCGGATTTTCTCTTCAATTCCTTTGAAATTATAATCTCGTTTTCCTGTCACATGAACGCCTGCTAAGTCATCCTCCCAGTTTGGCCCCCATTTAAGCTCCAGATATTCTCCTGTTAACAAGGATTTAGGCCTTGCTACAGGTTGATGTTTTTGTAAAGGGCTTTTGGTTAATTCTTCATAATCATAGGTCCAAGGTTCATAGTAATCATCGATCGGTGTAAGATGAGGATTGTAAAAGATTTGCGATAACTTTGTACTTCTTCCACCTGCTTTTAATTCCAAACGATCATTAAGAAGGGTCCAACCTCCTTTATGTTTTTCTTGATTTTCCCATTCTTTTGGATAGCCGATCCCAGGTTTTGTTTCTACGTTGTTCCACCACATGTATTCGGCACCTTTACGATTCGTCCACACATTGTTACAAGTAACGCTACAGGTATGGCATCCTATACACTTATCCAAATTCATCACCATGCCAAATTGTGCCTTAATAGTCAAGCCAGTACACCTCCTCCAATTTGCGTATGATCACTTTATCATCACGTTGTGTTCCTACCGTTCCGTAATAATTAAAACCATAACTAAGCTGTGCATAGCCACCGATCATATGAGTGGGTTTTAAATGAAGGCTCGTTAAACTGTTATGTGATCCACTTCGTTCCCCTGTCGTCGGTGAGCCAGGAATATTAATCGTACGATCTTGAGCATGGTACATATATGCGGTACCTTTTGGCATCCGATGACTTACGACAGCACGCGCAGTAACCACTCCGTTGCGGTTATATAATTCGATCCAATCGTTATCTTGAATCCCTGCTTCTTCCGCATCCTTAGTACTGATCCAGACATGGGGTCCACCACGGAATAAAGTGAGCATAGGCAATGTATCATAAAAAGTCGTATGATAGGACCATTTATGGTGTGGTGTTAGATAACGCAAGGTGATTTCCTTATCATTCGTATTTGGCCTTCGATCATTTGGATAAAAAGGTTTCATTGACAGAGTTGGTTTATAAAGCGGTAAATTCTCGCCAAATTCCATGATCAATTCATGATCTAAGTAAAAATGTTGACGACCCGTTAATGTCCTCCATGGGACTAACCGTTCTACATTAACAGTAAAGGGAGAATATCTTCTTTCCCCACTCATATGCCCACTAAATATAGCTGATGAGATCACCTTTCTTGGTTGGGTAGAGATATCAAAAAATGAAAAATGCTCTTCAGCTCGTTCTTTAGCAATATCGTTTAATTCTACTCCCGTTTTCTTTTCAAGTGCTTCCCAAGATTTCATTGCCATTGAACCATTGGTAGTACTCGATAAGGCTAATATGGCCTCGGCAGCATCCCTCGCACTGTAAAGGGAAGGACATTCCGTAAATCCTTCTTTGTCCCTTGTGCCTAGTAGATTCTGGAGTTTGGTATATTCTTCTGCTCCCTTCCAGGCGATTCCATGCGCTCCAATCGATTCTTTTACAAGCGGACCAAGGCTAATCATCTTTTCATAAACTTGGGTATAATCGCGGTCTACAACGTGAATCCTAGGAAGATTTTTCCCTGGAATGGGATCATGTTCTCCATTCTTCCAATCAGGCACTTGACCAAATGGCTGAGCGATCTCATCAGGCGAATCATGAAGTAAGGGAGTTGTAACAATATCTTTATGTACCCCTGGTAAATAGGTTTTGGCAAGCTCAGAAAAAACTTGGGCAATTCCTTTAAAAATATCCCAATCCGGCCTTGCTTCAAAAGGAGGATCAATGGCTGGGTTAAAGGGATGAACAAAGGGATGCATATCTGTACTACTTAAGTCAAACTTCTCATACCAAGTCGCTGCTGGAAGAATGATATCTGAATAAAGCGGAGTTCCAGCCATGCGAAAATCTAAACTGATGATCAAATCCGCTTTCCCTTTGGGAGCCTCTTCCCTCCACTTGATCTCTGATGGTTTTAAGGTCTGGTTTTCTTCACCTAAAACCCCGTTATGGGTTCCAAGTAAGTGTTTAAGGAAGAATTCATGTCCTTTACCTGAACTTTGCAATAGATTTTCCCGCCATAGCAAAAACACCTTCGGGAAATTTTTAGGATCATCTGGATCTTCTATTGCAAAACGTAGCTTCCCTTGTTTTAATTGATCAGCCACATATTGAACGATTTGATCCTTTTCCTTAGCTCCTGATTGCTTTGCCTCTTCCACTAATTTCAGTGGATTTTGATCAAATTGAGGATAAGAAGGTAACCAACCAAGACGAGCCGCTAATACATTATAATCTGCTGTATGACGATAACGAGTTTGGGCAACCAATGGTGAAGTGAGTTCCTCCAACATTAATTCATCATATCGCCATTGGTCGGATACGAAATACCAATAAGAGGTTCCATTTTGCAATCTAGGTGGCCCACCCCAATCTCTTGCCATCGCAATTTGCTGAAACCCTTCAAAAGGACGAATCTTTTCTTGACCCACATAATGGGCCCATCCTCCACCATTTTTACCTTGGGAACCTGTAAGCATGACTAAATTTAAAATCGTCCGGTAGATCATATCTGAATGGTACCAGTGATTGATTCCTGCACCCATAATGATCATCGAGCGCCCCTTGGTATCGATTGCATTTTGGGCAAATTCACGGGCAATTTGAATCACTAGATTCCGATCTACACCTGTAATCGCTTCTTGCCATGCTGGTGTATAGGGTTCTGCATCGTTATAATCTTTTGGATAATCTCCCGGCAATCCACGATCCACACCTGAATTTGCTAACATGAGATCGAAGACAGTTGTCGTATAGATGATTTCCCCTTGATATTCTAATTTTTTTACAGGAACAGAACGATGAAGAATTTCCTTCTTTCCTTCATCAAAATAAGGGAAAACGACCATCACAACCTCATCTTGGTGACCTAGAAGTGTTAACGGTGGATCCACATTTGTAATTCCCTTTTCACTATCTTCCATTTTTAAATTCCAATTCACTTTACCATCCCAACGATGGCCGATTGAGCCATTGGGAACGACAAATTGGTTTGAGTTTTTATCAAATACAACCGTTTTCCATTCAGCTTTATCCAAAGGTAGTCCTAAGTCACTAGCAACAAGGAAGCGGTCAGCTACAAAATTTTCTCCACGTTTTTTCAGTTTGATTAAGAACGGAAGATCCGTAAACTTTTTCACATAATCGGTAAAATATTCTGTTTGTTTGTTTACATAGAATTCCTTCAAGATGACATGGGTCATGGCCATCCCTAATGCAGCATCAGTCCCAGGGTTAACTGCCAGCCAATGATCCGCAAACTTAATGTATTCTGCGTAATCAGGGCTAACGCCAACCACTTTCGTTCCCCGATAACGTGCTTCTACCATAAAATGAGCATCAGGAGTACGAGTCTGTGGGATATTAGAACCCCATATCAGAATGTACCCTGAGTTATACCAATCGCTACTTTCTGGCACATCGGTTTGCTCCCCCCAGATTTGCGGCGAAGAAGGTGGTAAGTCTGCATACCAGTCATAAAAACTAAGTATCGGGGCACCGACAAGATTAAGAAATCTAGCCCCTGCAGAATAGCTAACGATCGACATGGCAGGGATCGGTGAAAAACCGACAATGCGATCTGGGCCATATTCTTGAATCGTATGTATCATCGAGGATGCGACCATCTTGTTTACTTCATCCCAAGAAGCGCGAACAAATCCACCTTTACCGCGTGCCTCTTTATATGCTTTTGTTTTTTCTGGATCACTTAAAATACTTTTCCATGCTTCAATCGGATTTTGCCCATATTGCTTCATAGCTTCTCGCCAGAATTTTAGAAGTGTGCTTCGAACGTAAGGGTATTTCACACGTACAGGACTATAGGTGTACCATGAGAAGGTTGCCCCTCTTGGACATCCTCTTGGCTCGAATTCTGGCATATCTGGACCTGGTGAAGGATAATCAATCGCCTGATTTTCCCAAGTAATGATTCCATCCTTCACAAAAACTCGCCAACTGCATGAACCTGTACAGTTCACCCCATGGGTAGTGCGGATAAACTTATCATGTTGCCAACGACGACGATAAATTTTCTCATTATCCCGATCATAGGGTGTTACTTCACTCCATCCATCCTTCGATCGGATCTTTTCTTGTTGAAAAAACGTCCATTTCTTTAATAAAGGCGGTATCTTTTTCTTTGTCATGCTTCATTCTCCTTTGTTGGGAAAAAATACACATTTTGTGTTAGTATTTATTGACAGAAAGAAAAATATGTAGTTTTTTTCGCAAACTAGAAAAAAAAGACAAAAAAAAACACCCCTACACAAATTCGTAGGAGGTGTAAATTCCCATTGTATTCTTTTGTTATCTATTTAATCTTATATACTCGTTTTATTTTTTATACTCATCTTGCCATTCCTTGCTAGATTGTTCTTTACTGACGATCCAAAAAGTCTTGACAGGTTTGAATATTTTCAATATGTTTCTTTTTCATCTGAGTTAAAAATGAACGGGTTTCCTCATGTAATTCCATTTGAAATAAATCATCAATTTTACGAACAACCCAGGATTGTCCTTTGTTTAATAAAGATAATCGGTTGCTTAAACCTTCTTGAGCTTTCACCTTATCCGCAAAATCCCCTGTATTTTTACTAGGTACACCGCCTTCTCTTTTCACACTTTCAATCAAACCATTGGTTGACCAAGATTCATCGCTTTTAATCAGATCAAGTGGTAATTCCACATCAGGATATGCTTTTTGAAAAAAATCCAGTGTAACGACTCCAGCTTTTTCAGCTTCAAGCAATTGATTTAACAATTCGATTTTTTTATTTTCCAATCTGATCTCTCTCCTTTATGCGGTAATCCATCGTGCCCCATCTCCATTTATGACAAGGCGATGCACTGTAGGATATGTTTCCATCAGGAAATTCTAAAACTGAATATACTACATAATATATTTGTAAAAATTTTCTCCCACAAATATTTGACTCAAACTAATCATGATAAGGAGTTGTAAGTAGAATCACACTATTGTACAATAAATATGATAAATACAGTTGTAATAGCAATAACCAAAAAGGATTGATGGAAAGATGCCATCTATAAAAGAAATGTTACAACAAGTTGAATTATTAAAAGGTTTAGATGAGGAAGACTTAGATCGAATTGAAAAAATCACTGTTAGAAGTATGATTGGAGTTACAAGGGAAACGATTAGTCGTACCTTTGCCCAATTAAAAAAAGAAGATTTAATTGAAACCGATGATAAGAATCACCTTTACATCAATCCAAATGATCTAAAAGATAAAATCTAAAATTAAGGGACCAACCATATCATCCCTTTTTTCTGCCTTTTTTCATTTTTTCTTTAGCAAGACATCGGTCTAATCGTTTTACTGAACCGTTAGTGTTCCTTTCATTCCACCATGTTGATCCAGATCCCCACATACAACAGAACAGTAAAAGGTGTAACTACCAGCCTCTTTGACATCGACTATTTTTTCAACCGTTTTCCCTGGTGCCAATGATTCGTTAATCCCTAACTCATCAATCGCAAATCCATGCATTCTTTTTGCTTTGTTTTCAATGACAAATTTAACTTTACCTGGTTTAACATTGATCGTATCAGGAATAAACTTCCAATCCTCAGCCACAATGTGAACCGTTTGAATCTGATCATCTGAGGTTTGGGCTTGATTCGATGATTGTCCACAACCAGCTAGGATTCCAAGAAAAAGCAAACTGCTTACTAAGACAAGTATGATTTTTTTCATATCCTTCACCTTTTTCATTCTTAAATTTATCAATTAGAAAGTGTAACTTTCTTCCTTTAATCACTTAGAATTTGTATATTCCATAAGCAAAGATATAGGACGACTAGCAGCTTCAGCTGTGTAGCGTCACTTGTACACTTTGTGTGCTTTTAGGAGTGTAGAAATACACGGACAACGGAGCGCGTTGGAATATACAAACCCATTTATTCTTACGGTGCTAATGGTTGATCTTTGGTATCTTTTGTAATTTTTAATATTCCGGTTGCACCTTTTGTTGCATCTTTGAAGGAGTGAGTAACAATCGGATAAGCTCCTTCTTCAGGTACTCTTAATTCAACGACATAACTTCCTCCAGGTGGAATGGTAACGGTTTGTACACCTTTATCTACATTCTCTGGATAACCGTTTAAATAGACTTTTTCAAAAATAGTTCCTACAATATGAAAGGCACTAAAATTGTTTGGCCCTGCGTTCACAACATAAAAACGGATTAATTCTCCCGGTTTAGCCTCTAGAGGCTGATCTTTATATTTAAAGGCTTTTCCATTAAATGCAACCACTTGTGGTTCGCCATTCATCATATCTTCTAGATCGTTCGCATCTTTATAGAATTCACTTTGAACCAAAACGAATTCCCTTGCTTTTTCAAAGGTTTGTTCAGAATCAGCCGGATCGACGATAATGGCTCCGTACATCCCATTTGCGATATGAGCAAGCACAGGGGGTGTTCCACAATGATACATAAAGGCACCAGGAACTTTAGCCTCCCATTCATACGTAAAAGATTCACCAGGCGCAACATCCACATAGTTTTTGTCTGGAGCGATCTCTGATGCATGGAAATCCATTGAATGCGGCATATTTGGATCTTTATTCACTAAGGTAAAACGAACCTTATCGCCCTGTTTTACACGCAATACAGGTCCTGGAACGGTACCATCAAATGTCCAACCTTGATAATATTTATCTTTTGCAATTTCAATCTTATTTTGTGTTATATAGAAAGTAATATCGACCGCGTTTCCATTTCGCTTAATTTCGGCAGGATATTTCGGTTGACCAATAAATTGCTCTGATTTTTGGTCTTGATTTTGCCCTTGGCTTTGGTTCTGTGCATGATTTATAGAAAGTTGTCCAGTGCTACATCCAGCTAAGCCAATGACTACAGCGATTGCTCCTATAAAAAAGGCCATCTTCATATTAGCTCTCATTTTGTGTCCCCCTTCACCTTTTACACTATGGTAATAGTAACAAATCCTCACAAAAAAATATATGATAAAAATCACATTTTCGTAAATACAAGAATACATTTCGGACTCAACAAAAAAGGCACCATTGCCACAATTATGACATAGGTACCTATATTTTGGTTATCTAGATAGTTGCAAAAAACTTCTTTTTCATCACTTCAATTTCTGTTTCATGCTTAAATTGGCGATTTGCGAGAAGTTCTAAACTGGCCTCGATACTATCTAAACGTTCATTAATACTCTTGATGTCTCTCTTGATTTCTGAAATCTCACCTTTAACCCCAGAAATTTCTGCTCTCATTTCTTGTTGAAATTCGCCTAACTGTTTTTGAATGGCATATATCCCTTCAAAAAGCTTGTCCATATCCAATTTCAACACCGCCTCTTAATCATAAATATATTTAATCTATTATATCATAAATCTGAATCATAAAGTGATCATTTCACTCATCCAAATCAAGTAAACCCTTTTTAATCGCAAATTTCACTAATTGTGGGCGAGTGGTGAGCTGTAGTTTTTCCATAATATTTGCTTTATGGTTCTCCACCGTCTTCACACTAATAACAAGCTTATCAGCAATTTCTTTATTAGAATAGCCTAAGGCAACAAAGGACAAGACTTCTTTCTCACGAGAAGATAGTAAATCTAATGAATCTTGTTCTTCCTTTTCTGCAAAATTTAGATAGCCTTCAATTAACCGTTTTGTAGCAGTGGGATAGAGATAAGCTTCTCCCTTACGAACCGTTCGAATGGCGTGTAACAATTCTTGACTTGGTGCACTTTTTAGAATATAACCTGAAGCGCCAGCTTTTAATCCACGGAAAAGATACTCATCGTCATCATGCATTGTTAGAATTAAGACTGATAAATGAGGCATCGCTTTTTTTAATTCTGCAGTAGCGGAAAAGCCATCTTTTCCATGTGGCATACTGAGATCCATTAACACGACATCTGGTTTTAGTTCCAATGCCTTGTTAATCCCCTCATTTCCATCAGCTGCTTCCCCTACAACCTCCATATCGGTTTGGGCATTCATTAACATCATTAATCCAGATCGAACCACTGCATGATCATCCACTAATAAGATTTTGATCTTATCCAATCTTCTCCTCCCCCTTTTGTAAAGGAATATGGACCTCAATTTCTGTCCCTTTCCCTAGTTGAGAAGTAATATGGAAGGTCCCCCCCAACATGGAAGCTCGTTCTTCCATTCCGTATAAACCTACCCCTTTATCATGACGCCCGATATCCTCCATTGAAAATCCTTTTCCATAATCTTTAACCTTCAAAACCACTTCATTTTCTTTTTTGCACATCGTTAAATCAACTCGATCACTATCTGCATATTTGGCTACATTGGTTAATGCTTCTTGACTAATTCGATACAATGCAGTTTCAATGCTGGAAGCTAATCGTTCCTTGTCCCCTGAATATTCAAAATTAATTTGAATTCCGAATGTATCACCAAACGTCTTTATATATGATTTAAGTGCAGCAATTAACCCTAAGTCATCTAAGGCAGAAGGCCTTAATTCAACAGCCATATGTCTAATTTCTTCTAGAGTTCGCTTTGTCGTCACCCTTAATTGTTCCAAATGCTGTCTTGCTTCTTCACTTTTTAAAATCGGTTGCATATATTCTAATCCTAATAATACACTAAAAATCGACTGTCCAATCCCATCATGTAATTCTCGCGACAAGCGTTTTCTCTCCTCTTCTTGCGCACGAATCATGGAAGCAGCAAGCATATTATGGATCCGATTCTGTTCCTTTTTGCGATAATCGCTCAAATTTCGAATAGACAAGATGGTTAAAGGCTTTTGGTCTGCTCCCAAAAAGTTTGAAGTACTAATTGAAACAGGAATTTTAGAATCATTTTTATGATTTAATTGCAATTCATAGTAGGATAGCTTGTGGTGGTTTAAAAAACATTTATCATATTCACAAATTTTTAATTTACCATTCGTGTCTTGACAGATATTGCAGAAAATATCTGGTACGATTTCGCCTCCAAGCAACTCCTTAGCAGTATCATTCATTTCAACTATATTCTTCTGTTCATCTAAAACCATAATTCCATCTGAAACATGTTGAAACACATTAAGTAATCTTTCCCGTTCAGCTCTTATCGCTTTGTCTTTGCGATAAATGGTATAAAAAAGAATAGTAGATAAAAAAATGGTGCCCAAAAATAAGATGAGTTCGTTCATTAAATGACTACCTTTCTTTCATGTCCAACAATTTTTGTGATAAGTAAAAAAAAAAATTCGCAAATGAAATTGAAACAATATAATTATATTGATAAACTTAATTATGATTATAACAAAAATATAACATTTTAAGGAGAAAAAAAGGCTATGAAATTAATTGTACCAAAAGAGCATGGCGCATGGGCAATGTGGATTGCACCCTATATCATTGGCTTTCTTGTTACCGATTTTCACTGGTTCCATATCCTTCTCTTTATTAGTATCTTTTTTGCATATATATCAATTTCTCCTTTTTTGCAAGGGATTAAAAGGCCTTCGGATCGGAAAGAGTGGTGGAAGTTATCCTTTACCTATTTAGCCATTTCATTCCTTCTTAGCATCCCTTTTCTTATTTGGTTTCCTAAGTTACTTTCTATTATTTTAATGATCATTCCCTTCTTTTTGATCAATCTATATTTTGCTAAGCAGAAAAAAGAAAGGGCATTATTCAATGACTTCAGCGCAATGGTATCGCTTACGTCAACATTGCTTGCGTCTTACTATATCGGTAGTCATCAAATAGATGAGAGAGCCTACTATTTATGGTTGTTAAATTTACTCTTTTTCTTTGGAACCGCGCTATTTGTCAAAACTTTATATCGTGAGAAAGAAAACAAACGTTTTAAATGGGTCACAAATCTCTATATGATATTCCTCCCTTTATTGGGTTTCTTATTTTCTGAGTTCTATTTGATATTGGCTTACTTATTTTCTATGGTAAAGACACTATCAACACGTGCTGGAGCCCCTTTAACGCCTAAAAGGGTCGGTATCCTTGAAATTATCAATACGATTTGGTTTATCATTTTTGTCGTCTTAAGTGTAAAATGAAATAAAACCTGAAACGAGGAGTGACTTTTTTGACAACTACTAAAGAAGAAATTCGCAAACTTTTTTTAGAAAAACGAAGAAATCTAGATCCACATGAGGTTACCATACACTCTAGAAAAATACTTGAACATTTATTTGAATCTCCTATCTTTTATCAAGCCAAACATATTATGACATATATGAGTTATCAAAACGAAGTTCAAACAGATGACCTTGTTTCTAAAGCCATCAACTTGCAAAAGGTCGTATCGGTGCCAGTATGCAATCCAAAAGATACAACGCTTTTCCCCAGTCAAATAACAGGTTTAAGTATGATTGAAAAAGGATATTTTGGTCTACGTGAGCCAAAAAAAGAAATGATTCGTCCTGTTGATCCGAAGAAAATCGACCTAGTCATCGTGCCTGGTGTCGCTTTTGACCCTAAAGGAAACCGTATTGGTCACGGAAAAGGCTATTACGATCGTTTTCTAGAGACCTTAAACCCTTTAGTCCCTAAAATTGGCCTAGCCTTTCAATCGCAAATCGTTAGAGAACATTGGCATGTAAGCCAGTGGGATATTCCAATGGATGGAATCATGACGGAAGAAGGATGGGTTTACAAAAACTTTTAAAGGAGTTTTTCTGATGGAACACCCACATGCAGCAAAAAAAATCATCAACTTAATTCCCTTATTCGCAGATTTGTCAGAGCAAAATAAAGAATTATTAAAAAATGCCCTTGTTGAGCGAACTGTAAGAAAAGGAACGGTTTTATTCGTGGAACACGATCCAGTAGATGCCATTTATTTCCTTCGCAAAGGAAAGGTTCGCTTAACCAAGTCAACACCTAATGGAAAAGAACTCATCTTACATATACGAAAACCTGGTGATCTCTTTGCAGAGGTTGCCTTATTTAGAAAAACGATCTATCCTGCCACCGCTGAAATGATTGAAGACGGTGAGGTTGTCATCATTAGAAATCAAGATCTTGAACAGATTATTATGCGTTATCCTGAGATTGGGATTTCTATTATTCAGATCATGGGAGAACGTCTCCATCAAGCTCAATCCAAATTACGTGATGTTACATTATATGGAAAGTTAGGGGCTTTATCTGCTTCATTAGTTCGTCTTGCAGAAGAATATGGTGTGAAGACCGAAGAAGGGATTGCTATTCAATTAACTCTTACCCACCAAGAATTAGCTAATTTTATTGGAGCGGCAAGGGAGAATGTAAATCGGATGATGTCAACTTTAGAGAAAAATGGGATCCTAACCATGAAACGAGGGGAAATTGTAATTAAAGATCTGGAAGAGTTAAAGAATTATATTAATTGAAAAAATGTATTTTGTACATAGCTCCGTTGTTCGCCTCTTTCTTTGGTGTACAAAATACATTTTCTACGGAAAAGGATGATTATCCAACAATTCCTTTTTCTTTAAGTGCCTCTAGGGCTTCTTGTTCTTTTTCTTCTTTGATTTGATACTCTAATTTACCGTTGGTTATTTTTGCACAACGTCCTCCAAAAGGTTTTAACATTTCTTTAATCTCTTTTAAATCTGCTGTTGTTTTTAAATCATAAAATACTTTCATCTTTCTCTTCCTTCCTCTCATCATTTTACTAGTTTAAAACATTCCTAATTTTTTCTTTGCTTCATCAGTCATTTTATCAGGTGACCAAGCTGGTTGCCAGAGTGAACTACATCGCCATTGAAATGGCGAGCTTCCAGTTCTACGCTATGAACTGTTGTCCATTGAACGTATACACTGTTGGCGTGTCCAACACCACTACTGATTGAACATTTAGTTCTTTCAGATACTTTTTACTGATATTGATTGCTCCATTTACATCAGCATTGATTACAGTTTGACAATCACTGCACTCATATAGTCCTCTGTATTTCCGATTGGACTTTTTCGCATGATCTTTAGATGGTATTGGTTTACATACAGAACAAGTTTGTGATGTATATTCTTCTGTTATCTTTTCTACAGAAATTCCCCGTTCTTCTGCCTTATACGTAAGCATATGGATAAGTTTATGATATGGAAGATTATGAAACTTTTGATTCGTTTTCTTACCCATATCTGCCTGTTCTCGTATCCCTGTGATGTCACCTATCACAATTGTTTCAACCCCTTGTGTCACGGCTATTTCTATGACCCTCTTTGTCATGCAGTGTAGAATATGAAAAATTTGGTTTTTCTTTTTCTTGTATAGTTGCAGAACTCTTTTTGATTTTTTTGGATATTTCACGCCTTTGGCTGATTGTTGAGCGTCAGAAATAGCTTGATAATGCGCTATTTTCTTGTGAAAGTATCGTTCAACCGACAGCCATTGTCGTCCTGATATGATATGTGAATGTCCTAGATAGTCATAACAGGTTAAAGCATTAGCAATACCTATATCAATCGCCATGAATTTTGTGCCATTCTTTTTGGTTGGTATATCTTGATATTCTTGTGACAGTATGATTTTATATTCTCCGTCAACTAATGGCTTCACTTCAACCGTTTTTACTATCCCTATTTTAATGTGTTCAGGTATTGGGATATAAACAAACTTCGTTTGAATCCCATATTTTTCACGAAGATGAGCTTTTTGTTTTGCTGGAATAGATAGCCTTATTCTATTTCCTTCGATTCGAAATCCGTTATTCAAAAATTTCACATTCAAATTGCTTTCTTTGAATCGTGGAGGTTTTGGATTTTCGATTCCGCCTGCCTTTTTCAATTCAAAGAACGATTCCCATGCTTCCTGAAGAACTTTTAAAACTTCCTGCGCTGATTGGGAAGGCAGATTCTTATACCAAAAATGTTCTTTCAGCTTCTTTTTCTGTTCGTACCAATTTGGAAATGCTACACCACTATCCTTTGTCCAGTTTCTTTTTTCGTAGTTTCCTACATTCCACAATTTTCTTGCTGCATATCCTAACTGAGATAAAATGATATTGGTTTCTTTATTTGGTTTGAAAACAAAATAAGAAGCACGAATCATCCTTATTCACCACCTTTTGATTGATTTGCAATATATTTTTTGATTACATCCTCGCTCATAGAGCCTACTGTTTCAAGATAAAAGCTACTGTTCCATAAATGTCCTTTCCATAGTTTTTGTTTGATTTCAGGAAACTGTAAAAATAATTTCCTTCCTGATATGCCTTTTAACATTTTTACAATGTACGAAGGAGCTACTTTTGGATGAGCGGACGCAAATACATGAACGTGATCTTGTTCTCCTACCTCCATCATCACAATTTCAAATCCTTTTTCGTTTGCAATTTCTTGAAAAAGTTCTTTTAGATAACTTTCAATTTGACTTGTTAAAACCTTTCTTCGATATTTAACAGACCATACAATGTGATAGTTGACGTTATATACACAAGTTCTAGCATGTTTGAGATTTGATTTATTTTCCATACATATAGTGTATAGAAAATGTCATTTAATATCAATGATTATGGAGAATTTTCACAATACACATAGTACGTAGACAATACAAAGAAGGCGGTCAATCATCTCTTCATTGAAATGAAGAGGATTCTGACCGCTTTATCCTAAATTTACATCGACGTTATTTACCCCTTCAATAGAACGAATGGCTGATTCTGCTCCAGCAGTAATACTGCCATATTTAATCTCTCCTTTACATAATTCCTATTTCTTCATCAGCTAAGTAGCATTAAGGGTCCGATTCCCATAAGTCACCGTACACTGCCTCTGCCCGTCTTCTAATGTTACCATTAGTTTACTTTGGAATTTTTACCGTGTCTGTGATTTTTATCATAGTGATAGTGCAAAGTTTATTTTATAATTTTTCTAGAGATGAAAAAGAGGTGGTCGTAATGTACATACCCGATTATAATCAGGCTCCTTTTATCACGATCTGGGAAGTTACAAGAGCCTGTGCGTTAAAATGTTTGCATTGTCGAGCAGAAGCACAATATCACCGTGACCCTCGGGAGTTAACAACAGAAGAAGGGAAACGATTAATTGATCAAATTGCTGAAATGGAAAGCCCTTTACTCGTTTTCACAGGTGGCGACCCTTTAATGAGAGAAGATATTTTTGAATTTATGGAATATGCGATTCACAAAGGACTACGTGTATCGATGACACCGAGCGCAACCCCTAAAGTAACCAAGGAAGCGATGCGCAGATCAAAAGAAGTAGGCCTTGCAAGATGGGCTTTTAGCCTTGATGGTTCAACTGCTGAAATTCACGACTATTTCCGTGGTACAAAGGGTTCCTATGAATTAACGATGAAGAGTATTCAGTATCTAATGGAACTAGAAATGCCAATCCAAATCAATACCACAGTGAGCCGTTTTAATATCCATGACTTAGAAAACATCGCGCGAAAAATTGAGCAATTTGGTACAGAGTTATGGAGTGTTTTCTTTTTGGTCCCAACTGGCCGAGGACAAATCAAAGATATGGTTTCTCCAGTTCAACATGAAGAAGTATTTCGATGGTTACATCAGTTAAAATCAAAAGTTTCCTTTGATATTAAGACGACAGCAGCTCCACATTATCGCCGATATGTCATGCAACAACAAGCAGAAGAAATTAATTCCCCGATTAAAAAAGTAAGGGACAATATTGGTAGAGCTGCCGGGATCAACGATGGTAAAGGTTTTGTCTTTATTTCCCATATCGGTGATGTTTACCCAAGCGGTTTTTTGCCCGTACTTGCTGGTAATGTAAGAAATATTCCTTTAGCCGATATTTATCGTCATTCTCCGATCTTTACTAGTTTACGTGATCCAAACCAATACAAAGGAAAATGTGGAGTTTGTGAATATCGAGAGGTTTGTGGTGGCTCAAGAGCACGAGCATATGCGGTCACAGGGGATTATTTGGAAAGCGATCCATTCTGTATATACCAACCCAATATACAAAAATAGCAATAAATTTTTTGTAACATATGCCTATTCATTTACATAGACATATATCAGGGTAGTTAGTGAACTATAGGATTCTTTTTTAATTAGAAAACGCACAAAAATGACGACTTTTTCAAAGCGTACTTCGATTACTTTTGTGGAGTTTGAAAAAGCCTGCAAATGCATGCAGGCTTTTTTAGAGGAGGGTTTTGTCAAAAAGAAGCTATCTGAGAATCAACTCAAGAGAGCCACATAACAGTTGAGTTTTGTTATGTATAAGGGGGAAAATCCCCCTCTACTTTAGAAGTAGAAACCACCAACAAACCAGAAGAAGATAATTACTAGAAGGATGAACAATAATAAGGTTCTGAATCCATACCATCCGTATCCGTCAGCCATTTAATTACACCCACCTTATTTATATTAGAGTTTCTGTTGTGGTGTAGAAAAAGGGGGAAAGTTCCCCCCCTTCCCTATTACCACCAAGTACCGCCTACAAACCAGAAGAAAATAATCACAAGAAGGATGAACAATAACAATGTTCTATATCCTCCGTATCCATATCCATATCCCCAACCACTGGCCATTAACTATCCCTCCTTTTCATTTTTCTACCATACATTATGAAAAAGGTATCTAACTTGTATAGTTATTTGTACTCTTTACAATAAAAATAGGGGTTTACCTAGTAATAGCCATATCCTCCATATCCATAACCGCCCCAACCACCGAAAAAGCCCAAGAAGAGCCAGATAAAGAGAAAAATGATGATAATCCACCAAATCCAGGACCATCCTCCAGCAAAAAAGTTCGTATTAGCTGCCATGCTTTCACCCCCTTTCACTAAAAACATCCATATCCGTAATAGCCATACCCTCCATAACCAAACCCTGTAAACTTCCAGAATATCCATAAAAATAGGAAGATTATAATGATCAACCAAATCCAAGACCATCCATAGCCTGCTTGATTTATTTTTGCAGTCAACATCTTCCCCTCCTCTCAAAATTACCTGGATAGAGAAAAAACAATTATCCTTTTCTTTACTTTTAAAAAAGGGGGAAGGATCATCCTTCCCCTTCTCTAGTTACTACCACCAAATACCGCCTACAAACCAGAAGAAAATAATCACAAGAAGGATGAACAATAACAATGTTCTATATCCTCCCCATCTGTATCCATCTGCCATAAAAAATCCCCTCCTTTTAACTTTTCATTGCTTTCTGTCGAGAACTTTTATTTGTCCTCTGTACTATAACCTATGAAAAAACCATGATTCTTGTATAGTTTAATAGCCTATCTTTTTTAAAAATGTGTAAATACCCTATAGAATCCAGATTCCTTTAAAGAAAATCCAGATAAAAATAAAAATGATAATAATCCACCCAATCCAACTAAATCCTATTAAATTAAGATGCGCCATAAAAATTTCCTCCTTTCTTTAGAAAATGTTGAATTGTTAATATCTTTTTATGGCGCTGCGCTAGTTTTTTAGAACAAACCCAACAATAACCAAATAAAAATGAAGATAATGATAATCCAGATGATCCAACCAAAACCTCCAAAAAAGTTTACTCTAGGCATAAGCATATATCCTCCTCTCTATTCTAGGATTATTCATAGTTTATGTTGATTAATTGTTCTACGCTTGTTTATTCAACCATTTACATAAAAAATCCGCACAAGATTGCCCACAAAAGTGACAACCTCCTTCGAAGCGTATTCCGATTACTTTTTTGGCGTCCCATAATAATAAAAAAAGGTTTGTATATTCCATCGCGCTCCGTCATCCGTGCCCTTCTATGAATAAAGATTACGGAGAGAAGGGCACTTCTGAAGGCACACAAAGTGTACAAGTCGTGCTACACAGCTAAAGCTGCTAGTCACGCTATGTCGCAGCTTATGGAATATACAAACCCTTAAATGACATATGGATAACCTATAATAAGAAACTCATAAATAACGTTGCTATTCCAAAATAAATCATCATCCCCACAATATCGTTAATCGTTGTAATAAATGGTCCTGAAGCAACAGCTGGATCAATCTTTAAACGTTGAATTAAAATGGGAATCGTTGCTCCAGATAAAGTTGATACAACCAAAGTGCAGAATAGGGATAAACCAACGACAAGGCCTAACATCGGATTACCCTGCCAAAAATAGGTGATTAAGGTAATCATCAATCCAGCAACTGTACCAGTAATTAATCCAGTCCCTAGCTCTCTTCTTAACATGTGTAATAGATCCTTTTTCTCCCATTCTCCAATAGATAATCCTCTTACCACGACAGCCAAGGCTTGAGTCCCAGCATTCCCTCCTGTACCACCTATTAACGGAATAAAGACTGCTAGAATCGTTACTTGCTGTAATGTTGCCTGAAAGTGACCAATAATCGTTGCGGTTCCCATTCCAATAAAAAGAAGCATAATTAGCCAAGGTAACCGACGTTTGGCTGACTCGAAAGAATTCGTATCAAAAAGATCATGACCATTTATCGCCGAAAACTTCGAGATGTCTTCTGTCGCCTCTTCACTCATGACATCCATTACATCGTCAACCGTAACAATCCCTACTAAACGTTCTTGTTCGTCGATGACAGGCAATGCCAAAAAATCATACTTCTGAACAATATCGGCAACTTTTTCCTGATCTAGTCCGACATAAACAGACACAACATGTTCAGACATGATATCTTTAATGAGTGCACTTGAATCTGCGATGATTAAGTCTCTTAATGAACATACCCCAACTAATCGATGCTCCTCATCAACCACATATAAATAATAGACTGTTTCTGCATCTGGGGCTTCTTTTTTCAGTTGCATAATCACCTGTTGAACAGTATAAAATGCTGGAATGGCCACATATTCAGTTGTCATCAAGCCACCAGCTGTATCCTCTGGATAGTTGAGTAAGCTTTTAATCTCCTTTGCTTCTTCAACATTTAATAATTTAAGGTATTGGTCTTGGTTTTCAACTTCCAATTCACCTAAAAAGTCTGCAGCATCATCCACATACATCTGTGCAAGCATCGCAGAAGCATAGGTCGGTTCAAGACGTCCAAAGATGATCTTCTGTTCCTTAATCGGCAAATGCTGAAAGATATCTGCCATCTCTTCTGGAGATAAAAATTGAAAAAGTCTATTTTGATCTTCTTCATTTAATCCTTGAAAAAACTCGGTTTGCTCATAAACGTGCAGATCAAAAAAATCTTTTCGAAATAGCTCTATTTGACCTAATTCAATGAAGCGGACTAATTCTCGGAAAAATTCTTCTTTGTTTGTTTCATCTAAAATAACCATAAAGCTCCCTCCATTCTGTAGAGGGAGCTTATTTATCCAGTTCATCAAGTTGAAATAAAGCTACCCTCTACATCCATATTTAATTTTATACACCTAGGACTCGGGTCACTTTTCAACTTCGTCACCTCAATAAACCCTTCAAAAAAGAAGAGAGTTTATTTTTTTTCAACACTCCTATCATAACGAACAAGCATTTATCTGTAAAGGTAAGATCGATAAGTCATGGGGATATGAATAGTTTATGGACCATTTATTTAAGAAAGGTTGGGAAGTTAGAGAATACGAAGATCAATTGGTAGTTGAGTAAAAAAAACGGCAGCTGTTTTTATAGCTACCGTTTTTCACTATAATATTTCTTATCAGACTATCATTAATGGACCACAATCGTTTTCCACTTAAACAATCCTTCTAAATCCAATTCATATTTTTTGTCCTTTTTGAGGATAAAAGGATCCCAGTAGATCTGAATACCTTCCTCCTCAAGGACTCGATAATATCCTTCTTCCTTAGGTTTGCCTAGTTGTGCCCCAACGAAGAGAAAGTTGGTACAGCAACCTGTTTGAGGTGCTTCTGCGATGGTAAGAATTCCCCCATTATTCTTAATATACTCTTTTAACCTTTCAGTCAACTCGATTTGAATGTCAAAGACTGGAATAATAGGTTTCATCCGTTTCTCACCTCTCTAAAAGATTTTACTGTTCTCTAATTTTCTAATGAAACTGAATATTGTTTTCTTGTTTTGATAGCCTTAAGCGCAAAGATGATGACGATTGCTGCTGTAATGATTAACCCTACTGGGTATGAAATCGTTGTTGGCAATCCAAATCCTTCTGGCGCTTGTAAGATATAAGTGAAAGATACTGCTGTCATAAAAGTCGCTGGAATCGTTGCAATCCAGTAATTCTTTCCTTCTTGTACTAAGAACATAGCTGCCGCCCATAAAAGGATCATCGCTGTTGTTTGGTTCGCCCAGGAAAAATATCTCCATAAGAAGTTAAAGTCGATTAATGTTAAACTATAACCCACTGCAAATAATGGGAGTGTAATCATTAAGCGTTTACTAATTTTACGTTGACTTAGTTTTAAGAAATCCGCAATGAGAAGACGTGCACCACGGAACGCAGTATCTCCTGAGGTAATTGGTAATACAATGACACCGATAATTGCAAAAGTTCCACCAACTGCCCCTAACATAGAAATAGAGACTTGGCGCACAACTCCTGCTGGTCCACCATATTGTACTAATGCATCTTGTAGTCCATCAACTCCATTGAAAACAGCCATTCCTGCTGCTGCCCAAACCATAGCGATCATGGATTCAGCAATCATCATGCCATAAAATACTTTACGTCCATATTTTTCATTTTGAATGGTACGTGCAATAAGTGGAGATTGAGTAGCATGGAAACCACTAATCGCACCACAAGCAATCGTAATGAAGAGTAATGGCCAAACTGGTAATCCTTTTGGATGTAAGTTGCTTAATGTTAATTCAGGGATATGATAACCTTTAACAAGCAATCCTCCCCCGACACCGATCGCCATAATAATCAATAAAGCACCAAATAATGGATAAATCTTCCCGATAATTTTATCAATCGGTAATAAAGTAGCCAAAATATAGTAAGCGAAAATCAAGGCACTTACAATTCCTAAAGTCATCCAATCAGGTGTTAGTGTGACAATTAAAGAAGCAGGTCCTGTTACGAAAACGACTCCAACTAAGATCAGTAATACTAAAGAGAACACGTTAACAAATTGACGCATACCATTACCAAGATATTTACCAACTAAGTCAGGTAATTGTGCACCATTGTTTCTTACGGATAGCATACCAGAGAAGTAGTCATGAACTGCACCGGCAAAAATCCCACCTAATACAATCCACAAAAAGGCGACTGGACCCCACAATGCCCCTAAAATAGGCCCAAAAATGGGTCCTAATCCTGCAATATTTAATAACTGAATCAAGCTTCCCTTTTTCCAATCAATAGGTACAAAGTCCACACCATCATTACTTACATAGGCAGGTGTTTGCCTATTTTCATTCACACCAAATACTTTCTCAACATATCGCCCATAAAAAATATAACCTAAAATAAGAGCTACAAATGATAATAAGAAAGTAATCATGATACATTTCCCCTCTTTCTCTTATGTTGATTAATTTGCAATCGTTTTCAAATTCAATTTTAATAAAAGAAGGAAAAATTGTGTCTAAATTTTGTCTAAAATGTTCAAATCTTGGTATGAATGGCGATTATTTTGTCCTGTTTGGTATTCGTATTAAAGCTCTAGTGCATCTCTTAGTGGTTTGACAAATTGTCTACTTACAGGAACCTTAGATTGTTGTTGATCTTTCATCGTCAAAGTATATGCACCATTAAACCAAGGAGTCATTTCTTGAATATGGTTTAAATTTACTAAATAGCTGCGATGTACACGAAAAAAGGAAAAGTTCTTCAATTTTTCTTCTAAAACCTGTAACGTGTATTTGGTGGTATAGGTTTCCGCAAATGTTTTGATTAGGACACCCCGACCCTCTCGAAAGGCATATACAATATCATTTGGATCGATTAAAAGCACGCGTTCTTCAAGTTGAACAGCTAATTTTGAAGTATGTTTAGACTGCTGATTGGAACCTTCTCTTAATTGCTCGAGCCATTTAAAAAAAACTTCTTGATTTGGATGATTTAATTTTTCTTTAATCTTTTCAATGGTTTTCATCACACGATCTTCGTCAAAAGGTTTGAGCAAATAGTCGATCGCATTCACTTCAAAAGCATGAATCGCATGTTGATCATAAGCCGTTGCAAAGATAATGAAAGGTTTCTTTTTTAAGTCTAGCAAAGTTCTAGCTACTGTTAATCCATCAACTTTAGGCATCTGAATATCTAAAAATACGATATCTGGATTTAAATTGAAAATTTTCGTTAAGGCCTCTTCTCCATTCTCCGCTTCCCCAACGACCTCTATCTCATCCTCTTGACTCAATAAATATCGTAGCTCATCCCTAGCTAAAGACTCATCATCCACAATCAATACTTTTATGGTCATCGCCTATTCACTCCCATCTTTAACCAATTGGTACCAGGAACCAAATCAATGTTCCTTTTCCTACTTCACTTTCAATATGAAGCCTTGACTCTTCGCCAAACCGTCCAAGTAAACGTTGGTGTACATTATATAATCCTAATCCAGTTCCAGATACAGATTCTACACGTTGGTAAAGCAATTGGTTGATTCGCTCTACTTCCATTCCAATTCCGTTATCTTTTACGGAAATCATGGAATGATTACCCTGTTTTTTTAAAGTTATATCAATCATCCATTCTTGTTGGCTGTTCTTCAAACCATGTTTAATTGCATTTTCTACTAAAGGCTGTAATGTTAATGGGGGCAATAATACATGCTCAACTTTTTTATCAATGTCAAAATTCACCTTTAACCTTTCAGAAAATCTTGCTTGTTCAATATTTAGGTAAGCTTGTGTATGTTCAAGTTCTTGTTTAAAAGTAACGAGTTCATACATTGACGCATTCAAGTTTTGGCGAAAAAAATGTCCTAATTGAATCAGCAATTTACGTGCTAAATCAGGTTGTGTACGAATCAAAGCGACAATTGTATTTAGTGAGTTAAATAAAAAGTGAGGATTTACCTGCGCTTGTAATGCCTTAATCTCGGCATCAGTCACTAACTTGGCTTGTTTTTCTGCTTCAATCACTTCAAGCTGGTGAGAAAGCAATCTCCCTAGACCTAATGCTAATTCCTTATCTACAGGTCGAATTTGCTTAGGGTTAGAGAAGTAAAATTTTAAAATTCCTATTGGTTGATTTGATTTCTTGATTGGGACAATAATGGTTGCCTGTAAAGGACATTTTGGATGTTCACAGCGTATTTCATCGGTTGATTTTGCTACATATATTTTTCCTGTTTGTAAAACTCGTTTGGTTGCCTCCGTTAACAATGAATGACCTGGAATATGATGGTCACTTCCCAAACCCACATGGGATAATATCCGATGTTTATCTGTAATCGAGACAGCTGAAACCCTTGTTGTTTTTAATAATAGCTTTGCAATTTCAGTGGCAGATTCTTCATTCAATCCTTTACGTAGATGTACAAGGGTTTGATCAGCAATATGTAAGACCTTTTGTGCTTGGTTGGCCTCAATCCGGTCTTCTTCATGAATCACACTGTGAATGATCGCAATAAAAATAGCGATACCAATACTATTAGCGATAATCATTGGTAGTCCAATCACTTGTACTAATGCCCATGCTTTATCAAAAGGTTTAGCAAGTAATAGGATGATCAACATTTGTACCGTCTCAGCAACAAAACCTGTCAAAAATGCCATGCTAGTAGAAACGATGCGACGATTGCCAAATTTCTTATAGACCATCCCTGCCATTAAACCCTCCGTAATAGTTGACATGCCACAGGCTAACCCAGTAAAACCACCTAAAAGCATACGGTGAACCGCAGCAATGAGACCAGCCCCTAATCCAACCACTGGTCCTCCTAATAATCCTCCAATCGCAACACCAACTACCCTAGAATTAGCCAATGCTTCGTCAAAATCAATTTGAACGATATCTTTGATCCATAATGTAGAACCATGAGTTTCAGGTTGGATCGCAACTCCAGTATAGGTTCCTACAATGCCAAATAAGCCAAATAAAATCGCTAGCTTAATCTTAGTGATGGTGTCCGATTTATGGTCAATTAATTTGCGAAAAGTGGTTGATCTAGTCAATACAAATGCGATCGTCACAATTAAACCGATTCGTTCAATCATCAGTAGAAGTAACTGGAACATAAAATGATGACCCCTTTAATAGAAATGATTTGTCTTCTTTCATGTTACCATTTCAAAGGGTAAAATAAAAAGCCACTTTTTAAGTGGCTATGATGCTTCATAGATGGAAATAGATTGAACCTTGTCATCTTCAATTTTAAATTTAATAGCAAACCAATAGTCATCAGTGGAGTAAATAAGATCACCTGTTTCCCGCCAATCATAGGAAGGGGGACCGTATTGTTTGATTACCTCATCGACTGAACTTCCAACTTGAATGCCCCGATCTGTCGGTATCAATCCATCATCATTAGTCTCTATCAAATGTACATAGGGTTCTTCTGTTTCTAATAAAGCATGAACAGTAATTCCTTGGTAGACCATAGCAAGGTCATATCCATACATTTCGTCATAACTCATATAGGCCATCATAGGTTGGTCAAAATGGCCAGTCACTTCATCAACAGTTGAACCTAAAATCACCTCTTGGAAGCCTAATTCTGAATAAGTAAGAGGTGAGCCTGGAGTTGGAACCTGCCTATTCAAAATAGTAGGAACAATCCCTCTAGCCGTTAAGTATTTGCTCAATTGAAAATTAATCAACTGATTCCTTTCATCAAATTGTAACTCCAATCGATACCCATTAACATCATCATAAATCCATTCTTCTAGATTCTGCCATTCAATTTGTTTACTTTGGACCAAATTCGGTTTCCCCAATTTTTCTTGAATTTGTTCTTTTGTTAAACCAATACGAAACCCTGGAATGATGATTTCCATAAAATCTTGAGGTTTTTTAAATATCAGTGAAGTTGGAAAAGCCTCTTGTAACGTATTTACTGTCCCAGAAGAAGGATTCTGAGGGTTCTTTGGGGTCTGTGGATTCTCTGGTACCTGTGGCTCGACCAAGTGTTTTTGTGAATCGTTATCAAAAAGATTACAACCTGTTAACAAGAGACTAAGAAGAAGTAACCCTATAATTATTTTTGAAAAACTTTTCATATGAAATCCCGGCCTTCGTAAATAATAAACAAAGCATAGCTTTCTTTTCCAATTAAAATGGGATCCCGCAAAAGTAATCGGATTAAGCTTGAAAGAATTACGTCACTTTTATGGGCTATCAGAAAAATTGAATCTACATTATTAAGACGTAGCAGCTGGGCAAAAAGTTTCATTTATTTTTTTTATACTTCAATCTTTTTTATAACATAGATTTTTGAATGCACATCGGCTACAATGTTCAAGATTCTGAGTAAAATCTTCCTGGGCTTGGGATTGGTTGATCTTGTTCATTATTTCTTCTAATTGTTCTTCCCACTCTAATAATCGTGCTTCATCGATTACAATCGACTCAATCTGATTGTGTCGAATAAAATATAAATAGCCGTTTGCGGGTTTTAAGTCTAGATTCTTTTGTATTGCAAGGGCATAAGTGAGAATTTGCGGTTCATAAATCTCTTTGTCTACGTTTTTATCTGTTTTATAGTCAATGATTGAAAAGGTTCCATCCGAATGTATGTCAAGACGGTCTATGGTTCCAAAGATTTTCCCATTCCTTAGTGAAAGGATAAAATCATACTCTGTTAAATAGGAATCAGATGGTTGTTGTCTGAAAAACGGGCTTTGCTGGAAATAATCTACAAACTGATGAACTTCGGTTTGGAAAACTTCCCAATCCGTGTCTACTATATTCTCTACCCTAATCCCTTGCTTAATTAAATTCTTTTGTAAAAGTTTCTGCCAATCACCAATTTGATCAGGTTGGTGAGTAAGAGCTTCTAACAGTTGATGAACAATCGTCCCTTTCAAACTTGGTGTTAATTGTTCAGTCTTTAGTGAGTTAGTACCATTATTTTCATCAGTATTTTCACCAACCATTTCTACATCTTCTTCATTAAAATCGATCTTTTCTTCATTCAACCAATCCAATGTCGAAAACAATGAAAGACGATCCGTAAAATAATAGTATCGTGGGCATTGTTGATAACGTTTAATCGATGATACACTGTACCTTGTATCTTCTGCTGAAACTTGTAATGGTTTGGTGTAATTTAAAACTTTTATTTCCCGATTCGTATTTTTCTTACTAGATTTTACAGCTTCAACTTCATCCATTGAATCAGATTCTTGCAATGTTTCTTGATCATCATAGTGAATAACTTTTATTCTCCCAACTTCTCCATTTTTCAAAGGATAATGCCAAATCGCTTCCCCTAATGAGATCGTTTCATATTTTAAGACAACATCGATCCATTTGCTCCAGGTGTTGGTAGATAAGACCTCACTAACTTCGATTTCTTTTTTCACTTGTTCGACTTTTCCAGATAGAATCAGTTTTTGCTCTGCTCTTGTTGCGGCAACATAGAATACCCGTACAGATTCATCCCGTTCTAACTCTTTTTCTATTTTAGAAAGGTACAACCAACGAATGGGTTCCTCCCATTCTCCCTCTAACAACGGCACTTTACACGAAAGCCCCATTTTCGAATTAAAGCGGATTAATGAATCGTCATTGACTGGTTTTCGTGACAAATCTGGAACAAAAACATAGGGAAACTCTAGCCCTTTTGATTGATGAATGGTCATCAATTTTACAGTGTTTCCTGTCTCCGATTCCACAGCTGCCTCTGTTTCTTCTTGAGATTCCTCGATTAAGCGTTCTATCCGTTGTAAAAATTCATAGACAGAGTAAGGGTTATCTCCCGGGAAATGTTCAGCCTGCCTAATCAGTTTTTCCACGTTTGCAACGGCTTGGACTCCCTGTGGTAAAGCAAACAAAATCGTTTGATAATGTGTCAATTCTAAAATCTTTTTTAATAGTACAGACACTTTCGTTCTTCCTACTTCTTTTTTAAGTAGAGAAACCCAATGAACAAAATGTTCTACTTTTTCTATTTCTGTTTGCGCTAAGTCGTTTATCGCACTACGCCATTGATTAAATGGTTTGTTCCATATATCTTTTGTCAGCAAATGATATAGCGTATCATCAGTGATAGCAACCATTGGTGAACGAAGAATCCCGGCTAAAGCAATTTTATTGGTAGGGTCGATTAGATATTTTAACACATGTAACAGATCATAGATTTCCTGTTTTTGATAAAACCCACGTCCTCCTACCACATAATAAGGAATATTCTTCTTCAAAAGAGCTTGTTCATATATTTTCACTTGGGACATGGAACGAAATAATATGGTGATCTCTTTCGGTTCTACTCCTCTAGCAACTAACTGTTCGATTCGTTTAGCAATATAGGTGGCTTCTTTTTCCCGTACAGATTGCTCATCATCTGTATCATGATATATAGGAATAAATTCAACCACTTCATCTTCAGCGATTTTTTCCTTCTTCGCAATCGCTTCTTTATAATAATTTGGCGACGTTTCATCACTGGACATGACTTGTTCAAAGAAAAAGTTTACAAACTGAATAATATCTGGATGAGAGCGAAAATTATATTGCAATGGAGCAATTCTTCCTTCCATTGCACTGATTTCCTGTTCCATTTTTTTAAAAACATGGACATCTGCCCCACGGAAACGATAAATCGATTGCTTCGGATCACCAACAACGAATAAACGACCTGGTTGGATGGTTTGTTTATCATCCTTTAAAAGCAGTGAGATCAGCCTTTTTTGAACCTGATTATTATCTTGAAATTCATCAATCATTAAATAGGAGATTCTTTTTTTCAGTTTTTCTTTTACCTCTTGATTTTCTTCCAACAAACGAATGGCCTGAAATTGTAAATCATCAAAATCCAAGCTGTTGCGTTTATTTTTTTCACGTCGAAATGCCTCATCTATTTTTTGTAACAAAGGATAAAAGCCTGTCAAATATTCTTTTTCCCATTCATGGTACTCAATCGCTTTTAGCCATTGATTTAACTCTTTGGCCTGATCATTGGCTTTTTTCCTTAAAGCTGAAACCAAACCTTTACCAAACTGACCACTGGTGATTTCGATCATCTGGTTGATCGCTTCTTGAAGGCCTTCTCCAACTTCTTGTGCCAAGACGATTTGTTGTTTTACATTTGGCCATTGTTCCCGATATTCTTTAAAACGTTTATAATTACTATCACTATTAAACAATCCGTCTCCTGCCTCAATCAGTTGGTCAATTCCAGTGATCCATTGGTAGGGAGAAAAACGGAACTGGGCTTCAGTTAATTCTTTAATCTGTGTAAAATCGATCCCCGTGTTTGATATTTGTTCATATACCTTTTGCAATTGTTTAAAAACTCTAGAAAAACCAGCTTTAGAAACCCACTGATAAAAAGGAGATATTCCTTTTTCCTTCTCTTCTTTTAGAAATTTTTTAAATTCCCTTTCAATCGTATCAGCAAGAATCCACTTAGTATCTGTTGCTTCAAGTACTTGGAATTCCGGATCAACCTTCGCTTCTACAGGAAATTCCCGCAATATCTTAGCACAAAAGGAGTGAATGGTAGAGATGGATGCCCGTTCTAACCGTTGAATATTGTTTCGCCAAAGGTTGGCAGCATCTAAATCGCCACTTTCAAAAGCTTGGTCCCTTCTTTCAACCATTCCTTTTCTAACCCGTTCTTTCATTTCCTTTGCTGCTTTTTCAGTAAAGGTGATAGCCACGATTTGTTCAATTATATTTGGAACGTCTGCATATTTTTCAATAATTTTAAGGTATCTTTCTACAAGTACCCTCGTTTTTCCTGAGCCAGCACCTGCAGGAACAATACAATTTAGATGTAACGTATCTACTGCAAATCGTTGTTCATCTGTTAAAGGAAAAGCCACTAGACTCCCTCCTTTAGCCGGATTTTGTTTTTGATGCGTTCTTCATCTTTTCGACAAATATGTTGAAAAGGACAATAGCTTGGACATTCTGTGCTTGGCAATACAGAAAAATCTCCTTGTTCCATTTCAGTGAGCAATTGTTCGATTCTTATTTTCATTTCTTCTACCCACTGTTGCCATTCTTCTTCGTCTATTTTAGAACCAACTCGGTTACTGATTCCTACTTGATCTAAGAAATCATTTTTCCAAATACCACGATTCCGGCTATCCACGATTTCCCCTTTGTCATTCCTTTTCCCTTGGGTATAAAAGGAAGCTCCAATCGCAAGATCTAATGGAAAATGGAATAGAGATTCCAAAACAAATAAGTAAAGTGGAAGTTGTAGATGGATTCCTTGTTTAATTTCTTTGTTTTCCGGAGGTTGACCCGTTTTATAATCATAAATTACAAACTGTCCTTCATCATTTACATCAATACGATCAATTTTGCCCCTTAATACTAACGTTTTCGTTGCTAATTGAATCTCTGCCTTCTCAGTCGTAGAAAGAGGATCAATTTCCTCTTTTCTTAGCATTTCTTCATCAATGGGCATGCCAAAGGAAAACTCAAGGTATTGTGGATAAAGAGTAGATCCGCTTTTTTTTCGCCAAGATTGTTCATGACGAACGATCTGTTTTAGATCTTGTACAACTTTTTGCCAATCTAAATCACTTAATACGGGATGAATGGTTCGCTCATTCTGGTGTAGAAAGACTTGCCATTCTTCTTCAGCTATTTGTAGCAACCATTTTTCATATTCCCCCTGTAACTCGGGCTGAAAGATCTCTCCACCATTTTTACGAAAACGGGAAAAAAAGCGTTGTAATACACGATGAATCAAATCTCCCTTTTCATTTGGGGACATGGATTCCTCTGGTTCTTCCCACTCCGTTAATTTTAAAATATCTTTTGCAAAATAAGCAAAACGACACTGACTTGCTTGATTTAATTGAGATGTACTCCAAACCTTTTTCGTCATCCATTGCTTCATTTCTTCAACATGTTGTGCTTGTTGTAAATTGCCATCATATGAGGAAAATAACAAATCCCGTTCTTTTTCACTGGAAATACCATTTTCTATTTTTCGTATTTTTTCCTCATCTTGTTCTCTAAGCATGTCTTTGATCAGATCATGATTTTCTTTAAACACTTTATTCCATAATTGCTCTTCATGGGCGCAATCCTGAAAATCTCGTGGAACAAGGTCAGACACATCAAGGGTTTTTGTATCATACGTTTCCTCTATGATGCATTCTAAGCATTCTTCAATAAAGAAAGAGCGTAACCATTCTTTTCCTTCCTCATTCTTAGAGGAATAGACAAGGTATAGTTGTTCTGTAGCTGAAGCAATGCTTTGATAAAAATGATACTTTTGTTGATTCTCGTATTCCCTAGAAAGATTTAAATGAATCCCCTGTTTTCTTAACTCATAGCGTTCTTGGTCAGGCATAAGCCAGTCATTCTTGATCGGTCGTGGGAAATCTCCTTCCACCAACCCAAGAATAAACACGATTTTAAATTGTTGTCCGCGTATTTGGTTGGGTTGTAAAATTGAAATACCTTGTTTTTTCCCTTGCGTAAAATCATAATCGCTTTTCTCACATGCCAAAATTAAAGATTGGATCCAGTTCCAAAAATCGACCTGATTCTCCCCATGTTCTCCTTCCATATATTGATCCATCATCGCAAGCTCCTGTTTCACTTCCTGCCACTTTTCGTAAGCCTTTAGATCACGAAATGCCGTTTCCTCTGTAGGATTTGAAAAGAAATATTGCTTAATCTGTTCTTTTATTTGTAATGTTTGCTCTAATCGATTGATAAATTGGATATATTCCTGATTCATCCCCTTTTTGGGTGCAATCTCAGCCAACTTAAAAATTGTTTGCATGACGTCATCATATTTTTTTAATTCGTTTTCTTTTGATTCATATCTCTGTTTATAGGAGATGAATCTTTCATTCCAGCTCTTTTGTGTCATGGGATATCCGCATGAGCGAAAGATTTGTGTAAGTTGGTAAGGATCAATCTCTTGATTCCATTTAAAATAAGGGCTAACCAACATCGACAACCAATCGTTCTTTTGTCCATTCATGGCTTTTAAAAGACTAATGATCGCTTGAACAAAAGGATTTTCTATCAGTCGTTGTCTTTTGGCAAGACGAATCGGAATCCCAGCTTTCTCCATCACTTCATAGATAACCACTTTATACCGTTCCATTTGTGGCACAATGATCGCCATTTCATGTAAAGGAATCGCTTGTCCCAAAGCATGAGATTTGATTTCTGCCGCAACCATTTCGACTTCCCGTTTATTACCAGGAACAGCAAGTAAATGAACGGATTGATGTGCATCGATTTTTTCAGGAAACGGGGAAAAGATTGCTTTTTTGAGATGGTTGATGGTTGGTGAAACTTTGGATTGCATCTCTTGATTTTCCTCAGTGTTTCTCTCTTGTTGAAAACCTAAGTTCGTTAGAAAGTCAATCGTATTTAACGTCCATTGGAATAATTCAGGGCGTTGTTCATCAACCGCTAAATGAACGATGATATCTAAGCCAAGACCCCCTAATTTATCCAACACCTGCATTTGAATGGGTGAAAAATCATAAAACTGGTCTGTCACCACACCCATGTATTCATGTAATGATTCCCCTAATTCTAATTGTCGTAAAAACAAATAATAAGATTCCTCATGGTCAATCAAAGCGTACTTTTGTAATAATTGGTGGTAGGCCTCATAGATCCATGCTAATTCTTTATTTTTTTGTGAATCTTCTTGCCATAAAGCAATCAGCTGATCAGGGGTGACCCCTGCCCGTTTGATTTCACCGATCCACATCTCCACTTGATGAAGCCATCCAGTTTTATTCATTGACTCGTAAAAATGAATGATGCCTTTTTCCCTATGTACTTGTTCAACAGCATGTTTGACCAATAACTCCTGTTCAGAAGGAGTAAGCATCTTAGAGTGTTCACTATTTAAAGCAATTTGTCGCATCATTTGGTCAAAAGTCATCACTTCAATTCCCTTTTGAACATGAGGTTGCTTTATATCTAGCAACATCTCTTTTACTTTAGGAATCAACGATCCACTCGGTACCAGATAGATCCATTTTTTAGTAGATGAAAGGGGTTGAATGGTTTGAAGACCCTTGCCTAAAGGACTAAAATCTTTATGCAACACGATTCGTTTCATAAAAAAACTCCTCACCATGTAAGCTCATTATTATCATGCTAACACATTTTACGATGGTTGGGGAGTACGATACATTGATTTATCAAAACAAATGTTCTTTTTGGACAAAAAGAAAAAAGGATGGCTCCCCTCGTTAAAATCGATAATACTTAATAGCCATTCTTCTATTAATGCCATCTTGTCCAAGGAGTTTTCCATCAATTTTAATTTGTGCTGTCCATCCACTTCCAGAATTACTTCCCAGAAATTTTGTTGCTGCATTTGTATCGGGAGCATACCACTTTATTTCTATTTTGACACCATTAATTGTGTAATTGTATTTATATCCCTCAATAATTGTAGATGAAGGTTTGAATTTATTAACAGCGTCCTTTGAAATCATTTTTTTAAGGTCTTCTATATATATCTTTCCATCCTTCAATAATTGCTGAGCCGCAAATTTTGGGTCATATACTGTTAATGCTCCACCTCTCATCATAGGAGGCTAGCCCTTCAAGTTCTGCTTTAATTCCCATATCTATCCATGCATAGTTATATCTATATTTCATATTAACTAGTAAAAGTTTGGGAGCAACTCTAAGCTTTTCAGACATACTAGAATTTTCACTTTTAATTATTCTAGTATATTCTTCAATCTTTTCATAATCCTTCTTTAATTGATTAATATCATTTGTTAAAACATCATTTGTTATTGTGATATTTATGTCTGAATTGGATGGCATTCCCCCAGAGCTATTATTAAAGTTATTACTCCTTTGTGCTAGAATTTCCTGCACTGTAGGTGTATGCGTATCATGGTCATTATTCCTAGAACCAGAGCTACCACTACCGCTACTTCCCTCATCCTCCTCAGGAAAGGTCACGATCACACTTTGAGTATCGCTATCCCATATAACTGTACCTCCCCAATCTTCAAATGTATCTCTAACTGATGATCCGTCTTCAAGGTATGTATATCCATCTGATAAGGTTACTTCTCCTTGTTTTTCTCCATTTACAATTAAATCTACCGTTGTCGTATTTGTATTTCCTGTTGAACCATTTACACCTCCTGCACCAGCCTCAGCTTGGTGACCAGTTGGATCTATAAAGTTAACTGGATTGTTCATTACATAGCTATATCGGTTTAAGCTAAGTGGTTCATCAATCCAGCCAAAGAATGTATCTTCAGTTATAAATCTACCATAGTTAGGACTATACCATCTAGCAGAATAATCCATTAAGCGGGCTTTGGGATTATAGATATGAATTAGCACTTTATTTCTCCAGAAATAAAGTGCTAATTTTCAAAATAGAACACTAATTAATGAAAATATCATTTAGAATATTAATCAAATACTCCTAATTGAATCAAGATAACGAGAACAATCACAACAACAATAGTTAATATAAAAGTACCAAATCCTACATATACCAGTGCTTTTGATTCTGGATTATTTCGTAATTTCCAACCTTTAATAAATAATAGAATAAACATAGTAATAATTAATACAAATATCGGAACTACAAATATATTTTCTATTAATGTTTCATGAGAAGGATATTTCCCCTCTAAAATAGTACCGATTGAAGCCAAAATCGCACCAATTGAAATAATAATTCCAATCGCTTTCAATAGACGGTCGTTTTTAACTTTAAATATAAAGAAGTAGAACATAGGTAATGTAATAATTAAAACAAAATACGGGTTATAATTCACTATTAATCAATCCACCTTTTTTTAAGCCATGAACTTCCATAGCTTATAAATGTACCCACCCCAATACTTGCAGCTATTGTAATACCTGCTCCAACCAAAACAGGTGCTGATAATGCGGCAACTGCTGCACCAACTAAGGCACCCGCTACTATAGATAAACCTGTTGCACCAATATCAACTGTTACAGCTATTGCTTTATCTTTATTAGTATAATTTTTATTCGTTACATCTTTAACTACATCATTTAATCCAGTAACTAGTGATAGTCCAGCTCCTCCCCACTTTCCAAAGGAGTTTATTTTCTTGGCTACGCCTCTTAAATCATCTGCTTTATTTGCCAGTGTCGTTAGTTTTCTATATGCTTCTTTACGGCTTGAACTGGTTATAGTAGTATGATAAACCTTTTCGGCAGCATTTTTATAGCCTTTTTCAAGTGCATAAGAAGCTGTTGATAACGTTGAACCTGGAAGTGAATCAACATGTAACCACTTACGTTCCTTGTTGGGTCAAGGTAGTTAACCGGGTTATTTCCAGGATAAGCATAGCTGTAAATCCACCATAATTCATTCCACTGTATATAATTTATTTGATAGTTTTTGTAGATAGAATTGGCTACCGATTTTCTCGATAGCCTTAATCTAATTAATATATAGTGATGAATTCTTTCTGGATTATATCCTAACCATAATACATTATGAGTTATACCTTTTAATATTGGTAACCTTCAACCAAATATGCCGAATTGCGCCAAAATAATAACAACAATTATATATATCACAATTAATATCAAAAATCCAAAAAAGAGTTTTGTATATTTTTTATATTTTGGATCATGTCGTAAATTCCATGCCCTTTTAATTAGTAAAATAAATATTATTAGTATACCTGCAAAGACCGGAACAATAGATATATCTTCAATTAAGGTTTCGTAAGAAGGAAAATATTTCGCTAAAAAAAGAGCAATTGATACAACCAATCCACTAATTGAAATAGTTCCTAATAGCATTTTCCAATTCCGATCTTCTCCCTTATGTTTGAATACCAAATAAAGTAGATATACTGAAATAATTAATGTAATATACGGATTTCTCATAATTAATCAATCCACCATTTCTTTAAATATGAAGACCCATAGGAAATTATAGAATTAACTGCTACTCCTGCTACTGCCACAGCTATAACTGGTGCAGACACTGGCATTAAAGCAGCCACTGCAAAGCCTGCAACTACAGAAACCAATGCAGCACCAATATCAACAGCCACTGCTTTTGCTTTATCTGTTTTAGTATAATCTTTATTTGTTACATCTTGAAATACTTCATATCCTCCACTAGCTAATGATAAAGCAGCTCCTCCCCATTTTCCAAAGGAGTTTATTTTCTTGGCTACGCCTCTTAAATCATCTGCTTTATTTGCCAGTGTCGTTAGTTTTCTATATGCTTCTTTACGGCTTGAACTGGTTATAGTAGTATGATAAACCTTTTCGGCAGCATTTTTATAGCCTTTTTCAAGTGCATAAGAAGCTGTTGATAACGTTGAACCTAGAAGTGAACCAACAACCGATTTTATAAGACTAGGGTCTTCTACTTTTGCAGTCTTCTCAGTCGAACTAGTTAGGGAAGACGTCGGCATATTTCCTGCTGCATTAGCAAAATTGCTGTCTTTTTGCGCTATTCTCTGTTGTAATGTCGGGCCGCTATTATGGTTGCCGCTTGAGCCACTGCTTCCGGAGCTTCCTCCGCCTGATCCACCTCAGCTTCCTCCATCATCGTCATCATCATCATTTGAACCACTACCGTTACGAATTGCCTCCGCTTCTTCATGGATTCTGTCTCGCTCTTCTTGGGTATCTGCTTCATACCACTTGTCTGTTAGATCACGGATTGGTTCCTGATCATCTTCGGATAGATTCTCATCTCCCTCTTGCCAGTGTCCTGTCGGGTCGATGAAATTCACCGGGTTGTTGTGGACATAGCTATATCGGTTTAGACTAAGTGGATTCTCTATCCAACCCATAAAGGTGTCCATGGTGTAACCACTCATTTTCTTTTTAGTGAAATAAGTGGTTACACCATATGAAAACTTAATTTTTTTGTACCCATTGATCAGCCAAGTTGCAAACTTCCTTTAGTATATAATCATTGGAAAACCAATAAAATAAGGCCCAAAAATTAAAGTTAATATATTTATAACCAATAATATTATCGTATATTTTAAGTTCCATGATTTAAAATATAACATCATTATTAAAAGTGTTATTGAAAGAATATTGGTTATAATAAATATCTTTGTCACTTGTACATAAAAGGCCCACCAAAACCTATTTAAATCCATAAATACGGATGGGAAAAATCTCACAACTAACCCAAATACCCAATAAATTATAGTTAATATAATAACCATATATTGAGCATTATATTTTAAAAGCAAGCTTGATATATTCATACTTGGCATCCTTTCTATACATTCTGTTAATTTTGCAGTTCATTTCTTCTTTGTTCTATTAATCTTTCTATTTCATCGTAATTTTCATCTGAAGCTTCTGTCCCATGTCCTGATTCTATCCTTCTTATATCTTGATATGAAAACCCATCTACATTCCCCCACTTCTTCCAAGGAGAAATATCATATTTGTTATGCAAATAAAACTTTTGTGGATTATAAGATCCGGGAGCATAATTATACGTCCCCATATTAGCCGGGTCAGTAACCATTTTTCCGGTACCTGAGTTATATACAGCTTCAAACCTCCCATCTGCAGACACAAATTTGACATTTAAAGCTCCATTAAGGGTTCCGATGTTATATCTATGATATTGCGTACCAGTATCGGAGAATAATTTCCAGTCACCTTTAGCAGCTAACTCTATCATTTCTTCTAACTTATTTGGAGCACCACTATAGGAGTTTAATATATTTCTAAAATAATGCATTTCTTCAGTAATACTATCTAATTTTCTAATATTTTCATCAAATGTTTCAAAAAATTGAACAAAATTTTCATTACTTCTTGTTAAAGCATTTCGGTTATTTTCTAGATCATCCATCATTTGATTTATAACTGTTTCTGCTGCTTTTTCTTCTGAACCATCATAAATATACCATTTATCATTTTCATTTTTAACTTGTTCAAAAAGATCATCTAGTTCATCAAAATATTTATCAGAAAGAAATACTGTGGCTGGTGGCATCTCCCCAGCAAGAGTACTAAAATGTGAGTCTCTATATTGAATCCACTCTTGATAGGTCATGGAATGATCAGAATCATCATCTGAATCACTAGAACCAGAGCCTCTACTACCGCTACTTCCTTCATCCTCTTCAGGAAGGGTCACGATCACACTTTGAGTATCGCTATCCCATATAACTGTACCTCCCCAATCTTCAAATGTATCTCTAACTGATGATCCGTCTTCAAGGTATGTATGTCCATCTGATAAGGTTACTTCTCCTTGTTTTTCTCCATTTACAATTAAATCTACCGTTGTCGTATTTGTATTTCCTGTTGAACCATTTACACCTCCTGCACCAGCCTCAGCTTGGTGACCAGTTGGATCTATAAAGTTAACTGGATTGTTCATTACATAGCTATATCGGTTTAGACTAAGTGGATTCTCTATCCAACCCATAAAGGTGTCCATGGTTGTAAAACGGCCATATTTTGGACTATACCATCTAGCATTGTAATCCATCAGACTAGCTTTGGCATCATAAGTTTGGCCTGTAAATCCGACTACGTTATAAGGTGCTGCCATTTGGGTAAATAGGTTACCAAAGGCATCATAACGGTATTTCATGACTACATCGCCTGTTTGGTCAGTTAGATCCATGACGTTTCCTAGTGCATCTTGTTGGTAGTATAATAATCCGCCACGAGTGCGAATATTGCCCTCATATCCTTCTTGTTTTCTACCATGAAGGCCAAACATTTTCCTCGCGATGACTTGACTTTCTGCCATATAATATTGTGCTAGAGGTTCTCCATTTTCTCCATATTCCTTTAGGACATTCATCCCATCATAGAGGTATTGAGTAACTTCTTCTTTTAATAGATGACTATATGGATTTTCGATTTGTTGTCTTAATCCATTTTTTTCTCCATTGCCCTTTTGAATGGCATTATATCTTCCTTGTCCATTACCCTTTGAGTTGTCACCCTTTAAGTCATAAAATGTTTGGGAACGACTAATTTTTCGACCAAAAGCATCATACTGAAATTCTACTTTGGTTTGATCAGGATAGTAGACTCCTTTTAGCTTGTTGTTGCCAGTATATTCATATTTGACTATACCATCTTTAGTTGTCTTTTCAATGAGATTGCCGTTTTCGTCATAGATAAAGGAATCTTCTCCGGCTTGAAGTAAACGATTCGCTTTATCATAAGAATATGTTGTAATCTCTCCATCAGCGATCATTTGTGTACGATTGCCTGCTTTATCGTATTCATACCATACTTCTTCAACTGGATCAATTAAGTAATCTGGTTTTTCCGGATAAAGGTTTAACTGAGGAAGGTTCATGTTCCATAGAAATTGTTCCCAAGGTTTAGGTTTTTTACTTTTATCCTTTCCTCTACCGTGGGCTTTTTCTTTACCTTTTCCCTCGTTATTCCCTTTTCCGTTATTCCCTTTTCCGTTATTCCCTTTTCCGTTATTCCCATTTTCTTTATTACTATTTCCATGGTTTGAATTTCCGTTATTTCCACTATTTCCTTGATCGTTTCTTTGTCCACTTTTCCCGTTATTGGAATGCTCATTTCCCTGGTAAACATCATTCGTAACAGTTGTCATCTTATTTGCGAATAAGACTGTATCAGATAGTGCCCAAAAGAGAGACGAAGTTTTTCCCTTTTCCTTAGTATTTGATTTTCCATTTTCATTGCTATTATTCTTACCTTGATCTTGTTGAGGTGTTACAGTTGGAAGAATATTTTCACCCGTTATTTGTTTATTTTCTTGTGGAGGTGTATAGTAGCTTGCTTTAATCTGTTCAATCTTTTCTTTAGGATAATGAACGTATGTAAGACGGTACAACGCATCATATTGATAAGTTGTAGTTGCTCCGTCCTCTTCTATTTGCTTGATACGATTTCCAACTTGATCATAGAGATATTGGTAGGAAGAATAATAGTTATTCCCTTGATGAGCTATTTTGAATACTTGTCCATTTGGATCGTACTCGTAGTTTGTATTCACTCCATTTGGGCGTTCAATCATTTGAAGACGGCCAACTGGATCATAAGAAAAAGTTGTACGATTTCCTTCTGGATCCGTTAACTGTGACAATTGATTTAATTCATTATATTGATAATTAATCACACGATCTTCTGGATCGATGATCTGTGTACGATTACCTGCTTTATCATAGGAAAATTGAGTGACTTTATCTAATGTTAGATTTTCAATTCTAGTTAGTTGATTTAATGAATTATAGGAATAATTTTCTTCGGAATGCAAGTTTGCGGCTTTGATTATATTCCCGTTGGAATCGTATTGGTATTGAATGTGATCCCCATCAGGTAATACGATGTTTGTTAGTTCTCTACGTTTATTGTATTGATATTTGGTCAACTGTCCTTTAGGGTCTCTTTCTTCTATTAAGTTACCCACAGAATCGTAACGAAAAATATACTCTTCATCTTCAGCATTGATTTCTTTTGTCATTCGACCCATAGCATCGTATTGCCAATGCGTACTATACCCATTTGCATCCACCATTTTGATCAAATTGCCCAAGGGATCATAGGAATAAGTAGTTTGTCCACCCATTGCATCCATTACTTTGGTTAGCAAACCAATTCGATTATATTCGTATTTTGTTTGGTTACCCTCTGCATCTTCAACCATTTGCAGGTTTCCTAAAGGATCATATTGATACTTGGTTGAATTCCCCATGGGATCTACTTTTTCAAGCAAACGATTTAATTGGTCATAACGATATTTATTAACTGAACCATCAGCTTTTTTCATTTCTATCAAGTTACCAACTTTATCATATTGAAACTGTTGTTTATACCCTAAGGCGTCGGTAATTTGGACAAGCTGATTCAATGCATCATATAGATACTGAGTTGAGTTACCTCGAGGGTCTATTTCCTCAATCAGGTTACCTAAAGAATCATAAATGTATGACTTCCTATTTCCTTCCGGATCAATGATTTCAGTCATTTTACCGGTAGGATCATACTGATAGTTCCAGGTATTCCCTCTTGAGTCCGTATAATCTTTAAGATTACCTACTAAATCATAATCAAAAAATGAAGTTGCTCCTTCAGGATCCACGATGCGAGTAATATTACCCTGAGGGTCATATTGATATGAAACTGTTCCCCCTAATGGATCAACCACTTTTGTTAATTGACCTAATTGATCATATTGATACTGAATTTTACTTCCAGTTGCATCAATTACTTCTGCTAGTTTGCCTGTTGGAGTATACGAATATGTTGTTTCATTGCCAATAGCATCGATTCGTTTAATAATTTCTCCAGCCAAATTATATTCAAAAGAAGTCTTATCTCCGTTCCGATTGACAATCGAAATGAGATTGCCTGATTCATCATAAGCATATCTTTCCTTGTTTCCTTTTGCATCAACTTCAGCAACTAATCTTTGAAGATCATCATATTCGTATTGAGTTTTGTGACCAAGTGGATTTACCTTCTGAATCAGTAGACCGTTTTGATTATACTTCCATTGTGTTTCTCGCCCTAGGGGGTCAATAAAAGATATTAATCTACCATTTTCATCAAACCAATATTCATTTTTATTTCCAAGCGGATTTGTTACCTCAATCTTATATTGATCTATATCGTATGTATAAAAAGTAGAATTACCTTTTGGATCAATTATTTCTTTTATTCTTTGTAACTCATCGTAGGCATACTGAGTTATATTCCCTAAAGGGTCAGTGATTTGTGTTAACAACCCTAAGTCATTGTATTCAAATTTTTGAATGTGACCTAATGGATTGGTTATTGATTCTACCTGACCTAGAGAATTATAAGTAAAAGAAGTTTTTTCACCTTTTGCGCCAATTTGTGCAGTTAAAAAACCTAACTCGTCATAAAAATATTGATTTTTTTGCCCTTTTGCATCAATTGTACTTGTTATTTGTCCTAAAGGACTATACTGAATTTGAGTAGAATTTCCCTCAGCATCTATCATTTCTATTAATTGATTCATTTCATCATAACGGTAGGTTGTCTTATTTCCCAATGGATTTACAACAGAGATTAGATTACCATTTTTATCATATTCATACGTTTCTTTTCCACCAAGTGGGTCTGTTTTCGTTAAAACCCGCCCTAATGCATCATAAGTAAATGTGAGAATTTCTTGATTGGCTTTCACAATAGAAGAAAGGTACCCATATTCATTATATTGTAAGTCTGTTACTACGTTCCCATTCTGTTTGATCGATTTGATTCTTCCATTATTGTCATAAGTATATTGAAAGGTTCCATCGGCATTTTTTTGTTCAATTAATTGGCCATTTAACCCATATTGAAATGACTCTTCTGGAATTAAATTCCCTTCTTTTTTGATCATTCTACCCAATGCATCCCATTGATAAGAAATCTTAGCTCCAAGAGGCCCTTTAATCTGTATTAATTCCCCTTTAGGATTATATGAATAAACAGTAGATTCCCCTTCGGCATTGATGATTGCCTTAAGTTGACCTTTTGTATTATAAGTATAAGTGGTAACGGCACCATTAGGCTGAACCCATCGTTTTAATAATCCATTCTCATACTCGTAACGGAATGTTTGTCCATTTGAATATTTTACTTGAATGGGATGGTTGGCTGGATCATATGTGATTTCTATTGTCCCACCACTTGCATTATTCATTTTCAATAATCTTCCTAAACGATCATATTGCATACGCTGATAACGACCCAAAGGATATTGCACGTAACTAGGCTGTCCATATTCATCATATTGGAAACGAGTAATAGCTCCTTTAGGATTGGTATAGGTTTCAAGTAGGCCTTTATCATTATAGGTGAATCTTTCTTTTTCGCCTAAGGGATTGATATTTGCTAATAAATTCCCCTTATTATCATATTCTCTAAGCCATTCACGTCCAGTTTCATCCACAATATGAGTAATCTGATCAAATGAGTTGTATTGATAGGAGAAACTTCGACCATATTCGTCAGATTTATAGACTAATCTCCCTAATTCATCGTATTGCATATCTGTTGTTCCTAAAGAGGACTCAATCTTTGTTAAGCGATTCTGATCATCATAAGTATAAGAATAAGTCTCCCCCAAAGGATTCGTTTTTTGAATGATTTGCTTTTTATCATTAAATACAAAAGCTGTACGATTACCTAAAGCATCAATACGAACGACCTTTTTAGCAGTATCTTGATACTGATATTCATAAACTAAGTCTCCTTCTTGATCATAACGAACAACCCGATCATTTTGATAAGTAAAACTTTCTTTCCCTGTTTTTGGATATGTTATAGTTAATAATCGATTATCCTGATCATATGTATATTGGATTGAAATGCCATCTGGTTTTTTTACTTTGTTTAGACGTTTACCTTCATATTCATAGAAAGTGACTTGACCTAGTGGATCAGTTATACTCTGAACTAAATCGTTGTTATAAGTTAAGGAAACTGCTCTTCCGTCTGATGATTTAATTTGGATTAAATGACCTTGTTGATCATAATTAAATTGAAGTGTATTGCCATTACGATCCTTGATTGCAATTAATTTTCCCTGAATAGGATCTGCGTTTTCTCGCCATGGAGCCTTATAACCTTTGAAGGTATAGATATAACCATCAGGTTTTGTAATTTGGTATTCATCTTTAGAAATTCTTTCTAAATCAGATCTACTTGTGCTGGAATATGTTCCTTGATCAAGAGGATAATATATCAGCGGATCACCGTCGTAACTATCCACTAAACCGTTTGGATCATTTTTTTGATAGGTATAGTTAACGTTACTTCCATCAGGCTTGAACTCGGAAATATTAAAATCAGCAAACATTTGAATATAGTAATCATAAGAAAATCTCCAGCCATAACCAAAAGGGAACAATTTATCTTTATCTTTTAAGTTGTAAGTTCTTTGAATAGACAACGGATTTGCATAAATATTTAAAAAGAGGTCTTCTTCTTCAATCTTTAAATTACCAGTTGGAAGCTGTACGGGATCTTCTATCACAGGATTGAAAGGAGATTGTTCAAGGTTGTATTGCCCTTGAAGACTGGGCAGTTGAGATAAAGGATTTTGAATATTGCTTTGTAATGTTTGGTTCATGACTTGACTTTGAGGCATAAAGGGATTTTGATCTGTTCTTTTTCCTGGTTGGGGAAGCCATTCTTCTAACCAATCATAACCATCATAAGAAGATGCACTGGCTTTTGATAAAAAACCGGGCATAATTAATCCGCTAATTAACGTAATAATTAGAAAATAAGTCATTGCAGAAAAAGTTTTATGTCTTTTTCTCATTCTTCCCTCTCCTCCTCTTTAAAAAAGGCAATAAAAAGACCTTCCGATCTTTTTAAGACGAAAGGGGGCTATACATTATATATGATCTTATATTTCTTGTTGAAAATGTACGGCAACCCAGCCGTCATGGTAGGAAATACCTTCTTTAGACCTGTGGCTTTGCGTCTCCGCCTTTCGACGAATTTGCCCTTATCAAAATTTTCCATCTTTTTGTTATATATAGTAAAACATTGTTACCTTTCGCACAATATTTTTACACATTTTCATGACCTTTTTACTATTATTTTCCTAATAAGTAGGACCATGGTTATATAGAGTATTAATCCAACATTAGCATAATAAGAAAAGGTTTGTATATTCCATCGCGCTCCGTCATCCGTACCCTTCTATGAATAAAGATTAAGGAGAGAAGGGCACTTCTGAAGGCACACAAAGTGTACAAGTCGTGCTACACATAAAGCTGCTAGTCACGCTATGTCGCAGCTTATGGAATATACAAACCCCTAAATGACAAGTAGAAGAAAGTTATACTTTATTATCTTTCAAGGAAAGACAGTGGATGACTCCACTGTCTTTAACTATACCAATGATTTAGTTGTAAGTGAATTAGCGAGTCATTCCTGTTTGGCCTGAAAGTTGTTGTTCTGCCATTTGAACTAAACGACGAGTAATGTTACCACCAATTGCACCATTGTCACGAGAAGCGATATAGCCCATGTATCCGTCTGCAGGAATTTGGATACCAAGTTCTTGGGCAATTTCGAATTTCATTTGATCTAATGCTTGTGCAGCTTGAGGTACTACTAACCAGTTGCTAGAACGTTCTTGTCCTTTTGCCATCTGATATCACCTCCTTGTTGGTGTATGCTTAATATTTGTAGAAAGAGGGATATCCATTCATCGATTTTGTTGGTAATTTTTGTACAACACTACAATTGAATAAGCTCTTTAGTAAATGAGGTTAGTACCAGGGGCTCTTCTTTTGTGACATAGATGTCATCTTCAATCCTGACTCCACCTAGTTCTGCCACATAGATTCCTGGCTCGATGGTAAAAACCATTCCTTCCTTTAACAATTCTTCATTCTTCTCATGCATCGAAGGGAGTTCATGAATATCTAAACCTAACCCATGGCCAATCCGGTGTACGAAATAAGGGCCAAAACCCATCTCCGTAATTTTTCTTCTAGCGGCTAAATCCACTTCTTTAATAGCGAGATCAGGTTTTACCACATCTATTGCCAATTGCTGGGCTTGTTTGACAATGTGATACATTTCTTTTTGTTTTTCTGAAATTTGGCCAACGGCAACAGTTCTAGAGATATCGGAACAATATCCATTAAAAACGACTCCTAAATCAAATAAAACAAAATCCCCATTCTTAATTCTTTCTTGGCCTGGCTTTCCATGAGGCAAGGCAGATTTTTCGCCAGTTAACACCATCGTATCAAATGACATTTTTTCAATGCCTTCTTTTTTTAAACGATATTCGATTTCTGCAATAATCTCTAATTCGCTTTTGCCTACCTGAATCGCCTCGATTCCAAATTTTATTGCTTTATCAGCCCAATAAGCTGCTTCTTTTAAACTATTTAATTCCAATTCATCTTTCGTTATTCTTAGACCCATTAAGCCTTTTTCAATATCAACGGATTGTTGAAACTGGAGAATTTCCTTTAACCAAAGAGCTTTTTTAAACGAAACATATCCTTCCTCAAGTCCAAATGGTTGGTCTTGTTTGAACAGTATATATTTTTTAATCAATTGGTCTGGTCCTTCATGATCTGCATAGCCAAATATGTTGTTTAATGAAGTTTTTCTTTTTGCTTCCTCTTTATCTAACTCAGGTGTAATTAAGATAGGCTCCTGTCCAGAAATAAGAAATAAACCCATAAAACGTTCATGAGGATTTGAGTAAAAACCAGTTAAATAATAAACATTTGTGGGTGAAGAGATAAGCGCCACACTTAGATCATTTTTATCCATCCATTGGTAAAAGCGATTTAATCTATTTTCGTAGACTTGACTTTGAGACATTTGTATACCCCATCTTTCCGTATTTTTTACTAATCCAGATGGGAAATTCCACCTGAATAAGTTTTGCTTCATTATATCACAGAAGGAGTTAAATGATATGAAGAAGAGTGATTAAAAGAATAAAAAACCAAGCGATTTTTTTAAAGATAGTGCGGGCAACTATGTCTTCAATCCCACGATGTTTGCCAGACATAGTAAATGAAATAACTAACAAAAGTAACAAAACACCAGTAATGATTTTTGGGGTAACTAAATCCTGTTTAGACCAAATCATAATCCCATGAATTGCACCTGCTAATAAAATTGTCCATCTTATCCATTTCATTTTTCCAATTTCATTTAACTGTTTTGAAAAAGGATAATTACATAATATGAGATAAATCAAAAGTCCTAAACTGATAAAAGCCATTTTTCTACTCCTTTTTAAAAAATGACGATTTTTAGCGTATTTTCAACGAATATGATTTTTTTCAACAAATACCATCAAAAATAAGACGATGTACATGTTTATTTTTGACGAAAATCGTGGTAATATTTATTTTGCACAGCAATCGAAAGGAGATTAGGTGATGGCTATCAAAACTGATTCCATTCCAACTTATCTTGATGAGTTTAGAATGATTAAACTAGATAGTATGATTAGAGATGTTAAAAAATTAAACCCTGAAGAACTACTCAAGATTAAGAATGAAATTGAAAAATTACTTTTTTTTGAGGATCAACATGCATGAATGATTCTCTAAAATCTCTGATTCAGATTTATAAAATGCTAGATGAAGCAAAGCTTTTAATAGAGGATGCAATTAACCAAATTGGAGTGGAACAAAGTAAGAATCCCCAATCTCTTCCTAAAGACATTCAAGAATTAGTTGAAGTAAGTCTAGAATTAACCCCTGAGCAAAGAAAAACCTTAATGAGATTTATTGAATCTTTGAAATAAAATACATATCAATAAACATGTAACCGGAGAATAATTACACTCCGGTTTTTTTGTTTGAACTAAAGTTACTCTTCTTCAATTTGCCACTTACGAAGATATGGGAAAACCAATAAGCAATCGAATTGCAATAGTTTGATATCCACTTCAACTCCCCTGCATTTTACCTTATGTAAAATTAATTGTGAATAAAAAAATAGTTATTTGTCATGCTTACGGACCAGTTCTATTATGCATATTTTATAAGTGAACCTTATTCTTTAAAAGGGAGGTAAATTTTTTGGCCAAAAACAACTTTTTCGATGCGTTAAAACGATTAGGTAATATGGGGCAGCAATCAAATGGACCAATTGGGGGTAAAAGAGGGCCAGGGCCTGGAGGCAAAAGACAAGGTGGTTTTGGGCGTGGTCCAATAGGACCTGGTGGTAGACAAGGTAGGCCTGGTGGGCGCGGTCCCGGCGGTTTTGGACCTGGCGGACCCGCTGGACCTGGTGGTTTCGGGCCCGGTCCCGGCGGTTTTGGACCTGGCGGACCCGCTGGACCTGGTGGTTTCGGGCCTGGACCCGGCGGTTTTGGACCTGGCGGACCCGCTGGACCTGGTGGTTTCGGGCCTGGACCCGGCGGTTTTGGACCCGGCGGACCCGCTGGACCTGATGGTTTCGGTCCTGGACCCGGTGGTTTTGGACCTGGCGGACCCGCTGGACCTGATGGTTTCGGGCCTGGACCCGGCGGTTTTGGACCCGGCGGACCCGCTGGACCTGATGGTTTCGGGCCTGGACCCGGCGGTTTTGGACCCGGCGGACCCGCTGGACCTGATGGTTTCGGCCCTGGACCATTAAGAAATGTTCCTGACCCGGATGATGAACCTGGACCTAGGTAAATTACTTTCTATTAAAAGGAAAGAAAGCCAAGAGGCTGTCACTCTTGGCTTTTTGTTTCTCTTATTTCTATACCTATCTACTTTCCACCTGTAAAGGTAATGCCTTTAGTGAACTACTCATCACTTAACGTATTCACGTTTGAAAATGTAATTACTTTTTCTTCTTCATGTGATAGAAATAAGTTAAAATAAAGATCTCCGTCTTTTGTAACTCTTGCAGTAAAAATTACCAATTATAGATACTTTTCTAGAAAATAGGCCACGCCATCTTCATCATGATTTATGGTTGTATCCTTTGCAACCTGTTTTAAATCAGCAATGGCATTACCCATCGCGACACCCATTCCAACGTTTGTGATCATTTCTATATCATTGTTCCCATCACCAAAAGCAATCGTTCTTGCTGGATCGAGATCATAGTAAGTTAATACCTCTTTTAATGCATGCCATTTGGAAGTACCCTTGGGCATGATCTCAATATATCCTGGTGATTTTAATAGATAGATTTGGTCAGATAATGATTCTTCTAATTCTTCATGGTTAAAAATTACTTGGCGATCTTTAAGAAAAATTTCAAATTTAGAAATATCATGTTGTAAAAGATGAGCAAAATCACCAATGTAATCAGGTGTACGTTGAAAGGAAACTTTCCACCACTCTACGACTTGGTCATTTGTTAAACTGTATACAAGTTGATCATAAAAACCCAAAATATTGCTTACATGTGGTTTGAAGCCTTCTAAAATAGATATTGCAACTTCCTTTGGCATTGTAAAATGTTTCATATTCCTATCATTTATCCGATCATAAATCATCGTTCCATTGGAACAAATCATGACTGTTTCCAGACCTAATTGTTGATGAAAGTGAGCAGAAGCTGCTGGTGCTCTTCCTGTTGCAAGAAAAACCTTTACCCCTTTATCTATTAGTTTCTTTAGAACCTCTTTATTTCGATTGGATATCTTCGTCTGCTTATTTAATAGAGTTCCATCTAGATCAAGTACAACCGCTTGAATTTCCATTATGATCTCGCCTCTCCTTCACTGATGAATTTTTTCTCCATATTTTTTAATCATATCATAAAAGGTATATTTTTCGAAACTTCCATGTCTATTACATGCTCTATTTTAATTGCTAGCTTGTTGCTTTTGTGTGATATACTCGCGAATGTACCTGTTGCGGTAATTTTGCGTTTTATAACAACTCTTACTTCTGTATGGTTGCAGTTGATTCTGGCAGTTTGTGCGCAGTGCCTGGTAATACCACCTCATTTTCAGCGTGAATCACAACAAATTGAAATCACGCTAAAGATTAAGAAATAAATTATATCCTTCATCTTTTCATTTTTTGGGCCTTACCTTCATACAATGAGTCATTGACGGGGTTAAATTACAAAAGGAAGGTGAAGAGGTGAAGGAATGAAAATAAAAGTTTTTATGCTTGCACTATTCTTTTTCATGACAAGTAGTCCTTTATTTGTTCAAGCAGAGGAAACACAGAACCACTATATTATCATCAATAAAACCACAAACAAACTTGCCTATTTTGTTGGTACAGAATTAAAAAAAGTGTTTCCAGTGGCAACTGGCAGAAAAGCTGAGTATACTCCAGAAGGAAGCTTTAAGATTGTTCAGAAGATTAAAAACCGGCCTTATTACAAATTAAACATTCCTGGAGGAGATCCAAAAAATCCTTTAGGGCCTCGTTGGATGGGGTTTAATGCAAGAGGAACAAATGGGGATACCTATGGGATTCATGGAAATAGTAATCCTTTATCGATTGGCACATATGCCTCTGCTGGCTGTGTACGAATGAATAATGATGATGTAATTTGGTTATTTGACCAAGTCCCGATTGGTGCCAAAGTTTATATCGTCTCCTCTAAAAAAGGCTTCTTGCAATTAGCTGAAGATTTTGGCTACAAAGTAACTTCTTTAGCCGTTGCTCTTAATGAAACTTTATCCATTGACATCAACATCAATTTAGATCATCAGCCTTTCTCTTTACCTAAAAATAATCCAAGCGTCCTAAAAGATGGACATATTTTACTTCCATTAAAGCCATTGATGGGTCGACTAGGGTATCAGTTAACCTGGGACGCTGCAACTAATCAGGTTCATATTGCTAATCAAAAACAGGATTTTACCATACAAATAAACAAGAATACCATGCATAAAAATGATAAAGCCATCGAACTTGATATTGCCCCCACAATCATTAATGGTTCCACGTATATTTCACCAAAGACATTAGGGATACTTCTCGAATCTCAAATGAATTGGGATGAAAAGAATTTAATTATCGACATCTACACCATTCCCACTCCATCTATTCAGTTAGATAATGGAACATTCTTTGCTTTACCTGAAAATTATCATAGTTATGTGAGAAATAACCGATTGATGGTTCCCCTCAAACCAATCGCTGATCAATTTGGCTATTTGATCCAATGGGATTCATCATCAAATCGTATTGGTCTAGCACATCCACAAAAAAATTCAACCCTTTCAATCCAGATCAATCAATCAGATTTAATAAAAAACGGGCAGCTTTATTCTCTTGATGTTGCTCCAGAACTTCAAGAAAATAGTACCTATATCTCCTTACAAACCTTACAATTATGGCTAGACTTGCAATTGGAATGGAATCAGGAACAAAATATCATACAAATAGTTGTAAATGTGGAAAAGAGCACCTAATTCGGTGCTCTTCATTCGTTTCTACAAAAAGTTCTAATTGATAATTTCTTGATTTAACACTTTGCTTGCCGCATTTACTTGTTCGTCCGCATGGTAAGAAGAGCGAACTAGTGGGCCTGATTCACAATGACTGAATCCTTTACTTAAAGCAATTTCCTTCAATTCTGCAAATTCATCGGGATGCCAATATTTCTCTACAGGTAAATGCTTTTTCGTTGGTTGTAAATATTGACCAATAGTAAGAATATCTACATCATTTGCCCGTAAATCATCCATCGCTTCCAAAATTTCTTCCTTTGTTTCTCCTAAACCTACCATAATACTTGATTTTGTTGGAATCTCTGGATTTAGCTCTTTCGCACGACGTAAAAATTCTAAAGAACGATCATACTTGGCTTTTGAACGAACTCGATCAGATAAACGTCTTACCGTTTCAATATTATGGTTTAAAATATCAGGTCGTGCATCCATCAATATTTTGAGATTCTCGAATACTCCCCCCATATCTGAAGGAAGGACCTCTATTGTCGTTAATGGGTTTAACTTACGAGTTGCTCGAATGGTTTCTGCAAAAATAGAAGCTCCACCGTCTTTTAGATCATCTCTAGCTACAGCCGTAATGACAACATGGTGTAATCCCATCTGTTTCACTGACTCTGCTATACGCGCTGGTTCTTGCAAATCTAACTCTGTAGGCATTCCCGTTGTCACGGCACAAAAACGGCAACCTCTCGTACAAATGTCCCCTAAGATCATAAAAGTTGCAGTTTTCCTTACTGCCCAACATTCATGGATATTGGGACACCTTGCTTCTTCACAAACAGTATGTAATTTTTTGGCCCGAATCATCTTTTTTAAGCCACGAAAATTTTCATTTGTATTAATCTTAATCTTTAACCAATCTTTTTTTTCCCTTTCCTGTTTAGCCATGTTTTTACTCCTTTCTAGCGAGCAAATGTCCATTCCTCATGTTCATAACGTTTTTTGGCTAATTCCTCAACAAAATTCATCTCATCCTCTGTTAATGTATACGGTTCTAGCCTAATATTCAATCCTTTTTCAAAACCGCTTTTAAATGCCTCTCTTACTTCTTCCAAGTTGATTTTACGCGTTGCGATCTGGTTAATCGCAACCGCCTTATTTTTAAAATTACGCTGCATGCGTTCTCTTACTCGATCACTTGGGTATTGAAATAAATCAAAAAGGATGTCTTCATCTAAATCTAACAGAATTGAACCATGTTGTAGAATTACACCCTTTTGTCTGGTTTGAGCACTTCCTGCTACTTTCCTTCCCTCGACAACCAGTTCATACCAAGAGGGTGCATCAAAACAAACAGAGGATCGAGGATTTTTTAGCTTATCAAGCTCTTCCTTGGTTTCTGGTACAGAAAAATAAGCATGAAGCCCTAATTGTTTAAATCCTTCTAACAGACCAAGGCTAATGATCCGATATGCCTCTGTTACGGTTTTGGGCATTTTGGGATGGTTCTCAGAAATAACAACACTATAAGTTAATTCCTTATCATGGAGTACTGCTCTTCCTCCTGTTAATCGCCTAACAAGACCTATTCCGTGCTCCTTTACTTTTTGCAAGTTGATTTCTCTATGTAGCTTTTGAAAATACCCAATTGACAGCGTAGCAGGGTCCCAACCATAAAAACGAATTGTCGGAGGAAACTGTCCCTTACTATGCCATTCTAATAACGCTTCATCCAAAGCCATATTGATTGAGGGAGAGTATGTTTGATAGTCAATAAATCGCCAAATTTCCATTATTATTGTAGCTCCTCTATTTTAAAATAACCAGTTTCTTAAAATAATGATACGTTAAAAAAACAAACTTGTCCAAAAAAAAATCCATGTTTGACGATTGACACTTGTCTACAGCAAATAAGTTCTCTTTTCATATGATGTAGTATCAAAAAGGAAAGGGGGAAAAGAAAATGGAATTCATTAAACAACTTTTACAGGCTCGCGCAAATGCTTTACTTCCTGTCACTATTGTCCGCCAAGACAACAACGTTACCTATACAAACGTGCAAGTTGCTTTCCTTAATGACAAAGCCGTTGGTGTTGCTGTAGGTAACCAAATCCGCGTCATCCCATTAGAGCGCATCCTCGAAGTAAGATAATTGTAGAAAAGAAAGTAACCCATCCTTGACCACTAAGAACGGAAAGGCAGAGGCTCCTACCCTTTGCCTTTCCTATTTTTTTTGATTGCTGGAGCAATGGCTAGAATCGAAGAAAAAGGGATATCAATCGCACCAGAAATAGTGGTAAGAGTAACAAAATCTCGATGGACTTTTGCAACAGTTCCCTTAAAAGTTCCACCACTGGTAAGATAGATGGTTACTTCTTGTAACAACCGTTCATAGATGAATAATCGGTCTAAAAGTCGTATCCTCAACTTTTTCCCCCTGCTCTATATTTATGTGTAAAACTGGTAAAATTCTCTCCATATTAACCTAATTCTATGGATTTGGGCGTTTGCTTTATGTGAAGGATCGCTTTATCTGAATAACTTATTGTAGATAAATGCAAAAAAATACTTTTCAGTGAATCTATAGGCAAGGAGGAACGGTATGAAATGATTAAAGGAAGGAGATCCTTATGGTTAGAAAGATGCCAAGCAGAATCATGAACTTTAAAAAAATTACCCCTTACTCCATCGAAAATTCCCATATCACCAACCATGCAGTAACAGGAGAAAAAAGGTAATTAAGATGGCTGAACCATTATTTCGACTAGCAAATGAAGAAGACTTCCCAAGAATTTGTCAGTTATACCAGCTGCCAAAAGAACATCCTAAATGCAAACAAATAGAACGATGGTTAAAAAGTGGGTCCCAAATCATCCATGTTGCTGAATTAAATGAGCAAATCGTGGGTTGTGTAGCTATTCGTTTTCCAAAACAAACAGAGGCATGGCTGTCTCATAAAATCATTGATTCTTCTGTACAAAACCAGGGACTAGGAACAAAAATGGCACAGTATGAAGAAGAATATGCAAAAGCAAAAGGCACAACGTTTTTGCGCCTAGCCACTCGAATTGATAATGCTCCAATTCACTGGATGATTGGGGAAAAACTACATTATTATAAACTAACCAGATGGTTACGCCTCCGCCGACTAATTCCTAAAGCCGTCCATCTTCATTCATCTTTTTTAAATTTAAATCATGCAAAAAGCTCCCAAATTCATTGGTTTAAGAATTTAACAATGATAAGGCCCTATATCCAAAATCATATCGATTATTATTCTTCAGATCATTTAATCCCCTATATGAAAAATCTAAACATGTACACTTCGTTACAACTGAATGATCCATCGATTCTCCATTTCTATCAAGCCTTAGCTGTAAGTCAGAATAAAAAAATAAAAGGAGTGGCTATCTACCATTACTCCTCAGCAAAAAAAGAAATCATTATTGATCAACTCTATGTGGACCATCAGGACGATGCCTACCTTCTGCTATATCACTTAAGCCAATTCGCAGCAAAGAAAAAGCTTCTTTTTTCATTATTAGCAGCTAAACCAACTTATCCGATCATTCCTGTGATTAGATTTTGGACGAAATCTTCTCGTCTTTTACAAACTCCTGACTTGTTTGTATTTGGGAAAAAACTTTCCTCATAAGGACTTGCAAGACAGGCGAATAATCCTTTCTCATCCTATCTTCTATATTAGCCTGTAAATAAAAAGATAGAACTTGAGGAATATGAATGAATCTCCCAACAGAATAGAGGTTGGCCAAAACGACCAATTCTGAGAAATATTTGCCTTCTCCCAAAAAATCAACAGGCCAACCTCCTGTTTCTTTGATAGCCTCTATATTAAAAAGAACAGGGGAAGGCCAAAATGATTCACAAAAGATGTCTTTTATTTCTTTGATAGTAGTATTCTGTTTTTCTTCAATATATCGATATTTGGAATAGGTTTGAAATAGTCTTTGATCTGCATAGACCGCAACAACATTTTGCCCTTTTTCCTCTTTCTCTGGTATGATAGATATAAATTGTTCAATCGCATGAGGTTGTAAAATGACAAATGGTGAAAGAGCCATCATGTATACCCCGTTTGAGTAATCAAGAGCATATTTGATGGCTTGCCCTTCTCCAGTTGTATGAACTAAAGATAGGTGACGAGAAGAAATAGAATGGTGTTTGCAAAATGACTCGACCACTTTAGAAGTCCCATCAGTAGAATGGTCATTGATAAAAATACATTCAACATTTGTTTGATTTTGTGTAAGTATACTTTGAAGTAAAGATGTAATCATTTGCTGTTGGTTTTGGTAGGGAATGATCAGTGATACTAAGGGGTTATTTTTTATCTTTTTCATCAACTTTTTGATCTCCAATTTCGAACCTTTATATTTTGTAATAAGCAATTGTTTGCTTCAATCCCTCTACTAAAGGTATTTTTGGTTCCCAAGCTAATTTTGACTTCGCCAAACTTATATCTGGATTTCGTTTTACGGGATCGTCTATAGGTAGCGGTAAATAGACTATTTTTGATTGTGAAGCAGTTAATTCAATTACTATCTCCGCAAGCTCCTTGATTGTGAACTCACTTTGATTTCCTATATTAACAGGTCCTATAAAATCGTCTGAACCATTCATCATTCTCATCATTCCCTCTACTAGGTCATCAATATAACAAAAGGAACGAGTCTGAAAACCATCTCCATAGATGGTAAGCTCTTTATTTTGAAGGGCTTGAACAATAAAATTACTTACAACCCTTCCATCATCACGATTCATCTTTGGCCCGTATGTGTTAAATATTCGAATCACTCGAACATTCACATGGTATTGACGATGATAGTCAAAAACAAGTGCTTCTGCCGCTCTTTTCCCTTCATCATAGCAAGCTCTTGGTCCAATTGGATTTACATTTCCTCGATAACTTTCTGGTTGAGGATGAATCTCTGGATCCCCGTATACTTCACTCGTAGAAGCAAGTAATAATTTACTATTTACCTTTTTTGCTAGTTCAAGCATATTGATCGTTCCAATCACATTCGTTTTAAGTGTGTTGATTGGGTCTTTCTGATAATGAGTGGGTGAGGCTGGACAGGCGAGATGATAGATTTCATCCACCTCGAGATAAAAAGGTTCGATAATGTTATGATCAATACAAGTAAAAAATGGGTGACAATCAAAAGGTACAATGTTTTCTTTCTTTCCTGTATAGAAATTATCAACACAAATGACTTCATTGCCCTCTTTTAATAAACGCTCAATTAGATTTGAACCAATGAAACCAGCTCCACCAGTAACTAATATTCGCTTACGTTTCATTGTACCTTCTTCCTTCCAATCGAGTAATAAACAAAACCAGCTTTCTGCATCGCAATTGGATCAAATTGGTTACGCCCATCAAATAAAACTGGATATTTCATCCTTTTTTTAACGATTGATAAATCTGCCTCTTGATACATTTTCCATTCCGTAATTAGTAGCAAGGCGTCTGAATTCTTAATTGCTTCATATAGATCATCGAAGTAATAAATCCCATTATTCCCCAATAAAACACGAGTATTTTCAATTGCCGCTGGATCATGGGCATGTATCGTTGCCCCATGCCGTCTTAACTCCTTTATCGTTTCTATCGCTGGTGCCTCACGGATATCGTCAGTTTCCGGTTTAAATGCTAACCCCCATATTGCAATGACTTTTTCATGGAGATCTTCACCAAAAAATTGTAGAACTTTGTTTAGTAATTTTTGCTTTTGTTGACTGTTTACCTGATCAACAGCCTTTACAATCTGAAGTTCCACCCGATACTCTTTTCCAGTTTGTATCAATGCTTTCACATCTTTTGGAAAACAAGATCCACCATAACCTAATCCAGCATTTAGAAAGGCCATTCCAACTCGAGTATCAGAGCCTAATCCAAGCTTCACCTCTTCAATATCAGCACCTGTTGCCTCACATATGACTGCAATTTCATTGATAAAACTGATTCGAGTCGCTAACATCGCATTAGTAGCATATTTCGTTAACTCAGCAGAGAAAATCGACATTTGAAGCAATGGATACCCTTGGTCTGTTAATGGACGGTATAGCTCCTTCATTAAAGCAGCTATTCGAGGATGATCTGTTCCAACGACAATACGGGAAGGATGCATAAAATCCTCAATGGCTGCCCCTTCACGAAGAAATTCCGGATTAGAAACCACATCAATTTCTATCTGATTTAGTCCTCGATTCGTTAACTCTTCTTTAATTACATTTTTTACCTTTTGCGCAGTTCCTACAGGTACCGTTGATTTATCTACAATAATTGTATAACGGTTGATATTTTGCCCAATCTCTTTTGCAACTTGAAGAACATGGGATAAGTCAGCTGATCCATCTTCATTTGGTGGTGTTCCAACCGCGATAAAAACAAACAAACTGAAATCAAGCATCTCTTTTAAATCTGTAGTAAAAGAAAGTCGTCCATTCTCCGAATTACGTTTAATCATTTCATAAAGACCTGGCTCATAGATAGGCACTTGTCCACTTTTCAACAATGAAATTTTATGTTGGTCTATATCTAGACATATGACATGGTGTCCCATTTCTGCAAAACAGGCTCCTACGACCAATCCTACGTAGCCGACACCTACAACCCCAACATTCATCTTAGTTCCCTCCGGTCCATTTTCCTTCTATGTCAAAAGCAAATTAAAATATTCTTCTAATAAATTATGAGTTAGAAGGATTTGGGTAACGGCAGTTGACTATTTTAAAAAAATAAGGTCAGCTTTACAAGTAAAAGCTTAAAAACCTTGGAATCGTTAAGATGTTTTTCTCAATTGAATGATCGATTGACGTCCAATCAGCTTTTTTTATAAGATCTAAATGATAAATACAAAGGTCTGGTAAAATAGTTTTCGATTTCGATTTTATTTTTTTTCTTTTTGCTATTGCCCTCAAAACGATCTCACCCTTTCTTTCTTTCTCCTCCATTGTGTCAACAAAAATCTCAATACATTCAGGATTTAATATTTCGAAAGGCGATAAAATGAGTACATATTTCCCGTTAGCCAATTTTAAGGTTTCTTTTGAGATTGAATGATCGTTTATAAAAATGGTTTCAATATTTGGATAAGTTTGATGTGCAATACTTTGTCTAAGATAAGGTAATATTGCAGAATGATAAGGGTATGAAATAAGTAGAGATACAAGGGGGAGAGATCCAGAATCTCCTTTTTTCTCTTTGATGCTTATTTTGTTTTTTAAGTCTACGTCAACAAGGTAAGGTTCGTTCCATTCTTGTAATGCTCTTGCCAATAAATATTTATACATTGAATACCAAGCATTTCGGTTTTTATACGTAATACTGTCATATCTTCTTCTAACCACCATTGTTCGTTTAGGTAAATAAGCCATTTGATAATGTTTAAGCAAGCGAAATACTGTGGCTATATCTTCATATAATCGGCCTTCTGATGGATAATCTGTCACCCATCCCCCAATAGCAAGAAGGGCTTCTTTTCGATAGAAACGTGGGATAGGAACAAAGTAATTCTTCACCCACTGGATCCGATTAAGAAATGGACGAGCTACCACAGCTTGGTGTTTCATTAAGTTCTTTCCAACTTTTTTTACGGTCACATAGTCGGAGTATACAAGCGCAACAGTGGAGGGAAGCTTCTGCATATAATCAACAAATAATTGAAGTGCAAGAGGGTATAACCAATCATCAGCATCCAATTCCAAAACATATTCTCCTTCTGCGATCTTTAATCCCTCATTTAATATTTTGCCTTTTCCCTGATTTTTCCTGAATCGTTTATATTGGATGCGAGAATCGTTTTTTATGATTGGGAGAATCCAATTTTTGCTTTTGTTTGTTGATCCATCATCTAATAAAATCAATTGCCAATTGGAATAACTTTGTTGTTTCACACTGGCAATGGCCTTTTTCATATATTTCTTTTCATTATAAAAGGCTAACAAAATCGTGACATAAGGTTTATTCCCAATTTTAACCCCTCCCATCATTTTTTAGATTATAAATGGAACAGCATATGAAAGGTATCTATAAAAAGATCAAACTTTTCTAACTTTTTAATGGTATCTTCTTCAGTAAGAACTTGATTCTTTTTTTCAGGTTGATCGTCTAATCCGATTTGAAAAGAGAGATGATTTATTTTTTTCTCTTCTGCTAACAACTCTGCCACTTTATGAAGGAATAGTAAGTATGTTTCCTTCAGCAGCATAAATTGATTAGGATATTCTTGATTGAGCTGTTTATATTCTTCTAAAATACGCTGTTCCTCTAATCGATCAATATACCCAGCAATCGTCATCGCATGTGTAGAGGTTTCAAATTCAGGATGTTTTCTTTGATAAATGAGGTAATTTTTAAACATATCACGGTGCTGTTGCTGCGTAGAAAAAGGATGTTCTTGGTGATAATGGGGGACTCCTTGATCGTTTTTTAAGACTGCCCCTATTTTATATAATCGATAACCCATATCTGTGTCTTCCAATCCCCACCCTTGATAATCCTCATCAAAATATCCCACCTTGTCTAATAGTTCTTTTTTTAAAGAGACATTTCCCGATAAAAAGGCCTGCCAAGGTAAATGATACCCAATTAATTGGTCCCCAAAATGCTTTCGCACATCTGCAAAAAGAGGTTTTGGAAACGTAAGCTGTTGATAAAATCCAGATTTAATCTCTTTTTGCGATAAAAGTGGGATTGGTTTTTTCGCCTGTTTCAATCTTTTTCGAATGGTTTTTAGATTTCTTAGATGATTTCCTGGAATGAACTGCCAACGTCTGAGTAAAAGTGGTTTTCCCCGTATTAAAGAATAAAACTTTTCAATTTGATCATTACGAAAATCGGGGTACAACGTTGTATAGACCCCATATTGTCTTAGAGCTCCTGTAACTACCATGTTTTCTTCTTCCGAATGATTTTCCAAATGATTTGCTACAAAATGAGAATCGACAATGATTTCCGAGTCTAGGAATATAATCACACTCCCGTTTGCAAGCGAAATCCCTACATTTCTCGCTTTAGAACGACCTAGATTTTTATCATAGCGAATATAATGATATTCAAACGGGGCTTTAAAGCTTTTTAATTTAGGGGTTAGATCTGTTGATGCGTCATCGATTAAGATCACTTCCATTTTAGATAAATCATATTTTTGATTTGCTAATGCATACAAGCTGAACAAATTTAAAGGGTATTTATTATATGAAGGCATAATGATACTTACATCCTTTTTCAATGACCATCCCCCACTTTACTAGGTTGTAACATAATTAAATTCATTTTAATATTTTATGCTGATATGGGTTTAGAAGATTGTTCCCATGCCTAGTCCATCTTCATATTGTAGATAGAAACTATTTATTACGAAGGGAAAGGTAATATGTCTATAGAGGTAAGTGTCATTATGATCTCCCACAATAAATATCCTCAAAATTTGTTAACCCTTTATTCTTTCCAAAATCAAACTTATGACCCTGAAAAATTTGAAGTGATCTTTGTAGACGATTCTTCAACCGATCAAACAACCACTTTAAGCAACTTAGAAACACCTTTTACATTTAAATACGTACGTTCTAAACATAATGTAGGTCGATCACGTGCTAAAAATATTGGTATTCAACATGCATCTGGAAAAATCCTTATTTTTTTAGATGTAGAAATGCTAGTCGATCCTGACTTTATTGAACATCATATTCATCTTCATCAAACGAAAGAAAACCTTGTTATCTCATGTACCAACCAGCAAAAAATCGTTTATACCGTATTGGATCCAAAATTTAATGAAAAACAAATCAAACGATTCTATTCCATGATTAAAACAAAACCAAAACTTCTGAGAAAATGGAAGCTATCTCTCTCGAATCACACTAAAAATATGCACTTGCTTTTGAGGTATATAAAAAGAATAAAAAGACCAGTTCCATTATTAGGTAAACAGGGGATTCAATCTTTATTTTTTCATCAACTTGCTTATCCAGATCCTACATTTCCTACGATAATCAGAGATTATGGGCCTTGGTTAAATGGATTCCATCTTCCTTGGATTTTTTGCATTACTAGAGCTGTCTCCTTTAGAAAAACTTTGCTAGATCAGGTAGGTTATTTTAATGAGGAATTTGCTGGTTGGGGTAGTGAAGATAATGAATTAGGTTATCGACTCTACAAAGCAGGAGCAACATTTTATGATGCACCACAGATTGCAACCTATCATCAGGAACATCCCTACATTTTGACGGAGAGAAAGAAAGAAATGATTGGAAACATTGTGAAGTTTCAACAGATTCATCCTGATATCGATGTAGCAGTGATCTCATTACCCTTTATTGGTAAAGGAAGCTTTGTAAAAGCAAGTCAAGTTTTGCATGAATATAGAACACTTTCTAATCAGTATCCTGAGCAAAATAAGACTTTTAGAGATACATTAAAGAAAGGACTTCAAGCGGCACTTAAAATGTTTTTGGAAAATCGAAGCCTAGTGAATTTAAGTGAATTTGTAGGATTAAAGGATGATGAAAAATGGAAGGAAACCGTGTTATCAGAGCTAAAAATCTTGCGATCTGATGATAGGTTTAAACGATTGGTAAAAGTATTTGATGAACTTTTTGGCGACATTGAAAACTGACATTAGGCCACTCTATTCACCTAACTTTTTCTACTCCAAGAACTTCTCCTTCTGCTTTTGTGACGATTACTAGTCAAAAAATCTCCTCCATAATCATACGAATATCCTTTGTAATCTTCCATTCAGGATAATGAGAGGTAAACTTGTTTATATCACTAATATACCAAATATGATCTCCTACTCGGTGATGTTCATTATAGGAATAATTTAATTTCTTTCCTGTGATTTCTTGCGCTAATTCAATCGCTTCAAGCATGGAAATATTAGAATATCTTCCTCCGCCAAGGTTATACACCTCTCCACCCTGTCTAGGATTTTGAAAAAAGGTATGGAATGCGGAAATCACATCGCTAGAAGCAATTACATCTCTTACTTGTTTGCCTTTATAGCCAAATATCGTGTAGGGAATACCATTGATTACACACTTCATTAAGTAATTAATAAATCCATGTAAGACGACTCCAGATTGTTTCGGCCCAGTTAACACTCCACCTCGAAAACAAACTGTTTTCATATTGAAGTATCTCCCATATTCCTGAACCAATATATCTGCAGCTAATTTAGATGCTCCAAATAAGGAGTGCATATTTTGATCGATACTCATATCCTCAGATATACCTTTATGATAAGGATGGTTTGAATCAATTTCGAAGCGAGTTTCACATTCAATCAAAGGAAGTTGATTTGGCCGATCACCATACACCTTATTCGTGGATGTATAGATAAATACTGCCTCAGGACAGAATTTACGCGTAGCTTCAAGCAAATGAAGGGTTCCATTTGCATTCACATGAAAGTCAGTCAATGGTTCTCTTGCTGCCCAATCATGTGAAGGCTGTGCTGCAGTATGAATAATTAATGAAATATCTTGTTTATATTCTTCAAATACTTCTTCTATTTTTTTATAGTCTCTTATATCAATATCATAATGTCTATATTTAGATCCAAGTTTAAGTTTCAAATACTCACGATTGTTTATGGTCGAACCACCGGAACCAAAAAAATACTCCCTCATATTATTGTCGATCCCTATCACATCGTATCCCAAACCAACATAAAATTCAGCTGATTCCGAACCAATTAATCCAGAAGAACCTGTTATGACGACAACAGACACAAACACTCCCCCTAAATGTTTTTTTAAACTGATACTTTATTCTATTCAATTTTATTTTTTCTGAAATGAAAAAGATTTTTCTTTTTACTGTCTCTCACATATAAACATTTTAAGTAGAATATGATACATTATTAGTGAAGAATACTGAGACAAATGGACATGCAAAATAAATTTTGTTCACACACAGAGGACAAATGTAATGGAGGGATGAATCATGGCAAGCAAGGTATTAGATGATTTTTTGAAGCAAAATCTAGAGGATTTAAAAAGTAGGGGTCTTTATAATGTGATCGATCCTTTAGAAAGTCCAAATGGACCAATCATTAAAATTGCTGGAAAAGAGTTGATCAATCTTTCTTCCAACAATTATTTGGGATTGGCTACCGATGAAAGGTTAAAAGAAGCGGCGCATCAAGCAATTGAAAAGTTTGGTGTCGGTGCAGGAGCTGTTAGAACGATTAACGGTACATTAGAAATTCATATCGAGCTAGAAAAAAAGTTAGCAGAATTTAAGCATACAGAAGCAGCAATTGCTTATCAATCAGGTTTTAATTGTAATATGGCAGCTATATCGGCAGTGATGGACAAGAATGATGCAATCCTTTCTGATGAACTAAATCATGCCTCAATCATAGATGGTTGTCGTTTATCAGGGGCAAAGATTATTCGCTTTAAGCATTCTGATGTGGACGATTTAAGGGCAAAGGCAAAAGAAGCCACTGAATCTGGCCAATACAATAAAGTCATGGTCATTACCGATGGGGTTTTCTCGATGGATGGAGATATTGCCAAGCTACCTGAAATTGTAGAAATTGCAGAGGAATTCGGTTTAATTACTTATGTAGATGATGCGCACGGCTCCGGTGTATTGGGCAAAGGTGCAGGAACAGTCAAGCATTTTGGCTTATCAGATAAAATTGATTTCCAGATTGGGACATTATCTAAAGCAATTGGTGTCGTAGGTGGATATGTTGCAGGTAAAAAGGAACTCATTGATTGGTTAAAGGTAAGGAGTAGACCATTCTTATTCTCTACCTCTCTAACACCTGGGGATGTCGCTGCAAGCATAAAAGCAATTGAGATTCTAATCAACAGTACTGAGTTAAATAATCGTCTTTGGGAAAATGGAAACTATTTGAAGAAGAAATTAAAATCCTTAGGATTTGATATCGGAAATAGTGAAACGCCAATTACACCAGTCATTATTGGCGATGAAGTGAAAACACAAGAGTTTAGTAAAAAGCTTTATGAAGCTGGTGTATATGCGAAATCAATCGTATTTCCAACTGTCCCTAGGGGAACAGGTAGAATCAGAAATATGCCTACAGCAGCACATAGTAAAGAAATGTTAGACCAAGCATTAACAATCTATGAAAAGATCGGAAAAGAGATGGGGATTCTTTCATGAAAAAAATCTTAGTCACAGGGGCATTAGGCCAAATCGGCTCTGAATTAATTCAAAAGCTTAGAGATACCTATGGAGAAGACAATGTAGTAGCAACTGATATTCGAGAAACAGAAGCAGATGTCGTCAAATCAGGGCCTTTTGAGCTCCTTGATGTTACAGATGGAAAGCGAATGTATGAAATCGCCAAAAGTTATCAGGTGGATTCTGTCATCCACCTTGCTGCCTTGTTATCCGCAACAGCTGAAGCTAAACCACTTTTTGCCTGGAAAATTAACATGGACGGTCTTTTAAATGCTCTAGAGGTAGCGCGGGAATTAAAAACGCAATTTTTTACGCCTAGCTCTATCGGCGCCTTTGGTCCTACAACTCCAAAAGATCTTACTCCTCAAAACACCATTCAAAGACCAACGACGATGTATGGTATAAATAAAGTAACTGGTGAGTTACTAAGCGATTATTATCATCAGAAATTTGGTGTAGATACAAGAGGGTTACGTTTCCCAGGATTAATTTCCTATGTTACCCCTCCAGGAGGGGGTACAACCGATTATGCGGTTGAGATTTATTATGATGCCGTAAAAAAAGGTGAATATACCTCCTATATTGCCAAAGGGACTTTTATGGATATGATGTATATGCCTGATGCGTTAAACGCGATTATTGATTTGATGGAAGCAGATGCATCTAAGTTGAAGCATCGTAATTCATTTAATGTAACTGCAATGAGTGTTGATCCTGAGGCAATTGCCAAAGCCATTAGAAAGTATATTCCTCATTTCAAGTTAGATTATCAGGTAGATCCAATCAGACAATCTATTGCTGATAGCTGGCCAAATTCAATAGATGCCTCATCAGCAAAAGAAGAATGGGGTTTTAAGGTAGCATATGATTTAGAGAAAATGACTGAGGATATCATAAAAAAACTAAAAGATAAGCTTCTTTAAGAGTAAATCATAAGGTAATCGGAAGGGGATTCTTATCCAACCCCTTTCTTTTTATTACTAGTGACGTATGCTAATCTTTACCAAGCTGTTAATTTCATATAAAATAAAATTTCTAAGATCATATTTTATTTTTAATACTACTATTTTAGGGGCGGAAACAGATGGAAGATAACATTAATTATAGAAGCAAAAGGATTTGGGGAATGAATGCTGTTGTTTTTGTGACTGGACTGGTCAGTCTTCTCACTGATTTATCCAGTGAAATGATCGTACCTGTTCTTCCTTTATTTTTAACAACGGTTCTCCATGTTCAAGTCACTTCAATTGGGCTTCTTGAGGGAATCGCTGAAAGTACTGCAAGTATATTAAAATTATTCTCAGGTTGGTTTTCAGATAAACTAGGCAAACGAAAGCCTTTAATGGTCTTTGGCTACGGTCTTTCTAACCTAATCAAGCCATTATTTGCACTTAGTACATCGTTTAGCCAAGTACTTGCTATACGGTTCATTGACCGTTTCGGAAAAGGAATGAGAGGAGCACCAAGGGATGCCTTGATTGCTGATTCAACCAGTAAAGAAGAAAGAGGAAAAGCATTTGGGTTCCACCGGGCGATGGATACCTTAGGCGCTGCAATTGGCCCATTTGTTGCCTTCTTTGTGTTAAGCTCTTTTCATGAGAATTATCGTTTAATCTTCTGGATTTCCTCTATTCCCGGAATTATTGCGGTATTATTACTTATCTTTTTCTTGAAGGAAAAAAAGAAAACAAATATAGAAGAAGAGATCTTTGGAAAACAAACACGACCAAAGATCAGCTTTAAAGGCTTAGATCGCCGTTTTATTCTCTTTACCTTTATTGCTACTTTGTTTGCAATTGGTAACTCATCTGATGCTTTCTTAATTTTACGGGCACAAGATGTTGGGATGAATTCAGCATTGATTCCTCTAGCTTACTTTGCGTTTAATATAGTGTATACGCTTTTCTCAATCCCTGCAGGCATTTTATCTGATCGCTTAGGTAGAAGGCCAATTATCGTAACAGGCTATCTGATCTTTGCATTGATTTATCTTGGGTTTGGACTCATTACAAAGAGTTTATGGGTATGGGGATTATTTATCTTATATGGCCTTTATTATGCTACAACAGAAGGGGTTCAAAAAGCATATATCGCTGATCTTGTCCCAGAAGGAAAAAGAGGAACGGCAATAGGCACGTTTAATGCTTTAACAGGAATTGCTGCGCTTCCTGCTAGTCTTCTTGCAGGATTTTTATGGGAAACATTTGGACCTGCCTCTACCTTTGCCGTAAGTAGTGGATTTGCTGCTTTATCTGCTATTTTAATGGTGTTACTTCGTGTATAAAAGCAGATCAGCCATTTGGTCTATTTTTCTTCTTCGATGATTTCTACTTCCGAGGTAATATCGATAATGTCGCTATCTAACTGTTGTGCATATTGCCTTAATTCTTTTTCTACCATCGACCAAACAAAGGCGATAGCGATTCCATCATCCACAAGTCCTAAAACAGGAATCAAATCGCTTACTACATCAAAGGGCATAATAAAGTATAACAATGCTGCTCCTATTAGCCCTTTTTTTGTTTTACTTGTATGAGGGTCTTTAAAATAAAGATACATCACCTTAAGCTGCTGAATGAGGTTTTGGATACCCCCTGTTTTTTTTATTTTTCTTGGAAATTCACGATAAATCTTTCTTTTACCCTTGCTTGTCCTTGCTAAATCCACTAGTTTCATTACTAGCTCGATAATCTTTTGTCGGTTCATCTAATTCACATCCATCTGAAGGAAGATTGTTTTACTATCTTATACGATAAAAATATCGTCTAAGTTTCATATTTCATAGGAATTAGTAGTTCTTGAATGTATCGATTTCTTTCCTTTCTTAAGTCAATAAACTGGCCACTCATTGAAACTAAAGGTCTGTGAGGTTCAGACGGGTCTGCCAAAATGACGGTCGCCTTTTGCCCATCATTCATGATCACCTCTTGCCCTTCCATCAACTTGGAAATATATTGGAGGAAATTGAGAACAATGGCAGCATTTAATTCTCCTTGAAAGGCGATTTGGTGTAATTCCATATAGGCATGGAAAGGAGAGAAAGATTTTTTGTAAACCCTTTCTGAAGAAATTGCATCATATACATCTGCAATGGCAACAATTTGAGCAACGAGAGGAATATTAGTACCGTCTTTTTTCAATGGGTAACCTTTTCCATTTAGTCGTTCATGATGCATTAAAGCTGCTGTAAGGACCAAGGGGTCTTTTATCTCATTTTTTACTAGAATTTCATATCCTAACCGTGGGTGTTTTTTTACCGTTTCAAATTCAACATCTGTTAACACAATTGGTTTTTGTAAAATAGAGGAGGGTATTAAGGCTTTTCCAATGTCATGAAGAAACCCAGCATGACCAATTCGAATGACCTCATCCCCTTTTAATCCCATCAGTCTTGCCAATAAGGCGGAAATGATCCCAACATTGATGGAATGTTGCATGGTATAATGGTCAATGTCTTTAATCGTTCTCAGTTGGATAAAGAGATGGGGAACCGAAACCATATGGGACATTAAATCATCAAAAATTTCGAATAATGTATCCTGTTCGATTCGCTCTTGCCTAGAAGCGGATTGAAATAGATCTTCAACTGTTGTTAAACACGTATCATAGAGTTGATAAAATTCGGGATCCATTTTTTGAAGGTGGTTCATGTATTCATTGATGGAAGTTCTTGTTTCCTCAATTGCAATGCGATCAATTTGACGAATGATGATTGCTTTTATATCTTCTTCTGTCAAAATATGACCCTTTGATAACAAAAGAAGACCTTGTTCTGTAATAATATCATCTGCTAATTGTTGTTTCACCAATCCCATATAGGGTTTTACATATTTCATGGGTACCTCTCCTTACTAAGGCTTATAAGAAGTTTTTAAGATATACTATTAAAAAACAGCAAAAACATTCAAAACAACGCGTTTAATCGTAGTATTTTTTCGGAGGAATGATCAATGACTTACTGGCATGAATATCGAAATCTATTTCGCAGTCGCTCTGTCCTGTTATTGCTTAGTAGTGAAGTAATTAATTCGATTGGATCTACATTGACTTTTTTTGCCATGATGGCACAAGTGATGCATTTAACCGATCGAGATTTATATATTGGAATGGTCATGATGATGGAAATTACTCCTGCTATTCTTTTTGGTTTTGTCGCAGGAATTATTGCTGACCGCTTTGATCGTAAAAAAATTATGATTGTCAGTAATCTATTAAGGGCAGGTATTATTTCTCTTCTTCTCTTTTCCGATCAATTATGGCAAATTTACTTGATCGCGTTTATCGATGGAATTGTGGCAAATTTTTTCCAACCAGCCAAACGGGCTTTGCAACCCACATTAGTAAAATCTGAAGAATACGTTACACTAAATTCCCTTTTTTCATTAACGAATAGTACAATGCAAATTTTCAGACCAGCCATCTCAGGGCTCGTCGTTGCTTTTTTAGGTGCAAAAATGGCTTATACAGTTGATGTGATTACCTTCATCTTAGCAGCAGGATTGACGCTTGGAATTAAAGCGCCTCCTTTTGTAGAGGAAAAGAAAGAAAGGTCGCAGCAAATGTGGCAAGATTTTAAAGAGGGAATTCGTTATATCGTCAATAAAACGATCTTAAAATATATCTTTATCTTTCAAATCTTTTTCACCCTTGTAATGAGCATGCAAGGGGCTCTTACCTTTTTATATGTAGAAAAATACATGGCTCATGGTGGAAATGTTGAGCAAATTACTGGTTACCTATTTTCGATGATTGGAATTGGTGGTTTTATGGGAGCATTCCTCTCAAAATGGATGATTGAAAGAATCGGGGGAATTCAGCTATTACTCGCGACCACGATTTTTGATGGTGTCATGGTGGTTTGGTTCTCTTGGACAGACCAATTACCCATTGCCTTATTTATTTGGGCCTTTTTTGGAATTATTGGTGCTGTATCCTCTGTCGTTATTGAAACATTGATTCAACATCAAGTGCCAGAAGATTTGCGAGGAAGGGTTTATGGTGTGATGGGCCCGTTGACTGGTCCAATTTCTCTCATTTCCATTGGCGGTGGTACTACCTTGTCCCAATGGTTTGGGCCAAGATTGGTGTTCATGTCTGCAGGACTTGGCGAAATCCTCCTAGGCATCTTTGGCAGAATCGTCCCTGCTTACAAAAAAATGGAGAATCAATGACTTCTTAATTAAATCATTGGTTCTCTTTTTTTAATCTATTTAATTGGAACTTGTATCAAAAAAGTAATTTCCCGATCCAGAATAGGAAACGACTTTAATTGTATAGTCTCCTGTTACGCCTGGGCTAAAAGTGACTAACTCCTGCCGTTCAGTCCCCTCTGCCTTTCCTACCAATGTTCCATTTGGATCATAGACATAAAGGTCAAAATCCGGACTTCCACCAAAGAAACCACTTACCCAATCTGAAATGACAAGTGTTACCGCAACTGGTTCTGAAGTAGAAGTTACACTAAGTATCCAATTGTTACTATCTCCTGAAGAACTTAGACTTCCACTAACAAAGTGGTGTGAAGGTACGATTGGCGCTGTTCCATTATAGTTCCCTGCAACCTTAATAGCATCATACGCTTGTAAGCGCCCTTTCCCATAATCAATGTCTTCAGCTGTTGGTCCCCAATCACTTGCTGTTGAAGTAACGATCGTTTTAATCTCACTAGTCGTGATCGTTGGTTTTGCATCAATCATCAAAGTAATTACTCCTGCTGTAAAAGGAGTAGCCATACTAGTACCGCTATAAGTTATATAACCATTTGTAGAATTGGCTTCTGCAGCCGTAATGTTATATCCAGGAGCAGAAACATCTGGTTTAATACGGTCATCAGCAGTTGGTCCACGACTTGAGAAATTGGCTAGGTTAAAACCATATTCTCCCACATCCGCCATCGCAGCGACTGTTATGGCATCAGAAGCAGCTCCAGGGGAACCAATCGTATATTGTGTTGGTCCTGAATTGCCTGCTGCAACAGTTACAGCAATACCATTGGCAACTGCTCTATTGACAGCTATCGAAGTAGAGTCCGTACCATCGGAACTACTTGAAGTGCCAAGTGATAAATTAATGACTCGGATATTGTAAACGTCCTTATTCTGAATCGCCCAATCAATTCCAGCATCTACAGTACTCATGGAACCACTTCCACGACGATCAAGCACCTTGATTCCTACCAATGCAGCTCCATATGCTACGCCTTTGTAGTTCGCATTACCATCACCTGAACCAGCAATAATACTTGATACATGTGTTCCATGACCATTATCATCATAAGGAGTTGTTTTAGATCTGACAAAATCCATCCAGCCGATCACTTTTCCTCCGTCTAAATCAACATGGGTTGCATCAATTCCTGTATCAATTACTGCAACCACTACGTCATTTTTTGAATAGGTCGTTAATGATCCATCTAGATCTCCGTCAAGTCCAAAATCAGTTCTAGCTTTTCCCACTCCAAACCAATTTGTCGCCGTATCCATGCTTGCTTGAACAGGCATATCATATTCAATCTGTTGAACAAAAGGCATCTTTTGTAGAGCAATAATTTGGCCTTTATTCAAGTCTGCTGCAAATCCATGGAAAGCCTCGCTATATTCAAATTTTGTCTTGAATAAGCCAATCGCTTTCTCCATGTCTTTTTTCTTGCTTAGAAAATCCGTATTTAACATCACGATGACTGGAATAGTGGTCAGCTCATCTGTTCTATTCATGATTTCTTCTAGGTTGTCAAAAAGTTTGTTTTTGTTGTTGTCTACTTGCTTAGGAAGCTCTTTGTGCTTAACTGGTTGTTTTTCATTCTGTGCCAAAACCATGGGGATTGAACTTAAAACAAACACCATTACAAAAAGAATTATCATCACTCTTTTTGTCAAAAAAATCACTTCCTTTTTCAATATTTGGAATTTGCATTCCTAACAACAATATAATATAAACTTTTTAAAAATATTCAAAATAATTAAAAATGAATAAAATGGCCTATAAAAAATCCCATCTCTTATTAGAATTGGGGCTTTAATCCTGATAGAAATATTCCTTAAGTTAGATCCCCACATCTTTTTGCTAGCTCATTAAGATTTGTATGGATCTCCTGAACGATTCTTTTACGTTCTTCGTTGAACCCTTCCCCATCTCTAAAGTAGATTTGTCGATTTGCAAGGATCAGTCGTTTATTTTTACTTACATACAAAGGAACAAAGGTCAAATGTTCTCCTGTTTCTTGAAAAAAATACTTTTCTAAATAAAGAAATCCCTTATACATTTCTTTGACCTCTGAAGAGGGATCACGATAATCAATATCTGGGAAAATCACAATTCTTTGTCCACTTTTTAAGACTTCTACACTTTGATGGAAGGTTTCTAGTATTTTTCGCGAACCCCTATATACAGGAATCCCTTTCCCAGAATTCAATAGTTTTGAAATGAAAAAGGATAGAGGAAAAGCAACCATTTTCGCTAGATTTCGATTCCAGCCAAACCTTTTGGTAAACGTATAATCTACATATTGCTTATAACAAGCAGCTTGGTCAAGAAAAACATGAAGGATCCACGCATGTAAACATTTTGGAAACCAAAGCAATGTTACAAATGGGCCAAAAAGATTTTGGTGGTGGGAGATATACACGACGGGTCCGTTGATTCGGTCAGGAACCTGAACCTTATATCTGGGATAAAAGATTCGAATAAAACCTCGGATGATTCTAAATAATATACCATAATGACGATTCATTACATTCACCAGCAATTCAACGCTTTATTCCCATAAATACGCGAGGGAAATGAGAATAAAAACAAAACTTATGATCCCAATCACGAATGAGATGGCTTTTCCAAAAGAATATTGGAGAAAACCTGAAATCAGTCTGGACAAAACTTTGAAGGAATCGACGATTGATTTATAATGTGACCCCTTATTATGATCAAAGTACAGGGTTTGAATCGGTACTTCGGTGATCTTCATTTTGATTTTTGTAGCATAGATCAACATATTCATTTCATACTCATATCTTTCCCCTTTAAGTTCAACAAGCTGTTTAAGAATTTCTTGAGGAATTCCCCGTAATCCCGTTTGCGTATCACCTAGTTTATGGTGAAACAAAAATTCAAAAATCCCACTAGTTATTCTATTTCCAATATAGCTACGAAAAGGAACGTTTGCTTGACGAAAATCTCTTACGCCTAGAACGATTTGTTCATCGCTATTTTCTAATGTCTTTGCCACTTTGTAGACATCTTCAACTGAATGCTGGCCATCTGCATCGGCAGTAATGACTCCTGCCAAATCTGAATGGTTTTCTAAAACATATTGAAACGCCGTTTTTAATGCTCTCCCTTTTCCCAGATTGAGCTCATGTTTTAAAACCGTACATCGATCCATCTTTTTGATTTTTGAAAAAATGTCGTTACATTCAAGTTGACTTCCATCATTCACCACAACGATTTGCGCTACCCCTTTTTCTAGCAAGCTTTGAACATAGTGAACCAAACTCTCAGTAGGATTTAAAGATGGAATAATAATGGCATATTTTTTCATAAAAGTATCTCCTTTCTTTCATGAAAAGAAATCTATCAAAAAACGAGGTAACATTTTCCATTAATATAAACTTATCAAATTTGTTTGTTTTTTGCATTAAATTTTTATTGCTGAAGTTTCTAATAATCCTCTAAAATGCTCGTATCCAAGTATATGCTGAGTACTAAAAAAATCGTCCTCTTTTTTTCAAGAGAACGATTTTTCCTTTAATATTCATCTGATTCCGTAATTTCATTTAATAGTTCAGCAGCATTTTTTTTCTTTTCACCGGTTAATACATTTTGGTTACTTTTATTCGCGATATCAAAAGCAAAAAACTCTTCATTTCGATTTGGACTTTCCTTTTTTTTCTTTCTAGTCATATGAATTCCTCCATTAACATGATCAATCATCTTTACCATTGGCAAAATTCATATGGTTTATTCATAAATGTATAGTAAATT
>NZ_JBLWFI010000001.1:1318738-1330952 GCF_048898065.1 Tepidibacillus infernus
CAGTATTTAAATGTATATATTTACCAAATGGACAGAATCACCTTTTCTTTAGGTTTTGTCCTTTTGGCTATAATTCACAAAAATATATTTACTGAAAATTTCGACTATATTTATGCAACGCTAGTGATGGTGTATATGAGAAAGGAGGTGGTTACTTATGGAAAACAAGGCTAACAAAGCGAGTCTGTTAACAGAAGAAGACATCCAATATTTAAGAAGTAAGCTTGCTAATGTCAGTTCTCTATCAAAAACTGATCGCCAAGCTCAGTCTTCAAAAAAACGTCTTGTCTCATACTATGTAAGATAATCTGAGATTATAATGAACCCATAGGCCGAGACACAAGAAGGCGAGCAATAAGTTATAATGGAACAATGGAAAAGAGAAATCGATACACCGCAGAATTTAAAACAAAGGTTGTGCTGGAGGTTCTACGGGAAGAGTAGACAGTCAACGAAATTGCCGGTAAATATGAGTTGAATCCGGTCATGATCAAGCAGATGGAAAGCAGAGTTTCTGGAACGAGCCCCGATGGTGTTTGGACAAGGGACGAGAGAGGTGGAGAAGCTTAAGAAAGAATACGAGTCCAAACAAGAGAATTTGGAGCAGCTGGTTGGCCAACTCACGGTTGAAGTCAACTGGCTCAAAAAAAAAAATCTGGGTTCAAATAAATCACATGACGAGCGCAAGGCGATGATGGAACGAAACCACCCTGCGATCACCATAAAGCGTCAGGCGGAACTGCTCAGCGTGAATCGCACCAGCATATACCGGCAGCCAGAGACGCGTCAGGAGAGCACAGAAAACATACAGATCATGCATGCCATCGTAAAGTGTATACGAAATATCCCTTTTTCGGTTACAGGCGCATGACGAGCAAGCTGCAGGAAATGGGCTGGTCGGTGAATCGCAAGCGTGTGCGGCGTCTGATGAAGTTGATGGGCATTCAGGCGATCTACCCGGGACCGAACCTGAGCAAGCGATATCACGCCGAATATGTTCACCCCTACTAGTTGCGCGGTTTGATGATTGATCGCCCCAACCAGGTCTGGGGAGTCGATATCACCTATCTGCGCATGGGGCCGGGATTCATGTATCTCTTTATCATCATCGACTGGTACAGCCGCAAGATCGTGGATTACGAGTTGTCGAGTACGCTGGAGAAAGGGTTTGTTATGACCTGCTTAAACCGGGCGCTCCATCGTTGTCAGCCAGAGATCATCAACAGTGATCAGGGCAGTCATTTTACCAATGCAGATTACCTTAACCTGTTGGAGCAGCATGGCGTCAGAGTGTCTATGGACCGCAAAGGAAGAGCAAGAGACAACAGTCGTACAGAACGTTTCTTCCGATCCTTGAAATACGAGAATATTTATTTGAATGAGTATGAGAATCCCCGAGCATTACGAAAAGGATCACGGTATATATGACATTTTACCACACGGAGCGTCCGCATCAATCGCTAGGTTACGCCAAGCCTGATCAAGTGTATGCCGGAACCGTCATTTTGAAAAAAGCTTCTTGATGAGTATGGTCGGAGGTACAAAGATCATCGTAGACGGCTTTACATGGAGGGCGGGCATGATAGGCTGGCTCGCCACGCGATGGAAGGTTTCCCACATCGCCCTATCGTGAAAACTCATGCCCGCAGAGGCTCCATGTCAAGCCGACGGCCTCCCAGAACAAAGAGCCCCTTTTGTTCATTCTGGCTCGTTTTGATATAAGTATCACCCATTTCAGACGAAGGAGGACATAACTTATTTTTTCTTAATTTGTGTCTTGACAACGGGGGGCATTACAGATTGGCGGTGGCTAATTCAAGCTGCCGCCAAGTCTTGATCACAGAAAAAATAAACCACAGCGGTAATATGTCAAGGGGTTGATCCATGAAAATTGGAAATTAATTTTGTAAAATCACCAATTTCCTCTAAAAAAGGGTACATCAAATAAAACTCACCATTAATCTGAATTTTCAAACACATTTTATGTTCTAAGTGAGTGGAAAATAAGGAAGAAGTTGGTCGAAATAAATCATTTCCTCCTCTCAGGTGGTGTGTACAATTGATTGGTGCTTAGTAGCGAGTACACCAATCGTACCAATTTTCTTGCGGTAAGGACGATGGCTCTTTTGTGCTTATGCTTAGGTACTTCATTGTATTTCTTCTCGTAAAAGGTTTTGTATTCTGAGTCGTGTTTCCGAACACTTTCAGTAGCCTGGATAAGATAGTACCGAAGGTACTTGTTTCCCGAGTGGATCCTTTTAGTATCTTCAGCTTCAAAATCACCGGATTGATGCTGACTCCATACCAAACCTGCATATTTTGCAAGAGCATGGTGGTTCTTAAAGCGTTCAATCCCTGCGATCTCAGCAATGATTCCAGCTGCAAATACAGGGCCAATCCCTTTAACAGAAGTTAAGGTCTCAGGAATCCCTTTCATTAACTTGGCGATCTCTTTATCCAGTCGTTTTACTTCAGCCTCCATGTGTTTAATCACACTCAGAGTAACGGATAGAGAGATGTTGACGGGATCCTCCATCACTTTATTTAATCTATAGGAAGATCGAGCGATTTTCTGTAGATATTTAGCGATCTCTTCAGGGTTGCCAAAACGATTTTTACCATGTTCTTTTAGGAAATCAATGAGTTCTTCGATGGACATGGAAACAATTTGCTCAGGTTCTAACTCTTGAATAACAGCTAGGCATGTGCTGCCAAATGTATCCGAGAATGGGTTATCTTGACGTATTCCACTAAACTTCAAAAAGACTTGATTTAAAAAATATGTCTTATCTCTGGTAATGTTTTTCATGAGGTGGAATCGTGTTCGGGTTAACCGCTGCAACGCTTCATATTGAATGGTATCTTTCATTTCATTAGGAAGTCGATTAAAACGCAGATGGTCTGCAATAACCCAGGCATCGATTCGGTCGTTCTTTGGCAGAGTATCATATCCCTTTTTAAAGCGGGCGACCTTTCTTGCATTCAAGACGTAGATTTGAGCATTTAATTTCGGTTCGTACCCTTCCAATTGATCGTTTAAGTAATGAGCGAGGTGCCATCCAAGGTTTGATGTGGCTTCCAAACCAATTTGAAGATGTTGGCTATTCGTCTTCTCTGAGGTTGCTAAGATTTTTCTGATCAGGGTGTCTGCCCCGGTTTGATCATTAGACACAGAAAAGGATGTCAAGGATCTTCCCTCCGCATCCATGAATTGTACATGGTGGGAGCGCAAGCTTACGTCTATACCAACTAGCATTTTCGACATAGGATCACCTCCAGTACAACGAATAATCAAACGATTCTCAGACCTGGGTGCCCATGGGAACCACCTGGAACAGCCTCGTCATCAGCACTCATCTTTCATCAAGCACAATTACGGGCGCTACTCCCTCTTCATGAAAGGGGTGCAAACAGCGGTTAGAAAATCAATGGTGGATCATGGGTAGCAGGCTTTAATAGCAGTACCTTAATGGTCCGCAAGGAGGAAAAGAAATATCCTGAGAAAAGCTTGTCGATCCCATTGTCCCACAGGCAAGTCTGAGTTTCTATTAAAAAATGGTTCCAATTGCGATGCGTGATGACACATCCGGAACCATTACCATATGGAGTTGTAAAAGGGCATAACAAAGTAAACCGTTAGTGTTTTTAACGATCAGATAAAATCAATCTTTTTGATGAAATAACCCGCCACCCTTGACCTAAGCCTTGTGCCCACGGTTTGAGTATCCAGGGCTGGGATAAATAATCCCCTACTTGGGGCACCCAACCTACCGAAGTGTACCATGGGCAACGATACTAAGCCGCTGCTGTGTGGGTCCCTGAACCCTTCACATCATCAGCTAAGTATCGTAAGGCTACGGTCAATGGGCAAGCAGCTAACGCTGTGGCTTCCTCATCCCGCAGGGATGAAAAAAGGGTAAAACAAAAACTAAATCTGGGATGAGAAAGCTCACAGGCTAACTCATTTTATTAAAAACGACAGAATCGATTCTGGAAATTCTTCAAGAGCAATTCCAGTTGTCCGGATCAACTGGATATTGCCTTAAAATAAGCTTATAAACTAATTATACGAGGAGGTTTAGAATATGAAAATAGGTTTTTTAGGTCACAATGGGTTTGCTTTAGGGGATATGGATAACCCTGTATTAGTAGATCCGATATTATTGCCAAAATACGGAGATGAGTATAATCCGAGTGCTGTAGAAATTTATCCTCCAAGGAAGATTAATTTAGATCAACTTCCAAACATTTCAGCTGTCATTATAAGTCACGAACATTCAGATCATTTTCATCTACCAACATTAAATTTACTTGATCGAAAAGTTCCCATAGTTGTGGGGCCGACAATGATTGATTCAGTCATAGAGTATATTAATAAATTGGGCTTTCGCGTCCGGCGCTTAGAATTTGGTAAAGAAGAACAGTTTGGTTCAGTTCTTGTGACACTTTATCCACCTGATCCTGAAACGGTTTTATGGGAAAGTAGGGTTAGCCAAATTTATGTACGGGATATCGAGCAACCAACTGAAGGAGGAATTTACCTTTGTATTGATGCAATACTTTCTCCTATGTTTCACGATGATGTAAATAGCGGAAAGATTCCAAAGCCGCGTGTTATTGCAGTAAGCAATAACTCCCAAATTACTCCTGATGGGGTTTTTGGTTCATTAGATAATATGCGAGATGAATTTTATTCGGAAGGAGCTGTCCCAAAAAAAGGGTTTGTAGCACTTGATATTCTCCATGAGCTCCTTGTGTCATCTATTGAAAATGCACCTTCATTGCGTGGTTCTAACTTTTTAATCTGTGGAGGTGGCTTTCTTAAAGACTATGATGAAATGGGTCCTTTCCCTTATTCAGAGCAACATAATTTAGCAGAAATTGCATCGAAATTAACAAGATTTATAAATGTACTTGGTCCACTCCCCGGTGACATTCTCTCATTGAAAGACAACCTTGTTATGAAAACAGATAATCTATCATGGTTAAAATTAGATCAAAATCTGTTTCAACAATTAATTACGAAGCGCGAGAAATTTATTAAATCTAAAAAGTCAATTCCTATGAAGTCTGTTTTATTTGCACCTACCTATGAATCTGAACAAGAAGCACTAAAAATTATAGAGTCCGAACTAGCCCTTATTGCTCAATCTATTTTACTATCTTCAATTGGTAAGGAACTAATTTTATTAGGTCAACATAAAAACCTAGGTTCTTCAAGATTTTTGATACAAGTTTTATGTAGTCACTCTAAAGATCAATCCTGGGAACTCGACATTTCAGAAGGTATGTTTCTACCTACTAATACTTTGGAATTTTCAAAAGCAATAGAAAAGTATCCTTTTGGAATTGTAATAAGCGCTGTCGACTTTGCAGCGGTCATTACTGGAAAGCTGCAAATCTGGGATGTAGCTGGGGTTGCAATGAGGTCATGGTATCAAGGTAATTTACTCTTATCACCAGTAGCTTTATTCTATAACCTATATGGTGAACATACTCGCCCAGATATTGCTCTTGACGTTTATAATAAACAAATAGAAAAGTTACTTGGAAAGGTGATGATTTGATGACACGGTCTGTAGTATATATTGGGCACCAGTCATGGTTAATAGACATTGACGGAACAAGGATCCTTGTCGACCCAGTCTTAACACAGTCATTTGGCCATAATGAGAAACTTCGTTTTGAAATCTTTCCTAATCGATTGGTTTATACAGACAAAATGCCAAAAATAGATGCCATAGTGATTACTAACGAACATCTGGATCACTTTCATCCCCCGTCACTACGCATGATTTCAAAAAATATACCTATATTTATGCCTGAGTTAATGCCAAAAGTTTGTATACGTGAAGCAAATCAAATTGGCTATCAAGTTCAATTACTTCGTCACGGACAAAAGGTAAATGTTAAGAATACAATAATCCAGTTATTCCAAGGTTCAAACATCGTACCGGTATGGGAAAGTAGAGCTGCCAGTCTATACATTGAATCCGTTCATGGAAATGAGGGCATCTTTATACAATCAGATACCATCATTGACCATGCCGCTGCTATTTCATGTAAACCTGATATCTTTATAGTAACACATAATGGTCAAATCCCTCCAAATAATAATTTGGGAGCATGGGATAACTTATTGCCTATCCCTAGTGATCAACCAATCGAAACTACAGGAATTCAGCTTTTACAAGAAATTCTTGACCAAAGTTATCAACTTTTTCCTAATGCCCAATGGATATTATTTAGTGGAAGTGGCTATCAACAAAAACCAAAAAAACATGGTCGTTTTCTTTGGTCTGATTATCGTGAACTAGAATATATATTAAACTCATTACGTATAAGTGGTCCTCAAACGGTTGGATTACTACCTGGTGAATTAGCAGATTTTAGTTCAGAACTTAAACGTCTCTCTGTAGATTGGATAAATATAATCAACGACTACCAAGAAAATAATGTAGAATGGGTGACTTTACAAACAATATCCGATTTGCCAGCTATTTTTGATCAAATAGTGTCATCTGAACAAAAAAATCTTATTATAAGTGAAATTGAACGTATGACTCAATTACTCCTTATATCATCACTTGGTCACTACATGATTAGTACAAATTATTTTCTTGATCGACCAGTTGGCCCACATCGATTTGCAATTTATCTTCGTAATTATCATGGTATACAAAGAGATGCTGTTCTTGCTTTAAATATAAATAAAGCTAAATTTGAATGGGTCGATTTAAGTTTAAAAGAAGTGCTATATCAAATTCCATACGGAATTGATGTTAATGCTTCTGATCTGTGCGCAGTTTTTGAAGGACGTATTCATATATGGGAATTAGCAACCAGCAGAATGAGGCAATGGTACTTATGTCCTAAATTTGATAGTCCGGTAGCTTTTCTTTATAGCTTATATAGTGAACAACTTCGCCCTGACCTAGCCGAAAAACTATATAAAAACTTAAGTATGGTACAAGTAAAATGAAAATTGCTGTTGGCGGCCCACCCGGTTCTGGAAAAAGTACTATATCTTTTTTACTTTCAGAATGGTTAACACTACCGGTTTACTCACTTGATGATTATAGAGAAAAGTCTTACCAACAATGGGGGTATTCACCCAAAACTGCGGAATCGATATTAAAACAAAAAGGGGCATTAGCATTACATCATTATGAGAGTAAATTTGAGCTAAGGGCATTGGAACATATTTTAAAATTGAATAAGTCATTTATCATTGACCTTAGTGGTGGTGTACTATTTCAGCATGGTATAAAAAACAAAAGGAGATTATATGTTGCCCTTACAAAGATTAATCTTTTACTACTGGCTTCACCTACCAAAAATGGCTTAAATAATGCAATTAATATATTAAAAGACCGTATTGAAAAAAGAGAAAACGGTTGTGAATATGTAGATCACTGGATTAAATTTGGAGGAATAGATTTTTTACGTAAGATAGTCAATATTACTTTGGATATTTCTAAAAAAAATAATGTTATTTATATCGATACTGAGAATTTTGAAGAGAATTTTTTATTAGAAACATTGCAGTTATTCTTTAAAGAATAAAAATTTATAGTTATCCCATTGAACGATAATTGGAGGAAATCATGTAATGCTGAACAGCCTCATCCATCTAATACAACCACTCAAGAATAAAACTTTTCGGCGACTTTGGGTAGGTCAATTTTTAAATGTATCTGGTGATGCTATTTTTGGAGTTGCTATAGGATTAGTATTATTAAAAAGAGCACATCCTTCACAAGATTTAGGGCTTCTTCTAGGTACATTAGCCGTTGGATCAACTGTATCACTAATTCTTGGAGGTGTCCTAGCTGACAGATTTCGTAAAAGCAGGGTACTCATTACTTCTGATATTCTTCGACTATTTGGAGTATTGGAGATAATATTTTTAAGTCACAATGCCTCTCTTCCCTTATTAAGTTTGTTTGGTTTATTAATAGGAATAGGCGAAGGAATATATCGCCCAACATATGCTGCATTGATTCCTGAAATAGTCGATAAAGAGGAAATTAGGGCAGCAAGTGGTTTACGTTCAGCTACAAATCGCGTAGGGACAATTATTGGGGCAGCTTTAGGAGGGGTTTTATCCTCATTTGCAAATCCAATAATTGCACTTTGGTTAGACGCAGCTACATTTACTATTAGCATAATCATTCTTTTGTTAATTCCTGATTCTATAAAAGAAAAGAATAAAAAAGAAAATTTGTTAAAATCATCAATAAGTGCTTTTTCATATGTAGTTTCTAAACCATGGATAGGCGCAATTATTATTCAGGGAATGCTACAAGTTGCATTTGTTGTAGCACCTGTAACAATTCTTTTACCATTAGTTTTTGGCAACAAACATCCTGAGCTTTATGGAATCACTCTTTCATTAGAAGCTATTGGAGCCTTTATTGGTTCACTTGTTGGGGCTAGCTTTAACACTTCTCGTCAGGGACTCTACGCAATGATTGCCTTAATGTTACAGGCCCCTCAGCTTATTATACTAGCAACTGGGTACTACGATTGGCTATTATTACCAGCTGGTTTTTTGACTGGTTTTGGATTATCTGTATTTGGTGTAATATGGATGACATCCCTTCAACTTACAACACCTAGGGAAAAATTAGGACGTGTCCTTTCTATTGATGCACTCGGTAACTCCGTAATCTCTCCAGTAGGTTTCATTATAGTTGGACATTATATACCTATACTAGGTTTTAAGATTGTTGCATGGATAGCTTTAGGTGTATTAATTTTAACAATTTTAGGATCTCTATTAGTTCCTGGTGTGATACACTTTGGTAATAAAAAGATTAGTTCTAATATTGGAGGAAACCATGTTTAAAAGTAAGAATATGCATTTAAATCAAGTAGCTCAATGGTTTCTTTATCCGAAAATGACTCTGCCTATATGGATTACCCCTACCAAAGGGGTGTTTGGAAAATTAACTGGTGACGTTTATCAACAATGGGCTTTTGAAAATGATTACGTATGGCAATTTACTGATTTACCACTTGGTGTCAATAGAGCTTTTCCAACTAGTGGTGGTCTTTACGCATGGTTTTTTTCAACTATAGAAAAAGATAACGGTTTGTGGGTGCGACAAGCAATTTTTGAGAGAGGAAAATTTGAAATTCCTCGTTATCAGCCAATTGGTCTTTTCAGAGGAGCAATTTCGTCAAAAAGCGGAGTTATTTCTTCACTTCTCGTAAATAATAATACAATTTTATCTTTGTTATCAAACGATAATAACGCGACAGTTTATCCAATTTATGAATTAGAAGGTGATTGGGAACTCCGCGATGCTAATTTAGAAATTCAATTAGCTGTTCTCTTAAGTAACGAAAATGAAAACACGGCTGTTATGATAAACTTATCTAATGGGAAATTAAAATATTTTAATATAATTAAGATTATAGATGTGGCTTTAAATATTGCAACTAAAAATTTACTTGTTGCAGCGAGCATAGAACGAGATGGAATAACAGTAATAGATTACTCTCGAAATAAAAATATATTCATAAACTTGCCAAGTACAGAAGTAACGATCAAACCTTATTCATCTAAACACTCCATAATAAGAGCAGACATCTATGGGCGAAGTAAGCTTTATTTACTTTCGTTAATAGACGGTGAAATTAGTGAAATTAAGACACCAAAAGGTTCTATACCCGATTTTACGATAAATCAACAAGGTAATATATATTATCTACATAGTAATATGATGACACCACCTCACTTGCGTATTCATACTATTAGATCATCTACAGATAAAAGAGTTGGGTTTATTCCGCCAGCAAAATATGAAGTTAATGCAAATCTTGAAGAAATTTGGGTACCAATCACAGAAGGCAGTATCCATGTATTTATATCGAAACCAAAAAATCCTCGTCCTGACAACATGAAAATATTCCTAATCCATGGGGGTCCCCATTGGGCAGATTTTGATGAATATTCTCCTATAAGAGCTAGTTGGGTAGATGCAGGATATACTGTTATACAAGTAAATTATCGTGGATCTCTAACTTATGGATTAGAGTGGAAAGAAAAAATATATAATCGTGCGGGAAATGTAGAAATTGAAGATATCATGTCCGTTAAATCCTATTTGGATCATCAACTAATGGGTCCATCAATAATTTCAGGAGAATCCTGGGGAGGCCTTATTGCTCTTTTAGCAGTAGCTAAATACCCTAGACATTGGCAAGCTGCTATAGCGCATGCACCTATAGCTGATCCAATTAGGAACTATTTTGATGAAACACCTTTATTTAAAGAAATGGATCACATTTTGTTTGGAGGTACACCAATAACTGCTAGAAATACTTATCTTAATTCATCCCCATTTGAACTTGCAAATAATATACAATGCCCTGTAATGATAATTAGTGGTGATAATGATGAGAGATGTGGCTTAAAACAAATTGAAGCGTTTGTAGACAAATTAAGTAAACTTGGTGGTAAGGTGGTTCATATAAAAACAACTGCTAGTCACATTTTGGTGAAAACCAAACTCAGAATCCAATTAATGAAGGAGGAATTGGATTTTGTAAATAATCCAGATTTGTATATTAAACGTAATTCTTTAATTAAATATTTGTAACTATCATTAGAGGAAGTTAAGCTAGGAAGAAACTACCCAATGAACGTTCTTCTGTAGAAAGAGTTAATGCTTATTAAAAAAAGTATTTCTAATGACAAACTACGCTACTGAAAGTTCAATTTGAAATAAACTTGTTTGATATATTACGCAAGTAAACCAGCAGTAAATCATTTAAACAAAAATGAAACTCGAACAGCAACTGCTGAATAATTCAGGAATGTCAAAATTTTAAGATTAATCATTCAAAATCAGCTAGTCTATAATTTTTTAAAAGATTAATTATGAGATTGAAATTGGTTGAGAAAATAATACCAAATTAATATAGAAAGGAGAGAATATTATAATTAATTACACCTTAAAAACTGAAAGCTAAATTCGCCCAAAATATCAGATTACGATTCCAGAAGAGATCCGACAGAAAGCAAAATTAAATGTTGGCGATAAATTGATTTGGCAATATGATGAAACCCGTTCTGAGATCATTGTGATGTCTAAACCAAAATCCTTTTCTGAAAAACTTTGGGGTTTAGGAAAAGAAGTGTGGGAAAAAGAATCTGTAGATGAATATGTCAAGAAAGAGAGAGAGAATTGGTGAAAAGTAAAATATTATCATGAATTCACACAATAGCACTAGATACGAATATATTCATCTATGTATTTGAACAATCCCCTCAGTTTGGAGAAAAAGCTAAAGATATTTTAGAACGTATTGAGAATGAAATAACCCATCCAATCATGATGTAGGATGGGTTATTCCTTGAATAATTCTGCTATTTTCCTTACAGCAGTGGCAATCGACTGGACAGCAAATGGATCCCAACTTGGATCTGCCTTTTCTAATGCACTGTCATTCGTAAAATCAGTTAACCGATCAATAGGTTGTGTCCATTTTTGATCTCTCCATTGAAGCTTATATCCTTGACTACATTTAATCACAAAGAGGTGAAGTTCAGAACCTTTTGCTAGCACTCTCGCTTCAACAAAGGAATCAGAATGATTCTTGACTTCAATCGTCACAGGCCACTCCTCATCATATTCATAGATAGGTGTACCTGCGGCTTCCATCCGTTGCATCCAAGATGGGCTTGCTTGACACATTGCTTCTAGTATCATAGATTACTCCTCTCGGGTTCGGTTTTATTCATTCCCATTATAGAATTCTCCGATGAAAGGCGCAATATCTTGACGCTACTCCTCAATGAGCTTCTTGATTTTTAGATATTCCTCTTCTGTGATCTCACCTTTTGCATAATGATTACGTGAACTACCCGCCACCTACGCTTCGCTTAGAGATGGGGGCTTCTAAGGTAATCGCACCTAACGGTACGAAATTTACTTAGCTATCGAGCCTGTTCCATGCTCTATTTATGATTATACTAACAGTCGCAATCCTTCACGCTTGATATTGATAGAAGCGTTCCAATCTCTATCTGCCAAAAAACCACAATCACAATGGAATATGCGCTCAGAAAGAGATAGAGACTCCTTTACTTGACCGCAACATGAACAAGTTTTGGATGATGGAAACCACTTATCTATTTTGATAAGCTTTTTCCCCTGCTCCTCTAACTTGTATTGGAGAAAGGTGGTGAACATGCCCCAGC
>NZ_JBLWFI010000001.1:1331402-1347149 GCF_048898065.1 Tepidibacillus infernus
GTTCAGCCAACATTTTATTGTAGACGAAACGAACGCAACCGAAGGTTTTCGCAAGAAATTGCTCTTGTTCTTGTGTTGGGTACAGACGGAACTTATATGCTTTGTTTGCCATATCGAATCACCTCACTTCAATGGGCGCACCACCCGTTGTGAGTAAGCAAAAGCTTCTCAACATCGTGCTTCCATTCTACTAAGGAAATATTGTAATTTTCACCCAGTCTAACAAACATATCTTTTGCATAGTCAGATATGGTATCATCAATCACTTGTCTGCGATATTTTACGACCAGAACAAGATGATAATATAGGAGGAACACAGAATGGTTATTACTGTCTAATTTCATTGATATATCAGCCTTTCATTTATATAAGACTAATTATATCATAGCAAAAAAAGACAACTTTAGGCTACGCCTAACCGAAATTCATCTCCCACTTTCACTGGTGCTGGCACACCTTCACGTTTAGAAGTGGGAGACTTCTTTCGGAGGGAAATTAAAAAAGGGACAACTTTAACGTTTCTTTTGTAGTTGACTTTATGGCTTGATGGTGACTTGCTGTTTTTCATCATCCCAATCTACATAAGCCCCTAATTGTTCACTGATAAACCGAATGGGAACATAACTCCTTCCATCTTTTGTAATTGCTCCTTGGTCTAATAATAAGGTTTTTCCATTCACTTTAACCTGCAAGGTATTGATTGGCAATTCAATGGTAAGATTGCCCTTTTGATAAAAAACTGTTTTTGTTTGCTCATTCCAATCTACTTTTGCCCCCAAACTATTGCCTAAAACCTTAAACGGGACCATGGTTCGGTTATTTTGAACATAGGGAATGGCATCTATCGGATATTGAGCATTATCGACTTGAACAAAGCGTTCTCCTAGTCGAAAATGAATTTCCTCCATCTGATCTGAAAATGGGGGATAATTTACTTGTTGATGAAGGGTATCCTTTCCTTTTCCAGCAATCTTTTCTGTTTGAAACGTCCAAGTTTGGTCATAGGACTTTACTAACTGATTTTGCTTGACTTCCAATATGACACTCACCTTATATTTTTTATCTAATGCCAAAGGTGATTTTGGAATGAGAATCACTTCATTTTGTAAATGTTCATCATTACCTCCTGTGTTTTTTGGCGAATTCACATAGATAGGGACCTCATGATTTTCCTCATCCAATATTATTGCTGACTTTAACCTTACGTTTTCGACTTGACTGCCATATACCCCTATCATAATTGGATAACCTACTTTTTTCGGAGCATTAGAATAAAAGCGCAACGGATTAGGGGTTTCATAATTATTCCATGCAATGGGTACATCCTTTTGGTTTTGTCCTGGATAAGCGACCCAAGTTAAACTTGACTTAATTTGACCACCAAAATTTATCACATGAAAGTAACCCGCTTTTCCATAACCGTAGTATTGGTAAGATGGATTAAGAAATGGAATACGATGGTAAGGGGCATCAAAAAGCCCATCAATCGCCTCTTGAATCGATGGATTACTTTGATAACTTATATCTTCAGACGTATCTCCATAAAATCCGTAATAGGAAGCACGATCTGCAACTGTCTCACCAAAGAATCCAGAAGTACCTTCCTTTTGATAGTGGCCAAAAACATTTAGTCTGTCCTGATATTCAGCATGCTTTTGTGCAGCCATATTTAGTGAACGATCCCATTCATATAAGGGAATCCCTAGAATATAACGATAATCATTAGCCAAATTGATCGCAGATAATTGTTCTTGGTTTGGCAAAGGTAAAGAACTTAAGCTTACTTTTGAAACGGTGAAGGTCCATGTTTTTTCGATTGTGTTAGCCCAACCTTTTAAATGAATGGTTGCCTTTACTGTGTTACTCCCTGTTAATGGTTTTGACGGCTTGGCATAAAAGGTGTGACGTTCTTCATCATAAGTTACTGGAATCGCTGCTCCATTTAGGGTGAACTCTACTTTTTCCAGCTGATTATCACCGAGAAAAATCGTCCAACCTATTTCTGGTTGGTTAATACCAATTGTTCCCTGAGGATATGGAGGATAGTAGGTAACTTGATCTGCTGCTTGAGTCAGGGGCGGGGTACTCATGACTACCAAGAGAAATATGATTTGTGCAAGAAAAATTGGAATCCATTTCTTATGTTTTTTCATCATTGCTAGTTCTCCTCTTCTGTATTTTTTATCCTATTATATTATACGAAACTTATTGCTATTAGTTTTGTCAAGCACTATACATAAAAAAAGGTTTGTATACCATCGCGCTCCGTCATCCGTGCCCTTCTATGAATAAAGATTACGGAAAGAAGGGCACTACTGAAGGTCACAGCTTATGGAATATACAAACCTTAAATGACAAATAGAAGAAAGTTATACTTTCTTACCGTCACGATATAAAGCTAAAACAAGGATATCGTCAAGGCAGCGGCTAATACGATATAACGTAGGATAAAGCCACCGATGAGTACAAAGCCTTCTGTGATTAAAGCCGGTAATAAGCTAGGTCCTGTTAACGATGATGCTGCAGAAACTTGTAAGTTTTGAGGCTTTGTTGAAGCATGGAAGTGGAATAGTTCAACTCCTTCGATCACCATTGGAACCAATAATCCAATGGTGATAATCCCTAACCAAAACATAAGAGCATACTCTCCAACGATTAAAGCCTGAACAGATTGATAAGCGGCTTCATTAGCTGCACTTGTTACATAAAGCATGAAGAAGATTAGAATCAACTCCAAACCCATCAAAGAAAAGTGAGTTTTCTTTAACCATTGCATGTTGTAGCATGCTTTACGATCAGCTAATGTCGCAAACAACACGGTAGCAGCGATTCCCGTTGAGAATGCGGAAACCATAAATAAAACAGGTAAAACAGAAGTATTCCACAATGGAACCGCTTTAACTACACCAATCAGTAATCCTGTATAACCGGCTGTTCCAATCGCAAATAAAACGCCAAGTCGTTCAATCCAAACATTCACTTGTTTCTTCAAATAGACCATCAAAGCTTGATAAGCTGTAATCAGCAAAAAGACTGAAATGATATAGGTACCATTGGTCATCATCGAATTAGGAAAATTAACTAGTAGATAGATAAATCTCAATGGATGATGTAAACCTGCTTCGGCATCAAAAACAAGCAACAATAGTCCTATCGCTAATAGAATTGGCGCAAGAATATATCCTGTCTTTTGAATCGTTGTAGCAAAAGGAAACTTCCTACTCACGATATGAGAGGTAAGATAAGCGCCCGCACTTACCCCTGCTAAGAATAGGTACCATGCAATCATCATTCCCCAAACCATATGGATCACCTCACATAATAGATTTTTGGTTTTGTTCCTAAATCTTCTCTTAATGGTTTTGCTTTTCTTGCAATAATTTCTTTTGAGATTTCACTATTAGGATCATCAAGATCGCCAAAGATTCTCGCATTTCCAACACAGGTGTTGACGCAAATCGGTTGATTGCCTGCTGCCACTTCTTCTGCACAGAAACGACACTTCTCCACTACACCTGTTTCATGATTGGGGACTCTTGCTTGATAAGGGCAGGAAACGACACAATATTTACAACCAATACATTTATTCTCATCGACTAATACGATGCCATCTTTGGTTTGATAAGTTGCTCCTGTAGGACAATTATGCATACATGGCGGATTTTCACAATGCTGGCATTGAACAGGAACAGCATAGAAAGAGACGTTAGGATAGACCCCTTCCTCTTGTTCATAAAACTTGATGAATGCTTCTTCTGGTGGTAATCCGTTTTGCATTTGGCAGGCCACTCGGCAACCAAAACACTCGACGCATTTTGTTGTATCAATTAACATTCCATAGCGAGTCATTTAGATTCCCACCTTTCTAATTTTTACGATGACTTCATGGATCATTGATGTGCCTCCAATGGGATCCACTTGATAGGGAACATGGTCCATATAACTAAATCCAACGCCTTTTGCCAAATGAAGTCCATCAGAGAAGTTACCATATGGTGACGGGACAAAAACACATTCTGGATGAATTCGTTCTGTAAGTTTTACTTTTACTTGACTCTTTGCATTGGCAGATTCAACTTCAACCAAATCTCCATCCTTTAATCCCATTTCTATACCGCGTTTTTTGTTGATCCATAACCGTTCTGAGTTATAATCCTTGGTTATTTGCAGCAAATAGGGTAGGTTTGTTGTATAAGAATGTGTATGGTAACTTTGTTTCCCTGTTATCAGGCGGAATGAATCTTGGTCTGGTTTTACTTTTGGCTCCATCCATTTCACAACAGGTGAAAAACCGGCTTTTGCGTAGTTCTCACTTACGAATTCAACTTTACCTGATGGGGTTTTCAATTTGGGAACAACGCCAAGTTCAACTGGATCATCGATTACAATGGTTCCCTTCTTCTTTAATTCAGATAAAGTAATACCTAGTGGAGCAATCATCGCCTGGTTTAATTCATCAACGGTAAAGTTAAAATAGTGACCGAGTCCCATTGCTTTCGCAATCTCTGTGAAAATTTGATCAGCTGGAACAGTATTGGGATGAACAACGTCTATGGTTTTTTGTCTTAAACAAACAGCTGGTTTACCACCAGGCAATGCTTCAATCACATCGTCTCGCTCTAAATAGCTTGGTTCTGGTAACACATAATCTGCAACCATCGCTGTTTCTGACATTTGCACGTCAATCACAACACTTAATTCAAGCGCTCTTAGTCCTTCGATCATATAGTTAGGATCGGAATATCCCCGAACAGGATTGGTTTGAATAATGATAGCTGCTTTCACAATCCCTGCTTTTGCTTTTTGAGGAATTACGCTTGCCACACCAGCATGTGGGTTGACTAATGGAAATTCTGCATCTACCCTTGGCAGAGTAGAAGGTGATGGTGTAGGATGTATGGTAGGATCTAATTTTCCAAGTTTCGGACCTTTTCCAAAGATATAGCCACCTTTTTGTTGAATGTTTCCTAATAATGCATTGAATAACGCAACAGCACGCCCTGTTTCAGCACTATTAGCATAAGTACAACCAAAACCACCACGCCAAGATTGTTCAATCATTACTTTTGGCTTAGCTTTTGCCATATCTCTTGCAATACGAGAAATCGTATCTTTGGAAATCCCCGTCACTTTTTCTGCCCATTCTGGCGTATACTCTTGGATTGTTTTTGCATATTCTTCAAAGCCAACAGCATAATTAGCAATAAACTCTTTGTCATAAAGCTCTTCTGTCACCAATACATTTGACATAGCTAAAACAAGAGCTAAGTCCGTTCCTGGACGTATCGATAACCATTCATCAGCTAGAGGAGCCGTATTGTTTAAGCGTGGGTCAACAATCACAACATAAGCGCCATTATCTTTTGCCGCTCCCAGTGCCTGCACAGAGGCTGGTCTTACCCCATCACCATAACTTCGTCCAATAAACATAATGTATTTAGAATTGGCCACATCTCCACCCGGAACTCCACCAATGGTATGAGTAAATCCTGTATCTCTAGCATTAGAGCATACGACAAGATGGTTAAAATAGTTTGGCGATCCGATCGCATCTAAGAAACGAGGACCATAAAATTTCCCGGTTGGTCTTGGGTCTTCTACAAAAACAACAGAACCTGGGTCTTTCGCTACAATCTCTTTCAACTTTTGACCAATCTCTTGATAAGCTTGCTCCCAAGAAATTGGTTCAAATGTGCCATCTTCTTTTCTTTTAAGAGGTTCTTTGATTCGATCAGGTGAGTAAGCTATTGTTGCAATACCATGACCCCTAGCACAAATCTTCCCTTTACTAAAAGGATGATCAGGGTGACCTGCAACCTTCCATAGCCTACCATTTTTTGAATATACCAAGATTCCGCATTTACTTGAGCATGCATTACAAAAGGATGGTGTGATCGTTATATTTTCTTTTTCATTTGCATAAAGGGTTTGCCAGCTTTGAAATTCAATAGCCCCCAATGAGGCTAAGGCTGTTGTCGCAGCAGAGGCTTTTAAGAATGTTCTCCGCGATACTTGTAACATAAGTTCCCCTCCTTGTGTTTTGAAGATTTAGATAAGTTGTGAAGATTTTTTGAAAATGATGAAGAATTCTTGAAAATTTGTGAAGAATTGAACATAAAATTGTAAAAAAAATAAAATCCCACTCCCCTTCTATTCTTTATTTATAGAAAAATCATGTATGAAATTATGAATTGCTCACTTTAATTGTATGTTTAAATCCCTTATTAGTGGAAATTAAACATTTTAATACCCCCTATAACAAATACTTAGAATATGTTAAAATAATATTAAATTCTGACTTATTAGAATATCTTGTCTAGCTTTTATGTTAAAAATGGGGGTATTCTATGCAAATATCTAATCTGGAAGTATTCCTACTGGTTGCCCAATTGAAGAGCTTATCAAAAGCTTCAAAATTGTTACATCTTTCACAACCAGCAGTTAGTAACAAAATTCATTTGTTGGAAGAAGAACTTAATACCTCTTTATTTGAGCGTTCTCCTTATGGTGTTTCATTGACAGAAGAAGGTCAAACCGTTTTTCAATATGCACAAGAAATCCTTCATACCTACCATCAATTGGTCGAAACGATTCATCCTACTAAACAACCCAATAAGGAAAAACTGATGATTGGTACAGAATCAATGATTGGCAGCTATTTCCTTCCTTGTAAAATATGGAGCTTTATGGATAAGTATCCCATGGTCGAAATGAAAATTATCACCTACGATCGTGCCAATCTATTTAAAGAACTTGAGGAGCATTCCATTGATGTTGCACTTGTTGAAGGTGCTATTCCTTCAGAATCTCCTTTTCATTCCCAGATCATTTCTACCGAACCAGTTTATTTAGCCGTTCCTAACCAAAAAAAATGGCAAAACATTGACGTTTTACCATTACATGAGCTATATGAAATTGAAATGATCTTACCTGATGAAAATACAGGTTTCCGACAAACTGTTGAAAAGGCACTTATCCAACAAGGAATTCAAATGAATAAACTACATATTATCGCCGAAACGAATAATGTAGGGACGATGAAATCATTAGTTGAATCAGGAAAGGGAGTTTCCTTTATGTGTGATACCCTAAAAAATATGAGCCATTCCTTGGAACATATCAAATTACTTAAGGTTGAATCATTAAATATTAAAATTGACTATTATCTAGTTTACTCCTCTGAAAATACAAATCCAGTCTTAAAACCCTTTATAGAAGAATTATTTTTATGAAATGATAGACTTAGGCAAGTAAGATATCTACTACGAATTAGCTAATGATTTTATCTTTTTATTCAATGCCCATTGCGCCCAGATTCCATTAAGCAATAACAAAAGCGCAGTTACAAAAAAGACTCCATTTAACCCTATATACCCCGCTAGAAAACCGCCTGAAATTGGTCCAATCATATTCCCAAGAAAAGTTGCACTATTGCTATATCCAAAGGCAGTACTTTCCATCCCTTTTGGTGCGAAACGATGGGTTAACGAATTGACAGATGGTAGTAAACCACCTATTGTTAGCCCAAGTAAGAACCTCCAAATAATTAATTGCCAAATATTTGTAGAAAATCCTTGAGGAATGAAAAGTAGAGCTGCACCGATAATAGAATAAATCAGAACCTTCTGGTGCCCGATCTTATCACCTAACACCCCTAATCTTGGGGCAGCTATCATCTCAGCAAAACCAGCCGTAGCAGCAACCAATCCTGCGAAAAACGAGACTTTTCCACCAGGTGGTTCTAATTTCTGAACAAACAGCGATAAGATTGGATTCACATTTAGTACCGCAAACTGAATCATAAAGGCAACTACAAATAGTTGAATCAATGGTTGGGTTGCTACAATTAACTTGAAATCACTAACAAAACTACCTGTCTCTTGTTTTTCTCTTGGAGTAAATTCCTCTTTAACCAAAAACATGACAATAAATGTTGCGATTAAAATAAACAAGCCAGTATAAAAGAAAACATGCCGATAACCAATATAATCAGCCAAAATCCCACCTAAAAATGGACCTATAATCGAACCAGCAACAGCTCCAGAACGCAATGTTCCCATAGCATATCCTACTTTTTCCTTAGGAGAATTCGTGGCAACTAAGGCGATTGCAGCAGGGTTAAATCCTGCAATTACTCCATTTAGTAAACGTAAAAATAACAAATGATAGACATTTGTAGCTAACCCCATGAGAGAAATAACAATAGCCATTCCAAATCCTGAACGAAGAATCATAATTTTACGCCCATATTTATCAGCTAATCTTCCCCATAACGGTGAAAAAAGAAATGCAGTTAAAAAATTGGCCCCAAATATCAACCCTGCCCATAATGCTACTTGACTTTCGGATTCAATCCCCATTTCTTGATGAATAAACAACGGTAAGAACGGCATAATGGAGCTCATTGCTGCCATCAATAAAAAAACCGCCCCCCAAAGGATATATAAATTTCTCCGCCATAACTCCATATGTTGTCCCTTCTCTCTCTGAATCTAATCTTCTTTATTATATATTTCGTAAAACGAAATTTAAAGACAGTGAAATGGTTTTTTAAGAAAAAAAATATCTTATTCCCTTTTATCCTAAAAAAAGGAAACAAGATATCATCTCGTCTTTTAATCTAATTTTTCATTATTCTATTACCGTTTTGGAGGAGTAATCCGTTTTAATCTCAGTTCGATACGAACGTTCTACCTTTTTCACAAACGATAATTTTTGCAAATATGCCATTGTTTTATCCATGTCTTTTTCATTCACATATAAAATACAATAGTTCATTCTTTTAGAAATAAAATGGATATGTCCAATTCTTTCTAGATTCCTTGCTGCTTTAAAATCATTTATCCATACAATGAGTCCAACTCTTTTTGGAAACATGTCATCGTCTCCTTTGAAAACGTATAACAAAACTTAAAGACATACTACCATTTCTTTAACATTGATGCAAGAATTAAAAAAAGTTAAATCGCACAGACATTACTTAATCCACAAGAACTGCAGCTTCCAGTACTACAAGAACCACCTAACAATGCATCACCATTTCTAGGTACTTTGATCGATTTTGAAATAGAATGAGCAATCGTTCGAGATATGAGGTAAAACATTTGATCTAGGTTCTCTTCAGCTTTTTTAAACTGCTTTACTGTTTCAAGTTGATCAAGCTCAGTTAATACCTGATCGATTCTTTGTTTTACTTCATGGTAACTTGGATGAAAGCGGCCAAAGCGTTGAACCTCTGCAAAGCTTTCTTTTTCTTCTTGAAGTTTTTTCTTCAGCGCAATCACTTCTGGATCTTTTTCTAATGCTTGTTTATATTGAAGATACTCCATCACTTCTTTTGACCGATTAATCATATCTGCCAAATCATAAGTTTGGAGAATCACATCGGTATCTAAATTCATATCAATCCCTCCATCCTTATTATAACATGAGATGATGGTTTGCACTATGAAAGGATGACTAACTATATATGGAATGGAAAGGAGGGAAATACATTTTCGATTCGATAATCCTTGTTTCTTAACACTTCAAAAGGAGTCTCCTCTTCTTCTTCTATCTCTTGACCCATTAATACCCTATCCTCAGTCCATATCTGTTTATTTGGATTAAATCCAGCCTGTTGAAGGTTCTGTAAAAGAAAGTCAAATCGTTCTCTTTTGATGATTAAATGGGTTGGCGAAATCTCGCCAATGATCCATTCTTTAAAACGTTGTAGCGACTTTAAAGTATTTGCGATTTCTTCAGATTGGCATACCATGATTCGAACGTCTAAAAATGAAATGGTTCCATAATTTTTGCCCCAATCAAGGAGGGTTTGTTTCAAATGGTCCCCAATCGGGATCATACTCAACCTTTCCAAGAAAGCTAAAATGTCTTCAATTGACTTTTGTTTTTCTAATCCTTTTAAAATCGAATCTTTTGTTAAACGATAGCGGTTCATTTGGTCTATTTGTTCCAAAACAGCAAATTGCTCTAATTGAGCTCTTAATCGATAAGGAAAATTTTTGGGCACTAAAAGTTCATAATTGGGTTGAACATAGATTTGAGCTAATTCCTCTTTTTCTTTAGGAAGCCATTTAAATAGCCAGTTTCCATCTGTATCTTTTCCTAATTCAATCCAACCAAAAGCATATAATGGTTTTAATATTTCTTGTTCTGCTCGAACAGCAAACTCCTCACTTACAGGTCGGTTTAAACGTTTAGCTAACCTATGAAAAATCGACGTGAAAGAATACCAGCGTCCTTCTGGAAAATGAAAAAGTATAAAAAATAAATGCTGTAGAAAGATATCGCTTGATTTAAACTGTATCCGAATCAGTTGTTCCAACAATCCTCTTCTTTCCCCTTGAGTCAATGTAAACCATTTTTCTATTTTATCTGTCCCAACTAATTGATCTGTTTTTTCGATCAAATCCATCGTTTCTACAATTACTAATAAAAGCTGTAAAAAAACAGGGTATTCATAGAGATGATCTCGATTCATTGGAAATTTGCTTAACAAAGTTTCATCCATCCCAAAGTGTTCTGACAGCTTGGCCAAATGGCGTTTATGTACTGTTCCTCTTTGCGTGAGTGGAACCGATTCTGTTTGGATATAAGTTAAAAATTGAAAAAGATCTTCTTCCAAATCTCCTTTTGGACTTGGCTCTAAAGTATAAGGGGTTTGCTCTTCGGATTGTTGATTAAAGTTTTGAAAAAATAAAAATCGGTGCCATTGCAAAAAAAGCTGTTCGGGGATCGTATAGGCCACTTCTCCCCAGGATTTTCTTATGGTGTATAGAATTCCTTTTCTACGTAATTTGATTAATCCATATTCGAACTCATTCCTATTTAATGTTCCTCTTAATTTATCTAATTTTCGATAAGGAAAGATTTGGTTAGGAATCTGAACGATAAAATAGCTTAAGACCTCTTTTTCTAAATTCGTCATTTTTTCAAAGATTTCTCTTAATGCATCAGAATTTGAAAAAAGCTCAATCAATTGTTCGACCATTTGATTAGGTTGATTGCTATTAACTTTGATTTGATGTTCTTCAATGATTTTTTTTAATGTGGAAGGTGACAATTGTTCAAGATAAGATCTTAGCTGCATAAAATCTTCCCCCTCACTTATAGCAAATCATGCTCTTCAATTTTATATTGATACCCCTGTTCAATTAAAAAGAGTTGCCGTTTCATCGCATATTCCTGATCGATGGTTTGATCGCTAACCAATGTATAGAAATAGGCTTGATTCCCTTCCTGTTTTGGTCTTAAGATTCTACCTAGACGTTGAGCCTCTTCTTGCCTTGAACCAAAGGTACCTGAGACTTGAATCGCAACTTTTGCATCAGGAAGATCAATAGCAAAATTTGCTACCTTAGAAACGACTAAAATTTTGATCTCTCCATTTTTAAAACGCTGATAGATGACTTCCCGTTCATCCTGCTTAACTTTACCCGTAATAAAAGGAACCTGTAATTCTCTAGCAATATTCTCTAATTGATCAAGATATTGTCCGATGATGAGAATGGAATCGCCTTGATGTTTGTTTAAAATTTTCTTTAACCCTTCTATTTTTAAAGGATTAGTGGAAGCAATCCGATACCTTTGTCTTTTTGGTGCTATAAGATATTCTTCTTTCCATTCCTTGGACAAGGGTAAACGAATCTCTGTACAAAGGGCTTCTGCGATCCATCCTTCGTTTTCCATTTGTAACCATGGAACATCATATTTCTTAGGGCCTATGAGAGAAAAGACTTCCTCTTCCTTCTGATCTTCTCGAACCAGTGTAGCTGTCAACCCTACTCTTCTTTTGGCCTGAATATTTGCGGTAAACCGAAAAACAGGAGCAGGTAAGAGATGTACCTCATCGTAAATAATCAAACCCCAATTTCTTTGTTGAAATAACCCCATATGTGTAAATTCACTCTGACCTGAGGAACGGTGCGTTAGGATTTGATAAGTGGCCACTGTAACCGGCTTTACTTCCTTTAGATTCCCACTATACTCCCCCACTTGTTCTTCCGTAAGACTTGTTTTATCTAAAATCTCACGTATCCATTGCCGAACCGAAGTGGTATTTGTCGTCAAAATTAAGGTTTCACTTTTAATTTCGGCCATGATTCCTATACCAATAATGGTTTTCCCTGAACCACAGGGTAATACTAAAACCCCACTGCCTCCATAAATCGATCCACTTGCATAAAACGAATCAATCGCCTGCTTCTGATAATCTCGTAATTGAAATGGTCTTCCTGACAGCGTCTGTGGTAATAAAGCGATAGGCAAATGCTCTCCTTGCTGATATCCCGCTAAATCCTGAACGGGATAACCTAATTTGATCAGCTCTTGCTTCAATACACCTCTAGCAGACTCATCTATCACAACAGTAAAATGATCGATTTCCTCTAAAAAGTAGTTTTTTAAAGAACGGTAAGCCATGATTTCCTTTAAAATTTCAGGATCTTTCGTCTTGCATACCAATCTCCCATTTATTTTTTCAAAAGAGAGCAATCCAAAACGGCTGATATATTCTCGTATCTCCGTTTCGATGTGGGAAGGAACCTGGAATTTGCTATATTGATGTAAACTTTCTAAGATTTGCTCAGCTGTAATGCCACTTGCCGCTGCATTCCATAAAGATAGCGGCGTCATCCGATAAGTATGAATGTATTCCGGACTTTTCACGAGTTCGGCAAACAGTGTAATTTTTTCCCTGACTTGATCATACATCGGATTTTGAACTTCTACAAACATCGAACGATCACTTTGGATAATGAGTGGTCTTTCAGGATGGATGCTCAATTTTTCCACCTCGCTTTAACACCTATTCTTTTAGCTTGAATCAAAAGGACATATTCTATGTATCACACCAATCTTTCTCCCACTGCATATGGTATGAGTAAGGCGATTGCCTAGTAAGGAGGGTAATTATGGAAATACAATTATTAGCGATTCATTGGGTCTATCTCCTCTTTATCCTATTGATCATCGGTGTGATGATTATGAAAAAGGATACGACGTTAGTCAGTATCTTAGGCATTTTTATCATCGGATTGCTTGTTACAAAATCCTTGCCTGATTCAGTTCAATCCGTATTTAATGGTTTGATTTTTGCGATCAAAGAACTACTAAGTACCATCTTAATTATTAGTATAATTGTAGCGATGAGTAAAGTCCTAACTACTTCGGGTATCAATGAATTGATGATTCGCCCTGTTACCCATTTAATTAAAACACCATCGATCGCTTATTGGGTGATTGGTATTGTGATGATGATCATCTCTTGGTTTTTTTGGCCTTCCCCTGCTGTTGCTCTCATTGGTGCAGTTTTACTTCCAGTAGCCATAAGAGTGGGGTTGCCTGCATTAGGTGTTGCCATGGCGATGAACCTGTTTGGTCATGGGATCTCTTTATCGGGTGATTTTATTATTCAAGGCGCCCCAGCCATTACGGCAGGAGCAGCAGGAATTCCTGTAGGAGAAGTTGTTTCAGCTAGTGTCCCTCTAGTCATTGTGATGGGACTTGTAACAACTGTAACTGCTTTCTATTTTTTAAGAAGAGATTTAAAAAAAGGGACTTTACATGTACACTCCTCACAGCTCGTTGAATTAGAAGAACCTAAGAAAACAATTGAATTATCGCCAAAAATTCGTAGATTGAAAAAAACCTTTGCCATTTTAATCCCCATTCTTTTTTTACTTGATGTGATCGGTATGTTTATGCTTGACCTTACTGGTGGTGATGCGACAGCCTTAGTTGGAGGAACAGCGATTACGATCTTGATCGTGACAAGTCTACTCTTTCATAAAAAGGAACGAATGTCAAAAATAACGGAGTACTTAGTTGAGGGTTTTCAATTTGGTTTTAAAGTCTTTGGACCTGTTATCCCTATCGCCGCATTCTTCTATCTAGGAGACTCCGGGATTCTTAGTATTTTGGGAGAACATGCTCTGCCTGAAGGTTCACAAGGGATTGTAAACGATTTAGGAGTGGCACTTGCTAGTGTAGTCCCATTAACAAAAGAGATTGCGGCGATTACTTTAACTATTGTTGGATCGATCACGGGATTAGACGGATCTGGTTTTTCCGGAATTTCCTTGGCTGGATCAGTTGCCCATTTGTTTGGCTCTGCTGTTGACGTAAGTACTGCTACTTTAACTGCTCTTGGTCAAATTGCTGGGATCTGGGTTGGTGGTGGAACGCTGATACCATGGGCTTTAATCCCTGCAGCCGCCATTACTGGGGTTGACCCCTTCGAATTAGCACGACGAAACCTAGTTCCAGTCGTAATTGGTTTAGTGGTCACCACTATTTTTGCTATGTTTTTATTGTGATCAGAAAAACCTCACACCATTTTATGGTAATGATACCACAATAGGTGTGAGGTTTATCTTTTTAAGAATTTGAATAACAAGTAAATAACGAATAGAACAACAGCCAATGATGTCAACGCTGACGCCATTGTCAGTGAGAAATTTACCGTCAAAGAGCGTGAGCGTTGACACTATGTGAGCATTATAGACAACGCCTTCTAATTAGATCTTGTTTTAAGAATTACGGTAATACAATATTTAATTCTTTATTCAAAAAGACTTGCCCTTTATATTTGTTATATGCTTTTTCTTTTATTTCATCTCTAGCTTTTTCTTTAGTTTTATTAATATATTCAGATTTCTGCATTTCCAAATTAATATAGTCACTAATCATTTTATTCTTCTTATAAGTTTCAATCCAGTAAACATTCCAATACTCATCAAAAGTTAAACCAAGTTCTTGTATTTTTGCTTCCTGTATTTTTTTAATATCATCTGATACTTTTTGGTAATTTGCTAATTGTTCTTCTTTTGCTAAATTCGCTTCTTTGTCATTTGGAGGAGTAATGCCAACATTTTTAGCTTCTAAATATAGAAATTCATTTAATAATTTATTTTTTATTATTTGCCCTTCAGAAATTGTATAATTTGGATTACCATTTAGTTCTCTATTAACTTTCTCAAATTCATTTTTAATATTAATAACATCTTCTTTCGTTATTTTAAAATCATTAAATTGGGCTACAATAGTACTATCATTTATTTTATTATCTTTAATTTCTTGGTAGATTTCCCATATTCCTTTATTAAAAGCATTTGTAGGAATTGCTAAACCTAAAACTGCTCCCAAAAAAACAAAACTGATAATAGTTATAATTATTGATTTCTTTTTCATTATTTTTCTACTCCTTTTTATTAGGTAGTCCAATCACCAGAAACATCAACCACACCAGAATTCCATAAAATAGTTGAAGAAGAATCGCCTTTAAAGTAAACTCTACTTTCTACAGGTCGAGTTCTACCATAGAGAAATGTTAAGTTTTCTGTATCCTCAATTGCACGAACCCATCCATCATTAGGATCATACATAAATGTATGACTCCCTGGTGAACTACCCGCCACCTACGCTTCGCTTAGAGGTGGGGCTTCTAAGGTAATCGCACCTAACGGTACGAAATTTACTTAGCTATCGAGCCTGTTCCATGCTCTATTTATGATTATACTAACAGTCGCAATCCTTCACGCTTGATATTGATAGAAGCGTTCCAATCTCTATCTGCCACAAAACCACAATCACAATGGAATATGCGCTCAGAAAGAGATAGAGACTCCTTTACTTGACCGCAACATGAACAAGTTTTGGATGATGGAAACCACTTATCTATTTTGATAAGCTTTTTCCCCTGCTCCTCTAACTTGTATTGGAGAAAGGTGGTGAACATGCCCCAGC
>NZ_JBLWFI010000001.1:1347318-1394769 GCF_048898065.1 Tepidibacillus infernus
CTGTTTGTGCCAACGATTAGAGCCTTTCTTTCTGCGTGATAGAATACGCTGTTCCTTCGCTAATTTTCCCAAGGCTTGGCGATAGAAACGAGGGTAATTGGCTGTCTTACCTTCTTCGCTATCGACGAAAAGGGGTGAAAAAAGGATGGCTCCCACAAGCTCAAAGTAGAGGCACATCCTTCCGGGAAGGGTAAATCTGCCTTGTCCTTTCCCCATTCTATTCCTCTTCCTCATCATCGGCCTCGACGTAAGTGATTTTTACGCCTAGGCTTTTTAAAAGGTTTAGAACCTCTTCATTTAGTTTTGGGTCATACATTAAGCCAATTTGTTCAACTAGCTCCAATTCCTCTAGGTATCCATTTTCGGCATCCTCAATCAATTCAATGATATCGTCTAACTCTTTTTCCTGTAATTCCTTTAGGATTTCTTCCTTTGTCATTTGCTTTTTCACTCCTATTTCTCTATCTTGATTTTCTTGTAACCTTTTTCCATTTTTATTATATCCATTTTGGGGCAGGATTTCATCAGGCTGATCATTTTTTCTGGTCATCCCCTTGCGATACATAGGATTTAAACAATTGTTCACTTTCAGCCTGTAGCATGTAATTTAAGAATCGGTGTGTATAGATAAAACCGCGAAATTTTGCTTTTACAATGCGAACCGTCCGTTGTTGTTCTTCTTCAATTACCATCCCTCCTAACTCTTTCATTTGTCTCTTAATCGATCGTAAATCTTTTTCGATTTTCTTTTGCACCTCAAATAATGTATCTTGATAAACCCTTGTTAATTTACAAGCCGATTGTTGAATCATTTTACGGTCGAATTCCAGTACTTTAAGCATAATATGTAGAATCACATACTGCTTCACCAAATGGGAAAAATCTAGATATTCCTTTGGATACATTAACATGCTCATTCCCCCATGAAAATAACTTAATTGGTGTTTATAATTCTATTATATGCGAATAAACGTTCGATTAGAAGAGGGAAAATGAGGGAGTGATTAACGAGATTCACTCCCTTGTGACTTTAGGTTTTCACTTATTCCTTAATTAAAGGGTTCCATGTGTACCAGGCTGTGCCGGTTCGGAAATCTTACTTAATGCTTGTCCTGCTTCATCAATATGAATATTTCTTACTGCTAAATCACCAAGGGAAACGATTCCTACAAGGTTACCATTTTCCACTACAGGTAAGCGACGAATTTGCTTTTCTGCCATTAGGCGAGCAGCTTCATGAACATCCATGTCTGGTGTCCCAACGACTACATCCTTTGACATTAACCCATCAATTGCAAAAGAGCCTGAGCGTTTTTCGGCATATCCACGCAATACAAGGTCACGATCTGTAATCATACCAATTACATTTTGACCATCTACTACTGGAATAGCGCCCACATTTAACTGCGACATTTTTTGTGCTACCTCATAAGCATTATCTTGAAGTGAAACTGTAGCTACATTCGTGGTCATAATATCACGTAATGTCGTCATCTAATTTCCTCCTTTCTAATCTCTCCTTAGCATAACCCAGAGACCTAAAGAGTATTCTATACATTTTATCATCAGTTCGAGAGTGACCGTTCAGTTTACGGCCTAATAAACATTTGGGTCCAATAATATTTGCCAGTCCCACCTTCAGCATAACCTACCCCTATTTCTGTAAAATTTGGATTTAAAATATTTTGCCGATGTCCTGAACTTCCCATCCAACCCTTCATCACCTGCCATGCCGTGGTTTGCCCCATCGCAATATTTTCACCAGCATAGGAGAAGGAAATTCGATACGCTCTCATCATATCAAAAGGGCTACCATAGGTAGGAGAAATGTGAGAGAAATAATGTTGATCCCTCATATCTTGAGATTTGTGACGAGCTACCCTGGATAACTGCCAGTTCGCACGTAAAGGTTTTAATCCTGCTTTTTGTCTTTCTTGGTTTACGAGTTGAATAACCTGGTGTTCGATGCTCTTAATTCGATCAATAACTGGAATGATCACCTTTTGCTTTGGATAGATAAGATTGGGATTTTTAATTTGTGGATTGGCCTCAATGATTTCCGATAGCCCTATTTGGTATTTAACAGCGATTTTCCAAAGGCTATCACCAGGTTGAACTGTATAGGTGTTCGTCCCTTGAGCTGTAGCTTGAAAACTCCAACCTATTGTTAAAAAGGAAAGTAAAAGTGTTAATACAAACGAACGAAAAATAAAGCAACGAAAACTATATTTTTGCATATTCATCATTTCCTCTCATTTCATCTCATTAGATTTTTTCCATCGAGATTATGTTGTGTTTTCTTTTCTTTTTTCATTCTTAAACCTAAAGGGGCAATCGCTTGTCACCGATGGGACGAAAAAAATCATATTAATATATAGAGTTACAGAAGGAGGTGATTGAATTGGTAAACAGATATTTTAAAGCCTATACGCTTGATGAATTTGATCGTTTCATTCGTAACTTCAACTTCACACGCCCTATCAATCATATTCAGATTCACCATACTTGGAAACCGAGAAAAACTGATTATCAAGGAGAAAAAACAATTGAAGCCATTTGGAGGTACCATACTGAAACAAGAGGTTGGAGTGACATTGGTGAACATTTTACCATTTCTCCTGATGGTTTAATTTGGGATGGAAGGGATCTAAATGTCATTCCTGCAGGAATCAGTGGTCATAATATAGGTGGAATGATGTTTGAAATGATTGGTAATTTTGATAAGGGTCAAGAGGTATTAGAAGGAAAGCAATTGGACAGTATTTTGGGAGCAGTAAATATCATGCTTGATCATTTAAATCTAACTACAGTTGATATTGTCTTTCACCGAGAATATGCCAACAAAACCTGCCCAGGATCAGGAATAACCAAAGATTGGTTTATTGCACAGATAAACAAATGGAAGGAGGAGCATTGGCAAGTGAAAGGAGAAACCCCATTACCATTTAAAGATCTCACACCCAAGCATTGGGCCTACCCCTCAATTAAACGGTTATATGATATAGGAATCATTACAGGAACAAGCCAAGACCAATTTGGTACAGGGCAACCGTTAAAACGTGAAGATGCCGCGGTCTTACTTGATCGTTTACTACAATATTTAGAAAAACAAAAAGACTAGCAGGAAAAAAAGAAGGCTTTATGGAATAACATAAATGCCTTCTTTTTTTGTAGGTAAAGAAAGATAGAGCCCCGCAAAAGTAATCGGAAGATACTTCAAGGAAGTCGTCACTTTTGTGGGTATTATAGCGATTGAAAGGAGTAATACATAAATGAAGCCCAGTCGAGGAACACCAGACTTTCTCTTGCTATTCATGACTCTTGTTTTGGTTGGGTTCGGTATCGTGATGATTTTTAGTGCAAGTTATACGATTTCTTATTGGGAAATGGGAAACCGTTGGTTTTTTACCCAAAGACAAATGATTTGGGGGGCGATTGGCCTTTTTGGTATGTTGGTAACCATGAATATCCCATTTGTGTTTTATAAAAATAAATTTTTTCTCATCTTAATGGCTTCGTTTTTTCTCCTATTACTTGTTTTTGTTCCGGGTCTAGGACAAGAACGAAATGGTGCAAGAAGTTGGATTGGGATTGGTTCTTTCACCATACAGCCAGCAGAATTTGCTAAACTGGGGTTAATTATCTACTTAGCAGGGCTGATTTCTAAAAAAGGGGAGAAAATGAGTAGCTTTAAACAAGGGTTGCTTCCTGCTTTATTGATTACCGGATTGTTTTTTATTTTAATTGCTGTACAACCGGATTATGGAACAGCGATGATTTTATTAGCAACAGCTGGGATTGTGATGATTGTTGGAGGAGCAAGTCTTAAGCAGATACTCTATTTATCTGTACCCGCGATTGCTATTCTGACCATTTTTATTTTATCAGCTAGTTATCGTTTTGCTCGATTTACAGCTTTTCTGGATCCATGGAGTGATCCTTGGGATACAAGTTATCAACTGATTCAATCTTTATTGGCTCTTGGCAATGGTGGAATTGTCGGTACTGGTTTTGGAAAAGGGATTCAAAAATATTTCTATTTACCTTACCCCCAGTCTGATTTTATTTTTTCCGTTATGGGTGAAGAACTTGGGTTTATTGGTGTCACCATTTTTATCTTGGCTTTTTTATTATTGTTATGGCGCATCCTCATTATCTCTTTAAGGTCAAAGGACGCTTTTGGTACCTTACTAGGTGTAGGTGTAGTAAGCTTATTGGCGATTCAAGCTTTTATCAATATTGGTGGGGTCACTGGTACGATTCCAATCACAGGAGTCCCTCTTCCTTTTATTAGTGCAGGAGGCTCATCCTTGATCATGGTTATGACGGCAATAGGTGTTGTATTAAGTCTTTCTAGAGAAAACAACAAAAGCAGCTAAAGAATATGATTCCTTTAGCTGCTTTTGTCATTTCATTTCGTTTAAAACGTTTACAAACGCTAGATTACTTTAGACGAAGAGTAGTTTCTTCTGTCTTTTCTTCTTCTTCTGGCTTTTGAATCTCTACTCCTTCTACATGCACATTCACTTCGACGACATTTAATCCTGTCATGGATTCAACTGCCTCTTTCACATTGAATTGTAAATTTCTTGCTACTTCATGAATTTTGTAGCCATATTTCACAATCACTCTTAAATCAATGGCAGTTTCAGTTTCTCCTACCTCAACTTTCACCCCTTTTGCTACATTTTTACCACTTACTCTTTTTGCAAGCCCTTCAGTAATTCCTCCCGACATGCTAGCAACTCCATCTGTATCCACTGCAGCCAAGCCAGCAATCATACCTACAACGTCACTCTCAATTTTTATTTTTCCGTTTTCTCTTTCTTCAGTCATCATCTCGATCATCTCCTATTTTTTTAATGATAAGATAGTATTCTACAGGGATGGAACCATTCCTCCATCGATCATAATTGTAGAACCTGTAATATATGAATTTGCATCAGATACTAAGAATACAACTGCCTTGGCGAATTCCTGGGGTCCGCCATATCGACCTAGTGGTATCGTTTGTTCCATTTTTTTGGTAACCTCTTCAACAGGAATTCCTAACTTTTCTGCATTTGCTGCATCTAGCTCTTTCAAACGATCAGTTGCAATACGTCCTGGAGCAACCACATTGACCAAAATCTGATCCTTTGCTAGCTCCATTGATAAAGTTTTCATCAATCCAGCAACACCAGCTCTAAATGTATTTGATAAAACAAGCCCCGGAATCGGAACTTTTACGGATGAAGAAGCAATGGTAAGAATTTTTCCTCCACCGTTTTTGCGCATATGTGGAACTACCTCTCTAACCATACGGACGATGCTCATTAGGTTAGTTTGGAAAGCTCTTTCCCATGTTTCATCATCAAACTGCATAAATTCACCACTTGGTGGGCCACCTGCATTGACTAGTAAGATATCTACTTTTCCAAACTTTTGAATCATTGTCTCAACAAATTGTTTTACATCGTTAGGGTTGCTCACATCTGCAACAAATGCCTCTACCCTTGTCCCTGTTTCTTTGCGAATCAATTCAGCGGTTTCTTCAATTTGTTCCTTATTTCTACTAGAAATCGCCAATTGGACTCCTTCACGAGCTAATTCAAGTGCAACCGCTTTACCTAAACCTTTACTAGCAGCTGTAATAAAGGCAACTTTACCTTTTAACCCTAATTCCATGAACCAAGCCCTCCTATGTATAATCTATTACTATCTTTCTTATTTTATCACATTCATCTACCTATTTTACAAAAAACAAGTCCAAATCAAGCAAAAAAGATGTGACACGAATATCTACATACCATGTCACACCTTAATCTTTATCGTATTCACTTTCAGTTAAGCTATTCTTGCTTTTGAAATTTGTTGATGCTATTTGTAAGCTCGGTAATTGAATGAGATAAGACATCGATTTTTCCTTCAATTCGGGTCAATAGATACAAGGTAACAATAATGGGGAAGCCTACTTCTCCAATCATTGGAATCCACTGTTCCATTGTTCTTCTCTCCTTTCTAGCAAAAATCATGATCATGATATCCATGTCATTCACATTCATTCATAAAAGTAAAGAATGGGGAGTCTCCTCCCCATTTTTGTTATGCTAAAGCAATATCTGTGACTGTTCTTTCAATCGTTCTTGCACTTACAGCTGCAACAATTTCTCCACTGGTGAATTGAAAGATATTCTTAGTCACGATTTGTGCCATCACTTGATTAACGATTGCTGGGTCAAGTGGTTCAACTGGATCCGGAATGGAGATGGTTGCGTTCTTTCCTTCTGCAGTTTGGAAAATAAGTTCTAAGGTTTTGACAGTCATGATTCATTCCTCCTCTTTTTTTTAGACTTGCGTGTGCTACACTTACAATAGAAAACTTAATTTACTCATTATGCTTGAGTTAATTCTTCACGATCGATACGTTCAACACGGTAAACCGGATTGGCCTGAAGTGATGCTATGGCTTGAGCAACATCGAACACGTCTTGATCGAGTGCAGTTGGTTTTACCCCATTATAGGTTTTGGCTTTTAACACAGGTTCATTGTTTGCATCCAATCCCACCTGAGAAGTAATCACCATCTTAGATAAATCTGCTAAACTATTAACTGCCATTTGTATCATCCTCCTTTTTTGTTGTTCACCGGCCGGTTACATCTTATATAGTGCCTGTAGGAGGATGATTGGGTGACAAGTATCTCATTCTTTTTTTTGAGGAGGTTTAAAATCTTGAAAAAGACCGTTCTTTTTCTGCTCATTTCTATATTTTTCTTTGTAGGTACTTTAGGCTGTTCCCCGAAAAGTGATGTTTCCTATGAAATCTTATTTAATGGATTTGTTACAAGTAAACCCACTATTGAGGATATCTTACCATATGAAACGATCATTTTCGAAAATGAGGCTGACTGGAATGCCTTTTCAAACAAATATCTTCCAGTAACTCGATCGGTTGCAACGATGTTAAAATCCATTGATTTTGCAAAAAACGATCTTATCTATACGGGGAGCATTTCAGCAAAGGCGGATTTGTATAGTGTGTCTAGTCGTATTCTAGGATACAAAATTGAAAATAATCTTTTAGAACCAATTTGGGATACGAATTTTAAAGATAGAATTTATGCCGTGAATGATATAAGTGAATACCAATTCATTCAACCTTTTGTCATTTTAAGCCTTGTTAAGAAGAGTGAGATACCCAATAAATTGCAGAATTTTTATCGGCCTAAGTAGGTTTCATTCATATTGATTAAAACTAAAAATAGACGCAGGATAAATTTCCTGCGTCAGAAAATAATTTTTATTTTTAAAGTTTAAATCCTCCATGACTTCCATCGGAAGCATTATAATCAACATTTACATTACAAGAACTTACATTATGTTGATATTGATAGATATTACGGTACACATAATCTTTTCCATCACTCCACGAAGATGTTTGCCACGTTTTTGAAATTCCAGCGTATCCATCTAACTCTTTTACAACATAATACCCACCGTAAACTCCAATTATCCATCTTTGACCGTTCATTTGATAGTATTTCATTCATAGCATCTTGAACACCTAGAAAATAATTCTTAATTGCAGTTCGACCGTTTGACAATCTAGTCGTGTTACTCGTATAATAACGGCAAACAAAACTAATTCCGTTATTTTTAAAACATTGCAACTGTGTATCTGTGGCAGCACTGTAATAGTCAAGCCCTTTTAAAGTTTCATTAGATTGAATAGCCATACTTTATTTCCTCCTTTTTTGTTGTTCACCGGCCGGTTACATCTTATATAGTGCCTGTAGGAGGATGATTGGGTGACAGCAAATCCTCTCTTAATTTTTTGATTGCCCGTTTCTTCCATGTTTTAACTGTATTAGTCGAAACGTTCATTTGTTCAGCGATTTCTGCTACAGTGAAACCTTTTATCCAGAAAAGATCAAAGAATTGCTTCTCTTTTTCAGATAGGATGGACTCAGCTTGTTCCTTCCAGATTCGAAAATCTAAATCTTCTGTTGTTGATAGAATCGCATTATAATCCTCTTTCCATCCATCCACTAAGATCGTTTCCTGCCATTTCTTTTCCTTCCTCAATAAAGAGGTTAAGTGTCTCCAAATTCTTTGTTTGGCGAAACTCCCAAAAAAGATCCCATAGGTTGGATCGAAATGTTGTACTGCTATAATAAAAGCTAATTGTCCTTCTTGTAGCGTCTCTTCAAAACTATGGTTGACATACTTCCTTTTTGCAAAGGATATCAGTAGTGGTTGGTATTGTTGAATTAACTCTTCCATTGCTTGTTGGTTTCCTTGCTGTGCTTGCTCGATTTTTTTATTCAAGTAATCCACCTTCACTAAATGAAGGCCGGCCTTCTTCAATTTGTGCACAGCTTTACATTATCTGAATCTATTCTATTCGTCATATCGCCTATTAAGTTGATAGAAATATATGTTCGCATTTTTTTCACAAATTAATTGAAGATGAACTTTTCTTTATTCTCGTTAGTCTTTATGTGTAAAAGAGATTAAAAAGCAAAAACCAAGGTAAAGCAAAAGGAGGATCGATTTGGTACAGCATGTAGTAATACCGTTTATTTCACACTATGGTTACTTTGGCTTGTTTAGTTTACTAGTTTTAGGCATTGTTGGGCTGCCTATTCCTGATGAAATCTTAATGATCTTTACCGGATATCTTGTCTCCCTTGGAAAACTTAATTATCTATTGACTGTCTTCATAGCTCTATTAGGAAGTATGACTGGCATGTCGATCAGCTTCGCCATCGGTTATTCCTTTGGACATCCCTTTTTTGAAAAATATGGGAGGTACATTCATGTAACCCCTGAAAAATTAGATAAGGTGGGACAATGGTTCGAGCAAAAAGGTAAGCTTGCTGTTAGTATTGGTTATTTCATCCCCGGAGTTCGTTATTTAACTGCCTATTTAGCAGGAATTAGTCAATGGGAATATAAAATGTTTATTCTCTTTGCCCTTTTAGGTGGGTTATTTTGGGTGTTTGGATTTATCACACTTGGAATTGTATTAAAAGAGCATTGGTACGTTTTTTCCATCATCTTGCATAAATATTTACAAATTACCATCATTTTAACTATATTGCTCACAATTATATTCTTTTTTTATCACTGGAATAGACAAAAAAGAGTAAGTGAAGACTAGAACCAGGAAAATTTTTGTATACATTGGAGGATCTAATGTGTTTGAGTGGATTAAAACTTTATTTGAACAATATAGTTATCTCGTCTTATTCATTTCCTTGCTACTTGAATTAATTGCCCTTCCCCTTCCCGGAGAGGCTTTAATGGGCTATGCTGGATTTCTCGTGTATCAAGGACAATTACATTGGAGCTTTAGTATTTTTATGGCTGCAATGGGTGCAATTACTGGAATGACCATTTCCTATTGGATTGGAAGACGCTTAGGAACTCCTTTTTTTAGAAAGTACGGACATTATATTCATCTAGGTCCAGAAAGACTAGAAAAAGTATCTCTTTGGTTTGACCGATACGGAAATAAATTGCTAGTCATCGCTTACTTCATCCCTGGTGTTCGGCATATTACTGGATATTTTTCAGGTACTGCAAGGATTTCTTATCGTGTCTATATGGTTTATGCTTATCTTGGTGCATTTATTTGGGTTAGTACGTTTATTTCTTTAGGAAAAATATTAGGGCCACAATGGGAACAATTCCACACTTCGATTAAGAAATATCTCATTATTGCTGGAATCATTGCTATTATTTTATTGGCGATTTTTTATCTATATCGAACTTATCGAAGTTGGCTGAAAGAAAGATTAGAAATCAATTTTAAAAAAGCTTTAGATACGTTTCCAACCCTTGGACGTATAAAAATACTTATTGCTAGTGCAGGTATTGTTTTTATTGGCTTTTTTGCGCTTATGCTCGGTATGATTCAGGATTTTTTAGCACAGGAATTTAATCAGTTTGATAACATAACCACCTTAGTGGTCAAACTTCTCTTTGACCAGTCTTGGCAACCTTGGATGCAAATTTTTCAACACCTTTCCACTATCTTTATATTACTTCCTTTGATATTATTTACGTGGTTATGGATTATGTTAAGAAGCCCTGATCGAAAATTGGAAAGCATTTTTCTCTTTCTTGTAGTGGTTGGTGGGGAAATCTTAGATGAAGGGTTACGATTTTTGTTTCATCATACATTCCCTAGTGAACAATCCTTAACCGCTATCGTTGTTTTTGGTTTTACTGCTTACTTACTAGTACGTCATATCAAAGGGGTGTGGGTTCACAATTTGGCTATTTTTCTTGTATTATCTTTTTCATTTTTAATTGGAATAAGCCAAATCTACTTTGGAATGCAATATCCTAGTGATATCGTTGCTGGATATGTCTTTGGCGGTGTATGGCTAAGTTTACAAGTATTTTTGCTAGAGATTTTTCGTTTGTTTCCAAAAATCAATTATTAGGGGGGCACTATGGAAAAATATATCGTTTCTATCATTCAAGGGATTGTAGAAGGATTAACGGAATTTTTACCTGTTTCTTCAACAGGTCATTTGATTTTATCCGGTGAATTGCTAGGTTTTACGGGAAATAAAGCCGAAACCTTTGAGATCGTGATTCAATTAGGGGCCATTTTAGCAGTCGCTATTCTTTATTGGCGAAGAGTTTTTGGCTTATTAGATTGGAGGAAAGGATTTAAAGCTGAAGGTGGACTTTTTGCTAAAGGTCAATTAAACCTTATCCATATTTTTATTGCGATCTTCCCTGCAATGTTAATGGGACTTTTACTACATAAAGTAATCAAAACCTATCTTTTCTCGTCAAGTACTGTCTTAATCGGTTTAGTGATTGGTGGACTTTTTATGATTTATGCAGAGAAAAGAAAAACAAAGGAGACAGCTACAGAACTTGATCAAATTACTTATAAACAAGCCTTTTTGATTGGACTTTCGCAAATTCTTGCTCTTTGGCCAGGTTTCTCACGTTCAGGTGCAACGATTGCTGGTGGTTTATTAGTAGGAACAAATCATAAAACTGCTGCAGAGTTCTCCTTTATCATTGCCATTCCAATGATGGTTGCAGCTAGTGGATATGATCTATTAAAAAGCTATCAGTTCCTTTCAGTAAACGATATTGGATTCTTTGTCGTCGGTTTCATTGTTTCATTTATCGTCGCATGGTTAGCAGTTGTTTCGTTCCTTAAATTATTACAAAAAGTTAAATTAACTCCTTTTGCTATTTATCGTTTTATCTTAGCGGCCTTATTTTGGTTCTTTATTTTAAGGGGTTAAAAACCAGAAAACCCTCCATTTTCAAAAAGAAAATAGAGGGTTTATTTTTCTAATCACTGATTATTCTTTAATTAAACCTTGTGAGACGAGCCAATCATGGGCGACATCTTTTGCATCCTTACCATCAAGGTCAACTTGTGAGTTTAACTGAGACATCGTTTGATCACTTAATTTTCCTGCTAGTTGGTTCAATGCATCAGCAATTTCTGGATGTTTTTCAAGCGTATCTTGTCTAACTACAGGTGCAGCATAATAAGGTGGAAAGAATTGTTTATCATCCTTTAAGACTTTTAAATCAAAGGCGGCAATTCTACCATCAGTTGCAAAAGCATCATTTACATCAGTTTTCTTGTCACGAACCGCTGCATAAGTTAAACCAGGGTCCATACCAACTACTTCTTTAAAGTTCATATTATATACCTTTTGTAACCCTTTATACCCATCAGCTCGTTCTAAAAATTCTTGAGTAGAACCTAGTACTAATTCTGATGCTTTTTCAGCTAAATCACTGTAGGTTTCAATACCAAGTGATTCTGCCTGATCTCTTCTCATCGCTAGAGTATAAGTGTTATTAAAGCCAAATGGTTCTAGCCATACTAATTGTTTTTCATCCTTATAAATCTGCTTGACTTTGTCATAAACGGCTTGAGGATCATTCATCACTTCTAATCCTAATAGATTGATTAAAGCAGTTCCTGTATACTCTGCATATAGATCAAGGTCGCCTCGTTCTAATGCCTGAGCCACTACATTGGTTCCACCTAAGAAAGGCTTAGTTTCTACGTTTAAATCAGTTTTATCTTCAATGATATCCTTCATCATGTAGACTAACACATCTTGTTCAGTAAAGTTCTTACCTCCAATTACAATCGTATCTTTTCCACTAGAACAGCCAACGAGTGCTAAAGAAAAGACAAGAATAATTGCTAGTAAAACAAAAGTAAATTTTTTCAAAATTAGTTCCCCTTTCTATTTTAATTTTGTTTATGATCTTATTCCTTTTGGCGTCACCATGGATTCGATCCATTTAAGTAAAAAATCAAAGACCAGTGCTAAAATGGCAGCTGGAATGGCGCCAATAAGAATAATTTCATTTCTAGCCATCGAGATCCCACGGAAAATTAAATCCCCTAACCCCCCTGCACCAATTAGTGAGGCCAAGGTTCCAACTCCTACAATTAAAACGGTGGCGGTCCTGATCCCAGCCATAATAATGGGTAAGGCCAATGGGATTTCAATCATGTATAGGACCTGCTTCGATGTCATTCCCATTCCAACCCCTGCTTCAATTGCTGCTTTATCTACTCCAAGAATCCCAGTATAGGCATTTCTTAAAATAGGTAGCAATCCATAAATGGTTAATGCAACAACAGCTGGGGTATATCCAATTCCTAATAACGGAATCATAAATCCTAGTAATGCTAGACTTGGAATGGTCTGAAATACAGCAGTGATACCAATAATTGGTTCAGCTAACTTTCGATGGCGGGTTAGTAGAATCCCTAATGGAACAGCAATTAGAATCGCTAGAAGAACAGACAAGAGAGTTAATTGAATATGTTCCCATGTACCTGTTAAAATATCTGGCCATCGTTCTTGCACTATTTGTAAAAATTCTGAAAAAGTAGATTGGCTTGTTTGTTCCATTCAATCACCTCCAATGATTTTAGACGGAATATTCTTAATCATTTGAGTACTTCTTGGCCATGATCTCTACTAAACTAGCACGAGTAATGACCCCTTCTAGAAGATTTGAAGAAGTAACAACAGGTAAATAAGAAAGATTATGTTGATGAATTAATTCAATCGCAATTGTTAAAGACTGATCAGATTGAACAGTGATTAAATCAGTTTTCATCACATCTTTCACTGTTAGGGTCTCATCCTTAAAATGTTGTTGAATTTGCCATACCCCAACAGAACCAAGCAAATGATTTTCTTTATCGACAATCAATAGACTATCTACTCGATGTGTTCTCATGGTTTTCACTGCTTCAGCTAATCCACGATTTGGCCCTGAAGTTACAGGTTTCACCATGATTTCTTCTAATGATGGTAATAAATCTACTTCATTTAACCGCTCTTCACCAATAAATGATTTAACAAATTCATTAGCTGGATGTCGTAGTATATTTTCCGGTGTATCGATTTGTACAATTTTGCCTTCTCTCATAATACAAATTCGATCTGCTATTTTTAGTGCTTCATCCATATCGTGGGTAACAAAAACAATCGTTTTCTTGATTTCTTCTTGTAACCGTATCAGTTCATCTTGTAGTTGCTCTCGACTAATCGGATCCAATGCACTAAAGGGTTCGTCCATTAAGATAACATTTGGATCAGCTGCCAAGGCTCTAATCACCCCAACCCGTTGCTGTTGACCACCACTTAGTTCTTTTGGATAACGATCCCGATAAATCGCTGGATCCAATCCAACCATGGTTAACAACTCATCTACTTTATTCAAATACTTTGTTGTGTCCCATTTTTTTAACTTGGGTACCAAGGCCACATTTTCTCCAATGGTCATATGGGGCAATAATCCGATTTGTTGAATGACATAACCAATATTACGTCGTAACTCTACTGGATTCATCGTGTTAATTTCTTGGTTATCAATATAAATAGCTCCTTCACTTGGATCAATCAAGCGGTTGATCATTTTCATTGTTGTTGTTTTCCCGCATCCACTTGGCCCAATCAGAACCAATAATTCGCCCTTTTTGATATGAAGGTTGATATTGTCTAATGCTCGAAATCCATCATCATAAACTTTGGCCACATTTTCAAAACGAATCATAGCTTGCCTCCTTTGCAAAACGAATACAATAAAATTTTATCATAAAACTGTATTATCACTCAAAACGGATAATCTACTGTATTCATACAGATCCTAGTCAAACCTTTCAATAAACAAATTCAGCATTTTTTCCCTTACATATCCTTTCATATCCTCCATGATCCTACCTTGTCCTGTCGAATAATCTTGAATTACAAAAGCATAGAATAGAAAAGTTTCTTAAGTTCCCTTATCATCATGCGATATGTCATTTATTTTACGTTTTACCCATTCAATAAGCACTTTTCATAAAGAATCTAAAGGTCAGAGTGTAAAATAAGAAAAGGGTTGTATATTCCATTGCGCTCCGTCATCCATGCCCTTCTATAAAAAAAAGATTAAGAAGAAAAGGGCACTTCTGAAGGCACACAAAGTGTACAAGTCGTGCTACACAGCTAAAGCTGCTAGTCACGCTATGTCGCAGCTCATGGAATATACAAACCCCTAAATGACAAGTGGAAGAAAGTTATAATTTGCTTATTTACCAATTATGGCAAGACCCATATATATTGCTGCACCCCAAATAATGAATGCAGACACTTCACCTTATTTAATTTTTATTGCTATACACTTCCATCAAGCTATTGGCGTGCCATTGGGTACTTTTTCATCTGGAGTTAATAGAATCACATCACCTTTTTCAGGCACTCCCCCTAACACAAGCACTTCTGATTCAAATCCAGCAATTCTTCTCGGTGGAAAGTTCACAACTGCGACAACTTGTCTACCAATCAATTGATCTGGCTGATAACGTTTGGTGATTTGCGCACTGGAACGTTTCATACCTAACTCACCAAAATCGATCAATAGTTTTATCGCTGGTACTCTTGCTTCTGGAAATGGATGAGCTTCAATCACAGTTCCTATGCGAATATCTAGTTTTAGAAAATCCTCTATTGTGGCCATTTTAATTCCTCCCATTTTTTCGTACATAATTGGACTGACCCTATTCTTCTTGCTTATTACCATGTATCATAATAAAATTGAAATTACTAAATAAGTTTGATCATAAGTTATCATTACATATAAAATAGGGAAGTTAAAATCTATATCCTAGGAGAATCAATGATGAAGAGTCGATGTGCATGGGTAACAGATGACCCACTTTATATTGACTATCATGATCAAGAATGGGGGGTTCCCGTTTTTGATGATCAGAAATTGTTTGAGTTCCTTATTCTTGAAGGTGCTCAAGCAGGATTAAGTTGGATCACCATTTTAAAGAAAAGAGAAAATTATCGTCACGTTTTTGATGAATTTGACCCGAAAAAAGTGGCCTTATACGACTCAAAGAAAGTTGAAGAGCTACTAGTCAATAAAGGAATTATTCGTAATCGCTTAAAAATCCAATCATCAATCACCAATGCTCAAGCATTCTTAAAAGTTCAAGAGGAATTTGGTTCTTTTAGAGAATACATTTGGTCATTCGTAGATGGAAAACCGATCATCAATCATTGGAAAAGCAAAGAAGAAGTCCCTATCACCACACCACAATCAGATCTGATGAGTAAGGATTTAAAAAAGCGGGGTTTCAAATTTGTCGGTTCAACCATCTGCTATTCCTTTATGCAAGCAACTGGAATGGTGATGGATCATACAACCAATTGCTATAAGTATAAGGAACTAGTGGGCAAAGCATAAGTTTATTCTGGCTTTGCCCACATTTCTTTTGGATTCATTTCATAAATTCCGTTTTCCCGATACATAAAAGAATTGACTATAAATTCTCTACGAATCGTGGCAAAGTCCTCATGAAATTGTTTAATATGTTCATTAATCTCTTTCTCCGAGTATTTCTTCCCTTGCTCTAACTCTTTTATCATATATTCTAAAACGAATAACTTTTTCTTTCTTTGAGAAGGTATATTTTTAAGCTTTCCATTTGGGGTAAAGAAGTTTTTGATCACTTCTACTTTTTGCTTTTCTAGTTTTTCCTTCTTCATTTTCTCCCTTTCCGTTTCTTCTTCCATATCCTCACCTCCTAATTGATCACTTAGTTCATGAGAAAAAACGACTTTAATAATTGATTCTGCCTTTCTTCTTAAGGTTTTTTCATCTAAATAAAAATAAATGGTGTTCTTATCCCTTCGTTCATAGATCAGTCCTACTTCTCTTAACTTCATCATATGGTGTGTAATCGTTGGTGGCTTAACTCCTAATTTGCCAGCCAATGCCTGCCCGTGTAATGGCTCTTTTGCTAATAATACAAGAATTCTTATTCTTGTGGGATCTGCTAATACTTTATGAAAGTTAACAAGCCGATCAAGCTGCAAACCAATTCCCCTCCAACCTGTTAGATGAAATAACTTTAAAAAATAAAGACTTGTTTAATATTTATCTAATTAGATAATAATCAAATCAACTACCAATATCAACTTTTTTTATTTCAATATAAAAAAAGGGTTGTATATTCCATCGCGCTCCGTCATCCGTGCCCTTCTATGAATAAAGATTACGGAGAAAAGGGCACTTCTGAAGGCACACAAAGTGTACAAGTCGTGCTACAACCCTTTTCGTAAGGCATTTTCCAATTGCAGTTTTCGGTAGTATTTATCACTCAATTCCGTGGTATAAAAACGATACGTATTCTTCCCATCTTCCTTTGCCAAATACATAGCAATATCCGCACTACGTATAAGGGTTTCAATATCTTCACCGTCATACGGGTAAATGCTTATTCCAATGCTAGGTGTGACAAATGTTACATGACCCATTAATAGAAATGGAGATTTAAACTCATTAAGCATTCGCTCAGCAATTTTTGTAACCTCATTTCTACCGATATTCTCAAGCAAGACAACAAATTTATCACCACCATAATGAGAGACTAGATCATTTTGACGAATGCAATTCTTTAATCTTTCAGCAGCCTGTTGTAATAGCAAATCTCCAACATTGTGCCCTAAAGTATCATTGACTAACTTAAAGCGATCTAAATCAATGAACATCAATGCCGTAATCATTTTTTGCTGTTCTGAACGTTTGATGAAATATTGAAGGTATTTATTCAAGAGATAACGATTAGATAAACCTGTTAAGGCATCATAAAAGGCCAGTTGATTAATTTTTTTCTCTACCTTTTTCTGCTCTGTCACATCATGAATGGTACCTATGAAAGCATTTTTATCATGGTAGACTGTTTTTGAAGCATGTAGCTCTATATAAATGATACTGCCGTCTTTTTTTATCCCTCTTATATGTTCATGTATATGTTCAACATTCTGACTCATCTTCGCATATTTTGTAAGTAACTCTTTATCTTCAGGGATGATCAGATCCAAAATATTGATTTGAGCAAGTTCTTGATTTGTATAACCAATAATTTCTTTAAAACGAGGATTTGCATAAATAATTCGTCCATTTTGATAAATATATATTCCTACAAATGCACCCTCAACCAAACTCCGATATTTGGCCTCTGTTTCCATTAGTGTTTTCTCAATTATCTTACGTTCAGTAATGTCCCTGACAAGCTTTTTCCTACTCTTCGTTAGCTCTTCAAGATATAATCTTGATTTGTCATATTGCACCCCAAACCATAGGGTGATAAAAGTAGTGATCGCAGCAATGAACAAGTCATGACGATCAATATCCAATTCTACAACACTATGAAAAGCAACAACGATTAGACCTACAAAAACCGCTGTTATTCTACCTAGATACTTTTTCAATTTTAATCCCCCCCATCATTCGGCTTCTTTCACAAACATTACTATTTTACCATAGCGTTCTCTGAAATTGTAGACTCTTGTCCGTGGACAACTTCCTTAATAAAAAATCATAATGGTTCAAGAATCCCAAAAAAAGGAGAAACCAGCTTGGACGTTCAAATTATCTTTGGTAAAGTTTTAAAAAACTTAAGGGTTAACCGTAAGATCTCCCAAGAAGAGTTGGCTTTTCGCTCAAAGCTTGATCGTACTTATATTAGTTTATTAGAAAGAGGAAAACGCAAACCTAGCTTGAACACGATTTATGCCCTTTCAAAGGCATTAAGTATAAAGCCTTCTGAATTAATTAGAGAAGTTGAAAATGAGTATCAATTAGACGATGAATAGCCTCCATAGAGTCAAGGTCACTCACGAACAGAGTGACCTTTATCAATTGATGATAAAAAAATGAGCTTTATATCCCTAGATAAGGGATTTGTTCTTCTTTTGCCGTGAAAGAGTCCCCTTTGTGATGCAAAAACTGATAGCGATGTTGAACTAAGGCCACATGGCGAAGTTGCTGTTTACAGTAATTCTCTCCGTGAGCACAATAAAGCGTATGGTTTCCCTTCAATGACAATTTTGTTACAGCTCTATTTTCACTATTGATTCCGATAATCGCCTGGGCGATTACCCATCCCATTGTAAATTCATCTTCTGGTTTACTCGCAACTTTAAATGGTGTTAAAATCCAGTCCTCAATCAATGGAAGAGGAATCATCTGACTCTTTCCTATAGCTTGTCCATACTGTTTCCGCAAGGCTACGATATCATATCCAAAGAACTGAACAATTCCATGTAGAAATGAGTGTGCGGATGTTGGTAATTCTTCTGAGGTTCCGTCTACGTATAGTACCTTTAAATACAAGCCTTCTCCTGCTACTGCTGTAGCAAAAAAGGCACATCCCTTCGATAAAAACGGATAAAATTGTATTCTTTTCACAGAATCCCCTACCCCCTTTGTTATCATTATATACAAACATATGTTCCTATTCAAGTATAAAAAAAAACCCTGATTTTGGCAAATCAGAGTGCTAATCGTTTTTTTGCTTCATCTAGATCCATATCCAATTTTATAATCATATATAATGGACTAACTGGAGAGATAATCTGTTTTAGGGATTGAAATAAAATAGGTCTTTCATTTCTTAAAATGGTGACAACCTCTACAGTAGGGGGAATCGTATTTTTGACTCTTAAAAGAGTATTTAAAAAATCAATCACTTTATATACGTCTTTCCTATGATCAGTAATTTCTTCTAAAAAAGAATTGAATTCTTTAATAATGGTTTGGTCATATTCGCTCATCTTATTGTCTCCTTTTCACGATGTTTATTTTTATTTTACATCATAAAGAAAGGGAAACATATGAACCATTTGTCCTATTGTATTTCTTTTAATAGTTGTTTTGCCTCATTAAAATCTGGATTGATTTCTAATGCTTTTTGTAAATGCTGGATTGCTTCCTGCTCGTTTTTCTCAAAGATAGAAATCAGGGCAAGATAATAATGAGCTTGATACAATTTTGGTTGTAACTCCAGACTTTTTTGATAATACGCTGCAGCCTGTTCCAATTGTCCTTCTTTCAGTAAAGTGCTAGCAAAATAATAATGTGCATAAGGGTTATCTGGGTAAGATTTAACCAATTGGTTAAATAGGGTGTGTGCTTCATTTAGGTTATTATTTTGTAACGCTTTTTCCCCCTTTAATAGAAGAGCTTCGCTTCCTTTCACTTCCCTCCCATTAATTCCCCACCAAGTACTAACTGAAACGATAAGTAAGATCATGGTTGCAGTTAAAGTAACCAACCATTTATTATGCTTCTGATTTGGTAGATGGACGATCGCTGCTATCAAGAAACCACCAATGAGTCCCCCAAGATGGGCATAATTGTCGATGTTTGGAACCACCATTCCAAAAACGAGGTTGACCATGATTACACTAATAATATCCTTTCCCATGGTTCTAAAAAACAAATCCGGATTCACATAGCCAAAATATAATAATGCGCCAAAAAGGCCAAAAATTGCACCTGATGCCCCTGCTCCAATGTTATTTGGAGCAAATAAAAAGCTGCTAATATTCCCAATGATCCCAGCGAACAAATAAATGAGAAGAAAACGAGTTGATCCGTAAATTCTCTCTGTCATCTGTCCAAGATAATGCAAGGCCACATTATTTAATGCAAAATGGAGAAATCCAATATGTAAAAAAATCGGGGTAAAGAGTCGCCAATACTCTCCTTGGGTGATGAGAAAGGATTCCTTTGCACCAAAATCAAGAAGTACTTCTGTATCGGTGCTTCCACCCTTTAGGGTCATTAATAAGAAAAAAACTGCATTAATTGCAATAAGGAAATAAGTTAGGATTGGTTTCCCAAATTGAAATACTTGTTTATATTCCTCTTCTTTGCGTTTTTGTATCTCTTTCATTTCCTCTATTAACTGTTCAGGTTCTATCGATATGGGATTTGAAAAAGAATCGACAAAAGGTTCTTTTGTTATTTTTAAGTATTCAAAAGCGCCTTCGGGAATACCTAGTTGTTGGTTCTCTAGATCAACATAACCAAAAAATAAATCTAAATGGTTTCCTAATGTTTTAGAGGATTGAGCAATCATTTGTTGAATTTCATAAGAAGGTATAGCTTGAAAAAGATAAATATTGAAAAAATCCATTCTATTAGCCGATACTTGTCGGGAGACTTGATCTGCTTTTATTACAGCTTGTTCCATCTCTTGCTGCAAATGATTAGGCCAAATAAAGTCAATGGAAATCAAACGGAGATAAAGGTATCTTCGTCCAACATTTTTTATAAAATGTAGGGTTGGAAAATGATCATTTATACCCAATTGGTCTTCTATATGAAATAGGGAAAAATCTTGTTCTCTTATTAAATTAGCAGCGACAGACCACATATAATCTTTTGAAGAGATCAAAAGCGAAACACCCACCATTCTTAGAATACTTATCTATTTTATCAAATTTTCATACCAAAGGAAATGATTGGGTGTTACAATAAAAAGAAAAGTGGAGGAATCGGAAATGCCTGAATCTCAAATTAAACAGCTTATACTTTTATCACAAAATTTATTAAAAGAAATCAATGAATCGCTTGAACATTTTTTGAATTTCCATGCTATAAACAATTTAGTCTACAATGAGGGGCAAATAGTGAAGACATGTGAATTATTATCTGATTTACGCCATTTATTAGTCAACTGTGAAAATACTTATCAAAAACTAGGGGTTGTTGCTAGAAGCCATCATTTTAATAAGGATTTTGCAGAACAAATTCTTTATGAAACAGTCTATCTTTGTGTACATAAATTCTATTACCCTGCACACGAAGTCTATGAAGAGGATGGTAGACATTCCTACACCGGAAAAGATGCGATCAAATTTTCTTATACCCCACACCCAGATATAAAAAAAATCATTCTTGCATTATCCAAAACCTTTGAAGTCTTACGTGAAGAATTAAGCTATTATGAAACAGATTATGTAACCAAAAAAAGACTGCAACAAGGAGAACAATTTGATTAGAGCAGAAATAAAACAACCCTTACTTTAAATAGTGAAGGGTTGTTATTTTTTGCGTTTTAAGCGCTTTACGATCCAAAAAATGACAATCAAAATGAACAAACCAACAATCCATACGATTTGGTTCATATTGTTTGTAGAAGAGTGGTCTTCTTCTGCTATTAGCTTTTTTGGTGCCTCCGGGATTTTGGGTGAATCCTTTTTTTCTACAAGATATTTAGAAAAATCTTGACTAATTCCTTTTGTTAGATTGATCAACGCGAGAGGAACAGACCCAGCTTTCACATTAGGAACGAAATACTGTTCAATTTCAGTTTTAAAAAAAACATCATCTAATCCCTTTTTTTGTAGCGCCTCGCCAGTAACAGCAAAGATTTCCTTCTGATCGGTAAATATCAGAATCATAATCGTATCCTGCGAAAAATTTCTCCGTTGGAACATTGTTTTGGCCTCAAGATCGATTCCTTCCTTACCACTTGGAAGAACGATAATCTTGTAGATTTCAGGCAATTTTTTAACTTCGTTTTCAATTCTTTCCTTATCTGCTTCAGAAAAGTATTGATACGGATCGTCTACCACAAATTCCTTTTCTTCTGCTTTTGCTATGATTATCCATCCCTGATTCGATAGGATTAGGACAAGGAATAGTAAAGCCCATATTTTAATAAAACGGCTATACATCATTGTTCAATCCTTTCCTTCTTTTCCAACATCTCATATTTCGACAAATCTATTATACCATAGAAAAAAGAAAAAGAAGGTTAAAACAATGAAAAAAGATTGAATAAGTTAATTTTAGAAAGCTTTGGTTATTCTTGAGTTAAAAAATCATGATTTGTTTTTTCTTTCTTTATTTCTCTTTTATTCTCACGAGTTGATTTTCTTAATGGTATTTCTTTCAAAAAAAATACAAGAACTAAGTTGATAAACATAATTAAAAATCCATAGAAGAAGACAGATTCAATTGCATGAGAAAGAGCAACTCGAACGGCTTCTACAATTTGGTTAAAAATGTTTAAAGCTTCAGGTGGGATCATAGCCTTAATCTTTTCTATTCCCTCGGGATCAAATAATACTTGAGGATTAGTTAATTGATTTAAACCTGATTTGGCAAATAACTCTTTTGCCTTTGAAGGAATAAGTTTAGCAAGATCTTCATTCATTTTATGGGACATAATCGTTCCCATGATCGCGACGCCAACCGTTCCACCAATCTGTCTAAATAACTGAACAGAGGATGTGGCCACACCAAGAAATTGTGGTGAAACCGCATTTTGCACCGTTAGCACAAACAAAGGCATGATAATTCCCAATCCTGCTCCTAAAATAACCATATTGATAACAGCCGTTATATTTGTTGTGTTGATATCCATACGAGACAATAAGTACATGGAAATAACAACCACAGTCGCTCCAAAAATGGCCAACTTTTTATATTTCCCAGTTTTTGAAGTGATTTGACCACTCAGTGTACTAGCAATCACCATGCTAATCGTCATTGGCATAAGAACTAATCCTGATTGAGTAGCTGAAGAACCGATTACACCCTGTATAAATAAAGGAATAAACATGATCGAGCCAAATAATCCAATACCTGTTAAGAAACCAATAGTATTAGCAACGGTGAAAATACTGTTTTTAAACAAATGTAGTGGCAAAATTGGATCAGCTACCTTACTTTCCATCAAAATGAATAAGAATAGGCCAACCGCAGCGATAATAAATAAAGTAATAATTTGTGTTGAACCCCAAGCATACTTATTACCTGCCCATGAAAAACCAAGCAACAAAGGAACTAAGGTAACCACTAAGAACATGGCTCCAAAGTAATCTACTTTCGCTTTTTCTACACGAGCTTCATGTTTAGGAAACAAAATATAAATCAAGATCAATGCAAGAATTCCAGTTGGTAGGTTCACCCAGAAAATCCAGTTCCAAGAGTAATGATCAACGATAAATCCTCCTAATGTCGGACCAATAATACTAGATAATCCAAAAACAGCACCCATCAAACCTTGCCATTTTCCTCTTTCTGCTGGAGAAAATAAATCCGCAACAGTGGTCATGGATGAGGACATAATCGTACCGCCACCCAAACCTTGAATTCCCCTATAAATAATTAATTGGGTCATTGAAGTTGCCGTCCCTGATAAAAATGCTCCGATCATAAAGACACTAATTCCAGAAATTAAAAACCATTTACGGCCATAAATATCAGATAGTTTTCCCACAAGAATGACAGTGATGCTTGTTGCTAACATGTAAATTGTAAAAATCCAAGTATAATAATCCATACCACCTAAATCAGCTACAATTTTTGGAAGAGCTGTATCTACGATGGTCTGACTTAAAGAAGCAAAAAACATGGCCATCATGATGGTTAACATGACGGTAATTTTCTTTTTATTTTCTAAATGTTCCATTTGATCTCCTCCATCTATGATGTTTTCATATTATCCCTTATTTTTTTATAAATACGTATTAAATGTTGAAGATCTTCTACGGGAAGACCTTCCATATATTTCTCCATCATCTGATGACGATATTGGCGAAACTCTTGAAGAAGCTCTGTACCTTTTTCTGTTATGTGCAAATAAACAACACGTCTATCCTCGTCACAACGATCTCTTTCAGCCAGTTCTTGGCGGATTAATTTATCTGAAAGTGCAGTTACAGCTGGTACACTTACACCCATTTTTTCTGCAACTTCGGTTATTTTTAAAGGTCCTTGATCATTTAGCATTTTTAAAACCCAAAATTGACTCCAAGAGATTCCTGACTTGAGAAATTTATTTTTCTCAATGCCAATCATTTGCGTAATCTCGTAAAAAATACTGGTAAACTCTTTTATTAATGTTTTTTTATCCAACACTTAATCCTCCTAATATTTAAGTGACTTAACTATTTTAATCAAAATCATAAATTAATGCAACACCCAAATTAGCCCACAAAAATAAGGAACGGAAGCTTATTTCACTTCAGTTCCTTTTATCTTAAAGTTATGAAAGTCATTTACCTTTTAGGGTTAATCTTTTATTCAATAGATAACCAATCCATACAAGCAAAGTGAAAATAATCACGACAATCATGAGTCGCTTAGGATGTTGCTTAAAGTAAACCATATCATGCCCCATCAGGGTTTCAAGGAATACAATCGGTAATTTGCCAACCACCGTAGACCAGAAAAATTGACGAAAAGATAAGGGAGAAATACCACCAATAAAATTTACAGCACTTGAGGGAATCACAGGGATGACTCTTGCTAACAGGAAAATAAAAAAGCCATTTTTCTTAATATGTAAATTTAGCTTATCCAGAAGCTTATACTTTGATGCCTGCTTCATTGCATAATCTTGTGCTAAATATCTTGCAAATAAAAAAGAGACGATTGCGCCGATCACTGCAGCCATCCAACTAATCCAATAGCCATGCCACAAACCAAAAACTAGTGCATTTGCCCCTGCTAAAAGAACAAATGGGATAAAAGGAAAAAAGGTTTGAATAATTACAATGATAATGCTAATCAGAATGGCTAACCAACCATACGATTTCAAATGCTTAACCAGTGCATTCAAGTTCCCATGTCTTAAAATCGTACCCATTTCCGTACCAAAAAGCAGATATCCTAAAACAAATATTACAATCCCAATGATCACCCATTTTTTCACAAGATGACTGCCCCCACTATTAAATTCTTATTCCTTTTTTATTGTAACATAATCAACTTTGTTGTGATTAGCTTTATTCAAATATAACTTTTGCTATTAATCAGATATACATTCTTTAACAGGTATGATTCGTTAAACTAAACCAAAAATAATATTGGGGGTGATATTTTGAGCAGAAGAAACCGCTTAATCAATCCGAAGGCTGAACAAGCGATGGATCATTTAAAATATGAAGTCGCTAAGGACTTAGGTCTAGATGATGACATCAGAGATCGTGGCTTTGGAGAAATGACAACAAGAGAAGTTGGCAAAATAGGCGGGAATATGGTTAAAAAGATGATTACTATTGCCGAAGAGCAAATGGCTAATCGATAGTGCTCAAAACAGACAGCCTTCCATATGGGGCACCTTGAATTGGGTGCCCTTTATCACTTTTGTGGGTGAGTTATCGAACAAAACGATGGTTACCTATGGTTTTGATCACTTTCTTTTGCGTAAAGAAAGAACTCTTTGTAACCTTGGGATTGTAAAAATATAAAGCTCCTTCCACAGGATCTACTCCTTCTAACGCTTCTCTTGCAGCTTTATATGCACTATCGCTAGGGATTACCTTATAAATCTCCCCTGTTCTTACAGGTGTAAATTGACCCTTTGCAAAAATAACATCATAGATCGAATTAGCAAAGGTATCCTCTAATACTCGATTGATAATCACTGCCCCAACAGCAACTTGGCCTTCATATGGTTCATTACCAGCTTCTAAATAGATAATTTTTGCTAACCATTCTAATTCCTCATCTTGAAATGAGATCACTGCTTTTGCCTTTAATTGATCAACCGTAGTAACCTCAACAGATTCTAGATAAATTTTGGAACCAACTGTTAGATTGTTTTCATCAGCGATTTGATTCCAAGCTTTTAAGTCTTTAACTGGAATTCCAAACACTTGTCCGATACTTGCTAATGTATCACCTTCTTGAACATTGTATGTAATTTTTTCACTAATATAAACCGTTTTGGTCGTATTATCCCAGTCAACATTATAAAACAATGCTTCAGAAACAAAACGAATGGGTACATAGGTCGCATTATTAAGAATGATAGCAGGTGCGTCCATTAAAATCTTTTGTTGATCACGCGTTGCAAATCTTTCTCCAATCTTAAATTGAATCATATGGTTCTCTTGAGTAAAAGTAACTTGTTGTAAGTCACTATCCCAATTTAATTCGGCTCCTAAAAATTCAGATATCTTACGTACAGGCACATACGTCCTCTTATCAATCAATCTAGCATCTGGTTGATCGATAAGCTTTCCGTTAATCTTTAACTGAATAGAGGATGCATCTGCCTGAACCCCTACAAAGAGGGATATGATCAAAAATAGGACAATCAGACTGATTTGCTTCTTCATTAAATTCTCCTTTCGCCACTGAAAATGATTAAAAAAATCTATTTTTTCCATTGTAACATGAATTTGCTTCAAAAATCATAGTTAATTTTAGCAAATTGATGTTTTTATAAAATATATAGATAGTGTTATACCAAAAAAAAGAACCCTCTTTAAGATTATTCTCAAAAAGGATTCTTTTCGTTATTTAAAAAATTACTTCGCTTTTATATTGTGCTTTCTCCTCAGCATATTGCAAAACTTCATCAAGAATTTCTTCTCTTTTGGCATTAATCCGTTCAAAGTCCATTGCCGCTACATAATATCTTTCTAATAAATCATGAAGTCGTTTTGCCTCTTTAATATAATTGGTTCCAATGGTCATTTTAATTTTATATCTTGATTCAATATTGTGTAATTCTTTTTCCTTTTCCACTTCTACATTCGGGTTAATACATAATGCAAACATATCAACAATTTCATCATTATCTCTTGTTGCATCAATGACATGGGGAGCAGTTCCATCAAGAACAGCGACACTCAACGTTGGAATGATCACCATATCTAAACTATTAGGATCAAATCCACATGGAAAATACTCTACAGACAAGCCTAATTCTTCAGCGCGTTTTCCGATCTTTTTCATCATCGTTGATTTACCACTACCAGGACGCCCTTTTACAATATATCTCTTTTCTTTATCCTCGGTAATATTATCGATAAAATTTACCGCTCCTTGTGGAGTAGCAGCACCAAAGAAAATGCGTTTTGTCGTTGGATTTTCTTCCTTTGTGATTTCCCTAGTAAAAATTTTTTCAATTAACGTTTCTGTTACTTCATTTGCCTTATCAAAATTCATTTCTGCCAAGTAAATATCTTCCCATTCGTCATGAATCGATTTTGCTTCTGCAAATTGTTCATAGGCTCGTTTAAAATTAGCCGAGATGTCTTGTGTTAGTTTGATGATTTCCTTGCCATTCTCTTTAAGCTTTTTATCATCCCAAAATTCACCGAGGTTAATAATCTCATCGATAACCCCTGGAAATTTTGGATCTACGATATGAGGAGCCGTTCCATCTACAAAACCTAATTTCAATTCAGGAATAATCACTCCATCTAAAGAGTTATTGTCTGACGAACAATGAAGAAATTGAATGTTGTATCCTTTATCTGCCATCGTCATGCCAATCGTTCTCATAAATGATGATTTCCCTGTCCCAGGGCCACCTTTAAATATATATAAACGGTCTAATCCCTTTAAAGCCTCATCATATAAGGAATAAAAACCAACACTCGTATTTCCGCCTGCATAGTAGTTTTTAATTGTACTCATATGTCTTCCTCCTAATTCTACATATCTTTAGTTTAGGCCATTCGCCTAATTTAGTCTATGCGGTATAATGCAAAATGTTCCTCTAATTAAGAATTATTATTATTCAAAATAAGAATTTTTACTTTTTGCGGTTGAAAAACTTATTTTCATCATGTACATTTATATGAAATGATTTTAATAATGGGAGGTTTTCCAATTGAATCAGAATGAATTAAGTTTTCAGACGCTATTAGTTCACAATAAACACTCGATAGATCCTTCTTCAGGAGCAGTTAGCGTTCCTATTCAGCATGCATCTACCTTTCATCAATTTAATTTCGATCAGTTTGGCCAATATGACTACAGTCGGTCTGGAAATCCAACAAGAGATGCCCTAGAGCAAACCATTGCTGAACTTGAGCATGGAGTAAGGGGTTTTGCCTTTGCATCTGGAATGGCCGCTATTTCAACAGCTTTTATGCTTTTCTCTAAAGGAGATCATGTATTAGTCACTGAAGATGTTTATGGTGGTACCTATCGTCTTGTTACCCAAGTTCTTTCTCGTTTCGGTATTGAATATACCTTTGTCGATATGACAGATTTAGATCAGTTAAAAAAAAGCATTCGTCCGAATACAAAAGTGATCTACATTGAAACACCATCCAATCCTACCCTTAAAATCACTGATATTCGAGCAATTGTTGATTTAGCTAAAACACACGGATGTTTAACCTTTATTGACAACACTTTTTTAACCCCTGCATTACAGCAACCTTTAGAATTAGGCGTAGATCTTGTTTTACATAGTGCAACCAAATTCATTGCTGGCCATAGTGATGTGATTGCTGGTTTAGCTGTGGTTAAGGATGAAGAGTTAGGACAAAAACTTTATTTCCTTCAAAATACTTTTGGTTCTGTATTAGGCCCACAAGATACTTGGCTTATTTTAAGAGGAATTAAAACATTACATGTTCGTTTAAAGCAATCACAAGAGTCTGCAATGGAAATCGCAAAGTACTTGCAGCAAATTCCTCAAGTAGAACAAGTCTATTATCCAGGGTTACGAGAACACAAAGGTTTTGAGGTTCAACAATCTCAGGCCAAAGGAGCAGGGGCAGTGCTTTCTTTTCGGTTAAAAGATGAACAAGCCGTGAGAACATTTGTTAAAGAAGTAAAAATTCCTGTCTTTGCTGTAAGCCTTGGAGCAGTTGAATCGATCCTATCCTACCCTGCAAAAATGTCCCATGCAGCCATGCCGAAGGAAGAACGGGAAAAACGAGGAATTACAGATGGGTTGCTTCGTTTATCTGTTGGGTTAGAAGATCCAAGGGATCTGTTAGCTGATTTCGAACAGGCTTTTTCAAAACTAAATGTAAAATATAACCTATAACAAAACAAAGCTCGTTTGTTTGTTGCAGCAATTACATTTTAATCTTCTAAGCAAATTTTAAAAACACCTTATACTTTTGTGCAGTATAAGGTGTTTATTTTTGATAGGATCCCGCAAAAGTAATCGGAGTAAACTTCGAAGGAAGTCGACATTTTTGTGGGTGTTATTAAAACTTCGAGGCCTTTAATGTTAGAACACCATACACCATTTCATGATATGGTGTCTCAACATTTGCTTTTTTTCCATATTTAACAACAGCACCACTTAAGCTATCCACCTCTATTGGCTTTCTCCGTTCAAAGTCAACGAGCATTGAGGATTTAGTTGTCGGAGCAAAATTGTGTCCAATTTGATAAGCTACTTCTACATCTTCATCTGATAATTCAATGCCATTCGCTCTGGCAACATGCTTTACCTCTTTAAGAAGTTTCCGGAAAAGTTGGTCTGTTTTTTCGCAAGCCCAAACATCCCCTGCCGGTAATTCAGTAATCGTAGTAATTGCGCTAAAAGAGCTAATAAACATAAACTTTTTCCAAATATCCTTTTGAATGTTGCCAGAAAGAACCGTTGGTATACCTGCTTCTTGAAAAACAGATAGTAATTGCTTAGCTCTCTCTGTAATTTGTCCATCCATTTCTCCAAAGATGATATCTCGTTTTGCACTTTTTTGAGCAATGATACCAGGTGCTTCTATCGTTGTTTCTATGTATGTAAGACCGCCCAATACTCTCTCTTTTCCTACAACTTCAGCCATGATTTCCTCATTACCTACACCATTTTGTAGGTTTAAAACCATTGAATCCTCTTTTAAAATAGGTAGGATCTGCTCGGTCGTTTTTTTGATATCGAAGCCTTTTATAGTAAATAAAACGACGTCAACCAATCCAGCATCTTGTGGATCAGCAACTGCTTTTAATGGTAGCTGAAAATCTCCGTGAACACTATGTACTGTTAGGCCATTCTCCTGAAGTGCTTTCAAATGTTCTCCTCTAGCAATTAAGGTGACTTCGTGACCTTTTTGTGCCAATAATCCCCCAAAATAGGCACCTACTCCTCCTGCACCCATCACAGCAAACTTCATTTTACATCCTCCTCCTCTTACCCATTGTACTTGACTTAAAAAGGAGTACATTTTTTTCATGTACTCCTCTGGTTTTTCACTAAGCTAACCCTTTATTAAGCTAAAATCTCTTCAATACGATCTAAAACATCCTTAGATAAAGTTACACCTACTGCTTTAACGTTTTCTTCTACTTGTGCTGGTCGGCTGGCACCAATGAGCGCACTGGATACGTTCTTTTGACGTAATATCCAAGCGATCGCCAATTGTGCTAATGTCAAGCCAAGCTCTTTAGCTACACCTTCTAATTGATCAATACGCTCAAAGAATTCATCCTTCATATACCGTGCAATCATTTGACTTGCTTCTGGATCGGCACCGCGGCTTCCTGCTGGTGCAGGTGCTCCTTTTTTATATTTACCTGTTAATACCCCTTGAGCAAGTGGGGAAAAAACAACCTGACCAATTCCATGTGCTTCAGACAATGGAATGATCTCTTTTTCAATATAGCGGTTTAACATGTTATATACGGGCTGGTTGACCACAATTCGGTCTAATAATTTTTTATCTGCAATATGGATAGCTTCAGCAATCTGGGCTGGTGTCCATTCACTTACCCCAACATATAAAACCTTACCTTGGTTAATAAGGTCATCAAAAGCTCGCAAAGTCTCTTCTAATGGTGTTTCTGGATCATAACGATGAGCATAGTATAGATCTACATAATCTAAACCTAAACGCTTTAAGCTCGCATTACATTGCTCAATCACATGTTTTCGAGATAATCCGCGGTCGTTGACGCCATCTCCCATTGGCCAGAAGACTTTAGTTGCAAGAACATAGGATTCACGTGGAAAGTCTTTCAAGGCTTTTCCTACTACTTTTTCTGCTTCTCCACGACGATATACATTGGCGGTATCAAAGAAGTTAATCCCTAATTCATAGGCTTTATGTATCGTGTTAATTGCATTTTGATCTTCTACATAACCACCATAAGTTAGCCAACTACCCAATGAGATTTCACTCACTTTTACTCCAGTTGTTCCTAAATGACGATATTGCATGTTCATTAACCCCCTTTTAAATCCTTTTACCTATTGAAAATGAAAGTACATTTTTAATTTTAACATATTTTTAATATTTACACTATTTTCCCAGTGTAAGAAGGCCTATTTATTCCTTTTTGCCCGTCTTTCAAGATACCATTGATAGATCATCACACTTAACGTAAACCAAACACCACTTGCCAAATATCCACCTAACACATCACTTGGAAAATGCACCCCTAAATAGATTCGACTGATTCCAATTAAAAGAATCATAACTGTTGCAAAGAGAATCATCAATCCTCTACCAAATCGGGAGCGAAGATGTTTCCATAGTAGAAAGGATATCATTGCATACAACGTAAAAGCTGCCATAGAGTGTCCACTTGGAAAACTATATCCAGTTTCTTCAATGATGCGATGAATCGTTGGACGTTCTCTATGGAAAATAACCTTTAACAAATTATTTAAAGCTGTTGATCCAATTATCACAATCACAAAAAAGACTAACTCGATACGATGTTTTAGTAAAACATACAATATGATGGAGGTTATGATGATAATGGCTATGACAATTTTAGTAGAACCTATCCATGTAAAAAACTTCATAACCTCTGTTAAATAAGAATTTTCCAATGATTGAACCCATATGATGATCGGTAAGTCAAACCATTGAATTTTATTAAAACTAACAAAGGCAGCAATTAAACCAAAACTAAGAAGTAGGAGAAACCCTATTTTTCTTCCTGTTTTTTGTTTATTTTTATGGTGTATATTCAATTAATCTCCTCCAAGACGTCACTTTTGTGGTTTTTTTACGTTTTTAATTGGTATTTGATTAAATGATCTTGTCTGAAGCTAGAAATCTCACCATTGTACTCTAAATAATCAAGAAAACTTAATATTTCAGAAAAAAATAAGTTCAGGTGTTTCTCGTACCGGTTTGGATATACTTTTCTCATCAAATCATATACAGTAAAAGAACCCTGTTCAAGAATCTCTTTTAATTGCTCTGAACGTTGCTTAAAACGAGAGAATTGCCGATCAATCATTTCATCTAGATTAACGATCACTTTACCATGTCCAGAATAAACCTTTTCAATCTTTAATCCTTTTATTTTTTCAAGCGAATGTAGATAATCTATTCCACTTTTCGCTCTAGAAAAAAGATTGTTTATTAAAATGGGTTCTACAAAAATCCCTGAACTTGTATTCTCCAAAATAAAGTCTCCAGCAATAAGGATTCCTTTTTTCTCATGATATAATACGATATGCCCTTGAGAATGACCAGGAGTATGTAGTATTTTCCAATTTGGAAGATGAGGTAATGATGAACCATCTTCAATCAACTCAATATCGCTAACAGGATCCATAAATTGATTCAAATATTGATTAAATGATTTGATTCTTTGCACCTGGTCCTTTGATAATCCATTTTCAAGATAGAGTTTCTCATAAAAGAGAGTAAGTTGTTGATTAAAAATTGGTTCTTTTTCAATCCATGGAATGGTCCATTGATGAGCATAAACTTTTAATTTAGAATGGTGTTGTCTTAATATGTCCAAAAGACCAATATGATCAACATGATGATGTGTAAGTAAGACTTGATCAATATCTTTAAGACGGATACCATTTTCATTTATTTGATATATCAATGATTTCCAGGCTTGTTCTGTTTTTATTCCTGCATCGATTAATGTGATTTTGTCACCTAACAGAAGATAGGCATGAACATCACCTACTGGAAAAGGGGTTGGAATGTTTAACGAAATCAACTTTATATCTTGGTTTTCTAATGTTGTCTGTAACCGATTCACGATGATATCCCCTTTAAGTCAAGTTTTTTAATATCAGAAAATTCCTTAAATTCATTGTACAGTTTTTAGAGATTCTCTTCAATCATAAAGGGGGAAATATGATTACTTTTGAAAGACTCTAACTTGATTTTTTCCACTATTTTTAGCCTCATATAACATTTTGTCAGCCATCCGAAACAGAGATAATCGATTGATCTCTTGATCTTCTTTTTTCCATGAGGCAAGGCCACAAGAAACTGTTACCTTAGGATTTGTTTCTTCGCTAATTCGATTTAAAATACGATAGGCTACTTTTTTTGCAATGTTTGGATCCACATTTGGCAGATAAAGAGCAATCTCTTCCCCTCCCCATCTGACCGCAATATCTGTATCTCGAATACTAGAAATGAGAATCATCGCGACTTGTACTAGGATCTGATCTCCTATATGATGACCATAGGTATCATTAATCTTTTTGAAATCATCAATATCTAGTAAAAGGATCGACCCTTGTTCATCTTCTTTCATCGAATGTTGAATCTTCTCATCTAAATAAGAACGGTTATATAAACCGGTCAAATAGTCAGTGATTGCCAACTGTTGCAAACGTTCATGCAGAATGGCATTTGTTAGTGCTAGACCTAAATGTTGGGCAAAAACTTGAAGCATTTTAAAATTGTCATAGGAAAAATGCAATGGATTTTGATTTGATATAGAAAGGATTCCTATAATCTCATCATTTGAAAGAATAGGTACCGACATTAACGAACGGCAGCCTAATTGTTTTGCATAAGTATCTTTTATGGTTAAATCTGTCTCTGTGTCTGAAATAATAATCGGTTCTTTATTTCTATACACAAGTCCCATATATCCGTTGTCTAAGGAAACAATCGTGCCTACGTTTTCATCAGAATTAGAGGCAATCACTTTCAAAATATCTTTTCTGTCATTCACTTCAAGAACACAAACATGTTCTGCATCAAATAATTGTCCAAGTTCAGTAAGAACAAATTGCAGGATAGAATCCTTTGTTAAACTTTGATTTAAGCGTTTTGTCAGGTCGTTAATCACTTGTAACTCTTTGACTAGATTATTCGATTGTTGATATAATCTTGCTTTTTCAAAAGCTGTCCCAATAATATCTGCTACACTAGAAATAAAACTAATCTCTTCATCCGTAAATACATTCGAGTGTTGACAAGCAATATGAATTACACCATAAATCCCTTGTTTTCCTTTTAATGGTGCAGCGATTTCTCCCTGTTGCCGGTTTTCTCTTTTTGTTCTGCGAATTAATTTTCCTTCCAAAAAGGCTTGCCCATTAATATCTTCACTATTAGGGATAAAAGTCATTTGTTTAATTGGAAGATTAGGGATCAATAATTCCTGTGTTAACCACAGTTCTAATTGTACATTAGGATAAAATCTTTGAAAATGATGAATTGCCACTGATAAAACTTCATTTACATCCATTGTGGAATACAAGGTTTGTGTCATTTCCAATAGGGCTTCTCGTTTTTTTGCTTCTCTTTCCAACGTTTCGATTTTCTCATGTTCGGTTAGTGCCAGTTCAAAAGCGACCAACAAGCCCTGTAAGCAACCGATCGTTTGCCATTTATCATTCATCTTAGAGATAAATCCTAGAATACCAATAAACTGTTGATTAGAATCAAAAATAGGGACAGAGGTCGTTTGAGCATCATGCAAACATTGAAGAAAATGTTCCTTCCCATTTACAAATTCAGCTTTACTAGTTTTTGCTGTTAAACCAAATGCATTTGCACCAATTGCTTCTATCCTGCAATCAAAATACTCATGATCCTTTTTTTGAAGGAATAAGGGTAGGTCTTTTTCATAGGTTAACTCGAGCACTTGACCTTGATGATTTGCCAAGGCTAAAATACCATGCTTCCAAACATATTCTTTGTCTTGAATATGTTTAACAAAAAGTTGGAAGACTTGTGCTAAATGATAATCATTTGTAAGGTTTAATCTGATCCCTAGAGGAATACGGGTAGCATCTAGTTGTTGTTCTGCTGCATATTGATTTGCCATGTTAATCAAGTCTTCTCGACGATTACTTTCTTTAAAATCTTCAAAATTTTGGCCACAGCAAGATGCCATTTTACTTCCCTTCCTCTCCCTTTGATTCCTCTTTTACTCTACATGTGATGCGTTATTGACGTCTTCTATATGAAAAAAATCTAATAGATGATCATACGTGATTGTAGTGATGCTAGTATTCACAATTCTTGTTTTCCCTGGTCCATACTCACCTTGACTAATTTCATGCAATAAAGAATTGATGGCTCCTCCATGACTAACAATGACCACATTTTCACCAGCGTGCCACTTTACAATTTCTCTTACCGCACTATAGACCCTATTCTTCAATAAATGAAAGGGTTCAACATCAAAAGCCCCTGCTTCTTCAAGATTTCCTAAATGAATTCCATATTTTGCAGTGATATCTTCAATTTTGTTTCCCTCTAAAAGCCCATAGGACCTTTCTCTTAAACCAATATGTACTTGAACATCTTTCCCATAGTGATAAGCAATTGCCTTTGCTGTCTCCTTTGCCCGTTTTAAATCACTAGAATAGACTGCATCAACTTTATAGTTTTCCTTGTAAAATCGTTGCGCAACTTTTTCAGCCTGAGATTGACCAAATCTATTTAAAGGAATATCCTTTTGACCTTGAAATCGTTTTTCTTTATTCCATTCTGTTTCACCATGTCTGATTAAAAAAATTGTTGTCTTCATCATTTTATGCTCCACTCCAAAAAAAATAATAGGTTCAAAAACCTATTAACATTATATATAACAATTACACCAGTTTCTATATAAAAATAAGACTATTTTCCTATCGACAAATTGCGACTTTTTCATACAAAAGTCCCCTGATTTCTACGAAAAACCAGGGGAAGTCACAAACATAAACTGACAATCGCTAGTTAAAAAGACCTATATTGGTTGAATTGGTCTCATTTCTCCTACTTTGTCATCCCATTGAAACTCTATTGTTCTTATTAATTTGTTTGTTGAACTCTCATATTGATCAACAACAAAATATTGTAATGTATCTTTTTTACCATTCATTGTAATATTGACTTGGTAATAATAATACCCTTTTTGCGGATGTATGGGTTTTGTATCCCGATTAAAAATCCCCTGTGGACTCCCATACCAAATCATAGTTCCTTTTGGGTCTAAATAAACCCATTGTTCTGTTATGTTTTTTTTCTGACCTATTTCTTTTTTTAAGCTACTATTATCTGTTGAAATAGCGATATACCCTTTTCTAACTCCTGTTACTCCTTGATCATAAATAAATTTAAAATTCCCATATAACCAGTTATCTGCTTCTTTGTCCTTTCCTTTTTCACTATTTTTAACTGTTAACTTTTCTAACTGGATAAAGATCGGTTTAAACTGATTTGCTCTATTAGTTTCTTCTGAATCAAATCCCGTTTGCACAAACGCTAGCCAGTTTGTTTTGCCAGGAAAAGAAAATAGATCAATATATTTTTCTCCTTCATCAGCTAATCCAGGAAACAACCATTCTTCTTGCGATCGATTATTTGATAGCTTTATCTTAGATTTTTCTTGTTTGCTTAATTCCTGAAAAACCCAAGTTTCTTGACCGTTCTTGTATTTCATTCCATTTTTCCAATTTAATTTACGTGGAAAGACTTGGATATTAAATCCATGATCTAATACCTCTTGAGCCAATTTAATCTCCTCTGATTCAACTATTTTTTCTTGGTCTGGAATAAAAAATGAATACGTCAAATCTCCTAACCAAGTATCATATATTTGTACAAGATATCCAACCTCATCTGTGTCATTATAATGAATGAAAGCTGCATAATGACCGTCAGAACTAAACCCCAAAAAATAGGGGATCCGATTGAAATAAACGGTTTGGATAAATATGTTATTCACCATAAGTTTCTCTAACTTTGGAACCTTACCCTGCTCATATAAAGAATCAATTTCTGATGTCGGGTTTCTTTCATCTGGTTGATTCCAATCTGTTTCCTCAGGGGGTACAGGTTCTTGTTTTGTTAGATATGTGACACTTACTATGATCATGATCAGCAAAATGATAAGTCCAATTAACCAAATTTTAGATTTCAAAAGAACACCCCCTATGAAAATAATATCTATATTTTACCATACAAGAAAGTATATCATCATTTTATGCTTTAGGTAAAAAATTTTTATTTTTTTGAAACCTTTTCCAAATGTAAATCGTCTATTAGGGTGAAGGGAAAAAATACAAGGAGAGGAGTTATGGAATGAAAAAAGGAACAAAAGCAATTCTATCTGTTTCACTAGCAAGTGCGTTAGTCTTTACTTCCTTCCCAGCTTTAACTTTTGCCGCAGAAGAAGTTATCCCATCTACAATGACTCAAGCAGAAAAAATTGCTGTCACTTCAGCGAAAATTCAAAAAGACGAAGCGATTGAGCTTGCTAAAAAGTATGTAACGATCCCAGATGATTACAAGCTTAACAGTGTTAATTTTTCTTCCAATTGGGGTTATCCCAATAGAGCAGCATGGAGCCTATATTGGAGACTAGAAGAGAATAACCAGACAAAGGCACACATATCCGTAACAATTGATGCAAACGAAGGTATACTATTATCACTAGATAGTTATCAGTACAAAGAATCTCCTTCAATGTACCCTGCGAAAGTAAGCCTAGAAGAAGCAAAGAAAATTGCGGATGAATATGTTAAAAAAATCTATCCAGATCTCTTAAATCAGGTTGAAGTCGATCCTAATTTTCTCGCCAATTACCAACCCCCATTAAATGGACCTGTTTATTACTCTTTCCCCTATCGTCGAATGGTAAATGGGATTCCATTTAGTGACCAAAGCATTTATGTACAAGTCAATGGGGATGGGGAAGTCACCAATTTCAATTATAACTTTACTGGAGACATTGAATTTGAGGATGCTGATCAATATCTTACAGCTGAAGAAGCAAAAGCTAAATTTGCAGAACAATTTAACATTAATCTTTCTTTTATTCTTCCATATCGACAATATGAAGGGAATGGTACAGCTTACTTAGCTTATACATCCTTAGAACCTCAATACATCAATGCAAAAACAGGTGAAACCTTCTATTTACCAGGCCAGCCTAAAGCAGTGGATGCATCAACATTTAAGCCCATCGTAGATCAACCATTAGCTTCTGCACCTAAAGAAGGTAAGGAATTGACAGAAGAACAAATTACAAAAATCGCTGAAGATTTAATCAAGAAATTCTCAGTAGACGATCTAAAACTTCAAAGCCTCTATTATAATTCTAACTACTATCCAAGTGGTCATGCTGCATGGAATATTTCCTTCGCAAATGAAGATAAACGGTCTTATTCCAGTATGGCGATCGATGCGATAACAGGCGAACTTCTCAGCTTCTATATGGATGATTATATTGCGACAAAAGATACAGATAAGAATAAACTCACTTATGAACAAGCTAAACAAGTAGCAATTGATGCTGTTAAAACCTTCTCACCTTCTAAAGCCCATGAGGTTTATCTACAAGATGTAGAAAATACAGAACTAATGTCACAAGAAGGTCGTGCATACTTTAACTTTAGACGTCTTGTTCATGGTATTCCGACTGATCGAGAAAACATCAATGTGAATGTAAATTTAAAAACTGGAAAAGTAACGAACTATGATTCCTATTGGGGAGTTGTGAATTATCCAAAAGAATTACCCAAAACCATAGATATGGAAAAAGCTAAAGAAATCATGTTAAGTAAGGTAGATTTAGAGCTTGTCTATTTTGCTCCATATCCTTCCTATACAATCTATGGAAAGCCCACCTCACAAGAACAAACGAGAAAGGCTTACCTTGTTTACCGGCCAAAGGATACAAATATGTATAAATACAATTATGCCCCTACTTTCCTTGATGCCACAACAGGTGAATGGAGAAGTAGAGAAGATGGCTCAATTATCCAAGATAAAGTGCAACCTGTAGATATTAAAGGCCACTGGGCAGAAAAAGAGCTTCAAGTGATGGTGAATTACAAAGCATTGGATGTAAAAGACGGTAAAGTCCTTCCTGATGCCAACATCACCCGTGGTGAATTGATTAAAATGTTTATCATGGCACAAAGTGGTGGCAACTATTATCCATATATTGACACGAGAGGCCAACAAAGCTTTAAAGATGTAGGTAAAGAATCTGCTTACTATGCTTTTATTGAAGATGCGGTAAGACGTAACCTCATTACCATAGATAAGAACAAAGAATTTAAGCCAGATGAAGGAATAACTCGCGAAGAATTGGCTCAATTTGTCGTAAAAGCATTAGGATATGACAAGTTAGCGCAAACAAAAGGATTGTTCGCAATCAAATTTAAAGATCAGGATCAATTAAAATACCCTGGCCATGTTGCGATTGTGTCTGCTCTTCAGATTATGAATGGAGATGGTACCAACTTCAAACCGAACGAGAAAGTTACTCGTGCTGTTGCAGCAAAAGCTTTCTATCGTTTCCTTGAAGTTAGAAACAACTATCGAGAAAACCCACAATATTATTATTAAAATGAGAAAAGCTTAGCGGAGAAAAAATCTCTGCTAAGCTTTTTTGCTAGGCATTTCTTTTACGGGATGATATATCAATCCATACGGCTAATAATAAAACCAATCCTCTGACAATGAGCCTTTCTGTTGTACCTACATCTAGTAACAGCATACCGTTATTCAAGGTAGACATGACTAAAGCACCAATGATTGCACCGATGATTGTACCTTGTCCCCCTAATGTACTTGTACCACCAATAATTGCTGCTGCAATAACATCAAGTTCCATCCCTTGCCCTGCCGATGCAGCTGCTGATCCAACTCTAGCCGTATATATAATACCACCAATGGCACCAAGAATACCTGAAGAAATAAATATCCATAATGTTCGTTGTCTAATATTAATCCCTGATAATTTGGCTGCTTCTTTATTACCACCTATTGCATATACGTGTCTACCGAAGGTTGTTTTTGTTGTGATGAACGTATAGATACTACCAATCACCATTAAAATCAAAATTGAATAAGGAATTCCTAAATAAAGTGCCATAATTAAAAAGATAACCGTTATTAATGATGTAATTAAACCAATCTTAAGAAGAAACAATTTTAAAGGTAAAATTTCAAACCCATAATTGATTCGTTCTTTTCTTCTCTTTATTTCATACCACAAATAACCTATAACGATTAAAACCAAAAATATAATTGTTGTATCATGTGGAAGCAAATCTTTTGGTGAATTTTCTACAAAAAGTGTTGGAATATAATCTTGGCCGATTTTGTTAAAGGTGTTGCTTGTTGCAATGGTTTCTCCTTTTGTAACCCCCAATAATAATCCATTAAAAATCATCATTCCAGCCAAAGTGACGATAAAAGCAGGCACATCTCTATAAGCTACCCAATATCCTTGCCATAATCCTATAAGTGCACCTATAGCTAATGTAACTACAATTGCGGGTACAACACCTAGTCCATAATTTGCTTGAAGAATAGCTGCAATCGCTCCTGTAAGGCCAACAACTGCACCAATGGATAGATCAATGTGACCGGCAACAATCACTAATACTGTGCCACTTGCAAGAATTGCAATATGAGCTGTTTGCATAAATAGAGTAGATAAGTTTCTTGGGGTGAAAAATACATCATTTATCATAGAAAAAATGAACATGATACCGATTAAAGCAATAAACATCGTATATTGTCTTATATTGTTTCTCATTGAAAACTTGATGATTTCTAATGAGGTTTGACTTCCAGATTTTGTTGTCATTCTAAAGCCTCCTTTAAATCCCAGCAGTTTATTCATTTATACCACCAGTTGCATAATGCATAATTTTCTCCTGGCTTGCTTCCTTCCAGTCCAATTCAGCCGTTAATTTTCCTTCATGCATAACAAGAATTCGATCACTTATCCCTAATATTTCAGGTAACTCGGAAGAAATCATGATAATGCTTACCCCTTGATCAACTAGATCATTCATAATATTGTAGATTTCATATTTTGCTCCCACATCTATTCCTCTGGTTGGCTCATCCAGTATTAAAATTTTTGGGGTAGCCATAAGCCATTTAGAGATCACTACCTTTTGCTGGTTTCCACCGCTTAAATTCTGAGTTTTTTGTTCAATAGAAGGAGTTTTAATTTTTAGAAGCTCTACATAATGATTTGATATTCTAATTTCTTCATTCTCATTAATTCCTCGAATATTAGAAATTTTATTTAGACTGGCTAGGGTAATATTTTCTTTTATATCCATCATTAAAACTAATCCTGTTTTTTTTCGATCCTCTGAAAGGTAACATAATCCTTTTACAATTGATTCTCTAGGATCTTTAATCGTTTCTTTTTTACCATCAATATAGATCTCTCCAGATTTATTAACTCCATAAGCTCCAAATAAACTCATCATTAACTCCGTTCTACCTGCTCCCATTAATCCAGCAATACCAAGAATTTCTCCTTTTCTTGCTGTAAAACTGATACGATCAATGGTTTTTTTATCTGGAAGTTCTGGATTATAAACCGTCCAATCTTTAACCTCCAAGACTACTTCACCAGGAATGTGTTCTTTTCTTGGAAAAAGTTGGGTAAGCTCCCTGCCAACCATTCCAGTTATCATTTTATCTATTGTGAAGCTATCCTGATTAGGATAAGTTCCAATGGTTTTTCCATCTCTCAAAATGGTAATGGTATCAGCAATCTCTTTAACTTCTTTTAGTTTATGGGAAATATAAATGCAGCTAATCCCTTGTTCTTTTAATTTTCTTATAATATTTAATAGATTTTCTGAATCATCTTCATTAAGCGCTGCGGTAGGTTCATCGAAGATCAGTATATTTACATGTTTAGATAATGCTTTAGCTATTTCTACCAACTGTTGTTTCCCGATTCCTAAATTGATCACTTTTGTATCTGGGTTTTCAGATAGTCCGATTTCTTTTAATAACTCTTTAGTTTTAAACATCGCCTTATTCCAATTGATTACACCATGTTTTGCAAATTCATTTCCTAGATATATATTCTCAGCGATTGACATTTCCTTTATTAATGCTAATTCCTGATAAATGATACCAATACCAGCCGCTTCGCTATCCTTAATAGTTTGGAATTTTTGTTCCTTGCCGTTCAATAATATTTTTCCTTTATAGCTTCCATAAGGATAAACACCGCTTAAAACCTTCATCAACGTTGATTTTCCAGCTCCATTTTCCCCAACCAATGCATGGATTTCCCCTTTTTTTACTTTAAAATCCACATTGTCAAGGGCTCGTACTCCAGGAAATTCTTTTACGATATTAATCATGTCTAACACATAGTCGTTCATTTGAATCTTTCATCCTTTCTAAAAGATAGAGGAATAACCTGTCAGCTATTCCCCAATCCACAAACATACATAAACTATTTCAAATCATTTTCACTAATATATCCACTTTCAACTAACACCTTAACTAAATTGTCCTTAGTTACGACTTGTGGTTCAAGTAGTACAGATGGGACATTGATCTTACCATTGTCTACTTCGCCATTCGTTTCAACTTTTTGACCGTTAGCTAGTTGGATGGCCATTTCAATAGCTTTTTTACCTAGTTCTCTTGTATCTTTGAAGATCGTCATGGACTGAGTACCCTCCATGATTCTTTTTGCGGCTGCTTTCTCTGCATCTTGCCCTGTAATTGGAACACTACCAGCGAGCCCTTGGGCGGCTAATGCCTGGATCGCAGCACCTGCAGTCCCATCATTTGGTGCAAGAATGGCATCAACTTGATTGTTATTTGCAGCTAATGCAGCTTCAACTATCTTTAAAGCATTTTCAGGTACCCAGTTTTCTACTGCTTGTTCAGCAATAACTTGAATCTTGCTAGCATCAATCAGTGGTTGAATGTATTTCATTGCTCCTTCTTTAAATAGCTTTGCATTGTTATCTGTTGGAGCACCTGACATGATGATATATTTACCTTCCGGTACTTTTTCTGTTATATATTTACCTTGTAACTCTCCAACCTTTACATTATCAAATGATAAATAATAGCCTAGTTTCTCTGTATTCGTAATTAAACGGTCATATGAGATTACCGGAACTCCTTCATTTGTTGCCTTTTCTACTAATGTTGCAGCTGCTGAAGCATCATGTGGAGCTAAAATTAACACATCAATACCTTGAGTTAACAAGGATTCAACTTGTGAAATTTGTTCTTGCATATTTGCATCAGCCACTTTAACGATTAATTCTATACCTGCTTCTTTAGCAACCTCCTCCATTTTTTCTTTATCTCTTACCCATCTTTCCTCTCTTTGTGTAGGTAAAGATATCCCAACTTTGATGGTTTTACCGGTATCACTGACCTTTTCCCCAGTACCATTGGTCGTTGTAGTTTCTTTACTGCCACAACCCGTAAATAATGTTACAATCATAATAACAGCCAGCAAGAATAATAAAATTTTACTTTTTTTCATCTTGACGCCTCCTCATCATATTTGAGATATGTAAGCGGTTTCTCAACTGGTTAAATCATATCCTTTTATCTCATTTTTTACCTTAGTCTTTTTTAAGCAAATGCTATAATATTTTGCTGAGATGATTTTGTAACAAAAAAGAAATGTATTTTTTTATGACAAAAAAAAACAGACCTAAAATGTTAGCCTGTTTATCCGTTCTTTTATTCAAGATTCCTATATACCGCATTTCGTAAATGGAAGCCATCTTTGATAATGGTCTCATCAATATTATCCTTCGTGACAGCAATAGGCTCCAGTGAGTAATAGGGAACATCATATTTACCATTAAATATCGTCTCTTCTATTTCTAAATTTTCTCCTTTTGCCAATTTAATTGCCAAACTTGCTGCTATATCAGCAAGCTTTTCTATTGGTTTGTAGACTGTCATATATTGAGTGCCTTCTACTATTCTTTGACTGGCTGCAAGGTCTGCATCCTGCCCCACCACAATGATTTTACCAGCCATTCTATATTCAGATAATGCCTCAATGGCACCCTCAGCAAGTCCGTCATTCCCTGCGATAATCGCATCTATTCTTCTCCCCTTTTGAAAATCGTTATCAACGACTTTAAACGCATATTCTTTCATCCAATTAGGTGCCCATTCTTCATTAATGATTTGTATTCTTTTATTTTTTACTAGAGGATTTAATATTTTATCATAACCTTCTTTAATCATCTTTGTGTTATGGTCACTCTTAGCACCATTGATAATCAAAATATTACCAGTTTGTATTTTGTTTAAAACATATTCTGCCATTAGTTCTCCAACTTTTACATTATTAAAAGATAAATAGACATCAATATCTGAATTCAATACTAACCTGTCATAAGAAATCACTTTTACTCCTGCTTTTTTTGCTAGTTCAACTGCGTTTGCGGCCTTCTTTAGATCATTTGGTACAATGACTAGCACATCAATCCCTTGATCTAGAAGATATTTGACTTGTTCCAACTGATCTTGGTCATCATTATTAGCGTTTTGAACGATAATCTCTTGACCCAGTTCTTTAACCTTCGCCATTAAAATATCTCTATCTCTAATCCAACGCTCTTCTTTTAAAGTGCCTAAAGAGAAGCCAATTTTAATTTTATCCTCAACCTCATTATCATTGCCCTGATTTGTACTTTGATCAGAAGATCTGGAGATTAAAGTTAAGACTGTCAGATAAATAAGTACTAATAATATCATGAGAAGCGATATGGTTATTATATTGAGAAAACTCGTCTTTTTCACCAAGATATCACCTCACCCGAACCTTTATTTTCTCTATATTCTGTCGGTGTTAGTCCTGTACTTTTCTTAAATATTTTGCTAAAGTAATTCGGATCGCTGTAGCCAACCTTGTAACCTATTTCCTTAATACTAATTGAGGTCGTCTTTAGCAATTCCTTTGATTTTTCGATCCTTAAGTCAGTAAGATAATCAACAAAATTCTTTCCAGTCGATTCTTTAAAAAATTTGCTGAAATAGTGATAACTCATATTGATCTCTTTCGCAACATCATCTAAGGTGATATTATTTTCATAATGATGATGAATAAACTGAATCGCTTCCAATATTAAGCCATTTAATTCATTTGCTCTAGACTCTTCTAAAATTATTATAAATTTTTTTAAGTAGTTCATATAGTTGATTCTAAGCTCTTGATGATTGTCAATTTTTAAAAGATTGATTAAAAAATTTTGAAGGGATGTATTGTTTTCTTCTATTTTGTAGGGAATAGTCCTTCGTAATACAATTAACAGTTCGATTAACTTTGATTTTATTTTGTCAATATCATTCTTATAATGAGTAGAGTACCACCAATAAATTTCATCAAAGGCCTCTAAAGTGCCTGTTGTATTTCCAGATAATATACTATCAATAAGAATCTGTTCTATCTTATTAGTTGAATAATCATCCATTTTGTCTATAGACATCACAACATCTTTATAGTGTGTTATTGTCTCTTCATCAGAAACGGTTGCTGCCATGATCGCTTCGTTATAAGACTTTGAAAAATGATTGGAATGATAACAATTACCCACTCCTATTCTATAATTGATTTTCATTATTTTATCTATTTTTTCAGTTACTTTCTTAGCAATGTTAATCGAATTATTTTTATGATTATCATTATTTAAATCATCCTGTATAGGGATATATGCAACAATTCTATCTAATTGTGGTGGACCAACTAAACAAAAACATTCTCTTTTAAGTTCCATACTAAAATTGTCATAAAATTTCTGTTTTAAAAAATGAGACTTCATATTTTCCTCTTTTGATAAGCTATCCGTACCATTAATTATTGCTACTATAATATAACCATAGTCTAATTTTGTGCCGAGCATTTCCTCATAAAAGGATATATCTTCTGCCAATCTACCATTTATAAGTAGGGAATAAACAAACTGGCCTTCCATAAATGGAACTACTTTATTCATTTTTTCCTTTAATAAAATTCCTTGTTTTAATTCTTCTTTCCTTAAAGAAACTTTTTCTATTATTTTTTTGATTACATCAATCACTTTTTGCTTGTTTAATGGCTTAAGTAAATAGTCAATAACACCCAAATTAATTGCATCAATTGCATAATCAAAATACTCATGGGCTGTAATAATGACAAATACAACATGATTATTTTCCGCCTTGATCTGTCTAATCGCTTCGATCCCATTGATTCCTGGCATGCGAATATCTATGAAAATGGCATCCGGCTTTAGGTCTACAGCCTTTTCAATTGCTTCTCTCCCCGATCTGGCAGTACCTACTATAGTTGCCTGATCAATAAATTTATCTACAATATACTTTATTGAATCAAGAACAATTTGCTCATCATCGACGATTAACAGTTTAATCATGATAAACCACGTCCTTATTATTTGGGATCATAAGTATAACACTCGTTCCCATATCAATTACACTCTCTATTTTAATAACTTCCTCTATATCGTAAATATTAAAGAACAAACGTAATCTGTCTATTACGTTTTGTAACCCGATACCTGTAACATGTCCCTTAGAAGAGTTGCTACGATCTGAGACAATTGCTTTTATTTCTTTTTTATTCATACCCTTTCCATTATCTCGAACTTCAATATATATTTTATTCCCCTTAGCCTTAATGCTAAGATAAATCTCACCATTTCTTTCAATATCTTCTAGCCCATGTATAAAAGCGTTTTCAACAATTGGTTGAATAATCGTACAAGGGATCTTTGCTTCAAGTATCGTTTCATCAATATCAATATTAAAAGATATTCGATCGCCAAATCTGGTTTTTAGAATGTACATATAGTTCTTAACATTAGCTAATTCATCTCTTAAGGTTACAGGTTGATCAAGCTTTCTCAATTTGTATCTGAATAATTCGGACATATTGTCGATAAATTGTGATGATTTATCTGCTCCTTCTAACATAGCTAACTGTGCTGCGGTATTTAATGTATTAAACAGAAAATGTGGGTTTATTTGTGATTGAAGTGATTTAAGCTCAGCATCTTTTAACAGACTTTTCATCTTCAGATTTTGCATTTCCTGCTCTTTCAGTCTATTTTCAATTTCAGCCTGTCCTTTTATGTCATCAATATAACTTTTGATATTGACGACCATTTTATTAAACGCTTTCACTAATAGATTGATCTCATCATTTGTTTCTATCTTCACTGGTTCAATATCAAAGTCGCCCTTTGATATTCTTTCCGCTGAATGAGACAACTCAATGATTGGTTTTGTTAAACGATAAGTAAAGAAAATAGCAAGAAAAATATTGATAATTAGCGAGGATATAATCAACAATAAATTAAGATAACTAATAAAAGACATATTTTTGGTTAGCAGTTGATATTTTGCTGATCCGTTTTGCAATTTCATATTTAAAAGATTATTAATATAAAATTTAATAT
>NZ_JBLWFI010000001.1:1394779-1501108 GCF_048898065.1 Tepidibacillus infernus
AATTTAATATATTCACTTATTTCATTAGATCTTTTAAAACTTGCTATATATTCACTACTAATTCTTCCCCTTTTAGCCATTATGGCACGATCGGTTTCTTCAAGTAAATGATCAATCATATACCCTATATCTTTCAACATTAGATCATCCAACTCAAAACTGGGTTCTCTAGAGATCTTTGCTGATTTTTCCTGAAGGCGATTATAATAAGTGTAATAATTTAAAAGAGCATCCGATGATTTAGATGTTAGATATTTTTCTACCTCTGTTGTAAGTAATGTCACTTCGTTATTTAAATTATTTAAATAAATATAGTCTACAAAAATATCTTTTACTTTCGACAGCATTAATTTGGCATTATAATACGAAAAAGTACTGGTTGCCCCTAATAAAATAATTGTAATTAAATAGTAAATCATCAGTTTTTTTCTAATCCCTGTAAAACGAAACAAGCTCTTGAACATCTCTTCACCGTCTATTCTACTTTACTATATCTGATATTTTGATAATCTTGCAGATTTTTCATCGTAATCACTTTTACTCCTGTATCGATAAAAGTAGATGTTGTCTTTTTTTCTTTAATATCTATTAATGCTTCAATACTTTCATAACCCATTTTGTATGGATCGCTCATTACAGTACCATATATAATACTTTTCCCGATATATCTTAGGATGTTTTCTGTATCACCATAACCAACTAATGTAACAACCCCAACTTTATTACTATCAACGATAACTTGAGCTGAACCTAAAGTATCTACTGAGTTAGTTGTATAGATCGCATTTACTTGAGGATAATCTTTTAGGATAGATTGAGTGATCTCCTCCGCGCTTAAAATCCCTAGCCTTGAACTAAATATTTTTATGACTTCCATTTCTTTATAATCTCTTATTGTACTGAAGAAACCGTTAATTTTAAGATTTTGACTTACTTCATCCAGTTCATAATCATTGTTCATGATAATAGCAATTTTTGCTTTTCCGGCTGTTGCTTGAACCATTAAATTTCCTGCCTCTTTTCCAAGCAGGAAGCTATTTGTACCAACAAAGGCATTTCTGCTACTATTTACATCATCATTTTCCACAGTTACCACAGGTATATTTTTTAGATAAGCTCTATCTATTACATCCTTAAAATTCGCATTAGGTGATACATGGGTAATAATACCGTCAACATGTGAAGCTACAGCAATATCTAGATATTTTAATTCTTCTTCAGGATTGTTAAATCTAGGACTATTAAATTCGACTGCCACATTATTCTGTTTGGCTGCCTTCTCAATTCCAAGCCTAATCTCCTCCCAAAATGGATCAACAGAACTTTGCAAAATCACAAAAAAATGATATTTTGGTTTTTGTAAAACTTCTATTTGTTCATAGGTTTGAATCTTATAAAAAATAAAACTAATGGTCACAATCAAAATCAATAAAATAATATTGATATATTTCTTCAATTTGTAAGTAAATCTTGATCCTTTTTCCATTACATGAATTGTCTCCCTACTGATCAACTATCATTATATTCAACATATTCGACACAAGGGTTCAAAATCCTTTTGACACTCCCTGCGAGGATGGCTTTCTACAGCCATCCTCTTTCATTTCCTTACACCACGTATTTCTCCGCCTCCAAAATACGTGCAGCAATGTTGCGTTTTAATTGAACCGTGTTGATAGGGGTGTAACGAGTGAGTTTCTTTAAGATCGAGAGTTGGGTTCTTAACACATCCCCCTCTTCCAACGACGCTAGGGTCACCTTTGCTAGTTGAGACAATCTTTCAAAAGTCTCTTGGAAGTAGACTTGGGTCATTTCAATCTTTTGGATAGACTTCTCTACGCCGACCTTGTTTATGGATTTTAATGTCCGTAAAAGAATACTTTCTAATCCATAGATTTCGATGATCATATCGGAAATATTGCGCAAAATTTCTTGTTCCTGTTCTAGCTTTTGTTGATATTTTTGAACTGCGATTCCAGCCACCATTAGTGCCATTTTCTTGGTTTTTTCTAGCAGATCCTTTTCTTGGTTTAATGGAGTTTCTTCAAGTATGGAAGGCATGATTCCCATCAGTTCTTGTTGTAACCCTTGTGCTTTTGCTAAAAGTGGGAGTTCGCCTTTTAATGCCTTTTTCAATAGAGTTCCCGGGATTAAAAGACGGTTAATCTCGTTCGTTCCCTCAAAAATTCGATTGATTCGAGAATCTCGATACAATCTCTCAATTTCATATTCCTCAATAAAGCCATACCCTCCATGGATTTGAACCCCTTCATCTACAACAAAATCTAAGGCTTCTGAACCGTAAATTTTGTTTATGGAACATTCAATTGCATATTCGGCAATTCCATTAGCCACTTTTCGCCCTTCGTCTTCTTTGACACCTTTTAATGCGTTTAATGAATCCTCAATTAATCCACCCGTCCGATAAACAGTGGTCTCATTCACATACGTTCGAATTACCATATCTGCCAACTTCTCCTGAATCAGTGGGAATGAGCTAATCGGGGTCTTGAACTGCTTCCGTTCCTTGGCATACTTCACCGCAAGATCAATTACTCGTTTGGAAGAACCCACTGTACCAATTCCCAATTTGTATCGACCAATATTTAAGATATTAAAGGCGATCACATGACCTTTTCCGACTTCCCCTAAAAGATTTTCCATTGGAACCTTTGCATCCTCAAGGATCAATGGACGAGTCGAAGAACCACGGATTCCCATTTTCTTTTCCTCCGGTCCAACTGATACGCCTTCGAACTCTCTCTCCACGATAAAAGCAGAAAATTTATCCCCATCAACTTTCGCATAAACGACAAAGACATCAGCAAAACCTGCATTGGTAATAAACTGTTTCGTTCCGTTTAAAATATAATATTTGCCATCTTCACTTAATACGGCGGTTGCCTTTGCCCCTAATGCATCAGAGCCTGATGTAGGTTCGGTTAAGGCGTAAGCGGCGATCTTCTCCCCAGATGCTAAAGCTGGGAGATATTTTTGACGTTGATCTTCATTTCCAAAAAACACAATGGGAAGTGAACCAATCCCGACGTGCGCTCCATGACTTAAGGCAAATGATCCTGCTTTTGCGATATTCTCCGTAATTAAGGACGAGCTGATCTTATCTAACCCAATTCCGCCATATTCCTCAGGTACATCTGCACCGAGTAGCCCTAATTCTCCTGCTTCTTTTAATAGTTTCACAACCAAATCAAAATTTTTGTGTTCGATCGCCTCAGCTTGAGGGAGGATTTCTCCTTCGACAAAGTCCCATGTCGTTTTAGCGATCATCACATGCTCCTCATTAAAATCCTCTGGTGTAAAAATATCTGTTGGCTTTACATCCTCAATTAAAAAACTACCACCTTTGATTTGCTTTTTATCTTCCATCCGAATCCCCTCCATCACATCTATTATTTTTATAACAGTTCAAAGACTCCTGCGGCTCCCATTCCTCCGCCAATACACATCGAAACCACACCATATCTTCCATTTCTTCGTTTTAATTCATGTAAGAGTGTCACAGAGAGTTTGGCACCTGTGCAGCCTAATGGGTGCCCGAGTGCAATTGCTCCACCATTAACATTTACTTTTTCTGGATCAAGTCCTAATTCGCGAATGACATAAACTGCTTGTGCGGCAAAGGCTTCATTTAATTCAAACAGATCAATATCCTCAAGTGTTAATCCTGCTCTTTCGAGTGCTTTTGGAATCGCCGTTACAGGCCCAATTCCCATGATATCTGGTGCAACACCTGATACTGCATAACTTATAAAACGAGCGATTGGTTTTAATCCAAGTTCCTCGGCCTTTTCCCTTGACATGACCATCACTGCAGCAGCCCCATCACTGGTTTGTGAGGAGTTCCCCGCTGTCACCGTGCCATTTGCCATAAATGCGGGTTTTAACTTTGCTAATGCTTCCATTGACGTATCCGTACGAACCCCTTCATCGGTGTCAAAGATAATCTCTTCTTTACGTACCTTGCCTGTTTCATCCATCATTGTTTTCGTTACCTTAACAGGGACGATTTCCTCTTTGAATTTCCCTTCCGCAATTGCCTTTGCTGCTCGCTGATGACTTTGTAATGCGAAAGCATCCTGTTCTTCTCTAGAGACTTCGAATTGCTTTGCGACTTGTTCTGCCGTTAATCCCATCGCCATATAAGCTTCTGGCATATGTTCCATTAACCATGGATTCGGAGCTAGCTTATTGCCACCCATTGGAATCATACTCATACTCTCTGCGCCACCGGCAATAACCACATCAGCAAACCCGACCATAATTTTTTCAGCTGCAATTGCAATCGTCTGAATCCCAGAGGAACAATAACGGTTCACCGTCATTCCTGGAACGGTTTTTGGTAATCCCGCACGCAAGACAATATTCCTAGCCATATTCATTCCCTGCTCCGCCTCTGGAAAAGCACAACCGATGATTACATCATCAATTTCTTCTGGTTTTAAACCTGGTGTTCGACGTAATAATTCTTCAATTACATAGACTCCTAAGTCATCAGGGCGAGTATCCTTTAACATGCCTTTAGGTGCTTTACTCACCGCAGTTCTTACTGCTGCAACAATGACAGCCTCTCTCATTTTCCATCCTCTCCTTTAGTTTCGAAGTGGTTTCCCAGTTGTTAACATATATTGCATTCTTGCTTGTGTTTTTGGTTCACCAACCAAGCTTAAAAATGCTTCCCGTTCTAAATCGAGCAAATATTGTTCGGAAACCATTGTATTGGCTGGTACACTACCTCCTGCGAGAATAAAGGCTAATTTCTCAACAATCTTTTGATCATGTTCACTAATCATGCCACTAACGAGGAAGGAATAAATTCCTAGGCGTAAAGTGTTATAGCCCGTTTCTCCTACTACTGGAATTTTCTTTGGCTTTGGTGGCCGATAGCTAAGTTGATCAAGTGCTATAACCGCTTGTTTCGCATCATAGATTTGCGTATCCCGATTCACTGATATTCTATCCTGCTTTCTGAGATAACCAAGCGTTTTTGCATCTTTTGCGCTCGTCGAAACTTTTGCCATCGCAATCGTTTCGAATGCTCGATTCACAAGTGGCTGAACATCCATTGTTAGACCATCTGGAATTCCTTCCAGACTGCGAAGTAATAATTCTTTCGTTCCGCCCCCACTAGGGATGACGCCAACACCAACCTCGACAAGTCCCATATAGGTTTCTGCGGCCGCCTGAACATAGTCCGCTCCAAATGCGACTTCGGCACCACCACCTAATGTCATTCCAAAAGGTGCAGCTACAACAGGCTTATCTAAATATTTCAACTTCATGTTGGCATCTTGGAACATCCGAATCATTAAGTCTAATTCATCCCAATTTTCATCCTGTGCTTCCATTAAAATCATCATTAAATTGGCACCAACGCTAAAATTCTTCGACTCATTGCCAATCACAAGACCTCGATAGTTCCTCGACACTTCTTCTGCGCTCTGGTTGATCATCGAAATAATATCCGTAGCGATCGAATTATTCGGAGAATGAAATTCAAGTAAAGCCACATCATCGCCTAAATCAATAAGACTAGCACCAGAATTAGACTTGATCACCTTCTTTTGTTCTTTTAAGTCGGCTAAAGAAATTTTCTTAGGATTTTTTGAAATGCTTTCAAAGTTTCCATTCATAGACAGATAGAATCGTTTGCTTTCTACTTTCTCATAGAAATGAGTTTTACCACTTTCTAGAAGTGTTTTTACAAATAGAGGAATCTGAACACCCTCTTCTTCCATTCGTTTTACAGATTTTTCAACACCAATGGCATCCCAGATTTCAAAAGGTCCTAATTCCCAGTTAAACCCCCATTTCATCGCTTGATCGATATTCACAATATCGTCAGCGATCTCACCTAATTTATTGGCTGAATAGAGCAATACTTGTTTTAACGTGTTCCAAGCAAATTGTGCCGCTTCATCTTTGCCATAAACAAGTGTCTTTAATTTATCTTTTAGGGTTTTGGTCTGTTTCGCCATTTCAACGGATGCCGATTTGAATTTTTCCTTTGGCACATATTCCATTGTCTTCTGGTCAAATACAAAGATTTCTTTGCCCTTTTCAGTCATCACCTTTTTATAAAAACCTTGCTTGTTCTTATCACCAATCCATCCCTGTTTTACCATTTCAAGAATATAACTTGGAATCGTAAAGACGCGTTTTTCCTCTTCATCCTCTGAGTTGTCTCTTACATTATTGGCCACATGGACAAATGTATCGATTCCAACCAAATCTAACGTTCGGAAAGAGGCGCTTTTTGGCCGTCCCATTAATGGTCCTGTTATCAAATCCACCGCATCTGCCCGTAATTCCATCTTCTCCATCTCATGTATGGTAACCATTAATCCATATGTGCCAATTCGGTTGGCAATAAAGTTAGGTGTATCCTTTGCCAACACAATTCCTTTGCCAAGGACGTTCTCACCAAAATCCATCATAAATTCCACAATTTCTGAATCGGTTGTTTCTGCAGGAATTACTTCTAATAGTTTCATATAGCGTGGTGGATTGAAGAAATGAGTACCTAAGAAGTGCTTTTTGAATTCATCGGATCGATCCGCCACCATTTCGTTAATCGATATCCCTGATGTATTGGAACTGACAATGGTTCCTGGCTTACGATATGTTTCAATCGTTTCTAGCACTTTCTTTTTTATTGCTAGATTTTCCACAACAACTTCGACGATCCAATCCACCTCTGATAAACGATGCAAATCATCTTCCAGATTGCCGATTTGGATGAGGTCAGCATCTTCAACTGAGTAGAGTGGCGAAGGTTTCGTTTTTAATAGAGCTTGTTTTGCAGTAGCTGCCAGTCGATTTCTTACTGCTGGATGATCAAGTGTAAGACCTTTTTTCTCTTCATCAAGCGTTAGTTGCGTTGGAACGATATCCAATAGATAAACAGATATTCCTACATTGGCCAGATGGGCTGCGATTCCTGAACCCATCACCCCTGAACCTATCACCGCGGCTTTTTTAATTTTCCTTTTCATGGACAAACCTCCATTTCAATTTCAATGTTCAGTGTCAAATTAAGGAGATCATATACACCTTTTCTATTTTTTCATTACTCTTTCAATAAGTAGTTAGCTATAACTACCCGTTGAATCTCATTTGTGCCCTCATAGATTTGCGTAATTTTGGCATCTCGCATCATCCGTTCTACTGGATAATCTCTGGTATAGCCATATCCACCAAAGATTTGAACGGCTTCAGTGGTAACCTCCATCGCCGTATCTCCAGCCATCAATTTGGCCATGGCCGATTGTTTGCTATATGGAAGACCGTGATCCTCTAGCCATGCTGCTTGATAGGTTAAGAGTCTTGATGCTTCAACTTTTGTTGCCATATCTGCGAGTTTGAATTGAATCCCTTGTTGGGCGCTAATCGGTTTGCCAAATTGAACCCGATCCTTCGCATAGTTCAGCGCTGCATCCAAGGCTCCTTGAGCAATTCCAACCGCTTGTGCCGCAATTCCATTTCTTCCACCATCTAATGTCATCATTGCAATTTTGAACCCTTGCCCTTCTTCCCCTAATAAATTTTCTTTTGGAACCCGTACGTTCTCAAAATGCAATTCAACGGTTGTAGATGAACGAATTCCTAACTTCTTTTCTTTCTTTCCAAAGGTAAAGCCTTCCATCCCTTTTTCTAAAATAAAGGCACTGATCCCTTTATGTTTTTTTCCTTTATCTGTAGTGGCAAAGACAATATAGGTGTCTGCCTCCATTCCGTTTGTTGTAAAAATCTTTGAACCATTGATCAGGTAATCATCCCCATCCTTCACCGCCGTGGTTCTGAGATTGGCAGCATCAGACCCAGCACCATTTTCCGTAATTGCAAAAGCACCTAGTTTTTCTCCCGTTGCTAGAGGCTTTAAGTATTTCATTTTCTGTTCCTCATTGCCAAACTTATAGATGGGCCAACTGGCTAAAGATATATGGGCTGACAAGGTAACGCCAACCGATGCATCGACTCTTGAAAGCTCTTCAACGGCAATCACATAACTCAAAAAGTCTGATTCTGCCCCACCATATTCCTCTGGCCAAGGAATCCCTGTAAGTCCTAATTCTGCAATCTTTTCAAATATCTCTCGATCAAAAAACTCTTGTTCATCCCTAAGTGCCACTGTTGGTTCCACCTCATTCTCCGCAAAGTCCCGTACCATCTTCCGAAACATTTCTTGCTCCTCAGTTAAACGAAAATCCATATCACTCGCTCCCCCAAAGCTTTCTATTTAAATAGTTGATTCGCAATCACCATTCGCTGAATTTGATTTGTACCTTCGTAAATTTGTGTAATCTTCGCATCTCGAAAATATCGCTCAACTGGATAATCTCTCATATACCCGTATCCGCCCATAATCTGAACCGCTTCTGTTGTCACTTTCATCGCGACATCACTGGCAAACATTTTGGCCATGGATGACAATTTTGTACTATTCCCCTTTGCTTGATGAACTGATGCTGCTTGATAGATGAGTAATCTTGCTGCTTCAATCTGTGTGGCCATATCTGCAAGCTTCCACTGGATCGCTTGAAAGGTAGAAATCGGCTGTCCAAACTGTTTTCTTTCTTTCGCATACTGGATACTTGCTTCAAGGGCTGCTTGCGCGATTCCTAGTGCCTGAGCACCAATACCGATTCGTCCCCCGTCTAAATTGGACATTGCAATTTTGAAGCCTTCACCTACTTGCCCTAACTGATTAGCTTTTGGTACTTTGGCCTGATCAAAATGAAGCATCGTTGTATTGGAACCATGAAGTCCCATCTTTTTTTCCTTTTTGCCAATCGTAAACCCGGGCGTATCCTTCTCTACAATAAAAGCCGAAATCCCCTTTGTTCCTTTGGTTGGATCGGTAACGGCAAAGGTTACATAGAGATCTGCAACTCCACCATTGGTAATGAAGATTTTGCTTCCATCCAATTGATAATGGTCATCTTTGTCGATCGCTATAAGTTTAATTCTTCCAGCATCTGAACCTGCCTGTGGTTCTGTCAAAGCAAAGGCACCAATCATCTCCCCTTTTGCTAGCTTTGTTACATATTTTCCCTTTTGTTCCTCTGTACCAAAGTTGAGGATAGGTAGCGTTCCAACGGAAGTATGTACCGCTAGAATGACACCAACCGCAGCACTTGCTTTTGAAATCTCTTCGATTGTAGCAATATAGGAAATAAAATCAGCACCTACCCCACCCCACTCTTCTGGGATTGGAATACCTAGAAGACCAAGTTTCCCCATTTTCTTGATTAACTCCAAAGGAAATTGATCACTTACATCGATTTGGGCTGCAATTGAGGCAATCTCGTTTTTCGCAAAATCCCGTACCATTTTTCGTATATACTCTTGCTCTTCGGTAAAATGAAGATTCATCTTATTCATAGACATAGAAACCACGTCCTGTTTTTCGACCAAGCCATCCAGCTTTAACATACTTTCGTAAAAGTGGACAAGGGCGATATTTGGAATCCCCTAATCCCTCATGAAGAATCTCCATGATTGACAAGCAAGTATCCAAGCCAATAAAATCGGCTAATTCTAAAGGACCCATCGGATGATTCATCCCTAGCTTCATCACTTGATCCACGGCTTCTGGTGTGGCCACTCCTTCATAGACGGTATAGATAGCCTCATTAATCATCGGCAATAAAACACGATTGGAGATAAAACCTGGAAAATCATTCACTTCTACAGGTGTTTTTTTCATTGTTTTGGCTAAATTTTCAACCGTTTGGTACACAACATCCGTTGTAGTTAATCCACGAATCACTTCCACTAGCGGCATCACAGGAACCGGATTCATGAAGTGCATTCCAATCACTTGATTTGGTCGACCAGTTACCGCTGCAATTTCCGTAATCGGTAATGAGGAAGTATTGCTTGCTAGAATCACGTCGGGTCTAGCGATTTGATCAAGTTCTTGAAAGATTTTCGTTTTGATTCCCATATTTTCCGTTGCAGCCTCAATAATGAAGTCCGCCTCACTCGCCAAGCCTAATTCCGTCGTCAGTTGGAATCGAGCAAGGATCTGCTCCTTTTCTTCTTCTGAGATTTTTCCCTTTTCGATATAGCGAGTAAGATTTTTTTCAATCACCTTTAGACCTCGTGCAAGATATTCATCTTTAATATCTTGCAAAATGACTTGAAAACCTGTTTGAGCAGCCACTTGGGCAATTCCGCTTCCCATCTGCCCTGCTCCGATCACCATGATCTTTTGTATGGACACTTTCCTCAACCCCTTTCAATATCCCAACCTTATACCCAAACTTCAATAAACCTACCATTACATCAATCAAACGAAGAACATAAACTCTAAACTTGAACAAGAATAGCATCCCCTTGACCGCCACCACTACAGATGGCTGCTATTCCCAATCCTCCACCCCGACGTTTTAATTCATAAATTAGGGTGAGTAAGATTCTCGTTCCGCTTGCGCCAATTGGATGACCAAGGGCAATCGCTCCCCCATTGACATTCACTTTTTCCGGGTTCCATTTGGCAATTGTGGCACTGGTTAAAACGACGGAAGCAAAGGCTTCGTTAACCTCAATCAGATCGATTTGGTCAATCATATATCCTGTCTTTATCAACAATTTATTAATCGCTTGACCAGGGGCAATGGCTAAATAAGGAGCTTCCACTGCGACTTGTGTATGACCGAGAATGGTTGCTAATGGTTGCAAACCATATTCTTGAGCCTTTTCTTCTGACATCAGTACCATCGCTGCTGCCCCGTCATTAATTCCTGGTGCATTTCCTGCTGTAACACTCCCATCCTGTGTAAATACCGGGGGTAATGTTGCTAGTTTTCCTAAGCTCGTATCTCTTCTCGGTGATTCGTCTGTATCAACAACCAGCGAATTCTTTTTTTCCTTAATGGTGACAGGAACAATCTCTTCGGCTAATTTGCCATTATCGATCGCTGCAATAGCAAGTTGATGGCTACGTAACGCCCATTCATCCTGTGCTTCACGGGAAATTTCATATTCCTTAGCCACATTACTTCCATGGACCGCCATGTGAACATTATGAAAGGCACAGATTAAGCCATCATGAACCATGATATCGATCAACTCGTCATTCCCCATCCGCATTCCGAATCTTCCATTTTTCAACGCATAGGGAGCTTGGCTCATACTCTCCATTCCCCCAGCGACAATCGTATCCGCATCACCACTACGAATGATCTGGTCGCCTAAGGTCACACTTCGTAAGCCTGAAGCACAAACCTTGTTAATCGTCTCTGTAGGAACATCCCAATCCAATCTTGCTTTCCTTGCTGCTTGTCGAGAAGGGATTTGGCCTGCTCCACCTTGCAGAACCATCCCCATTATCACTTCATCTACCCAATCATTTTGAACTCTCCCCCGATCTAGGGCCCCCCGTATCGCAATTCCACCTAGCTCGGATGCCGACATGGATTTGAATGCTCCACCTAATTTTCCAAATGGTGTACGAGCGCCACTTACAATCACAGTTTTCCTCACAATGACTCTCCTCCTTTTACTAAACCAAAGATCTTTCTAATAGCTCCACCACATCAAGCGTTTTCACATCTTCTTCGACTCCTTTAGCTTTGGTACCGTCAGAAATCATGGTTAAACAGTACGGACAAGCGGTTGCAATGGTAGTTGGGTTTAACTGTAAGGCCTGCTCCGTTCGAAGGACATTAATCCTTGTTCCCTCTTTTTCCTCTAACCACATCAAGCCACCACCTGCACCACAGCACATCGCATCCTGTTTACTTCGTTCCATTTCTACTAATTCCACACCGGGGATAGATTTGAGGATCAAACGTGGTGTATCGTAGTTCTCGTTGTACCGTCCAAGATAACAAGAGTCATGATAGGTAATTCGTTCTTTTACTTCTTTTTGTGGTTTAATTCTTGCCTCTTGAATTAGCTTTGCAAGGACTTCTGTATGATGATAGACCTCTGCATCTAAACCAAACTCTGGATACTCATTTTTAAATGTGTTATAGGCATGAGGATCGATCGTTACAATCCTTTTTACGTTATACTTTTGGAAATTAGCGATATTTTCTTTCGCTAATTGTTGGAACAGATACTCATTCCCTATACGACGTGCAGAGTCTCCTGAATTCTTTTCGTCATTCCCTAAGATGGCAAAGGTGATTCCTGCCTTTTGGAAGATTTTCACTAAGGATTGGGCAATTTTTTTACTGCGATTATCAAACGAACCCATCGAACCCACAAAGAATAGATACTCAAATTCCTTCGTTTCTTTTACCGTTGGTACCATAATATCCTCTCGTTCCTGCCGCCAATTGGCTCGTTCCTTTCGATTTATTCCCCAAGGATTTCCTTGCCGCTCAATATTATTTAAAGTCCGTGCCGCTTCTGGACTCATCTCTCCTTGAGTTAAAACTAGATAACGCCGTAAGTCGACGATTTTGTCCACATGCTCGTTCGTTACCGGACATTGATCCTCACAGTTCCGACAAGTGGTACATGCCCATATCTCTTCTTCTGTGATGACATCTCCAATTAATTGCAGTTCATGAAGCGGTTTTAATGCCGTTGCACCATCCGTTGTTGCCGCAGCCTCTTGACGGGCAAGTACCGACGGGAGCCCAACGGATGCGGGATCTTTAAAAATATGTCCCGGAGCCCATGGCGTTGTATGTGGAGCAACAACCTCCCCTTTTTCTGTAAGATGATCTCGTAGTTTTGTAATCAGTCTCATTGGCGATAAAGCTTTCCCTGTGGCAGAAGCAGGGCACATATTGGTACAACGACCACATTCTACACAGGAATAGAGATCCAATAATTGCTTTTGCGTAAAATCTTCAATTTTCCCTACACCAAATTCTTCTTGTTCTTCATCTTCAAAGGAAATAGTAGATAACTTTCCAGGTGAATGTAATCTCTTAAAATAGACGTTGACGATTGCAAAAATCTCATGAGCCTGCTTAGATTGAGGGAGATAGACGAGATAAGATAATAGAAGTAAGATGTGTGCCCACCAAGCCGCATAAAAGAGGATATATGCTACGTTAGTTGGAATGTTTTGAATGACAAAATAGATAAGAGAAGAGAATGGTTTGTAAATGGTTGCATCCTCATGTAGAATCACCATTTCAGCTCCACCGGCAACAATGACAGATGTCATTAATGGAGCAAGGAACCAATAGACAAGCCCTGCTCGAAAACTCCGTTGTAATCGTGGCAGTTTTTCTACATATCGTCGATAAGCCATAAAAAGTACCGCAAAGAAAACGGATCCAACTAATAGTTCTTGAGATAATGTAAAGAAATGATAGAAAGGCACTGGGAGGTACCATCCATTGACCATCATAAACCCTTTCCCAATTAAATCGATTGCTCCGAATTGAACAAGAATCGCACCATAAAATAAAAAGACGTGCATCACCCCACTCTTTTTATCCTTCAGCAGCTTCTTTTGACCTAATACAAATGTAACGATTGATTTCCATCTTGCCTTGGTATTCTTCTCTAAGTTGGGATCTTTCCCTAATTTTATATAGGTGTAACGAGCATATAACACTCGGTAAAATAGCCAGAAACCATAGATAACTACAGCGATAAACGCAAATAGGTTAAACAGTTGCCACATTCATCTCCCTCCTATTTTCTTGTTTCATAATAGCGATGTTTCAGAATATATTGAGTCGATGTTCATTCATTTTTAAGTACTTTGAGTTCGTCGACTAAGATGGGCAAGACATCGAATAAATCACCGACGATTCCGTAATCAACAATTTGGAAGATGGGGGCTTCTGGGTCTTTATTCACAGCAACAATAACCTTTGAATTGGACATTCCTGCCACATGTTGAATCGCACCAGAAATACCTAAAGCTATATATAAATCGGGTGTAACGACCTTACCTGTTTGACCAACTTGTAAGGAGTAATCAGCGTACTCGGCATCACAAGCACCACGAGAGGCACCAACAGCGGCTCCAAGAAGATCTGCCAATTCATAAAGCTTCTCAAAACCCTCTTTGCTTTTCATTCCCCTCCCACCAGAAACGACAATTTTCGCTTCACTCAGATCTACACCCTTGCTTGCTTTACGAAGAACATCTCGCACCTTTACTCGTAACGCATCATTAGAAGGAGTGAAGGAAAGTGGAATCTTCAGTCCACTTCGGGAAGAATCTGCATCTTCCATTGCGATATTATTTGGACGAATGGTCGCAAAAACAAGTGAATCATTGCTTACTTTTTTCACAAATGCTTTTCCTGCATAAATCGGTCTAGTAAAGACAATCTTTTCATCTACCATTTCTATTGCAATAGTATCTGTTATCAACCCAACTTGTAACGCGGCTGCAATCTTTGGTGCCATATCTCGAACGATGGATGTATGACCCATTAAGATCACATCAGGTTGAAACTGGTTCACTACCTCAAGAAAAGCTTCTTTGTACACATCAGTTACATATTGCGTTAATAATGAATCTTGAACGACAAAAACCTTATCCGCACCATGTTCGACTAGTGCTTGAACGTATTCATTTGCGTCAGTACCGAACAAGACACTGGCAATTTCCCCACCGTCGACTATTTTTTTTGCTGCTGCTAATACTTCAAAAGAGACATTACGCAGCTTTCCGTTTTTTTCTTCCGCAAAAACCAATACCTTTCGGCTCATTTTGTCTGCTCCTCTCTATATCACTTTTGCCTCGTTATGCAATAACTGAATTAATTCTTTTGCCTGCCCATTGATTTCACCAAAAAGAATCCTTCCTGCACTTTTCTTCGATGGTAGATAAGTTTCGAGCGTTTCTGTCTTTGCTTGAATCGCTTCTTTCTCTATCTCGACATCTGGGCGACTTAATGGTTTTTTCTTGGCCTTCATAATACCTGGTAAAGAAGGATATCTGGGTTCATTCAATCCTTGCTGAGTCGTAATTAAAACAGGTAGTGAAGCTTCTACAACTTCCGTATCCCCCTCAACATCCCGATGAACGGTTACATGTTGATCATCCAATTCAATTTTGACGGCGGTTCCGATAAAAGGAATACCTAAAATCTCCGCGATCCGTTGTGGCACCTGTCCAGAACCATCATCTACTGCTACATGACCCGCCAAAATCAGGTCATAGGATTGTTCTTGAATCACTTTTGCAAGAACTTGTGAAACCGTATATTCATCCCCAAATAAGTTCTCATCATCTAGTAAAATGGCCTGATCTGCTCCCATTGCGAGTGCTGTACGTATCGAGCTCTCAAAACGATCTGGTCCCAAGGAAAGGAGAGTAATCGTCCCACCATGGTTTTCCTTGATTTTTAAGGCCTCTTCGACCGCATACTCATCATAGGGGTTAATGATGAACTCTACACCTTCTTCACTAATTTGCCCATCTTTTAAGACGATTTTTTCTTCTGTATCAAAGGTTTGTTTTAATAGGACTAGAATATCCATCCATTTTTCCTCCTCTACTATTTATCTTCAAAAAAAGGAACACGTTTTTCTAGGAAGGCTTGAGTTCCCTCTTGTTTATCATCAGTGGTACAAACCTCACCAAATAACTTTGCCTCGTTCTTCAATCCTTCTTCTAACGTTCCTGCCAAACCTTGATCAATTGCCTCTATCGATTTTGCAATCGCGATTCCACCCTTTGTTGCAATATGATGAGCCAGTTTTTTCGCCTCGACTAAAACGCTTTCATGTGGAACAACATGATTAACAACCCCGACACGATAAGCTTCTTCTGCTGAATAAAGGTTCCCTGTTAAAATCCATTCGATCGCAATAGAACGGTTGGTTAAACGAGTGAGTCGCTGTGTCCCTCCAAAACCTGGGATAATTCCCAAATTGATCTCCGGTTGACCGAATTTCGCTTGATCTCCAGCGATCCGAATGTGACAAGCCATTGCTAACTCCATTCCACCTCCAAGACATACCCCGTTGACGGCGGCAATCACTGGTTTTTTCATCTTTTCGATTTGATCAAACAATTGTTGTCCCGTACGTGCTAATCGTTCCCCTTCTTCTTGAGAAGAAATTGCGGCAATCTCTTTAATATCTGCACCTGCTATAAATGCTTTTCCCTGTCCTGTTAACACCACCGCTTTCACTCGTGAATCCACACACATCGCTTCTAGAGCTGTCTCTAGCTCCTGCAACGTCTTCATACCTAACGTGTTGACTGGCGGATGATTAATCGTAATCACAGCAACTCGATCCTCTAATTCATAATTCAAACGTTCAAATTCCATTTCGTTTTCCACTCCTTTTTATTTGCATTTCAGTGCATTCATTAATAAGAAAAATACTGGCTGTACCAATGAAAGCAAATCATATTTCATTTCTTTCATCACCCAAGATGTCACTGTTTCATCAATCGTCCCAAAGATCATTTGCCGCATCACTCGAATATCTAACTGCTGATGAAATTTTCCTTCATCAATTCCTTGGCGGATCAAGTCTTCTATCAGTTGGTGATAAATTTTGAGTGTAGCTCCAATTAATTTCCGAATATCTCGGTTGGATTGCCTTAACTCAATTTGTGTGACTATCGCAAGGTCTTGATCCATTGCCAATTGTTTAAAATGCATATAAATTAACTGATAGAGCTTTTGCTCCACGGTATCGACTAACTCGATTTGATGTTTAACCTTCTCAACGAATCGAGTCATTTTTAAGCGAAATAAAGAGATAAGAAGGTCATCCTTACTTTCAAAGTATAAATAGATCGTCCCGTCTGCTACTTGAGCTTCTCGTGCAATCTTTGTCACTTGTGCATTGTGATAGCCATGTTCAGCTATTACTTTGACCGCCGCATCAATAATCGCATGATATTTATCTCCAGCTTTTTTCACCATAATCCTGTTCCCCTTTATACTGAATGATGATTCATTCATGTATAGTTATAGAATAACGTTAAATGAACGAAAAATCAATATATTTTAAATATTCAGAAAATTTTAGGGACAAATAGACATTTTTTTATGTTGTCGTTCATATACTGTTATTTTAGTTACGATCAACTAACTCACCTTATCCTGATCTATTTTTTTCTTTTCCTCGTCAACGAGTGCTCGTCGTAATATTTTTCCTACCATGGTTTTTGGAAGTTCCGTTCTGAATTCATACGCTCTCGGAATTTTATATGCAGCTAAGCGTTCCCGACAAAAAACATCCAACTCTTTTTCTGTGATTGTTACTCCCTGTTTTAGAACGATAAATGCTTTAACTGTTTCACCGCGATACGGGTCAGGAATCCCTATAACAACTGCTTCTTGAACGGCCTCATGTTCGTATAGAACTTCCTCAACCTCTCGAGGATAAATGTTGTACCCACCTGCAATGATCATATCTTTCTTCCGATCTACAATGTAAAAGTACCCTTCGTCATCCATTGTTGCCATATCTCCAGTTAGTAACCAACCATTTAAAAATACTTTTGTCGTCTCTTCTGGACGATTCCAATATCCTTTCATCACAACTGGCCCTTTGATAGCCAATTCTCCAATTCCTCCGAATTCTACATCTTCAGCTGTAACTGGATCGACAATTTTGGCGTCAATGTCTGGCCATGGCAAACCAATACTTCCTGTTTTTCGTTTCTGCCAAATTGGATTGGCATGGGTTACAGGCGAGGTCTCGGTTAAACCATACCCTTCAACCAATCTTGCTCCTGTTAATTTCTCGAATTTTTCCTGCACTTCTAAAGGTAATGGAGCAGAGCCACTAATGCAAGCATTGATGGATGAGAGATCATATTGTTTGACATTTGGATGGTTGAGAAGAGCAATATACATGGTAGGAGCACCCGGGAAAAAGGTGGGCTTTTCTCTTTGAATCGTCTCCAAAATTTCCTCTGCTTTGAAACGTGGAAGTAGGATCATGGTAGAAGCCAAGTGAATACTTAAATTCATAACAGAAGTCATTCCAAACACATGAAAAAAAGGTAACACACCTAAAATTCTTTCCTGTCCTTTCTTTGCCTGATACAGCCAATGAGTTTCCTGGACCACATTCGCAACCAGATTATAATGTGTAAGCATGACTCCTTTTGCTACCCCTGTTGTTCCCCCTGTATATTGTAAAAGAGCAATATCTTCTTTGGGGTCAATCGAGACACGGATTGGAAATACCGGCTGACTTTTGAGTAATTTAGAAAAGAAACAAACACCATCTTGTTTGGGAATCGGCACATACTGTCCTTCTTTTTTTAACTTCAAATTATAGAGTAGGTTCTTGGGGAAAGGTAAATAATCTTTAATGCTCGTAACAATAATGGTCTTGAGGAACGTTTTGGATCGAATGTTCATCACTTTTGGATATAATAAGTCCAGAGTCACTATCGTTTCAGAACCTGAATCCACCAATTGTTGTTCTAATTCTCTCTCGGTATACATGGGATTATTTTGAACCACGATGGCACCTAGTAATAACGCTCCATAATAGGAAATGACGGATTGTGGGGAATTAGGGAGTAAAAGGGATATACGATCCCCCTTCTTAATTCCTAATTGCTTTAACCCATGAGCAAATTTGTATACATCATTCATTAATTCATTGTATTTCATCGTTTTGCCCATGAAAGAAATGGCGTCGTGATTAGGAAAGTCCTTTGCAGATTGAACTAGCAAATCCGTAACAGGAATCTCTGGATATGCGATACTTGCCGGAACTTCTTTTGGATAGGAAGATAACCAAACTTTATTAAATTCATCCTTGTTCATCTTTTCCCTCCTCAATATATTTTTTAATGTGTATCTCTATTGTATATAATTTTCAGAACATTTTGAATATTTTTTTTAAATTTTCTATTTTATTTTTAATAAAAAAAGGTAGGCGATAAACAACCTACCTACACTTAAAATAGAACCCGTACTTTTTAAGCGTACCTTTTTCCCTTTTTATTGCTGGCTTTATGTTCTCCTTTATAATACTGGATAAAATTTTGCAAAATTTGCCTTCCGTAAGGGGTTAAGATGGATTCGGGATGAAATTGTACTCCTTCAATTGGATACTCCTTATGGCGAATGGCCATGATCTCTCCTTCTTCTGTTACTGCTGTAACTTCGATTTCTTCAGGCAAAGACTCTCGATCAACTACCCAGGAATGATATCTCCCTGCTTCAAATAGTTCTGGAACTTGAGTAAAAATTTTTTGATGATTATGGGAAATGGTTGATGTTTTCCCATGCATCAATCGTTCAGCTAACTTTATTTCTCCTCCAAAGGCTTTCGCAATTGCTTGGTGTCCTAAACATACCCCTAATGTAGGAACTTCTGTCCCTAATTGTTTAATCACTTCTAAGCTAATCCCGGCATCCTCAGGAATCCCAGGCCCTGGTGAGATAAGAATAAAGTCAGGATTTAATTTACGTATCTCTTCTACTGTGGCTTGGTCATTACGGATGACGTAGCATGTTTCTCCTAGATCTTCAACCAATTGCACTAGATTATAGGTAAAGGAATCATAATTATCAATCACTACGATCATTGAAGAACCTCCCTCAAGTAAAGACGGAGTTCTTCGATCAATTGCTTTTCAAATTGCTTTGAGATTGCTTCATCCTGCAAAATATTTTCTCTTGTTAGTAATCGTTGTTCGATCTCTGTAATTGCTCGAATCAATGCACTTCCTATCACAAAGCCATCTAGATTTTCAGCTAAAGGCTCAAGTTGAGACTTTTCCTTAATGCCAAAGCCAAGCACGATAGGAACCTTAGCCACATTTTTTACTTCATTAATTAATGTCGCGATTTCTTGATGAAAGGTTGAACGTTCACCTGTCACACCTAAGGAAGAGACAATGTAAATAAATCCTTCTGCTTGCTCGGCAATTTGTCTGATTCTTCCTTTAGAAGTAGGGGCAATCAACGAGATGATTGGAATCTTGTATGGTTGTAAAGCTTCTTTCAAAGCACCGTTTTCTTCTAAGGGTAAATCTGGGACAAGAATCCCATTAAAGCCACTTTCAGATAATCTTCTGGCCAATCGGTCTAAGCCCATTTGCAATAGGGGGTTATAATAGGTAAACAAAACTAAAGGAACTTGAAGCCCTTCTTTTCTTACCTCGCTAACTAGCTCTAAAGTTCTTTCTAAATTCATGCCTTGGTCAATCGCTCTAAGAGAAGATTGTTGAATGACTGGCCCATCTGCTAAGGGATCAGAATAAGGAACACCGATCTCAATCATCTCAGCTCCTTCTTCCTGCAACAAAAATAGAATTTTCTTGAATAATGACTCTGTTGGAAAACCTGCAGTAATAAAAGGAATAAACTTCATTCGACTCCCTCCCCTGTAAAGAACTGATGGATCGTGTTCATGTCTTTATCTCCTCTTCCAGAGAGATTGACAAGAATAATATTCTCTTTTTTCAGGGTAGGAGCTAGTTTGATTGCTTGAGCCAAGGCATGTGCTGACTCAATCGCAGGAATAATTCCTTCCTCTTGACTTAATCGCTTTAACGCATTCATGGCTTCTTCATCAGTAATCGTGGTATAGGTAGCTCTTCCACTGGAATGTAGATAAGCATGTTCTGGCCCAACCCCTGGATAGTCTAATCCTGCTGAGATAGAATAGGCTGGTTGAATCATCCCGTGATTATCTTGAAGTAAGTAGGTATAGGCTCCATGAATAATCCCTGGTTTGCCTTTGGTTAAGGTTGCTGCATGCTCTGAATCGAGGCCTTTTCCTGCCGCCTCTACACCTACAAGCTGTACTTGCTGATCTTGGATAAAGGGATGGAAGATACCAATCGCGTTACTTCCCCCGCCAACGCTAGCGATCACCACATCAGGCAAACGACCCTCTTGGTCAAGCATTTGTTGACGTGCTTCAATTCCAATCACCTTTTGAAAATCTCTTACCATCGTTGGATAAGGATGAGGACCGACAACAGAACCAATTAAATAATGAGTGTCCTCTACATGGGCAGCCCAATACCGAATCGCTTCATTGGTTGCATCTTTCAATGTTCCTCGGCCACTATGAACGGGAACGACTTCTGCCCCTAACAACTGCATTCGAAACACATTTAACTTTTGTCGTTCAATATCTTCTGCTCCCATAAAAACTTTGCATTCTAAGCCAAGCCTAGCAGCGATCGTTGCCGATGCGACTCCATGTTGGCCTGCACCAGTTTCAGCGATGATTTTTGTTTTTCCCATCCGTTTTGCTAGTAATCCTTGACCAATCGCATTATTAATTTTATGTGCACCCGTGTGGTTCAGATCCTCACGCTTAAGATAGATTTTGGCTCCACCTAAAGATTCACTCAGTTTATCTGCATAATAAAGTAAAGTTGGCCGTCCTGCATACATCTTCACCCATGTTAAATATTCTTCTTTGAACGCTTCGTCCTCCCGAATTTCTTGATATGTGGCTTCTAATTCTTTTACCGCATGCATCAAGGTTTCTGGGATATAAGTCCCACCAAATTCTCCAAACCTTCCATTATCCAGTTCAACAGTCCATTCCTTTGGATTGATCATTTTCTAGCCTCCTCTAAAACCTCTACAATCTTTTCCAAGGATTTTAATCCTTCTACCTCTACTCCACTGGATAGATCAACACCATCAATCGAATATGGTTTAAGTTGCTTTAGATCATTTGCTGTTACTCCACCAGCAACCAGAATAGGCAACTTGATTTTCTCCCAAGTTTCTTTGTGAACTCCCCAATCGAATTTGGTTCCAGTACCGCCACGATTCGCTCCTGCTGTATCAAAGATAAAACCATCTACCACATCAAGATAAGGTTGGTAGGGAAGATGAAGCTCTTCTCCTTCTACGGAAAGGACTTTCCAAATCTGCTTTCCAGTCATATCTTTGATAAGTTGGCAATAGTTAGCTGTTTCGTCTCCATGTAATTGAATGATATCTACTGGAGCTTCAACGATTTGTTCTATACTTGGATTTACAAATACGCCAACCGTTTTAACAAAATTTGGAATATGCATTTTCCATTGTTTAACTTGTTCAGCACTGACTTGTCGCCTACTTTTCGTAAAAACAAAACCGATATAATCTGGCCAAATCTGCCTTTCCTTTAATTCAACCAGGGTTTCTTCTTGAAAAATACCACAGATTTTCACTTTCATCTTTTTCCCACCAACTCGTATATCGCTTCAACTTGGTTAGCCGCTTTTACGATCCTTTCGCCAACTAATACCCCTTTAATTCCTAAATTGCTTAGAGTTTCTACTTGTTCATGGGAATGAATTCCGCTTTCGCTGATCAACAACGTTTCCTTTGGAAGTTGACCCAACAACTGATGAGTATGTTGGATTGAAGTATTAAAGGTCGTTAAATCACGATTATTGATGCCGATCATTTCAGGAGTAAAAGCTTTAAGCACTTTTTGAATATCGTCTTGATCGTGAACTTCTGTTAACACTTCTAATCCGAGTTCTTTTGCTTGAAGATAAAGTTCTTGGTATTGACTTGGTTCTAAAATCGCCGCGATTAGTAAAATTACGCTTGCTCCATATCCTTTGGCCTCATCTACTTGGTAGGGGTCAATGATAAAATCCTTCCTTAATAAAGGAATCGTTTCCGTTAATTCTCGTATTTGTAAGAGGTGATTGATACTCCCTTGAAAAAATTCCTGATCCGTTAAAATGGAGATTCCCTCAACTTTCGCCTCTTTATACTTCTTAAAGAGAACCGTTGGTTGGTAATCTTCCATCAAAACCCCTTTTGAAGGAGAAGCTTTTTTCATCTCAGCGATGATCCCAACAGGCCTAGGTGTTTCGATTAGATTTTTTCTTAAAGAACAGGTGGATGCATGATAATAAGGCAAAGACCTTAGTTCAGATTGACTGATTCGTTGTTTACTTTCAGCGATGATTTCTTTCTTTTTGGATACGATGCGATCTAAGATATTCATGAAACATGATCCACCTTCTTTGAGAACCTTTGTAGCTTAAGGATCTTTTGATAGACTTTGCCTGTATCCACTAATTCTCGTGCTTGTTCGATTCCTTCCGCAATATTGCTAGCTTTTCCTGTTACATAAAAACTGGCTCCGGCATTGATCAAAATAAAGTCGCGCTTTGGACCTTTTTTCCCTTGGAAAATATCTAATAAATCTTTTGCATTTTCTTGGGGGGTATCTCCTCGTAGATCAGATAATGAAGATCTAGTAAAACCAAATTGTTCAGGAGTTACAAAGTAAGTTTGGATTTCCCCATCTCTCAATTCTGTCACCTTGGTTTCGTTCGTCATCGTGATTTCATCCATTCCGTCAAGGCCAGATACGACAATTGCTCTTTTTACCCCAAGGCCTTGTAACACTTTTGCAATTGGTTCTGTCAAGTTAGGATGATAGACGCCCATCACTTGATGATCTGCTTTTAAAGGGTTGCTTAATGGCCCAAGGACATTAAACACGGTTCGAATTCCTAGCTCTTTTCTAGAAACGGCTGCATGCTTCATTCCTTGATGAAAGATTGGGGCATATAAAAACGCAATATTTTCTTCATTTAATAGTTGTTCTAGATCTTCAGGGGATTGTTGAATAGGAATATCCATTGCTTCAAGAACGTCGGCACTGCCACTTTTCCCTGAAACGGCACGATTTCCATGTTTGGCAACTTTAATTCCACCAGAAGCTGCAATCAATGCGGCTGCAGTCGATACGTTGATCGTACCGCTGCCATCTCCTCCTGTTCCACAGGTGTCAAGTAAGGGACCATTGATCTGAAATGGGGTCTTAACCTGCTCCCTCATCGCTTCAACCATCCCGATAATCTCTTCTGTTGTTTCTCCTAATACCTTTAGTCCAACCATAAAAGCGGTCACTTGGTGGGGAGGTACGTTCCCTAAAATGATTTCCTCCATAAACTGTTTACTCTCTTCTCTTGTCAAATGGTTACCAGCTAACAATTTTTCTAATATCTTTCTCATCTCTACTAATCTCCTCTCAACTTAAACTCTCTGAAATCTCAATCGCTTTTAACATCGCCTTTGCCTTATTCATGGATTCCATATATTCGTTAAGCGGTACAGAGTCGGCGACAATCCCTGCACCTGCTTGCACATAGGCGGTTTCTTCTTTAAAAAAGATCGAACGAATCGTAATACAAGTATCCAAATTTCCATTAAAGGCAAGCGCTGCTACCGCACCAGCATAAGGACCTCGCTCGATTGGTTCTAGTTCAGCAATTAGTTCCATCGCTCTTACTTTTGGTGCCCCCGAAACCGTTCCTGCTGGGAAAACCGCTTTTAATACATCAAATGCAGATTTCTCTTCCTTTTGTTGGCCTATCACTTTTGAAACAATATGCATGACATGAGAATAACGTTCAATTTTCATCTTTTCTGCCACAATGACAGAGCCTGGTTTACTTACTTTGCCGATATCGTTTCTTGCTAAATCTATCAACATTACATGTTCTGCTCGTTCCTTCTCATCGGCCAAAAGCTCCTGCTCTAAAGCGAGATCTTCCTGCTCTGTCTTTCCTCTTGGCCTTGTGCCGGCAATGGGGAATGTAGAAATTTCCTCGTTGAACACTTTGACCAGTGTTTCAGGTGAGGCACCAACAATCGTTTCATGATTCATTTGCAAATAAAACATATAGGGAGAAGGGTTGATTTGCCGCAATACTTGATAAACGATTGCTGGATGTACTTTTGTCTTCGTGATCAATTTTTGCGAAAGAACCGCTTGGAAAATCTCCCCTTTAAGAATATTTTTCTTAATCGTTTCTACTGCTGCCATAAATTGATCGGGCAAAAAAGGTTGTTCAAAGTTTTTCCTTATTTCAGGTAAATCATGAAGTGGGATGGGTTTCTGTAAACACTGCTCTATACGTTCTTGCCAAAATTGAGCTCGCTGTTTCAGATATTCAATAGCTCGCAAATATTTGTCTTTCTTTTGTTCTTCTGTATCTTCCGTTTCAATCATTACGTTATAAAACAGTTGTAATTCTTTTTCCGCATGGTCATAAACGAGTAACTCTTTAACAAAAGCTAGATGGATTTCTGAAAATAGGGAAGGCTTCTGATTAGCATTTTCTATTCTTTCAAGCCTTTTGATAAATTCATAGGAAAAATATCCGATTCCCCCGCCTGTAAAAGGTGGGTATCCTAAAATTCTAGGTGAACGGTATCTCTTGCTAATATTTTCAATCCCACTTACTGGATTATCAATAATCTTTTCATATAGGCCATTTGTTTTTAACTGTTGAAACTCATCAGGATCGGCCTCGATCTTCACTTGATTGTCCTCTACTTGAATCACTAAAAAAGGTTGGTCAGCAAAATAGGTGAATCGACCCCTTTCCTTGCCATGTTCACCACTTTCTAATAACAAAGAATAAGGGTAATCTTGGCTAAGCTTAAATAAATCAAGTTGAAACCATTCAAAAGAACCCAATGAATTTTTTAATGGGATGACAGAATAATGAGTAGCTAATTCTAAAAAATGTTCTAGGGGTAACATTGTGATACGCTCCTCTCTTGTACCTGTTTAGAAGGATGATTTCCTTCTTGCAAGAAGAGGAGTGAGGAATAGGAATAAGAAGTAAAAAATAGAAAAAACTAGGAATACTCCTAGTAGTAAGCATACTTACCCTAAGCAATTCCTCCACTCAACTTTTCTCTTCTTAACTAAACTCTTCTCTCTACTCAACTAAACTCATACTTAGGATTTCATTTTTGATAAACAAAATCGTTTAATTTAACAATAATCTTACTTTACTCTAAACTTGTCTGTCAAGGAAAGATGCAAAAAAACACAATTTTATTATTTTCTGCAACCATGTTGATGAGTTGTATGATAAGTTGTTCAATTCTATTGATTTTCTCCTCCAACTTTAGTCACCTCTATACATACAGTCTAACATTATAAAAAAATTGGGACAATATTCAATTTATATTAGAAAACCGAAAATTCTAACAATCTAATTTCAAATTGAAAATGTTGATATTTTACTTTACGAAAATGTAATTTATGGTAAAATATAATAGTCAAATTGCTTTATGAGGGGGGGAAGAAACATGAAACACATCAAAGTTTTATCTCGCAATCGTCTACAAGATACTATGTTATCTGGAACTTGTAGTAAATGTTCTGCTTCTTGCCAATCAGCATGTAAAACCTCTATCACTGTAGGTAATACAATTTGTTATGCTAAGATTGAAATGAAGTAGATAGAAGATTGCTCCCTTCGGGAGCCGTTTTTTTTTGAGAGGAGAGCAAAAATGATAAAGGGACAAGTACATGTATTCACTTATAAAAATTATAATATTGTCCTTGATGTAAACAGTAATTCTTTATTCACGATAGATGAATTAGCAAAAAAAATAATTGAGTTATATCCTTCTTTTTCATTAATTGAAATAAAAGCAAAATTAGAGAATGAATATGATGAAAATAAAATTTATGAAGCATATGAGGAAATAGAAGAGCTTATTCGGGAAGGTATTTTATATTCTGAAGGCGTTACTCCAAACGAAGAGTATAACCCGGAAGAATTTGAAATGAAATCAATGTGTCTGCATGTATCACATGACTGTAATTTAAGGTGTAAATATTGTTTCGCCGGAACTGGCCCGTACGGACAAAAAAGAACTCTTATGTCAGCAGAGACGGGTAAAAAAGCAATTGATTTTTTGGTTGCTCAGGCTAAGTATACGACTCATTTTGAAATAGATTTTTTTGGCGGGGAGCCTTTAATGAATTTCCCTGTTATTAAAGAAATTGTGGCCTATGCGAGGGAAAAGGAAAAGCAGATAGGGAAGACATTTGAATTTTCTTTGACAACTAATGGTGTCGATTTAAATGAAGAAGTTGAAGAATTCGTCGCACAGGAAAACATAAATCTGATCTTAAGCATTGACGGACGCAAAGAGGTTAATGACCGGATGAGGCCAATGGCAGATGGTGCGGGGTCCTACCAAACCATTGTCAATAATTTTTTGCGTGTAAATTCGAAGCGTTATGGTTCTGCTGATAACCGTTACGGCAAAGGCATCTATACTTATTTTCGCGGAACATTTACCAGTGAGAATTTAGATTTCTCCAATGATGTTTTACATCTGTCTGATCTTGGTTTTAAAAGGATTTCTGTCGAACCAGTTATTTTGCCGGAGAATCGAAAATACGCTATAACAAAGGAACATTTACCTGAACTGTTTAAGCAATATGATATTTTAACTGATGCGTATCTTGAAAGGAAAAGTACTGATAAGGAATTTCATTTTCATCACTTTGAAGTAGATATGGAAGAAGGTCCTTGTTTTTCTAAACGTGTAACAGGATGTGGTGCCGGTTATCAGTATATGGCGATCACACCGGAAGGAGATATCTATCCTTGCCACCAATTTGTAGGTAAAAAGGAAACGAAAATCGGTAATCTTGAAGAAGGTTTTACGAATAAAAAACTAATGAATCAGTTTAGAAATACAAATATTTATACAAAACCTGAATGCAAAACCTGTTGGGCCCGTCATTTGTGTGGCGGTGGCTGTCATGTTAATGCTTATGGTTTTAATAATGATTTAAGTAAGCCCTATGCAGTTGGCTGTGCATTAACAAAAAAACGTTTTGAAAATGCACTTTATCTAAAGGTATTGGAATTGGAAAAGGAATAAAACTAAAGGAAGTCCATTAAAGGCTTCCTTTTTGAATACTAAGTAAGAAGGTGAATTATCCCTATCTCTTCTTCTGTCAATTCACGATATTCTCCAGGTTCTAATGTTTCATCCAAAAGGAGTGAGCCCATTGAGAGCCTTTTTAAAAAGATAACCTTTTTGCCAATGGCTTCAAACATTCGCTTAACCTGATGGAATTTTCCTTCATATATGGTTAATTCAATTTCAGACTGATGTCCTGACTGAAGAATCTTAAGTTCTGCCGGCAAGGTTAGATAGCCATCATCAAGATAGACCCCTTTGTGGAAGGCTTTTTGGTCTTCCTCTGTCACCACTCCTTGAATCATGGCAAAATAGGTTTTGGGAACATGCTTTTTTGGAGACAAAAGCTGATGAGCCAATTGACCATCATTGGTTAGTAGAAGAAGTCCTTCAGTATCTTTGTCTAATCTTCCTACGGGGAAAGGATCAAATACCGCGTGCATCGGTTCTAGAAGATCGATTACGGTTTCTGTAAAATGATCCTCAGTTGCTGAAAGAACCCCTTGTGGCTTATTCATCATCAAATAAATGAATTCTCGATATTTAACAACTTCATCATCAACAATGATTTGATCAAGGGTTGGAGTGACTTGCATTCCTGAGTCTTTTGCATAAGCCCCATTTACAGTAACTCTCTTTTCTTTGATCATTTTTTTGATTTGTTTGCGAGTCCCAAATCCCATATGGGCTAATATTTTATCTAAACGTTGTCTTTCTTTTCCGGACATGTTCTCACCTCACTTATCCTTTTCAATCCACCATCTTATCATATTTTCTTCCAGCGCCGAAGAGATATTGACATTGTCCTTAGAAAAGTTATATTATATAAGTTGTGATTATGGGTAGCTTTATCATTTAAATGGTAAAAAGGACGTGAACACCCTCGCTCTTTTTGTGCTTATAAGACGCGGCTGATTTATTCTTATAAGTCATAAATTGTTGCTATCCCGCAATTTATGTAAAACAAATAGAGCACGTCATATTAGACCATCCTAAAATATTTATTTTGAGAGGGGTTATTGTTTAATATGGCACGTTATACAGGACCAAAACACAAATTAAGTCGTCGTGTAGGAATTTCATTAAGTGGTACAGGTAAGGAGATGAAGCGTCCTTATCCTCCAGGTCAACATGGACCAGGCCAACGTAAAAAATTAAGCGAATATGGTTTACAGTTAAATGAAAAGCAAAAGCTTCGTTTTATGTATGGCTTAAACGAAAAGCAATTTGCTAACCTTTTCGAAAAAGCAAACAAAATGTCTGGCGTTGTTGGTGAAAACTTCATGGTTCTTCTTGAAACTCGCTTAGACAATCTTGTTTATCGTATGGGATTATCTCATACTCGTCAAGGTGCTCGTCAATTAGTCAACCATGGACATATCACTGTAAATGGTAAAAAGGTTGATATTCCTTCCTACCATGTGCAAATTGGTGATGTGATTGGCGTTCGTGAAAGAAGTCGTAATTTAACTGTTATTAAAGAAGCTTTAGAAGATCGTAACTATCTTCCAGATTACGTCACATTTGACGATAAAGCAATGGAAGGTAAATTAATTCGCTTACCAGAGCGTTCTGAATTGCCACAAGAAATTAACGAAAAACTTATCGTTGAGTACTACTCAAGATAGGATGAACGAAAAGCATCCATTGGAGAAATCCTTTGGATGCTTTTTATTTTTAAATAACTAAACTTCATGGTTGAAACCCATTAGTGATGGGCTTCTTCATCTAATTGAGCTTGATTTTTGCAAATTTACGTTTTCCTACTTGAATAATCATTCCGTCTTCAACAATCACTTCATAATCAACATCTTCAACTTTTTCTCCATTGATCTTAACGGCGCCTTGCTGGATCATGCGACGCCCTTCGCCATTCGATGGAACTAATCCCAAATCTACCAGCAATTTAACAACCCAAATTTTTCCATCCCCCAATTTGCTTTGGTCTATTTCAGTAACAGGGATATCCTCAGGAATGTCTCTTTTTTGGAAAACCGTTTTAAAATGGTGTTCAGCTTCCTTGGCTGCTTCTTCTCCATGATACATTCGGACAAGCGTATAGGCCATCTTCATTTTTGCATCTCTTGGATGAATCGTTCCTTCCTCTAATCCTTCCACCATGACTTGAATTTCTTCATGTGGGAGATCGGTTACTAACTTATAATATTTAACCATTAACTCATCAGGAATAGACATGGCTTTCCCATAGATTTGATTTGGCTCTTCATTGATACCAATATAGTTTCCTAAACTCTTACTCATTTTTTGAACACCATCAAGTCCTTCAATCAATGGTAACATTAACACCGCTTGTTGAGCTTGTCCGTATTCTTTTTGTAATTGTCTGCCCATTAAAAGGTTAAATTTCTGGTCAGTTCCCCCTAATTCAACATCTGTTTTTAGAGCAACGGAATCATAACCTTGCATCAGAGGGTAGAAAAATTCATGGACACTGATCGCTTGATTGTTATTAAATCTTTTTTCAAAATCGTCACGTTCTAACATTCTTGCTACGGTTGTTTTTGCAGCTAATTGTACAACCTCAGCAAACGTTAATGGAGCTAACCAAGTACTATTATAATGAACCTCTGTTTTAGCTGGATTTAACACTTTAAATAGTTGCTCGATATAGGTCTTAGCATTTGCTTTTACTTGTTCAGGTGTCAATTGTTTCCTTGTTTCTGATTTACCAGTAGGATCGCCAATTTGTCCGGTAAAATCGCCAATAACTAATTGAACAATATGGCCTAAATCTTGAAATTGTCTTAACTTCTGTAATGGCACCGTATGACCAATATGAATGTCTGGTGCAGAAGGATCTAATCCTAATTTTACTTTTAAAGGGTTCTTTTTGATAATCGCCTTTGCTAATTTCTGCTTGAACTCATCTTCAGGGATGATTTCAACAGCCCCACGGCTAAGAATCTCCCATTGTCTTTGTAATTCTTGTTCCTGTTCCTTTGTTAATTCAAATTCATTTGTCATCGTGTCAACCTCCATTTTTATGATAAACCACACAAGTGTCGATATCCTTCGAGGCCTATTACGATTACTATTATGAGGCCCCATTATAATTGTGAAAAGAAAGTTATACTTTTTGATAAAAAAAACCACATCCCATCTAGCTAGGGACGTGGTTTAGACGCGTTACCACCCTACTTAAAAAAACAGGAAAATTAATGCCCACAAATGTGATGCCCTCCTTAAAAGCTATTCTAATTACTTTTGTGGGGTCTGTCTTCTTCACTTCATTGCATAACGGGATTCCCGGAAAAGACGATTTTTCAGCTTCGTCTATTCAGCTCTTGTAGGGTAATTCGGTTTGATAATAATGTACCGATTTTCACCAACCACCGGCTCTCTAAAAAGCAGTCATTACCACCTACTAACTACAATCATCGCGATTTCTTATTCATTTTAATTGTATTTTCAATTCAACTCTTCTTTTATCATATTATACTAGCAATGTCAATGCAGATGATTGAAAATGTACTTATCATTCTTATTTATGCTATAATACCTTTATTAAGGGGGAATTATTTTATGACATCATCTCATTCGCCCAATAAATCAAAGAGAACAAATGGGCTTCGACCAAGGAATTTATTAAAGTTTATATTAATAGTAATCTTTTTAGGATTCTTTTTGGGTGCAGGGACTGCCACAGGTTTTGTTGCCGCACTTGTAAAAGATGAACCAGTTCGGAGTGCTGAGGAAATACGCAAACAGGTATTTAAAAACACGGAAACTGGTTTTGCATACTTCTCTAATCAAGACAAGAATGGTACCTTTGAACTGATCGGTGCTTTTAGAAATGATGAAGATCGTCGGTTTGTAAAATTTGAGGAGATTTCACCAAACGTAAAAAATGCTTTTCTTGCGGTAGAAGACCGTGCTTTTTATGATCATCATGGTGTTAATTTTAAGGCTTTCACACGTGCCGTTCTTCAACAGATTTTTCAAAGTGATGTTCAAACGGGTGGAAGTACAATTACTCAACAATTAGCCAAAAATACGTTCTTTTCTTTAGAAAAAAGCTATCAAAGAAAGGCAAAGGAAATCTTTCTGGCCTTAAGAATGGAACGAGTGATGCCAAAAGATGATATCTTCACCGCCTACTTAAATAAAATCCCGTTTGGTAAAGCTGCTAATTTAAATAATGTCTATGGAATTCAAGCAGCTGCAAAAGGATATTTTAACAAAAATGCGAGTGAACTTAATCTAGCCGAAGCTGCTTATTTAGCTGGAATCCCCCAACGCCCTACTGCATATTCTGCATTTAATAGCAAGGGGTTTGATGAGGAAGGCTACAATTTGGCAAAGAAACGTCAGGAATTAGTACTTAAGAGTATGCTGGAGGAAAAATTTATTTCTCAGCAGGAATATGAAGAAGCCCTTAGATTTGACATTAAGGCTGCTTTTGATACCTCCACTAAAAAAGCGTATAGTAAATATCCCTACTTAATCTTAGAGGTGGAAAACCAAGCAGCTGAAAAGTTTGTTGAAGCGCAAGGGATTACGCCAGATGCTAAAGAGTATAGCGAAGCATTAGAAAATGCCAAACAAGAGATTTTAAGTGGTGGTTACAAAGTTTACACGACCGTAGATCGTAAAATCTATGAAGCGATGAATAATGTGGCAAAAGACCCTAAGAATTTTCCAAATCCAATCTCCTATAACTTCTCTTTAGGAGATGGAAAAACGAAACACCTTGAAAATGAAGATATCCAAATCGGTGCTACACTCATTCATAATAAGACAGGAGCTATCTTAGGTTTTATTGGTGGACGCGATTATAATGTTTCTGCTGTCAACCATTCTAATTTTAGAGGAACGACAAAAAGACAACCCGGTTCATCGATTAAACCATTGTTGGATTATGGTCCAGCTCTTGAATTAGGTAAGGTTCAGCCAGCAACTCCAATTGATGATATCCCATTAGGTGGAAAATGGGAGCCAGACAATTGGAACAGCAAATATAATGGCCGTATAACGGCTAGACATGCATTAAATCAATCATTTAATATTCCTGCCATAAAGGTATATAAAATGGTTGGCCCAGAAAATGGCTACGAATTTTTAAGTAAACTTGGTTTTCAATTAAATAAAAAAAGATTCCTTGAAGCTGGTTTGACTCCAGCGATTGGTACGATTGAATCATCACCAGAAGTGATGGCTAGTGCTTACTCAACCTTTGCCAATGGCGGTACCCATCTTGACTCTTACATGATTGAACGGATTGTGGATCGTGATGGCAATGTGGTCTATGAACACAAAGCAAAACCTGAAGTCGTCTTTAGCGAACAAACTTCCTATTTAATTACGGATATGTTAAGAACCGTTATTAAGGATGGAACAGCAAAAACGATTTTGAGATATATTGGCAGTCGAGATGTTGCTGGTAAAACAGGAACAACGAATGACACAAAAGACTTATGGTTTGTGGGTTACACACCTGAAATTACTTTAAGTGTATGGACAGGTTACGATTATCCAACAACCATTAGATCTGGTAATATTGCTAAAACATCTTGGGGTAAGATTATAACAGAAATTTTTAAAGCTGACCCAGAATTATCTCCTGCAAATGCAAAATTTGAACGACCAGGTGGATTAATTCAAATGCAGGTATCTAGTACTTCTGGAAAGTTACCATCTGACTTGACAAAAGAAGCTGGCTATTTAGTCACTGACTGGTTTAATAAAAAATTCATTCCAACAGAGATTGATGATTCTTTAGAAAAAGCGAGAGTGGTTGAATTTAACGGTAAACGTTATTTGGCTAAAGATGAAACGCCTGATGACATGGTGGATACAGGAATCTTCTTTAAACGAGAGCCTTATGTTATCCCACCTGGAAAACCAAAGCCATTAGATGTTGATAAAGAATTACCAACTGAGTCTGACCCAAGGGAATCTGCAGGGCAACCTGCTCCACCTTCATCGCCTAGCATCACAACCCAAGGAAATAAAAATACGATCTCTTGGGAAAAGAATCTAAGTAATAGTGTGGTGGGATACAGAATCTATCGTGCTTCTGCTTCAGATTTAGGCTTTACAAAAGTTGGTGTCGTGAAGCAAACAGATCTAAAAGCAGGAAGGTATTCCTTTACAGATCAAGGAGCAAATAATGGGCCTTTTGCTTATTACATTACAACAGTTGATGTTGCAAATAATGAATCTAACCCTTCAGCAATCGTGGGCAATACGAGCCTACCCATTGGACTAGATGAACCTCAAGATCAAGGAAACCAAGATGGAACATCAAATGAACCACCTGCTGCGACTATACCAAAACGGCCAAAAGGGGTCTCTGGTGAGCGAAGTGCATCTGGATTACAAGTTACCTTAACCTGGGCTGCAAATCCTGCAGAAGATCAGGTACTTAATTACAATGTTTACTTTAGTGATGTAGAAGGTGGCAAATACCAATTGATTGGAACAACAGAAGGCACCACTTTCGTTCATCCATCTGTTCCACTAGGTGATGCTTATTACCGTGTAACAGCAACGAATGAAAATGGTGAATCTGAACCATCTAAAGTAGTCAAAATCCCAGTGAAAAATCAATAATATAAAAAAAGGTTTGTATATTCCATCGCTCTCCGTCATCCGTGCCCTTCTATGAATAAAGATTACGGAGAGAAGGGCACTTCTAAAGGCACACAAAGTGTACAAGTCGTGCTACACAGCTAAAGCTGCTAGTCACGCTATGTCGCAGCTTATGGAATATACAAACCCTTAAATGACAAATGGAAGAAAGTTATACTTTCTTAATCTTTAAAAAAAAACAACCTATGATGGTTTATCCATTATAGGTTGTTTTTTGTATTGAACAAGTTCGCTACTTCGTTGACTGTCTATTGATCAATTGATGTTGTAAAATGACAAACTGATCTGTGATTGGTTCCTCATTCATATGTTTCGTTAAAAATCTCATTGCAACTGCTCCAATATCATATTGAGGTTGAGCAACTGTAGAAAGTAATGGCCTTACCATTGATGAAATCGGTATATTATCAAATCCTCTTACTTCAATATCCTGCGGTACTTGAAGTCCATTATCTTGAATAGCATGAATCGCAGCCACAGCCATTTCATCACTAGCGGCAAAGAGAGCTGTTGGTTTTTCTGCTAAGGAAAGAAAGTCGTTCATTGCTTCCAGACCAGATTCATAATGATAATCCCCTACGCGAACATATTGTTCATCAAATGGTATATTCGCTTCTTCTAAAGCCGCCTTATATCCGTTAAATCGATCTAATCCAGTTAAAGGATCAGTCAGTGGCCCAGTAATGATGGCAATTTTACGATGTCCACCCTGAATAAAGGCGTTGACAGCGTCCTTTGCTGCTTGGAAATGGTCAATATCTACAGATGGAAACATTTTGCTAGGGTCTTTGGTAGCTGCTAGTACAATTGGAACGGTTGAGGTTTTAAAAATCTCTAAATGATCATTTGTCACTTCTGCTCCCATAAACAACAAGCCATCCACTTGTTTCTCCAATAAGGTATTGATTAGACTTAACTCCTTCTCCACCTTTTTATCTGAACTGGATAAAATAATATTATAGTGATACATACTTGCAATATCTTCTATTCCTCGAACAACTTCGGCAAAAAAAGCATTAGAAATATCTGGGATTACGATGCCGACCGTTGTTGTTTTCTTGCTCGCTAATCCCCTTGCTACTGCATTTGGACGATAACCTAACCTTTCAATGGTTTCTAATACTTTTTTTCTTGTGCTTGGTTTTACATTAGGGTTCCCATTAACGACCCTTGAAACCGTAGCCATTGATACTCCAGATTCTCTGGCTACATCATAAATAGTTACTGGCATTTCAATCTCTCCGTTCGACTAATTTATTTTCATTAATTTTCATCATTTAATGTTAATTATTCTACGTCAAAAAAGCAATTCCTACAATCTTTTCATATATTTTCCCCAATTTAATACCATAACCATACAAAATAGCCCACAAAAGTGACGACCTCCTTCGAAGTGTATTCCGATTACTTTTACGGGGTCCCATTATATTCATAACAAGAAAGTTATGCTTTCTTTAGTATTAAAAAAAGAAACGCTAACCTTAGTGGTAACGTTTCATTATGAGCTACTTTTAAATCACAAAATTCTATAATAATTGGGAACCCTTTAAAGCAGTCATCAATTCGTTAAATTGATCTAAATTGAGTTGTTGATTTGCATCGGATAACGCAACAGCTGGATCAGGATGAACCTCCACCATAATACCATCAGCCCCAGCAGCTAAAGCTGCTTTTGCTATAGGAATCGCAATATCTTTACGTCCAGCAGAATGACTAATATCTACTAACACTGGTAAGTGGCTTTCTTGTTTTAAAATGGGAACAGCGAGGATATCCAAGGTATTTCGTGTCCACTTCTCATAGGTACGAATACCACGTTCTACTAAAATCACTTGATTATTTCCCCTTGAAACAATGTATTCGGCTGCAAATAAAAATTCCTCGATCGTCGCTGCCAAACCTCTTTTTAGTAAAACCGGAGTTTTAACTTGGCCAGCTGCTTTAAGTAATTCGAAGTTTTGCATGTTTCGTGCACCAAGTTGAATCACGTCCACATATTGGGTAGCCATTTCAATATCAGCAGGGTTAACAATTTCACTAACCACCTTTAGCCCATACCGATCTGCTACTTTCCTCAATATTTTAAGTCCTTCAATACCCAATCCTTGGAAATCGTAAGGGGAAGTTCTTGGTTTAAATGCGCCACCACGAATCAGTTTTATTCCCTGTTCAGCTAATCCTTTTGCAACAGTATCTACTTGTTCTTCGGTCTCAACTGAACATGGACCTGCAATCATCACTGGCTTTCTTCCAACTTCCACATCCCCAACCTTTACGATCGTGTCCTCAGGATGACGTTTTCTACTAACTAACAACTGTTTATTTTTATCCTCTTCTTGTAACTCAAGAGAAGCTTTGAAGATTTCTTTAAATAAATGTCTAACTACATTGTCATCAAATGGGCCATGATTATGAGCTACAATTTTATCAAGCATTTCTCTCTCTCTAACAGGATCGAAACGCTTTGTACCTTGTTTCTCTTTTAGATGACCTATTTCCTGAACGATCTCAGCTCTTTCATTGATTAACTGCAAAATCTGCAAGTTAATTTCATCTAATCTCAATCTTAACTCATCTAACTCTTGATTACTCATAATAACCTCCATTCCGCCGCTAGCGCTGGCGGCACAAATAGTAATGAAAAATGGTGTGCGGCTTTCACCACTTTGCTATGATTAACTTAAGGAGAAGATATACTACAAAGCACGGCGAGGTGAGTCGTAGATTACTTCTCAGTTCAAAACAGTATAATAACCAGTGTAAGAATCATCTTTCAAGCACGAATAAGTGGTTCTATAAGACCGCACGCTAATCATTGTTTTAGCTCTTTGTTAAATGTGTGATGGTTCAGTCAATGTCTTCTTCCTCCAATTATGAAAGGAGGCTGTGCCATGAAAGTTGTTTATCCTATCTGTTGCGGTGTCGATGTGCATAAGACTTTTCTCGTCGCCACAATTATTACTTCACAGGGGATTACCCCTCATTATTCAAAAAAGAGATTTTCTACTTTTAACAATTCCATTCTTCAATTCAAGCAGTGGCTGATTGATAACAACTGCTATGATATGTGCATGGAATCGACCGGGAAATATTGGGTTCCTGTCTACAATCTTTTGGAAGATACCATCCGTATGACTGTTGCTAACCCCAAATGGGTGAAGGCTGTAAAAGGAAATAAGGATGATAAAAAAGATTCTAAGTGGATTGCTGACCTTTTCCGCCTTGGTTTAGTACCAGGAAGCTATATCCCTAATAAACCAGTCCGTATTCTTCGTGAATACACTCGCTACCGTTCTAAACTTGTTTCTTGTAGAAGCAGTGAAAAGAACCGTTTTCAAAACGCTTTCACAGTCTGTAATGTAGCCCTTGATGCTGTCGTTTCCGACATGTTTGGCAAATCTGCCACTTCCATCACGGACTATCTGATTTCCTCTGATACCTTTGACCCGGAATACTGTACTTCTCTTCTTCATAAATCTTTGAAAAAAAAAGCAGATAACGTGGTTGAATCTATTGAAGGATACCAAATGACTCAGGAACAAAAAGAACGTATGATCATGGTTCGTTCTCACCTCGACTTCGTAACCAATTCGATTGCTGAACTGGACGAAAAACTGGATAAGTTGGTCGAACCTTATGAAAGTGCCATTAACCTTTTATGTACCATTCCCGGAGTTAATAGAGCATCTGCAATCACCATTATCTCCGAGATTGGTACAGATATGTCTCAATTTGCCAACTCCAAGCGTTTGTGCTGCTGGGCGGGACTAACACCTGGCAATAATGAATCTGCTGGTAAGAAGAAATCTGTCCGTATTACACGTGCCGGTGTATACCTCAAACCTGCATTGGTACAAGTTGCCCATGCAGCCGTGAAATCGGATAAGTCTCCTTACTACAAAATCAAGTACGAACGCATTTCTAAAAGGAGAGGCAAAAAAAGAGCCATAATCGCTATTGCAAGGATGATACTCACCGCCATATACAATATGTTTGTTACTGGCGAAGTGTGGAATCCAAGCGACTTGTATAAAATTGATATGCCACAAGAAATGCAGGACAAGCAGAAAGAGAAAGCTATTAATCAGGCAATAAAACTCCTAATTGCCCAAGGTATAATAAAGGCTTCTGACATTTCTGTAGCTTAAAACCAAAGCTTGATTTTTTTTAGGTCTTTAAAGACCTTAGTTTGCTGCGCCCTTTTTTACCAAATTTAAGCTTATTTTTCACGCTAAGCCACCTCCGAAGTATTGTAAAAAATATACTTTAGATTATACAGATTTATCGTTAAAATGAAAAGGATAAAAGGCCCAAATTACTTTCAAAATGAAAAAGGAATCTCTTCACCAATAGAGAATAATACAGATATTGTCGAAATTTTGTCGAAGGAGGGGCAAACTTGGAACAACATCTTCCCATCTTTGCCTTGGATATAGGAACTAGAAGTGTTGTTGGTTTGATTTTAGTTCCTACTAAAGAAGGACAATTTGAAATAAAAGATTTGAAAATGATTGAACATAGAGAACGATCGATGTTGGATGGCCAAATTCATGATGTTGTAGCGGTTTCTGAAATTATTTCACAGGTAAAAAAAGAATTAGAGCAAAATAACGGCCCCTTACATAACGTAGCTGTTGCAGCAGCTGGTCGTTCTCTAAAAACTCGTCGTGTAAAGTTAGATATATCAATTCAGGGTCAACCATTACTTAGAAAAGAAGATATTCGCGCCTTAGAATTATCTGCTGTTCAAGAAGCACAAAGACAAATCGCAACAGAGAGTCAAATTGAGGATACGACCCATTACCATTGTGTCGGCTACAGTGTGATCAATTATTTTTTAGATGATCAAATTATCGGTAATCTAATCGATCAACGAGGACAAAAAGCAACAGTGGAAATCATCGCTACCTTTCTTCCCCGTGTGGTCGTTGATTCACTTCTTTCCTCACTTACACGTGCTGAGTTAGGTTTGGAGGCACTAACATTAGAACCGATTGCGGCTATCCATGTATTGATACCACCATCGATGAGAAAATTAAATCTCGCCCTTGTTGATATAGGTGCAGGTACTTCAGATATCGCCATTACGGCAGAAGGGACGATTATCGCTTATGGAATGGTGCCAGTCGCTGGAGATGAAATTACCGAAGCCATCAGTCAATCCTACATTTTAGATTTTCATATTGCCGAGGAAATAAAGCGGCAATGTTCGACACAAGAGACCGTTCATTTTTCTGATATTTTAGGGATGTCTTACACACTTAACTCTAGTGAACTCATCGAACAAATCGATCAAGAGATTGAACAATTGGCAACTCAAATTGCAAATAAAATCATTGAATTAAATGGGGGTAAATCTCCACAAGCTGTGATGTTGGTTGGCGGGGGTAGTCAGACACCAAAACTTTCCGATAAAATTGCAACAATATTAAATCTACCTAGACAAAGAGTTGCTGTTAGAGGGGCAGATGCGATTCAACAGCCAATCATTTGGCCAAAAAATCTAGTTAAAGGTCCTGAACTGATTACGCCCATCGGGATAGGGATTTCTTCTCGTCAAAATCCGATTCAATATTTTACCATTGAAGTGAATGGCGAATTTATTCATTTGTTTGAGATGAAAACCCTAACCATTGGCGATGTTTTAATTGCTGCAGGAATTTCGATAAAAAGTCTATATGGTAGGCCAGGGCTTGCTATGACTGTTAATATTAATGGTCAGATGAAAATCATTCCTGGAGAGCATGGCACTCTGCCAGAAATTTTATTAAATGAAGTACCTGCAACAATGGATACTCAAGTGGCTAATGGAGACAAAATTGAAGTAAAGGCTGGGAAAAATGGTAAAAATGCTACCCTTACATTGGATCAAGCCCTTTTATTAAGCCCTATTCGCCCTTATCAAGTTACAATTGATGGAAAATTGCTTGAATTACCTGTTTTAGTTGAGATCAATGGAATCGATGTTGATTTTTCTACACCAATCTCAGATCGCGATTCGATCGTTTTTCATTCTGTTAGAAATATCGAAGAGGCTTTAATCCTTTCTGGATTCTCAACGATCCCTTTTGAAGAGAAAATCATAGAATTTATTTTTCAAGGAGAGCCTAGAAAAATCGTCTATGTTTCTAAAGATCTTTTCCGCAATGGTAAGAAGGTTTTATTGAAAGAACCGATCGCTGGCGGAGATGTGATCACCTTTGCAAAAGAAACAAACCCGTATCCTACTATACGTGATTTAATGAATGAGAATCCTGATTTCCAATGGGGGATAGATGTGATATTTAATGGGAATCCTGTTCATATTCAACCTTCTAGCTTACAGGTACTCATCAATAACAAAAAAAATTCTGTTGATTCCCCTATTGAACAGAATAGTGACATCACCATTCATGTGGAAGACCAGCAAATCGTTTTTAGTGATGTTTTTCGCTATGTTGAATTTGATACAACTCCACCATCGGGGGCAAGTAAATTTGTGATTAAAGTGAATGGGGAAGAAGGAGATTTTAATACCCTCATTAAACAAGGGGATCAATTAGAATTATACTGGGAATAAGAAAAGGTTTGTATATTCCAACACGGCTTATGGAATATACAAACCCGCTACTATCTTTGTAAAAGTTTGTTCATGCTTCCACTTCTAAACCCTTCTAAATCTGCTGTTACATAATCAAATCCAAATGAATGTAACTTCGAAGCAATTTCTTGATGCATCTCCACGATCTTACTTAGTTTATCTGGCTCAACCTCAATTCTCGCGATATCGCCATGTGTACGAACCCTCACTTGACGAAAACCTAGTCTCTTTAAATATTCTTCAGATTGTTCCACCCTTGTTAGCTTTTTCACCGTTATTTCTTCTCCATAAGCAATCCGAGAAGATAGACAGGCAGAAGAAGGCTTATCCCATGTTTCTAATTCAAGTTGCTTGGATAATTCCCTAATCTCCCCTTTAAATAATCCTGCTTCTTGAAGTGGGGCTCTGACCCCATGCTCTTTTGCTGCCTTTACTCCTGGCCTATAGTCATTCGTATCATCAGCAATTAAACCAAAAACGATGTGTTTAAACCCATGTTTTAATTGAATCGGTGCTAATTCTTCAAATAATCCTTTTTTGCAGAAATAACAACGATTTTTGGTATTTTCTTTATATCCAGGGATTGCCAACTCAGATGTTTCAATCACAATATGTTTTGCCCCTATTTTTTTAGCAGTTTGTTTTGCTAATACCAGCTCACTAGATGGGTAAGACTCTGAATCCGTAGTAACAGCTATTACTTTATCAGATCCTAAAACATCTATTGCAACTTTTAACAATAATGTAGAGTCAACTCCACCTGAAAAGGCGACAACCACGCTTTCAAGTTCACTTAAAATTTTTTGAAGCTTTATGTATTTATCTTGCAGCACCTTCATCCCTCCTAACCTCTCTCTGTACAACATTTTAACACAAAACTTTCCTTTCCATAAAAAAGGTTTGTATATTCCATCGCGCTCCGTCATCCGTGCCCTTCTATGAATAAAGATTACGGAGAGAAGGGCACTTCTGAAGGTCGCAGCTTATGGAATATACAAACCCTTAAATGACAAGTGGAAAAAAGTTATACTTTTTTATCTTTTTAAAAAATCTTCACCAAACATTTCATTGGTGAAGATTCATTATTGTAGTTGCAATGGTTGTTGATATGAGACTTCTGTAAAGTGTTCAAATAATCGGCTAACCTTATCCTTACTTTTAGGAAATTGAAAGGCTTTAAAAGTAGAATGTCCTTCCTCTTGTACAAGAGCTACAGAGGTAGGAAATTGAATATTCTCTTCATCAAATTCAATTTTAGAACCAGTAATAAAAGTCATGATTTCCATAAGAGTTTTTTTATCGGGAACATCAACAAAAACATAATGATCAGAGGGAAAAACCGTTTTAAATGTTGGAATTTGACTATAGGCACTAGGATAAACCCAGGTTACATCAATATATTGATGCTCCCCGTGCTCGTTACTTCGATGGGTTCGTAATAACACCATACCTCTACTCTTAGGTCGAAGTAAAATAACTTCAGGGTTTTCTAATGGAATCGGTAACTGCTCCGTATCATCTGCAAAGACATAATTTCGATAAACAGGAAGATTTCCTTTAAAATTCATCAAACCGATACCTAAAGGATCATATACAACCAAGAAAAATGCACTAAATACAGCAAAACAAGCAGTGATACATTTATAAGTTATCCTTCTTGCTCTTTTTTTCCCTTTTTCCTCTTGTATAAAAGAGATGTCTTCCATCAATGAAACCATTTTTACCATATCTTGCAGATCTTCTCTACAATGATCACAATACTTTATATGTTCATTTAATTCCCTTTTTTCCCCTTCACTAATGGTTTGATCAACATAATCCTGAATTAAACGTTCATAGCGACCACAAGACATAGGCATAGGCATTACTCCCTTAATTTGAAAGTCTGCTTTTTAGCATTTTTCTTGCTCTAAACAGTTGTGTTTTTACCGTACCTTCGGGAATTTGCAGCGCTTCACTAATTTCACTATAACTATATCCTTCAAAATGGCGCAATATTAGTACATTGCGATAAATATCAGGGAGCTGTTCTATCTCATTTTTTACTTTTTCAAGAGCTAATTTTTGTTCTACTTGTTCCTCAACAGATGGTGTATATTGGCTTACTTGAGTTGGTGAGAGTACTTGATCTTCAATTGCCACCACTTTTAAACTTTTCTTTCTAACTTTATCTCTAAATCGGTTTGTCATCATCATTCTAAGCCAAGCTTTTAAAGACTTTTCGTAAACATACTTGTCCGATTTACGATGAGCCTGCCACATGGTCTCTTGCGTCAAATCTTCAGCATCTTCTTGATTACCGGTTAACCGATAAGCCAAATGGTATAAATAGCGGCTGTGTTCAAGGATCCGCTCTAGAAATTCATCTTTTTTCCCTGTTTTATGCTCAATTGTATATTGATTACTATTCATATTCCTCAACCCATTTCTACCCTTTAAATTTTTATATGGTAAATTTATGGTAAATGTATTGATATTTTTCTCTATATTTAGAGTAACGTAACATGTCCTAAAAAGTTTCAGGTATTTTTTCCCTGTTGACATTCTTTGCATAATCCATAAATCTCGAACTTATGCCCAGTGACTCTAAAGTCACCTGCTAAACCTTGTAATAAATCCATTGGACACTCAGGTAATACCGAGGTTTGCCCACATTTTGTGCAAACTAAATGATGGTGATGATCCTCGATACAAGTAACTCTGTATTTTGCTTCCCCTTCAAATTGGGTTTCTTCTAGTAGATCTAGATCTGAAAGAATGGATAGGTTTCGATATATGGTATCAAAACTAACGCCAGGGAATCGGTCTTGAACTTCATTTAAGATTTCCTTTGCTGATACATAACGGTTTTGTTTAAAAATCGTTTCAATGATTTCTTTTCTTTGTTCTGTTAGTTTATACCCTTGTTCCTTGAGAATTTGCATAATCTCATTAACCTTCAAAACCATCCCTCCATTCCACAAACCCTTTTTAAAAAAGGAAGAAAGTATAACACTCTCTATTTCAAATACAGTATAGGGTTTTCTCTCCTTTTCGTCAAATCACGGCTATCGTTTCTTTGCTAATGCTCGCCTTGCTTCAGGTACTACGATTTTATTGCGATTTCGTCTTCTACCCATTTATATTTCCTCTTATTCACGAATTGTTATTTAATAATGAATAAAAAAACCTATCTTGTACTAAATCTTAAAAAATTGGTTTATAATGTTAAAATGGAGGGATCAAGAATGATTAAAATAAAAAACAAATTTAAATTAAAATTAAGTTTAATCATGTTCATTTCCATATTTTTATTTGTTAGTATCAACCCTGTTTTTGCAGATTCGATGGCAGGCAGTCAAATCATTACATTAGGAAAAGATTTAAGTAAAACCCAAAGAGATCAAATACTTCAGCAGTTTGAGGCCGCACAAGACGTACCAATTGTTGAAGTAACTAATCAAGAAGAACACCAATATCTAGGTGATACGCTTCCTGCAAAGGTGATTGGTTCCAAAGCGATCTCTTCGTCAATGATTACCTTTGGAGAATCAGGTTCAGGATTAACCATTGATAGCAACAATATCACATGGGTTACCAATGAGATGTATATAAGTGCATTAACAACCGCGGGTATCTCTGATGCAGAAATAAAGGTAACTGCACCCTTTCCTGTTTCTGGTACTGCTGCTTTAACTGGGATTATTAAAGCTTTTGAACAAGCCACAGGCAAAGAAATTAATGAAGATGTAAAAAAAGTAGCCAACGAAGAAATGGTTAGAACTGCTCAATTGGCCGATCAAATTGGCGACAAAGAAAAAGCAGTTGAATTTATGAAACGCATTAAGGAAGAGCTGGCTAAGCAATCAGCAAAATTATCTGATGCAGAATTAAGGGCTTTAATTGAGCAAGTTGCTCAGGATTTAAATATCCAATTAACCGGTGACGAATTAAATTCCTTAATCTCGTTACTTCGAAAGCTGCAAAATGCCAATATCGATTGGGATTTAGTGAGTCAACGATTAGACCAAATAAAGACAGGTTTTCAAAACTTTGTCCAAAACAATCCAGAAGCTAAATCCTTCTTCAGAGAATTATTAAATTTCATTAAGAATCTAATCGATAAAATTCTGTCCTGGTTAGGCTAAAACCAATAAGAGAAGACAAGAAAACTCCTTTTAAAAGGAGTTTTTCTAATAGAAAAAAGATCGCTTTACTCGTGGAAATAATCACCATACCGTGATCCTTTGTAAGACAAAAATTCTGACTTACGCATGATATGAGGCTTCAATGTAATTCCTCCCCTAATGAATAGTCATTATTTAATGTCTACAGTTTTAGAGGAAACTATGTAACACTTTCATATGACACGATCATTACTAATAAAAAATCCATCTATACAATAAGATATTAACCAACACAAGGATGGGAATTCCATATTTAAATGATGGGTGTAAGGTTTTGTGGTGAAAAGTACGCATACCCGCAAAGATCCCTATAGCACCTCCAAAAAAAGCCCAAACAAAGAATAGCTGTTCTGGTATTCGCCACTTACCCCTTCTTGCCTTATTCTTGTCATAACCAAAGACAAAATAGGAAAGAAGATTGAATATAATGATTAAGATCATCAGCCATTTTTGTTGCTGAAACTGATATGTTATTAACATCAAAACCATAAAAATTAAAGGAATTCCCCATATCCATAATCTGTTTTTCTTCATTTTCTTATCCTCTCTTCACTCTTCATTAAAGCTATTTCTTAGATAGTTTTCATACTGTGTGTATTGTATCATAAAATCTTTAGATGAAATCAGACATAACTTGTACTTTTTGGTACTTTGTTGGCCTTTTTTTATTTGTTTTATGTTATTATTATTTCGTATGGCGAAATTTTCTCAGAGGTGGCTTGCATGAAACATTTTCTAACCTTAAAAGACTTTTTTATCAAACACAAATGGCGTTATATCATTGGAATCGTTTGGTTAATAGCAGTCGACGTTCTTCAGCTTATTCTTCCTAAAATTTTGGGAGCCTTTACAGATGATTTGAAAAATCAATCAATCACAACAAAAAGCATGATCCTTTATGGACTTTCTATCATTGCTGTTGCCTTTTTCATGTTCCTGTTCAGATATTTATGGAGAATGTATGTAATGGGTACAGCAAGGTTTTTGGAATATAAACTACGAAGCGATTTATTTGCCCATTTCCAAAAGTTATCTACCAATTATTATAATCACCATAAAGTGGGTGACCTTATGGCTCATGCGACCAATGATATTAATGCGGTACGTATGGCTGCCGGCCCAGGTATCGTCATGATTTTTGATACTTTGGTTTTATTAAGTGCAACGATCTTTATGATGGTTCAAACCATTTCCGTGAAATTAACCATCATCGCTCTACTTCCATTACCTTTTATGGCGTTGTTAACCAGCCATTTTGGAAAATTAATTCACCAACGTTTTCGTAAAGCACAAGAATCATTTTCTCATTTAACAGAAAATGTACAGGAAAATATTTCTGGAATTCGAGTAATTAAAGCCTTTGTCCAAGAACAAGAAGAAATCAAAAAGTTCACACACGCCAACCAAGATTATGTAGATAAGAATATGGAGCTTGTTAGAATCCAAGCGATTTTTAACCCACTGGTTCAATTGATCTCAGGTTTAAGTTTTCTTATCGTTCTAGCCTATGGAGGCATCCTTGTCATCAACCGACAAATCACATTAGGTGATTTTGTTGCTTTTAATAGTTACCTGGGCTTATTAACATGGCCTATTATGGCAATTGGTTGGGTGATTAACATTCTCCAACGGGGATCTGCTTCTATGTCCCGTTTAAATGAAATTTTTGCCACAGAGCCAGAAATCGTTGATCATCCTCAACTGGTGGATCCAGATTTAACAACAATACAAGGCGAAATTGAGTTCAACCATCTTTCTTTTACCTACCCTGGTACGACTAAAGAAGTGCTTTCTGATATCAATATCCGAATTCCTCAAGGTAAAACCCTTGCTATTGTAGGGAAAACAGGAAGTGGCAAAACAACCCTTGTCAATCTATTAGTCAGGTTATATGACGTTAGTACAGGAATGATCAAAATCGATGGGCGAGATATTAAAACCTATCCTTTAGAAGTATTACGACAACATATCGGCTATGTCCCACAAGATAATTTCTTATTCTCGACGACGATCCGCGAAAATATTGGTTTTGGATTAAATCATTATACCCAAGAACAAGTCGAAAAAGCAGCTGATGATGCTCAAGTGTTAGATAATATCAAAGATTTTCCAGCCCAATTTGATACACTGCTTGGCGAAAGAGGAGTTACTCTTTCCGGTGGCCAAAAACAAAGAGTTTCGATTGCAAGAGCGCTAATTAAGAACCCTAGCATCTTAGTCCTTGATGATAGTTTATCTGCAGTAGATACAAAAACAGAAGAAGCGATTTTAAAACGACTACATGAATTGATGAAAAATCGAACCAGTATTATTATTGCTCACCGGATCTCTACACTGAAAGAGGCGGATGAAATTATTGTTCTAGATGAAGGAAAAATCGTTGAAAGAGGAACCCATGGCCATTTAATGGAGCTTCAAGGCCACTACTATGATCTATACCAAAAACAGTTGCTAGAAGAGATGATTGCCAATCAGATTTAAGAAGGATGTGAGGAAATGTCAAACATTCATGAAGAAGAAGCAATTGGCAAAGCTTATGATTATCGATTGATGAAACGTTTGCTTCAATATGCCAAACCTTACCGGTTATTGATCATACTGACCATTACCTTGCTCATGATCATTACAGTTCTTGATCTAGCTGGCCCTTACTTAATCAAAATCGCGATAGATGATCATATCAATGCAATTAGTGATCCAATGGTTGCTTTTGAACCAGGCAAAGCAAATAAAGAAGGGGTGCTGTTTCAAGGGAAAGAATTCGTTCGGGAAAGAAATTTAACGGAAGAAAAAGTAGATCACTTACCACGTTATCAAATCATTGAAGAGAAAAATCAATATTACTTAATAGAAGGGTTTATTGCCAAAAACCAACCCTATCAATGGATAGAAGAAAATGGTCAACTAATCCTTACTCAAAATGGCAAAACGTATCCAACCAAAGCTTTAACAGATGAAGATCTACGGATTTTTAGGCAAAAAGATATTTCTTCCCTTTATAAAATTGGTGCTATTTTCTTTGGATTTTTAGTTCTAGGCTTTATTCTAAACTATATTCAAACCTATCTATTACAATATACAGGTCAAAAGATTATTTTTAATATGAGGCAGGAAATTTTCTCTCATATTCAAACATTACCCTTATCTTTTTTTGACAAAAATCCTGTAGGTCGTCTCGTAACAAGGGTCACTAACGATACTGAAACGTTAAACGATATGTATTCCAACGTATTAGTTAATTTGTTTAAAGATGTTTTTATTCTTATTGGTATTATTATTGTGATGCTGCAATTAAATATTAAACTAGCATTGGTCAGTTTTATTGCTTTACCCCTTATCATTTTATCTTCCACTGTTTATAAAAAGTTAGCTAGAGATGCATTTCGTATCGTACGTACACGACTTGCTAGAATCAATGCAACCCTAAATGAGAACTTATCAGGTATGCGTGTGGTTCATATTTTTAAACGTGAGAAACAACAATTTGAACAATTTGATCAAATCAATACTTCTCATTACGAAGCCAATATGAAAGAATTGAAAACAGCTGCAATCTTCCGCCCATCAATGGATTTTATCTATTCCATTTCTCTAACCTTTTTACTCTGGGTTGGGGGTAAAAATGTAATTCAAGGAGCGGTAGAGTTCGGGGTATTGTATGCTTTTATTGATTATATACGTCGTTTCTTCCAACCGATCAATGACTTAACGGAAAAATATACAATCATGCAATCAGCTATGGCCTCATCAGAACGAATTTTCCAGTTACTTGATCAAAAAGATTCCATCCCTAATCCAAGTACCCCAATACACCTAGACAAAATAAAGGGTGAAATCGAATTTAACCATGTATGGTTTGCCTATCAAGATGAGGATTGGGTTTTAAGGGATGTGAACTTTACGATTAAACCTGGGGAAATGGTCGCTTTTGTAGGTGCAACTGGAGCAGGAAAAAGCTCAATCATTAACCTTTTGGGTCGCTTTTATGATATCCAAAAAGGCGCGATTAAAATTGATGGTGTAGATATTCGTCAAATGGATAAATTCGAATTAAGAAAGCAAATTGGAGTCGTGTTACAAGACGTCTTCTTATTTGCAGGCGATATTAACTCCAATATTCGCTTAAATAATCCAGATATAACAGACGAGGAAATCAAACAAGTGGCCAACTATGTGAATGCCCATCATTTTATTGAGAAATTACCGAACCAATATCATGAGGAAGTAAAAGAACGAGGGTCTACCCTTTCTCAAGGACAAAGACAATTATTGGCCTTTGCAAGAACTCTAGCCTTTGACCCATCCATTCTGATTTTAGATGAGGCAACAGCAAATATTGATACAGAAACAGAACTTTTAATCCAAGATGCATTAAACAAGTTAATTAAAGGACGTACAACGATTGTCGTTGCCCATCGTCTATCAACCATCCAACATGCTGATAAAATTATCGTCCTGCATAAAGGAAAAATTCGTGAGATGGGAACTCACCAAGAACTCCTTGCACAAGGTGGACTTTACTATAATCTTTATCAGCTTCAATACAAAGAGGACTTTGAACAACAAAAAAAAGAAACACAGATGAAGGCAACATCATAGATTTCTAAATGAAATAACTCAATAAATAAACTTAGCCACTAAGTGATATACTTGGTGGCCTTTTTTATACATACTTTCCATTGCATATTAGGATCCCGCAAAAGTAATTATTGAACATAACGCTCGATCTTTTTATGTATTTGTTTTTCCCAATATTCTTCTTTTGTTTCTTCTAGTAAATATTGCTCTAATAACTGTTGAACTTCTTCCTGTAGCATAGTTCCATTAGATGAAAATTCTTGTTCTTGGTACACCATCATCATCAATTGAGTAAATTCGGAGACTTCATCAAATTTTACAGTCTTTTTCTTTTCTGAAGACTCTAATTTTTTTATGGTTTCTTTTAGTTTGCTTTTTACTTGATCCATCACTTGATTTAGGGAACAGACTGGGCAAGTATAGGTTGGTACGTGTTTAATCTCTACATTCTTGTTAAAATAAAGTGTTCTGATAGTGATCTCCATCTCCGCCCCACATTCACATCTTTTTGTCATATGTAAAAATTCCCCTTCCATTATGTTCACATTCATACATTTTGATTTTATAAAAAAGAAAGGATTTTGTACCTAGTAACTTGTTGGAAACGAGACAAATATATAGATACAAGCCCATTTTTTTAGTTTTAATAACCAATTCTTTTGCTAGGCCATAGACTATATGGAAAATGAAATGCCTAGGAGGATGTAACCGATGGAAAGAATAATGTATCCATATCCACAAATGGATTGGATGTCCTTGCGTTTTAAAGATTTTCCACAGTTTTTAAAAAATCTTAAAAAGGCGATTGCTGATGAGAGAGCGGCTATTCAATTTTATAAACAACTATTAACCATGGCACCAACCGAAATGGCGAAATACAGTGTCAAAACGGCATTAGATGATGAAAAAATACACAATAAACAATTAACACAATTATATATTCGCTTAACTGGCCAAAAACCAGAAATTCAGGTAGAAAAGGTAGAATTCCAACACTTTTATGATGGACTTCAAAAGGCTTTTGTTGATGAAGTGGAAGCTGCTAAATTCTACAAGGAGATGTATCTTTCCGTGTTTTGCCAAACCATTCGCGATCTCCTTTATTCCATTCAACATGATGAAATAGAGCATGCAACTTTGTTCAGTTGGGTACATGGTGAGATAAAATAATACTACATTAAAAATGACATACCCTTAAACATATGGAATCCCTTGATTATCACATTACGTGATTTCAAGGGATTTTTATTTTTACTCTTTTGGTGCTAATTCAATTGCCTGACTAATTGCTTCTATTAAACTTAATTCATCAGCTATTCCTTTGCCTGCAATATCAAAAGCTGTACCGTGATCTACGCTTGTTCGAATAATTGGCAAACCTACAGTTATATTTACCCCATTTTCTAATCCTAATACTTTAATTGGACCATGTCCTTGATCATGATATTGTGCTACGACAATATCAAAATCTCCTCGTGTGGCACGGAAAAACACCGTATCAGCTGGAAGTGGTCCATAAACATTTATCCCTTCTTCTTTAGCTTTTTCGATAGCTGGAATTAATTTTTCTTCTTCTTCACCATATCCAAAAAGCCCGTTTTCTCCTGCATGGGGATTTATCCCACAAACTACAATTTTTGGATTTCTATATCCTGCTTTCCTTAATGTTTGATCAGCTAGCTTAATTACAGTATAAACACGTTCAGGTGTAATTTTTTTAATTGCGTCAATCAGTCCAATATGTGTTGTAACATGTATAACTTTTAATTTTGGCGCAGATAACATCATCGCATAGTCCTTCGTATTTGTTAATTCCGCTAATATTTCAGTATGACCAGGATAAATGTGACCGCCTTTATGCAAAGCTTCTTTATTTAAAGGTGCAGTCACTACTCCATCTATTTCTTTATTCTTTGCTAGTTGAATAGCTTTTTCTAAATAACGAAAAGCTGCATCTCCAGCTATTGCGTTTACTTCACCAAATGGAAGATCTTCAGGTAATAAATCTAAATCCAAGCAATCAATGGTTCCAAATTCAAACTTTGCTTCGTTTAAAAATTTTATGGTCTTAATGCTAATGTTACTCTTCAAAATGCTTTTTACCTTTTCTAATCGTTTGGTATCACCAATTACAAAAGGCTTACAGCTTTCATATATAGACTGATCAGAAAGTGCTTTAATAATAATCTCTGGTCCGACCCCAGCACCATCTCCCATTGTAATTGCTAGAGTTGGTAATTTACTCATCGTTAGCATCTCCTTTTAATAATTTAATTGCTTTAAATAAAGCTTTTTTTGATCCAAATGCACCTGCTTTGGTGACGACCGGAAACTCGTATTTCCCAATTAATTTTCCAAGTGGAATTCCATTTTCAACTTCTTTAAATAACTGCATTCCTTGAACTTGAATTTGGCGACTTACTGCTTTTGCCGTGTCCCCACCCGTTAAGACAAAACCAGAAATATTGATATAATTAATTACACTTGCAATGATTTCACCAAGAGATTTAGCAATAAAATTACTTATCTCTATATGATTGAATCCTATTCTCATTCCATTTTCTCTTGCCTTAGCAATTTGTTCAGGTTGAGTACCCACATATAAGACTACATCTCTTCCATTCATTACTTCATTAACAAGAGTAGTCTTGCATCGTTCCAATTCATACCTTTTTAAGGTTTCATTAAAAAGAACTATCGGATTAAGCTCTATAAAGGAAATGTTTTCCATGTCTTTCATATACTCGATCTGTTCCTTAGTCACCAGTGACATACTTCCTGCAACTACAATGGCTGGAGCGTTATTTTTGGAAAATTGCATGTCTGTTTGTTGATTATTTAATTCTGAATTTAAGCTTAAGTGCTCAGCTAAACCTGCGGATCCTACCCACAATACATCATATTCAGAAGTTAGAACATACTTTGTTAACCTGTGTAAATCCTCTTCTTCTTGAATATCTATAACAAGCAGTTCAATTCCATTATCCTTTAAATTTTTCAAATAAGAATGAATATATGCCTCACCTTTTCTTAAATCTTCTAGCTGAATCGTTGCGGATAAACGATTGGTCTGCAACTTTAATAATTTTTCTATATTAGATTCTAATACTGGTGTTTTTGGGTCCATTGCTATTTCCGTTTGATGAATCAATGTTCCATTTAAATAATGGTTACCATTTAATGTGGTCCGCCCTATTGAAGGATAAGCTGGTGCTATAATAGCAAAATCTTTTGGGTAAATATCTAAAATTGCATTGATTTCAGCACCTATATTCCCTCTTAATGTGGAATCAATTTTCTTATAAAGATATTTGAAATCGCGCTTTTGTAATTGACGGCTCGCTTCTAAAACTTTATTATAAGCTTCTTCCTTTGAAATTCCTCGTGAATCTGTATCTATAATAACAACATCTGCATCTATTTGATACTTATTTAGATGGTTGAGATTAAAGAAAACGGATGATTTTAATCCTTTTTTAGCAAATTGGACACCACTATCACTTGAACCAGTCAAATCATCTGCAATAATCACAAAGTACATCTTTTCTCACCCCTTCTTTAATCTAGCAAATAAAACTTTTAAACTATTATAAAATTGAATAGAAAAAGCCCATAAAACGGGCTTCCCCTTAATAATATAAGCAGTTTAAAAATCCCGTTTTTAAAATGGGAAGATATCATTTTTTAGCTAATTTAACTAAGAAACCTATATAAATAGGTAATAAGATCGCTGTTGTTACGGTTGAAGCAGCTACTTGAACTGTTGCTAAATCTGCAACTGAAGCAAATGTAGCGTTAGCTGCTGCTATTGCTGCAGGAGTGGCAACCGCGTTACCTGCTGTAGACCCTTCTGCAGCTCCTACAATAGGATTCCAGCCAAACATCTTAAATATAAAATAGCCGGCTGTACCTGTTAAAAATACAGTCATTAAACCTAATAAAATCCCTGATAATCCGCCCTCAATAATCTTCCCAAAATCAATTCCCATTCCTAATGCAAAAGCAAAGAATGGAATTAACATATCGCTACCTTTTCCTAAAAACTCTCTCATTTCATGGTCTAAGTTACCTAATACCATCCCAACGACAATTGGTAGTAAAACAGAAATAAAAGAAACAATTGAAAACATTCCATTAACAAATCCCATGGCTCCAAAAATTGATAACGCTACCATTGTTAAGAATGGACCATCATTTAATGCTAATATAGAATAGGCTGCTTTGTCATCTTTTTCACCATATTGGCCAACTATTGCCATATATAGTCCACCATTACTATTGGTCATAGCTGCAATAATAGCTAAGGGTGCTAAACCCAAAAATAAGCCATTAGCCCCAGCAAACATATAAGCAATTAAACCAACTACTGCACCAACTAACCACTTTACCACTAATAATGTGGTCCCTTTAGCAATACTAACTCCAAAGCTCTTGACATCAATTTGGGCACCAGCAGTTAATAAGAATAATGCAATAAGTGTTCCTGCTCCACTAACAAATAATTGTTCTGTAAAATTACCAATTCTCAGTAAGTTAGGCGCTACAGTATTGATCGTTGCAGCCAACAATAAAGGAACAACCATCATACCTCCTGGAATTCTGTCTAAAGTCGCCTTAATTTTCATAGACTCTCCTCCATTCTAATTTTATATGTTTAATATTGCAACAAATAAATAATAAAGAAAGCGATTACATTTATTATACTAAACAATATTGTTTTAAATTTCAATACTTTTATATAATTATTTGAAAAAATAAATCTCCAAAAATAAAAAATGCAACGATATGTTGCATTTTAAAACATATACTTATATATTATCACTCATTTTACTTTTTATTTTTCTCCATAGTGTAGTCCGATTAATTCCTAATCTTTTTGCCGCTTTTGATTGATTCATATCTTCTTCTTTTAAGACTTGCATAATAATATTAAATTCCATTTCTTCTAGAGTCATATTTGGAGGTAGATAAATATTCTCTTTATCTGATTTTTGAACAACGGAATCCTTATATCTTTGTTTCAGAAAAAGAAGGTCTTTTTCCTCAATATAATAACCTTTTACACGAAAGATTACTTCTTCAATTATTTTATCTAATTCTTGAACATTATGAGGCCAGGGGTATTCTTTTAAAATTTCCAAAGCATCAGATTTAATCCCAACAACTTGTTTCCCATATTTCGTATTATATTTTGCAAGAAAAAGGCGGACTAAATCTGGTATATCATTGATTCTCTCTCTCAGTGGAGGTATAGATAGTACAAAAGGGGAAAAGAAGTGGCAAAACCGTTCCGCTTCATCACTCTTTTTAATAAACTCTTGTATTGTAATTTGGGAAGATAAAATAACTTTAAGATTAGGCCATTTTTGATATCCCTTTATGATGAGGTGATATATTTTTTCAGGAATAACTTCTACTCCCTCTAAATATAACGTGCCTCCTTGGACTAACTCAAATAAATTAGATGAATGCCCAGCGTTTGATAAATACTCCTCAAATTTGTCAGATTCATTATCATAAAAAGAATAGGAGAGAAAAATTCCTTTAAAAAATGAACTAGCTTGGTGAATGGACTCAGCTAACATATCTTTTCCAGTTCCTTTTTCTCCTGTTATCCATACAGGTTCTTTTTTAGATGCATAATATTTTGCTTGTTCAACTAAATCGTTCATAGATTGACTTGACTTAATAAATTGCCCAAAGTTTGCTAAACCATCTTTTTTAATCATTTTTTTAACCTTGTGTTTGTTTAATTCTATCCAAATATGTTCTAATCTTGGATAATTTATAAAATAGTAAACGAACTTTGTCTTTCCCTCAATCATTATTTTCTTTTTATTTACAACAATTTTCGTCAGGTTCTCTCCAATTTTAATTAAAAAAAGATCCTTATTTTGATCAAATTCAAACTTTGAATCAGGAAAAGTTAGTTTGTTACCAATTTCCAGTGTATTAAAAAGTGATTTTGCAATTTGATTCATATAGATGATGTTATATTCATCATCAGTTAACAATATACCTCTATCATCATGCTCTATGAGATATTCTAATTGTTTTCTTTCTACTTCTTTCCTTTTAACAATTTCATATACTTTATGAACATTTTCCAAAGCTTCTCTTACCGACTCTTGACCTGAAGTAATGAGTATACCCTGAAGCCCCATTTTACTAGCGACATGAACCGTAATTACATCACCAAGTACTATCTCAATCCCATTATCTATCGCTTGACGAATTGCACCTTCAACTTCCGATTCATGATAAACGGTAAATCTAGAAATATCAAAATCCAATAGAGTACTTATTGAAGCTGCCCCTTCAGTAGTATTTGAGAAACCAATAATCCCAACCTTCCCTTTATAATCTTTTATTAGTGTAAAAGAACGCAAAATATCATAACCAGAAACCGGGATTTCAACCATAGGTATCATTACGTTTGCCCTAATAAGTGTCGCAGTCCCCCCCCTACTTATTAATAGATCATATCCTTCCCTTTCTGCTCTTTTGGCAATTTCAAGCCCTTTTCTCAAATCACCAACTTCTGCATTTACCACTAAATCTTCATGTTCTTTGGCTAAGTCTAACACGAGATCTCTCAAACCCTCATAAGGCGCAATTACTTTTACTTTAATCTTCATTTCTCTTCTCCTTTAGATTGTTGCAAAATACGACAACATTATTATATCCATTGTTTTCTAAAAATAAAAGGAGTAAAGAGAAAAACCGTCCTTATTTAGGGACGGTAATAAAATCTAAACTTCCATTGTTGATAAATCGCCTGGGGGTAATCCTAATTCCCATGCTTTTAATACTCGGCGCATAATTTTTCCTGACCTTGTTTTGGGGAGTGTATCAATAAACTCAATTTGTCTTGGTGCCGCATGTGCAGCCAGATTTTCTTTTACAAATTGACGAATTTCTTCTTTTAGTTTTTCTGTGGGAACGACTCCATTTTTAACAGTAATAAATGCTTTAACTACTTCCCCTCTAAGCTCATCAGGAATCCCGATGACTCCTGCTTCAGCAACAGCCCAGTGCTCGATCAGCTTACTTTCTACTTCAAATGGGCCTACTCGTTCACCTGAGGTGTTGATCACATCGTCCTTTCTTCCTTGAAACCAAAAATAGCCATCCTTATCTCGATAAGCTTTATCACCTGAGATGAACCAATCGTTAATAAAATACTCTTGATATCTTTCTGGATTGTTCCAGATCGTTCTTAACATCGCAGGCCATGGTTTTTTTATCGCTAAATTCCCCATTTCATAGGGTGGTAATTCTTTTCCTTTGTCATCCACAATTGCTAAACGTATGCCAGGTATTGGTTTTCCCATTGATCCTGGTCGAATAGGGATTGTCTTGTAATTGGCACAAATCGATGCTCCTGTTTCTGTCATCCACCAATTATCATAGATTGGTTGCTGAAACACTTCTTCACCCCAACGAATCACTTCGGCATTTAAGGGCTCCCCTGCTGATAAAATATGCCTTAATGTAGAAAGATCATACCTTCTTGGAATCTCATTTCCTTCCCGCATTAACATCCGAAATGCCGTAGGTGCACTAAACCAAACCGTAACCTGATATTTTTCAATCGTTTTATACCAATCATCTACACTAAATCTCCCACCTCGGACAACAATTGGAACACCATTTAACCACGGAGAAAATATTCCTGCAGATGTTCCCGTTACCCAGCCGGGATCTGCAGTACACCAATAGATATCAGTCTCTTTTAAATCATATACCCATTTTCCTGCCATATATTGGTGTAACATCGCATCATGTACCTGCAAAACCCCTTTTGGTTTTCCCGTTGACCCAGAAGTATAATGAATCAGCATTGGTGTTTCTCGGCTAACCCATTCAATCGTATATTCCTGAGAATGATTCATTAGATCTTGATATAATACTTGATTAGGTGATTCTACCTCTTCACTACCGACTAAAATCACATATTTAAGTTCATGTAATTCATGAATTGGTATCCTAGAAAGAAGCTGGTGTGTCGTCACAATTGCTACAGCACCACTATCTAATAATCGATCTTTGACCGCCTCCTCCATGAATGCTTCAAATAAGGGACCAGCAATCGCCCCAATTCGAATAATTCCAAGTAAAGAAATCATCAATTCAGGACTGCGTGGCATGAAAAGAAATACACGATCTCCTTGTTGTATGCCATAATTTTTTAATCCATTTGCAAATTGAGAAGAAAGTTGTTTTAAATCTGCAAAAGTATACGTTTCTTCCCTTTGCCCATCCCAATATAAGATAGCAGGATGATCTCCTTTTCCTTCCTCCACATGGCGATCAATCGCTTCATACACAATATTCACTTTGTCTGTTTTTGCCCAAGTAAAGTGGTTTTCTGCATCTGTCCACTGAAAACGATGATATGTTTCTTCATAATTACCTATATTCGCATTTTTCATATCGATGTCCTCCTTTGATACGTTATTGTTATAAAGTCATTATAATTGTTATATAACAGACTTTCAATAGTTTTTTCTAAAAATTCTAAAAATTCATTAAATAATAGTAGACATTAAAAAACTGGGCTTTTCCTGCCCAGCTTATCCCATTACTTGTTAATTCATATCCCTTAAAATCGTCTCTACATCATCATAAACGATTGCACCTAGCACTTTTTGTTGAATTACACCATTTGTGTCAATAAAATAACTGGTTGGATACCCTTGAATTCGATAAAGTTCTGTAACTTCACCCTCTACGTCATAGACAACGGGAAAGGAAATTCCGGCTTCTTTCATATATAGTATTGCATCATCAATGCTCTTTTCTTCAGTCGTTACGTTAACCCCCAAAACAACTACATTTTGATCTTTATTTTTTTCATAAATACGGATCAGATCAGGCATTTCCTTTTTACAAGGCGGGCACCAAGAAGCCCAAAAATTTAACAATACTTTTTTCCCAGCAAATTGCGACAAGGAGATTTCTCGTCCTTGTTCATCAGTCAATGTAAAATCAGGTGCTTTATTCCACCGATTGATTCCAACCGTTTGTTCTGGAGATTCTTCGTCTAGGTGTATTACCGGTGTATCCATTTTTTCAGAACCCGCAAGTTCGTTCGATGTTGTACTTTCTTTTTGGCTTGTAAAAGTGGGTGGATTAAGAGTCACAGTAAGTAACAAACTTACCCCTAATAGTAATCCCACGATTAACCATAACTTCTGAACTTTCATTTTCGTACCTCCATTTGCTGATCTGACCATTTAATATCTCATGATTAACTATTCATTTGCTTTTCATGATATTCCTTTTTAATTAAAAGCATGTTTAATTATTTTTCATCTTTTGGTGACAGTTTATTCCTTGTCTAGTATGATTATAATTAAGGAAGTGAAAACAATGGGGTTATCATATCAATCATTAGCAAATGCGATGTTACATGAAAAAAAATATCTATTGCGATATCACAAGCATCATGATATTTTGTTTCCATTTGTTTTGACAGCTATTCTTGAAGTTGAAGTTGTATTTAATCGTCTTCCTCCCCTCCAAGTAACCATGGAAGAGCTATTTAAATACGAAGAAGATTTTCATTCATTTATTCGAAAAATCGCTGGTTTTTCCTGTTCAATTGCACTTGATACGATTAAAGAAGGTTTTGCAAACAATGATTTTTATACACAGTATACAAAAGAAGAAAGAGAGAAATTAGCTCATTATATTTTCCAAGAACAAAAAAATAACTTTCAAGAAATTTTAAATTTAGCCATAGATGAATGCACAAAAGAATTTTCAAGCACCTTTCATCTTTATTTTCAAGCCTATTTAAAGCCATCGATCTTTCGTTTGTTGATCGATCTATTTCAACATACATTTGTAATAACCATCATCTCCGAACCAAAGCTGTTTAAACAGGAACCAATATATACCAAGTGAATTCCTTAAAATCTAGAACATACTAAGAATAATGACTTTTTGAGTCAGGTAATTCTAATTGTAATAGGGAGGATCTAAAATGACTAAGAAGGATAAAAAGCAGCAACAACAAATGGGTCCTAGCGTTACCTCTAAAGTAACCTCAGAACAACAACACTGGCATACAGCAACAAGTGACGATGAAGAAGCTTTTGTAAATGAAATGGAATCACTAACAAAAGATTAAAAAAACACCCACAAAAGTGACGACCTCCTTCGAAGCGTATTTTGATTACTTTTGTGGGGTTCCGTTAAAATTTAAAGAAAGGAATTCCTTTTTTTGGAATTCCTTTCTTTGTCTTTTGCGATTCCTTTTTAAGAAAAAAAGAAATACAATAGGAAATAAGAATAAACCAACAATGACTAGACTTAGTGAATTCAACATATATTTAATCGCACTTAGTCGATCACACGAAAGATGAAAAGGACAATCATCACCATTTGTAAAATAACCTTTGCAATGCTTCCGCCTAATAAACCGATTAAAGAAGCGGTACCGATTTGAATTGCTTTTTTAAATTGAACCCCTCTCATCATTTCAACTGTGATCACTAGAACAAATGGACCAATGATCACCCCTAAAGGTCCAATCAACAAAGGGCCAATAATCATTCCTAAAACTGCTGCCCAGGCCCCTTGTCTCGAACCCCCACGTTTCTTGACCCAAGAGCCACTTGCTACAAAGTCCACAATAAAAATTAAAGCAGAGAATAGAAGCATCGTGAGCCAAAATTGCCAACCTACCAAAGGGGAAATAGCGTAATGGTAGATTGCAAACCCTAACCAAATAAACGGAACGCCCGGGATCACTGGCATAACAATCCCAATAAAACTAATTAGAAAAGACAGGATAATTAATATCCACCAAATTAACATCAAAACGATTCCCCCTTATTCCATGTTAAACCCTTTACCTTGTATAAATCTACGTAAATAATTTCTTAAAGGTTTCGAAAATAATCTTGCCATCATCTTCGACCAATTATCATTTCTTTTTCCATCTGTTCTTTTTACATAGTATGCTTCTATTTTTTGATCATACTGTTTAATCACATCCAGCTGATTTTTATTGTAGCTATTTTGATGAAGAATCACAGATAGGGGTAAACGTTCCTTTTGTTCTGGTACGGGTTCTTTGGGATAGCCAAGGCACATACCAAACAACGGAACCACCAGTTCAGGAAGCTCAAGAATTGCACTCACTTCCTGAGGTTGATTACGAATTGCACCAATGTAAACACCACCAAGACCAAAGGATTCAGCTGCAAGCATCACATTTTGGGCAAACAAAGCTGTATCGATCGTCGTTAGCAAAAGGCTCTCCAATGTTGAGAAATCTGGCTCAATCTTTTCCTTTTTTACAACTAGTTGTAAGCGAAAAAGATCTGCACAAAATACGAGAAATACTGGAGCCTGTTCAACATAGGTTTGATCCCCACTAAAGTGAGCCAATTGCTTCCTTTTTTCTTGATCTGTGACTTGAACCACACTATAAGCTTGGATAAAGTTGGAGGTAGAAGCCAGCTGTGCAGCAGAAAGAATCGCTTCAACTTTTTTCTGTTCTACTTCTTGATCCGAATAGTTACGAATACTTCGATGGTTTTTCATGATTTCGATCACTTGATTCATTGTACCGCTCCTTATTGTTAATAATCTTACCTCATTTTAACTATTTAAATAGTAAAATTCAATTACGATTGACAATTTAAAAAATTCATGTTATTATAGTCCCACCATTATTACATATGTGTTCGTAAGATTTGAATAATGAACGGATTTACAATTTGATGTATTACGTATTATTCGTCTTACATCTTTTGTGTAAATTCGTTTTTTTATTTCTTATCATCCATATTGAATAATGGCAAAAGGTAAGCGTTGTAACGCGAATTTAGGAGGTATTTTTTATGCAAGAAGGAACAGTTAAATGGTTTAATTCTGAGAAAGGCTATGGATTTATTCAAGTTGAAGGTGGAAACGATGTATTCGTACACTTCTCCGCAATCCAAGGCGAAGGATTCAAAACATTAAATGAAGGCCAAAGAGTTAGATTTGAAATCGTTGAAGGTGCACGCGGTCCACAAGCTGCTAATGTAGAAAAATTATAAGCGAGATCTTCTCGTTCATATATTCGTTTCTAAACGAACTTAGTCCCTAGTAAACTAGGGGCTTTTTTTTATCGTTAAAAATACACAGACAAAAGTATTTTTTATATTTATTTTTACTATTTTTAACGTTATAATAGTAATAAATAAACTGTAGTATTATATTTTCCACAACTGTTTTATAGGCTTGTTTTGCTAATATACTATAGTTTTAAATTATTTTAACACCTGTTTATTCAGGAATTGTTAAAACTGTTATATTTGAAATGGGAAGGAGTATTATTATGCGAAATGAAGTTGTTTGGAAAGTTGGCGGCCAACAAGGTGAAGGTATTGACAGTACTGGTGAAATCTTTGCCTTAGCATTGGCACGAAAAGGTTATTTTATTTCATCCAATAAGCATTTTGCTTCTCGTATTAAAGGTGGTTATACCCACTATCAGATTCGTGTTACCACTGAACCAGCTTATTATCATGGTGATTATACTGATGTATTATTGGCACTTGACCAAGAAACAATCGACAATAACCTCGAAGTGATGAGTGAAGGTTCAATTATTCTTCGTGATGGAAAAGAAGAAACTGTCGAGAAAAATAACCATATTACCACCTTTATATTACCGCTTACACAAATGGCTGAAGAAATTGGCGGGAAAATCGTTCGTAACATGGTTTCACTTGGTGCATCTGCCGCATTGTTTGGTTTAGACGAAGATCTTTTTGATTCATTAATTGAAGACAAATTTAGTAAAAAAGGTGAAGAGATCATCAGCATGAACAAAAACGCGGTTCGTGCAGGCCACAAAAAAGCAAAAGAATTCATTAAAGCTGGCAAATTATCTGTGATTCAATTAGAAAAACCTGAGCAACAAATAAGTCGTAGCTTAATGATCGGTAATGCTGCAGTTGGATTTGGTGCTTTAGCAGGTGGATGTCGTTTCCTATCTGCTTATCCTATTACTCCAGCTTCTGAAGTAATGGAATGGTTAAAGAAAGAATTACCACGAGTGGGTGGGACTGTTGTACAAGCAGAGGATGAAATTGCAGGAATTACCATGGCGATTGGTGCTGCATATTCTGGTGTACGAGCAATGACCTCTACTTCTGGACCAGGTTTTTCCCTAAAAACAGAGGCACTAGGTTTAGCAGGTATCTCCGAAACCCCACTAGTGATTATGAATACTCAACGCGGGGGTCCTGGAACTGGTCTACCAACCAAATATGAACAAGCTGACTTAAATACGATGATCAATGCAGGACACGGAGAGATTCCTCGTATTGTATTAGCGCCTTCGACTGTCGAAGAAGCTTTTTATATGACAGCACAAGCCTTTAACTATGCGGAAGAGTATCAATGCCCTGTCATCTTAGCGATGGACTTATATTTATCCCTATTTAATCAAACAGTGAATAAGTTAGATTTCTCCAAAATTCAAATCAACCGTGGTAAGTTGCTTTCAGATGAAGAAGTCGCTCAAAATGAGGATCGTTATTTCTTGCGTTATGAAGTAACAGAAGATGGGATTTCAAACCGATCTATTCCTGGTCAAAAAGGTGGTGTTCATACAGCAAACTCCAATGAACATAACCAAACCGGCCATATTGATGAGGATACAACAAACCGTGTCAACATGATGAAAAAACGTTTAGGTAAACTCGCAACTCTTACTGATCAAGGGTTTAGTGTAGATGGCACAAAAGATTCAGATCTATTGATCATTGGGTTTGGCTCAACATTTGGTGTTCTTCAAGAAGCAAAAAAATCTTTAGAAAAACAAGGGTTAAAAGTAACCCACACCCATATCAAACGCCTTACACCATTTGATACATCTTTAACAGACTATATTTTAGCTGCAAAGAAAGTGGTTGTGATTGAAAATAACTATACTGGACAGCTAAAACGTCTAATTCAAATGGAATGTAATACAGGTAAAGAATTAGGAAGCATTGTAAAATACGATGGTAATCCATTTACATTAAAAGAAGTTGTTGACCAAATCAATGCAATAATGGCTAAGGAGGTAAAATAATATGGCTACTATGAAAGATTTTCGTGGAGATCAACCAACATGGTGTCCTGGTTGCGGCCATTTCAGTGTGATGGCAGGCGTTCAAAAAGCTGCTGTCGACTTAGGCATGGAACCACATGATATTGCAATCATTAGTGGTATTGGTTGCTCTGGTAAAATTTCAGAATATACCCGTGCATACGGATTCCATACCCTACATGGTCGTTCCTTACCCATTGCTCAAGGTGCTGCCATTGGAAATAAAGATGTAAAAGTGATCGCAGCAGGTGGAGATGGTGATGGTTACGGAATTGGTGTTGGCCATTTCGTTCATGCTGTACGCCGTAATGTGAACATGACATATATCGTCATGGATAACAATATTTATGGTTTAACAAAAGGTCAAACAAGTCCAACTTCTGCCCAAGGCTTTAAAACAAAATCTTCTCCAAAGGGAAGTGTTGAAAGCCCTGTTCATCCATTAGAAACAGCATTAGTGAATGGTGTTACCTTCTTGGCTCAAGGCTTCTCTGGGGATATTAAAGGCCTAAATGAAATCATGAAGGCAGCTTTACAACATAAAGGCTTTGCATTAGTTAACGTATATAGTCCATGTGTAACCTTTAATAAGGTGAACACTTATGATTATTACAAAGAAAACTTGGTGGATGTTTCTTCATTTGAAAACTATGATCCAACTGACCGTATGCAAGCCATTCAAAAAGTTCGTGAAACAAACGGCTTAATAACAGGAATCCTCTTTAAAGAAGATCGTCCAACATTCCAAGAATTAACACCAGATTTCCCAGAAATCGCAATAACAAAACAAGATCTAAGTCTTGACGTTTCCATATTAGAAGAAATTGAAAAACAATTTGCGTAAAAAATATATATAATTAGAAGAGTGTTATTACTTTCTTTTTCGTTTAAGGGCTAGAAAAAATCCTAGCCCTTTATTTTTATGTTATTCATATTTCCTTTTTTCTAGCATACATTATTATTTAAAATAGGATTTAGGGAGGCTAACCAAAATGAAACTTCTTACCCTTTATGGGAGCTCACGAAAAAATGGAAATTCAGAATCCTTGACCAAAGTATTATTACAAGAATTAAATAAAGAAGATTACCATGAGATTTATCTAATGGATTATCATATTAAACCAATCGTAGATAAAAGACATTCAGAAGAACGCTTTCAACCTGTAGAAGATGATTATGAAGAGATTGCTCAAAAAATGCTAGGTCATCAGGCTGTACTCTTTGTTACCCCATTATATTGGTATGGAATGTCTGGACATTTAAAAAACTTTATTGATCGGTGGACTGAAAGTTTACGTAGTAAGGAATATGATTTTAAAGAAATCATGAAAGGAAAGAAAATGTATGTGTTGATCGTAGGTGGACCAGCTTCCCCTCTAACTGGGTTACCTCTTGTTCAACAATTTCAATTGATTGCACAATTTTTACAAATGGAGTTTGCTGGTTACGTGATCGGAAAAGGAGTCAAGCCAAAAGAGGTTTTGGAAGATGAGGACTCAATATTAGCCGCAAAACAATTAGGGAAAAAAATAAAGAAGGATTTGGAGTAGGAACATGAAAGAGTGCTCATTCAATTGGGAATAGAGCACTCTATTTTAATATTTTTTAATAATGTCATAGAGAACCTTGAATCCGATGAACTTGTAGGATTGATGTTTTAGCTTTTCACTTAGAACTTTATCCCCCCCTTAGTTCGACAATTTGTCCAAATTAACAAAAATATGATATAGAAACAATGTACACATCAATTAAAATACGAACATTAAATAAATATTAAAAAATATTGTTTGTATTTTAGCTATTCTATGTTATCATTATGAATGGAAATTCAGGAATGAGGGTGATAAAGATGAACACACAAAATTATTATGATGTAATCCTTGTTGGTGCTGGACCAGCTGGAATTTCTGCAAGCTATGAATTAACCAAGTTAAATCCAGAATTAAAAGTGATTCTCATAGACAAAGGACAAGATATCTATCATCGTTCATGTCCTATTCATAAAGGAATTTTAACGGAATGCCCGACAACTAAAAGATTTGAATATCAAAGCTGTTACCCAACCTGTGCCCTTACAGGAGGATGGGGTGGCTCAGGTGCATTTTCCGATGGAAAGTTTAACATCACCACGGATTTTGGTGGCTGGATGGGAGATTATATTCCTTCCGCTGAGTTACTAGATCTGATTGAATATGTGGATCAAATCAATCTTTCTTTTGGTGCTACGGAAGAAACACATGGTAGTTTGCAAGTTTCGGAAACGATAAAAGCATTGGAACATGAAATTGATGAATTAGAAATATTAATCGACGAAGATACAACGTTAGAACAAAAAAAACAATTAAAAGCAAAGAAAAAAGAACTTTATTCTTTAAAAAAAATTCATGAAATTGAACAAAGGGCCACATCAGTGGGTATGAAACTATTAAAAGCAAAAGTCCGCCACTTGGGGACCGAAGAAAATTTAAAGATCTTAACTCGAATCTATGAATATTTAAAAGATCGATTAGAGATTCGACATCGTACAAAAGTAAAAGAAATCATCGTTGAAAATCAACAGATGAAAGGTATAGTTTTAGAAAACGATGAAATTCTTTTTTCCGATCACGTCTTTATTGCTCCAGGAAGAGATGGAAGTGAATGGTTAGCCAATCTTTTGAAAGAACAAGGTCTTACTCTAACCAATAACCAAGTAGACATTGGTGTTCGAGTGGAAGTGCCTAATACGGTGATGACAGATATCAATGAACATCTGTATGAAGCAAAACTCATTTATAACACCCCTACTTTTAATAATACTGTCCGAACCTTTTGTTCAAACCCTTCAGGTCGTGTAGTGATTGAAAATCATAGTGGTGTGATGACTGTAAATGGCCATGCTTTTAAAGAAGATTACGAAAAGCAATTTAATACTAATTTAGCCTTGCTTGTTTCCCATCATTTTACAGAGCCATTCAACGAACCGATTCAATATGCCAAATATATTTCTCGTTTGGCCAATATGTTAAGTAATGGGAATGTGATTGTTCAGCGTTTCGGCGATCTTAAGAAAGGCAGACGCTCAACAGAAAAACGAATGAAAAAAGGATTTATTGAACCAACCTTAAAAACAGCCATTCCAGGTGATTTAGCACTGGTTCTTCCCCATCGCACGGTAACGAGTCTCATTGAAATGATTGAAGCATTAGATAAAGTTTCACCTGGTTTTGCAAGTGAGCATACACTTTTATATGGAGTTGAAGCAAAATTTTATTCAGCTCGACCAAAGCTAAAGAATACATTTGAAACAGAAATTAAAGGCTTGTATGTCGGTGGCGACGGAGCAGGTGTTACAAGAGGCCTTGCCCAAGCAAGCGCTTGTGGTGTCGTTGTGGCAAGGGATATATTAAAACAAAAATAAGCATCGTTCGTTAAGTCCACTTCTCTTTTGAAGTGGATTTTCTCTGTTGACAGAACACCCGTTAAGCTGTATAATTTTCGCATACGAACATATATTCCCAATCGGTTTTACTTCCATTTTATCATCTTCTAAGGTACAATATAGTTATATAGCTAATTTTTTGATCGATTTTTGTTAAGAGTTGTACAAGCTTATTCAGTTACATTTTTGAAAAATACATGTTCGTAATAATCTTAAGATGGGGTGTTTACGAATGAACGAAGAAATTTTATTTCAAATCCTTAACGAATTAAAAGAAGTTAAGCAATCCATGGCCACTAAAGAAGAACTTGAATCTTTCAAACAAGCTACTAAGGTTGAATTTGAATCTTTCAGACTAACTACGAAAGACGAACTAAATGCAATCCGTCAATCTATGGCTACCAAAGACGAACTTGATTCCATCAGACAATCCATGGCCACTAAAGACGAACTTGATTCCATCAGACAATCCATGGCCACTAAAGACGAACTTGATTCCATCAGACAATCTATGGCCACTAAAGACGAACTTGATTCCATCAGACAATCTATGGCCACTAAAGACGAACTTGAGTCCATCAGACAATCCATGGCTACCAAAGACGAACTTGAGTCCATCAGACAATCTATGGCTACAAAGAAAGATCTTGAGAAAATGGCGACAAAAGAAGACTTTGATGCACTAAAACTTGCTATTTTAGAGCTATCCGCAAACGTTAATCATATCATGGAAAATATGACTACAAAAGAAGATCTTAAATACCTTGAAGCTAAACTAATTGAACATGATAAACAAATTTATAAATTTAAAGACTTTGTTTCATTACTTACTGCAAAATAACCTAAATAAACTAAAAACTATATTTTCTTGTATACTTGACTTTTTATTTTCAATCGTTATAATAAAATAACAATTAACCTAATAAATGCAATTCGATGAAGGAACTAGTATGTTTGTTTCGATTGCTATAGAGAGAAGAACCTTGGCTGCAAGTTCTTCCAATCTACAAACAGAACCCATTCCCGAGAAATCTGTGAGGAACTGATCGTTCCCCTTACGTTACAAGGGTTGAGTGAACACATATGATTTTTTCTATGTGTTAATAAAGGTGGTACCACGGAGTCTTTCGTCCTTTAGGATGAAATGGCTCCTTATTTTTTACCATTAAAAAAGGAGCGTTAGAAATGGAAGACAAAAAGTTTGTTAAAGAAATCCAGAGTAAAGAAGAAGATTATTCCCGCTGGTATTTAGATATTGTGAAAAAGGCAGATTTAATGGATTACGGTCCTGTCAAAGGAACAATGGTAATTAAACCATATGGTTATGCCATTTGGGAAAATATGCAAAAGGAACTTGACTCTAGAATTAAAGAAACTGGACATGATAATGCCTATTTCCCACTCTTAATCCCTGAATCCTATTTACAAAAAGAAATGAGTCACGTTGAAGGTTTTGCACCGGAAGTTGCATGGGTTACTCAAGGCGGAAATGAGCCTTTAGAGGAACGCCTTGTGGTTCGTCCAACCTCTGAAACCATTATCTGCTCGATGATGAGCCAATGGATTCAATCTTATCGTGATCTACCTATGAAATTAAACCAATGGGCTAATGTGATGCGCTGGGAGAAAAGTACGAAACCATTTTTACGTACATCTGAATTCTTATGGCAAGAAGGTCATACTGCTCATTCTACAAATGAAGAAGCAGAAGAAGAAGCGTTAACAATGTTAGAAGTATATCGATCTTTTGTTGAAGAAGTCCTTGCTATGCCTGTTATCGTTGGTAAGAAAACTGAAAATGAAAAGTTTGCTGGTGCTGATCATACTTATAGTATTGAGGCTTTAATGAGTGACGGTAAAGCATTACAAGCTGGTACTTCACATAATTTAGGCCAAAATTTCTCTAAAGTATTTGAGATTCAATTTTCCGACCAAAACAATACGTTACAATATGTTTACCAAACCTCATGGGGATCTTCGACTCGAATGATCGGTGGCCTGATTATGACCCATAGTGATGACCGTGGTCTTGCTTTACCTCCTCGTGTCGCACCTTTTCAAGTGGTTATCGTACCAATCCTTCGTGGTGATAAAGAGGGAGTAAAAATAAAAGCTCAAGAAATAGCCCAACAATTAAAACAACAAGGTGTACGCGTAAAAGTAGACGACCGTGAAGAATATACACCTGGATGGAAATTCAATGAGTATGAAATGCGTGGCGTACCAATCCGAATCGAACTAGGCCCTAAAGATATGGAGAAAGGACAATTTGTTTTAGCAAGAAGGGACACTGGTGAAAAAGAGTTTCTTCCTCTTGCTAATATTGTTGAAACGATTAAAATTAAGTTAGATCAAATTCAAGAAGATATGTTTAATAAAGCAAAAGCATTTATGGAAACTCATACTTTTGAAGTAAATAGCATTGAGGAAATGAAAGAACAATTGCTAAAAGAAAAAGGCTTTATGCAAAGCTGGTGGTGTGAGGATATCGCTTGTTTAGATAAAATAAAAGAAGAAACCGGAGCAACGGCTCGTAATATCCCATTTAAACAAAGAGAAGGTAGCGGAAAATGTGTGTGCTGTGGAAAAGAAAGTACCACTACTGTTATGTTTGCCCGTGCTTATTAACATGAAAAGAACCTGACAAACGAATTGTCAGGTTCTTGTTTTTATATAGGATTTTCATCTATTTTAAAGAATATTTTTCTAGTATCTTTGAAAAAATAGTATCGTGCTTCAACTAAGAATGAAGGATGTGTTTTAAACTTGTCCTCCCAAAAACCAACTGGAATGACCGTTTTAGCCATTGGGTCCATTCCTCTTATTATGACTTTAGGCAATTCTATGTTAATTCCCATATTACCGAAAATGAAATCAGAATTGGACTTATCCCAATTTCAAGTCAGCTTGACAATTACCGTTTTTTCTATAGCGGCAGCGATTACAATACCCATCTTAGGTTATCTATCTGACCGACTTTCTAGAAAAACAATTATCTTACCGGCTTTATTTCTTTATGGATTGGGTGGATTTTTAGCTGGAGCTGCGGCAGCTTGGTTTACTAAGCCATTTTTTTGGATAGTAATGGGACGCGCTTTACAAGGCATTGGTGCAGCTGGAACGGCTCCAATTGCCATGGCATTAACAGGTGATTTGTTTAAAGGTGGGGCACAGAGCAAAGTACTTGGCCTTGTAGAAGCTTCCAATGGATTTGGAAAGGTTCTATCCCCTATTGTCGGTTCCTTATTAGCTTTAATTTCCTGGTATGCCGTTTTTTGGGCTTTCCCGGCATTTTGCTCTGTTTCTATTCTATTAACCTGGATTTTCATTAGAGAAAATCCCAAAAAACAACCTCCTCCTCCTTTAGGACAGTATGTAAAAGGATTATTTTCTGTCTTTAAACATGAAGGAAGATGGCTATTTGTTACCTACCTAGCAGGTGCTACAGGTCTTTTCACATTGTTTGGAATCCTTTTTTATTTATCGAACACTTTGGAAAAAAAATATCATATTGATGGGGTTATTAAAGGTCTCATTCTTGCTATCCCCTTATTATTTATGATGACGACAGCATATATCACAGGTAGCAAAATTAAGAAAAAATTTTATCTGATGAAATCTTTAATTGTTATCGGATTAATTTTAATGACGATTTCTTTTGCTACGCTTATCTTTTTCACAAAACTCATCCCTTTTATTGCTGTATTAGTGATCAGCAGCGTTGGTACCGGAATGGTTCTCCCCTGTTTAAATAGCTTTATTACAGGTTCTGTGGAAAAAACAAGAAGAGGGTTCGTTACCTCTTTATATGGATCAGTTCGCTTCTTAGGAGTTGCTTTTGGCCCTCCAGTTTTTGGTTGGTTGATGGAATGGTCAAGAACAGGGATGTTTTTAAGTACAGCAGGTTTAACATTCATCGTTGCTATTTTATCTTTGGCCATGATTCATGTAAAACCACAATCCCCTTCATCAGAAGAGATTGAAAGCTTGTTTCAAAAATTAAAAATTCATTTTGAATAAAAAATAAGGTAAGAAATACACTACCAAAAGTCGCTGCTTATGGAATATACAAACTCCCAATAAACTTGCAATAGAAAAAGGAGGAAAATATTTTGCAAATCTATTTCTCCCCAGAATTGATTGCACAAGATACCCAAATTTTAAATATCGTAGACCAAAACCAAAAAGCGGTGGGATTTGTAACCATCATTTTCAACCAAAACAAAATTTACGTTCATGGAAACCTTGAAGAAGGTGGGGTTGAAGGAGATTTTAAGGATCTGATTAAGCCTTACTTAGGAGGGCTAAAAAAGGTAAAGTCAGAGGCTGATATTTATGCCTATTTATCGGTAGGAGGGAAAAAAATCCAATTGGAAGAAAATTAAAAAACACTTCCCAAAAAATAGGCACACTCCTGCTTTTCTAGGTGAATATCCTATCCCTGAACAGTATATGGGGGTGTAACAATGGATATTTTTCTACAACTTTTTGAACCAGTAAATCTTTTTGTCATGGCAATCGGTGTTTTGCTTGGCATCATTATTGGTGCTCTACCAGGGCTTACTCCAACAATGGGTGTGGCGATGGCGATTCCCTTTACATTCTCTTTGCCTGCTGAATATGGGCTGCTTTTATTAGGTGGCATATACAGTGGTGCCGTGTATGGTGGTTCTATTCCTGCCATCTTGTTTAATATTCCCGGTGCTCCTGCTTCTGTTGCCACAACCTTTGAAGGATACCCAATGGCACAAAAAGGTGAAGCGAAAAAAGCACTAGAGCTTTCTACAATTTCCTCGACAATAGGTGGAATACTGGGAATGCTCCTTTTATTGTATTTCGCACCTGTTTTCTCTGATTTTTCCTTACGTTTTGGAGCCACTGAAAATTTTTGGATCGCCATTTTTGGAATTACCATCATTGCAGTGATTTCTGATGGTTCAAGTATTAAAAATATGATCGGCGGTGCGGTTGGGATTCTCATTTCTATGATTGGGATTCATTCAATGACTGGAATGCCTCGTTTTACGTTTGGCATGAGTTCTTTTGTAGGAGGATTAAATGTCGTTTCCATTTTGATTGGACTCTTCGCCTTTCCTCAAGCATTGCGCTTAATTGAAAACTTGAGAAATCATCAACAAGGAAGCCAAATTTATCGATATTCTAGTTCAAAAAAAACTTCGCTTCTTTCTTCTTTTGCCGATGTCTTTAAAAACCTTAAAGCATTGTCACTAGGAAGCATTGTAGGGCTGATTGTTGGCGTTGCTCCAGGTGCAGGTGGAAATGTTGCAAGCATTATGGCTTATAATGAACTAAAGCGATTCTCGAAAAATAAAGAAGCCTTTGGCAAAGGAAATAAAGAAGGCATTATCGCATCGGAAAGTGCCAATAACGCTGAAGTTGGCGGTGCACTGATCCCCTTATTGACATTAGGGATTCCCGGATCACCCACATCAGCCATTTTTTTAGGTGGATTAATGATCCATGGAATTTGGCCTGGTCGGGATTTATTCGTCCAACATGCAGAGGTTGCTAATCTATTCCTTTATGGCATGTTAGTGATTCAAATTCTTCTCTTGTTGATTGGGTTGATTGCAATTCGTTACTTGAGTAAGTTGGTGAACGTCCCCAATTATTTTATGGCCCCGGTGATTATCTCTTTCTCCATCATTGGCGCCTACACAACTCAAAATAACACCTTCGATATTTATTCCATGGTGATCATTGGAATCTTCATGTATCTCTTTCAAAAATTCGATTTTTCCCCTGCTCCAGTTGCTTTAGGATTTATCTTGGGGCCTATTGCAGAAGAGGGACTTCTACAAGGCATAGCCTTAGGGGAATCCGATGGATCTATTTTTCACTATTTCACCACAGGAATTTATAATTGGATACTCATTTCCCTCACCATCTTAACCATATCCTATTCCTTATGGCAATCTTTTAAGAAAAAAGATCGTATAAAGGAAAAAAGAGACATTTCCTTTTCACTGGATTCACTTCTTACCTGGCAAGGAATTTCATGGTTAATTTTTAGCGTACTCACATTAGTTGCTATTTACAATGTTAGGTCATTAGCTTTTGAAATGAAGCTCTTCCCACTGATTACACTATCTTTACTGCTTCTTTTTAATATGATTCAGATTGTGAAATTGATCTTAAACTCTCATATCAAAAGGATAACCGATCATGAGCGAACCCCATTAAATACCATCTATTTTTTAACGTTTATTTCTGTCATTAGCTTATTAACGGATATTTTAGGTTTCTATACTCAAGTCTTAATTTTAATGATTTCTGTTCCATTTTATGTATATTTACAAAGAAAAAGAATTACCAATCTCTATCAGATTATGTTTATCTCTACTTCCTTTACTTTAATCATGTATCTGGTTTTTTCAGGTTTGATCAAAGTACCTCTCCCAAGTGGCTTGGCACTAAACTTATTAAACTTCTTTTTAAGGTAAGTGAAAACCCACAAAAGCAATGACTTCCTTCGAACATATTTCGATTATTTTTGTGGAATCTCATAAATAATGAAAGAAAATTTAAGAGGAAAGCAATAGTTGATCTTTCCTCTTTTTATTTCTTACTACTCATTGATATTAACGCTTTTGATTAATTTTTCATAAAGGCCTTTTCTCATTTCAAATTCTTTCTTCACTTCTTCATGGTTTAAAATCAATAAATCAGCGCCGGCCTTTTTCATATCCTCTAAGAAATTAGGGTCTTTCATGATTTGCAAAAATCCTTCTTCTAGTTTTTTAATGATCTCTTCTGGTGTACCTTTTCGTGCAGCAATCCCTCTGTCTGTACTTATGATCACTTCTGGATAACCTAATTCAGTAAAAGTAGGAACATTGGAAACTAATGGATGCCGTTCTTTTGTTGCAATCGCTAAAATTCGTACTTGATCCCCTAGACGATACATATCCGATAAGTTGCCAGATACTAAATCCGTTTGTTTTCCTAGTAACGCTGCAATCGATTCCGAAGCACCTTTATAGGGAATATCTTTTAAATCAATGGATGCAGATTTTTCTAATAATAACATTCCCATATGTTGCCCTACAAATTTTCCCGCCGTTCCTACTGTAAGAACCCCTGGAGATTTTTGTGCTTTTTCGATCAGATCTTTAAGATCCTTGATTGGACTATCTGGCGTTACGACAAAAACCGTTGGATCTTGGCCCCAGTTAATAATTGGCTCAAAATCATCTACTGAAAAAGCCGTTTGACCAACAAGAGGTTGAGTAATGATATGGGGTAAATTATAGGCTGTTAAGGTATATCCATCTGGTGAAACGGTTGAGAAGGAATTCCAACCGACAGATCCTCCACCTCCCGGTTTATTTACGATCACTAATTCTTGCCCTAAATATTTACTTGCATATTTGGAAATGATTCTCGCTTGAGTATCTGTTGCAGCACCAGGTGTGAAAGAAACAATCAATTGAATCGGCTTATTTGGAAAATTATCTACGGTACCATTTGAATTAGAGCATCCACTAACGATTGTAAGGACCAGTATCAAAACAATAGAAATCATAAACAGTTTGAACTTCACATATCAACACCTCTTCTTTAATGTGTCAAATGGTTTGTATATTCCAAAAGCAGTGGCTTTAGGAATATACAAACTTATTACATCCTATGATATGTATCCGCCCATTTTTTGGTGTTATTTCTTACGAATATTTATAGATTGAATCACTACAACATTAGGATGAAGGGTGAAATGATAAATAAAATCAACGATTTTCCCTACAATCCATTGGGAAAGAATCGCCTGAATAATGATTTGCCAAGCAATAATGGATGCGGTAAGAAGAAAGATCGATCCATTGATCCAAAAAAGCGGTTTTCCTGGCGTTGTGTTCCTATATTTTGCGATAATTAAAGCAAGAACACCTACACCACCATTAGAAACTCCTTGTCTTAACAAAATCCCTACACCAAACCCTAAGATGATGGATCCAATGAAAAGATCACCCCAAACATTGGTATATTCCCTTAACCATGGTGCATCAAATAGATGAATGGTTAAAGATGCTACTGAAATGCTGTATATGGTACCAATCGCACTAGAACTCCCTAACCATTTTATCCCTGCAAGGAGCATTGAAAAATTAACAAACCATAAAGCAAATCCTACAGGAACTTGAAACAAATAATTGAGTAGAACTGCTAACCCCCCTGCCCCTCCGGATGGAATGTTATTTGGAAATAGAAAAACATCCATCGCGATTCCTTGGATGATCGCGCCAATCGTTATTATAGTATAAGTTTTCATAGCTTTTTCCTCATTTTCTTTTAATGGTAAAGAAAGTCCTTTGGTTCAATATCCATTCTATGTAGACAAGGGGACTACCATAACCTTTAGCGTTTAAAAAAAATACCCTAAGAAGTTAGGGTAAAAAGATTCTATAATTATTTTTACAATGGACTCAATAAACTCAGAAATTAAGAGATAAACTCCCCTTTTAGCACTTGAACTACTAAATCCCCCATTTCTTTTGTCCCTGTAAGTTTAGTGGATTCTATTTTATTTGTAGCTAAGTCTTTTGTACGATAACCTGCATCAAGCACTTGCTGTACTGCTTTCTCAATCTGTTCTGCTTCTTGATCCATATTGAACGAGTATTTAAGCATCATAGCAACCGATAAAATGGTAGCTAATGGATTCGCTAGTCCTTGGCCGGCAATGTCAGGTGCAGAACCATGAATCGGCTCATACATGGCCACTTTTTCTGTACCAATACTTGCGGATGGTAACATTCCAATTGAACCTGTTAACATGGCTGCTTCATCACTCAAAATATCCCCAAACATATTCTCTGTCACGATCACATCAAATTGTTTTGGATAACGAACAAGCTGCATCGCACAGTTGTCGACTAACATATGATTTAACTCTACCTCTGGATAGTCTGCTGCAACCTTCTCAACTACTTTTCTCCAAACGCGAGAAGATTCGAGAACATTTGCTTTATCAACAGAGGTTAATACTTTTCGACGCTTCATTGCAGTTTCAAAGCCAAGGCGAACAATTCTCTCTATCTCTTCCTCTGTATAAGTAAGAGAATCGGTAACTCGTATTCCTCTCTCAGTCATTTCTTGTGTTTTCTCACCAAAATAAATTCCTCCAGTGAGTTCACGAATCACAAGTAAGTCCACATCTTGAATCACTTCGGGTTTTAAGGTAGACGCATCAATTAATGATTCATATGCTTTCACAGGTCGTAAATTGCTATAGAGTTGCAATTCTTTACGAATTCCTAAGAGAGCCTTCTCTGGTCTTAATTCCCCAGGAAGATTATCCCACTTTGGTCCACCAACCGCACCTAATAATACAGCATCACTTTTCAAACAAGCTTCTAATGTCTCTGGTGGTAATGGATTCCCAGTCTGATCAATCGCAATCCCACCTACCAAATATTCCTCTAATTCAAACTGAACTCCACTTTGCTCTTCGATTGTTTTTAATACTTTTAGCGCTTCTACCATAATCTCTGGTCCGATTCCATCTCCAGGCAATACTGCGATTTTAGGCATTCATAATCCTCCTTTTCACGTAGGAAATCAATCCACCAGCATTGATTAATTCTTGCATAAATTCAGGAAAAGGTGTAGAAGAATAGCTTTTTCCCTTTGTTACATTTTGAATCAGTCCTGTCTCAACCTCAATTACAAACTGATCCCCTTCTTCTGCTTCTTTGGCTGCTTCAGGTGACTCTAATATAGGTAAGCCTATATTGATCGCATTGCGATAAAAGATTCGTGCAAAGGATTCTGCAACCACACAGGAAATTCCTGCAGCTTTAATTGAAATCGGAGCATGTTCTCTAGAACTACCGCAACCAAAGTTTTTGCCAGCCACAAGAATATCCCCTTGTTTTACTTTTTGCGAAAAGGTGGCATCTGCATCCTCCATACAATGAAGAGCTAGCTCTTCAGGTGAAGTTGAATTTAAATATCTAGCAGGGATAATGACATCAGTATCTACATCATCTCCGAATTTCCACACGTTTCCTTCCAATCGCATTTAGGCCACCTCCCCTGGTTTTATAACTTCTTCTGGACTAGCAATTCTTCCTTTCACTGCCGAAGCTGCTGCCACATAAGGACTTGCTAAATATACCTCAGATTCAGGATGTCCCATCCTTCCGACAAAGTTCCGATTTGTTGTAGAGATCGCTCGCTCCCCTTTTGCTAGAATTCCCATGTGACCACCTAAACAGGGTCCACAGGTTGGGGTGCTAACAGCAGCACCAGCAGTAATAAAGATTTCAATTAATCCTTCTTTCATCGCTTGAAGGTAAATATTTTGGCTTCCAGGGAAGACGATTAAACGTACATTTGGGTTCACCTTCTGCCCTTTTAGTACCTGTGCAGCAGCACGTAAATCTTCTAATCTACCATTTGTACAAGAACCAATCACCACTTGATCCACCCAGATTTCCCCTACTTCACTAATCGGATGAGTATTTTCTGGTAAATGTGGGAAGGCAATCGTTGGTTCGATTTTAGATACATCGAAATCGTACTCTTCAATATATTTTGCATCGACATCACTATAGAACAATTTGAATGGTCGTTTAGCTCGATCTCTTACATAATGAAGAGTCACCTCGTCAGGTTCAATCAATCCTACTTTTGCCCCTGCTTCAATCGCCATATTTGACATGGTAAAGCGATTATCCATCGAAAGCTTTCGAATGGTCTCCCCTACAAATTCCATTGCTTGATATCTAGCACCATCTACGCCTATTTTTCCTATGGTGTGTAAAATTAAATCCTTTCCTCCAACAAATGGATTAAGTTTTCCATGGTAATGGAATTTGATCGTTTCAGGAACTTTGAACCATGTTTCCCCTGTGGCCATAGCTGCAGCCATATCTGTACTTCCTACACCAGTGGCAAAAGCACCTAATGCCCCGTATGTACAGGTATGGGAGTCAGCCCCAATTACAATGTCCCCAGGAAGGACGAGGCCTTTTTCAGGTAAAATAACATGTTCAATCCCCATTTCACCAATCTCGAAATAGTTCTTAATTTGTTTATCATAAGCAAAATCGCGCATTTGCTTAGATAATTCTGCTGATTTTATATCTTTGGCTGGAACAAAATGATCGGGAACAAGCACCACTTTCTCCTTATCAAAGACTTCGTTTACACCTAATTTATTAAATTCCTGAATGGCTACAGGTGCTGTGACATCATTTCCTAATACAACATCTGTTTTTACTTTGATGAGTTGCCCTGGTTCTACTTCTTTCAAGCCAGCTCCATTTGCCAATAACTTTTCTGCTAATGTCATCCCCATCTTTATCTCTCCTATCCATAGTGTTTTTATCCGATTTCTCTTTGAGCAACATTTAGATAGTCCAATCGACCTTTTTTGTGAATGGCACGATTCATGGCATCAATATATGCTTTAGCACTTGCCTCCACGATATTGGTTGACATGCCTCGACCAGAAAAAAGTTCACCTTGATATTCTACTTTGATATGAACACTTCCAACTGCATCTCTTCCGTAGCCCACAGACTTAATTTGATAATCTTTTAAATGAATGGTAAGTTCAGATACACGATCAATAGCGTTATAGACTGCATCGATGAGTCCATCTCCGCGAGCTGCTTCCTCCTTATATTCGCCATTAGGTAGCTTAACACGCACCATTGCTGTAGAAACGGCAGTATCGCCTGCAATGTGAAGATAATCTAACTGATACTCTTCCTCTTTTTTGCTTTCTTTTAATTGTTGTTCATCGATAATCATCATTAAATCATCATCGATAATCTCTTTCTTTTTCATCGTGAGCTCCTTAAATTTTTGAAAAGCTACATTTACTTGCTCATCCGTTAAAGTAAAACCAAGCGCAACCAATCTTTCTCTAAAAGCATGACGGCCAGAATGTTTTCCTAAAACGAGTTTATTACTTGGAAATCCAACAACCTCTGGTCGAATAATTTCATAGGTTAATCTTTCTTTTAGTATCCCATCTTGGTGAATTCCAGATTCATGTGCAAAGGCATTTGCACCAACAATCGCTTTGTTTCCTGGAACGATCATCCCTGTAAGTTTACTTACTAATTTACTAGAACGTGCAATTTGTTCTAATTGCATATTGGTGGTTGCGTTAAAATAATCCTTCCTAGTGTATAAAGCAGTAGCCACTTCTTCTAGTGCGGCATTTCCTGCCCTTTCACCAATTCCATTGATCGTTCCTTCGATTTGATCAGCTCCATTTTCAATTGCTGCTAGGGTATTGGCAACAGCTAGCCCTAAATCATCATGACAATGGGCACTAAACCATACTCGATCACTGTTAGGAACCTTTTCCTTAAGATATTTGAACATGGCTCCATACTCATTTGGCATCATGTATCCTACTGTATCAGGAATATTGACAATCGTTACCCCTGCATCAATAATGGCTTTAGTAAATCTAGCCAAAAACTCTAATTCACTTCTTCCAGCATCTTCAGCAGAAAATTGCACATTTTGGAAATATCGCTTTGCGTATTTCACCATCTCAACAGCTGTCTCTAATACCTCATCAGGAGATTTACGCAATTTATATTGCATATGGATAGGCGAGGTGGCAATAAACATATGAATTCTCGCATCTTCTGCATGTTTAATTGCCTCATAAACAGAGTCAATATCTGTCTTTGTCGCCCTTGCAAAACCAACAATCGTTGCTCCTTTAACCTCATCTGCGATTTTTTTTACAGCTTGAAAATCTCCTGGTGATGCAATAGGAAACCCTGCCTCTATTGCATCAACCCCTAATCGAACCAACTGTTTGGCAATCTCCTTTTTCTCACTTTCATTCAAATTAACACCTGCTGATTGCTCTCCATCCCTTAATGTTGTATCAAGCACCTTAACCTTTCGCATTTGAGGTCCCCCATTTCCCATTTTATTTTTTCACCTTGACAAAAGGCATCATTTCTCGTAGCTTTGTTCCTACCTGTTCAATCATATGTTCCTGTTCCTTGCGATTGATCGCATTAAAAACTGGTCTTCCCACCTGATTTTCCAAAATCCAACTCTTTGCAAACTCCCCATTTTGGATTTCGCTTAATACCTTTTTCATTTCTTTTCTAGTCTCTTCAGTAATAATCCGTTTTCCTGTCATGAAATCTCCATATTGTGCTGTATCGCTAATGGAATAACGCATATAGCTAAGTCCGCCTTCATACATCAAATCAACAATCAGCTTTAATTCATGCAAACATTCAAAATAGGCAATTTCTGGCTGGTATCCTGCATCTGTTAAGGTATCAAAACCTGCTTTGACTAATTCAGTAACTCCACCACATAATACCGCTTGTTCTCCAAAAAGGTCTGTTTCTGTTTCTTCTTTAAACGTGGTTTCAATTACTCCTGCTCTGGTACAACCAATTCCTTTGGCATAAGCTAAAGCAACTTCCTTCGCTTGCCCTGAGGCATCTTGATAAACAGCTAGTAATCCAGGAACTCCAGCGCCTTGTTCATAGGTTCGACGTACCAGATGGCCTGGGCTTTTTGGTGCCACCATAATAACATCATGTTCTGAAGATGGCACAATTTGGCCGTAATGAATATTAAACCCGTGGGAAAAAACCAAAGTTGCGCCTGGTTTCAAGTTAGGCTCTACCTCTTCTTTGTACACGAAAGCTTGACGTTCATCTGGAAGCAGAATCTGGACAAGATCTGCTAAGGCTACCGCATCACTAACCGTATAAACTTCAAATCCATCTTTCTCTGCCTGTGTCCATGATTTACCTTTCCTTAAACCAATCACAACGTGAAATCCACTATCCCGTAAATTTTGTGCTTGTGCATGACCTTGACTACCATAGCCAATCACCGCAATTGTTTTCCCTTGTAAAACTTCCAAATTAGCATCTTGATCATAGTACATTTTCATCGTTTTTTCTCCTCCTAGGTATTTAATATTTTTAATATTCAGATAATGTAAATTGTAAGTATATATCTTTCATATGGATATTTTCCTTTTAACCTCTTTGAATTGCAGCAAATCCTGTACGTACCAAATCTTTAATTCCATACGGACGAAGCAATTCAATCATGGCGTTCAATTTATCTTCATCCCCTGTTGCCTGAATGGTAATCGTATTATGAGATACGTCTACAACTGTTGTTCGAAATGGCTCAACTAAATTGGTGATTTCCGGCAATGAAGCAGGATTTGCTCTCACTTTTACCATGACCAATTCCCTTGTCACAATCGGTTCATTCGTAATATCCATCACCTTATGAACATCAATTTGCTTATGCAACTGTTTCTTCACTTGTTCAACCAATGATTGATCGCCATGGACTACAATCGTCATTCGGGATAAGCCTATTCCTTCTGTCCTTCCAACAGTAATCGAATCGATATTAAACCCCCTTCGGTTAAACATCCCTGCAATTCTTGTTAACACACCAGCTTGATCATTGACGATAATCGATAAAGTATGTTTCATTAGAAATCATCCCCTTCCATCGCTTCATCCAAAGAAGCTCCAGCAGGAACAAATGGAAAAACATTTTCTTCATTTTCAACTATAAAATTCATCACAACAGGTCCAGGATGGTTGAATGCTTTTTCAATCACTTCAGTTACTTCTTCTTTCTTCGTTGCCTTCAATCCGAGAATCCCATAAGCATCTGCAAGTTTAACAAAATCTGGATTCGTAATGGTTGTAGAAGAATAACGTCGTTCATTAAATAGCTCTTGCCATTGCCGTACCATGCCTAAAAAAGAATTATTCATAATCGCTAACTTAATCGGGATATTTTCTTGTGCAACTGTCGCCAACTCTTGAATATTCATTTGAATGCTTCCATCACCTGAAATACAAATCACTTGTTTATCTGGATGAGCTAACTGGGCACCGATTGCTGCAGGTAAGCCAAACCCCATCGTTCCAAGACCACCTGAAGTTAATAGGGTTCTAGGTTTTTCGAATTTAAAAAATTGTGCCGTCCACATTTGATGTTGCCCAACATCGGTAGAAACGATTGCATCCTGACTCGCAAAATCGGATAATCGTTCAATGACATATTGAGTTTTTATTCGTTCTTTAGAATCCCTGTATCTTACTGGTTTTTCCTTTTTTAATTGTTGTAGATGTTCGATCCAATCGCTATGATGAAGGTGTTTTGTTTCTTTGACCAATTTTTGTAGTACACGTTTCACATCACCAACTAGTGGTAAATGTGCAGTAACCACTTTGCCAACTTCTGCTGGATCAATATCGACATGAATCAGTTTTGCTTTTGGTGCAAATCTTTCAATTTTTCCTGTCACACGATCGCTAAATCTCATACCAAAAGCAATGAGTAAATCCGCATTTTGAATCGCATGATTGGCAGTTACGGTTCCATGCATTCCAGGCATCCCTAACCATAGAGGATGGCTTGCAGGAAACCCTCCTATTCCCATCAGTGTGGTGGTTACAGGAATCTGTAATTTTTCCGCAAATTGAAGCAGTTCCTTAGAAGCATTGGAAAGAATGACTCCCCCACCAGCTAGGATAAGTGGCCTTTTCGCTTGTTGAATCGTTTTGATTACTTTCGTCACTTGACTAGGATTTGGATCAACTGTGGGTTGGTAGCTAGGAATATGAACCGTTTCTGGATAAACAAATGGTGCTGACTGAACCGAAATATCTTTTGGGATGTCGATTAAAACAGGACCTGGACGACCTGTCCTAGCAATGTAAAAAGCTTCTTTTAAGATTTTCGGTAAATCTTCTATTCTTTGTACTAAGTAGTTGTGCTTGGTTATTGGCATCGTAATCCCTGTAATGTCTGCTTCTTGAAAAGCATCTGTTCCAATGTATGAGGTTGGAACCTGACCAGTTATTACGACAAGTGGAATAGAATCCATAAATGCGTTTGTAATTCCTGTTACTAAATTAGTGGCACCAGGGCCAGAGGTGGCTATACAAACCCCAACTTTTCCCGTTGCCCTCGCATAACCATCGGCTGCATGGATCGCACCTTGTTCATGCCGGGAAAGGACATGCTTTAAACCAGAATCATACAATGCATCATAAATGGGAATAACCGCCCCACCAGGATAGCCAAACAGGACATCAACTCCTTCTTGTTTTAAACACTCAACCACCATCTCCGCACCCGTTTTCATCACGATTACCGGTTCCTCTACCAATTGCTCCTCTACATGCTGATAGGCTTCTGCTCGCATTTTCTCTCCACCTTTCTCTCCATTTTTAATAAAGAAACTAAACCTCTCTTTCCCATATTCCTGGCCCCCGCAAAAGTAATCGGAGTTCGCTCCGAAGATAGTTGTCACTTTTATGGGAAATTTTAATACTTCCAAACTGCCCCTGTATTTGCTGATGTGACGTATTGTGCGTAGCGTTTTAAATATCCTTTTAAGTCCTTCTTGACATATGGGTTTTCTTTTAAACGATTCAATCGACTTTCCATTTCTTCTTCGCTTAATTCAACTTCAATTTTTCGGGCTGGAATGTCGACGGAAATGATGTCTCCTTCTTCAACTGCTGCAATTGGACCAAAGGCAGCTGCTTCCGGTGAAACATGGCCAATCGATGCACCGCGTGTTGCTCCTGAAAACCGTCCATCCGTAATCAAGGCGACACTTGAATCTAATCCCATACCTGCCAAGGCAGAAGTAGGAGTTAACATTTCTCTCATGCCTGGACCCCCTTTTGGCCCTTCGTAACGGATGACAACGACATCCCCTGAATGGATTCTTCCACCCATAATTGCTTCTACTGCTTCTTCTTCCCCGTTAAATACTCTTGCTGGGCCTTGATGAACTAACATTTCTGGTGCAACAGCTCCTTGTTTTACAACTGCCCCATTTGGAGCTAGATTACCAAAAAGAAGGGCCAATCCTCCTGTTTGTGAATAAGGATCTTCTACAGATCGGATGACATCTTTATTTTTTACCTCCATCTTCGAAATCGTTTCTTCTAAGGTTTTTCCTGATACAGTAAGCACTTCTTTATTTAAATACCCATGATCCATCAATTCTTTCATCACTGCAGATACCCCACCAGCCCGGTCTAAGACTTCCACATGATTAGAACCAGCAGGACTTAATTTGCAAAGTTGCGGGGTTTCAGCAGAAATTTGGTTAATTTCTTCTAAGGTGAGCTTTACTCCCATTTCATGGGCAATCGCTAACACATGAAGAACTGTATTGGATGACCCTCCCAAAGCCATATCTACTTTTAATGCATTTTCAAATGCTGCTTTGGTCATTATCTGACTTGGACGAATGTCTTTTTCTACTAATTCCATGATTTTCATCCCAGCGTATTTGGCTAACCGATCTCTTGCTGCCATCACAGCAGGAATCGTTCCATTTCCAGGTAACGCCATTCCAAGGGCTTCTGTTAAACAATTCATTGAATTTGCTGTAAACATTCCTGAACAGCTACCACCACCTGGGCAAGCACTTTCTTCTAAAATCTGTAATTCTTCTTCTGACATTTTACCTGCTTTTACTGCGCCAACCGCTTCAAAAACAGTAGATAAGTCTACATATTGTTCTCCAACTTGGCCAGCTAACATCGCGCCACCGCTTAAAATGATGGAAGGAAGGTTTAATCTTGCTGCAGCCATTAACATACCTGGAACCACTTTATCACAGTTTGGCATTAAAACTAGACCATCGAATTGATGTGCAGACACTACTGTTTCAACACTATCTGTAATCAATTCACGACTGGCTAAAGAATACTGCATTCCCGTATGGTTCATCGCAATCCCATCACATACGGCAATCGTATTCACTTCAAATGGAGTACCGCCCGCCATTCTAATTCCTGCTTTCACTTCTTCAGCTAACCGACGTAAATGTTTGTGACCGGGCACGATCTCACTAAAGGAATTCACTACACCAATCAGTGGTTGTTGTAGCTCTTCATCGGTAATCCCCATTGCTTTAAACAAAGCTCTGTGTGGTGCTCTTTCAATTCCTTTTGTTACTTTATGTGAATTCATCGGTTTTCTTCCTCCCTCGCTTTAGTTTGTTTAGCTTGTATATTCCATCATTGCTTTTGGAATATACAAAAAAGACTCCATTCCAAATGACATGAATTTTCACATCATTTGGGACGAAGTCTTCGTGGTACCACCCATCTTCGCTTTCCTTTTCACAAAGGAAAACCTCGATACGTGCAGTAAAAGATTGCACGTCATGGCGTAACGGCCAAGGCCGAACTTTATTACTGTGATCTATATCGATCAGTTCACAAAGTTGATTCAAAGGTGAGTTCGCAAAGGGGTTACGGCTAAGATCTCAGCTTTCCTTAGCTCTCTGAACATAACGGTTTCCTTTGTTACTTGTCCTTATCATCATCTTTTTACGTATTGCTTAACAACTGCTTTAATTTTTTAAAGTGTTATTGGAATTATAATGCCGTAAAATTTACATGTCAATTGCTTTTTTTCTGAATTTTCGTTCTTGTAAATTTTTGAAAACGCTTAACCAATTGCCATTGTTGGACTTTTTGGTTTAAAAATTTTTTTTTAATTTTTATCTGAATTTCGTTTAAGAACATTGAAAACGCTTTATTTTAGCCTGTTTTACGTTATGCCAAATCAAAATGCTCCTACCTAGGTAGGAGCATTTTTTCCCTTTTTATTTATTTTTTTTAATCTTATCTAATTTTCATTTTTAAGTTCTCGAATCAGATTTTTTATATCTTCAGGTATAGGGGCTTCAATCTCAATTTTTTCGTGAAGAAATGGATGATTAAAGCTTAACTTTGCTCCATGTAAAGCTTGGCGATTGATGCCCTTTTTCAACCCCCCATAAAGGGTGTCCCCAAACAATGGATGGCCAATATACTCAAGATGAACACGGATTTGGTGAGTTCTTCCTGTATCTAGTTGAAGTTTAACCATTGATGCATGTTCAAAGGTTTCGATCACCTGGTAATGAGTGATTGCAGTGTCACCACCCGTTGATACTCTGCGACGTGTAGGATGATGACGATCTCTCCCTATAGGCAGATCAATGGTTCCTTTAGGAGGATTAGGAATTCCTGAGATAACGGCTAAGTACTCCCTCTTAATTTTCCGTTCCCTTAAGTCTTCATCTAAAATCGCTTGAGCTAAAGCATGCTTCGCCACTAAGATTGCTCCTGTCGTATCCTTGTCCAAACGATGAATATGCCTTACTTTGGTTTGCAAACCTTGCGTTTGGTAATAAAAAGCAATTGCATGAGCCAATGTTCCTTTTTGGCTTGGATCTGTTGGATGAACAGAAATTCCACTTTGTTTGTTCACAACTAAAACATGATCGTCTTCGTAGAGAATGTCGATTGGAATTGGCTCTGGTTCTAGCCCGTAATTCTCTCGTTCAAAAACTTTTATCTGAAGCCGATCCCCTGGTTTTAGTCTGTAAGCTAGAAAGCTCTTTTTTCCGTTCACCTGAATACCATTTCGATGTGTTAATTTTTGAACCATTCTTCCAGAGATTTGTAAGTTGGTTTTACACACTTCTTCGATCGTTTTCCCATGCTCTTGATTAGAAACGCGAAATTCCAACCATTCGCCTTTTCGTTGAATTGCTGACATCCTATAACAACATCCTCATCTATTTTTCTAACCATTCTGTATGGAAGGTACCCTCTTTATCGATTCGTTGATAGGTATGAGCTCCAAAATAATCCCTTTGGGCTTGAATCAAATTAGCTGGTAGTCTCTCAGTTCTATAGCTGTCATAATAAGCGATTGCGCTCGCAAAACCTGGTGCGGGAATTCCATTTAATACAGCAATCGATACCACTTTTCTTAAAGAATCTTGATAACTCTCAAGGATCTTTTGAAAATAAGGAGCCAATAATAAATTTTCTAATTGTGGATTCTGATCAAATGCATCTTTTATATTCTGTAAGAATTTCGCCCGAATAATGCAACCACCGCGCCAGCCCATAGCGATTTCTCCAAATTTTAAATTCCAATCATATTCTTTAGATGCGGCTTTTAATTGGGCAAAACCTTGTGCGTAAGAAATAATTTTGCTTGCATATAAAGCTCTTCTAATGTCTTCAATCCATTGCGTTTTATCTTCTGATAACGGTTCTCTCTTTGGACCATTTAAAATTTTACTAGCGTTGATACGTTCATCTTTAAGTGCTGAAATAAAACGAGCAAATACAGACTCTGTAATGACTGGAAGGGGAACTCCTAAATCAAGAGCACCTTGACTTGTCCATTTCCCTGTTCCTTTTTGTCCTGCTGCATCCATAATCACATCTACTAAGGGTTTACCTGTTTCTTCGTCGATTTTGGTGAAAATATCTGCTGTGATTTCAATCAGATAACTATCTAACTCTCCTTGCTTCCACTCAGAAAATACTTGATGCAGTTCGTTTGCATCTAATTGTAAAAGTTCTTTTAATAAATGATAAGATTCACTAATCAGTTGCATATCACCATATTCAATTCCATTATGCACCATTTTTACATAATGACCTGCACCGTTAGGGCCAATATAAGAACAACAAGGTTGGCCATCCACTTCTGCAGCGATGCTTGTTAACATAGGCTCTACTAATTTATAGGCATCTTCTTGCCCCCCTGGCATAATTGCAGGGCCTTTTAATGCCCCTTCTTCTCCACCGGAAATACCTGCGCCAATAAAGCGTATTCCTGCTGCTTCTAACTCTTTATTTCGTTTAATGGTGTCCATAAAATAGGCATTTCCACCGTCAATCAGAATGTCCCCTTTTTCTAGATGGGGCTTTAGTTGATTGATCGTTGCATCAGTTGGTTCTCCTGCCTTGACCATAATGATGATTTTTCTTGGTTTTTCTAAGGATTCAATAAATTCTTCAACACTATATGTACCAATAAGGTTCTTTCCTTTTGCCTCTTTTACTAATTCATCTGTTTTTTCACGAGAACGATTATATACAGATACGGAAAATCCTTTGCTCTCAATATTTAAGGCTAGATTCTTGCCCATAACTGCAAGACCTACCACACCAATTTGCTGTTTTGCCATTTGCTTGCTCACCTTTCTTTATCAACTTTATCCTATTTTGTAGGCTACCCTTCAACATGAAATGTATTCCATTTTTATAAACCCTATTTTATACTATCTCTTTTCATCCTTGGTTTCAATTGGGCAAGTATTCAATCTAACCAAAAGAAAAAAGGATGGCTCCAATCAGCTAAAGTAGGTAGCACATCCTTCCGGGAGGGGCAACCTGTCCTTGTCCCTTCCCTTCTCTATTCATATTATACAATATTAAAATTATGCATAAAAGTTTTTGAAGAAAAGATTTCAAAAACGGCTCAAAACAAAAAAAGAAACCCTCTTTATGAATAGAACGGATAAAGCAGCATGCTGATAAGTGTGCCACTTTATGTGACGAAAATTAAATCCAACTAGTTAGTCTTAAATTTATATTTTGTAACAGATCGATATATTTCATCTTTCTCAACTATTGTTGATGGAAAATGGGAATGATGAATAGCATCTGGTAGACCTTGTGTTTCAAGACATAAACCAAGATAACGTTGTGCTTTTACACCTCGTATTGTAAAATCTTCTGATAATTGATTACCAGTATAAAGGACAACCCCCGGTTGATCTGTTTCAATGATTAAAGCCCTACCACTTTCAGTATCTTGTAAATATATTTCACCATTATTATTTTCTGATAATAGGAATGGATGGTCATAACCATTTCCGGCTAATACATTTTGCTGATCTTTTGATACAACTCCATCCTGTATTTTTCGTCCTGTTCTAAAATCAAAAACTGTATTTTCTACAGAGAGTATCTGTCCAGTAGGTAGCAACTGTTCATCCAATTCAAGAAACCGATCACTTTTCAATGTTAATACATGATCAAGAATGTTTCTTTTTAAATTCCCGCTTAAATTAAAGTAAGAGTGATTGGTAACATTGATTACCGTTCTTTGATCACTTATCCCTTCATATTCAATGATTAACTCATTACTATTATTTAGTGTATATATCACTTTCATCTGCAAGTTCCCTGGATAGCCTTCTTCTCCGTCCTTGCTGATATATTGAAATACTAGACTGACATCATCTTTATTTTCTTTTACCTCTACATGCCATATTACTTTGTCAAATCCTTGTAATCCACCATGAAGATGGTTACCATTATCATTCTTTGCTAAATGATAGATCCTACCATCTAATTCAAATTCCGCATTTTTAATTCTACCAGCATGCCTACCCACGATTGCACCAAAATAAGGAGAATGCTGGCGGTATTCCTCAAGTGTATCAAAACCTAAAACAACATTTTCAATTGTACCATAGCGGTCAGGTATCATAATACGAGTAATAATACATCCATAATCAATACTGGTTACTTCCATACCATGATCATTGATCAGTGTAAAAGACCTAACGATCTGCCCGTCCAACTCTGCAAATTTTTCCTTTACCACTTTCATTTTCAATACTCCAATCGATTATAATTGTTCAATAAACCGTTTGAAAGCTTTTTGCCCCACTTCATCTCGTTTAAATACTCCTGCATCTTCCAGACACTTTAGAAACTTAAATCCAACCTCTTTTTTCAATATATCCTTTACTGTGTCACTAGTAATTGATGCAGCATATTGTTCTTTAATCTCCTTAGCCCATTGCATATGATAGTCTTTCACCTGATGTGGCATTCCCAATAAGAACTTTTCTATTTCAACTAACTCTGTTGCTAAACGTGCAGGTAAAACAGCTAAGCCCATGACCTCAATCAAACCGATATTTTCTTTTTTAATATAGTGTACATCTTGGTGTGGGTGAAATATACCAAGCGGATATTCCTCACTCGTACGATTATTTCGTAAAACAAGATCAACCTCGTATTGACCATTACGTTTGCGGGCAATCGGTGTAATGGTATTGTGCCTTGTTTCGTTTGTATAAGCGATGATATTTACTTCTGGATCACTATAATTTACCCATTTTTCCAAAATCACGTTGGAGGCATCAACAAGCTCTTCCTTATCTTTTCCCCTTAAACGAATTACTGACATTGGCCATTTAATGACAGAAGCTTGAATAGATGGATAATTACTTAACGAAAATGTATAATCATCAACCGCCTTTGCCATTGCAAATTCATAATTTCCAGCTTGATAGTGGTCGTGAGATAAGATTGAACCACCCACAATCGGTAAATCTGCATTTGAACCAATAAAATAATGAGGAAATTTTTCGACAAACTCCAATAGTCTTTGAAATGTCCCTCTATCTATCTTCATATCCCTATGTTCACCAGATAGAATAATACTATGTTCATTGTAATAAACATATGGAGAATACTGGAAGAACCAAGGTTCCTCTGATAATTCAATTGGTATGATTCTGTGATTTGAACGAGCAGGATGGTTAATCCTCCCTACGTAGCCTTCATTTTCAATACAAAGCAAACATTTCGGATATTTAGTAGAAGGGATTTTCAGTTCCCGTTCTCGTACGATCTGTCTTGGGTCTTTCTCTGGCTTAGATAAATTAATCGTAATATCTAGTTCTCCAAAGGGTGTTTCTGTAACATAATTTATATTTTTTGCTATACTCTTTGTTTGAATATAGTTGCTATTTCTGCTTAACTTGTAAAAATAATTTGTTGCTTCAGCAGGATCTTTACTGTATTTTCCGTAAAATTCCTTATTTACGTCTGAAGGTCTTGGCAAAAATACATTCATGATCTTCGCAGACAAGATTTCTTTTTCTGCTTGCAAATCATCAACTATACCTTTCTTTACTGCAAAATTAACGATCACATCCAATAAACCAGGGATATCTAGATCAATATCCAGTTTTACTTCCTCTGGAAAGTCATTCAATGCAAGTAAAGATAAAATTTGGTTTCGTGCATAGATTTCATCTTCTATATTTATTAATTGAACAGAGAGAGCCTGTGTGACAAGTGCCTGTATAGCTGAATATATTTCCATATAACATCCCCTCCTAATCATTAAAACCGTTAGGATGTGATTGATGCCAATTCCATGCGTCTTCAATGATTTGATGAATCGATGTTCTTTGGGGATTCCAACCAAGAATTTTTTTAACCTTGTCAGACGAAGCAATAAGTCTGCTAGGATCGCCAGCCCTTCTTGGTGCAACTTTTGCTGGAATTGGATGTTGAGTTACGGTACGAACGGCTTCAATGATCTCTTTTACTGAAAACCCTTTACTACTTCCAAGATTGAAAATATCGCTTTTCCCTCCATTTTGTAGGTAATGAAGAGCAAGGATATGTGCATCGATTAAATCCTCAACATGAATATAATCACGGATTCCTGTTCCATCCTCTGTATCATAATCATCACCAAAAATAGAGATATATTCACGTTTGCCTAAAGCAACTTGTAGAATCACTGGAATAAGATGTGTTTCCGGATGATGGTCTTCGCCAATCTCACCTGTTGGTCTAGCGCCTGCTACGTTAAAATAACGTAAGGATACATATTTTACTCCATGTGAAGCATCACACCATTTGAACATTTTCTCCATCGTTAATTTCGTTTCCCCATAGGCATTTGTGGGAACGGCTAGAGCATCTTCTGTAATAGGCATCACCTCTTGTTCCCCATAGGTAGCAGCACTCGATGAAAAGACAATATTCTTGACACCATATTCAACCATTACTTCTAATAATACTTGTGTGCCATATACATTATTGTCAAAATACTTCAATGGTTTTTCCATTGATTCTCCAACGAGTGAATTTGCAGCAAAATGGATAACACCATCGATCTTTTCATTTTCAAATACATGGCGTAAAAATTCTTTGTCGCGAATATCTCCTTGATAAAATTTAGCTTTTGAATGAATTGCTTGTCGATGTCCTGTTTGTAAATTATCTACAACCACAACTTCAACATTTTGGTCAATTAACTTATAAACGGCATGGGAACCGATATATCCAGCACCACCAAGTACTAAAATACTCATAGTCCAACCTCCATGGTAATTTCTTTTGTACCATCGCCAATACTTGCTACATAAAATGTGGCCTCATAACCAATTTTTTCTTTATATTTTTTTCCTACTTCTTGAATAAATGTTTCGATTTCATCATTTTCAACAATCGCAATTGCACAACCTCCAAATCCTGCGCCTGTCATCCTTGCCCCTAATACTCCTTTTTGTTGCCATGCCGCTTCTACTAATGTATCCAGTTCAACCCCCGTTACTTCATAATCTTCTTTTAACGATTGATGAGAGGCATTCATTAATTGGCCAAAGCTCTCAATATTTCTATTTTTCAATTCATGAAGGGCCTTTATCGTTCTTTGATTTTCATAAACTGCGTGCTTAGCTCTTCGTCTTAGAACATCATCTTCAATTAACTCTTTGTGTTGCTCAAATTCCTCTTCTGATAAATCACCTAATGTTTGTATCGAAAGTTCTTTTTGAAGCTGAGAAAGTGCTAGTTCACATTCACTGCGACGATCATTGTATTTCGAATCCGATAATTCTCTTCTTTTATTTGTGTTCATGATGATAATTTGATGATTTGTCAGATTTATTGGTGCGTATTCAAAGTGTAGGGTATTCGTATCTAGGAAGATTCCATTGTTCTTTTTACCCATTCCAATTGCAAACTGATCCATAATACCACTATTTACACCAATAAATTCGTTTTCTACCTTTTTGCCAAGTTTAACAAGTTCTAAACGATCAATGTCTAATGTAAAAATCTCATTGATCATCACCCCGATTAACATTTCTAGTGATGCAGAGGAGGAAAGGCCTGATCCATTCGATATATTACCATATACTAGCACCTCAAATCCTGATTCAACCTTCCAACCAGCTTCCAGTATATAACGAATCATCCCTTTTGGGTAATTGGCCCAACCATGATCTTTTTTATAAACTAAATCATCCAGACTAAATTTAATAATTCCTGCTTCTGAAAAATTCATTGAATATAAGTAGACCGATCGATCATCACGTTTTCTTACAAGTCCATATGTGCCATAAGTAATCGCACAGGGAAATACATGACCGCCATTGTAATCGGTATGCTCACCAATTAAATTAATTCGGCCTGGTGAGAAGAAAGCGCGGATTTCCTCGCTTTCTCCTTTTAGAAATATTTCATAAAATTTATTAACTAGTAATTGAATATCCATAAAAACAACTTCCCCTCAATTATCTTGATGGTATCTTAAAAACTACTATTTCGTTTAATTAGTTCGGTTGCAATGAAAACCTTTTTTGCTATCTTTCGTCCTGATATTCTTTCCATCAATAAATCAACTGCTGTTTCTCCCATGATCTCCGTATAAACTTTTAATGTTGTTAATGAGGGATAAATATATTTAGATACACTAATATCATTAATTCCAATAATGTTTACTCGTTCAGGAACAGAAATATTCTCCTCAAGCAGAGCTCGTAATGCGCCAATAGCGATTAAATCATTTCCTACAAAAAAGGCTGTTGGCAGGTTTTCTCCATGATCGTGAATTGCCTGCTTCATCATTTTATACCCATCATTCACTGTAAAGGTTTTTATATACATGTAATTTTCATCAAAAAGGTTAAGCTCTTGCATGTATGAACGAAACGTCTTATCTCGAAGATCTTCAATTTCTGCTGACCCATCTTTGAATGTTTCTCGGCCACCAATATAGCCAATCTTCTGGTGCCCCTTTTCAATTAAATAATTGATTATTTTTTTGGTTGCAACTTCAAAGTCAACAACAACCGAATCATAGGCATCCTCGTCAGGGCTATAATCAACAAATACAATATGATCTGTAATTTCAGCCAGTGTCGCCACTTGATTTTCACTGAATTTACCTACTGCAATCATTCCTTGTATCTCTTCTTGTTTTATCTCCTCTAAATTGTTATAAAAATATTTAACAACTTGGATGTCTAATTGTTGACAACGTTGTTCAATCCCAAAGCGGATAGACATATAATATAAATCTTCTAATTCTTCCTTTTCGGTATACCAATGAATCATTGCAATTTTTGCTGTTGAAGTTCTAACTGATCTTTTTTTATAGGATAGCTCTTCAGCCACTTCAAAGATTTTCTTCCTTGTTTCATCAGTTACCGATAACGTTGCGTCGTAATTTAACACTCTAGAAACAGTTGCAATGGAAACTCCTGCTTTTTCTGCAATATCCTTAATTGTAGCCATCTAAGCTACTCCTTTCTTCTTATTAATCTGAATTCTTTGATTCAAAACTACTATAACATAAGTTAATAAAAAAATTTAGTAAAAATATAGTAAGATTTTTATTATAATAATATTTTTAGTTAATTTTGTCTTTTATAATTTCATTATGCCAAGTTTCATTTATTTCTTTAATTTTTTTCAAATCACATTTTGGTTTTCGAGAATACGTGAGTAAGCCATTAATTTCTTGTTCAACATCTGTTAATTGTGTATAGCAGAATCCATGTAAAATTTTTGAAGCATAGACTGCTTCAAGAACTCTGCGATAATCCGCAACGAACTCTTGCTCATTTTTAACAGATGTATAACCCCATCCAGCATCCTCACCAACTTTAAAACCAATACCCCCAAACTCTGTTAGAAGAATAGGTTCCCCTTGGTGTTCAAAACCATTGGCATAAATCCCACGACGTGCAGGTTGTGAGTGAAGAATAGCATCTTTGGTGGATAAAGACTCTTTAAATGCTTCGTATTTTTCTTTTTCATCTTCACTTCCATGGTTATAATTATGAACCGCACAAATATCTGTTTTCGTTAACTCCCAACCATCATTTGAAATGACTAAACGAGTTGGATCATACGAATGAATCAGATGATACATCGCTAATGAATGATGTTGTTGTTGGTGATTTGCCCGAATCATTGGAACTCCCCAACTTTCGTTTATCGGAACCCAAGCCACAATAGAGGGATGATTATAATCCCGTTCAATAATTTCAATCCATTCCTTTGTTAGCCTAGCTACAGCATCTTGACTATAATAAGGCGATGACGCACACTCACCCCAGACCAAGTATCCCAATTGATCAGCCCAGTATAGGAAACGAGGATCTTCTACTTTTTGATGTTTTCTGCAGCCATTAAAACCCATTTCTTTAGCTAAAACAATATCTTTCTTTAAGTCTTCATCTGTTGGGGCAGTTAATAAACCATCTTCCCAGTATCCTTGGTCGAGAACGAGTTTTTGGTAATAAGGTTTATTGTTTAGATAAACCATACCATTTTCTGTGTGAATTTTCCTAAGACCAAAGTAAGATTCTATTTCATCCAAAACATTTTGGTTATCTTCATCTTTTAAAGTAATCTTTATATCAAATAAATTCGGAGTTTCTGGTGTCCAATTCCAACCATTATGATGGAACCCTGTTCTAAAAATATGTTGATTATATAGATTGATTGAACGCTTATTGTACGACTCGTAGATTTCAATTGTATCTCGAGCAACGAAATCATTCTTAATTTGAATTTCAATTTCTGCTTTCTTGTTCGCAAATTCTCCTATTACGTCAAACTCTACGTCAATCGAACCACGATCGATATCTGGAATCAATCTTAACTTCGAAATTCTAGTCGAGTTCACAGGTTCTAACCAAACCGTTTGCCAAATACCTGTTGTACGTGTGTACCAAATGGAATCCGATTTCTCAATCCAGAATTGTTTTCCTCTTGGAATGGTCTCATCAGTCGATGGGTCTTCAACTCTTACAACGATCGATTCTTTCTCCCATGTTAGATGTTCAGTAATGTCAAAGGAAAAAGGTGTATGTCCACCCTCATGATATCCAGCAAATTGTCCATTAACATAGATCCATGCACGATAATCTACGGCACCAAAATGAATAAGAATTTTTTTGTCATTCCATTCGTTTGGAATCGTAAATTCTCTTTTATACCAAACCCAGTCATGGAACGAAGGATCATGAATTCCACTTAATCTCGTTTGATATGCGAATGGAACATTAATTTTTCGATCAAATGGTTCATCCTTTTGAAACCATTTTTCCTTTAAGCCAACATTATTATCATCAAAGGCAAAACCCCATTCGCCATTTAAATTGAACCAATCCTTCCGTACTAGTTGTGGTCTGGGGTATTCTGATCGAGGGATTTTTTTCATTAACATTCATCTCCATTTATATTCTAGTCAATTATTCGTATCATGTAATAATCACTTTAAAAGTCAATACTATTCTTTTCCTCCACTAAATGTAATTCCTTGAACAAAGTATTTTTGTGCAAAAATAAAGACTATTAACATTGGAATCGTAGCAATTGTTGTTAATGCCATTAATTTACTTGGCGAGCTTACAAAACTTCCTAATTGCATAATGGCAATTCCAACGGAAACAGTTCTCATTTCCGGTGAGGAAGTGACGACTAATGGCCATAAAAAGTCATTATAAATAGATATAAAAGTAAATATGCCGAGTGTTAATAATGCAGGGTGGACTAGTGGAAGCATAATCGTCAAAAAAATTTTAAATTTATTTGCTCCATCAATCATTGCTGCTTCTTCAATATCCTTTGGTATGGTTAAAAAGAATTGTCTTAATAAAAAAACACCAAAAGCATTCGAGGTATACGGCAAGATTAAAGCCCAATACGTATCTAATAAGTTAAAATTGTTAAATTCCAAATAAAGCGGCAAGAAAATAACAATAAATGGAATCATCATCGTTGCAAGGAACATCCCAAAAATTATTTTACGAAATGGAAATTCTAATCTTGCCAACGCATAGGCTGCTAGAGCATCTATAATTACTACTAATAAAGAACCAGATACCCCAACAAAAATTGAATTCGCTAACCAACCTAAAACTGGGGTCTCATTCGTATTTTCAAACAAAGTATAAATGTAATTCGCTAGTGTTGGTCTTTCAGGAAACCAGTGAATTATAGAGGAATAAGCCTCTGCATCAGTCTTTAGAGATGTTGAAACCATCCATAAAATAGGAATAATAAAAAATAGACTGACTAAGATCGCAAGTAGTACAAGTAATATTTTATTTATTTTTTTATTCATTTATTTAACCTCCTCTATTTTCCTTCTTTGCCCATCAAGCGGAACTGAATTAAGGAGACCAACATAATAATTAAAGATAAACTTACAGCCATAGAAGTTGCTGTACCTAAAGATAAATTTGAAAAAGCTTCTTCATATATACTCATTAGCAGTACTTTTGTATCTGTTCCGGGACCACCACGAGTCATTAAAAATGGCTGCCCAAAAATATTAAATGAAGCAATTGTAGAGGTAACAAAGACAAACAATGTCACATTTTTAATAGACGGTAAGGTAATATTTATGAATTTTTGCCATGACCCAGCTCCGTCAATTTCTGCTGCTTCATATAAGGACTGTGGCACCTCATCTAAGGCATTTTGAAAGATAATCATGTTAAACCCTACTGTCCACCAAATGGTTGCAACTACAATTGATACCCATGCCCAAGAAGTAGTCGTTAACCATGCTATTTTAGGTATTCCTAAATCGGATAGATAAGCATTAATTAAACCACTATTTGTATCTAAGATCCATAGCCATAAAACTGAAATCACCGTTACAGATATGGCTGTTGGCAAGAAATAGATCGAACGGAAGAATCCTTTGAATTTACTTGGCAAATTCTTAATTATCAATGCTAATACCAGACCAACAACAACTAAAAATGGTACACTAAATATAACAAATTTAATGGTTTTCCAAAGCCCATCCCAAAATATTGTATGAATTCGTTTATCTGGATTAAACAAGTCTATATAATTCTCAAATCCTATAAAAGGGTGAGCATTTCCTATTAATTCCCAATCATGCAAACTAATATAAATTCCATAAATCAGTGGAACAACCATAAAAAATAAAAACGCCAACGTATAAGGTAATAAAAACAAATAAGATGTTAGATAGTTTTTTCGCTTCATATTGTCCTCCTTATAGAAATGGGGGAGAAATTCTCCCCCATTAAAGGTTCACATCTTAAAGGCTATTTTTGTTCATCAATGATTTGTTGTGCCTTTTTAGCTGCTTCATCAAGCGCTTGTTTTACGGGTAATTTATTCAATAATGCCAAATTAACATTTTCCCATAATGGGTTAGAAATTTGTCCCCATTTTTCAATTTGCGGACTGAATTTTGCATATTCAAACTCTTCGGCTACTTTTGGTTGTTGGTACATATCTTTAAATTCTTGAGATTCTCTAACCTTCACCGATGCAGGTGCTTGACCAGATTTCGCCCAATCAATTGCATTTTCAGAAATCCATTTCATAAAGGTTTGTGCGGCTTCATTTGTTTTTTCATCATTTACACTAGCTGGGATTACAAAGTTATGTCCATTTGCATACACGGATTGTTCTTTTGTCCCTAACATTGGAACAGGTGCAACTCCATAATTAATTTTTGCCTCTTCCCATGCGGCCATCATCCAAGGCCCATTTAAATGCATTGCATTTTTACCTTGTTTAAATAAAGTTACCTCTCCATCTTGCTGTACATTTGCTGGCGAAACTTTATATTCGAAAATTAAATCTTTTAAGAATTGTAAAGCTTCAACACCTTCTTGACTATTAAAAGTAACCTTCTTCGTTGAAGCATCAGCTAATTGACCACCATTTTGATATAAAACTGTTGGGAAAATAAATTGTTGTGGCCATAAAGTTGGAACGACAAAACCATATTGTTCTTTACTTACATCAGTTAATTTTTGAGCATATTGCAAGAATTCTTCACGAGTTTTTGGTGGTTTTTCTGGATCTAAGCCCGCAGCTTTAAATAAATCTTTGTTCCAATATAATACCAATGGATGAATATCTAGTGGAATACCATAACGCTTTCCGTTAATAAGCGATGCATTCCAAGCCGTAATAGCGAAATCGCTTTCTTTTAATCCAGCTTTTTGAACAAAAGTCCCTAAATCTTCTAATAAACCTTTACTTGCATATGTTGGAATTTGGTCAGTATGCATAATCATTAAATTTGGTAACGTTTGTTTTCCAGAAAAGGCTAAATCAATCATATTATAGTATTGATTTTGTGGAACGATATTTAAATCTACATTGATTTTTCCTTGATTCTCTTCATTAAATTTTTTAACCATATCTTTCATATATTGGCCATCCGGGCCTGAAAACGGCGCCCAAAAGACAACTTTTGTTGCACCACTTGCTCCTGAGTTATCCGCATTATCATTTGAATTACTGCCTGAACAAGCAGATAATGTAAACACCAATACGACTACCAGCATCAAGCTAACCCATTTTGAAACTTTAATCATCTTACTCTTTCCTCCTTTAATTCTTCATTGTCTATTGTTAGCATTTGCATTAAAAGATGTGAATTTTAATAATGTTTTTTTAATCTATTCTTATTTCCTGTTCCAAATAAGTAGGTCCTTCAATTTTTATTCTTCCATCTTCAAAAAAAAGCCTATCAATATACATTTGTCTTAATCCGCTAGGTGCATTAGGATAAGTATGAGTATGATAAATAATGTAAAGATTTTCACCATCTGGTCCAAGAGTTACACTATTATGACCTGGGCCGGATATACCATGTTCGAGATCTTTTGATAGGATTGGATTTTCTTTAGCTTTCTTAAACGGACCCATTGGATGATCAGAAACAGCGTATCCGATAGCATAATCTGCACTTGCATAAAAATTGGCTGAGTACATAAGATAATATCTTTTATCATGTTTTAGAACAAATGGACCCTCATTCCATTGAAAGTCTCTGTCAATACCTTCCCATTGTTGATCTGGGGTAATTAGCAATTGAGGTTGACCGATTAATTGAGTTAGACTCTGATCCATTTTTTGAACATATATTTGACTGACGTGTTTTCCATTGATGATATTTTCAGAGTTATCCTTAACATAATATAGATAGGGTGTCCCATCATTATCAATAAAGATATCCCCATCAATATAGGAACCTTCTTTTTTAATAATATCAACGCTAGTATCTTTAAATGGTCCTAATGGATCTTTACTTGTTGCAATTGAAATCCGTAAGTGTCCATCATTATTCCGAGCGCTGTAAACCATATAGAACATACCATCGTGTTTAATCACTTCTGGAGCCCAGAAATCACCAGTTGCCCATCTGTTTGCCTGCTCATAATGATCATATGCCAACCCTTTATATTCCCAACTTACTAAGTTATTAGATTTCCATACTTTAAATCCCCTTGTAGCTTCAGAAGTTGCATACATATAATAGGAGTTCCCTGTTTTCAATACAAACGGATCACCAATGTCAGTCATATCTCCAACAGGATTTTTATAAGTAATCGTTTTTTGCGCCAACAATGAATAGAACACCCCAATTCCTGCAATAACCGCAACAGACAACAAAATACTAGAGATTAAGAACACTTTTCGGTATTTCTCCTTCAATCTCTCCCCTCCTTTTTTAGTAGAATTAAGCGTATCCCTTTTCAGAAAACCCTTACTTGTTTACGCTTACATTATCGTTTAAAAAACAAAAAAATTCAAGTAAAAATTTTAGGAAATTTTTTACCTTGATTTGAATATAACCTTGTTTAAACAACTCGTCAATAACTTTACTCTTTAATATTTCTATCAGAAAACGATAACATTAGCTAATTTAGGTTATGTCATTATAAAAATAAATGTAGAAATTTCATAACCTGAATCAATATTTTTAGTAAAAAAAAGAGAGCTGCTTCGCTCTCAATTCAAAAAAATTAGCGCTATTCTATGTTAAAAGCATTTCTATAGAAAATCCCATATTAACGAACGATGGTAAACACAAGCCACATAAGTCCAAAGCTAATGATATTGCTTAAATTCGATTGGAATATTTTACAATGATTAGTTTTGCTATATTCTTGATCTGATTTTTTGCAAACGAAAAATCTAGATAGATTCTAAGAACTAATAAAACGAACACACAACTCCTTTTATAAAATGTTGTATGAAAACCTTCAGCATTTATTATACATTTGTTTGTAAAATGTGGGTATTAAAAAAGCAGCATTCCATTAGGCGTGCCGCTTTTTTGTATTGTTTGCATTATTATAAGATTCAGATAGAATTTGCATCGGATGTAATACTTTTTTATCTGTAAGCTGATCTAGTTGATTTTTGCACATGCCGCATTCTGTTACTGTATAATCTGCATTTAATTCTTCCACTGCTTCCTTCATCTGAATTCCTATTTTTAGCGATAGGTCAAATTTCTCTTCTTTAAATCCAAAAGTTCCACATTGGCCACAACAACCAGCAGCTAAATCCTGAATTTGATAATTAGGGATCAGTTCAAGAACATCCATAGCTGGGTTGCCAATTCCTTGGGATTTCATGTGACAAGGAGCATAGTATCCTGCTTTCACATTCATTGGAGCCAAATTCGTATTCATTTCTCCTTGCTCATGCAACATTCTTAAGTATTCATCAGCATCATATACATGTTCAGCTAATTCCTCGGCTCCAGGTATATTTAAAATAGAAACATACTCTTTTTTCAAAGCTAAAGTACAACTAGTACAAGTGAGTACCACATCGTATCCTTGACGTGTATATTCAAGCAGGCTATTCACATTAAATGTTGCATTTTTCATCAGTTGATCCATTTGGCCGTTTGCTAACATAGGAATGCTACAACAATGTTGTTCAGGATATGCTACTTCAATTCCGTTGTAAGCCATGACTTCCACAAAAGCCTCAGCTACCTCAGGGGCATTATATGTAGCATAGCAACCGACAAAATAGGCCACTTTTCGTTTCGTTTTTGCCGTTTTCTTTTTATAACGACGGTTGAAATTATTGATGGTGTACTTAGGAAATTTTCGTTCAGCATGAATTCCCATTATCTTTTGCATTATTTTACGCACGGGTTTGATCTCCATCACTGTATTTGTAATTGGTGCAAAAGTTGAAGCCACTTTTCCTACAAGTTCTGCTCGACTTAAGATTTTATCGCGAAACTTAGTACCTAACATCTCCGCGTGAATAGCTTTGACTTGTGCTGTTAATGTAGTGACATGCACATTTTCTGGGCAAGAGATATCACAGTTTCCACATAGCGTACATAGCTCAATACGTGGATCATCAATGAGTTCTTGATTCTCCATCAATCGTTTCAGCTCAGGTCCTAAATGTTTTGGTCCACCAAAATCTAGTGTTGCATTGGAAACAGGACAACTGACTACACAAGCATTACATTTGAGACATTGATCATAACTGGTTTCGAGTAAGTTTATCATGTTGTTCTCCTCCTACTTGTAAACGATAGCTATTCTTGATCACCGACTCATAACTGGATAGAATCGAAAAAATTCCACCTGTAATGCCGTATTTTGTGACACCTAAACCTTGTGCAGCTCCTACGAGAAAAAGATTCTTGTATGGATTCACAAGATTGCCTTGCTCACCCACTTCTAATCCTAGAGCTGTTTCTGTCACACCACTCAGCAATTGCTCTAGTCCTCCACCCAGGATTCCACCTGTGGCTAAAACAAATGATTTGCCCTTTACTTCGATCGTGTTATGGGTATTCCGTGCCATCACGGATTCAATCCATTGATTCACTCGATGACTATCCACTACCTTGGAATTGGCATACTGCCGTACACCCAAACGAATCATTTCTTTTTGCAATTGTTCTTGCAAACGAATGGCTGTTGCATTCGGTGGCATACCCACCGCTTCAGTAATGATTGTGTCCAATTCTGTCTTAAAATCGCTCCAAACAGTTTTCCAATTCATCACGCCTAATACAGAAGGCAGAATAATCAAATCTGGCTTACGAATCAATAACTCTTTCATCTTCGCTTTTATTTTGGAAATGACTTGTTTTCGAACTACCTCTTGTTCCAATAATCTAGCGGCATCAAGCTGTGTCATGGTTCGAAGCGAACGCTGACCTAATGAAATCGAGAAATGGTCAATGGTCAATTCAGAACGTTCACTTGCTAAATTTTCTGCAACATATGTGGGTTGAAAATCCGTAATTTCTTGGAATCCAACCACAACCACATGACCTCTATGAGGAATAGGAGCAACTGTTATCGGGTATAAGGCGGTTGATTTTAGAAAACCTGAACCCGTTACGATCTCTACGGGTTGCTCAATCTTGCCTTGATAGGGATTTCCTAATCGACTCATTAACTCCTTAAAACGGTCGATTCCACTCTCAACAAGTAATGGATTCCAGTCTTTGATCTGGTATTCTCGAATCAGCTCGCTCATTCCAGCATCTGATCCCGGAAAAATATCCATCACCCCTGTTGATTGAATGATCTTTCCTGTTCCTTGGCTCACAAGTGCAACTGAAGCTCCTTCTTCCTTAGCCCAGATTGCTGACAACATTCCAGTTAAGCCTTGACCGATTACAACCACATTATACATGAGCTTTCTCCCCCTTTTTTCCCATTCCCAAAGAAACATGATAAATGGTGTTCATCAAATCTAACTGCTTGGCTGTTTCTCCTGTCGCTACGACTTTCATCCCTTTTTGTCTCTCTGCTACCGCATCAAGTAGTGCTTTATTTGCTTCTTCTGATGTTGTGATGCCTCTTTCCACAGCTATTGCTGCTGTACGAAAATTACAGAATGTCCCCTGACATGTTCCCATTCCTAAACGTGTTCTCCTACGAATATCTCCTAAATGGAATTTTTCATCTGGTAAGACCGATTCGATTTCACCTAGGGTTACTTGTTCGCATTCGCAGACAACGATATTTAAAAGATCATTTTTTTGTAAGCCTTCTTCAATTTTTTTCGCACGATTACCTGCCCAATGAACTAACTTTTGTTTCACCGCCGGAGCCATATTCACTTGTTTAAAAAATTCCTTTGCTTCACGGTGTGGAACAATCTCTTCTGCCGTAGTACATTTAGTGGAAACACCTAACTTTTGACAAACTAAATCGACTGTTTTTTCTGCCATGTAACGGAAAGTTGTAAATTTACCGCCAGTAATAGTAATAATTCCCTCTATACCATCACGAGTTTTGTGATCAAGTAGTGCCATTCCTCGACTCACATTCCGCCCACTGTCTCCGATAGCACCTTTTTCTTGGTAAAGAGGTCTTACCCCCGCAAACGCGCGAATAATTCGCATCTGCTCAACATCAGAGATCATTGCCTTACCATCTCGAAGCATCTTGTCTACTTCTTCTCGGGATAGCGAAAAATCGTCAGGTTCAAGGACATTTACTCCAGTCGTTCCAAAGATAGTAACGTTATGCGCAGGCACAAATATATCAGCATCTCCTGGCTTACGTAAACGGTTAATTACTTTTTTATTAAAACGGTGATGAAACACCACTAACATTCCACGGTTATTGATCATATGAACTTCGCTACCAGCGAAAGCAGCAATTCTAGCAGCCCAAGGACCTGTCGCATTGACGACCATGTTGGCATGAATCTCAATTTGTTCACCCGTATTGACGTTACGAACAATGACACCAACCACACGGTTATCTCGCATGATCATCTGTTCTACCTGATGATATGTCAGTACTTTACTTCCTCTACGTACTGCATCTGCTGTCACATCAACAACTAATGTAAAACCATCTACTGCACCATCTGGTACATGATAAGCGGCTTGAATATTCTTCGATAAAGAAGGTTCTTCTAAAAAGACTTGCTCTAGTGGAACCTCTTTTACCGGAATCCCAGCTTTCTTACATCCTTCAAGCCATTTTTGAACAAAGGCATCGTCATCTTGAGGAACCTTTACAAAAAGGCCACCTGTATCTTCGACCGAACCCGGCACAGTCCGTTTCACAATTAAATTTTCTTCATAGCTTTCACGCGCGGTCTCTGCATCCCCAACCGCATATCTCGCACCTGAATGGAGTAGTCCATGATAGCGAGAGGAAGTACCATGAACTAAATCCTGTTGTTCAACAAGAATCGCTTTGATGCCACGAAGTGCCAAGTCTCTCAATACGCCAGCACCTGTCGCCCCTCCACCAATCACTACAACTTCAGTTTCCAGTTTTCTCATCGCCATTTCCCCCAAAAGATCTTATATATACAGAAAGAGACCAGCACAAATCATCCTTTGCACTAGTTTGTCAAAGGCTTGATTTGTTTGGTCTCTCCGAATCTCCAACCAAAATAACCGATAAAATTGTCTATATAAATTATAACACGCTTTCATTCAGGGTTAAAGTAGTAATCTAAAAAACATAAGAAGGGTGGAGATCATCCACCCTTTAAATTAATTCTTACTCCCTAATTTTGCAACACATTTAAACAACTATTAACCCGAAAGCATTGATTTCATTGATGTTTCCGGTGATTTTTATTTTATTTTTTTTGTCATATTTTAGTAGACTTTTGTAGAATAATTTGGTATAATGAAGGTAAAATCGTATTCAATTAAGGGAGCCATGTTCATGTTTCTTAGACAAGTGAAAAATAAAAAAACTGGTCGCATTTATTTATCCATCGTACAGAGCTATCGGGATGCTAATAGTAAATCCCCTAAATCCAGAACTATCGAATCTCTTGGTTATCTGGATGAACTAGAAAAACAATACGATGATCCGATTGCTTTTTTTAACGAAAAAATTAAACAGATGAACGAACAATACGCTTCTGAACGTTCTTCCATTTCTTTCACTATCCAACGGGATGAGCATATCCCGATCGGTTCAACGAATCGAAAAAATTTCGGTTATGCTGCATTGAGTAAGATCTATCATGATCTTGGAATCCATACCTTTCTCATCAACAGGCAACGCCATGCGAAGCATGATTACGATGCCAATAGTATCATGAAACTTCTAGTGTTTTCCCGCTTGCTTTACCCTGCTTCCAAGAAGAAAACATACGAAATCAAGGAGACATTTTTTGAAAAAAGCAACTTCACTTTGGACGATGTCTACCGCAGTCTAACCTTTTTCAACAAGCACAAGGATGCACTCCAGCTATGGCTCCATGAACGAATCAAGCGACAACATAACCGCAATACCAGTTTAGTCTATTACGATGTAACCAATTATTACTTTGAAATCGATGAGGCGGATGAACTCAGGAAAAAAGGTGTCTCTAAAGAGCACCGCCCAGACCCCATCGTGCAGATGGGACTTTTCATGGACACTGACGGCATTCCAATTACATACGGTCTTTATCCAGGGAATATGCTTGATAAACAAACTTTGATTCCGATGCTTAGGAGGATACAACGTCAATTCTCTCTTGGCCGAACGGTTGTGGTGGCAGACAAAGGCATGACGACAGGGGATAATATCTGGTATACACTCTCCGCAAAGAATGGTT